>NZ_JBCHVH010000002.1:0-1120089 GCF_050474425.1 Pseudomonas sp. B1-22 | reverse complement strand
TTGCTTGACGACCATAGAGCGTTGGAACCACCTGATCCCATCCCGAACTCAGCAGTGAAACGACGCATCGCCGATGGTAGTGTGGGGTTTCCCCATGTGAGAGTAGGTCATCGTCAAGCGCCTATCCTAAAGCCCCTGGTCAGCATCGCTGGCCGGGGGCTTTGCTTTTGCGCGCGGGAAAGTGGGCCGGATGACGCCCAGCCTGGGCGGTTGTGCAAGCTGATACGACGGCTTCGCGGATAAGGTCCGCTCCTGCGCGAGCAGCTCCGCACCCTCGCCGGAGCTCTCTGCAATGCTTCTTTGCGGCGGCTCTGTAGCCAACGAACTGGTGTGTCGATAGGATGGGCCTTGCACTGTTCTGGCAGATTGCCAGATTCGCGCGGGAGCCTTGCCAAATACCATCAGAAAGCGTGGATTGGCACTGGATCTCCTTGCCACACATGTGCAAATTCGCAATGACTCGATGCCTATGCTGCGCAACGTTGAGCGTTCGCTCTCGTCTACAATAGCGTCAACTTTTCCCTGAGTTCTTTCATGTCCGAAATCCAAGGTGATGCGCTACAGCACCTGCCGCTGGATCAACTGACCGCGTGCCATGAGTGCGATCTATTGATGCGGCGCGAGCCCGTGCCATTGGGGCAGAAGTCGGTTTGTCCGCGCTGCGGCTATGAGCTGGAGATACACCGTCCTCATATGGTGCGTCGTGGACTGGCCCTGGTGCTGACGGCGTTGCTGCTCTACATACCGGCCAACTTCATGCCGATCATGCACATCACCATCCTCGGGCAGACCAGTACCGATACGGTCTGGAGCGGGGTGCTGGGCCTTTATGGGTCGAGCATGAAAGGCGTCGCCATCGTGGTGTTCCTGTGCAGCATGATCATTCCGCTGGTCAAGCTGCTCTGCCAGTTGTTCGTCCTGCTGACGCTACGTTTCAAGAGGATGCGCGAGCAAGGCATGGTGCTGTTGCGTGGATACCAGCACCTGCGCGAATGGGGGATGCTCGAGGTCTACTTCATGGGCATCCTGGTGTCGATCGTGAAGCTGATCGGCATGGCCGAGCTGCATATCGGATTGGGGCTGGCCTGCTTCGTGGCCCTGTTGTTCACCCAGGTCTGGCTGGAGGTGACCATGTCCCACCACCAGGTCTGGAGCGAATTGTCCGGGGAGTTCGATGATGCGAGCCATTGATGCCGGTGTATTGATCTGCGGCGAGTGCCACCAGCTCAATCGGCGTGCCGAGGACGATGAAACCATTTGCAGCCGCTGTGGCTCGGTGGTGCACGAGCGCAAGCCAAACAGCCTGGCGCGGACCTGGGCGCTGCTGATCACCGCTGCCGTGCTCTATATACCTGCCAACCTGCTACCGATCATGACGGTCAACTTCCTGGGCAATGGCATGCCCGCGACCATCATGGAGGGGGTGATCGAGCTGATCAACGCGGATATGGTGCCGATCGCCGCCGTGGTCTTCGTCGCCAGTATCCTCGTGCCTACCTTCAAGCTGGTCGGCATCACCCTGCTGCTGTACTCGGTGCAGCGCCGCCAGCCCATGTCGGCCAAGCAGCGGATCTTGATGTACCGGTTCATCGAGTGGATAGGACGATGGTCGATGCTCGATATCTTCGTCATCGCGATCCTGGTGGCCCTGGTGAATTTCGGCAATCTGGCCACTATCGAGGCAGACCTCGGTGCGGCCGCCTTCGCCACTGTGGTCGTTCTGACCATGCTGGCAGCAGTGACCTTCGATCCCCGGTTGATCTGGGATAACACGGACGCGGAAAACGACAATGAGTGATCTTCCCACCCCGAAGATGCGCAAGACCTCCAACTGGTCGGCAATCTGGATCCTGCCGCTGATTGCCCTGGCGATCGGTGCCTGGCTGGCCTGGAGGGCCTATGACCAGGCGGGGATCATGATCAATATCCGTTTCGAGAGCGGTGACGGGATACAGATCAACAAGACCGAAGTGATCTTCAAGGGGATTGCCGTCGGCAAGGTCACCGATCTGCATGTCAACAAGCCGGACCTGGGCGTGACCGCGCTGGTCGAGATGCGCAAGGAAGCGGGGGAGTACCTGAGCAAGGACACCCGCTTCTGGCTGGTGAAGCCGCGAGTGTCGCTGGCCGGGGTGACCGGCCTGGAGACCCTGGTGTCGGGCAACTACATTGCCATCGACCCGGTGAAAGGCGATCAGCAGAAGGAGTTCACCGCCCTGAAGGAGCCGCCGCCGCTTTCCGACAGCCTGCCGGGTCTGCACCTGACGCTGAAGGCTGATCGACTGGGTTCGCTGGAACAGGGTAGCCCGATCTATTACCGGCAGATTCAGGTGGGCCAGGTGAAGAGCTATCACCTGGCGGAAGACCAGAAGACCATCGAGGTGAAGATTCACATCGAGCCGGCCTATGCCAATCTGGTGCGCAAACATTCGCGCTTCTGGAACGCCAGCGGCATCACCCTGTCCGGCGATCTGAGCGGTCTCAAGCTGCGCACCGAGTCGCTTGCCTCGATCGCCGCGGGGGGTATCGCTTTCGCCACGCCGGACAACTATCCGGACAGCCCGCCAACGGATTCGACCAAGCCGTTCCGCCTGTATGAGGACTACGACGCCGCCCAGGCCGGCCTCGGCGTCAAGCTGAAGGTCACCGATGTCAGCGGGCTCAGTGCCGGCAGTACGCCGGTGATGTACAACGGCGTGCAGGTCGGTACCGTGAAGAGCATCGACATGGACCAGGACTTCAACGGCGCCACTGCGCAGTTGTCCATGGACCCGCGCACCGAGGACTTCCTCAATAGCGGCACCGAGTTCTGGCTGGTCAAACCGAGTATTTCCCTGGCGGGTATTACCGGCCTGGAAGCGTTGGTAAAGGGCAACTACATCAGCGTGCGCTTCTCCAAGACCGGTGAACCGTCCCGTGAATTCACCATCCGTCCCAAGGCGCCGCCGCTGAACCTGGATTCGCCGGGCCTGCACCTGGTGCTGACGACCGACAAGCTGGGCTCGCTGGAGGTCGGCACGCCGATCCTTTATCGGCAGCTGAAGGTGGGCAGCGTGCAGAGCTACCAGTTGTCCCGTCGTGATCCGTCGCGGTTGGTCATTGGCGTCCACATCGAGCCGGAGTACGCCAAGCTGGTGAACACCTCGACGCGCTTCTGGAACGTCAGTGGCGTTACCGTCAGTGGCGGGCTCGACGGCATCAAACTCAAAAGCGAGTCGTTGCAGACCCTGATCGCCGGGGGCATCGCCTTCGATACGCCGGACGCGAAAGCGCCTCCGATAACCAAGGTGCGTCGCTTCGCGCTGTTCGACAGCGAGGAAGTGGCCCACGCCAAGGGCAAGATGATCGAACTGCGTGCCGACACCGCTGACGGCCTGAAGGAAGGCACCGTGCTGCGCTACAAGGGCCTGGAAGTCGGGCGTGTCGAGCAGGTCGAGCTGAGCAAGGACCTGAGCGGCGTGCAGCTGAAAGCGCGCCTGACCCGTGCGGAAGACAGCATCGCTCGCCAGGGCACCCGCTTCTGGGTGGTGGGGCCGGAAGTCGGACTCAACGGCGTTTCCAACCTGGGCACCATCGTCAGCGGCCAGTACATCGAAGTGCTGCCGGCCGACAAGCCGGGCCAGGCGCAAACCGCCTTCACCCTGCTGGCCGGCCAGCCGAACCGTCTGCTGGAAGGCGAAGGCCTGCGCCTGACCCTCAGCGCTCCCCGTCGCGGCTCGCTGAAGGTGGGTGTGCCGGTGACCTACCGCGAGGTGCAGGTGGGCAAGGTGACCTCCTTCGAACTGGGCGAGACCGCCGACCGGGTGCTGATCCACATCCTGATCGAGCCGCGCTACGCGCCGCTGGTGCACACCGGCAGTCGCTTCTGGAACACCAGTGGCGTTGGCGTGGATGCCGGCCTGTTCAAGGGAGTGAAGGTGCGTACCGAGTCGTTCGAGACCATCCTTGCCGGTGGCGTCGCCTTTGCGACCCCGAACAATGCGGAGATGGGCCCGCCGGCCAAGCCGGGGCAGACCTTCGCCCTGTTCGACGAGTCCAACGAAGAGTGGCTGGACTGGGCGCCGAAGATCCCGCTGAGCAAGGCGAACTGAGTTTTCGCCGAACTGGAAAAGGGCCGCGATTGCGGCCCTTTTTCATTCCGGTATCCGTCGCGGGTTGAGGAGCTTTTCGTAGGAGCGAGCTTGCTCGCGAACGGATTCTTGCTGGACTTCGGCGTTATGCGGTTCGCGAGCAAGCTCGCTCCTACAAGAGCAGGTCCGCGCGGAGCCGGGAAAACAAAAGCCCCGCATTGCGGGGCTTTTGCTTTAACGCGGGGAAGGTCACGCCGGCTCGGCGCTGGCCTCCACGTCGTTATGGGCGGCTTTCTCGGTATCCCGGCGACGGATGTACTTCCAGTCCGCCTCGTCGATGTAGATGCCGTTGGGGCCGCTGCCGCCTTCCAGGTCGATGGCCACCTGGGCCGAGACCTGTGGCTTCACGCTCGCCAGGATGGGCACGAAGCCCAGCTGCAGGCTGGTTTCCAGCAGCGCCGACTGGTTGCGTTCGTCGATGTCCGCCGCCTCGTCGAGGTAGTAGGGCAGGCGCACGCGGCCGGCCTGCTCGCGGTCCATCAGGTGCAGCAACAAGTACATGTTGGTCAGCGCCTTGATGGTCATGGTGGTGCCGTTGGATGCCGCGCCGTCGATGTCGGTGTGCATGATCGGCTGGCCACCCAGCTTGGTGATTTCGAACGCCAGCTCGAACAGGTCCTTCAGGCCCAGTTGGTTGTTGTTCGCCGCCACCAGGCGCGACAGGTAGTCCTTGGCTTCCTCGTTCTTCGCATCCTGCTCGGCGCTCTGGGTCAGGTCGAAGACCGAGAGGTTCTCGCCTTCTTCGTACTGGCCGGCGCTGTGGATGATCTGGTCGATGTGCTTGAGCGCGTCCTTGTTCGGTGCCAGCACGATGCGGAAGCTCTGCAGGTTCGACACCTGGCGCTTGTTGATCTCGCGGTTGAACAGCGCCAGCTGGTGTTCCAGGTTGTCGTAGTCGCTGCGGATGTTGCGCAGGGTGCGGGCGATGTCGGTGACCGCCGCGCGGCGCGCCTTGGCCAGCGTGAGGGCTTCGTCGGTGCGGTGCGCGTAGGCGTTGATCAGCAGTTGCAGGCGGCGCTCCGGATCGTCCTCGCTGTCGAACTTGGCCACGCCTTTCAGGCGCACCTGGGCATACAGCGCCTCGATCTGGCCGTCCACCCGCTGCAGCGATTGCCAGGTGTCCTGGTAGTCGTTGAGCAGCGGCAGCAGGTTGTCCATGGAGTCGTCGACCGGATCCATGAACGGGATGCCGAAGGGCAGGTTGGCCGGCAGCAGCTGGCGGCGGCGCAGGGCGTCGTCAAGGGTGCGTTGCTTGGCTTCCAGGTCGGCGAGCTGGCGGCCGATCAGCTGCAGCTTGGCGGACAGCTGCTGGACGCGTTCGGTGAAGGCGTCGGCGGAGCGCTTGAGTTCATCCTGGGTCGCTTCCAGTTGGGCGAGCTGTTCCAGCTTGGCCGGCTCCTCGGCGTTCAGGGTCTGGCTGCGGCGGAAGTCTTCCAGCGCCTTCTGCGCGTCGAGCACGTCCTGATAAAGCTTGTC
This sequence comes from Pseudomonas sp. B1-22, assembly GCF_050474425.1. NCBI lineage: Bacteria > Pseudomonadati > Pseudomonadota > Gammaproteobacteria > Pseudomonadales > Pseudomonadaceae > Pseudomonas > Pseudomonas sp. B1-22. Next base: position 1,114,483 of record NZ_JBCHVH010000002.1, on the reverse strand, counting down.
CGCCTGCGCCTTGCTGGCGTTGCGGTCGGCGGCCACGGCCTGCTGGGTCTTGAGCTGCTTGAGCTCCTTCTCCAGGCGTTCCTTCTGGTCGCGTAGGGCGGCGCGGTCGGCCAGGGCCTGCAGGGCCGGCGGCTCGATGTGCGAGAGGTCGATGGTTAGACCCGGCACTTCGAAGCGTTCGCCCTTGAAGGCATCAAGGATCTTCTCGACGCTGCCGACCCACAGGCCGTTCTCGTCGAGGTCCACGCCTTTCTCGCCCAGCGGCAGGCTGAACAGCGCGCCGTTGAACAGGCGCATCAGGCGTTCCACGTCCTGCTGGGAGAATTCCTCGCGCAGGCGGGCGTAGCTGTTGTTGTCGGCATGTTCGAGCTGCTGGCGAACGCCTTTCAGGCGCTTCTCCAGGTCGCGCATGCGTTCTTCCAGGTCTTCGCTGGAGAACTGCCGGGAATGCGCCAGGGCACCGGCCAGTTCGTCGTGGGCGTCCTTGGCGGCGAGCAGCTGCTGCTCCAGCACCTTGGCGTCCTCGACCAGCGCGAAGCGGTTCTTCAGCACGGCCAGTTCGCCCATCCAGCGCTGGATCTCGCTGATTTCGCGCTCCAGGCGCATCAGCTCGGCGGTACTGCCGCGCTGTTCGTTCTGCAGGCCGTCCTGCTCGCGGCGGTAGTGCTCGGCCTGGATTACCAGCTCTTCCTTGCGCGCGCCGGAATAGTCTTCCCAGGTGCCCAGCAGGTTATCCAGCAGGGGCGAGAGGCGGTGCATCTTGCCGCGCAGGATTTCGCGCTGCTGTACGCCGTTGGCCAGGGCCTCGACCAGCGGACCGGCGGCGACCAGGGCCTGGTAATCGCCCTCCATGCGACGCACGTCGCGGAAGGCTTCCTCGCAGGCGGCGATGTAGTCGACGCTGCCCGAGCGCAGGCTGTGCTCGAAGGCATCGAGGAACAGCTGCTTGAGCTTGGCGGCGGTGATCTCGCGCATGTGCAGCAGGTTGATGAACAGCGAGCGGAAGGTCTTCAGGCTCTGTTCGCTGGTGGAGCGCAGCGGGATCAGGGTCAGGTCCAGCGGGATCGAGGTGTGGCCGCCGACCAGCAGGCGACGCAGCTCGTCGGGCTTGAGTTCATAGGACTTGATGCCCTCGCGCTCCAGGTTCGCGTACAGCTCGCGCAGGCGCAGGCAGGTGCCGTTCTTCTGGTAGTGCTCAAGGTCCAGCTCGCCCTGGTAGGCGAAGAACTGGTGGCCGAAGCCGCCGCCCGGACCGCGGCCGCCGACGCCGATCACATGGCGGCCGTGGGGCAGGTCGAGTTCGATGAGGATGTAGCTGGTGTCGGTGGCGAAGTAGAACTTGCGCGAGGCTTCCAGGCTGTACTTGCCGAAGCTCATGTCCGACATGCGCGCGAGGATCGGGAACTGCAGCGCGTTGATCGACGCCGACTTGCCGAGGTTGTTCGCGCCGTACACCGACAGCGGCTGTTCCAGCGGGAAGATGCCGAGGCTGTAGCCGGCGGTGTTGAGCAGGGCGAAGCGGCGGATGCCGTAGCGTTCCTGGGTCATGCCTGGGCCTCCATGTCGGCTTGTTCTTCGGCGATGGCGCGGGCGAGGGCGTCTTCTTCGCTCTCTTCTTCAGCGATGACTGCCGGCTCGTCGATCACGACGATGGCGTCGGCGGGATCTTCGGTAGGCTCGTTGGAATACGACTCCAGGATCACCACCGGCTCGTCGTCCTCGTCCATCAGCACCGGCGCTGTGAATTGCATGTCGCTGCTGTGCAGGTTGGCGGCCAGGTCGCGGTCCTGCTGGACCGACAGGCAGACGTCGAGGAAGCGGTGGATCGGCGGCAGGAAGCGGTACACGCCGTTGTCCTCGGCGGCGAAGCCGAGCTGGGTGAGGCGGCGCATGACCTTCTCTTCCAGTTCTTCCTGGGTGGTCACCTCGGCCTGCAGGAACAGGTCGCGGTACTTCTCCAGCAGCGGCGGCAGCTCGTCGCGGCCGATGCTGCCGCCATCGAGGACGGCCAGCGGGTCGCGGCCCTGGTCGGCGAGGTGTTCGACCAGGATGAAGGTGAACAGCGCCAGGCGCTGGGCGGTCTTGTTCACCTGGGCGCCGATCTGCTCGGGCACGAAGTAGTAGAAGCCGCGGGTATCGCAGACCAGCTCGTAGCCCAGGCTGCGGAACAGCGCGCGGTAGGCGTCCTGCTGGTTGGACAGCTGGCTGTACAGCTCCGGGTCGCGGCGGCTGATGTGGAAGCCCTTGAACAGCTCGCGGAAGATCGGCGCGAGCTGGGTCATTTCGGTGAGATTAATCTGCATGCTGTTCGCTCTTGGTGTCCTTGCCAGCGGTCGGGCCGGCGATCAGGGCGAAGGAGCACAGGCTGACGCTGTGCTGGAGAGTGTCGTATTGGCGGCGCTCGAGGCGGTCGCGCTGGAAGCGGGCATCGCGCGACAGACGCGAGAACCAGTAGAGCAGCTCGTCGGTGGCGCCTTCGGGCTCCTGCTCCAGCAGCCACTGCATCAGGTCCGGCAGCGGCAGCGCGGCCTGGCAGCGGTCGAGCATTTCCCGGGCGGTACGCGGCGAGCGCTGCGGGCCGTCGCTCTTGCGATTGCCGCTGGCCTTGGGGAAGTGCGCCGGCTTGGGCTGGAAGTTGGCCAGCGCGAAGACATAGCTTTCGACCTGGGACGCGGTGCCAAGGAAGTTGCTCTGCGGCCGGGTGAACATCGGCATGGCGGCCTGGGGCACGGCGTCGATGCCCTTGCGGCGGATGACCGACAGCGCGAGAGCGGCGCCACGGGTGATCGCGTTGTGCCGGCGCGCTTCCTCGCGCAGCGGCAGCAGCAGTTCGCGGGCGCGGCGCAGGGTGAGCTGGGCGGTGGTCTGCATTTCCAGGATGCGCGCATGGGTGCGCAGCAGCTGGTCGTCGTCCACCAGTTGGCCGAGACGCGCCTGTTCGCCGAGCAGGCGCAGCAGCACCTGTTCCACGCGGCGCACGCCCTGTTCGAAGGCGCCGTCGGCGGAGACCAGCTGGATCATCGGCTCGACGTATTCGTCCCAGGTCGCCAGGACTTCCGCGTAGCGCTGGCGCAGCGGAATCTGCCGGTCCTGGGTCTTGGCCCGTTCGGCCACGGCGACCAGCGCCTGTTCGTCGTTGGCCAGCTTCTTCAGCACGTCGCGCACGCGCATGTCGAGCAGGCGCAACTGGCGGGCCAGGTCGTTGCCGTCGCGCACCTCGAAGGCATCGCGGATGTAGCCGGCGAGGCGTTCCAGGTGGCGCAGATAGGCTTCGATCTCCAGGCACAGGCCCAGGCGGTGTTCCTGGCGCAGGTAAGCGAGGAAGTCGTGGATCTGCGCGTTCAGCTCGAAACGGTTGGGGCTCTTGGCCACCGGGACGAGGATGTCCAGGCGCACCCACTGGTCGAGCAGGGCGGTGATGTCCACCGGGGTGCTGTCGGGCAACTGGCTGGTGAGCTGGTTGCGCAGCTCCACCAGGCTCAGGGTGCCGGCGTCGAAGCGCTCGCACAGCGGTTCGAGCAGCACCCAGTGTTCGGCGAGGGCGCGGAGTACGCGTCGTGGGTCGATCATCGGCTGAGTCGGGCCTGAAATGAACAAAGGGAGCGATTGTACTGCAAAGGTCCCCCACTGACCGACAGAGTGACGAAACGCGTCAGATTGCGACGGAGTCTCTCGGTCCCGGCGTGAAATGGATCACGGAATTTAGCCGCTAAATAGCTGAATTTTCTGGCATGTTTTCTGCCAGAGTCAGTCGACCACGACTGATTTTCCGCCATGACCTACGACGCCGCACTCGCCAAAGCCCGGTGGGCCGAACTGGAGCGCCAGAACGACCTCGACTGGGACCTGGACGCCATCACCGACCGCAACGAAGCCATCGCCTTCCTGCAGCGCTTCGAGAACCGCCTGTGCATCTATTCGTCCTATGTCGAGAAGCTCTACAGCAACTACAGCTTCGTGATCCCGGAGCACCAGGGCGGCGGCATCACCATCCTCCCGGATGAACAGGCCTGGTTCGACACCTTCCACGACATCCCCGCCGACGCGGTGGAGCCCACCGGCATCCACATCCTGCCGGGCGAGACCATGGGCTACAGCGGCCTGTACCTGAAAATTCCCGGCGAGCACCGCCTGGTGGCCTCCCGAGAGCTGCCGTTCCAGGACGGGCTGAAGGTGCTGATCAACCGCTACCGGATGCGCGAGGACAGCTTCCTGCCGGTGCTGGTCAAGGGCGACCTGCGCGAGTACGAGGCGCGCATGCCCTCGCTGCACCTGCACCGCCTGAACATCGCCAAGCTCCAGTCCCACTCGCGCCTGAACCTGGACTCCATCAAGGGCGCCATTGCCGAGCACCTGATCGGGCTGTTCCGCCAGCGCTGATCCGGTGCCTGTAACGCGGGTGTGACGATGGGTAACAACTCCTGCCTGCTCCTCGCCTTTCGACCCTGCGCATTTCACCTTTGAGGGGCGTTTTTCTCGACTATGGGTCGGGCCGCCCTGGCGACCAAATTCCTATAGTGGCATCACGGGGTCGAGCCTCCGGTCGCTGCTACGGACCGGCGTTGCGCCGGTTGCGCGCCCCCTTCCCATAACAACAGCTCCCCATGAGAGGAGAGAGCCATGCGTCAGTCCTCCGGTCCGCTCATGCGTGCCCTTGCCTTGCTCTGCGGGGGCCTGCTGGCCTGTTCCGCCCAGGCCCGCATGCAATCACTGGATGACGACGAGCTGTCGACGATCTCGGGGCAGGGCGCGATGCTCACCGTCGATGCCTCCACCTACCAGAACTACCAGTACACCCGGCTCAACTTCGGCGCCGACATCAGCCTGCTGACCAACATCGACCAGCTCAGCCTGGGCAACTACACCCGCACCGGCGCCAACACCGTGTCCAACCAGCCGGCCGACATCCTGATCAACAACTTCGCCCTCGGCCGGGTGGACAATGCCAACTCGCCCGACGCCAAGGTGGTGCCGTTCCAGATCCAGGACCCCTACGTCGAATTCGCCTTCCAGACCAACAACGGCGTGCGCCAACTGGTGGGGGCGCGGGTCGGCTTCGGCAAGGCGCAGGGCGACCTGTCCGGCGACATCCTGTCGATCACCGGCAACCTGCAGGGCAAGATCTACGGCCCGGCCTCCATCGCCTACGACTACTACACCCGCAACGGCTGCCCGAACCTGATCAACTGCCTGGCGCTGTCGATTGCCGGCGATACGCCGGTGTACGCCGACGTGGTGCTGCTCAAGGCCGGCACCGGCGAGGCCACCATCAACGGCCAGCCGATCAACCGCGCCACGCAGATCGGCATCGCCAAGGGCGACTCGCTGCATTCGGACGAGGGCGGCCTGGTTGCCGCGCTGATCCCCACCCTGTCGACCACCAACAATTGCCAGGCGCTGGGCCTGACCACCTGCTTCGACCTGACCAACTACAAGACCATCTACATCGGCAAGCCGGGCTCCACCGACATCAATACCGGCGCCCAGGGCATCTTCTTCTCCCTGCAGAACCAGAACGTGCCCTGGCAGGACCTGGCCAACGCCGGCAAGTTCGTGAATACCCAGTCCGGCGCCTTCGCCAACTTCCCCAAGGTCGGCAGTGGCGCGGATACGGTCTACCCGATCCTGATCAACCTCTACGACGCCCTGCGCGGCCTGCCTCGCCAGTCGACCTGCATGGGCTCCCAGGCGGCGGGGTGCTGACATGAGCGCACGCGGCACACTCATCGCCTGTCTGCTCGGCTGGCTGCTCTGCCTGCCGGCCCAGGCCATGAAAGCCCTGGACGACGATCAACTGGGCGAGGTCAGCGGTTCGGGGCTGGGCTTCTTCATCGACGGCTTCAGCTACGACCAGGCCAGCGCCTCGGCGAAGATCACCGGGGTGAAGAACAGCGCCAACCAGGACGTCCAGGTGGACATCACCGGCGCCTACATCAAGGGCGCCGGCAGCCAGCGTGGCACGCTCGACACCAAGGCCTACATGGGCACGCCCATGCACCCGTTCACCTATGGCCCGATCAAGTACAAGGCCGGCGCCAACATCCCGGTCGGGCAGCAGGCGCTGCAACTGAGGACGCCGACCTGGACCGACCCGATCAACGACACCCACAAGTTCGGCCTCTGGTCCTACTACCAGGGCTGCCTGTACGGCGATGCCGGCTGTACCGACCCCACCCGGGCGACGAGCAAGATCAACAGCGAACTCAGCGCCCTGACCACCCAGCGCAACACCCTGCTGACCACCTATTCCAACGACATGGTCACGCTGAAGTCGGGGATCGACGCCGACATGGTCGTGGTCAATCAGCGCGAGGCCCAGGTGGATGCCGCGCAGGTCGTGGTGAACAACAACTACAAGACCATGCAGAACAAATACGCGGTGGCGCCCGCGCGGGTCTGCGACAACGTGCTGGGCATCGCCTGCACCAGCAAGCCGGATTTCGGCACCAAGTACGACTGCTCCCTGATCGCCGGCTGCAGCACCAACACTGGAGTGAAGGCCTACAACGACTCGGTGGACGGCTACAACACCAGCACCTCCAACCTGACCACCGCGCAGCAGAACCTCAGCGCTTCGTGGAACGTCACCCGCAATGGCGTCACCCTCAGCCAGCGCGCCAGCGACTACGACAAGTTCGTCCAGCTCTGCGGCGCGCAAAGCAGCGGCGCCACGACCTGCGTGGGCGGCACCATCACCCGCACGGGGAACAACGTCGCCACCGTGAAGCTGGTGGCCGACGCCATGCCCGGTGCCGCCGGTACCCGCATCCAGGGCCTGGACATCGGCATCAAGACCCGCTTCACCCTGCCCAGCGTCGCCTACAACAGCGACGGCAGCCGTGGCGCCACCACCCAGCGCCAGGACTACTTCTCTATCGCCCTGGAGAACTTCACCCTGAACGGCTCCTACCTCAACCTGTGGGGCGACTCGGCGGGACTGAAGGCCTCCATGAGCCTGCAGATGTACGCCGACAAGCTGATCATCAGCGGCTGCGAAGTCTGCTCCGACAGCGACCGGGTGGTGGCCAAGAACGTCTACTTCGACCTCAACCTGGGCGACGCCAACTACCAGCCGGCGACCCTCACCGTCGCCAGCAACGGCGACCTGATCCTCAACGCGCCGGGCGTCACCTGGGCCAACCACGACGCCTTCTACCAGAACGTGCAGAAGAGCAATATCAGCATCGGCAACCTGAACATCGGCGGTACCGATATCGGCTCCCAGGCCGTGCGCGGCATGCGCATCGACTACCTGAACGTCCGCACCGTCAACCTGCCGCGTCAATAGAAGAGGAGCATCGCCGTGAACCGCCTGCCACGCCGATTCCTGAGTGCCCTGCTGCTGCTCGCCACCGCTGGCGCCCAGGCGGAGCTGCGCAACCTCGACGACAGCGAGATGTCCGACGTCAGCGGCCAGGACGGCGTCAGCCTGAGCGTCAACTTCAATGTCGCTCCGGTGGCCGGCAGCACCCGCTGCCCCAACGGCTGCGGCGCGCGCCTGGCGATCCAGCCGCTCAACAGCACCGGCTTCATCGTGCTCGACAACATCAAGGGCACTTTCAGCTTCGATGGCATGAGCCTGGACATGGTGACCATCAACAGCGGCTTCAACGGCGACGGCGCGCTGTTCAACCGCCAGGCCATGAAGATCGGCCTGACCAACGCCAGCGCCACCAACCTGCAATTCACCCTCGGCGGCGCCAACCAGGGCAAGGTCGCCGCCAGCGGCCTGCAGCAGACCAACCTGCTCACCTATCAGGCCACCGGGGCGATCAAGCTGACCGGGAACGTATACGTGTTCGGCACGCCCTGACCGTCGACCGGCCTTTCCCCCCGGCGCGTTTCACGCGACAATCCCGCCTCGATGTGCCGGCCTGCCCGTGCAGGCTCACTTACAGGTAACCGCCCCTTGATCGAAGAAGCCCGCCGCCGCGCCTACCTCGGCGCCATGCAGGTCGCCAGCTGGCTGCCGCGCGTGGCGTTGCCGTTCGCCGCACCGTCGCGCCCGGAACTGCTGGAAACGCCCGCGCCCATCGTCGTCGAGAAAACGCCGCCGGCGCCTGTCGCCGACGTCGCGCGCGAAGCCGCCCCGGTTGCAGCTCCGGCGGCCGTGCCTGCGGGCGAACCCGGATCGATTGCCGCGCGCCTGCTGCCCAAGGCGGGTGCGCCGGCCAAACCGGCGGCCCCGGTGAAAGCCGAGGAGCAGGCCGAGGCGGAAGCCGAAGCCGTCGTCCGCGCCCCGGTCGCGCCGCCGCCGCGCTTCGCCCTGCAACTGCTGCGTGCCGGCGACTGTGCCCTGCTGGTGGAACTGCCCACCGGCGAGCCCCTGGCCAGCCGCGACCCGGCCTACCTGCTGCTGAAAGACCTGCTGCGCGCCGCGGGCCTGCCGGAAAGCCCGCAACTCCTGGGTGAGCCGGTGCGCTGGCCGCTGCTTGCCGGCGGCAACATGGACCAGGGCCCGCAGGCCGCCCGCGAGTTCGTCCAGGGCTTCGTCGCTGCCCGTCTGGAAGGCGGCGCGCCCTGTCGCCTGTTGTGGCTGGTCGGCATGCCGGCCGTGCGCTACGCCGGCGAGGCGGATGAAGAATCCCTGCTGCGCGAGCTGCAGGTCGAAGGCCTGGGCGTCGCCTGGGCCGTGCCGGGCCTCGAGCGCCTGGCCGAAGAACCTACCTTGAAAGCCGACCTCTGGCGCGCCATGCGCCGCGTTCGGCAACGCTGGACGAGTCAGACCACCGCATGAGCGATGCCGTTTCCTTCCGCCCGATGACCGAGGCGGACCTCGATGCCGTACTCAAGATCGAATACGCCGCCTTCAGCCACCCCTGGACGCGCGGCATCTTCGCTGATGGCCTGAAGAGCTACGAATGCTGGGTGATGTTCGAAGGCACCCAGCAGGTCGGCCACGGCGTGATCCAGATGATCCTCGACGAAGCGCACCTGCTCAACATCACCGTCAAGCCGGAAAGCCAGGGCCGCGGCCTGGGCCTGACCCTGCTGGAACACCTGATGAAGCGCGCCCGCGAACGGGGCGGGGTGGAATGCTTCCTCGAAGTGCGCGAATCCAACCAGCCGGCCTACCGCCTCTACGAGCGCTACGGCTTCAACGAAGTCGGCCGCCGTCGCGGCTACTACCCGGCGGTGGGCGGGCGCGAAGACGCGCTGGTGATGGCCTGCACGCTGGTCGACTGAGCCGGACCATCCCGTAGGGCGTACAACCGTTCGCGGTTGTACGCCGTTACACCGCGCGAACCCTCGGAGCCCTGGCCAGGTTCGAAGTGCATTGCGACCCAGGTCAAACGGCGCATAACGTCGAACGTTATGCGCCCTACGTCCCTGGCAGGTCCGTAGGAGCGGACCTTGTCCGCGAAATCCTGAACCTGCGTACCGATGCCGGAAAGCATCGCGGAGAAGCTCCGCTCCTACGAGAGCTGTTCCTGCCCGCGGCGAGATACACCCCGTAGGAGCGGGCCATGCCCGCGATCGCGCGCATGGCGCGCTCCTACAGGTCAGCTCCTGCGTAGGAGCAACTGTCTTTTGGGCTCCCGCATTCGCGGGAGTGACGGGGGTAATTCACGTTCCTCTGCGTCATCCCCGCGAACGCGGGGCCCCAGAAAACAACGTAGGAGCGGACTCCGTCCGCGATATCCGCATCCCCCACTTCGACTCCCCCCACAAAAACCAGGAAATTTCCCGCCGACCGGGTTTTTCTGACGGCCATTCCTGACTTACCCTTAAGCCCAATAACAACAAGAACATAAGGTCGCAAACATGAATCGCAGCGATGTGATCGTGGTGGGCGCCGGTATTTCGGGGCTGACTGCGGCCTGGCGTCTGGCGCAAGCCGGGCGGCGGGTGAAAGTGCTGGAGGCCAACAAGCGCGTCGGAGGACGAACCCTCAACCACCGTTTCGCCAGCGGCGAAGTGGTCGAGGTGGGCGGCCAGTGGGTCGGCCCGACCCAGGAGCGCATCCTTTCCCTGCTCGCCGAGCTGAACCTGTCGACCTTCGGGCAATGGAACCGCGGCGACAACCTCACCCTGTTCGGCGGCCGTCTCAAGCCCTACCAGGGCACCATTCCCAGGTTTCCGCCCCACGTCCTGCTCGACGTGATGCAGGCCCACGTGCGCCTGGACCGCATGGCGCGGGAAATCCCCCTGAACGACCCCAGCCTGCACCCCAAGGCCAGCCAGTGGGACAGCCGCACCTTCGCCGAATGGCTGCGCCGCAACCTGCGCACCTCCACCGGGCGCAAGGTCTTCGAGCTGATGAGCGGCGCCGTATTCGCCGCTAGCCCCCATGACCTGTCGTTCCTCCACGTGCTGTTCTACATCCGCAGCGGCACCAACCTCGACACCCTGCTCGGCGTCGAAGGCGGCGCCCAGCAGGACCGAGTCCTCGGTGGCTCCCAGCGCATCTGCCAGATCCTCGCCGAGCGCCTGGGCGACGCGGTGCACACCGGCGAACCGATCCGCGCCGTACGACAGAACGCCACCGGCGTCGAACTGGTCAGCGACCGTGGCGTGCACCACGCCTCGCGAGTGATCTTCGCCATCCCGCCTACCCAGCTGTTGCGCATCACCCAGGAACCGCTGCTGCCCAGCTGGCGCGACCAGCTCCTGCAACGCCTGCCGCAGGGCGCGGTGATCAAGTGCATGGCGCTCTACGACAAACCCTTCTGGCGCGAGCGTGGCCTGTCCGGCCAGGCCACCAGCGAAGTCGGCCCGGTGCGCCTGACCTTCGACAACAGCGTCCCCGACTCCCAGCGCGGCGTACTGCTCGGCTTCATCGAAGGCGACGAAGCGCGGCAGTGGAACGCGCGGCCGACGGGCGACCGGCGCGGCCAGGTGCTCGACTGCTTCGCCCGCTACTTCGGCGAAGCGGCGCTCAAGCCAATCGATTACGTGGACAAGTCCTGGGCCGAGGAACCCTTCGCCCGTGGCTGCTATGCCGCGCTGTTCCCGCCGGGCCTCTGGACCAGCGGCGCCGCACGGCTGCGCGAACCCTACGGACGCCTGCACTTCGCCGGCACCGAAACGGCAACGCGCTGGATGGGCTATTTCGACGGGGCCGTTGAGGCCGGGGAACGGGCGGCGAGCGAAGTGCTCGGTGCCGCAGACGAGGGAGGGGAGTATGTGCGACACCTTGGTATTGCGTAGCGACGGGGCCACCTGGTTCGCCAAGAACAGCGACCGCGAGCCCGCCGAACCGCAACGCCTGATCCGCCTGCCGGCCGTGCACGGCGACCGCGCGGCGACGGTGCGCACCACCTACCTGGAAATCCCCCAGACCGCCGAACGCCATGCCGTCATCCTCAGCCAGCCGGCGTGGATGTGGGGCGCCGAAATGGGCGTCAACGAGCGCGGCGTGGCCATCGGCAACGAAGCCGTGTTCACCCGCCTGACCCTGCGCGAAGGCGAAGCCCTGCTGGGCATGGACCTGCTGCGCCTGGCCCTGGAACGCGCGGCGACCGCCCGCGAGGCGCTGGCCGTCATCACCGAACTGCTGGAGCGCCACGGCCAGGGCGGCCCGGCCGGCTACCGCAACAAGCGCATGCGCTACGACAACAGCTACCTGATCGCCGACCGCGACGAAGCCTGGGTGCTGGAAACCGCCGGTCGGCTGTGGGCGGCGAAGAGGGTCGAGCGCTGGGCCATCTCCAACGCCCTGACCCTCGGCCACGACTACGACCTCGCCAGCCCCAACCTGGAAGACCACGCCCGCCGCCTGGGCTGCTGGAACGGCCGGGGCGACTTCCACTTCGCCCGCGCCTTCGACGGCCGCGTGCTGCCCTGGATCGCCGGGGCGCGGCAGCGGCGGCAGCTCAACCAGGACTTCCTCGCCCACTGCCCGGCCAAGGTCGACTGGCTGGCGCTGGTGGTCGCCCTGCGCAGCCACGGTCATCGCGGGCACCGCCTGTCGAGCCACGACAACCGCCAGATCTGCCTGCACGCCGGTAGCTTCTGGCGCCCCTCGCAAACCACCGCCAGCCTGATCGCCCGGCTCGACGGCGGCTCGACGGCGGCTCGCCGCGCATGGCCGCCACCGGCACCTCGGCGCCGTGCCTGTCGCTGTTCCAGCCGCTGGGCTTCGAGGCGGGCGCTGGCGCGGCGCTGCTCAGCCGAGAGGATGCCGCCGTGGAGGAGTCCCTCTGGTGGCGCTTCGAAACCGTGCACCAGCGCGCCCTGGCCGACCCCGGCTTCGCCGACGCCCTGCGCGCCGGCCACGGCTGGCTGGAAACCGAGTTGCTGGCCGTCCTCGACAGGCGCACGCTGGATTGGCCGCGCCTGGCCGCCGAAGCCCAGGCCTGGCACGACGCCTGGCACCAGCTGGCGCAGCAGGAGGCGCTCCGCCCGCCGCGCTGGTGGCGTCTGAACGCGGCCCGCTGAAAGCGTCTTGTCAGGCGCGCGCGTGCTGCGTAAGGTGCCGCAGCCAACGATGAGGAGCCGACCATGAGCGATCTGCAGGAACTGTTCGACAACAACGAACGCTGGGCCGAAGCGATCACCCGCGAAGACCCCGACTTCTTCGCCAAGCTGGCCCGCCAACAGACCCCGCAATACCTGTGGATCGGCTGCTCCGACGCCCGCGTGCCGGCCAACGAGATCGTCGGCATGCTGCCCGGCGACCTGTTCGTCCACCGCAACGTCGCCAACGTCGTGCTGCACACCGACCTCAACTGCCTGTCGGTCATCCAGTACGCCGTCGACGTGCTCAAGGTGAAGCACGTCCTGGTCACCGGCCACTACGGCTGCGGCGGCGTGCGCGCCGCCCTGCAGGACCGCCAGTTCGGCCTGATCGACGGCTGGCTGCGCACCATCCGCGACCTCGCCTACGAATACCGCGAGCACCTCGGCCAGTTCGAGAAGGAAGAGGAGCGCGTCGACCGCCTCTGCGAGCTCAACGTCATCCAGCAGGTGGCCAACGTCAGCCACACCAGCATCGTCCAGAACGCCTGGCACCGCGGCCAGCCGCTCTCCGTGCACGGCTGCATCTACGGCATCAAGGATGGCCGCTGGAAGAACCTCAACGTCACCGTCAGCGGCCTCGACCAGCTGCCGCCGCAATACCGCATGCGTCCGCTGGAACAACTCTGAGCCGACCGTCCGCCCGCGCCCTTCAGTGAGGAGTGCGGGCGGATCATGAAAGAGCAGACGGCGAGCGGAGGTCAGCGATGCATCGGTTGTGCGTGATACCCGGCGACGGCATCGGCCGCGAAGTGGTGCCGGTGGCGGTCAAGGTGCTGCTGCGGCTGCTGCCCGACCTGCGCGTGGAAGAGGCCGAGGCCGGCTGGGCCTGCTTCGAGCGCCACGGCGTCTCGGTTCCCGACTCCACCCTGGCGCGCCTGCGCGCCTGCGGCGCCGGCCTGTTCGGCGCCGTCTCCTCGCCCAGCCACCGCGTCGAAGGCTACCGCAGCGCCATCCTTACCCTGCGCCAGGAGCTGGCGCTGAGCCTCAACCTGCGCCCGGTGCGCTCCCGCCCGCACGTGTCGCCCCATCCCGGCGTCGACCTGCTGATCCTGCGCGAGAACAGCGAAGGCCTCTACAGCGGCCGCGAACACTGGGAATCCGAAGGCGTCGCCATCGCCGAACGGGTCATCACCCGCGCCGCCTGCGACCGCCTGGCCGCCGACGCCTCGCGCATCGCCCGCCTGCGCGGCGCCCGGCGCATCACCCTGGTACACAAGGCCAACGTCCTCCCGCTCACCTGCGGCCTGTTCCGCGACACCTGCCGCGACCGCCTGGTGGAAGACGGCTGGAGCAACGTCCTCGACGAACGCCTGGTCGACGTCGCCGCCCTGCAACTGGTGGAACGCCCCGAAGCCTTCGACCTGATCGTCACCACTAACCTCTTCGGCGACATCCTCTCCGACCTCGCCAGCCACTGGGGCGGCGGCCTCGGCCTGGCCCCCTCGCTCAACCTCGGCGACGGCATCGCCCTGGCCGAACCCGTCCACGGCAGCGCCCCCGACATCGCCGGCACCGGCCGCGCCAACCCACTCGCCGCCATCCTCAGCGCCGGCATGCTGCTGCGCCACCACTGGCAATTGCCCGAACTGGCGGACCGGATCGATGCGGCGGTGGATGGCTTCCTGACGGAGGAGGGGAGTGTGGACTTCGGTGGGGAGACCACCAAGGTGATCGGGCAGGGCGTGTTGCAGCGGTTGGACTGATCGAACGCTCTCGCCGGTCGCCATGCTGTCCGTTGGCCACCGTCGCAAACTGCAAGGAAACAACTCTGATCGGGATGCCGAGTCAGGGGTATTTCCTGTGGGCAAAACAAAAGGGGTTTAGCTTTCGCTAAACCCCTTTCGAGATATGGTGGCTACACCGGGACTTGAACCTGGGACATCAGCATTATGAATGCTGCGCTCTAACCGACTGAGCTATGTAGCCGAGTGGCGCGCATTTTCCGCAGATCGAGGGGGGGTGTCAACCCCTTTTCTTGAATATTTTTCTGATCTATCAATCGTTTAGGCGGAAAGGCCCTGATTTGGGCGGTTGCTGGGCGGGGAGGGCGGCTGCCAGGGCGCGGGAGGGGGATATGGGCGTCTGGGCTGTTCGCGAGCAAGCTCGCTCCTACAAGTGCGGTGGCATAAAAAAGCCCCGGCGGGTGGCCGGGGCTTTTCGGGTCTTGCTGGCGCTTAGACGTTGAAGCGGAAGTGCATTACGTCGCCGTCCTTGACGATGTAGTCCTTGCCTTCCAGGCGCCATTTGCCGGCTTCTTTCGCGCCCTGTTCGCCCTTGAACTGGATGAAGTCGTCGTAGGCGACGACTTCGGCGCGGATGAAGCCTTTTTCGAAGTCGGTGTGGATCACGCCGGCGGCCTGCGGGGCGGTGGCGCCAACGCGGACGGTCCAGGCGCGGACTTCCTTCACCCCGGCGGTGAAGTAGGTCTGCAGGTGCAGCAGTTCGTAGCCGGCGCGGATCACGCGGTTGAGGCCCGGCTCTTCGAGGCCGAGGGATTCGAGGAACATGTCCTTCTCCTCGCCATCGTCCAGCTCGGCGATCTCGGCTTCGATCTTGTTGCACACCGGCACGACCATGGCGCCTTCTTCTTCGGCGATGGCGCGGACGACGTCCAGGTGCGGGTTGTTCTCGAAGCCGTCTTCGGCAACGTTGGCGATGTACATGACCGGCTTGCTGGTGAGCAGGTGGAAGCCGCGGATGACGCGCTTCTCGTCATCGCCCATGTTCTTCATCAGCGAGCGGGCGGGCTTGCCTTCGGTGAAGTGGGGGATGAGCTTTTCCAGCAGGGCTTTCTGCACCAGGGCGTCCTTGTCGCCGCCCTTGGCGTTGCGCGCGACCTTCTGCAGTTGCTTCTCGCAGCTGTCGAGGTCGGCGAAGATCAGTTCGAGGTCGATGATCTCGATGTCGCGCTTGGGGTCGACGCTGTTGGAGACGTGGATGACGTTCTCGTCTTCGAAGCAGCGCACCACGTGGGCGATGGCGTCGGTCTCGCGGATGTTGGCGAGGAATTTGTTGCCCAGGCCTTCACCTTTCGACGCGCCCGCTACCAGGCCGGCGATGTCGACGAATTCCATGGTGGTCGGCAGCACGCGCTCGGGCTTGACGATCTCGGCCAGCGCATCGAGGCGGGCGTCGGGCATCGGCACGATGCCGCTGTTCGGCTCGATGGTGCAGAAGGGGAAGTTTTCCGCCGCGATGCCGGATTTGGTCAGGGCGTTGAACAGGGTGGACTTGCCGACGTTGGGCAGGCCGACGATGCCGCAGTTGAATCCCATGTTAGGTCCCTCGCGCCAGGTGGCGGAAATAGAGGTGTAATCAGGCCTTCTGGCTGTGCAGCTTCTGCATCGCGCGGGTCCAGTCCCCGTCGAGCATTTCCGGCAGCACGCCGAGGGCGGAGTCGATGCTGGTGTCGAGCAGTTCCTGTTCGGCGCGCGGGGCGCGGCCAAGAACGAAACCGGAGACCAGGCTGCTGTGCCCCGGATGGCCGATGCCAAGCCGCAGGCGATGGAAACCGTTCTGGTTGCCGAGCTGGGCGATGATGTCGCGCAGTCCGTTGTGCCCGCCGTGTCCGCCGCCCTTCTTGAGCTTGGCGACGCCGGGGGGCATGTCGAGTTCGTCGTGGGCCACCAGGATGGCTTCGACCGGAATGCGGAAGAATCCGGCGAGCGCCGCCACGGCCTGGCCGCTGCGGTTCATGTAGGTGGTGGGGATGAGCAGACGAACGTCGCGGCCCTTGTGGCTGAACTTGCCAACCAGGCCGAAGTACTTCTTGTCCAGCGACAGGTTCGCGCGTTGCGCGTCCGCCAGTCGCTCAACGAAAAGGGCCCCCGCGTTATGCCGGGTCTGGTCGTATTCAGGGCCTGGATTACCCAGGCCAACGATCAGTTGTACGGCAGTCACGACGGGGGCCCCTTCCTTAAAGGCAATGGTGCGCGCGATTACTCGGCAGCGCCTTCGCCTTCTTCTTTCACTACGCGGGAAGCGTGGATGTTGGCGACGGCCAGGTCGTTACCGTGGGCCAGTTGCACCAGCTCTACGCCTTTCGGCAGTTTCAGGTCGGACAGGTGAACGATCTGACCCAGTTCTACTTTGGCCAGGTCGACTTCGATGAATTCCGGCAGGTCTTTCGGCAGGCAGGAAACTTCGACTTCGGCGATCACGTGGGAGATCTCGCCGCCACCAACCTTGACGCCAACAGCGGTGGCTTCGTTGATGAAGTGCAGCGGAACGTGAGCGGTCAGCTTGTGGCCGGCAACGACGCGCTGGAAGTCAGCGTGCATGACGAAGCCCTTGGACGGGTGACGCTGCAGGGCCTTGATCAGTACGGTTTCCTTGGCGGCACCGACGTTCAGGGTGATCACGTGGCTGAAGGCAGCCTCGTTTTCCAGCAGCTTGGCAACTTCACGCAGTTCCAGGGTCAGGGATTGCGGGGCTTTCTCGCCACCGTAAACCACGGCCGGGATCAGGCCGGCATTACGACGCAGGCGGCGGCTCGCACCTTTCCCCAGGTCGGAACGCTCTTGAGCATTGAGTACAAAATCAACCATTTGTATATCTCCAAAATGACAAGATCGCCCGGACGCTTGCGACCAGCGTTCGGGCGATTTTGCTTAATGCCCCATCGACATGACGGGGCGCTTTACGTCAGCGCTGTTCCGCCTTAGCGGAACATGGCGCTGATCGATTCTTCATTGCTGATGCGGCGCATGGCTTCAGCGACAACCGGAGCGATGTCCAGCTGGCGGATGCGGCCACAGGCTTGTGCAGCAGCGGACAGCGGGATGGTGTTGGTCACTACCAGCTCGTCCAGTACGGAATTTTCGATGTTCTCGATGGCACGGCCGGACAGCACCGGGTGGGTGCAGTAGGCGATGACCTTGGCGGCGCCGTGCTCTTTCAGAGCCTTGGCGGCGTGGCCGAGGGTGCCGGCGGTATCGACCATGTCGTCGACCAGTACGCAGGTACGGCCTTCGACATCACCGATGATGTGCATGACTTCGGACTGGTTGGCCTTCGGACGACGTTTGTCGATGATGGCCAGGTCGACGCCCAGGGACTTGGCGACGGCGCGAGCACGCACCACACCACCGATGTCCGGGGAGACGATCATCAGGTTCTCGAAGCGCTGGTCTTCGATGTCGTCGACCAGTACGGGCGAGCCGTAGATGTTGTCGACGGGGATATCGAAGAAGCCCTGGATCTGGTCGGCGTGCAGGTCAACGGTCAGAACGCGGTTGACGCCTACGACGGTCAGCATGTCGGCAACGACCTTGGCGCTGATGGCCACGCGGGCGGAACGCGGACGGCGGTCCTGGCGGGCATAACCGAAGTAGGGGATGACGGCCGTGATACGAGTCGCCGAGGAGCGGCGGAAGGCGTCAGCCATCACTACCAGTTCCATCAGGTTGTCGTTGGTCGGTGCGCAGGTCGGTTGAATCAGGAAGACGTCCTTACCACGAACGTTTTCGTTGATCTCAACGCTGATTTCGCCGTCGGAGAATTTACCGACAGAAACGTCACCGAGGGGGATGTGCAGCTGCCGTACGACACGGCGTGCCAGATCGGGGTTGGCGTTCCCCGTGAAAACCATCATTTTGGACACGCTGCGGTACCTGTGTCGGCTTGAGGGTAGGCCCGGTTGAGCCAGAAGAAAATGGCAGGGGCGGCTGGATTCGAACCAACGCATGGCAGGATCAAAACCTGCTGCCTTACCGCTTGGCGACGCCCCTGTAGCTTACAACTTGCGGAGCAATGTGTTCGTTGACGCTGTACGTATGACCCTGTGGGTTATGGCAGGGGCGGCTGGATTCGAACCAACGCATGGCAGGATCAAAACCTGCTGCCTTACCGCTTGGCGACGCCCCTGTATCGTACAACCGATTACATTGCTTTTTTCTCAGGCCTGGCCTTGAAGCTTGCGGTGCAACATCGAGATGTTACGACCCTGGGCAACAAAACTTGGCAGAGTGGCCGGAAGTTGGCGGCGAACTTTATCAGCATCGCCTCGGTTTGGGAAGCTCCCAAACACACAAGCTCCGGTGCCGGTCAATCTCGCTTCGGTAAATTTACCTAGCTGGATCAGTGCGTTACGTACATCCGGGTAACGCTTCTCGACGACCGGCTGGCAGTCGTTATGACCGTCCACCCCGAGAAGGCTGCGAACTTTAATGGGCGGAGTATCCCGTGTCAACTCGGGATCGGAGAAAACTTCTGCTGTGCTGACAAAGACTTGCGGTACGACGACGAGGAACCAGGGCTCCTCCAGCGTTACCGGCGTGAGCTTCTCGCCGACACCTTCGGCGAACGCCGCGCGGCCGCGCACGAATACCGGTACGTCGGCGCCCAGGGTCAGGCCCAGCGCCGCGAGACGGTCTTCATCCCAGTCGAGATTCCACAGGTGATTCAGGCCGAGCAGGGTGGTGGCCGCGTCGGAGCTGCCGCCGCCGATGCCGCCGCCCATGGGCAGGCGCTTGTCCAGCCAGATGTCGGTGCCGAGCCGGCAGCCCGATTGTTCCTGCAGCCGGCGCGCGGCCTTGACGATCAGGTTGCTGTCGTGGGGAACGCCTTCGATCTCGGTGTTCAGGCGGATTTCGCCGTCCTCGCGCAGGGCGAATTGCAGTTCGTCGCCGTGGTCGAGGAATTGGAAGAGGGTCTGCAGTTCGTGGTAGCCGTCGGGACGGCGGCCATTGATGTGCAGGAACAGGTTGAGCTTGGCCGGGGCCGGCAGGGTCAGGCGGTCCTGCATGTCACTGCTGGCCCGCTTGCTTCGCCTGGCCGGCGCCCAGTTGGCGCGGCTGCCAGGTCTTCACCACCAGGGTCACGTCCAGATCCTGGCCGTGCAGCTTCAGGCGCTCCGGCAGCCAGTAGCCGTCCTGTTCGCTGTAGCGGGTGTATTCCACTTCCCAGCCGTCCTGTTCGAGCTTGGCCAGGCGGCTGTCGCCGTCCAGGGTCAGACGGCTCTTGCTGTCCGGCGCGGGCAGGCCGCGAATCCACCACAGCAGGTGGGAGACTGGCAGGCGCCAGCCCATCTGTTGTTCCAGCAGCTCTTCGGGGGAGGCGGCTTCATAGCGGCCTTGCCCGGCGACTTCGAGGGTCACCGCGCCTTCGCGGCCGGTCAGGCGCGCGGCGCCACGGCCCAGCGGGCCGGACAGGCGGATGTCGTAGTAGCCCTGGCGTTGCAGCCAGAACAGGGTGCCGCTGCCGGAGTCCTTGGGCGCGCGGATGCCGACCTTGCCGTCGATCTGCCAGCCATCGAGGGTGGCGATGCGGGTCTTGTGGGCGTTCCAGGCGGCGGCGTTGCCCTGGCCTTCGAGGGATTCATGGGTGCCGAAGCCCGAACAGCCTGCAAGCAGGGCGAGGGCGGCGGCGCCGATCAGGTGACGTAAACGCATGGATCAGAGGGTTCCGGAGCCGGTCAGGCGCTTCATGGTGTCGCGCAGGACGGCGCTGTCGGGCTGGGTTTGCAGGGCGGCGGCCCACACCTTGCGGGCTTCGCTCTGCTTGCCCTGGGCCCAGAGCACTTCGCCCAGGTGCGCGGCGACTTCGTGGTCGGGGAAACGCTCCAGCGCCTGGCGCAGATAGCCTTCCGCTGCGCTGAGGTTGCCCATGCGGTAGTTGACCCAGCCCAGGCTGTCGAGGATCGCCGGGTCGTCCGGGTTCAGCTGGTGGGCCTTCTGGATCAGGTCGCGGGCTTCGCTGTAGCGGGTGGTGCGGTCGGCCAGGGTGTAGCCCAGCGCATTGAGCGCCATGGCGTTGTCCGGCTCGCGCTGGATGATCAGGCGCAGGTCCTGCTCCATCTGCGAAAGATCGTTGCGCTTCTCGGCCAGCATGGAGCGGGTGTAGAGCAGGTTGAGGTCATCCGGGAACTGCTTGAGGCCCTGCTGGATGACGTTCCAGGCGCGGTCGACCTGGCCGCGGTTGGACAGGCCTTCGGCTTCGATCAGGTACAGCTGGATGGCGTAGTCCGGCTGGCGCTCGCGGGCTTCGGCGAGGCGGCGGGAGGCTTCGTCGACGCGCTTCTGGTCGAGCAGGATTTCGGTCTGGCGCAGCTGCGCCGGGAGGAAGTCGTTGCCGGGGCCGACCAGGGCGTATTCCTTGAGCGCGGTGTCCGGCTGCTTCTGCTCCTCGGCCAGGCGGCCCAGGTTGAAGTGGGCGGCGTCGACATGGCTGTCGCGCTCGACCAGTTCCTGCAGGTAGACCTTGGCTTCGTCCCAGGCCTGGGCTTCCAGGCAGACCAGCGCCAGGGAGAAGCGCAGGTCGTCGTCATCGGGGAACTGCTCCACCAGCGCGGAGAACTCGGCCTTGGCTTCGTCCAGGCGGTTCTGCTCCACCAGCAGGCGGGCGTAGGCCAGGTGCACGCGCTTGTCGTCCGGGTGTTCCTTGATGCCGTTCTTCAGCAGCGGCAGCGCTTCGTCGCTGCGCTTCATGCTCTGCAGCAGGCGCGCGCGCAGCAGCAGCGGGGCGACGTCGTGCTTGCTGGCGGAGTTGTCTTCGAGCAGGTGCAGCGCTTCCTGCGGGCGGCCGTCCTGTTGCAGCAGCAGGGCCTTGCCGAACAGCAGCTGGCCGTTGTCCGGGTACTTCTTCAGCAGGCGGTCGAAGCTCTGCAGCAGGCCGGCGCGCGTGTCCGGGTCGGTTTCGGCGGCGGACAGCGCGAGGAAGTCGAAGTGGGTGTCGCCTTGGCCATTGAGGACTTTCTCCATGTACACCATGGATTCGTCGTACTGCCCGGTGCGCGCCAGCTGGATGGCGGCGGCGCGCTGGGCGTCGAGGTTGTCCGGCGCGGCCTTGGCCCAGATCAGCGAGGTGTCCAGGGCTTCCTGGTCGGCGCCCAGGTACTCTGCGATGCGGAAGGCGCGTTCGGCGACGCCCGGGTCCTGGGTGGCGCGGGCCTGTTCGACGTAGTTGGCGAGGGCGATGTCGAAACGGTTGCGCTGGCCGGCGAGCTCGGCGGTCAGCAGCGAATACAGAGTCTCTTCGCTGAAGGAGCCGTACTTCTGCTCCTTCTGGGCAGCGGCGGCCTTGTCCTTCTCGGCGGAAGAACCATCCGGGGTTTTATGGGAAAGGGACTGGCAGCCGCCGAGCAGCAGCAGAGCAGTCAGCAGCGCGAGAGACTTGTTCATAGAGGAAGGATGATGACCTAACCTGCGAAATAGCACCCATCATGACATAAGGAATGTGGCAATCCCATGGGCAAGCGCCGCTTCGGGCCTTGTATACGATTTGCAGTGTGCGATACGTCGCGGGTGGTTGTCCTTCACAAGGCTAAGTAGGACAATTGCGGGCTTTCCGATCAGCTCAGCGACCCTGCATGGCCTTCATTGCCCTCGGTATCAACCACAAGACCGCGTCCGTGGCCGTGCGCGAGCGCGTGGCTTTTACTCCCGAGCAGATGGTCGAGGCCTTGCAACTGCTCTGCCGTCTGACGTCCAGCCGCGAGGCCGCGATCCTTTCCACCTGCAACCGCAGCGAACTCTACCTGGAGATCGAGCACCCGGATGCCGGTGACGTGCTGGCCTGGCTCGCCGACTATCACAACCTGAACATCGACGACCTGCGCGCCTGCGCCTACGTGCACCAGGACGACGATGCGGTGCGCCACATGATGCGCGTCGCCGCCGGCCTGGACTCCATGGTGCTGGGCGAGCCGCAGATCCTCGGCCAGATGAAGTCCGCCTACGCGGTAGCCCGCGAGGCCGGCACCATTGGTCCGATGCTCGGCCGCCTGTTCCAGGCGACCTTCAGCACCGCCAAGACCGTGCGCACCGACACCGCCATCGGCGAGAACCCGGTGTCCGTGGCCTTCGCCGCGGTGAGCCTGGCCCGGCAGATCTTCAGCGACCTGAGCCGCAGCCAGGCGCTGCTGATCGGCGCCGGCGAGACCATCACCCTGGTCGCCCGCCACCTGCACGAGCAGGGCGTGAAGCGCATCGTGGTCGCCAACCGCACCCTGGAGCGTGCCAGCCAGTTGGCAGAGCAGTTCGGCGCCCGCGCCATCCTGCTGGCCGACATGCCGGACGAGCTGGTCAACAGCGACATCGTCATCAGTTCCACCGCCAGCCAGCTGCCGATCCTCGGCAAGGGCGCGGTGGAGCGCGCGCTGAAGCAGCGCCGGCACAAGCCGATGTTCATGGTCGATATCGCTGTGCCGCGCGACATCGAGCCGGAAGTCGGCGAACTGGAGGACGTCTACCTCTATAGCGTCGACGACCTCCACGAAGTGGTTGCCGAGAACCTCAAGAGCCGCCAGGGCGCCGCCCAGGCCGCCGAGGAACTGGTCGGCGATGGCGTCGTCGATTTCATGGCGCGTCTGCGCGAACTGGCCGCCGTCGACGTGCTGCGCGCCTACCGCCAGCAGGCCGAGCGCCTGCGCGACGAGGAAACCCAGAAGGCCCAGCGCCTGCTGGCCAACGGCGCCGACCCGATGGAGGTCATGGCGCAGCTCGCCCGTGGCCTGACCAACAAGTTGCTGCACGCGCCCAGCGTGCAGATGAAGAAACTCTCCGCCGAGGGCCGCATCGATGCGCTGGCCGTCGCGCAGGAACTGTTCGCCCTCGAGGAGGGCACTGACAAGCGATGAAAGCGTCCCTCCTGAAAAAGCTGGATATCTTAAGCGACCGCTACGAAGAGCTCACCGCTCTGCTGGGCGACGCCGAGGTGATCAGCGACCAGACCAAGTTCCGCGCCTACTCCCGTGAATACGCGGAAGTGGAGCCGGTCATCCTCGCCTTCCGCGAGTTCCGCAAGGTGCAGTCGGACCTGGAGGGCGCCCAGGCGCTGCTCAAGGACAGCGACCCGGACCTGCGCGAGATGGCCGAGGAAGAAGTCGCCGAGGCCAAGACCGCGCTGGTCGGCCTGGAGGATCGCCTGCAGCGCATGCTGCTGCCCAAGGACCCCAACGACGGCCGCAACGTGTTCCTGGAAATCCGCGCCGGCACCGGCGGCGACGAAGCCGCGATCTTCTCCGGCGACCTGTTCCGCATGTACTCGCGCTACGCCGAGAGGCAGGGCTGGCGCGTCGAGATCATGTCCGAGAACGAAGGCGAGCACGGCGGCTATAAAGAAGTCATCGCCCGTGTCGAGGGCGACAACGTCTACGCCAAGCTCAAGTTCGAGTCCGGCGCCCACCGCGTGCAGCGCGTGCCGGCCACCGAATCCCAGGGCCGCATCCACACCTCGGCCTGCACCGTGGCGGTGCTGCCGGAGCCGGACGAACAGGCGGCCATCGAGATCAACCCGGCCGACCTGCGCGTGGACACCTACCGCTCCTCCGGCGCCGGCGGCCAGCACGTGAACAAGACCGACTCGGCGGTGCGCATCACGCACATCCCGTCGGGCATCGTGGTCGAGTGCCAGGAAGAGCGCTCGCAGCACAAGAACCGCGCCAAGGCCATGGCCTGGCTCGCGGCCAAGCTCAACGACCAGCAGCAGGCCGCTGCCCAGCAGGCGATTGCCAGCACGCGCAAGCTGCTGGTCGGTTCGGGGGACCGCTCCGAGCGCATCCGCACCTACAATTTCCCGCAGGGCCGGGTGACCGACCACCGCATCAACCTCACCCTCTATTCCCTGGGGGAAGTGATGGAAGGCGCGGTGGAGCAGGTGATCGAGCCCCTGCTGCAAGAGTTCCAGGCCGACCAGTTGGCCGCGTTGGGTGACTGAGAGCGCGGGCGACTGAGAGAGCGACAGACCATGGCAACCATCATGACCCTGCTCAACGAGGCGCAACTGCCGGACTCGCCCAGTGCGCGTCTGGATGCCGAGCTGCTGCTCGCCGCCGCGTTGGGCAAGTCGCGCAGCTTCCTGCGCACCTGGCCGGAGCGAGTGGTCAGCCGCGAAGCCCACGACCTCTACGACAGCTTCATCGCCCGCCGCCAGGCCGGTGAGCCGGTTGCCTACATCCTCGGCCACCAGGGCTTCTGGAGCCTGGACCTGGAAGTCGCGCCGCACACCCTGATCCCGCGTCCGGACACCGAATTGCTGGTGGAAACCGCCCTCGCGCTGCTGCCGGCCACCCCGGCCCGCGTGCTTGACCTGGGCACCGGCACCGGTGCCATCGCCCTGGCCCTGGCCTGCGAACGTCCGGGCTGGCAGGTACAGGGCGTGGACCGCGTGGCCGAGGCCGTGGCCCTGGCCGAGCGCAACCGCGAACGCCTGGACCTGGGCAATGCCGCTTTCCGCGCCAGCCAGTGGTTCTCCGAACTGGCCGGCGAGCGCTTCTCGCTGATCGTCAGCAACCCGCCCTACATTCCCAGTACCGACCCGCACCTGACGCAGGGCGACGTGCGATTCGAGCCGTCGAGCGCGCTGGTCTCCGGGGCCGACGGGCTGGATGACATCCGCCTGATCGTCGAGCAGGCGCCGGACCATCTGGAAATCGGCGGCTGGCTGATGCTCGAACATGGCTACGACCAGGCCGACGCCGTGCGCGACCTGCTGCTGACCCGTGGCTTCGCCCGCGTGGAAAGCCGCCGCGACCTCGGCGGCCACGAACGTATCAGCCTGGGGAACTGGACATGCTGAGCGATAACGAACTGCTGCGTTACAGCCGGCAGATCCTCCTGCCGCAGATCGACGTCGACGGCCAGCTGCGCCTGAAGGACAGCCGCGTACTGATCGTCGGCCTTGGCGGCCTGGGCGCCCCGGTGGCGCTGTACCTGGCCGCTGCCGGTGTCGGCGAGCTGCACCTGGCGGACTTCGACAGCGTCGACCTGACCAACCTGCAGCGGCAGATCATCCACGACACCGGCAGCGTCGGCATGGGCAAGGTGGACTCCGCCATGGCCCGCCTGCAGGCGATCAACCCGGACGTGAAGCTGGTCGCCCATCGCCAGGCGCTGGACGTCGATTCCCTCGACGCCGCCGTGGCCGCGGTCGACCTGGTGTTGGACTGCTGCGACAACTTCGGCACCCGCGAGGCGGTGAACGCCGCCTGCGTCGCCGCGAAGAAGCCGCTGGTGAGCGGTGCGGCGATTCGCCTGGAAGGCCAGCTCTCGGTGTTCGACCCGCGCCGCGAGGAAAGCCCCTGCTACCACTGCCTCTATGGCCATGGCAGCGAAGCCGAGCTGACCTGCAGCGAGGCCGGCGTGGTCGGTCCGCTGGTGGGCCTGGTGGGTAGCCTGCAGGCGCTGGAAGCGCTCAAGCTGCTGGCCGGGTTCGGCGAACCGCTGGTGGGCCGCCTGCTGCTGATCGATGCGCTGGGCACGCGCTTCCGCGAACTGCGCGTCAAGCGCGACCCGCAGTGCGCCGTGTGCGGAGTCGCGCATGGCTGACGCTGCGCCCATTGGTGTCTTCGACTCCGGCGTCGGCGGACTCAGTGTCCTTCACGAGATTCGCGCCCGTTTGCCCAACGAGTCGCTGATCTACCTCGCCGACTGCGGGCACATCCCTTACGGCGAAAAGACCCCCGACTACATCCGCGAGCGCTGCCGCGCCATTGCGGATTTCCTCCTGGCCCGTGGCGCCAAGGCGCTGGTGCTGGCCTGCAATACCGCCACTGCCGCCGCGGCCGCCGACCTGCGCGAGCTGTACCCGCAGATGCCGATCGTGGCCATGGAGCCGGCGGTGAAGCCGGCCGCCGAGGCAACCCGCAGCGGCGTAGTCGGCGTCCTGGCGACGACCGGAACGCTCAAGAGCGCGCGCTTCGCCGCGTTGCTCGATCGCTTCGCCGGTGACGTGCGGGTGATCACCCAGCCCTGTCCGGGGCTGGTGGAGCGCATCGAGGCCGGCGATCTGAACGGGCCGCAGACGCGCGACCTGCTGGGGCACTACGTCGAGCCCTTGCTGGCCGAAGGTTGCGACACGCTGATCCTGGGCTGCACTCACTACCCGTTCCTGCGCCCGCTGCTGCGCGAGCTGATCCCTGCGGATATTTCGCTGATCGATACCGGCGCTGCGGTGGCACTTCAGCTGGAGCGTCTGCTGCAGGCGCGCGAGCTGCTGGCGGCGGGGCCTGCACAGCGGACGGAGTTCTGGACCAGCGGACCGGTAGAAGGCCTGGAGAAGGTCATGCCGGTGCTGTGGGGAAGCGACGAGCTCGTCAGTTCGTTCAGCGGATGAAGGAAAAATTACCTGTCAGCGACAAGGCCCTGTCGGCCAAGTTCGATACATGGTCTTATAATGTCCAGCTATTCGCGGGGATTTTTCATTCAGCTTTCTCATTAAGGATGTTTCAATGAAGAAACTACTTTCGCTGGCCGCCTTGGCCGCACTGTCCCTGAGTCAGGTTGTGAGTGTGCAGGCTGCCGGCCTTACCGGCGCCGTGGGGGTAACCGGTCAGGGCGACATGACCTACCGCCTGGGCATGGGCTTTGATTGGGACAAGAGCTGGTGGGAAAGCTCCGCGGGGCATCTGACCGGCTACTGGGATGCCGGCTATACCTACTGGTCGGCGGGTGATCGTGCCGGTGGCCGTCACTCTCTGTCGTTCTCCCCGGTATTCCGCTACGAATTCGCCGGCGAGTCGGCCAAACCCTTCCTGGAAGCCGGTATCGGTATCGCGGCCTTTACCGGTTCGGAAGTGGGTGACCAGGACCTGGGCGGCGCGGTGACCTTCGAGGATCGCATCGGCACTGGCGTGAAGTTCAGCAGTGGCCAGGTTGTCGGCGTACGGGCGTTGCACTATTCCAACGCCGGTCTCGGCCAGCCCAACGAGGGCATCGAGTCCTACAGCCTGTATTTCACGCAGCCTCTGTAACAGGGCGCTGACGAAAAAAGCCGGACCTTGGGTCCGGCTTTTTTGTGCCTGCCGTCTGCGGCTGGGCGGGTTCGCGAGCAAGCTCGCTCCTACGAAGAG
Source organism: Pseudomonas sp. B1-22 (assembly GCF_050474425.1). Classification (NCBI taxonomy): domain Bacteria; kingdom Pseudomonadati; phylum Pseudomonadota; class Gammaproteobacteria; order Pseudomonadales; family Pseudomonadaceae; genus Pseudomonas; species Pseudomonas sp. B1-22. The sequence goes on along the minus strand of NZ_JBCHVH010000002.1, from coordinate 1,087,233 downwards.
CGGCACGGTGCACCGCCTGTAGGAGCGAGCTTGCTCGCGAACAGAAGTCCCCGGTCGCATCGGCGATGGAAGCCGTCTGACCTTCGTCCCGGCGGTTCTCGTAGGAGCGGACTCTGTCCGCGATTGAAGCATCAAGGCTTAGCGGAGAGGCGCTTGAAGGCTTCCAGCGCCCGCTCCCGCGTGGCGGAAAGATCGACCATCGGCTGTGGATAACCTGCCGCGCCGAACAGCCCCAGCCGTGACGGATCGTGAATCGCCCGGCCTTCCACGCCAGCCAGTTCCGGCAGCCAGCGACGGATGAAGCGACCGTCGGGGTCGAAGCGCTCGGATTGCGAGAGGGGATTGAAGATGCGGAAGTAAGGCACCGCATCGGTTCCGGTGGAAGCGCTCCACTGCCAGCCGCCGTTGTTCGCCGCCAGGTCGCCGTCGATCAGGTGACGCATGAACCAGCGCTCGCCTTCGCGCCAATCGATCAGCAGGTTCTTGGTGAGGAACATCGCCACCACCATGCGCAGGCGGTTGTGCATCCAGCCGGTGGCGAGCAATTGGCGCATCGCCGCGTCGATCAGCGGGAAGCCGGTGCGGCCCTGCTGCCAGGCTTCCAGGTCTTGCTTGTCGTAGCGCCAGTTCAGCCTTTCGGTGTCCTCGCGGAAGGCGCGATGCCGGCTCACACGCGGGAAGCCGACCAGGATGTGCTTGTAGAACTCGCGCCAGAGCAGTTCGTTGATCCAGCTGACCGCGCCGCTGTTGCCGGTCTCGAATTCGCCGTGGTTGCTGGCCAGCGCCGCGTACAGGCACTGGCGTGGCGAGAGGACTCCGGCGGCGAGGTAGGGCGAGAGCTGGCTGGTGCCGTCGCTGGCGGGGAAGTCGCGGCGCTCGTGATAGCCGCCCAGGCGTTCGTCGGTGAAGGTTTCCAGGCGTTCGTGGGCTTCGGCTTCACCCGCCGGCCAGTGACTGCGCAAATCCTCAGTGGGTGATTCGAAACCGTCGATCCATTCGGGCAGCGGATCGCTGGCCAGCTCCAGCGGCGCTTGTGCACGCGGTGCCCGTTGCAACATGGGAACGCCCCGGTTGAGGCGCTCGTAGCAGAGCTTGCGGAACTGGCTGTAGACCTGGAAGTAGCCGCCACCCTTGGTGAGCAGGGTGCCGGGGGCGAACAGCAGCTGGTCGAGGTAGCTGCGCAGATCGACGCCCTGGTTGGCCAGCTCGCGCTTCACGGCGGCATCGCGGCGGGCTTCGTGCAGCCCGTATTCCTCGTTGACGTGTACCGCCTCGATGCCATGGCCGCGGCACAGTTCGGCGATCACCTGGGGCGCATCGCTCCAGCGATCCGCCGTGCGCACCAGCAGCGGGATATTCAGCCCGGCAAGCCCGGCGTGCAGCTCACGCAGGTTGCGCAGCCAGAAGTCCACCTTGCACGCCGCGTCGTCATGTTCGCGCCATTGGCCGGGGCTGAGCAGGAACAGGGCGATGACCGGCCCGCGTTCGGCCGCGGCCGCCAGGGCGGTGTTGTCGCGCAGGCGCAGGTCGGTGCGCAGCCAGAGGAGTTGTCGCTTCATGCCGGCTCACCGTTGAGCAGCCCGAGTTCGCGCAGGCAGTGCAGGGCGGCGACCGGGTCCTGCGCCAGGTGCAGCGGTGCCGCCACGTCGGTCAGTTGCTCCTGGTGGATGCGGGCGGCGGCGCCGGCCAGCAGCCGGGGGCACTCGATGCCGGCCAGCAAACGCGGCAGCTGGGCCAGGTTGAGCGTCTGGCTGGAATAGAGCAGCACCGCGCGCGGCTTCAGGCGTTCCACCGCCAGCGCCAGTTCGCCAGGGGGCAGCGGCCAGTCGAAGACTTCCAGCGGACAGCCGGCACTGCTGGCCAGCCAGGCGCTGAGCCAGAGGCCCGGCTCCAGCGGCAGCTCGGAGTGGTTCACCAGCAGCAGCGGTGCGCCGCGCTGCTGGCGATTGTGGTGGTAGAGGCGGGTGCCGAACTTGCTGCGCAGCCAGCCGTGGAAGAACACCCGCTCCAGTTGCGCGCCAAACTGGCCCTGCCAGCGCCGCTCCAGTTGCTCCAGCAGCGGCAGCATCAGGTGCTCGCAGAGGGTGTGGGCCGGGTAGACCGCCAGCGCGCCGTTGAACAGTTCGTCGAGCTGGCGCTCGCTGATCCGGCCGATGGCATCGATGCAGTGTTGCAGCAGGCCGTCCCAGGGGGATGCGTTCGATTCGGCGGCGGGCGTGTCCGGGTTGTCCAGCAGCGCGCGGACCTTGCTCACCGCCACGCCGCGGCCGAGCCAGGTGAGGATGGCCTGGATGCGCGTGATCTGCGCCTCGGAGTAGAGGCGATGTCCCTTGGGTGTACGCTGCGGCACCACCAGCCCGTAGCGCCGCTCCCAGGCGCGCAGGGTCACCGGGTTGACCCCGGTGCGCCGGGCCACCTCGCGGATGGGGAGCCAGCCTTCGGCCAGCGCCTGGCGGTAGTCGTCGTCCGTGTCGCGGTGCGGGTGATCGGCTTTCATGGGGTTCCTGTCGGTACGTCAGATGGCATTGCGCAGGCTCAGGTCTTCGGGATGCGGTTGGAGGTACGCCTGGATATCGACATAGGGATGCGGATGCCGGCGGAAGTGGTGCTTGAGCAGCGTCAGTGGCACCACCAGCGGGATCACTCCCGCGCGGTACTGCTCGATCAGTCGCTGCAGCTCGGCTTTTTCCGCCGCCGGCAGTTCATGCTTGAGGTAGCCGGCGAGGTGCTGCAGCACGTTGCTGTGGGTGCCGCGCGTGGCGCAGCTGCCCAGTGCGCGCATGAAATCGCGGAAGTAGGCCGGGGCGAAATCGTCCAGCGGCTGGTTGCCGATCATCGCCAGGCGCTGGCCGAGGACGCTGTACTGGCGGGGGTTGTGGGCCATCAGCTGGTACTTGTAGCGCGAGTGGAAGGCGATCAGCGCATGGCGCGTCAGACCCTGGGCGCAGAGTTTCTGCCAGGCAGCGTAGGCGAACACGCGGGTGAGGAAGTTCTCGCGGATCACCGGGTCGTTCAGCCGACCTTCTTCCTCCACCGGCAACTCCGGACGAGCCGCGCAGAAGGCTTCCGCGTAGAGCCCGCGAGCGCCCGGCGGGCGCAACTGGCCGTCGGGGCGATAGAGCTTCACCCGCTGCAGTCCGCAGGAGGGTGATTGCTGCATGAAGATGTAGCCGCAGATGTCCTGCAGCAGGCCGGCCTGCTGGCGCCCGAGGTCGCGAAGCGCCTCGCTGACGTCGCGGTCGCCTTCGCGCTGGATCAGCGCCCTGGGGGCGTCGTGGTCACCGACCAGGCGCAGAGTCGGTCGTGGCACGCCGAGGCCGATGGCGACCTCCGGGCAGACCGGGCTGAAATCGAAGTGGCGGCTGAGCACGTCCAGGCACAGGCGTGAGGCCTTGTGTCCGCCGTTGTAGCGCACCGGCTCGCCCAGCAGGCAGGCGCTGATTCCGAGCAGGGGGCGTGGCGGGGTGTTGGGCATGTTGGCGACCGATTTCTTGTACGGATAAAAATATTTGTACAACTATCGACAAGAATAGGCGCACTCTTGTACAAGTGCAAAGACTTGTACAAGTTTGTGAGATCGGCGAGAGGGCTGCGGCCTTCTCTGCGGGAGAAGACCGCAGCGGACTCAGAGGTGTTCCAGCAGGCGGCGGGCGGCTTCCAGGCCGCTCAGCCAGGCGCCTTCGACACGACCCGAGAGGCACCAGTCGCCGCAGGCGTAGATCCCCAGGTCGGCGTCGGCCAGCGCACCGAACTGGTGGGCCTCCATCGGCCGGGCGTACAGCCAGCGGTGGGCGAGGGCGAAGTCGGGGGCGTGCACGGCACAGCCGATCAGCTCGGCGAAGGCGCCACGCAGGTGCTCGATCACGCTCTCCTTGGGCAGGTCGATGTTCTGCTTGCTCCAGCTGCTGCTGGCATGCAGCACCCAGGTATCGAGCTGCCCGTCACGGCCGGGCTTGGAGCGGTTGCAGGCCAGCCAGGAAAGCGGGCCCTCATGCACGAAGCAGCCCTGCACCGGCGTCTGCAACGGCTCGGCGAAGCCCAGGGCGACGGCCCAGGTCGGCTCCATCGGGATGCTCGCTGCCGCCGCCGCCAGCTTCGGTGCGCTGGCCAGCAGCGCGCCGGCCTGGGGCGCCGGGGTGGCGATCAGCACACGGCTGAAGGGGCCGTAGGTCTGGCCTTCGGAGTCCTGCAGGTGCCAGTGCTGCTCGCCGCGATAGACCTCGGTGATGCGGCAGGAGAAGGTGACGGTCTGGTCCTGCAGCAGGGCGCGGGTGATCGCGCTCATGCGCGGGGTGCCGACCCAGCGCGGTTGTTCGTCCGGCGACGGGCTCAGTTCGCCGTCGCGGTACTGGTACAGGGCCGGGTCCCATTCGGCGACCCAGCCTTGTACGCGCCATTTCTGGATGGCGTCGAGAAAACGTCGATCGCGGGCGGTGAAGTATTGCGCGCCGAGATCGAGGGCACCGGCTTCGGTTCGCTTGCTGGCCATGCGGCCGCCGCTGCCGTGGCCCTTGTCGAATAGCTGGACGTCCTGTCCTGCGTCCCGCAGGGCGTGGGCGGCCGAGAGTCCGGCGATACCGGTGCCAATGATGGCAATGGGGGCGCTCATGACGTGCCTCGTTGGTTGTCTGTTTCAGAGTAACGAGCGTGGTTGGCTTGTACAAATGGTTTGATCTGTACAATCGTTTGACTGCCAACGCGCCCGTGATCGGCAGGAATCCGATCATCGGAACCTTCTGCGTCTCATCGGTTCCTTCATGAATGAGAGCAGCCGGTTCCGGCAAATAAAGCGTAGACCCTCAGCGCTGTCCGGGCAGGTGCAAGCGCCGCTGTGTCGTCCAGACTGAGGGTGGGTGGAACACACTGACAAGGAGTTCGCCATGCATATTCTGTTGACCGGTGGCACCGGGCTGATTGGCCGTCGCCTATGCCGCCAGTGGACCGCCGCCGGGCATCGCCTGACGGTGCTCAGCCGCCAGCCGCAGCGGGTCGCCGCGTTGTGCGGCGAGCAGGTGCGCGGGATCGCTGACTTCCAGGACTACGGTGACGAGCCGCTGGACGCGGTGGTCAATCTGGCCGGCGCGCCGATCGCCGACAAACCCTGGAGCGCCGCGCGCAAGGCGCTGCTGTGGGACAGCCGGGTAGGGCTGACCGAACGGCTGGTGGCCTGGCTTGAGTCGCGCAGCCAGCGCCCCAGTGTGCTGATCAACGGTTCGGCGGTGGGCTGGTACGGCGATGCCGGCGAGCGGCCGCTGGAGGAAAACAGCGCGGCGGCCGGCGAGGATTTCGCCAGCGAGTTGTGCCTGGCGTGGGAGCAGATCGCCCGCGAGGCCAAGGCGCTCGGTATCCGCGTGGTGCTGGTGCGCACCGGGCTGGTCCTGGCGCCCGAAGGCGGCTTCCTCAAACGCATGTTGCCGCCGTTCCGCCTGGGGCTGGGCGGCCAGCTGGGGAACGGCCGGCAGTGGATGTCCTGGATCCATATCGAAGACCAGATCGCCCTCATCGATTTTCTTTTGCAGCGGGCCGATGCCGAGGGTCCCTATAATGCCTGCGCGCCGCAGCCGGTGCGCAACCGCGACTTCACTCGTGAACTGGGGCGGGCAGTGCACCGGCCGACCGTGCTGGGCGTACCCGGCTTCGCCCTGCGCCTGATGCTCGGCGAGTTGTCGGTACTGCTGCTCGGTGGGCAGCGTGTAGTGCCGCGCCGGCTGCTGGATGCGGACTTCACCTTCCGCTTCCCCGAGATTCAGGACGCCCTGGCGGACGCCCTGGCGGACGTGCTGCGCGAGCAGCGCTGAGCCACCGCGCCCTGCGGCAATAGCGCCGGGCCGTGGGGCAATCCGCTGCGTGTAAACTGCGCAGCCCCACCGCTCCCGCCCGGCGAGATCGTGAACCGATTCCAAGGACATTGCATGACCCAAAACGCCCTCCTGCTGGTCAACCTGGGTTCGCCGGCTTCCACCCAGGTCGAGGACGTGCGCCGCTACCTCGATCAGTTCCTCATGGACCCCTACGTGATCGACCTGCCATGGCCGATCCGCCGCCTGCTGGTGTCGCTGGTCCTGCGCAAGCGCCCCGAGGAATCGGCCCATGCCTATGCATCGATCTGGTGGGACGAGGGTTCGCCGCTGATTGTGCTCAGCCGCCGCCTGCAGGAGGCGATCCGTCCCTACTGGCCGCACGGCCCGGTGGAGTTGGGCATGCGCTATGGCGAGCCGTCCATCGAGTCGGCGCTGCTGCGCCTGAGCCAGCAGGGCGTCACCCAGGTGACCTTCGCGCCGCTCTACCCGCAGTTCGCCGACAGCACCACCACCACCGCCATCGAGGAAGCGCGCCGGGTCATGCGCGAGCGCGGCCTGAGCTTCGAATTGAAGGTGCTGCCGCCGTTCTATGCCGAAGCGGAGTATCGCCAGGCGCTGGTGGACAGTGTGAAGCCGTATCTGGAACAACCCTACGACCACCTGCTGCTGAGCTTCCACGGCCTGCCCGAGTCGCACATCCGCAAGCTGGTGAAGGACAAGCGCCACGACCTGACCGCCAGCTCCAGCCGCGGGATGAGCGATGAGGTGATGGCGGTCTGTTACCGCAGCCAGTGCCTGCGCACGGCGGAGGATTTCGCTGCAGGCGCTGGGCTTGCGGACGGGACCTGGTCGGTGTCGTTCCAGTCGCGCCTGGGCCGCAACAAGTGGATCGAGCCTTACACCGAGGCGCAGCTGGACAAGCTCGGCAAGCAGGGCGTGAAGCGCCTGCTGGTAATGTGCCCGGCCTTCGTCGCCGACTGCATCGAGACGCTGGAGGAAATCGGCCAGCGCGGCAGCGAGCAGTTCCGCGCGGCGGGCGGAGAAGAGCTGGTGCTGGTGCCCTGCCTGAACGATCAGGAGCTGTGGGCGAAGGCGCTGGCGAAGCTGTGCGAGCGGATGCCGACGGCGGTCTGATTCTACTTCGGCGCGGGGCATTGCCCTCTCCCTAACCCTGGCTGCGCGCCCCGCTCCGAAGGGAGAGGGGACATTCGTGCTGGTCATGCTGCAGTGCTATCCGGCGAGCTCGAATAGCTCCCTCTCCCTTCAGTCAGGTAGGGCGTTATCTGCCACGGCGGATAAAGCGTTCCGCTTTATGCGCCCTACAAATCGGCGAGCGGTTGTCCTGGGCTCTTTGTAGGAGCGAGCTTGCTCGCGAACCCGCTTGGCATCAGAGCCGCCGGACAGTCTGTTCGCGAGCAAGCCCGCTCCTACAGGTGTTTCCAGCAAAACCCCTCAGCCAACTCCTGACCACCCATCCATCAGCCAACGGCCGCCGCCCGCATTCAGAGACCTGATAGTGCGCGCGCCGCCGGTTCACTGTGCCTACCCTGCGGGTTCTCCCCATCGCCATCGCCGCGTTGGCGGCGTCCAGGAGCCCGCATGCACAACAACAATAACGGCTACCCCTCCAGTGCCGTGGCATGGTCCACGGTCGCGATCCTCATGGTCGCCTACGTGCTGTCCTTCATCGACCGGCAGATTCTCAACCTGCTGGTCGGCCCCATCCGCCGCGACCTGGAAATCAGCGACACGCAGATGAGCCTGCTGATGGGCCTGTCCTTCGCGCTGTTCTATACCCTCTGCGGCATCCCGCTCGGACGCATGGCCGACAGCCGCAGCCGGCGCGGGCTGATCACCGTCGGCGTGCTGATCTGGAGCGCGATGACCGCCGCCTGCGGCCTGGCCCGGCAGTATTGGCACTTCCTGCTGTTCCGCGTCGGCGTCGGCGTGGGCGAGGCGGCCTTGTCGCCTGCCGCCTATTCGCTGATCGCCGACAGCTTCCCGGCCCACCGCCGCGCCACGGCCATCAGCGTGTACTCCATGGGGATCTACCTGGGCTCGGGCCTGGCCTTCCTGCTCGGCGGCCTGGTGATCAAGTTCGCCTCGGCCCAGGGTGACGTGCACCTGCCGATCCTCGGCGAAGTGCGGCCGTGGCAACTGATCTTCCTGCTGCTCGGCGCCGCCGGCGTGCTCTTCACCCTGCTGATGCTGGCGGTGAAGGAGCCGACCCGGCGCGGCGTGGGTGCCGGCGTGGTGGTGCCGATGAGTGAAGTCGGCGCCTACCTGCGTGCTAACCGCAAGACGGTGATCTGCCACAACTTCGGCTTCGCCTGCATCTCCTTCGCCAGCTACGGCAGCGGCGCCTGGATTCCGACCTTCTTCGTGCGCACCTATGGCTGGGACGCCGGCCACGTGGGCGTGGTGTACGGCAGTATCGTCGCGGTGTTCGGTTGCCTGGGCATCGTCTGCGGTGGCCGCCTGGCGGACTACTGGGCGAAGCGCGGGCGCACCGACGCGAACATGCGCGTGGGCCTGCTGGCGGCGGTCCTGGCGATCCCCTTCACCCTGGTCTATCCGCTGCTCGATAGTGGCAATGCCGCGGCGGTGCTGATGGCGCCCATCGTATTCTTCCTCGGCATGCCGTTCGGCGTCGCGCCGGCGGCGATCCAGGAGATCATGCCCAACTCCATGCGCGGCCAGGCGTCGGCCATCTACCTGTTCGTGGTGACGCTGCTCGGCCTCGGCGTCGGCCCGACCGCCATCGCCCTGGTGACCGACTACGTGTTCGCCGACGACATGGCGCTGCGTTACTCGCTGCTGATCGTCAGCCTGGTGGCGCTGAGCGCCGGCGCCTTCCTGCTGGCGCGGGGGCTCAAGCCTTACCGTGCAAGCCTGGAGCACCTGAAGAGCTGGAGCCTGAAAGGGGAGAGCGCCGGCGATGCGATGCAGCGCCAGCCGGCGTGATTTCTTCTGTCTTGTTCCGGATAAATCCGTGCCTGGGCCATCCCCCTCACCCCAGCCCTCTCCCTCAGGGGGAGGGGGCTGATCGTGCCAGCTGACGCCAAGGTTTCATCCTGCACCGAACGGTTCTCTCTCCCGCTGGGAGAGGGCTAGGGTGAGGGTAGGCCCGAGCACCGGACTATCTCGTAGAAGCGGGCCATGCCCGCGATGGCGGACAAGGTCCGCCGCTCCAAAAAAAGCCCCGCTGATGCGGGGCTTTTTCATCAGTGCGCCGAAGCCGGCGCTCCGTCACCGACAGGCTTCGGGTCCTCCTTCGCCAGCAGCGTGTACACGCACGGCAGCACGAACAGGGTGAACAGCGTACCCACGCTCATGCCGGTGGCGATCACCACGCCGATGTCGAAGCGGCTCACCGCGCCGGCTCCGGTGGCGAGCAGCAGCGGGATCACCCCGAGCACCATGGCGGCGGTGGTCATCAGCACCGGGCGCAGGCGGATGGCGGCGGCTTCCTCCACCGCCTCGCGCACCGACAGCCCGCGCTCGTGACGCAGCTGGTTGGCAAACTCGACGATGAGGATGCCGTGCTTGCTGATCAACCCGATCAGCGTCACCAGCCCGACCTGGGTGTAGATGTTCAGGCTCGACAGGCCGAGGAACAGCGGGATCAGCGCGCCGCAGATCGACAGCGGTACGGTGACCATGATCACCAGCGGGTCGCGGAAGCTCTCGAACTGCGCCGCCAGCACCAGGAAGATCACCGCCAGTGCCAGGGCGAAGGTGATCATCAACGCGTTGCCTTCCTGCACGAACTGCCGCGAAGCGCCGGCGTAGTCGAAGGCGAAGCCGCGCGGCGATTCCTGCTCCGCGATGCCGCGCACGGTGTCGATGGCCTCGCCCATGCTGACCATCGGCACGCCGGAGATGATCGCCGAGTTGAGCTGCTGGAACTGGTTGAGCTGGCGCGGCCGTGCGCGCTCGTGGAAGGTCACCAGGGTCGACAGCGAGATCAGCTGGCCGCTCTGGCTTTTCACGTAGTAGTTGCTCAGCCAGCCCGGGTTGTCGCGGTAGGCGCGCTCGACCTGGGCGATCACCTTGTAGCTGCGCCCGTCGATGGTGAAGCGATTGATCTCGCCCTCGCCCAGCAGCGCACCCAGGGCGACGCCCAGGTCCTGCATGGTCACGCCCATCTGCGCGGCCTTGGCGCGGTCGATGTCCACCGCCAGTTCAGGTTTGTCGAAGGCCAGGTCCAGGTCGAGGAAGGCGAACTTGCCCGACTCCTCGGCACGCTTCTTCACCCGCTCGGCCACCTGCAGCAGCGACTGGTAGTCGCTGGCGGTGTTGATCACGAACTGGAATGGCAGGCCCTCGCCAGTGCCCGGCAGCGACGGCAGGTTGAAGCCGAAGATCTGCAGGCCGGGGATCTTGTCCAGCTCTCCCTGCACCGCCTGCAGCAGCTCCATCTGGCTGCGCTGGCGCTCGTCCCAGGGCTTGAGCAGCATGCCGCCGATGCCGGTCTGCACGCCGTTGTAGCCGTTGATCTGGAACGCGGAGTAGTACTCGGGGAAGGTGCGGAAGATGCCCTCGAACTCGGCGGTGTACTTCGACAGGTAATCCAGGTTCGCGGTCTGCGGCGCGTTGGACATGATGAAGACGATGCCCTGGTCTTCCTCCGGCGCCAGTTCCTTGTGGGTAAACATCATCAGCAGGGGGATGATCGCCAGCACCAGCGCGGCGAACACCAGCACCACCGGCCGGCTGTTCAGCGTGCCGTGCAGGGTGCGCTGGTAGCGCTGCTTGAGCGCCTCGAAGATCAGGTCCAGGCGATGGGCCAGGCCCGTGGGGTTCTCGTCGTGGCGCAGCAGGCGCGAGCACATCATCGGCGACAGGGTCAGGGCGACGATGCCGGAAATGATCACCGCGCCCGCCAGGGTGAAGGCGAACTCCTTGAACAGCGCACCGGTGAGGCCGCTGAGGAAGCCGATGGGGGCGTACACGGCGGCCAGGGTGATGGTCATGGTCACCACCGGCACGGCGATTTCCCGCGCGCCCTCGATGGCGCCCTGGAACGGCGTCTTGCCTTCCTCGATGTGGCGGTGGATGTTCTCCACCACCACGATGGCGTCGTCCACCACGAGGCCGATGGCGAGCACCATGGCCAGCAGCGTCAGCAGGTTGATCGAGTAACCCATCATCTGCATGAAGAACAGCACGCCGATCATCGACAGCGGGATGGTCACCACCGGGATGATCACCGAGCGCAGCGCGCCGAGGAACAGGAAGACCACCACGATGACGATCAGGATCGCCTCGCCCAGGGTCTTCACCACCTCGTCGATGGAGGCCTGGATGAAGCGCGTGGCGTCGTAGGCGATGGTCACCTTCAGGCTCGGCGGCAGCTGTTCTTCCAGCTCCGGCATCCGGGCGCGGACTTCCTTGATCACGTCCAGCGGGTTGGAGCTGGGCGTGCCCTTGATGCCGATGTACACCGAGGGGATGCCGTTGAACGAGCTGACCGCGTCGTAGCTCGCCGCGCCCAGTTCGATGCGCGCCACGTCGCCCATCAGCACGCGGCGATCGCCCTCGGTCTTGAGTGGAATGGCGGCGAAGGCTTCCGGGGATTTCAGGTCGGTGGAGGCGTTCACCGAGGTGACCACCATCTCGCCCTTCACCTCGCCGGCGGCGGAGAGGAAGTTGTACTGGCGCACCGCGCTGTCGATGTCGCCGGCGGTGATGCCGTAGGCGGCCATCTTCACCGGGTCCAGCCACAGGCGCATGGCGAACACCTGGTTGCCGAGGATCTCGGCCTCGGCGATGCCGGGCAGGGTGGCAAGCTTGGGCTGGATCACGCGGGACAGGTAGTCAGTGATCTGCGGGTTGTTCATCTGCTCGCTGAAGAAGCTGATGTACATCAGCGCCGAGGCGTCGGCGGCTTCCTTGTCCAGTACCGGGTCTTCGGCGTCGGGCGGCAGCTGGGTCTTCACCTCGCCGATCTTCGACAGCAACTCGGTCACCAGGCGGTCGGTGTTGGCGCCGATGTGCGCGTAGATCGAGATCACCGAGTAGTTCTGCCGGCTCACCGAGGTCATGTAGTCAATGCCTTCGGCGCTGGCGAGGCTCTGCTGCAGCGGCTGGGTGATGTAGCCCTGGATGGTTTCGGCGTTGGCGCCGGCATAGAAGGTGGTGACGGTGATCAGCGCGTTTTCCATCTGCGGGTATTCGCGGATCACCAGCCGGCTGAAGGCCTGCATGCCGAGCAGGACGATCAGCAGGCTGACCACGGTCGCCAGCACCGGGCGACGGATGAAGGGATCGGTGAACATACTCTCAATCCTTTGTGTTCGGATTTGCTGCGCGTCGGCCATGCGGCGTTGCCTGGCTCCAACTCGCGAAATCCGTACTCTCGCTGTCCTCGCCAGGGCGAGGCACTGCTGTCTGTTACTGCGCGTCCGGAACGATCGCCACCGGCGTGCCGCTGTCGAGCTTGAGCTGGCCGGAGGTGACCACCCGCTCGCCGGCCTTCAAACCCTCGACGATGACCACGCTGCCTTCGCGGCGCTCGCCGGTCTTGATGAAGCGGCGCTCCACGGCGAGGACGGGCTGGCCCTTGTCGTCGGCCTTCACCTTGCCGTCCTTGTCCTTCTGCGGGCCGACCACGTACACCGAGTTGCCGTAGAGGGTAAAGGCCACGGCGGTTTCCGGGACCACGATGCGCGGCGCGCTGTCGGGCAACTGCACTTCCAGGTTGGCGAACATGCCCGGCAGCAGCTTGCCGTCGGGGTTGGTCATGCTGGCGCGGACCAGCAGGTTGCGCGTCTCGTTGTCCACCCGCGGGCTGAGCGCGTCGATACGCGCCGCGAAGGTCTGCCCGGGATAGGCCGCGACCCGCACGCTCACCGCCTGGCCGGGCTTGAGCAGGGGGAAGTCCTGTTCCGGCAGGAAGAAATCGACCAGCAGGGTGGAGAGGTCCTGCAGGGTGACGATCTCGGTGCCCGGCGAGACGTAGTCGCCCACGTCCACCCGGCGGATGCCGACGGTGCCGTCGAAGGGCGCGAGGATGCGCTTCTTCGCCAGCGCCGCGCGCAGCTGCGCCACGGTGGCGGTGGAGCGGTTCAACTGGGCGGCGAGGCGGTCGTAGTCGCTCCTGGATATGGCCTGACGGTCGATCAGGTTGCGGCCGCGCTCGTATTCCACCTTGGCCAGTCCCAGGTCGGCCTCGGCACTGCGCAGGGTGGCCTGCTCGACGTCGTCGTCCATCTGCAGGATGGGCTGGTCGCGCTTGACCTTGTCGCCGGAGACGAACTGGATATTGCGCACGATGCCCGCGACTTCGGCGGTCACCGTTACGCCCTGTACCGCGCGCAGGGTGCCAATGGCCGGCAGGCGGCTTTGCCATTCGCGCTGCACGGCGTCGGTCGCGGTGACGCTGACCGGCGGGCGCGGTGCCGAGAACATGGCGATCTGTTTCTGGATGGAGAGGTATTTCGAGCCGGCGAGCACCGCAACGATGACGGCAACCACGCCCAGCATGATCAGCATGCGGCGCAACATCTTCCTGTTCCTTGGTACGTGCCTGGCAGCAATCCTCCGCGATTCGCTCGTCCGGATACTGCAGGACGGCCTTCCGTTCGCGGGATGTCGATCAGGCCATGAAGCCGATACGGGGGACGCCCCATTGCGGGGCGGAATTGCGCACCTTATGCCTGATCGGGCGATGAGTCAAAGGGTGGCGATTACAAGGCGTTTCGCGAAGAAACCGATGTGATTGCGCGCAAATTGCGCTGAATCGGTGCGGCGCCGTGGGAGGGACGCCACCGCCGTGTAGCCGATCCTGGCCTGGGGCATTTCGGCGCGTTCGCCGGAGATACCCGCAAGGAGCGGCGGGCAGACACCTGGCGATCGTGCGGTGAGCGGCCCGGAGCGGGTGTTCAGGCCAGGTACAGGTGGTTGTCCCAGAACGCTGGCGGAAGCTCCAGCGGAGCGGCTGCGATGCGCTCGCCACGGCAGTCGTAGAAGCGGCAGCGGCCCTGCCCGGAGGTGACGACGAAACCGTCCTTCACCGCACCCACGCCGGCGCAGTCGGGCAGTGGCGCGTCCAGGCGCACGGCGCCGGTATCCAGGTCCCAGATGAAGAAGCGGTTACCGCGCGGGGCGGTCAGCGCCACCAGGCGCAGGTCGCTGTGGATGGCGACGCTGGCGGTGTACTGGGTCATCGCCAGGCGCTGCTCGTCGGCCAGGGGGAAGGGCTGGAAGGGTTGGCCGGGGCGCTTGATCGCGAGCAGGTCGGCATGGTCGTGGGCGTCGCCCATGTACTGCTGGCCGGCGACTATGGTGCCGTCGGCGGCGATGGCCAGGTGGCGCACGCTGTTCATCTGCTGCGCCAGGGTTTCCCTGGAGATCAGCGAACCGTCGCGCTGCATCAGCACCAGGCTCGGCTCCATGGCGTCGAGGTTCATCTCCACGCGGCTTTCGGCTTCGGTGCGGATGCCGCCGTTGGCCACCACCAGCGTTTCGCCGTCCGGCATCCAGGACACCTGGTGCGGGCCGAGGCCGTGGGTGGAAATCTCGCCCGTGTGGCTGAGCTGGTTGCCGTCGAAGCGGTAGACACCGAGCACGCCGCGGCCCGGATCGGTGGTGTCGTTCTCGGTGGCGTAGAGCCACTCGCCGTCCTTGTGCCACACGCCGTGGCCGTAGAAGTGGCGGTCGGCTTGCGAGTCGAGGGTCTGCAGCAGGCGGCCGTCATTCAGATCGATCAGGTAGCTCTGCCGGCCCGGGCGGCGGGCGACGAACAGCGCCAGCGGCAGGCTCGGGTGCTGCACCACGTCGTGGCAGCGCAGGCCCACCTGCGTGGCGAACACGCGGCTGCCATCCAGGCGGTAGCCCACGGCGTAGTGCTTGCCATCCGCGTCGTCACGGGCGGACAGCAGCAGGGGCTCCTTGCCCTTGCGCGACAGCGTCCAGCCGCCGAGGGTCAGGGCGCCGAGCAGCAGGCTGCCCAGGCCGAGTACGTGACGTCGCAACATGGCGTTCACCTCGTTCAATTTTTCTCTTCGATCGCGCGAGCTAGAGCCAGGCTCTCCAACGACGCATGGGCGACGCGTAGCCGATCAATCGCCGTCGTTGGCGTTGAAGCCCAACTGCACACCCAGTGCTTTCGCCAGATCGCTTTCATGCAGGCGGTGAACGGCATTGAGGCTGTCGTACAGCGCATTCAGTTGCTGGATGCCGGCCTCGTCCTTGAGCAGATCGCTGAGCGGCTTGTCGATCGCCTTCAGCTTGCCGTGTGTGTCGGCGTAGGCGGCGTCGATCTTGCCCGCCAGTTCCTTCTGCTCGGCCGGCAACAGGGCGCGCAGGCCCTTGCTGTCGGTGCCGTTCCACAGCGCCTGGGCGCCGGTCAGGCTGGCGTCCAGGCTCGCCAGGGAGGCGTCGCTGCGCCAGCCTTCGGCCTGGAACGGCTGCGGGATGCCCTTGCTCTGGCGGCCCAGCGGGGTGCCGAGCTTCTTCTTCAGCATGTCCAGGGCGGTGACTTGCACGCGCAGCAGTTCGGCGATGGCTTCGTGGGCGTCGGCGTAGCGGTCGTTGGGGAACTTGGAGAGCTGGGCGAGCATGCCGCCGTCCTGCTTCCACTGCGCCAGGATGCCTTCGGCCAGGGCCTGCTGGTGCGCGCCGATGGCTTCCAGCAGCGGGCAGTAGCGTGCCTTGGTCTCGGCGTTGGCCAGGTCGATCTTCGCGTCGAAGAGGATGTATTCGTAGGCGGTCAGGCCCTGGACCACGACGCTGGACTTATCCAGGGTCGCCGGGGTGATCGGGTTGCCGCTGCCCAGCAGCTGCTCGACCTGGCGCGCGACCAGGTTCTTCTTGTCCGGCCAGAACTGCACCTGCCAGGCGCGGTTGCCCTCGGCCAGCGGGCCGACCAGCAGCGGCTGCAGCTCGGCCCAGGCCTTCTGCGCGGCCAGGTAGTCGGCGCGGGCCTTGGCCAGGTCCTCGTTGCCCTGGCAGTAGGCCAGGGCGCTGGCGGCCAGGGCGCGGTCGGCGTCCACCCAGCGGCTGTAGGTCGGCAGGATCACCTGTTGGGCCAGCGTGGCGCTGGTGGTGGCCTGCGGGTCGGTGGGCGAGCAGGCGCCCAGGGCGATGGCGAGGCTGGTGATCAGTAGGCGGGGGCGGAACATGTTCGGCTCGGCTCCTTAGAGGGAATTCAGGAACGCCAGCAGGGCACTGCGCTGCTCGGCGTCGAAAGTCAGTACGCGCTGCCTGGCCGCTTCGGCTTCGCCACCGTGCCAGAGCACGGCTTCGAGCAGGTTGCGGGCGCGGCCGTCGTGGAGGAACTGGGTGTGGCCGTTGACCGTCTCGGTCAGGCCGATGCCCCACAGCGGCGGGGTGCGCCAGTCGCGCCCGCTGGCGAGAAATTCCGGGCGATTGTCCGCAAGGCCGTCGCCCATGTCATGCAGCAGCAGGTCGCTGTAGGGGCGGATGACCTGGTTGGCCAGTTCCGGCTCGGCGGCATTGGGCCCGGTGGTGAATTTCGGGGTGTGGCAGCTGGCGCAGCCGCTGTCGAAGAACAGGCCCTTGCCGGTCAGCACCTGCGGGTCGTCGACCTTGCGCCGCGCCGGCACCGCCAGGTTGCGGGCGTAGAAGGCGACCTGGTCGAAGATGTGCTGGCTGACTTCCGGCTTGCCGCCGTCGATGGCGTTGCGGCAGTCGACCTGCGCCTCGGTGCAGTCGTCGGTGGGGATCAGGTCGCTGGTCAGGCCCATGTCGCCGGAGAAGGCGTGGGCGTTCTGCTGGGCGACGTTGGGCTGCCCGGCCTTCCAGCCGAAGCGGCCGAGCGCAGTATCCTGGCGCGCATCGTCCCAGACCTGGTTGGCGCGGCCGCGAATGCCGTCGCCGTTGTGATCGTCCGGATCGGCGTTGGCGAGGATGTCCTCCTCACGGATCGATTCGAGCAGGCCCAGGCCGATCATCGGCGGGGCGATGCGTGCGGAGAACTGGGTGTTCGCCTGCATCGGGCCGTAGCCGAGGTTGCTGATGCGCAGGATCGGCTTGCGCAGCTCGACTTTGGTGCCGTCCTTGAAGGTCACCGGCACCGCTTCGTAATCCACCCGCACCTTGCCTTCGGGGGCTACGCCGGGGATGGCCGAATCCTGCAGCTGGCCGCCGTATACGGGCTCGGGCACCACGCCCAGGCGCTTTAGGGTGCGCGCATCTTCCGGGCCGGCCGGAATCGACAGGCGCACCAGCATGGACACGGCGTTGACGTCGTTGGGTTCCGGCGGATGGCCGCGGCCGTCCTTGATGTGGCAGTTCTGGCAGGCGTTGGTATTGAACAGCGGGCCCAGGCCGTCACGTGCGGTGGTGGTGGACGGGGCGATCACCCAGGGGTTGCGGAAGAAGCTGTTGCCGACGCTGAAGTCCAGGCGGCGGCTCGGCGTGAGGTTGGCCGAGGGCATGGAGTAGGCGTTGCGGTCGCTCTGGCCGACCGTGGCGGCGCCGCCGGAAAGCGCTTCGCCCGGCTCGGCCACCGCGTGCCGGGAAGTCTCCGGCTTGCATGCGGCAAGGGCGACGACAGAGAGCAGCGGTACCAGCAGAATGGCGCAACGGTGGAGCATGGACTTCAGTTCCAGAGCGTGAAATTGCAGCAGGTCATCTTATCAGGCGCGCACCAAATGCAAATCTGAAAAATTTGTATTCGAGGTTCAGCCATGCCTGCCCGCGAAAATGACGAAGCCCCGCGCGGCGGGGCTTCGCTGGACATTTTCCGGTTCATGCCGGCGCTGCGACGCGGAGCCGCAGCGCCGGCCGGCGATCAGAACTGGTGATCGGCGGTGTCCGGCTTCAGGTCCTGCACGCCAACCGCGGCGGCAGCCTTCTCGATGGCGCCGGTCTGCTTGACCAGCGAGGCGATGGCGTCGCGGATCTTCTGCTGATCGTCCTTGGCGTCCGGGGCGATCATTTGGTCGAAGTGCACACCGTCCTTCTCGGCACGGTCGACGATGGCCTGCATCTTGGCCTCGGTGGCTTCCAGGTCGGCCTTCAGGTCGCTGTCGGCCTGGGCGTTGGCCTTGGCCACCAGGTCGGACAGGCTCGGGCCTTTCACCACGCTGCCATCCACGCGCTTGTACTCGCCGGTGTAGATGTTGCGGATGCCCTTGGCATCGAAGAACAGGGTGTGGTGGGTGTCGTCGCTGAAGCAGTCGTGCTCGTCTTCGGTGGAGTTGGCTTCCAGGGCGACCTTCATGCGCTCGCCGGCCAGCTCGCCCAGGGACAGGCTGCCCAGGCCGAAGAACATCTTGCGCAGGTTGTTGTCGGCGCTGTCGGCTTCCAGCTTGGCGCGGTAGTTGTCGGCCACGCCGGCTTTCCAGTTGCCGGCCATCTCTTCCATCTGCGCCACCAGCAGGTCGGTGACGGCCTTCAGGTAGGCGGCGCGACGGTCGCAGTGGCCGTTGCTGCAGTCCTTGCCCTGCACGTAGTCGGTGTACTTGCGGTCGCCCGCGCCCGGCTTGGTGCCGTTCAGGTCCTGGCCCCAGAGCAGGAACTCGATGGCGTGGTAGCCGGTGGCGACGTTGGCTTCAGAGCCGCCCAGTTCGTTCAGGCTCAGCAGCTTCTCGCCGGTGATTTCCTTCACGTCGATCTTGTCTTCGCCAACCTGGATCTCGGTGTTGGCGACGATGTTGGCGGTGGCGCCGGCATTGCCTTCGGCGTGCTGGTAGTCCTTGGCGACGTAGTCGATCAGGCCTTCGTCCAGCGGCCAGGCGTTGACCGCGCCTTCCCAGTCGTCAACCACGGCGTTGCCGAAGCGGAAGCCTTCGCTCTGCGAGTAGGGCTTGCGCGCGGCCAGCCAGGCTTCGCGAGCGGCTTTCAGGGTGGCTTCGCTGGGCTTGGCGAGCAGCGCGTCGACGGCGGCCTGCAGGGCCTTGGCGGTGGTCAGGGCATCGCCGAAGGTGGCTTCGGCGATGTCGGCGTAGTTCTTCACCACGACCTTGACCGCGGCCTCGTCGACCTTGGCGGCGGTCGGGGCGTTGCTCTGGGCGCTGGCTGCCGGGGTGGCGGCCTGGTTCGCAGGGGCTTCGGCTTTCTTGTCATCGCCGCAGCCGGCGAGGGAAATGGCGATGGCGAGCAGGCTGGCAGTGGCCCAGGGCATACGTGTCATGACGGGTTCCTTTGAGGTGTAGGAGGCGCACGAGATCGAACTGCGTACGAAAAACGGCAACATAATGCGAAAGATTTGCATTTTTGAAAAGGGTATTCGAGGGGGGCTTTCGCGTCGGGTGGCCAGCAGGTCGCCACTGGGAGGAGTGAATGATGCTGTTCATGCAGGAGCGAGCTTGCTCGCGAACAGCCCGAGCGCCGGTGCCAGGCGGTTCGCGAGCAAGCTCGCTCCTACAGGGGCATGGTGCTGGCGATGGGGGTGGGTATTCCGCCGATCAGGCCGGGGAGGTGTCAGTGACGCTCCACCCCGCCGGAGCCGCCGCCGGCCACTTCGGCCAGGCGCCGGGCCTGCTTGAGGTAGAGGGTCAGCTCGCGCGCCGGCAGCGGCTTGCTGTACAGGTAGCCCTGCCCCTCGTGGCAGCCCTGGGCGATGATGTAGGCCTCCTGCTCGACCGTCTCCACGCCCTCTGCGATCACCTGCATACCCAGGCTCTTGCCCAGCTGGATGATGGCGCGAACGATGGTGGCGTCGTCGTCGTCCAGCAACAGGTCCTGGACGAAGCTCTTGTCGATCTTGATCTTGTCCAGCGGCAGGCTCTTGAGGTAACTCAGCGAGGAGTAGCCGGTGCCGAAGTCGTCGATGGCGATCAACGCGCCGGCGCGGCGCAGGCTGAGCAGGTGCTGGGCGGCGGTGGAGATGTCTTCCATCAGGCCCGTCTCGGTGACCTCCAGTTCCAGCGAGCGCGGCGGCAGGCGGTGCATCTGCAGCAGGTTGCTGACCACACGCGGCAGGGCGTTATGGCGCAGTTGCACGGTGGACAGGTTGACCGCCAGGCGCAGGTCGTCGAAGCCCTGGTCGTGCCATTCGCGCAGTTGCCGGCAGGCCTGGTCGAGGACCCACTCGCCGATGCTGAAGATGCAGCCGTTCTGTTCCGCCAGCGGGATGAACAGGTCCGGCGCGACCCAGCCCTGGGTCGGGTGCTGCCAGCGCAGCAGCGCTTCGACGCCGACCACGCGGTGATCGCGGTAGTCCACCTGCGGCTGGTAGACCAGGTGCAGTTCGCTGCGCGCCAGGGCTTCGCGCAGGTCCTTCTCCAGTTCGCGGCGGCGGCGCATCTCGCTGTCGACGCTGGCGATGTAGAACTGGTAGCGGTTGCGCGAGCGGCTTTTGGCCAGGGTCATGGTCTGCTCGGCTTTCTGCAGCAGCTTTTCGGTGGTCTCGCCGTCCTCGGGGAACAGGGTGATGCCGATGGTGGCGCGCAGGTGCACCAGGTGCTGGTCCAGCTCGAAGGGCGCTTCCAGGTCGTCGAGGATCTGCTGGGCCAGCTCGGCGGCCTCGTAGGGCTGCTCGATGTCGGCCTGGACCAGGGCGAACTGGTCGCCGCCCAGTCGCGCCAGGGCGCCCAGGTGCGCGCTGCGGGTGCGCAGGCGGTCGGAGAGGGCGATTAGCAACTGGTCGCCGAACTGGTAGCTGTACTGCTCGTTGATGCCCTTGAAGTCATCCAGCCCCAGGCACAGCACGGCAACGCGCCGCTGCAGGCGGGAGGCGCCTTCGAGGATCTGGTCCAGGCGCTGCTGCAGCAGCTTGCGGTTGGGCAGGCCGGTGAGGAAGTCGTACTGGGAAATGCGCAGCAGGCTGTCTTCGGCCTCGCGGCGCAAGTGGCCGTTGCGCTCGATGGAGGCGAGCAACTGGTTGGCGGTGGTGACCCACAGGCCCAGCTCGTCCTTCTCGTGGCCGTGGAGCATCGGCAGCTTGTGCTGGCTGGGGCGGTCCGGGTTGATCGAGGCGAGGTGCTCGATGATCTTCGACAGCGGCTTGGTCAGCAGCCAGTGGTAGACCATGAACAGCACCAGGCCCATGGCCAGGGCGCGGAGCAGGCCGGAGAGGAATATGATCCCCGAGGTGGTGACGAAGTCCTCGCCGTAGGGCGCGGTGTCCAGGGTGATCTTCAGGTCGCCGTAGTATTCGTTGGAACCGCCGCGGCCGGCCAGGCGGATGGCGTAGTTCTGCTCGGCGCCAAGGATCGGGTCGGTCAGCCAGCGGGTGGGGGACTCCAGCAGCGGGCGGGACTTTTCCGCCAGCATGGGTTCGTCGGGATGGCCGATGGCGGCATAGCGCACGGCCTCGTGCTGGAACAGCCCTTCGAGGACCTGCATCGCCATGTCCCGGTCCAGGCTGTAGACGGCCTGGGTGGAGGGGTCGCGGACCATCGCCAGGATGCGCTGGGCGTCGTTGTGGACGGCTTGGCGGGCCTTGTGTGCATCGAAAACGATCTGGGCACAGCTGAGCACAACCCCGACCACGAGGGCCGCGAGCAGTACCATTCGCAGCAGCTTGAGGGAGAGGCTGTGCCGGGGGTCCAGTTTCAAGGGTTTTTCCTTGTTCATCGCCGGGGGCGAAAGACTGGTCTGAGTATTGGCAATTGGCGCTATGGCGTCAAAGGGCCATCGTTGCATTTTTGACGGTTTAGGCCATTCAGGTTAGCCGACCCGGGCCTCTTGCGCGTACAGAACGAAGAAACCCGGCACAAGGCCGGGTTTCCAGGGTCACGCTGGGGGGAATCAGGCAGCGAAGTTCTTCGCCACGAAGTCCCAGTTCACCAGGTTCCAGAACGCTTCCACGTACTTCGGACGCAGGTTGCGGTAGTCGATGTAGTAGGCGTGTTCCCAGACGTCGCAGGTCAGCAGCGGGGTGTCGCCGCTGGTCAGCGGGCAGCCGGCGCCGATGGTGCTGGCCAGGGCCAGGGAGCCGTCGGCCTTCTTCACCAGCCAGCCCCAGCCGGAGCCGAAGGTGCCGATGGAGGTCTTGCTGAACTCTTCCTTGAACTTGTCGAAGGAACCGAAGGCAGCGTTGATGGCGTCAGCCAGGGCGCCGGTGGGCTGGCCACCGCCGTTGGGGCTCAGGCAGTTCCAGTAGAAGGTGTGGTTCCACACCTGGGCTGCGTTGTTGAAGATGCCGCCCGAAGAGGTCTTGACGATGTCTTCCAGGCTCTTGCCTTCGAACTCGGTGCCCGGAACCAGGTTGTTCAGGTTCACGACGTAGGTGTTGTGGTGCTTGTCGTGGTGGTATTCCAGGGTTTCCGCGGAAATGTGCGGCTCAAGGGCATTCTTCGCGTAAGGCAGCGGCGGCAATTCGAAAGCCATGTTCTCTCTCCTATCTCACTCAGTCTGGGCTAGCGCGGCGAACGCGCGACCGGTACACGGGGCCGGTTGAAGTATTTGTCGCGGCATCCGGGCGTAGCTGCAATGCGCCCCCAAGGGACCAGGGCAGCGCGCCAGTTGCGTCCGGAAGCCGTGGCTTCCGGCGCCGCGAAGGTCGGATCATAGCACCCGACCCTGGGCATATCCACGCAGCATCTGTAGGGTCAAAGGCCGTGCGGCAGGGCCACGCCGGAGCGTGTCCTCACTATGCTCCGACCGGGATGACGAATCGTCGTTCGGACTTTTTCCGCATCAGGCGGCAAATACCAGTTGCGCCGCCATGCCCAGCATCATCACCGCCACCATCAGGTCCACCAGCCGCCAGGTGGCCGGCCGCGCCAGCCACGGGGCAAGCCAGGCGGCGCCCAGGGCGAGGGTGAAGAACCACAGCAGCGAAGCGCTGGCCGCGCCCATGGCGTAGGCGCCGGGCGCTGCCTGCTGGGCGCCGAGGGAGCCGATCAGCAGAACGGTGTCGAGGTAGACATGCGGGTTGAGCAGGGTCACCGCCAGCGCCGCCATCAGCACCGTGCGGCGCGAGCGCGGACCGGTTTCTTTAGCGTCGGCCATGGCTTCGGGTGCGACTGCACGACGCAGCGCCTTGAGGCCGTACCAGAGCAGGAAGGTGACCCCGCCCCAGCGGGCGATGGCCAGCAGCGTGGGGTTCTCGGCGAGGACCTTGGCCAGGCCGAAGACCCCGGCGCTGACCAGAATGGCGTCGCACAGCACGCACAGCGCCGCCACTGACAGGTGGTGTTCACGGCGCAGGCTCTGGGCGAGGACGAAGGCGTTCTGCGCGCCGATGGCGATGATCAGGCCGGCGGCGACCAGCATGCCGTTCAGGTAGCTCTGCCACATGGTTCAGATTCCTTCCGGGGAGAGGGCGAGGGCGCGCAGCACGTCCAGCGCGCGCGGGCCGTCGGCGTGGGCGACGAACAGATGGTCGTGGTACCAGGCGGCGACCACGTTGCAGCTGATGCCGGCTTTCGCCAGGGCGGTGGCCACGGCGGCGGTGAGGCCGACCGCCTGCAGCGCCGAGTGCACTTCCAGGGTCAGCCAGGCGGCGACGTAGTCGAAGGCCAGCCCGGCGTCCTCGGCTTCGGCGCGCGGCAGGATCAGCGTCAGCCCTTCGCGTTCGCGGAAGCTGCCCAGCGGCTGTAATCCATCAGGCAGTCGGCCGTCGGCCAGGGTACAGAACACGTACTCGCCGTCGTTGAGTACCGGGGTCATGCCGCGCAGCAGCGCGGCCAGGGAGGTTTCGCCAGCCATGGAACAGTCCATCGAAGAAGGGGATTGCTGGCGATTGTCGGGCGTTCGGCTGTATAAGAAAAACCAATGTTGCTGATATCTCATTAGGGAAACTGATCATGTTCGACTACAAGCTGCTCGCTGCCCTGGCCGCCGTGGTGGAGCAGGGCGGTTTCGAGCGCGGCGCCCAGGTGCTGGGGCTGTCGCAGTCGGCGATCTCCCAGCGCATCAAGCTGCTCGAAGCGCGGGTCGGCCAGCCGGTGCTGGTGCGGGCGGCACGGCCGCAGCCGACCGATCTGGGCCGGCGCTTGCTCAACCACGTGCAGCAGGTGCGCCTGCTGGAAGGCGACCTGCAGCAATGGGTGCCGGCGCTGGATGACGGCGCGGCGCCCGAGCGCCTGCGCCTGGCGTTGAACGCCGACAGCCTGGCGACCTGGTGGGCGCAGGCAGTGGGCGACTTCTGTGGCGAGCGCCGTGTGCTGCTGGACCTGGTGGTGGAGGACCAGGAGGTCGGCCTCAAGCGCATGCGCGCCGGGGAGGTGGCCGGCTGCGTCTGCGCCAGCCCGCGTCCGGTGGCCGGCGGGCGTTGCGAACCGCTGGGGGCGATGCGTTATCGCGGTCTCGCCAGCCCGGAATTCATCTCCCGGCACTTCCCCGGCGGCGTGACACCCGAGGGCCTGGTACGCGCCCCGGCCATCGTCTATGGCCCGGATGATCAACTGCAGCATCGTTATCTGCAGACGCTGGGCGTCGACGGTCACTTCAGCTATCACCTGTGCCCATCGTCCGAGGGGTTCGTGCGCATGACCAGCGGCGGCCTTGGCTGGGGGCTGGTGCCCGAGCAGCAGGTGCGGGGTGAACTGGAACGTGGCGAGCTGGTGGACATGCTGCCGGGGCGGGTGATCGACGTGCCGCTCTACTGGCACCACTGGCGCAATGGCGGCGAGCTGCTCGCTGCGCTGACCCGGCACTTGCTGGCGAAGGCGCCGGGCGTTCTGGTGCCGATCAGCCGCGAATGACGATCCTGCCGCTGCCGGGCAATTGCTCGATGCAGCGCGGGCCGAACAGCTTCGATGGGGTGAAGTAGCCGGCGCTGTTCGGATTCGCCAGCAGGTGGCGCACCGCGAAGAGCACGCCGTGAAGGGTCAGGTCGTAGCCGTTGGCGGTTTCCAGCCGCGCGGTGCGGCGTTCGCCACGGGCGTTGCGCACTTCGCCCCAGACCCAGGTGCGCAGCTTGCTGCGGGCCAGTTCGTCGGGGCCGTGGACGCGCTTGTCCACCTGTTCCTTGAGCCAGTCCTGCACGCGGTCGCGGCCCAGCAGCGGGCGCAGCGTGTCCATCATCCGCATGCCGAGGGCGGCGGCCGGTGGCACCGGCAGGTAGACTTCGATGTCGCCGATGCCGGTGGAGTAATAGGCAGTCGCCACGTCGCCCCAGGGGATGGTCACGGCGTGCTTGAGGCCCCGGCCGAAGTCGATGTCGCGGCGTTTGTAGCCCAGCGGCACGTCGCGCAGGCGTCCGGCCTCGCGTACCTTGCCGCCCAGCTTGAGCCCTTCCAGCATGGTCTTGGCGGTACCCGGTGACGGTCCGCTGCCGCTGTCAAAGCCCAGGGCCAGTTGGGTCGCCTCCGGCATGGCTTCCTTCAGGCAGGCCGCCATGCAGTCGGTTGGGATGACGTCGAAGCCCACGCCGGGGCAGAGGACGATGCCGGCGGCCTGGGCGACATCGTCGAGGCTGTGGGCGTGTTCGAAGACGGCAATCTCGCCGGTGATGTCCACGTAGTGCGTGGCGCTGGCAAGGCACGCCTCGATCAGCGGCGCGGCGGTGGCGGAGAAGGGACCGGCACAGTTGGCGAGCACCGCGACATCCGCCAGCGCGGCCTGGGCGGCGGCGCTGTCATTGAGGTCGAAGACCCGGCACTCCAGGCCCAGCGTGCTGCCGAGTGCGTGCAGGCTGGCCGGGTTGCGGCCGCCGAGGATCGGCGCGAGGCCCTCGCGCTGCGCCTGTTCGGCCACCAGCCGGCCGGTGTAGCCGCTGGCGCCGTAGATCATCCAGTGGGGCTTGCTCATGCTCTGCTCTCGGTGAAAAACCAATCCCTAGAGCGTAGTTCCATTCGCCCCCTGGCTGTCACCCACCGCAAGTCGTGCAACCCTGGAGCGCCGGTGCGGTCTGCAAGGATTCGTTTCTGGCGTACAAGGCCAGGGTAGTACGGTGCGGCGGCTGCTAGAGTCCGCGCATTAGAAGAACAGGAGTGGCGTGCATGAAGATTCTGGTCACCGGAGCCAGCGGGTTCATTGGCGGGCGTTTTGCCCGTTTCGCCCTCGAGCAGGGACTGGCGGTGCGGGTGAACGGACGGCGCGCCGAGGCGCTGCAGCCGCTGGTGGCGCGCGGCGCCGAGTTCATGGCGGGCGACCTCGCCGATCCGGCGCTGGTGCGCACGCTGTGCCACGACGTCGACGCCGTGGTGCATTGCGCCGGCGCGGTGGGCGTGTGGGGCAGCCATGAGTACTTCCACCAGGCGAACGTGGCGATGACCGAATCGGTGGTCGAGGCGTGCCTGAAGCAGAAGGTGCGGCGGCTGGTGCACCTGTCGTCGCCGTCGATCTACTTCGATGGCCGCTCCCATGTCGGTATCACCGAACAGCAGGTGCCCAAGCGCTTCGCCAACCACTACGGCTCGACCAAGTACCAGTCGGAGCTGGTTGCCCTCGGTGCCCAGGAGTTCGGCCTCGAAGTGCTGGCGCTGCGCCCGCGCTTCGTCACCGGCGCCGGCGACACCAGCATCTTCCCGCGCCTGATCGCCGCGCACCGCAAGGGCCGCCTGCGGATCATCGGCCAGGGCCTGAACAAGGTCGATTTCACCAGCATCCAGAATCTCAACGACGCCCTGTTCGCCAGCCTGATGGCGGATGACGAGGCGCTCGGCCAGGCCTACAACATCAGCAACGGCCAGCCGCTGCCGTTGTGGGACGTGGTCAACTACGTCATGCGCCGCCTGGAGCTGCCGCCGGTGACGCGGCACATGCCTTATCCGCTGGCCTACACCCTGGCGCTGCTCAACGAAGGGGTGTGCAAGGTGCTGCCGGGGCGACCCGAGCCGACCCTGCATCGCCTCGGCATGGCGGTGATGGGCAAGGACTTCTCCCTGGATATCTCCCGCGCCCGCCAGTACCTCGACTACGACCCGCAGGCGAGCCTGTGGGATGCGCTGGACGAGTTCTGCGACTGGTGGAGATTGCGCGGGGGCTGACGGCTTACGTGGCTATTGAACTGTAGGAGCGGACTGTCAGCCCGCTGCGAGGGCGGGCTTGGCCTGTAGGAGCGAGCTTGCTCGCGAACCGCATGGCGCCGTCGCTTGGGTTGTTCGCGAGAAAGCTCGCTCCTGCAAGAGATAAAGGCGTCAGCGCGAGGAGCGGGCCCCGCCGCGCAGCGGGCCGGAATACTGCTGGTCGCCGCCGCCCTGCATCGGCAGGAAGCTCGGTTCCTGCACCACACGCGGTAGCTTCACGCCGCTCAGCTCGCTCAGGCGTTCGCCCATCCGGCGGGTCTCGTCCCGCGCTGAGTCGGCACAGGCGCGCAACATCTGTTCGATGGCGTCGCTCTGCTGGTACTGGATTTCCAGCGCCTGTTCGTCGCGCAGTCGGCGGCGCAGTTCGCGCATGCAGTCCAGGATAGCCTTGTTGAATTCGATCACCCGACGTGCTCCCCCGCAAAGGCGCCCGGACGGCGCCACCTGTCCGGGACGCGAGCAAGCACCATGCCACGCTGCCGCCGGGCCGGCCGTGGCGGGTTGTCGGGGAACTGCCGGGCTGGCGATGGGGTCTTCTGTGCGCCGATCAGGTGCGTCGCGCTCCGTGATGGCACCCTGCTCACGCCTGTGCCCGAACGGATATACTGCGCACAGCGCAGGCAACACGCCGCTTTATCCCCACAGGTTCACTCCATGCGTAACGACACGTTCGACGAATTCGATGATGTGCCCAGCCTTTCCACCGATTCCGCTGACCGCGACGAGTTCGGTCATCACCCGCGCCGTGTGGTCGAGCCCAGTGGCCGTCCGCTGCCCCAGCCGGTGAAGCGCGGCGGCGGCACCGGGGCGCTGTGGGCGCTGGTCGCCGCCATGGCCATTGCCCTGGGGGGCGTGGCCTGGTGGAGCCACCAGCAGCTGATGCTGATGGAACAACAGCTGATCGCCACCCAGGAGAGCTTCGCCAAGATCAGCGAGGAAGCCTCCGGCCGTCTTGACGACATCCGCGGCAGGTTCGTCGCCAACGAATCCAACGGCACCAGCGACCGCGAAGCGCTGAAGCTGCAGGTCAAGCAACTGCAAGGCCGCCTGGCCGAGCAGGCCAAGGCACAGCAGGCGTCGCTGTCAGAGTTCGACGGCGCCCAGGGCAAGCGCCTGGCGCAGGTCAGCGCCGAGCTCAAGGCCCAGCAGGACAGCGCTGCGCTGTTGATGTCGCAGCTCGAGGGCAAGCTCCAGGCCATCACCGACGAGCAGGCCAAGCTCCGCAGCGTGCAGGCCGACCTTGCCGCCGCCAACCAGCAGATCCAGGGGCTCAACACCGAGATCGCCAACCTGAAGAAGCAGGGTAACCAGAGCCAGGCGATCAAGAGCCTGCAGGACGACCTGATGCTGCTGCGTGCCGAGGTCGACGGCCGCCAGGGCCAGGCCAGCAACGACACCAAGGAGTTCGACGTGTTCCGCATCCAGGTGATGCGCAACATCAACACCCTGCAGCAGCAGGTGCAGAACCTCCAGCAGCAGCTCAGCACGCGCTGACCGCCGCGCTGGCGCAATCGCAAAGGCCCTCGCTCTTCCGGAGCGGGGGCTTTTCGTTTGGGCGATCCCCCTTTGGCCTGCGGAAGTTGCAAGGGCTATGTGGAGGTAGCCGCGGTGTTCGCGCC
Organism: Pseudomonas sp. B1-22; assembly: GCF_050474425.1. Lineage (NCBI taxonomy): Bacteria > Pseudomonadati > Pseudomonadota > Gammaproteobacteria > Pseudomonadales > Pseudomonadaceae > Pseudomonas > Pseudomonas sp. B1-22. The sequence continues at coordinate 1,058,976 of NZ_JBCHVH010000002.1, read as the reverse complement.
CTGAGCGTCCGGGACTGTAGAAGCGGACCTTGTCCGCGAAGGGCCGCAGGATTGCGCCGATTTCGCGAATAAGATCCGCTCCTGCAAACGATGATTCCTGATGCGCCCGGCCCGGAAATGAAAAAGGCGCCTTCAATCGAAGGCGCCCTTTTCATTGACGCTGGAGCCAGCCCTTACAGGCGCGGGTAGTCCAGGTAGCCGACCGGGCCCTTGGCGTAGAAGGTTTCCGGGTGCGGTTCGTTCCAGGCGGCGTCCTTCTGCAGACGGGTCACCAGGTCCGGGTTGGCGATGAACGGGATGCCGAAGGCAACCGCATCCGCCTTGCCGCTTTCCAGCCACTGGGTGGCGGTTTCCTTGGTGAAGCGCTCGTTGGCGATGTACACGCCGCCGAAGATCTCCTTGAGTTTCGGGCCGATGCTGTCGTCAGCGGCCTTCTCGCGGGTGCAGATGAAGGCCACGCTGCGCTTGCCCAGCTCGCGGGCCACGTAACCGAAGGTCGCCAGCGGGTCGGCATCGCCCATGTCATGGGAGTCCATGCGCGGCGCCAGGTGCACGCCAACGCGGCCGGCGCCCCACACCTCGATGGCGGCATCGGTGACTTCCAGCAGCAGGCGTGCGCGGTTCTCCACTGAGCCGCCGTACTGGTCGGTGCGCTGGTTGGTGCTGCTCTGCAGGAACTGGTCGAGCAGGTAGCCGTTGGCGCCGTGGATTTCCACGCCGTCGAAACCGGCGGCCTTGGCATTCTCGGCACCGATGCGGTAGGCCTCGACGATGTCGGCGATCTCTTCGGTTTCCAGGGCGCGCGGGGTGACGAATTCCTTCATCGGGCGCACCAGGCTGACATGGCCGGCCGGCTTGATCGCACTCGGCGCCACCGGGGTTTCGCCGTTCAGGTACAGCGGGTCGGAGATGCGGCCCACGTGCCACAGCTGCAGCATGATGCGCCCGCCATTGGCGTGCACGGCCTTGGTGATGTTGCTCCAGCCGCGCACCTGGTCGTCGGACCAGATGCCGGGGGTGTCCGGGTAGCCCACGCCCATCGGGCTCACCGAGGTGGCCTCGCTGAGGATCAGGCCGGCGTCGGCGCGCTGGGCGTAGTACTCGGCCATCAGCGCGTTGGGCACGCGGCCTTCGTCGGCGCGGCAGCGGGTCAGCGGGGCCATGACGATGCGGTTGGGCAGTTCCAGGTCACCGATGACGATGGGATCGAAAAGCGTAGTCATTGCGTTACTCCGGGGCGTGAGGGGGAGGATCAATCGAGGACGGTTTGGGTCTGGTTGGGCTTGCCGCTGAAGGCGATCATCACCGCGATCAGCGCGAGTACGGAGAGCACGGCGCCGGCCAGGGGCACGCGGGTCAGGCCCAGGCCGTGGTCGATGACGCTGCCGCCGACCCAGGCGCCGATAGCATTGCCGACGTTGAAGGCGCCGATGTTCAGGGTGGCGACGAGGTTCGGTGCGGTGCCGCCGACGCGCACCACGTTGACCTGCAGGGCGGGCACCGCGGCGAAGGCGGCGGCGGCCCAGATGAACAGGGTGATCTCGGCCGGAATCAGCGCGGCGCTGGTCCAGCTCAGGACGGTGGAAACCACTGCCATGGTGGCGAACACGCCGGCCAGGGTGGTGCCCAGGCGCCAGTCGGCGAGGCGGCCGCCGATGATGTTGCCCAGGGTCAGGCCGAGGCCGATCAGAACCAGGGTCCAGGTGATGCCGCGTGGGGAAACCTGGGTGACTTCGCCCAGCAGCGGCGCGACGTAGGTGAACAGCGCGAAGACGGCGGCCGAGAACAGTACGGTGGTGCCCAGCGCTAGCCACAGCGGGCCGTTGCGCAGCGCGGCGAATTCCTTGCGCATGTCCACTGCCTCTTCATCGTGCTGCTTCGGCAGCACGCGCCACAGGCCGATGAGCGAAGCCACGCCGATCAGCGTCACCGCCCAGAACGGCGAGCGCCAGCCGGCGATCTGGCCCAGGGCGGTGCCGGCTGGTACGCCGAGCACGTTGGCCAGGGTCAGGCCGGTAAACATCAGGGCCACGGCGGATGCCTTGCGGTTGGCCGGCACCAGGCTGGCGGCGACCACCGAGCCGATGCCGAAGAAGGCGCCGTGACACAGCGCGGTGATGATCCGCGCCAGCATCAGCAGGCCGTAGTTGGCGGCCACCGCGCAGAGCAGGTTGCCGAGGATGAAGATGCCCATGAGCATCAGCAGCGCGGTCTTGCGCGGCAGGCGGGCGGTGAGCAGGGCCATGATCGGCGCGCCGATGGCGACGCTGAAGGCGTAGCCGCTGACCAGCCAGCCGGCGGCGGGAATGCTGACGGACAGGTCGCCCGCGACCTCGGGCAGCAGGCCCATGATCACGAATTCCGTGGTGCCGATGGCAAACGCGGACAAAGCGAGGACGAGAAGCGAAGTGGGCATGCGCCTGCTCCTGGAAAGTGGAAGTTGTCGTGGCAGTAGCCGGGGGTTACAGCGCTTCGCTCAGGTGGCGAACAAAGGCCTGGATGGTCTCTTCATTGCGTTTGAAGAAGTTCCACTGGCCGACTTTTCGACTGGTCACCAGGCCCGCGCGCTGGAGGGTGGCCAGATGCGCGGAGACGGTGGATTGCGACAGACCGGTGCGCTGGTCGAACTTGCCGGCGCAGACGCCGATCTCGAAGGACTGGTGCTCCTGCTCGACGAAGAATTTCTCCGGGTCCTTCAGCCAGCGCAGCATGTCACGCCGCACTGGGTGGGCCAGGGCCTTGAAGATTTCGTCGAGGTCGATACCAGGATCGAGAGTGGGTTGTTCAGTCATGGGCACATCGGTATATCGCGTTGAGACGAACTATATATCGGTCAAAAGCGATATGAATTCGTTTGGGGCGATAGTAATGATCGACACCCGTGATATTAGCCTTCGTCACCGTCGTAGGAGCGGACTCCGTCCGCGATGATTTCCTACCGCGCCGGACCATGCTTTTGTAGGAGCAGAGCTTCTCCGCGAATCTCGGTGCCTGCTGAAGGATTCGCGGACAAGGTCCGCTCCTACGAGATGTCTTTGCGCTCGGGGCGGCCCTCACCCTAACCCTCTCCCAGGGGGAGAGGGGACCGTTCGGTGCAGGAGGAAATCTCGGTCTCAGCCGGCACGGTCTGCCCCCTCTCCCTGAGGGAGAGGGCTGGGGTGAGGGAGAACGAGCCGGCACAGACTGTCCAGAAGTAGACAGTTGCTCCTACGAATATCCGCCCACCTGTTCCGCGACGGATTTCATTCGCGCAGGGCCGGATGAATCCGCGCTACTCTCTGCCCCATGAACTACCTCGCGCACCTCCACCTGGGCGGCGACCGGCCCGCCCAACTGCTCGGCAGCCTCTACGGCGACTTCGTAAAAGGGCCGCTCGCCGGCCAATGGCCTGCCGACATCGAAGCGGCCATCCGTGTGCATCGGCGCATCGACGCCTTCACCGACAGTCACCCTTTGATACACATTGCCAAGACGCGCTTCCCGCAGGAGCGCCGACGCATGGCGGGCGTGCTTCTCGACGTATTCTTCGACCATTGCCTGGCCCGCGACTGGGGGCGTTTCTCCGATGAGCCGCTGGAGCAGTTCACCCATCGCGTCTACGGTGTACTGGGCCGCACGCCCGGCCTGCCGGAGCGCCTGGCGCGCATTGCACCGCGCATGGCCGCGCAGGACTGGCTCGGCAGTTATCGGCAGTTCGAAGTGCTGCAGGACGTGGTCGCCGGGATGTCCCGACGCCTGTCGCGACCGTCCCTGCTGGACGGCGCCTGGGATGAACTGGATCGCCTGTACGAGCCGTTGAGCAGCGATTTTCGTGAGTTCTATCCCGAACTGCAGGCTTTCGTCAGAAAGCTGCCGAATTCGATGGACGGTCCGCCCTGACTTGATATGCGTCAACCGCCCGGCCGCCCATCGCGTGTGCAATAGACACATCTGAAGGACGACGAGAGGAGCAGCATCATGAAGTCGTTAATGGTCGCAACGGATCTGTCCGGCCGTTCGGAAAAGGCCCTGCACCGCGCGGCGGCGCTCGCCAAGCGCTTCGCCTGTCCCTGGACCGTGCTCTACGTGGTCGACGAGGACCAGCCGGCCGCACTGGTCGAGCAGGAGGCCACCCAGGTCAGGATGATGCTGGAGGCGCGCCTGGTGGAGCTGACCGAATGGGCCGGCAGCAGCCCGAAACTGATGGTCGAGCGCGGCGATCCGAATCAGCGGATTCTCTCCGCGGCCAAGAGCCAGGACGTTGAATTGCTGGTGATGGGCGCCCATCGCAAGAGCGTGCTGCGCGACATCTTCGTCGGCACCACCGTCGAGCGTGTACTGCGCGCCGGCCAGCTGCCGGTGCTGGTGGTCAACCAGCCGGCGAGAGGTGAGTACCGTGACCTGCTGTTGGCGCTGGACATTTCCCACGCCTCGGCCAACGCGGTGAATGTCGCGGGAACGCTGGGCCTGCTCGATGGTGCGGTGCGCCGTGGGGTCTACGCCTTCAGCCCGCTGGCCAAGGGCATGATGCAGTACTCCGGGGTCAGCGAGGAGCGGGTCGACGAGTTCGTCGGCACCGAGACGCGCCAGGCCGTGGAGGAACTGAAAACCTTCCTGCACGACGAGCAACTGGACGATCGCATCGATGAACAACTGGTGGCCGTCGGGCTGCCGGGCAACGTGCTGCAGCGGATGGTCGACAAGCATCGGCCCGATCTGCTGGTCATGGGGACTCGGGGCATGGGTGGGATCAAGCGTGCCCTGATCGGCAGTGTTGCCGACTACGCTCTGCGCGAGCTGGATTGTGACATCCTGGTCGTGCCGCCGGAGGCCGGCGCCTAGAGACTGTTTTCAGGCTTCGCCGGGCGGCTCGAGGGTGCCGTCCGGCGCCGCTTGAAAACCGTTTCGTCAGAGTGGGAGCTCGCCGGCCGTGGGTTACGGCGGGCTCCACATCCTTTCTGCTTTTTCTCTGCTTTTCTCAGCCAATCTCAAGCCGCAATGGCGGGCTCTTCCTGTTCGTCGCAGACCACCGCGTGGATCGCGGCATGCGCCTGCTTCGCCAGCAGATTGCGGTCCCGGTGAGCGCTGGACAATGCCGGCAGCAGATGGATTTCCACCACGCCCCGATCATTGCCGAACAACCGCTTCAGGTGGCTGACCAGCTCGTCGTCGCCGATGAAGGGCGCCAGTTCGCACGCCTGGCCGTCACGGCGGTAACGCAGCGCCACCGGCTGCACCGGTACGCCGGCTTCGATGGCGCTGGCCATCAGGCGGCCGTGGAAGGTGCGCAGGCCCTGGCCATCGGTGGTGGTGCCTTCGGGGAAGACGAGCAGCGAGCGGCCGCGCGACAGGTGCGTGGCCAGCTGCGCATTGATCATCCGCGAGTCGCCCGACCCACGGCGAATGAACAGGGTGCCGGCCTTTTCCGCCAGCCAGCCGGCCACCGGCCACTGGCGCACTTCCGCCTTGGACAGGAAGGTCAGCGGCAGCAGCGCGCCGAGCAGCGGAATATCGACCCAGGACACATGGTTGGACACCCACAGCATCGGCTGGCTGGGCAGCTCGCCGTGCACCGTGATCTCGAAGGGCAAGGCGGCGCTCAGGCGCGCCAGGAACCAGCGGGTCAGACGCTGGCGCAGGAGCATCCAGTCGTGGCCGGGCAGGCGTTCCAGCAGGGTGACGAAGCCCGCCAGCGCCAGGCCCAGCGTCAGCACCAGCAACAGGCGGGCGACGCGCAGCCAGGCGCGCAGACTGCGCATCACACCGCCGCCTTGAAATGACGGGCGTAGCGCGGGCAGAGCTCGTCGCGCTTGAGCAGGATGAACACGTCGGCGACGCCGAAGTCCGGGTCCCAGCAGGGCTCGCCGCAGATCTTCGCGCCCAGGCGCATGTAGGCCTTGAGCAGCGGCGGCAGTTCGGCGGTGAGGTTGTCCGGCACATCCATCGGCGGCAGCGGCGTCTTCGGCTCGGCGCGCAGGTTTTCGTGGCACAGGTAACGGTCGCGCAGACGCTGCATCACCGCGCGGACCTGGATGCCGCCGTCGCGCATGGGGATGCTGGCGCAGCCCATCAGGTAGCGGTAGCCGCCTTCGTTGAGCACTTCGGCCAGTTCGCTCCAGAGCACGGCGATGGTGCCGCCATTGCGGTAATCCGGGGCGACGCAGGTGCGGCCGATTTCCAGCACCGGGCCCTGCAGGTTGTCCAGGCCGTCGAGGGCGAACTCTTCCTCGCTGTAGAAGCGGCCCAGGCGCTGGGCGGCGCGATGGTCGAGCAGGCGGGTGGTGGCCACCAGCGCGCCGGTGTTCAGGTCACGCACGCCGATGTGGGCGCAGTGGCGGTCGTAATCGTCCATGTCCAGGCCTTGGTCCGCGCCCTTGAGCTGGGCGTCGAACTCGCTGCTGAACACGCGGTAACGCAGGGCCTGGGCTTCGCGCAGGGCGCGGGCGCCGCGCAGACGTACGGCCTTGAGACGGCGCTGCGCCGGGGTGTCACAGGAGAGGGCGATCTGACTCATGCAAGGCCTCCGTGTGCCGGCCATGCGGGTTGCGGCCGGTCGGCTTTGTTGTGCAAGCTCAGGCTAGGAATGAGCGGTGTCACCCCCATGACGGCGCGGTGATGCTTGTATGACAACGACGAATGGCTTGAAGAAGGAGCGCCGCGATGCCCTGGAAATGCCTGCTCGGCCCGCAGGATCGACTGCCCGCCGGAGTCCCCCTGGACGACTGGTACGCCGAGTTGCTCGAGCGCGCCGGCGCTGTCGGCAGCTTCGAACTGGCGGTCCTTGGCGGACGCCTGGCGGTTACACCGGGGCTGGCCTTCCTCGCCGGCTACCAGGCCGCCCTGCGCGCGCTCTGGCCCGCGGCGCCGCTTAGCCTTGGCGCGCTGTGCGTGACCGAGAAGAAGAGCGTGCGTCCGGCGGATTTGCAGACTCGCCTGGACGGCCTGGTACTGCGGGGCCAGAAAGACTTCGCCACCGCGGCCGACCGCGCGGCCTGGTGGCTGGTGGCGGCGCGCGATGAAGACGAAGGTGAAGCCCCGCGCCTGGCGATGGCAGTAGTGCTGGCCGGAGCACCAGGCGTGACGCTGGAGCCGCTGCCGGCCCTGCCGCTGCTGCCGGATATTCCCCATGCCCGCCTGCTGCTCGACGGCACCCATTGCGAGCGCCTGCCCGGCGACGGCTGGGAGGCCTACAGCAAGCCCTTCCGCACCCTGGAAGACACCCATGTGCTGGCTGCCCTCTGCGCCTGGCTCTACGGCCTGGCCAACGAGCTGCACTGGCCGGCGGCGCTGACGTTGCGCCTGGTCGGCGTGCTGGCCGGCTGTGCGGAAGTGAGCCGGCAACCGGCCGCTCAGGCGGAAGCCCATCTGCTGCTGGCCGGGGTGTTCAGCCAGTTCGAGGACCTGTCGGCAGCGCTGGATGCCGCGTTCGCCACGGCCGATCCGGCGCTGGCGGCGGCGTGGAGGCGTGACCGTGGTGTCCTCGCGATTGCCGGCGCGGCACGGGCCAAACGCCTGGAGAAAGCGCGCGTGGCGCTGGGGCTTGATCCAGGTCAGTGAGCGCGAGGGAAGGGCTGGTTAGCCTTTGCGGCCGTTTCTGAAGTCGTACTCAGAAATATCCGCACGGCTACCCACTGTTTTCCCACTCTCTCGACAGGAACTCCCCCATGCGACGCGAACCCATCGTGCTGTTCGACGACGGCAAACACCAGTGCCTGTGTTTCGACGATCTGGTGAGTGGCGACGGGGTCCAGTCCAACCAGTTCCTGATCGTCGACCACGAGAAACGCCTGCTCCTCGATCCGGGTGGCGACCTGACCTACACGCCGTTGTCGCTGGAGCTGTCCAAGCTGTTCCCGCTGCAGGACCTGGACTACATCTTCGCCTCGCACCAGGACCCGGACATCATCGCCGCCCTCGACAAGTGGCTGCTGCACACCCGCGCCAAGGTCATCTGCTCCAAGCTCTGGGCACGCTTCCTGCCGCACCTGACGGCCAACTACCTGGCGGTCAACCACGGCATCTCCACCTATGACCGGGTCATCCCGCTGCCCGACCGTGGCGAGTCCGTGCAACTGGGGCGCTGCCAGCTGAAAATGATCCCTGCGCACTTCCTGCATTCGGTGGGCAACTTCCAGGTCTTCGATCCGGTGAGCAAGATCCTTTTCTCCGGCGACATGGGCGCCTCCCTGGTGGATGACGCCAACCCCGTGCAGGATTTCGCCGCCCATCTGCCGCACATGGAAGGCTTTCATCGCCGCTACATGGCCTCCAACAAGGTCACCCGCCTGTGGGCCTCGATGGTGCGCGGCATGGACGTCGAGATGATCGTTCCGCAGCACGGCCGGCCTTTCGTCGGCAAGGCGATGATCAGCGCCTTCCTCTACTGGATCGAGAACCTGCAGTGCGGCATGGACCTGCTGGGGCCGGAGGATTACCAAGTGCCGCGCTGAGCGCCTCTGACCGATCGCGCCAATCGTCCTTGAACTAGGCACGATCGGCGCTTAATCCGTCATCTTCGCCGTGCTAGGGTGCGGGCCGACCCGATAACAAGAGGCCCACCGATGCCCACCTTCCCGCGCTTTGCCCCGCGCAGGCCGCTGCTGCGTGCCCTGGCGCTCGCCAGTTGCCTGCTCGGCGGCCATGCCTCTGGCGCCGACACCTGGCCTGAGGCTGACTGGTCCCACGGGGCCACGCCCAGCGGCGCCGCCGTCCAGGCCTTCGAGAACTACGCCTTCCCCATTCGCGACGACGCCACCCGCAAGGGCGTGCGCACCGACGCCGTGGTGGTGATCCGCGACGGCCAGCTGATCTACGAACGCTATGCTGGCCCGACGCGCGCCGAGACGCCGCACCTGGCCTGGTCGATGAGCAAGAGCCTGATGGCCAGCGTGCTCGGCGTGGCGTATGGAGAGGGCCGCTTCCAGCTCGACGACCCGGTGGCGAGCCACTACGCGCCGTTCGCTGCGCACCGTGACATCACGATGCGCCACCTGCTCAACTGGGCCTCGGGCCTGGCCTGGCAGGAAGACTACGAATACGCGCCGGTGCGTTCCTCGGTGGTGGCGATGCTCTACACCCGAGGCCGCGACGACATGGCGAAATTCACCGCCGACTTCCCGCTCGACGCCATTCCGGGGCAGCGCTTCCGCTACTCCAGCGGCGACAGCAACGTGCTCTCGGCGACCCTCAAACAGATGGTCGGTCCGCAGGCCTACGCGGACTATCCCTGGACTGCGCTGTTCCAGCCGTTGGGCATCCAGTCGGCGGTGTGGGAGCGCGATGCCAGCGGCACCTTCGTCGGCTCCTCCTACGCCTACATGACCGCCCGCGACATGGCCCGCATCGGCCTGCTGATGCAGCGCGGCGGACGCTGGAAGGACCGTCAGCTGCTGCCGCAGGCGTGGCTGCAGTTCGTCCTCGCGCCGTTCCCCAACTACAAGCCGCAGGCGGAAAAGCCCGGCGAGGCGGTACCCGGCGGCCAGTGGTGGCTGAACCGCGCGGTAGCCGGCGCCCCGGCGCCCTGGCCGAGCGCGCCGGAGGACACCTTCGCCGCCCTCGGCCACTGGGGCCAGGCGCTCTACGTGATCCCCGAAGAGAAACTGGTGATCGTGCGCTACGCCGACGACCGCGACGGCAGCTACCAGCACGACGCCTTCCTCAAGCTCGCCCAGGCGGCCTTCGCCCAGCCGGAGGTGCAGCCATGATCCGCCGTCACCCGGTCCTGACCGCGCTGCTTCTGCTGCTGCTCCTGCTCGTCGCCACGGCCTGGCAGAACCGCGTCCACCTGGCCGCCTTCCCCGGCATCATCGGCGCCTACACGGCCAAGGAGTACTGCTCCTGCCGCTACGTCATGGGGAACTCGGCGGACTATTGCCGGGCCTATACGAAGCAGTACGTGCCGACCAGCGCCTTCCTCGACGACGAAGCGCACAAGCGGGTGACCGCCCGCGGGCTCGGCAGTACCCAGACAGCCGCCTGGCTCGGTACGCGCGAAGGATGCCGGCTGATGTCCCAGGCGGACGAATTGCCCAACCACTGACGGGTACGTTCCACGGAGCGGGGCGCCCCGCTCTGGAGGAATGATGTCTTCTCTGAAATGCGCGCTGATGGGAGCGTTGCTGATTCTCGCCAGTCCGCTGGCGCTGGCCGAGTGGCAACTGGACGGCGACACCTCGCGGATCAGCTTCGTCTCGGTCAAGCGTGGCAAGATGGTGGAAGTGCAGCGCTTCGACCAGCTCTCCGGGCAGATCGACGACAAGGGCGCGGTACGCCTGGTGGTGCCGCTGGCCTCTATCGACAGTGGCCTGGCGCTGCGCGATGAGCGCATGCGCAACTCGTTCTTCGAGGTCGAGCGCTACCCGGAGGCGATCATCACCAGCCAGCTCGACCTGAGCCTCTACGATGACCTGCGAGTGGGCCAGTCGCGGGCGGAAACCCTCGATTTCAACCTCGATCTGCACGGCCAGCAGCGCCGGTTGAAAGCCGAGGTGCTGGTCATTCGGTCCAGCGAGGAGCGAATCGAGGTGACCACCCTGGAGGCGCTGGTGCTAAAGCTGATCGACTTCGATCTGGAAGAGAAGCTGGAACCGCTCAAGGAGGTCGCCAACCTCCCGTCCATCACCCCCGAGGTGCCGGTGTTCGCGGTGCTGGGCTTCCGTCAGGTGATCAAGCAGGCACCGTGATGGTTCCCGTAGGAGCGGACTCCGTCCGCGATTGACCGCGTGTCGTGCGGTTCGCGAGCTTGCTCGCGAACCCGCCTGACGCCGGCCTTGCCAGCTGATCGCGGACGGAGTCCGCTCCTACGAAAGGCTGCCTCACTATTGCAGGCCGATACCCAAGGAAAAGCGCAGCTTTTAGCCGCGGGTCAGACTGGCGTGGTAACCGCGACAGTGGGCACCTGGTGCTCTACCTGGAAGCCGAAACCACAACTGGCGGAGGTGGCGAGGATGAGCACGAACAGCAGTGCGATCTTCATGGCGGTTCTCCTGCGTTTCAGGATCGGGCGACTTCCAGTCTACGCCCCGGCCGCCGATGCGCGCCGAAGACCAGGAAACTGCCCGCGGCGAACAGCCAGGCGCTGATACCGCCATACCCGAGCACCCAGCCGAAGCCTTGCACCAGTGCGGCCCGCGCACGTTCCGGATCGTCGGCACCCAGCTGGCCGCTGGCGATGGTCGCGGCCAGTTGCAGACGCGCTTCGCCTTCCACGCTCGACAGTCCCGCAGCGACGCCCCAGAGCAGGAGCAACCCCATCACCGCGATGTTGAGTGCCAGGGAAATCATCCGTGCGCTCATGTCGATGCCCGAGGCCATTCCGGCGCGTGCCGCGGGTACGGCGGCGGTGGAGGTGTTGGTCACCGTGGTGTTGGTCAGGCCCAGGCCGATGCCGGCCAGCACGCAGCCGGGCAGCAGGGTCAGCCAGCTGGCGTCCTCGGCGGTGCTGCCCCAGAGCATCAGGAAGAAGCCGGCGCCGATCACGAACAGCCCACCGGGGATCACCCAGCCCGGCTGGAAGCGATGCGCGAGGCGTTCGGCGATGGGCGGCACCACCAGCGTGGGCAGGGTGTAGGCGAGCAGCGACCAGCCGGCCTTCACGTCGTCGTAGCCGAGCACGCCGTGGTAGTAGACCGGCAGGTAGATCATCAGCGGCCAGAAGCTCACGTTCATCCCCGCCGAGCCGAACATGGCGCCGGAGAAGGCGCGGATGCGCAGCACGGAGAAGTCGAACATCGGGTGGGCGACGCGGCGTTCGATCACGATGAAGGCCGCCAGGCAGGCAAGGCTGGTCAGCAGGATCGCCAGCGCCCGCGGGCTGGTGAAGCCCATGTCGGCGCCTTGGGTGATGTAGAAGACGGTGCCGAGCACGGCCAGCGACAGGCTGAACATGCCGCCCAGGTCGAGCCTTTCGGCGTCCGGGTCGCGGGATTCCACTGCGCCGTATTGCGCCAGGGTCAGGGTGAGCAGGGCGAGCGGCCCGTGCACCAGGAACACCCATTGCCAACTGGCCAGGGCGACGATGGCGCTGCCGATGATCGGCCCGAAGCCCAGGCCGATGCCGAAGATCACGCCCCAGGCGGCGAAGGCGCGGACGCGCTCGGCCGGGTCGCTGAACTGGCTGGTCAGCACCGCCACCTGGCAGATCAGCATGACCCCGCCGGCCGCGCCCTGCAGGAAGCGCCCGGCGATCATGGTCGGCATGTTGCTCGCCAACCCGCAGAGCAGCGAGGTGAGGCCGAACAGCGCCAGGCTGATGACGAACAGGCGCTTGCGGCCGAAGCGGTCGGCCAGGGTGCCGGCGGCCATCAGCACGCTGGTGACGGCGATGGTGTAGGCATTCATCACCCATTGCAGGTCCTGGAAATCGCCGTGCAGCACGCGCTCCAGGGCTGGCAGGCTGGCCGGCACGCTGGAAATCTCCAGGCCGAACATCATCGAGGACAGGCACACCGCGGCCAGGGCGACAAGGTTGCGGGGATTGTGGATGGTGGTCATGAGGGCGGCTCCAATTCAGGACCTCCATTCTGGAAGAGAACAAGGTTCCCTATTGACTCCATTTCGTCCCATCATTGGTGCTTGTCAGGATTCAAAAGGGCAGGCCGATGGATGACCGATTCGATGGCATCGCCACCTTCGTCCAGGTGGTGGATGCCGGCAGCTTCGCCGTGGCGGCGGAGCGCCTGAACCTCACGCGCTCGGCGGTGGGCAAGGCCATTGCCCGGCTGGAGGCGCGCCTCGGCGTGCGCCTGTTGCAGCGCACCACGCGCAGCCAGAACCTCACCGACGATGGCCAGGTGTTCTACGACAGCTGCGTGCGCGCGCTGGCGGAACTGGACGCCGCGCACACCGTGCTGGAAGGTGGACGGTTGGAACCGCGTGGACGTCTGCGGGTTAGCGTGCCGATCTCCTTCGGCCACCTCTGCGTGGTACCGCTGATGCTGGAGCTGGCGCGGCAGTACCCGACGCTGAAGATCGACCTGTCCTTCACCGACCGCCGTGTCGACCTGGTGGAAGAGGGCTTCGACCTTGCCGTGCGCATCGGCCCGCTGGGCGACAGCGCCACGCTCGCCGCGCGCAAGCTGGGCGTGCAGTACACCAGCATCGGTGCGGCGCCCTCGTATATCGCCGAGCACGGCATGCCCAGCGGCCTGGACGATCTCGCTGGCCATGCCGCCATCAGCTACTCGGTCGCCGGCGTCACTTCGCCCTGGGACCTGCGCGACGACGAGGGCCAGGCGAAGCGTATCGACATCGACCCGCAGCTGAGCATGGACGACCTGCAGGCGATCACCGCTGCTGCCGTGGCGGGCTTCGGCCTGGCGCGCCTGCCTTCCTGGCTGCTGGCGCGGCATGTGAAGCTGGGCGAGCTGGTGGTGGTGAAGGGGCGCTGCAACCTGCCGCCGCTGGACATCCACGCGGTGTGGCCGAAGACCCGCTACATGCCGTCGAAGATCCGTTGCGCCATCGATGCGCTGGTGGCCGGGATTCCCGCGCTGCTCGCCGACTGAACCATTGGTGCCGCCGTCTGCCCAAGGGCTCGCCTGTCGGCTGGTTTGCAAGCTATCGGCGGGCCGCTATCGTTGGCCGTTGTTCCGTCCGTTTTTCATGTAAGGGATTTCATGCGCTCGCTGTTCGCCTTCCTCCTCGCGGCTGGATTCGCCGTCTCCGCCCAGGCTGCCTGGTACCTCGACTACGAGTCGTCGCGGCTGACCTTCGTCACCAGCAAGAACACCGATGTCGCCGAGGTGAGCCGCTTCCTGGTGATGCACGGCAAGGTCGACGAACAGGGTCAGGCCGAACTGCGCATCGAGATGGACTCGGTGAGCACCGGCATTCCGCTGCGCGACGAGCGGGTGCGCGAGACGCTGTTCGACACCGAGAAGTACCCGGATGCGCGGATCACCGCCCGTCTGGACCTGCGGCCGATCACTGACCTGGCCAGTGGCGTGCAGATGGAGATGCGTCTGCCGCTGCGCCTGGAGCTGCGCGGTCAGTCGAAGGACTATCGCACCGACGTGCTGATCACCCGCCTGGACGAACACCGCTTCCAGGTGGTGACGCTTTCGCCGGTGGTGGTCAACGCCGCTGACTTCGGCCTGGCCCCGGGCGTGGCCCAGCTGCGCAAACTGGCCGGGCTGAACAGTATCGGCCTGTCGGTGCCGGTGGGCGCCGTGCTGATCTTCGCCTCGCGGTGAGTGGACCGATCTTTCCCTGGCGAAGCGCCAACCGCTTCGCCCTGCTCTGCGATGGAGAGCGCTTCTTCCCGCGCATGTTCGAAGCCATCGACAGCGCCGAGCGCCAGGTCGAGCTGGAGCTTTACCTGGTGGAGAGCGGCAGTTGCGCCGAGGCTCTTCTGGACCATCTGCTGGCTGCCTGCGCGCGCGGTGTGCGGGTGCGCTGCCTGTTCGATGCCTTTGGCAGCCTGAAGCTTTCCAGCGCCTGGACGCGGCAGCTGGTGGAGGCGGGCGGCGAGCTGCGCCAGTACAACCCGCTGAACTGGAAGGGCGGGCTGCGCAACCTGTACCGCGATCACCGCAAGCTGCTGCTGGTGGACGGACGCATCGCCTATGTCGGCGGCACGGGCGCTACCGACGAGTTCTGGTCGGCGCGGGACAACCGCAGCGACTGGCACGAAGTGATGGTGGAAATGACCGGCGCCATCGTCGCCGACTGGCAGCGCCTGTTCGAGCGCCAGTGGCACGCCACCTTCGGCGTGCGCGCGTGGAAGCCCCGCGAGGAGGTACTGCTGACCCGCCTGCCGCCGCTCCCCAGTGCGGGGGATGGCCTGGCGCGGGTCGCCTACGCGGACGCCAGCCAGCACCGCGACATCCTGCAGTCGCTGGTTCGCTCACTGCGTGGGGCACACACGCGCATCTGGCTGGCCACGCCGTATTTCCTGCCGACCTGGAAGGTCCGTCGTGCGCTGCACAAGGCCGCCAAACGCGGTGTCGACGTGCGGCTGCTGCTTACCGGCCGGCTCACCGATCATGCGCCGGTACGCTATGCTGGCCAGCGCTATTACCCACGCCTGTTGCGTGCGGGCGTGCGGATCTTCGAGTACCAGCCACGTTTTCTTCATCTGAAGATGGTACTGGTCGATGACTGGACCAGTGTCGGCTCCTGCAACTTCGATCATTGGAACCTTCGCTTCAATCTGGAGGCCAATGTAGAAGCGTTCGATCCGCAGTTCACTGCGGCGGTCGCCGAGTGTTTGTGCACGGACTTCGAGCAGAGCCGCGAGATAGACCTCGGCAGCTGGCACGCCCGGCCCTGGTGGAAGCGCGTGCGTGAACGGCTATGGGGCTCCCTCGACCGGCTGGTGGTGAATTTTCTCGACCGCCGGCGTTGATCCGGCGGAGCGCCCGAACCGGTTTTTCGAATAGGAGAGCGGCGTTGAGTACGATTCAGAAGGAACGATTCATCGGCCTGGAGTGGCTGCGCTTCCTGTTGGGTATCTACGTGGTGATCTACCACACCCTGCACAGCTACCCGGCGGAGCAGAAGTTCGCAGGCCTCGACGACCTGACCAGTCTGGGGTTCTTTGCCACCAGCACCTTCTTCGTGTTGTCGGGCTTCCTGCTCTGCCACGTCTACGTCAGCGACGGGCAACTGCGTGAAAGCCCGCGCAGCTTCTTCACCAAGCGGCTGTCCAACCTTTACCCGCTGCACATCTTCTCGATCCTGCTGACAATCGCCGTGCTGCTGACTGTCAGTGGACTGGGCATCGGCCCGGACATCAACCAGGCCACGCCGCGTTTCGTCATCTACGACACCAACGAAGTGATCGGGCGACTGCAGCCGCAGCTGTTCCATCACTGGATGAGCGACCGCGAGCTGCTGTTCAACAGCATCCTGCAGCTCACCATGATGCAGGCATGGAACCCGTATTACCTGACCTTCAACGCGCCGCTGTGGTCGTTGTCGACGCTGTTCTTCTTCTACCTCTGCTTCCCCTATGTGGCGCCTAGGCTGGCGCGTGTGCAGCACAAGTGGCGGCTGCTGATCATCCTCTGGCTGCTGTACCTGGTGCCGCCGCTGCTGGTGGTGGCCAGCCAGGAGTACGGCATGCCCTGGACCGGCCTGCTGCACCGCAACCCGCTGTTGCGCCTGCCGGAGTTCCTCAGCGGTATCGTCGCCTACGGGCTGTTCCGCCAGTACAAGGATGCCGGCCGCACGCCGGGGCGCGGGCTGACATTGGCCATGGGGGGCTTCGTGCTGCTGAATTTCCTGGTGGCGGACTACCTCTACACCCACGGCGCCAAGTTCTGGTACTTCCTGCTGCACAACGGCCTGCTGCTGCCGGCGCAGTTGATGCTGGTGTACCTCAGTGCGTTGCCGCGCGACTCCGGCAGCAGCCTGATCCGCCGCTGGTCGCCGCGCCTGGGGGCGGCGTCGCTGTCGTTGTTCGCCCTGCACGTGCCGCTGTTCACTCTGTTCTCGCGGACCGAGAAGCTGATCCGCGCACCGGGGGACTGTCTGGCCGACTGGGCTTTCTGCGTCGACGCCGCGACCCATCAGCAGCTGTCGCTGTGGCTGTACCCGCTGTTCCTGCTGTTCATGGTAACGAGCTGCGTGCTGGTGCAGGAGCGCTGCGTGGTGCCGGTGCGCAAGTGGCTGGTGCGGCATTTGCTGCCGGTGCCGTCGTCACGGTCGCGGGTGGTGACGGAGTCCTGAGCCTTTGCCGTCGGCCTTGCCGACGGTTCGCGGGCATGGCCCGCTCCTACAGGGAAACTCGGTGCCGCTGCTCTTGTAGGAGCGGGCCATGCTCGCGAGCTGCAATGCACCGATGGATCACGATGCGCGCCGACCTCAACCCACCTGCGCCTGCCAGTCGTTGAGGTTGTAGTAGTTGGTCACCCGCGCGACCTTGCCGTCGCGGATCTCGAAGAAGGCGCCGGCCGGCAGCACGTAGGTCTGCCCGTTGGCCGGCGGCAGGCCCTCGTCGGTGCTCAGGTACTCACCATGCACGACGAACTCCGCCGCGCCGCGCGTGCCGTCGTCGCTGACCATCACCACGATATCCGCCAGACGCTCGCGGTAGCAGCGGTTCATGTGCTCCATGAAGCGTGCGAAGGCCGCCTTGCCCTGTTGGCGCTCGCCCTGGTTGATGTCGTGCACCACCTCCTCGTGCAGCAGGCCGAGGAAGGTGGGCATGTCGCCGGCGTTGAAGGCGGCGTAGTAGGCACTGATCAGGGCCTTGGCGTGCATGGGTATGCTCCTGTCGCGGGTAGGGCTTAAGGCGGGTTTGTCGGCCATGATAGGTTGACCTGTCAGCCATCACTTTGCCGTTTGCGGCATCCAGCGGACGAAAACGACCATGCCCACGGACATCCGCCTGCTCAGCGGCGGCGCCATCCGCCCCTTCATCGATGATCTGGCGCGCCTGCGGATCACCGTGTTCCGCGAGTTCCCCTATCTCTACGAAGGCACCCCGGAATACGAGGCGAACTACCTGGATACCTACGTGCGCTCGCCCTGGAGCTTGTGCGTGCTGGTGCTCGATGGGAGCCACGTGGTCGGCGCCTCCACAGGCCTGCCGCTGGCGGACGAGACCGACGAGTTCCAGCGGCCCTTCCTCGAACAGGGCTGGAACCCCGAGCGTATCTTCTACTTCGGCGAATCGGTGCTGTTGCCGGCCTACCGCAATACCGGCCTGGGCCTGCGCTTCTTCGAGGAGCGCGAGCGTTATGCGCGGGGGCTGCAACGCTTCGACTGGTGCGCCTTCTGCGCAGTGCAGCGGCCGCCGGACCATCCGGCGCGCCCCGCCGGTTACCGGACGCTGGATGAGTTCTGGCGGCGCCGTGGCTTCACTCCCCATCCGGAGCTGCACACCGAGTACCACTGGCGCGACGTTGGCGAGTCGGGCGAAAGCGCCAAGCCCATGTCCTTCTGGCTCAAGGAGCTGACCTGATGATCCGTGTTGCCGCCTGCCAGTATGCCATCGAGTTGCACGAAAACTGGGAGGCCTACGCGCAGCACCTGGAAAACCTCTGCGCCGAAGCGGCGGGGCAGGGCGCGCGCCTGCTGGTGCTGCCCGAATATGCTGGACTGGTGCTGAGCGGCTTGCTGCCGATGGAGGTGCGCAGCGATCTGCACGGCTCCATCGCCGGCCTGCAGCCTTGGCTGCCCAAGTGGTTGACGCTGTGCGAATCCATCGCGCGGCGCATGAACCTCTATTTCGTGCCGGGCTCCGCACCGGTGCTCGACGCGGACGGCCGTTACCGCAACCGCGCCTGGCTGTTCGGCCCCAATGGCCTGCTCGGCACCCAGGACAAGCTGCTGATGACGCGCTTCGAGCGCGAGCAGTGGAACATTGTCGGTGGCGAAGGCTTGCGCGTGTTCGAGACGGAATTTGGCCGGCTGGGCATCCTGATCTGCTACGACAACGAATTCCCGCTACTGGCGCGTACCCTCGCCGAGCAGGAGGTGGACCTGATCCTCGCGCCCAGCTGCACTGACACCGAGGCCGGCTACCACCGCGTGCGCATCGGTGCCCAGGCCCGTGCGCTGGAGAACCAGATCGCGGTGCTGCATTCGCCCACGGTGGGCCTCGCGCCCTGGTCGCCGGCCCTGGACGAGAACGTCGGCCGCGCCGGCCTCTACGTGCCGCCGGACTACGGCATGCCTGCAGATGGCGTGCTGGCGCTGAGCGAGGAATTGATGCCTTCGGAAAGCCGCTGGTTGTTGCACGACCTGGACCTGGACGAAGTACGCCGGGTACGCCGCGAAGGGCAGGTATTTACCCGCCGCGACTGGCCGGAGCAGTTCACGACGGGGCGGTTGCAAATCCTCAGCTGAGGAGACCCGGACTTTCGACGGGTGGCAAGGCGCGGTGCCGTGGTTATGCTCCGGGCATAACCATAAGAGGGACACCCCATGCTCCGACTGGCCCTGTGCGCCTTCCTCCTGCTGCTGGCCGGCTGCAGTTCGCCCGGTGCGTTCTTCGGCGCGCTCGATGGCCCGATGTTCAGTGCGCAGCCGAGCGATCCGCAGCATGCGACGGTGTACATCTACCGTCCGCAGAACCAGTGGTCCGACGAGGAGCTGGAGGCGCCGGGGCTGTTCCTCAACAACGAGCTGATCGGCAGCCTGCCGAGCAACGGCTACTTCGCCATGACCTTCGCGCCGGGCAGCTATCCCTTACAGATGCGTCGCCCGCTGCTGGGCAGCTTCTGGACCTTCTTTGCCGGTGGCACCCTGGACTTCACTCTGATCTCAGGCTTCGCCCTGGAGGCCAAGGCCGGCGAGGTCTACTACCTGCGCTACGACGAAAGCCACACGCCGCCCAAGTTCCAGCACAACGCCGGGGAGGGCGCCGGCCCGCTGAACCTGGTGGGCAATGAGCTGGGCTCGCGGGAGATCCCCGCCACGCGCCAGGTGCAGGAGCCGGTGAGCATTGCTGCGGACGGCAAGGAAGTGCCGCGCTAGCAGCGAGGGCGTTATCCAGGTTGTGAGCCTGCATCCCCTGGAACAGTGCTGTTTCATTATTAGCTGCCTAAGGAATTTTCGGCCTGTGCTTTGGGAATCCGAGCGATTTCGAGGCCCTTGGCGGCGGCACAAGAATCGTGACTCCACTTTCCTGGAGTCACGCTATGGAACAAGCCGACAGCAACAAGATCGGGGTGGTGGCGGCCACCCTGATGGTGGCGGGAAACATGATGGGCTCGGGGGTTTTCATGCTCCCGGCCAACCTCGCCACCACCGGTGGCATCGCCCTCTACGGGTGGTTCATCACCATCGTCGGCGCCGTGTCGCTGGCTCTGGTCTTCGCCAAGTTATCGGCGATCGATCCTGCGGCGGGCGGCCCCTATGCCTATACGAAGAAGTCCTTCGGCAACTACATGGGTTACCAGACCAACCTGATCTACTGGTTGGCCAACGTGGTGGGCAACGTCGGCCTCGCGGTCGCCGGCCTGGGTTACCTCTCTCACTTCTTCCCCAGCCTGAAGGACCCGCTGGTGTCCGCCCTGGGGCAGATCGCAGTGATCTGGTTCTTCACCTACGCGAACATCCTCGGTCCGTCGGTGGTCGGCAAGCTGCAGTCGTTCACCACGATCTTCGCCCTGTTCCCCATCATCGGCATGGCGCTGCTGGGCTGGTTCTGGTTCAGCGGCGACATCTACGAGGCGGGCTGGAACGTGTCCGGCAAGAGCGGCTTCGAGGCGGTGGGGTCGACGCTGAACTACACGCTCTGGGCTTTCATCGGTGTGGAGAGCGCCTCTGTGTCGGCGGGCGTGGTGCGCGACCCCGCGCGCAACGTGCCGATCGCGACGGTCGGCGGCGTCCTGATCGCAGCGGTCTGCTACGTGCTCAGCTCCACGGCGATCATGGGCATGATCCCGAACAAGGACCTGCTCGCCTCCAGTGCCCCCTTCGCCGATGCGGCGCGTCTGGCGCTGGGTGATACCGCCGCCAACATCGTGGCCCTTTGCGCGGCGATCGGTTGCCTCGGCTCGCTGGCCGGCTGGACGCTGTTGGTCGGGCAGACCGCCAAGGCGGCAGCGGATGACGGTCTGTTCGGCAAGGTCTTCGCCAAGGTCAATGCCAAGGGCGTGCCCTCGGCAGGCCTGGCCATCGTCGCGGCGATCATGAGCATCCAGGTGCTGGCGACCATGTCGCCCACCGCCAGCGAACAGTTCGGCAAGATCGCGTCGATCGCGGTGATCATGACGCTGTTGCCCTACATCTACTCGGCCATCGCCATCAAGGTGATGGGCTACCAAAAGATGCCCGCGCGGCAGTATGGATTCTACACCTTCGTCGGCATCATCGCGGCCATCTACAGCCTCTGGGCGATGGTCGGCTCCGATGGCGAGCAGACCCGCTGGTCGCTGATCTTCGTGGTCTCCACGATCATCTTCTACGAGCTGTCGATCAACAGCATGCGCACCGTCGAGGAAACCGGCGTGCATCCGGGCGGCGTGTCGCCGGGCTGGATCCGCTTCGGCACCCTGGCGCTGACCATCCTCGCGCTGGTGGCCATGTTCTGGGTCTCGGTCGGCCGCCACGACAACCTCAACCTGCGTCCCCGGGTGCCGCAACCGGCAGCCGCCGTCTCCACCACCGCTGCCGCACCGGCCGCCGTGGTACCCGCCTCCAACTGATCCCTTCGCCTGCACGCGCCTTCTCCGATGGCGCTGAAGGCGGGGCAGGCGCCTGCCTGGCTGGCGGCTCGAGTGCCGCCAGCCGATTCAAGGAGTTTCCATGTCCGAGTCCGTTACCAAGAACACACTGGATGTCGTGGTGCTGATGGTCCACGAGGCGCTGGAGCAGCCCTCGTCAGCGGGGCGAGCTGCGCGTGCGCTGGTTCAGGATCTCGAACGTCGTGGCGTGACCGTGCTGCTCGCTGCGACCGCCGACGACGCCTGTGCCGTCATCGATTCGAACCCGGCCCTGCAATGCGTGCTGCTGAACTGGGAGTTGCCCGACGGGGCGCAGCCGGTGCTGGACAGGTTGCGCCAGCGGCATGCGCAGCTGCCTGTCTTCCTCATGGCATCGCGCGGCAACGCAGCTTCTATCGACCTGAAGGCGCTGCGCCAGTCGGACGACTTCATCTGGCTGCTGGAAGACACCACCGACTTCATTGGTGGCCGGATCATTGCCGCCGTCGAGCGTTATCGCGACGTGGTGTTGCCGCCGATGTTCAAGGCGCTGATGAAGTTCTCCCGCGTCTACGAATACTCCTGGCATACCCCGGGCCATACCGGCGGCACCGGCTTCCTCAAGGCCCCGGCCGGGCGCGCCTTCTTCGACTTCTTCGGCGAGGAGTTGCTGCGCTCGGACCTGTCGATCTCCGTCGGCGACCTCGGCTCGCTGCTCGATCACAGCGGCCCCATCGGCGAGAGCGAGCGTTACGCTGCGCGAGTTTTCGGCGCCCATCGCAGCTACCACGTTACCAACGGCTCCTCGACCTCCAACCGGGTCATCCTGATGGCCAGCGTCACTCGTGATCAGATCGCCCTGTGCGACCGCAACTGCCACAAATCGGCCGAGCACGCGATGACCATGTCCGGGGCGATCCCGACCTACCTGGTGCCGTCACGCAACCATCTAGGCCTGATCGGCCCGATCCTGCCCGAGCGCCTGACGGCAGTGGCGGTGAAGCGTCATATCGCCGACAACCCGCTGGTGCACTCGGGCATCGACCCTACGCCGCGCCACGCGATCATTACCAACTCCACCTACGATGGCCTTTGCTACAACGTGGCGCGAGTCGAGGAGCTGCTCGGCCAGAGTGTCGACCGCCTGCACTTCGACGAAGCCTGGTACGGCTATGCGCGCTTCAACCCGCTCTACCACAAGCGTCACGCCATGCATGGCGATCCGGCGGAGCACACGGCGGATCGCCCCACGGTATTCGCCACCCAATCCACCCACAAGCTGTTGGCGGCGTTGTCCCAGGCCTCGTTCATCCATGTGCGCGATGGGCGTAACCCGGTCGATCACGCGCGCTTCAACGAGTCCTTCATGATGCACGCGTCCACCTCGCCGCAGTACGCGATCATCGCTTCCAACGATGTGTCGGCAGCGATGATGGACGGACAGGGCGGGATGGCGCTGACCACTGATGCGATCCGTGAGGCGGTGGCATTCCGTCGTTTGCTGGCGCGCTTGAACAACGACTTCGCCGAGCAGGGCGACTGGTTCTTCGACGCCTGGCAGCCCGATGAGGTGCGTGATCCGAAGACGGGCCGCAAGGTGCGGTTCTTCGAGGCGGACGAGGAGCTGCTGGTCGGCGACCCGCGTTGCTGGACCCTGGCGCCGGGCGCTCGCTGGCACGGTTTTGGCGAGATCGAGGATGGCTACTGCATGCTCGATCCGATCAAGGTTTCGGTGGTGACGCCGGGCGTCTCGCCCAGTGGTGCGCTGATGCCGGTCGGCATTCCCGCTGCGGTGCTCACGGCCTACCTGGCGCAGCAGGGCATAGTGGTGGAGAAGACCACCGACTTCACCCTGCTGTTCCTCTTCTCCATTGGTGTGACCAAGGGCAAGTGGGGCACGTTGGTGAACGCGCTGCTGGGCTTCAAACGCGACTACGACGCGAACCTTCCGCTGTCACGCGCGCTGCCGCAGCTGGTCGCCAGCTGGGCGGAACGCTACGGCGACATGGGGCTCAAGGACCTCTGCGACCGGATGTTCGAAAACATGGCCGAACTGCAGACCACCACCCTGATGGGGCAGGCCTTCTCGTTGCTGCCCGAGCCGCGCCTGACGCCAACTGCCGCCTACGAGCAACTGGTGAAGAACAACATCGAGCGACTGACCCTGGACGAAATGAGCGGCCGTACCGTGGCGACCGGCGTAGTGCCCTATCCGCCGGGCATCCCGCTGCTGATGCCGGGCGAGAATGCCGGTGCGGGTGACGGACCTGTACTGGGTTACCTGAAGGCGCTGGAAGCTTTCGATCAGCGCTTCCCGGGCTTCGCCCACGACACCCATGGCGTCGAGGTGGAGGACGGTTTCTACCGGATCGCCTGCCTCAAGGAGTGACGTCCGCCGGCGTGCAGACCCGTCCGGTGCATGGATGAAAGTTTCGAAGGGCTCGGCGTCAAACCAGCAATGGCAAGCCCCTGACGGGCGTATCGGGAGACCGGTACGCCCGTTCTTTTTTTGCGATGCAAGACCGTTTACGCGCAGTAGTTTCTCGGAGTCTTGCTCAGATCCTGTAGGAAATTGGCGTAACTGATCTCGGGCCTGTCCGTATCTGATTCCGCCCCGATTTCAGCGCTCCGGATGCCGATTAAGGTAGCGAATCCCGCCTCGGGCTACGGCCTCTGGTGCAGCCTTTCCAGCTGTCCCGCTGGGCTGTCGGTGAACCGTCCTCACTAGGAGTCGCTATGTATCTTCGGTCCGCTTTTGCCGCGCTGGCACTCAGCTGTCTCCCTCTGACCGGTTGCATGACCGATCAGGAGTTTCTTGCGCAGAACCAGAGCGCCGCGATCAACGCGACCGTCTCGCGCGCCAGGTTCGAGCTCAATTGCCAGGATGTGACCGTCTCGGTCCTGTCGAGCAAGGTCACCCAGGTTCGGTTCGCCAACGTGAACAACCGAACCGAATACACCATCGGCGCCCGCGGCTGTGGGCGCCAGGCGGTGTACATCACCTACTGCCTGGATCCGAGCACCTGCAATGCCATCAGCGATACCGCCCGGGTTGCCGAGTAGCGATGGGATTGCCGCGCGTCGAGCCCTGTTTCCACACCACCGAGCCCAAGGAGGGTTCAACCATGCATATCCTCAAGTCCCTGCCGCTGATCAGTGCCCTGGCATTCGCGATTGCGGCCCCGGCGATGGCTGCGGATATCCCGCTGGGTACTGCCGTCGAGGCCGACGAGGTCGTGACCAAGGTCGTTTCCGTCGATGCCAAGGATCGCCGCATCGTGGTCGAAGACGTGGCAGGCAAGCCGGTCACCGTGCAGGTCACTGATGCCGCTCAGGACCTGGGCCATCTGAAAGCAGGTGACTACATCGCGGCACTGGTCATCCACTCCGCCGCCTTCGACTTCGACACCAAGGTACAGAGCCAAGCCCCGGGCGGTATCGAGGCCGATGGTGCCGCACTGGCTACCCCGAGCAATCCGCATCCGGGCGGTGATGCTTTCCGCATGGCGCGTGTGCAACTGAAGATCGTCGGGATCAACGTCAAGAAGCATGAGCTCAGCTTCGAAGGTCCGGACGGCACCACCAAGGTCGTTTCCGTCGACGATCCGAAGCTGCGCAGCAAACTGGGCGAGTTGAAGATCGGCCAGATGCTCAACGTGACCTATGAGGACACCTTGCAGATCGTCACCGCCCATCCGGTCGCACAGGCAGCAGCGCCGGCCAAGTCCACCAATTGATTCAACCCCGGAGCTCCTGAGAGAGCACAGGAGCTCCCTCCCTCGCTTTTTTATCGCCGCCCGGCGATGACCAATGGAATTCACCATGCGTTTGACTGATCTCGGCTGCCATTGCGCAGTGTTATTCGCCGCTGTTTGCCTCGCGGCCTGCGGACCGGATGGAAAGGCCCCTGCAGGCGCCGCTCCGATAGACGTCACTACCGTGACGACGAAGCCCGAGAGCTTGCCGGCGAGCATCACCTTCGTCGGCCAGACGCAAAGCCCCCAGGCCGTGGACATTCGTGCGCGAGTGAATGGCTTCCTCCTCAAGCGCAACTACGTCGAGGGGAGCATGGTGAAGACCGGCCAGTTGCTGTTCGAGATCGATCACGCGCCATTCCTGGCTGATCTCGCCTCGGCCAAGGCCGAGTACGAGGCGCAGAAGGCACGCTACGAGCGGGCCAAGGCCAATCTGGATCGCGTCCTGCCGCTGGCAGCGGAGAAAGCCCTGAGCCCGAAGGACCGTGACGACGCCATTGGCAGCGCCAAGGCCGCGGAGGCCTCCATGCAGGCGGCGCTGGCCCAGGTCAGGACCCAGGAGCTGAACCTCTCCTACACCTATATCCGTTCGCCGGTAGAGGGTGTCAGCGACTACGCGAAGGTAAACGACGGTACCTACGTCAATACCAGCAACAGCCTGCTGACCACGGTGTCGACCCTGGATCCCATGCGGGTGGTCCTGAGCGTGAGCGAGGAGCAGTTCCTCGCCATGCGCAACCTGGTCGACCGCGGCCGCCTGGTCATGCCCGCCGACGGGCGCATGGAGGCCGATCTGCTGATGGCCGATGGCTCCAGCTATCCGCATACCGGCGTGGTGACCTTCACCTCGACCTCGTTCAGCCAGCAGACCGGCACCTTCATGGTGCGTGCCGATTTTGCCAACCCCAAGGGCGACCTGCATCCGGGGCAGTTCGTGCGCGTCACGCTCAAGGGCGCGAGCTACCCCAATGCCATCCAGGTGCCGCAGCGGGCGGTCATGCATGGGCCGAAAGGCGATTTCGTCTATATCGCCGGCACCGATGGCAAGGCCGAGGTTCGCCCGGTGCAGGTGGCCGAGCCGTCCGGTGCCTTCTGGCGGGTCGAAGACGGCCTCAAGGGCGGGGAGCAGGTGGTGGTCGACGGCGCGGGGAAACTCATGCCCGGCGCACCACTGAAAGTGACCGGCGCGGCGCCTGCCGGCAGCTTCGGCGGCCCCGCCGCGAAGCCTGAGTGAGGAGCCCGCCATGCTTTCGCGCTTCTGTATCGACCGACCGATCTTCGCGATGGTGCTGTCGCTGATCATCATCATCGCGGGCGGCGTGTCGATCTTCGCCCTGCCGGTGGCGCAGTATCCGGACATCACCCCCATCCAGATTACCGTGACGGCGACCTATCCGGGCGCCGACTCGCAGACCATCGCTTCCACCGTCGCCGCACCTATCGAGACGCAGGTCAACGGCGTGGACAACATGTTGTACATGCAGTCGGTCAGTTCGCCCACCGGGCAGATGACCCTCAACGTGTACTTCGATATCGGTACCGACCCGGACATCGCCCAGGTCCAGGTGCAGAACCGCGTCAGCCAGGCGCTGGCGCAACTGCCGCAGTCCGTCCAGGCGAACGGCGTCAACGTGCAGAAGCGCTCCTCCAGTTTCCTCATGCTGCTGGCGATCTACTCCCCTGACGACAGCTTCGACCAGCAGTACGTCGGCAACTACGCCAACCTGTACGTGCTGGACACGATCAAGCGCATCCAGGGAGCGAACCAGGCACAGATCATGGGTGACGCCGACCTTGCCCTGCGTATCTGGCTCAAGCCTGACCGGATGGCCGAACTGGGTATCACCGCGAACGACGTGCAGAACGCCGTCAGCCAGCAGAACCAGCAGTTCGGCGCCGGCAACATTGGCCAGGCCCCCTCCCAGGGACAGATGGAGCTCACCTATCCCCTGGTGACGCCGGGGCGCATGAAGACCGCCAAGGAGTTCGAGGACATCATCTTGCGCGCCGACTCCAACGGGACCGCTATCGTGCGCCTGGGCGACGTGGCCAGCGCGGAGATCGGACTCAATCAGTACACCATGCGCTCGGCTATCAACGGCAAGACCGCCACTCTGATCGCCGTCTACCAGCAGGCCGGGTCCAACGCGCTGGAGGTCTCGAAGAACGTCCGCGCGGCCCTGTCGGATATGTCCAGGACTTTCCCCCATGGCATCGACTATGTCGTCTCGCTGGATACCACGGAATTCGTACGCTCCTCCATCCACGAGGTGGAGGTAACGCTGCTTATCGCCATCGCGCTGGTGGTGCTGGTGGTGTTCGTCTTCCTGCAGAGCGTGCGCAGTACCCTGATCCCGGTC
Organism: Pseudomonas sp. B1-22; assembly: GCF_050474425.1. Lineage (NCBI taxonomy): Bacteria > Pseudomonadati > Pseudomonadota > Gammaproteobacteria > Pseudomonadales > Pseudomonadaceae > Pseudomonas > Pseudomonas sp. B1-22. The sequence continues at coordinate 1,031,784 of NZ_JBCHVH010000002.1, read as the reverse complement.
GCCGCGGTGGTGGTGGCGGTAGTGGGCACCTTTGGCACCCTGCTGGCGCTGGGGTTCTCCATCAACCTGCTGACGCTGTTCGCCCTGGTGCTGGCGATCGGCATCGTGGTGGACGATGCCATCGTGGTGGTGGAGAACGTCGAGCGGAACATGGAGGAGTTCAAGCTCAGTGCCCGCGATGCGACGATCAAGGCGATGGAGGAAGTGACCGGGCCGGTCGTCGCCATCGTGCTGGTGCTGTGCGCAGTGTTCATTCCCGTGGCGTTCGTCAGCGGGACTACGGGGCTGCTGTATCGGCAGTTCGCCCTGACCATCGCCTGCTCGGTGGTCATCTCCGGCTTCGTGGCCCTGAGCCTGTCGCCGGCCCTGGCCTCGCTGATTCTCAAGCCTGGGCAGCACGCCCGCTGGAAAGGCTTCCAATGGTTCAACACGGCCTTCGACAAGCTGACCCATGGCTACGTCAGCCTGGTCTCCGTGGTGGTGCGGCGGATGCTGGTGGCGCTGGCGCTGTTCGCCGGCATGCTGCTGTGCATCTACGTGCTGTTCTCGCGCATCCCCACCAGTTTCGTGCCGGAGGAAGACCAGGGCTACCTGCTGGTGGCCGTGATGATGCCCGACTCGGCAAGCCTCGACCGGACCGAGGCCACCACCGAGCAGGTCGCCACCTTGTTCCGTCAGCATCCTGCCGTGCAGGACGCTTCCGCGGTGTCCGGCTACAGCTTCATCGACGGACAGAACCAGACCAACATGGGCACGGTGTTCATCAACCTGAAGCCGTCCGAGCAGCGCAAGGGCTTCGCGCTCTCCGCCGATGGCGTGATACAGGCACTGTATCCCAAGCTCGCGAGCATTCCCCAGGCGCGGATCATCCCGATCAACCCGCCGTCGATCCCCGGTCTGGGCACCCAGGGCGGCTTCGAGTTCTGGGTGGAGAACCGTGGCGACGGCGATGCCAAGGAGCTGCAGAATGCAACCTGGAAGATCATTGGCGCCAGCGCCAAGCGCCCTGAACTGTCCGGTCTGATCAGTACCTTCCAGGCGTCCACCCGGCAGATGCGCATCGCCGTGGACAACTCGAAGGCCGAGACGCTGGGCGTACCCATGGCCGATGTCTATGGGGCGCTGCAAACCCAGTTCGGCTCTTCCTACGTCAGCCAGTACGTGCTGGGCAGCCGGGTATGGCAGGTGATCCTGCAGGGTGCGCCGCAATACCGCGGCTCGCCGACGGACCTGGGCTATCTCTACGTCAAGCAGAAGAACGACAAGATGATCCCGCTGTCCGCCCTGGTGAAGACCGAGTTCACGTCCGGCCCGAGCCTGGTGACGCGCTTCAACAACTTCCCGGCGGCCAAGATCACCGGTAACGCGGGCGCGGGCTACAGTTCCGGTGACTCCATCGCGGCGATGCAGCAGCTTGCCACCCAGGAGCTTCCCGCAGGCTACAGCTACGCGTGGAGCGGCGAAGCCTTCGAGGAGAACAAGTCGGGCAATACCACAGTGCTGGTGTTCATCTTCGGCATCATCATGGTGTTCCTGATCCTGGCGGCACAGTACGAGTCCTGGTCGCTGCCGCTGACTGTGCTCAGCGCGGTGCCGTTCGGCATCTTCGGTGCGCTGGTGGCGATCTGGGCGCGCGGCATTCCCAACGACGTGTACTTCCAGATCGGCCTGGTCACCCTGGTGGGGCTGGCGGCGAAGAACGCGATCCTGATCGTCGAGTTCGTCATCCTCCAGCGCCAGGCGGGGCTTTCCCCGCTGGACGCGGTGCTCAAGGCCGCCGAGCTGCGTCTGCGTCCGATCATCATGACTTCGCTGGCCTTCATCTTCGGCGCCGTGCCGCTGGCCATCGCCACGGGCGCCGGGGCCAACTCTCGCCACTCCATCGGCACCGGCATCATCGGTGGCATGCTCGCCGCCACCAGTCTGGCGCTGCTGTTCGTACCGTTGTTCTCCTACCTGGTCGAGCGCGCTGGCGAACGGCGCAAGAAGAACAAGGGAGTCGCGCCAGCGCCTGTCGTCGCGAGCGCCAACGATAGCGGCTCTGCCACGGAGGCCCACTGATGGACGCCCGGAAACTCTTGCTGACGCTGGCGTTGGCCTGCGTCTCGGGCTGCATGATCGGTCCGGACTATCAACGGCCGGACATCACCGTGCCATCCTCGTTCCGGGCTCACCTGACGGATACCACTGCCGGGGTCGCCGGCCCCTGGTGGGGGCAGTTCGGCTCGCCGACCTTGACCTCGCTGGTCAGCGAAGGCCTGCGCAATAACCTTGATCTGCAGCGGGCCACCGCGCGCATCGAACAGTTCCGTGGACAATTGCGCACTGTCCGCGCGGGGCTGTTCCCGCAGCTCGGCCTGGGGCTAAATGCCCAGCGTGGGCGGAGCGATCAATTTGTCGATACGCCCCTCTCGGGCTTCGATGGTGTCGCCAATCAATATCAGAGCGGCCTGAGTGCCAGCTGGGAGATCGATCTCTGGGGCCGTCTGCGCCGGCAGAGCGAGGCGGCCAGCGCGCAATTGCTGGGAGCCCAGTACGCACAGCGTGGTGTGGCGCTCAGCCTCGCCAGCTCGATCAGCGAAGGCTATCTCAACCTGCTCGCGCTGGATGAGCAACTCGTCATCGCGGAGCAGACAGCACAGGCGCGCAAGGATGCGCTGGATATCTTCCAGAAGCGTTATGACCGTGGTGTGGTGAGGCAGATGGAGCTCAGCCAGGCGCAGAACGATTACTGGGCGACCCAGGCCTCGATACCGCCTTTGAAGGCCAGGATCGCTGCGGCGGAGAACTCGCTGTCGGTGCTGCTCGGTCGTGTACCGGGTCCCATCGTCCGTGGCGAACGCCTGTCTTCGTTGCGTCCACCGAAGCTGCCGGATGTACTGCCGGCCAGCCTGCTATCGAGACGGCCGGACCTGTTGCAGGCAGAGCAGGCGGTGGTGGCCAGCAATGCGATGGTCGGTGCGACACAGGCGTTGTACCTGCCGGACCTGAACCTTTCCGGGATGATCGGCTTCAGCCGTGGCGAGAGCGGACAATTGTTCGAGAGTGCTTCGAAGATCTGGAACCTGGCCCTGGGCCTGAACCAGACCGTCTTCGATGCCGGAGCGATATCCGGGCAGGTGCTCGAAGCGAAGTCCCAGTACCAGCAATCGGTCCTGGCCTACCAGGGAGCCGTCCAGTCGGCACTGAAGGATGTGAACAACGCTCTGGTCGACACCCGCGAATCGGCTGCGCAGCATGCGGCCGTCGAGCGGCAGGTGAGTGCGTTGCAGACCTATGCCAGTCAAGCTCGCCGGTTGTATGAAGGTGGGTACTCGACCTATCTGGACGTCACGACTTCGGAGGAGAAACTCTTCGACGGACAGCTTCAGGAAGTGGACAGTCGGCTGGCTACGCTGAATGCATTCAATTCGCTGTACCTGGCGGTCGGCGGTGATCTGGGAGCGCAGCGGTGTAGTAGCGGCGTATTACCCGCTGTCTGCTCGACTGACTAAGCTCTCCCGCATGCCCGGCCACCAAGGCCGGGCCCTGCCGGGAGGATGCCCAGATGGCCGCGAAGAAGATCCTGATGCTGGTCGGCGACTACGCCGAAGACTACGAAACCATGGTGCCGTTCCAGGCACTGCTGATGGTCGGGCACATCGTCCATGCCGTCTGCCCGGACAAGAAGGCCGGCCAGAGCATCCGCACCGCGATCCACGATTTCGAAGGCGACCAGACCTACAGCGAGAAGCCAGGCCACAACTTCGCGCTGAACGCCACCTTCGCCGATGTGCGCGCCGAGGACTACGACGCGTTGCTGATCCCCGGTGGCCGCGCCCCGGAATACCTGCGCCTGAACGCGAAAGTCATCGAACTGGTGAAAGCCTTCGACGCCGCGAAGAAGCCCATCGCCGCCGTCTGCCATGGTGCCCAGTTGCTGGCCGCTGCCGGCGTGCTCAAGGGGCGCGCGTGCAGCGCCTACCCGGCCTGCGGTCCGGAAGTGACCCTGGCCGGTGGCGAGTATGTGGACATTCCGGTGGACGCCGCCCACGTCGATGGCAACCTGGTCACCGCCCCGGCCTGGCCGGCGCATCCGGCATGGTTGGCGAAGTTCCTCGACGTGCTGGGCACGAAGATCAGCCTGTAGACTGGCCCATCATCGAAGCTGGAGAAGCCGTCCATGTGCGAACTCTATGTAAAGGCCGACCCGATCCTCTATGAGTCGCGCTCTCGCTCGCTGCGCATCCGTGGCGTGGTCACCACGCTGCGCCTGGAGAACCAGTTCTGGGACATCCTGCGGGAGATTGCCGAGGTGGACGGCATGACTACCAACCAGTTGATCGCCAAGCTCTATGACGAGGTGATGGACTATCGCGGGGAGGTGGTGAACTTCGCTTCCTTCCTGCGGGTGAGTTGCACGCGATTCCTGGCCCAGCGCCGCGATAACGTTGTGGAGTTGAACCGGGTGCCGCGCAGCGCGTGATCGATTGTGCGGGCCATGCCCGTCTTTCGCGGACGAAGTCCGCTCCTACAGGAGAACACCGCCGTCGCAGGCTCTTGCAGGAGCGGATCTTGTCCGCGAAATCGGCACGATTCTGCGGGATTCGCGGACGAAGTCCGCTCCTACGGTGATGCACCGTAGCTACCGGTTCTTGTAGGAGCGGATTTATCCGCGATTGCCCGGCCGGTGCGCCGAAGCCACAAACATCCCATGCATGAAAAAGCCCGGCACTTGGCCGGGCTTTTTCATAGGGAGAAGGTGAAGGATTACTTCACTTCCACCGCCAGGTTCTCGGCGATCTTCTTCTGCCAGATGGCCGGGCCGGTGATGTGCACCGACTCGCCCTTGGTGTCGACCGCAACGGTCACCGGCATGTCCTTCACTTCGAACTCGTAGATTGCTTCCATGCCCAGTTCGGCGAAGGCCAGGACCTTGGACTTCTTGATCGCCTGGGCGACCAGGTAGGCGGCGCCGCCTACGGCCATCAGGTAGACGGCCTTGTTGTCCTTGATCGCTTCGATGGCGATGGGGCCGCGCTCGGACTTGCCGATCATGCCCAGCAGACCGGTCTGCTCGAGGATCTGGCGGGTGAACTTGTCCATGCGGGTCGCGGTGGTCGGGCCTGCCGGGCCAACCACTTCGTCACCGACCGGATCGACCGGGCCGACGTAGTAGATGAAGCGGCCTTTCAGGTCCACCGGCAGCTCTTCGCCCTTGTTCAGCATGTCGACCATGCGCTTGTGCGCGGCGTCGCGGCCGGTGAGCATCTTGCCGTTGAGCAGGATGGTCTCGCCCGGTTTCCAGCTCTGCACTTCTTCCGGGGTGATCTTGTCCAGGTCGACGCGGCGCGCGGACGGGCCGGCTTCCCAGACGATTTCCGGGTAGGCGTCCAGGGACGGCGCTTCCAGTTCGGCCGGGCCCGAGCCGTCGAGCACGAAGTGCGCGTGGCGGGTGGCGGCGCAGTTGGGGATCATGCAGACCGGCAGGGACGCTGCGTGGGTCGGGTAGTCCATGATCTTCACGTCGAGCACGGTGGTCAGGCCGCCCAGGCCCTGGGCGCCGATGCCCAGCTGGTTGACCTTCTCGAACAGCTCCAGGCGCAGCTCCTCGATGCGGTTCTGCGGGCCGCGGGCCTTCAGTTCGTGGATGTCGATCGGGTCCATCAGGACTTCCTTCGCCATCACCGCGGCCTTCTCGGCGGTACCGCCGATGCCGATGCCGAGCATGCCCGGCGGGCACCAGCCGGCGCCCATGGTCGGAACGGTCTTCAGCACCCAGTCGACGATGGAGTCGGACGGGTTGAGCATGGCCATCTTCGACTTGTTCTCGGAGCCGCCGCCCTTGGCCGCGACGTCCACTTCCACGGTGTTGCCCGGGACGATGGAGTAGTGGATCACTGCCGGGGTGTTGTCCTTGGTGTTCTTACGCGCACCGGCCGGGTCGGCCAGGATGGAGGCGCGCAGGACGTTTTCCGGCAGGTTGTAGGCGCGACGCACGCCTTCGTTGATCATGTCGTCGACGCTCATGGTGGCGCCGGCCCAGCTCACGTCCATGCCCACGCGAACGAAGACGGTGACGATGCCGGTGTCCTGGCAGATCGGGCGATGGCCGGTGGCGCACATGCGCGAGTTGATCAGGATCTGCGCCATCGAGTCCCGGGCGGCCGGCGATTCTTCGCGCAGGTAGGCCTCATGCATGGCCTGGATGAAATCAACCGGGTGGTAGTAGGAGATGAACTGCAGGGCATCGGCGACGCTCTGGATCAGGTCGTCTTGCTTGATCACGGCCATGGAGCACGGTCCTCTTCAGGCAGGTATTACAGGCGCAAGGCCTGTTACGTCGGGAGTTCGCCGGCACGGTTCCGGCGAAAAAAGGCGCCGTAGTATACCGCTGCGGCCGCTTGCCGCGCACCCGCCGGTGATCCGACATTGGTCACAGGGGGCCGCCGCTGTTTTTAAAAAGCCACACGGGCGCCCACATTCCGGTCGGCTAGGCATCCGGGCGCTTTGATAGTAGATTGAAGGCCACGTGCCATTACGGGATGGAGCCCCATGAGCACACTGCTGAAACAGCGCGCCTTACAAAAACTACTCATCAGGCGATTCGGCATGGCCGTCGGCACCTATGCGCTGGCGCAACTGTTGCTATGGATGGCGGTGTTCGGCGATTTCTTTCGCGGCACCGTTGCCTTCGCACTTGGTTGCACCGTATTGGTGGTGGCGAGCCAGCTTGTCTTCTTCTGGTTGTTCCTCACCGGGCGCAACCAACGCTTCTCCGACCCCAGCATGACCGAGCCGCAGGTGCTGGTCGCGCTCCTCTGGCACACCCTGTTCCTGGCCAACGTCGATACCGCGCGGGGCACCCTGATGGTGTTCTACGTGCTGATCCTGCTGTTCGGCGTGTTCCAGTTGCAGCCCAGGGTTTTCGCCCGCTGCGCGGCGCTGGCGTTCATCGCCTTCGCCGGCCTTAACCTGTGGGAGGCCTTCCAGCAGCGCCTCGAAGTGCCCGCCCAGGCGATTCTGCAACTGCTGGTGCTGTTCATCGTGCTGGTCTGGCTCAGTCTGTTCGCCGGCTATGTCCAGGCCTTGCGCCAGCGCATGCGCCAACGCCGTTACGCGCTGCAGGCGCACCAGGACACGCTGCGCGGGATGATGCGCCAGCTGGAGGACCTGGTGGCCACCGACGAGCTGACCGGCCTGTACAACCGCCGTCACTTCCTGCGCCTGGCCGGCCGCGCGCTGGACGAGATGCAGCTGAGCCAGCGTCACGGTCTGGCGCTGATCGACCTGGACCACTTCAAGCGCATCAACGATATCCACGGCCACGCCGCTGGCGACCGCGTGCTGCAGACCTTCGCCGCGGTGGCGCGTGCGTGCCTGCGCGAGGGCGACATCCTGGCGCGCTACGGCGGCGAGGAGTTCGTCCTGCTGCTGCCCAATGCCGACGCCGACCGCCTGGCCACCTGCTGCGAACGGCTGCGCACGGCCTATGCCGCCGCCGAGCCGATAGGGGTGAATATCGAAGTGCTGAGCCTCTCGGCGGGGATGACCCTGCTGGAGCCGACCGACGATCTCGACGAGGCCTTGCAACGGGCCGACCAGGCGCTCTACCGTGCGAAACGCAGCGGACGTAACCGCTGCGATGCCGCATGGGAGTGGACGCGTGCCTGAGATACAGGCCGGATCGCAACGCTTTTCGGTAAGCCCCGGAGTCAACCTGCTCGATGCCCTGCACGGGGCCGGCGTCGCCGTGCCCTACAGCTGCCGTGCCGGCAGCTGCCATGCCTGTCTGGTGCGCTGCACCCGCGGCGAGGTGCTCGATGCGCAGCCCGATGCGCTAGACACCGCGCGGCGCGAGGAGGGCTGGCGCTTGTCCTGCCAGTGCCGGGTCGTTGAAGACCTCGCCGTGGAAGTCTTCGATCCGCAGCGCGATGGGCTACCCGCCAGCGTCGCCGAACTGGACTGGCCGGCGCCGGACGTGCTGCGTTTGCGCCTCATCCCGCAACGCCCGCTGCGCTACCGCGCCGGGCAGCACCTGATCCTCTGGAGCGCCGAGGGCGTGGCGCGGCCGTACTCGCTGGCGAGCGTGCCGGGTGTCGATCCCTGGCTGGAGTTCCACATCGATTGCCGCCTGCCCGGTGCCTTCAGCGACTTCGCCCGCCAGCTGAAGCCGGGTGACAGCGTCCGCCTGGGCGAGCTGCGCGGCGGCGCCTTGCACTATGACCCCGAATGGCATGAGCGGCCGTTGTTGCTGATGGCGTCGGGAACCGGCCTGGCGCCACTCTGGGGCGTGCTGCGCGAGGCGTTGCGCCAGCATCATGCCGGCCCCATCCGGGTCATTCACCAGGCCCATGACGCTGCCGGCCACTACCTCGCCGGACCGCTGCGGGCGCTTGCCGCCGCGCACCCGGAACTGGAGGTGACGCTGATGACCACGGCCGAGTCGGCCGCCGTTATGGCACAACTCCGGCTTGTTTCGCGACGGACCCTCGCCTTACTCTGCGGCCACCCCGACAGCGTCGATGCCTTCGCCCGCCGCCTCTATCTCTGTGGCGTACCGCGCGGCCAGACGCTCGCCGACCTGTTCCTGCCCCACGCCTGAGCCGGCGCGCGGCTCCACCCAACAGAATTCCAAGAAGAAGGATTTGCCATGAGCGAACAGATTCTCGTCGAACGCGAACAGGGCCTGCTGATCCTGCGCCTGAACCGTCCGGACAAGATGAACGCGCTGACCCGCACCATGTATTCCGCCCTGGCCGACGCGCTGGAGGCGGCGCAGACGGACCGCTCCGTGCGTGTGGTGATGATCACTGGCGGCGCCGAGTGCTTCACCAGTGGCAATGACATCGTCGATTTCCTCCAGCAGCCGCCCAGCGGCCCGGACAGCCCGGTGTTCCGCTTCATGCGCGCGCTGATGGACTTCACCAAGCCGGTAGTCGCGGCAGTGGCCGGCCCCGCCGTGGGCATCGGCACCACCCTGCTGCTGCACTGCGACCAGGTTTTCGTTGCCCAGGGCACCAAGTTCAAGATGCCTTTCGTCAACCTCGGCCTGTGCCCGGAGTTCGGCTCCAGCTTCCTGGTGCCGCGCCTGGTCGGCCCGGTCAAGGCTGCCAGCCTGCTGATGCGCGGTGAGGGATTCACCGGCGAGCAGGCGGTGGCGTACGGCATCGCCAATGAAGCGCTGGCCGATGGGGCCGCCGCCATCGAGCGCGCCCACGAGGTCTGCCAGGCGCTGCAGCAACTGCCGCCAGCGGCGGTGGCGTTGAGCAAGCGTCTGCTCAAGGCGCCCTACATCGAGCAACTGCGCCAGGTGGTGGCGGAGGAAGGGCAGCTCTTCGTCGAGCGCCTGCACTCGCCGGAGGCCCAGGAGGCGCTGAGCGCCTTCACCCAGCGCCGCCAGCCGGATTTCTCGAAGTTCCTGTGAGGCACCTGTTGACGCCGTACCCCTTGTAGGAGCGGGCCCTGCGCGCGATCGCGGGCATGGCCCGCTCCTACAGTGGAATGCCGGTGTCACCCGGTGGCGTAGGAGCGGACTCTGTCCGCGATAGGTCCGCATCGCGGGTAATGGTTGCCCACACAATCTGTGGAGTGCGCTGTGGATAAGCTCTGGGACGACCCGGCTAGCCCACGGAAGACGCGGCCTGCAGGGGATTGAGCGGTATTTGAGCGACGCCTGGCAGGTTGCCCACATAAGGTGTGGAAGGTGCTGTGGATAAGCTTGGGGCCAAGGTGCCGAGCCCGCACGGCGCCTGGCTTTCAGCGCATTGGTTGCCCTTTGAGCAACCCCAAATGAAAAGGCCGCCCGAGGGCGGCCTTTTCAGTGGCACAACAGGATCAGACCAGCAGGTCGCCCACGTGCAGCACCTTCATGGTGTTGGTGCCGCCCTGGGTGGTGTAGCTGTCGCCCTTGGTCAGGATCACCCAGTCACCCTTGGTCACCACGCCGCGCTGCAGCAGCGCGTCGACGGCTTCCTGGCTGACACGCTCCGGCGGCAGGGCGGCCGGGTCGAAGGGGATGGTTTCCACGCCGCGGAACAGCGCCACGCGGGCCTGGGTTTCGCGGTGCGGGGAGTAGGCGAAGATCGGTACCGAGGAACGGATGCGCGACATGATCAGCGGGGTATAGCCGCTTTCGGTCAGGCAGATGATCGCCTTGATGCCGGGGAAGTGGTTGGCGGTGTACATGGCCGCCAGGGCGATGCTCTCGTCGCAGCGCTCGAAGGTCTGGCCGATACGGTGGCTGGACTTCTTGGTGGTCGGGTGCTTCTCGGCGCCGGCGCAGATGCGCGCCATGGCCTTGACCGCTTCCACCGGATATTCGCCGGCGGCGGATTCGGCCGAGAGCATCACGGCGTCGGTGTAGTCGAGCACGGCGTTGGCCACGTCGGAAACTTCCGCGCGGGTCGGCATCGGGTTGTGGATCATCGACTCCATCATCTGGGTCGCGGTGATCACGGCCTTGTTGTAGCGGCGCGCGTGCAGAATGATCTTCTTCTGGATGCCCACCAGCTCGGCATCGCCGATTTCCACGCCGAGGTCGCCACGGGCCACCATCACGGCGTCGCTGGCACGGATCAGGCCGTCCAGGGCTTCGTCGTCGGCCACGGCTTCGGCGCGTTCGATCTTCGCCACCAGCCAGGCGGTGCCGCCGGCTTCGGTGAGCAGACTGCGGGCGTATTCCATGTCCTTGGCGTCACGCGGGAAGGACACGGCAACGTAGTCCAGGTCCATGCTCGCGGCCAGTTTGATGTCGGCCTTGTCCTTCTCGGTCAGGGCCGGCGCGGTGAGACCGCCGCCACGGCGGTTGATACCCTTGTGGTCGGACAGCGGGCCACCGATCAGCACTTCGCAGACCAGTTCGTCAGCCTTCACTTCCTTCACCGCCATGACCACGCGGCCATCGTCCAGCAGCAGCTCGTCGCCCACGCCGCAGTCCTTCACCAGGTCCGGATAGTCGATGCCGACCACTTGCTGGTTGCCTTCGGTGCGCGGGTGGCTGGTGGAGAAACGGAAGGTGTCGCCGACCGCCAGTTCGATGCGCTTGTTGGCGAACTTGGCGATGCGGATCTTCGGACCCTGCAGGTCACCCAGCAGCGCCACGAAGCGGCCATGCTTGGCGGCGATGTCGCGGACCAGCTTGGCGCGGGCGCGGTGTTCGTCGGGAGTTCCGTGGGAGAAGTTCAGGCGGGCGACGTCGATCCCAGCGAGGATCAGCTGTTCCAGGACTTCGGGGGAGTTACTGGCTGGGCCGAGGGTGGCGACGATCTTGGTGCGGCGAAGGGACATGCGGGACTCCTAGGGGAAAGCAAGCAGCGGTCAGGCGGCCCGGAGAACCTGCGGCGGTTCTCTGGGCTGCCAGGACGCCATCTTACTCTGTTTCAGATGACAGGGTTTCAGCTGACAGGTCTGATCACCAGCAAATCGCATTCCACTTCTTCGAGCACCCGTTCGGCGGTCTGGCCGATCAGCGCGTTATCGAACTGCCCTCGGGCGACCGCGCCCATCAGCAGCAGGTCGATGCCGTTGTCGCGCACGTAGGCGGGGATCACCTCTTCGGCAAAGCCCTGGCCCAGATGGCTGCGGGTACGGTCGATGGCCGGGTATTGCGTCAGCAGGGCATCGAAGGCGTCGCGGTGGTGCGCCTCGGTGCGCCGCACGTAGTCGTCATAGTTGGCCAGCAGCTCGGCATTGAAGGCCAGGGTCTGCGGGACGGCGACATAGGCGTGCAGGTAGTGCGCCTGCAGATTCAGGCGCTGCTCGAACTCGCGGGCCACGCCGATCAGGCGATGCTCAAGCGCCGCCGGTTTATCGCTGGCGTGCAGCGGGTCGAGCGCCGCGCACAGGCGTTCGCCGCGCCACTGGCCGTGCTGCACCAGCCACAAGGGCTGCGGACAGTGGCGGATCAGCTGCCAGTCGTGATTGGTCAGCACCAGGCGCTTGAGCAGGCTGTGGTGGTGCGCGGACTTGAGCACCAGGTCGGGCTGGCTCTGCTCGCAGTACAGGACGATCTGCCGGTGCAAGGGTTTGCCCCAGAGCGCCTGGCACTTCACCTCGATGCCGGCCTGGCGCAGGGGCGCGGCGAGTTGCTCAAGCCGCGCCAGGCGCAGGTCGAGCAGGCTCTGCCGGCCCCGTTCGAGGTCGGCCTGGTCCAGCAGCAGGCTGTTGTCCAGGGCCGGGTTGAACTCGCAGGCCAGCAGTTCCAGGCGGGCGCCGCTGCGTTCGGCGATCCACTGGGCGCGGGTGAGCGCGGGCTGGTCTTCGCGGGTGGGGTCGATGACGACGAGCAGGTGCTGGAGTTTCATGTCGGCTTCCTCGCGCGGGCTGCGACCATTGCAGACCAAGCCTAGCGCGTAGCGCTTGATCTGGGTCAGCGAGGGAGGGATTGCCGATGACGGCCGTGGCGCGGACGTGAGCATCGTCACCGCCGCGCACACGGGGCCCGGAAACACTCAGTTGCGCTGGCTGTTCAGTGCCCGGTCGAGATGGTTCGCTGCCTTGCCGGCGAGGTCGCCGTTGGGGTACTCGGCCAGTTGCCGACGCAGGTAGGCGATGGCCTGGTCGCGGTTGGCGTGGGGGTTGTCCGGCGCCATGTACATCAGGCCGAGCTGGTAGAGCGCCTTTTCGCGGATGTCCGCCGGAATGGCCGGGTCATTGGCGCCCAGCAGATAGAGCTGCGCGGCTTCGTCGACGCGGTCCTTGAGCACCGCGCGGCGCGACAGCAGGGTCATGTCCGGGTCGAGGCTGGGCTTGTTCAGGTCGAGGTTGTATTGCGGCTTCCAGTCCGCCAGCAACTCGCGGGCATTCTTCTGCACCGGGTCCTTGGCGCGCTGGCGGATCATCAGGATGCGCGCATCGGCGTGGGCGGCGGCCTGGGTGCCGGGGAATTCGCGGTCGATGCGCTGGAAGTACTGCAGCGCCTTGGCGTCGTCACGCTGGTCGTTGAAGCGGCTCATGTAGATCAGGCCGATCTGGTACAGCGCGATGGCGCGCACTTCCGGGCCGTAGCGGGTGTTGTCGTAGCCGGTCAGGTAGAGCTGCTCCGCTTCGGCGCTCTTGCCGTCGCGGATGGCCTGGGCGCTGTAGGTCAGCAGGTCGCCTTCCTCTTCCACCGCGGCGGTCATGCGCTTGTTCTTCAGCTGCTTGTATTCGGCGACTTCACCTGTGGTGACCTGTGCGACGAACAGCGGCGTGGTGGGGGCGCAGGCGGCCAGCAGGGGCAGGAGCATGGCAAAGGGCAGGGCGAAAGCTGAGCGCATGGCATCTCCTTGGCGCCAGGGCGTGATCCGCGCCAGTCTAGTGGTGGGCTTCAGTACGGCCAAGACAGGCCGATACACTTCCCAACGGAGGATATGCCCATGCGAACCCTGGCCACCCTGCTGCTGCTCCTGAGTGTTACCGGATGCACCAGCTGGTCGATGAATTACCACCTGAACAACGCCTATCGCTCGTACAAGAGCGGCGATTGCGAGCGGGTCATGCTCGAACTCTCGGAAACCGAGCGCAACAGCCGCGCGCGGCCCTGGCTGCAGCCGGAAATCTCCATGCTGCGGGGGCAATGCCTGGAGCGGCAGAAGTTCTTCGTCGACGCCGCACAGACCTACCAGTTCATCATCGCCCGCTATCCGACCAGCGAGTATGCTTACCGCGCCAAGGCCCGGCTGGAGACGCTGCGCCTGAATGGCCGTCTTCCCGGCGATACCGCGCGCAGTTATCCGGTCACGCCCTGACCGCCGGTCGGTGGCGAACTTGAGCGCCCCCGATCGCTGACTAATCTCATGGAGTGACTTCACGGAGGAGGCTGGAATGCGTGCGCTGTGGCTCTGCGTCTGGTGTTTTCCCCTGTTGGCTAACGCCGACATCTATCGCTGGACCGACGCGCAGGGCAAGGTGCATTTCAGCGAAACCCCACCGCCGGGGGCTCAGCGCATCGAAGTGAAGCCCCAGGTCGTCGAGCGTGACGCGGCGACCCGCGAGCGGGAGGAGCGCGCCACCCGCTTCTACGATGCCCGTCGTGACGAGCAGGCCGCCGCACAAGCCAAGGCGACCGAACAGCAGGCCAAGCTGAGCGCCCAGTGCGCGCAGTGGCAGCAGGGCCTGGACAACCTCAGTCTGGGCGGTCGCTACTTCACGCAGGAAAGCGACGGTAAACGCACCTACTACAGCGATGCACAGATCGACGCCGCCCGTCGCGAGCTCGAAGCGCGCCTGGCGGAAGGTTGTCGTTAGGACTGGCCCCGAACGGGCGGCATTGCCATACTGGACGATATTTCATAGCGAAACGCCATTATGCGCCATTCACGACACATCGAGCGCCATCAGCTGCCCTACTACCTGAAGGTGTTCAACAGCATCACCGACAAACCCATGGGCTACCTGGGCAACGTCTCGCTGGACGGGATGTTGCTGATCAGCCAGCTGCCGATGCTGGTGGGCGGCCGTTTCGACATGCGCCTGAAAATCCCCGGCCACGACGGCAAGCTGCAGCTGATCGAGTTTTCCGCCACCTGCCAGTGGTGCCGCGAGGACGTCAATCCGGGCAACTACGACTCCGGCTTCAGCCTGGTGGCGCCGCCGATGGAGTATGTCGAGCTGGTCGATGCACTACGCCGTTATTTCAGTTTTCGCCGTCAGGTGGAGTCGGTCTGAGGCGCAGGACGCGCTGAACCGATCTGGCGGTGGCGGAAGGCAGGACGCCGGGACATTCCCGCCGTCAGAACAAGGTGTGACCTCGATCCCCATGCGCTCCGAGCTTGGCCCTGTCGTCGGCGGCTGAGCTCGGCGTATCGGCGTACAACCGCGAACGGTTGTACGCCCTACGTTCCTTTTATCTCCGATTGCGCGACAGCCGCCTTGTAGGAGCGAGCTTGCTCGCGAATTGCCTTCCACTGTTATTTCAGCGTGGCCTGTAATGCTTATCGCGGGCATGGCCCGCTCCTACAGGTGCGCTCGGTGCGTCTCTTGTAGGAGCGGGCCATGCCCGCGATGCTCTTGAAGACCTCCAGAAAAATTTCCGCACACGCCGGAGCACTTCTCCGGAGGCCGAAATGCTACAGCGCCCCTGCCTTCTTCCACCCCAGATAGCGACTGACCAGCTCCGGCCCAAGCTGGCTGGGACGTGCGTCCAGCACCGGCACGCCATGGGCGATCAGCTTCTCGTGCAGCCCGGCACGGGCATTCAGGTATTCCACGGTGCCACAGTAGGCCAGCGCTTCTTCGTAGCCTTCCACGGGCGCCTGCCGCAGGCGGTCGAGCACCTCCTCGCGCAGGCTGGCCACCAGCACCCGGTGTTGCCGGCCCAGGCGCTTCACGGCGGCCACCAGGTCCTCGTCGTCCTCGTCGCGCAGGTTGGTGATGATCACCACCAGGGCGCGGCGGCGCTGGCGGGTGAGCACGGCCTGCACCGCCGCGGTGTAGTCCGCCGCGCGCTGGCTGCTGTCGAGGTCGTAGACGCCGTTGAGCAGCACGCTCAGCTGCGCGCTGCCCTTGCCCGGTGGCAGGTGGCGCGGCTGGTCGCCGGCAAAGGTCATCAGGCCCACGGCATCGCCCTGGCGCAGCGCGACGTAGGCCAGCAGCAGGCTGGAATTCAGGGCATGGTCGAAGTGCGACAGGTCGCCGTCGTGGCTGCGCATGCGTCGGCCACAGTCGAGCAGGAAGAGGATCTGCTGGTCGCGCTCGTCCTGATACTCGCGGGCAATCGGCGTGCGCTTGCGCGCGGTGGCTTTCCAGTCGATCTGCCGCAGGGTGTCGCCGTCGCGGAATTCGCGCAGCTGGTGGAATTCCAGCCCCAGGCCACGGCGCTGTCCGGCGCGCACGCCGATGCGGTTCAGCCAGTGGTCCACGGCCATCAGTTCGGCGCCGTAGATGCGCGCGAAGTCGGGGTAGACACGGGTTTCGCTGCGCTCTTCCAGGTAGCGCCGGCCCTTCCACAGGCGCAGCGGGCTGGACAGTTCGATCTCGCAGCGCGGGAAGACGAAGTGTCCGCGCGACAGGGGACGCACGCGATAGCCCAGTTCGGTCTGCTCGCCCGGGCGCAGCTCGACCACCTGCGGCAGGTACTCGAAGTCCATGGCGCCGGGCAGGTGATCGAACAGGGTCACGCGCTGTGCCTGCCCGTAGCGATGGTGCAGGTGCAGGCGCACCTCGCTCCAGCGGCCCAGCGGCAGGTTGCCGCTCAGTTGCCGTTCCAGGCGCGGCGACGGCAGACGGCGCAGCCACAGGGCATCGACCAGGGCGAGCACGGCCAGGGCGCACAGGGCACCCCACCATAGGCGGCCGAGCAGCGGCGCCGAGGCGTCCAGGGCCGTGGCGGTGCCCAGGGCGATGGCCACGGCCAGCAGCACGCCGAGCAGCGCGAGAAGGGCGCGCGATGGCTTCATAGGCGCGGTGCCGGTACCTGGTCGAGCAGCTGTTGCAGCACCTGGTCCACCGACAGGCCCTCGATGTCCAGCTCCGGCGACAGCCGCACGCGGTGACGCAGCACTGCCAGGGCGCTGCCCTTGACGTCGTCCGGCAGCACGAAGTCGCCACCGCGCAGCAGCGCCCGCGCCCGTGCACAACGCACCAGCGCGATGGACGCGCGCGGCCCGGCGCCCAGGGCCAGACCCGGCCAGTTACGGGTGGTGCGGGCAACGCGCACGGCGTAGTCGAGCACCTGGTCATCAATGGGCAGATCGGAGGCGATCTTCTGCAGGGCCAGGACGTCCTTTTCCTTGAGCAGAGGACGGATCGGCGCGACGTCGAGCATGTCGCTGCGCGCCGAGCGGGTCACCTGGCGCACCAGGGTCTGCTCCTCGGCTTCCTGTGGATAATCGATGCGCAGCTTGAGCATGAAACGGTCCAGCTCCGCCTCGGGCAGCGGGTAGGTGCCTTCCTGCTCGATGGGGTTCTGCGTGGCCAGCACCATGAACGGCTGCGGCACCGGCAGGGCGCGGCCTTCGAGGGTGACCTGGCGCTCCTGCATGACTTCCAGCAGCGCCGCCTGGGTTTTGGCCGGGGCGCGGTTGATCTCGTCGGCCAGCAGCAGGTGGGTGAACACCGGACCCTTGCGCAGCTTGAACTGCTCGGTGGCGAGGTCGTAGACCGCGTGGCCGGTGACGTCGCTGGGCATCAGGTCGGGGGTGAACTGGATGCGCGCGAAACCGCCGTCGAAGCAGCGGGCGAGGGCGCGCACCAGCAGGGTCTTGCCCAGGCCGGGGACGCCTTCGATGAGCACGTGGCCGCCGGCGAGCAGCGCGGTCAGCACATCGTCGATCACGCCCTGCTGGCCGATCAGCGCCTTCTGCAGTTCATGGCGCAGCGCCTGGGCCAACTGGCTGGCGCGCTGGCGCTGGGCCGCGGGGTTGGATGACGGGCTGGCTTGTTCTGGAATTTGTTCGCTCATAGGGAATTCCTGAGGCTCTGCAGGTGGGCGACCTGACGGGTGAATTCGGCGATGGCCATGCGCTGCTGCGGATAGGGGCGCATGGCCTGGCTGATGGCGCTGACCGGCAGCCGCGTCATGCGGCCCAGGGTCTGCCACTGTTCGGCGACGGGCAAGCGCTCGAAGCCCGGCTGGCGCTGCCGCGCGCGGCGCAGGATGTCGCGTTGCAGCCCCTGCAGCAGGGCGATCTGCCCGCGCTGGCGGAGGATGAAGTCGGCGCCGGCGCGCAGGTGTTCCTCCAGTTGCCGGCGTCCGCGCGCGGGGCTGGGTTGCAGCGGGCCCTGGCGCAGCCCCTGGCGCCACAGGGCGAGCGCCAGCAGCAGGATGCAGGCGACCAGCGCCTGCGGGAAGTAGCGCGCGAGCAGGGAGAACAGGCTGTCGCCGTCGGCGCGATAGACTAGGGTCACGCTGCTGTCCTGGGTCAGGTACCAGAGCAGCCAGGCGTTGTCGTAGTCGCCCAACTGGGTGTTCTGCCAGATCCAGTTGTCGGTCAGCACGGTGACCAGCCCTTGGCCCTGTTGCAGTTGCAGCAGGTGGGTGGCTTTGGCGCTGTTGGCCCAGGCGTAGGCGAGGTTCTTCGAGTCGAACAGGTGGTATTCGGTGTCGAAGTCGATGTAGGCCGGCGCCTTTTCGTTTTCCAGGTAGAGCTTGGTCAGCTTCGGATAGGGATCCTCTTCCTCGGCTGACTCCGTTGCTTCGGGGTTGTCGGTAGCGGGAGCGGCGGGTTGCCCGGCCGGCTGTTCCTGTGTGGCAGGTTCCGCATCGGACTTGTCTTCCGGTTGGGCGGCGCCCTTGTCCTTGTCGAGGTCTTCGGTGAGGAACTGCTGCACACCCAGGCGATCGAGCAGCAGGTCGCCGCTCTTGCCTTCCTGCTCGTCCCACAGGCGTTCGGCGGTGACCACCAGGTGGCCGCCACGCATGGTCCAGTCGAGCAGGCGTTCGCTCTGCTTCGGCGTGAGGTTCTCGCGGCTGCCGAGCAGGATCAGGGTGTGGCCGTTGCTCGGCAGCTGGTCGAGCACTTCCATCCCCTTCGCTGCGCGGACCTTCAGGCCGCGTCCGCGCAGGTAGGCTTCGGCGGCCAGGTAGGGATTGGCACGGGCCTCCGGGGCGGGGCCGTGCTCGATGGTCTCGGGATAGGGCGTGAGGTGGGTGTAGAGGTAGTACCCGGCGGCACCCAGCACCAGCAGGATGGCCAGGGTGATCAGCAGGACGACGGGGCGCTTCATGCGCGCACCTCGTTGCCGAACAGGCTGCGCCATTGCTCGCACAGCTCATGCTTGAGCCCGTCCTGGGGCGTGCGATGGCCGTAGGCGAGCGCCTGCCAGTGCAGGGTCAGGGTACGGGTGAAGCTGTCCAGCGACGGGTTGTCGAGGGTTTCGACCCGCGCCAGTACCTCGCCTTCGGTGGTGGAGTCGCGCAGCGGCACGCGGAAGTCATGCAGCAGGCGGCTGAGCAATGCACGGTAGAGCAGGCCCAGTGCTGCGCGCGGCTGCTCGTCCCAAAGGCGCTCGGCTTCGCTGGCGACATCCGAGGGCAGGGTTTCCGGGGCCAGTTCCAGGCCGAACAGCACGCTCGGCACCTCACGGCGCGGGCGCTGCGGCAGGCCGATGCGGCCGGCGAACAGGCGCAGCCATTCGCGGTAGCGCCAGACGAGCAGCGCGACCACGGTGAGCAGCGCGCCCCACAGCAGCACTTCGATGACCTGTGCGACATACCTGAACGCCTTCCAGTGCCCCAGGGCCTCGAAGAAGCGCTTCAGGCTCTGTTCATCCTCCTTGCTCGGCTTGTCCTTGGCCGGGTCGTTCAGTCGCCAGCGGGTCACCGTCTCGCTGTTGCGGAACGGCGGAGCGGCGAGAATGGCCTCGGCGGCGTGGCGCGACTGCTCGCTGTTCAGCACCTGGTTCTGCAGGCGCGGGGCTTGCGGGCCGTTGGGGTTCTGGTCGGGCAAGGGGCAACTGCGGCCCGGCGGGTCGGCGGCCCAGGCGCTGGCGCCGGGCAGCGGCGCCAGGCAGGCGGCGGCCACCAGCAGCAGGGCGTAGGCGCTGCCGATCAGGCGTTGGCGCAGGCGGCGCAACACCAGCTCGATATCCCAGGCTTCCAGTTCGGTGCGCCGGTTCAGGTAGAGGGTGAAGCCGCAGGCCACGTAGACCGGCTCCCAGACCACCAGAATCAGCGCATAGAGCAGGTTGCTCAGGTGCTCCAGCCAGGCCCATTCGCCGTCGGCCAGGCTGATCAGCGATTGCCATTTCCAGTCCGCGACCCACTGCTGCGGCAGGAGCAGGTAGAGCAGCACGGTCAGCCCGAGCCACAGGGCCGATTCGAAGTGCATGCCGATCACCGTCAGCCAGGTGGCGCCGCCGGCATTGCGCTGGCCGAGGACCACCAGGCGCTGGCTGCGGGCCTGGCCCTTGAGCCCTTCGAGCTGCAGCACCGGCAGGTCGAAGCTGCGCGTGGGGCTTGCGCGGCGCCACAGCAGGCTGGGCAGCAGCTGGTTCCTGAGCAAGCCGGGGAAGGCCCGCAGGGCCTGCTTGAGCGTCGGTGTGTCGTCGAACAGGGCACGCGACAGGATATACAGCGGGAGGCGCTCGAAGGCCGGCTTGAGCCACCAGAACAGCAGGATCGCCCAGCCCGAGTGGTTCCATAGCAACAGGGTGAGCAGCGCGAACACCGGCAGGGTGACCAGCGCCCAGCTGGCCATCAGCAGGCCGGCGTGGCGGCGTGCCAGGAGTATCCCCAGGTCCAGGGCTTCCCACGGGCTGCGCGGGCGGATGGCGACGCTGGCGTCAGTCAGGCGCATGGCGGCTCCGTCCGGCAAACAGGAAATAGCCGCCGACCAGCAGCCACAGGCAGGCGCCGACGACGTACTTCACGCTGGACGGGAACTGCGTGACCGATGACCAGTAGCCTTCGACGAAGGCGGCGATCAGCAGCAACAGGATCACCCCGGCGACCAGCTGCACGGCGCGGGCAGCGGCCTGGCGCAGCGCATCGAGGCGGCTCAGGCGGCCGGGGGCGAGCAGCGCCCAGCCGAGCTTCAGGCCGGCGGCGCCGGCGAAGGTGATGGCGGTCAGCTCGAAGGCGCCGTGGCCGATGACGAAGGACCAGAAGGTCTCGATGTAGCCGACCTGGGTCAGGTGCCCGGCCGCAGCCCCGATCATCAGGCCGTTGAACAGCAGGAAGAACAGGCTGCCCAGGCAGAACAGCAGGCCGCTGGCGAAGGTCTGAAAGGCGATGCCGATGTTGTTCATGATGTAGAAGGCGAACATCTTCCAGTCGTCGCCGGTGTCCCGTTCGCTCATCGGGCCGAGACGCCGCGCCTCCGGCGAGTACATGGTCTCCATCTCGGCGACGCGCTCGGGCGCCATCACGCTGTAGGTGAGGTCGGGGAAGTGATAGGTCAGCAGCCCCATGAGCAGGGCGCTGCCATACAGCAGCAGGCTGGCGACCAGGATGAAGCGCCACTCCTCGCGCACCAGGCGCGGGAAGCCGGCGGTGATGAAGCCGAGGATGCGCGCGCCGAGGTGACTGCGGTGCCGGTAGAACTGCTGGTGCCCGCGCATGGCCAACTGCTGCAGGTAGTCGATCAGGTGGCTGCTGTAGCCGCGCTCCTGGGCCAGCGCCAGTTGCTGGCAGATGCGCCGGTAGTCCGCGGCGAATTCGTCGGGGCGCTCGGAGGCTTCCTGGCGCTTGCCGTTTTCCAGTTGCTCCAGGCGTTTGCCGAAGCGCTTCCAGGCGCCCTGGTGGCGCTGTTCGAAGAGGGCCTGCTTCATGGCATCACCCGACCGCTGCCGAGCAGGCCGCTGGCGATGGCATTGAGGCGCGCTTCCGCCTGTTCGGGGGGGACGCCCAGGGGCTCGGCGAGGATGCCGGCGAGCTCTTCGCGGCGCGCCGCGGACAGCTGTCCGGCGCGCTCGGCGAAGCCCATCATCGCGCGCTGCTCCTCCAGCTTCAGCGGCCAGGGCGCCAGCTCCGGCGCAACCTCTGGCGGCTGCGGACGGCCCGGCGGCGGGTCGCGGTAGATCACCAGCGTGCCGGCGGCCAGGTCGCCCAGGCGCTTGAACGCCGGGTTGGACAGGCAACTGAGCAGGCCCAGGGTGTAGCCGAAGGGCAGGATGTCGGCGAAACGCAGCAGGTTGCGCAGCAGCGAGGCGGACCAGCCGATCGGCGTGCCGTCATCGTGAACCACGCGCAGCCCCATCATCTGCTTGCCCGGCGAGCGCCCCTGGTTGAGCACTTCGAACAGCACCATGTACCACCAGGTCATGACGAAGGTGAGCAGCAGGCCGAGGCCCGTGCCGAGCTGGCCGAGGAAGGCCAGCGCCATGAACAGGGCGAACATCAGCAGGGCGCGGATGCCCAGGTCGACCAGGTAGGCGATCGCCCGTGGAATCACGCCGGCGGGACGTAGCAAGAGGTCGATCCCTTCCGGCGTCTCCACGTGGTAGCGGGTATCCAGCGCGGGGCTGGGCGGACGTGCGTCCGGGCGTGGAGCGGCGGCTGCGGTCAAGGGGAGTCGCTATCGATGGCTGGAAGGCAGATGCTAGCCAGCGCGCTGCGGCGAGGCAACCGCGCTGGCGGCAATTGGCGAACGGGGTTCAATTGGCGGGCGGCAGTACGCCGAATATCCGCCGGTACAGCACGCCGCCGGAAATGATCAGCAGCGGAATCGTCCACACCAGGCCGATGCCCAGCGGCAGCATGCTGAGGAACGTGATCAGGCAGAGGGTGAGGTACAGGCCGAGGATCTTGAACCAGTGCCGGGTAATCGCCTTGCGCGAGGCTTCCAGCGCCTGCCAGGGGCTGAGCTTGCGCTCGACCGCCAGCGGAATCGCCAGTTGGTAGGCGAGGCTCAGGTAGAGGCCGGGAATGATCAGCAGCAGCAACCCGACGTACATCAGCAGCGTCATCAGCAGGCCGGTGACGAGCAGCGGGACGAACAGTGCGAAGTGGCTGAACATCTCGTCGAAGGAGACCTTCTGGTCGGCGGCGCGGCGGATGCCGAGCATGGCAACCCCGGCGGCCAGGGGATAGCAGACGGCTCCGGCGAGAATGCTCGCAATTACTTGTGCGACTTGTCCCATCGGCGTCTGGGATTCCGTCACGCCGAATCCGAGCCCCAGTGCCAGGCCGAAGGCGAAGCTGATCGTCTGGATTGCCACGATGTAGACCAGCGTGGCTGCGATCAGCAGCCCCTTCATCCCCTTGACCCGCTTCCACGCTTCGCTGATCACCTCGCCAATCGAGAAGTCGTAGCCACGGGCGAGGGCCTCCTCCACGGAGGGGACCGCCAGTGCGGACGGGCTGGATTGCAGGTCGCTTTGCGGCGGGCTGTAGGGATTCTGCGCAGAGATTTCTTGCATGGCAGTTCCTTTCCTTCAGATGAGTCCATTCGCGGTGAAGCATAGGATGGCGCTTGGCCACGAGCCAGCGCCGTGGTTTGGAAGTGCGGCCGGGTGCACTGTTAGACTGCGGCGCAACCGCACGCAGGCAAGGAAACGCGCCATGACCGCCAGTATCTTCTGGTACGACTACGAAACCACCGGCATCGACCCGCGCCGCGACCGGCCGCTGCAGGTTGCCGGTATCCGCACCGACGAGGCGCTCAACGAGATCGGCGAGTCGCTGAACCTCTACTGCCGTCCCAGCGACGACATCCTCCCCCATCCGGCGGCCTGCCTGGTCACCGGGATAACCCCGGATCGCCTGGAAGAGCGCGGCCTGGGCGAAGCCGAGTTCATGACTCGCCTGCATGCCGAGCTGGCGCAGCCGGGCACCTGCGTCGCGGGCTACAACACCCTGCGCTTCGACGACGAGATGACGCGCTACAGCCTGTACCGCAACTTCTTCGATCCCTATGCCCGCGAGTGGCAGGGCGGCAACAGCCGCTGGGACCTGATCGACATGGTGCGCACCTGTTACGCCCTGCGTCCGGAGGGCATCGTCTGGCCCGAACAGGATGGCGTGGTCAGCCTGAAGCTGGACCGGCTCACCGTCGCCAATGGCATCGAACACGGCCAGGCCCACGACGCCCTGTCGGACGTGCGCGCGACCATCGCCCTGGCGCGGCTGATCCGTGACCGCCAACCCAAGCTCTACGACTACCTCTACCGCCTGCGCAGCAAGCAGGGCGTGCTGGACCAGATCCGCCTGCACGAGCCGCTGGTGCACGTGTCCGGGCGCTTCTCCGGCGCGCGCCACTATCTGTCAGTGGTCCTGCCGCTGGGCTGGCACCCGCGCAACCGCAATGCCCTGATCGTCTGCGACCTGGCCGCCGATCCTGCGCCCCTGCTGGACCTGGACGCCGAGACTCTGCGCCAGCGCCTGTATACGCGCCGGGATGAACTGGCCGAAGGCGAACTGCCGGTGCCGTTGAAACTCCTGCATATCAATCGCTGCCCGGTGGTGGCGCCATTGAAGGTGCTCCGCCCGCAGGATCGCGAACGCATCGGCCTGGACCTGGACGGATGCCTGAAGACTGCGCAAACCCTGGTGCAGGCCAAGGCGCTCTGGCAGGACAAACTGGCGCCGATCTATGCCGAGGAAAGTTTCGCCGCGAGCGAGGACCCGGAGCAGCAGTTGTACGACGGATTTATCGGAGATCGGGATCGCCGGTTGTGCGAACAGGTGCGCCAGGCAGATCCCGAGCGACTGACCAAAGAACAATGGCCGTTCGATGATCCGCGACTTCCAGAACTTCTGTTCCGATACCGCGCACGTAATTTTCCGGAAACTTTGTCTGCCACCGAACAGCAACAATGGCAGGACTTCTGCCGTGCGCGCCTGAGTGCGCCAGAGTGGGGGGCGCCCAATACTCTGTCGAACTTCGACAGCGCAATGGCCGAACAGATGAGTAATGCCGGTGCGGAAAACCGCGCGGTGCTTGAAGCCTGGGCGAAGTATGCACTCGCGTTGCGCGAGCGCTATGGCCTCTAGCGTTCGGCAGGCAATAAAAAACGCCAGCGCAAGGCTGGCGTTCTTTATTGCGCGAAGCGCTTAGCCCAGCAGCGTGGCCCAGCCTTCGACGGCCTCGGCGCCCCACTTGGCCTTCCATTCCTTGAGGGTCTTGTGGTTGCCGCCCTTGGTCTCGATGACTTCGCCGGTGTGCGGGTTCTTGTATTGCTTGACCTTGCGAGCGCGCTTGCTCACGGTGCTCTTCGCGGCACGCGGCGATTTGCTCAGCTTCGCGTCCGGATCGAGCAGGGCGATGATATCGCGCAGGGATTTGCCGTAGCTGCCCATCAGTGCGCGGAGTTTCTCTTCGAACTCAAGCTCTTTCTTCAGCTTGTCGTCCTGTTCGAGGGATTTCAGGCGCTCTTGAAGTTCCTTGATGGCTTCTTCGGTGGCGCGGTACTCGTTGATCAGCGACATGTTGGGTACCTTATTCTTGAGGTCCAGCGGTGGCGGATAGTTTGTAGCACCCATAATAGTCAGCGCAGTTGTTCAAGTAAACTGCGGAGAAAACTTTTGTGGGTAATTAGTCAAGTATTTAAGTTATTAGCCAGAGGGATTTAACCGGATTACTTGGCGCCCGCCCTAATTGGCTCTCGTCGACCGCTCCCGGGCAATGCTGAACTTTTCCCCTCCAGCCGCTAGAATGGCGGCCTTCGCGATGTATCTGGAGTACACCCATGCGCACTTTTCGACTGGTGATCGCCTGCCCCGACGGGGTCGGCATCGTCGCCAAGGTGAGTAATTTCCTGGCCACTTACAACGGCTGGATCACCGAGGCCAGTCACCATTCCGATAATGACAACGGCTGGTTCTTCATGCGGCATGAAATCCGTGCCGACTCCCTGCCGTTCGACCTCGATGGCTTCCGCCAGGCCTTCGCGCCCATCGCGCGCGAGTTCTCCATGGAATGGCGTATCACCGACTCGTCGGTGAAGAAGCGCGTGGTGCTGATGGCCAGCCGCGAATCGCACTGCCTGGCCGACCTGCTGCACCGCTGGCACAGCGGCGAGCTGGATTGCGAGATCCCCTGCGTGATCGCCAACCATGACGATCTGCGCAGCATGGTGGAGTGGCACGGCATTCCGTACTTCCACGTTCCGGTGGACCCGAAGAACAAGCAACCGGCCTTCGAGCAGGTGTCGCGCCTGATCGACGAGCACCAGGCCGACAACGTGGTGCTGGCGCGCTACATGCAGATCCTGCCGCCGGACCTGTGCCAGAAGTACCGCCACCAGGTGATCAACATCCACCACAGCTTCCTGCCGTCCTTCGTCGGCGCCAAGCCGTACCACCAGGCCTCGCTGCGCGGCGTGAAGCTGATCGGCGCGACCTGCCACTACGTGACCGAGGAGCTGGACGCCGGCCCGATCATCGAGCAGGACGTGGTGCGCATCACCCACCGCGACAACGTCGAGGACCTGGTGCGCCTGGGCAAGGACGTGGAAAAGCTGGTGCTGGCCCGCGGCCTGCGCTATCACCTGGAAGACCGCGTGCTGGTGCACGACAACAAGACCGTGGTGTTCGACTGATCCGCAGTCGGTCGTTCGCTACACTGGGTACTCCGCACGCGCCTGCCGTCGCCTGACGGCCGGCGCTGCGCCCAACCGGAGTGTGCCGCGATGAGCGACCCGAAGAACCCCGGCACCGCCACCCCGCCGCTCACCCTGGGCGAAGGCTGTGTCCGCCGCTACGACCCCGACGCCCTGAGCGAGGACGATGGCACCGAGTTTCCCGGCGCCGCCGAACTCTGGGATTCGCTCAAGCCGAAAACGCCATCCGAAGGCGACAAGCCTTCCGAAGACTGAGGCTCAGAGCCTGTTTACGATCTTGTGAGCTAGAGCAGTAGAAGGCGGAAAACGCCCGAAGAGCGGAGTTTACAGCTGTAAATGAGCATCTGAGGGCGGTTTCCAACGCCCTACGGCCGACGCGCAACAGATCGTAAATAGGGTCTCAGTCTTTTTCCCGCAGCCCGATCAACTTGCGCAGCAACGGCCGCCCCGCCAGCAGGGCGAATACCGGCGCGCCCATCACCAGATAGAAGTAGTAGGTCACCACGCGCCAGATGAGGATAGCCGCGGCCGCGGTCGATTTGCCCACCAGTGGGGCGAGCAGTGCGGCGGAGGTCAGCTCGGTGCCGCCGGCACCACCGGGCAGCAGGGTAGCCAGGCCGGCGGCCAGCGACAGCAACTGGATCAGGAAGGTCCAGGCCCAGTGCAGGTCCACGCCCATGGCACGCAGGGTGAGGTAAAGCACCGAGAAGCGCAGCGTCCAGTGACAGCAGGTGAGGAAGAAGATCAGCCCCAGGCGCCGTTTCGGCTGACGCAGGCTGCTCACCAGGGTGTCGCGGAAGTGCAGGCATTTGCGTGCCCAGTGCAGGCGCCTGCGCGGCTTCATGCCCAGGCGTGCGAGCAGGCGGCCGATAGCCTTGATCGCCCGGCGCTGGAAGCGCGCCAGCAGCACCACGCCGAAGAGGATGCCGCCCAGCAGCGCGCCGCTGGTGATCAGCGAGGTTTCCAGGTTCGGGCTCACGCTGTGGGACAGAGCCCATACCAGCACCGCCGCCAGCGCGCAGAGGAAGAACATCAGGTCGCTGAGCTGGTCCACGGCGAAGATCGCGCTGCTGTGCGCCGGGCGCATGCCGTGGCGCGAGAGCAGGGCCATCAGCGTCAGCGGGCCGCCGGTGCCGCCCGGGGTGGCGTAGAAGGCGAACTCCGACGCCATGATGATGCCCACCGACTGGGCCCGACCGATGTCGCCGGCGCGGCCGTTGAGCAGCACGCGCAGCTTCTGCGCGTTGATCAGCCAGCACAGCAGGATCATGCCGAACATGATCAGCAGGCTGTCCAGGGGGAACGCCAGGACCTGGGTGAGCATCTGCCGGCCGCCCAGGGCCAGGGGGATCAGCGAGGCGCCGATCAGGCCCAGCAGCAGCCACCAGCCGCGACTCACGGGCGCGCCTCCGGCAGGGGCGGGGCGATGGGCAGGGCAGCGTGGAACGGGGAAGTGTGCGGGGTGAATCGCTGTTTCATGCAGAGTGGACCGTCAGCGCGGGACTGCGTTCGCCGAACTTTCCGTGGGCTGGGCGCCGCCGTGTGGCGGCGCCCAAGGCTCACTCGGCGGATTTCTCGGCTGAAGAGACGCCGGCGCCTTCTTCCAGCGCCTTGTTCTCCCAGCCTTCCTCGCCGGGCAGGATCAGGTTGAGCAGGATGGCGACGATGGCGCACAGGGCGATGCCCTTCAGGCCGAAGTCGTCCGGGCCGGTGCCGGTGCCGATCAGCACGCCGCCGATGCCGAACACCAGGGTCACCGAGACGATGCACAGGTTGCGCGCCTGGGACAGGTCGACCTTGTGGCGGATCAGGGTGTTCATGCCCACCGAGGCGATGGTGCCGAACAGCAGGCAGAGGATGCCGCCCATCACCGGTACCGGGATGCTCTGCAGGATGGCGCCGAACTTGCCGATGAAGGCCAGGCCGATGGCGAACACCGCCGCCCAGGTCATGATCTTCGGGTTGTAGTTCTTGGTCAGCATCACCGCGCCGGTCACTTCCGCGTAGGTGGTGTTCGGCGGGCCGCCGAACAGGCCGGCGGCGGAGGTGGCGATGCCGTCGCCCAGCAGAGTGCGGTGCAGGCCCGGGGTCTTCAGGTAGTTCTTGCCGGTCACGCCGCCCACGGCGATGACGCCGCCGATGTGCTCGATGGCCGGGGCCAGCGCCACCGGGACGATGAACAGGATGGCCTGCCAGTTGAACTCCGGCGCGGTGAACTTCGGCAGTTCCAGCCAGGGCGCGGCAACGATCTTCGCCACGTCGACCACGCCGAAGGCGAAGGACAGGCCGTAGCCCACCAGCACGCCGGCGATGATCGGCACCAGGCGCAGCATGCCCTTGCCGAACACGGCGACGATGAGGGTGGTGACCAGCGCCGGCATGGAGATCAGCATGGCGGTCTTGTAGGGGATCAGCTCGCTGCCGTCACCGGCCTTGCCCATCGCCATGTTGGCGGCGATCGGCGCCATGGCCAGGCCAATGGAGATGATCACCGGGCCGATCACCACCGGCGGCAGCAGGCGGTCGATGAAACCGGTGCCCTTGATCTTCACCGCCAGGCCCAGGAAGGTGTAGACAAAGCCCGCCGCCACCACGCCGCCCATGGTCGCGGCCAGGCCGAACTGGCCCTTGGCGAGGATGATCGGGGTGATGAAGGCGAAGCTCGACGCGAGGAACACCGGCACCTGGCGGCCGGTGACGATCTGGAACATCAGGGTGCCGAAGCCGGCGGTGAACAGCGCGACGTTCGGGTCCAGGCCGGTGATCAGCGGCATCAGCACCAGCGCGCCGAAGGCCACGAAGAGCATTTGCGCGCCGGAGATGACCTGGCGCCACAGCGGATCGTTGAATTCATCGGCCATGAATCAGGCGTCCTTCTGCTTGGTGCCGAAGATCTTGTCACCGGCATCGCCCAGGCCCGGCATGATGTAACCGTGCTCGTTCAGGCACTTGTCGATCGAGGCGGTATAGATGAGCACGTCCGGATGCGCATCGTTGACTGCCTTGATCCCTTCCGGCGCCGCCACCAGCACCATGGCGCGGATGTCCTTGCTGCCGGCTTTCTTCAGCAGGTTGATGGTGGCGACCATGGAGCCGCCGGTGGCCAGCATCGGGTCGATGATCAGCGAGCGGCGCTCGGCGATGTCCGGCGCCAGCTTTTCCAGGTAGGTGTGCGCTTCGAGGGTTTCCTCGTTGCGCGCAACCCCGACGGCGCTGACCTTGGCGCCCGGAATCAGGCTGAGCACGCCGTCGAGCATGCCGATGCCGGCGCGCAGGATCGGCACCACGGTGATCTTCTTGCCGGCGATCTTCTCCACCGTAACGGGGCCGGCCCAGCCTTCGATCTCGTAGTTTTCCAGCGGCAGGTCCTTGGTCGCCTCGTAGGTCAGCAGGGCGCCTACTTCCTGGGCCAGCTCGCGGAAATTCTTGGTACTGATATCGTGACGGCGCATCAGTCCGATCTTGTGGCGGATCAGGGGATGACGAATCTCGAGTACGGGCATGGACGGGGTCTCCGGACGGGCTGGCAAAAAAATTGCGGTAGCGTAATGCATCCTAGCTATCTTGGGCCACGATTGTCGGGGACTTTCGTCCGCTGACCCTTGCCCCAGGGCACGCCGATAGGTACCTTTGCGCACTTTTTCACCGGAGAACCCCCAATGTCCGTCGATCTCGCGCACATTCGCCAAGTCATGGCCGAAGCCGACTGCCTGTACACCAATGCCGAGGTGGAAGCCGCCATCGCCCGCGTGGCCGAGGCCATCAACGGCTCCCTGGCCGAGACCAATCCGGTGGTGTTCTGCGTGATGAACGGCGGCCTGATCTTCGCCGGCAAGCTGCTGCCGCTGCTGAATTTCCCGCTGGAATCCTCCTACCTGCATGCGACCCGTTACCGCAACGAGACCACCGGCGGTGAGCTGTTCTGGAAGGCCAAGCCGGAAATCTCCTTCATCGACCGCGACGTGCTGATCATCGATGACATCCTCGACGAAGGGCACACCCTTTCGGCGATCATCGACTTCTGCAAGCACGCCGGTGCCAAGCGCGTGCACACCGCCGTGCTGATCGACAAGGACCACGACCGCAAGGCCCGCCCGGACCTGAAGGCCGACTACGTGGGGCTGTCCTGCATCGACCGCTACATCTTCGGTTACGGCATGGACTACAAGGGCTACTGGCGTAACGCTGCTGGCATCTTCGCCGTAAAAGGCCTCTGACGATGAGCGGGCCGCGTTTTCTCGACAGTGCGCTGTTCGACGAGGTCGCGGCCAAGGCCGCTGCCAGTCCACGGCGCCGGCAGAACCACAACTTCCATGAGCAGACCGAGCCTTGCCATCGCCTGCTCAATGCGCTGCAGCCGGACAGCTACATCCCGCCGCACTGCCATCGCCACCCGGACAAGGCCGAAAGCCTGCTGGTGGTGAAGGGCGCGCTGGGCCTGCTGATCTTTTCCGACAGCGGCGAACTGCTGACTACCCGCGTGCTGCGCGCGGGTGGCGAGTGCGTCGGCGCGGACCTGCCGCCAGGTACTTTCCACGCCATCGTGGCGCTGGAGCCGGACAGCGTCATGTTCGAAGCCAAGGCCGGCCCGTTCGTGCCGATGAGCGAGAACGAGCGTGGACAGTGGGCGCCGCGTGAGGGTGAGCCGGGCGCGGCCGAATACCTGGCGTGGATGCGCTCCCAATTCCCTGCCTGATTTTCGCACGCGCGTAGGAGCGGACTCCGTCCGCGATCGACTCACCGCCGCTCCTTTTTGTCAGGGTGTTAGGCGAACACATCGCGGACAGAGTCCGCTCCTACGCCAAGTCATGCATCGAGTAGCGTCGATGCATGCATGGGCTGATTCGCATTTTTGCCGATGCATGCCCCGCCTATCCTGCGACCCTCACTGATATCCGCCTGAGGTTCGCATGTCCCGTCTCCTTTATATCGATGGCCAATGGCAGGCCGCCGACAGCGGCGCCGTCCTGCGCCCGATCGCGCCCGCCACCCGTGAAGCGCTGCCGGAAGCCGCCTGTGCCGGCGCATCCGACGTGGAGCGCGCCGTCGCTGCCGCCAAGCGCGCTTTCGCCGACTGGCGCCAGACCTCGGCAGCCCAGCGCGCCGGTTACCTGCGCGCCTTCGCCGAGCAGCTCGACGCCCGCCGCGAAGCCCTGATCACCCTGCAGATGCAGGCCAGCGGCAAGCCGCGCCTGGAAGCCGAAATCGACATCGGCGACGCCATCGCCACCTTCGCCTACTACGCCGAGCTGGCCGACCAGCTGGACGCCCGGCAGAACGCCGAAGTCGCCCTGCCGGACGCCGGCTACCGCTCGCAGACCCGCTTCGAGCCCATCGGCGTGGTCGGCCTGATTGTGCCGTGGAACTTCCCGCTGGTGACCAGCGCCTGGAAAGTCGCGCCGGCACTGGCGGCGGGCTGCACCGTGGTGCTCAAACCCTCGGAAATCACCCCGCTGATCGAACTGGTGCTGGGCGAGGTCGCCGACGCCATCGGTCTGCCGGCCGGCGTGCTGAACCTGGTGCCGGGCCTGGCCGATGCCGGCGCGGCGCTGTGCAGCCATCCGGGCATCGCCAAGCTGTCCTTCACCGGCAGTAACGTCGTCGGTCGCAAGGTCATGGAAGCCGCCGCCGCGCGCACCCTGCCGGTGGGGCTGGAGCTGGGCGGCAAGTCGCCGATCCTGGTGTTCGAGGATTGCGACCTGGACGAAGCCGTGCAGTGGATCATCGCCGGAGTCTACTGGAACGCCGGGCAGATGTGCTCCGCCACCTCGCGCCTGCTGGTGCAGGCGTCCATCGCCGCGCCGCTGCTGGAGAAGCTGAAGGTTGCGGTGGAAGGCCTGCGCGTTGGCGATTCGCTACTGGGCGAGACCGACATGGGCCCGATGACCAGCGAAGCGCAGTACCGCAAGGTGCTCGACTACTTCGCGGTGGCCCGCGACGAAGGCCTGGCCTGCCTGACCGGCGGCGAAGCGACCGAGGGCTGGTTCATCCAGCCGACCGTGTACACCGACGTACCGGCGGACAGCCGACTGTGGCGCGAGGAAATCTTCGGCCCGGTACTCTGCGTGCGCACCTTCAGCGATGAGGCCGATGCCCTGCGTCAGGCCAACGACAGCGACTTCGCCCTGGCCGCCACCGTGTGCAGCGCGGACGTTGCGCGCGCCCAGCGCGTCGCCGAGAACCTGGAGGCCGGCAACGTCTGGCTGAACTCGCCGCAAGTGGTGTTCCCGCAGACCTCCTGGGGCGGTGGCAAGCGTAGCGGCATCGGACGCGAGCTGGGTCCGTGGGGCTTGTCGGCGTTCTTCGACATCAAGCACATCACCGTGCCGCGCTGATCGGTGCTGCTCCGTGCTCCAGGCGCAGGTCCTCCACCAGCGCCTGGAGCGCTTCGTTGTGCCCCGGTTCGTCACGCACCACCAGGCTGTGGGTGATGCCGTAGCCGAGGCTGTCCGGCAGCAGCGCACGCATCTCGCCCTGCTGCACCCAGCGCTCGGCGTAGTGGGTCGGCAGGTAGCCCAGGTGAGTACCGGCGCGTACCGCATGGAGTACCGCTTCCATATGCTGGGTGAAGGCGGTGCTGCGTTGCGGATCGGCCGGCAATTGCACGTCGGCTACCGCATAGCCGTGCTGAATCCAGTTGCAGCTTTCCAGCTCGGCGGCGTCCGTCACGTCCTTGCCGAACAGCGGATGCTCGCGCCCGCAGAACACCGCCACCCGTTCGTGGTACAGCGGCTCGTAGCGCAGGTTGGGCAGGCGCCGGCTGAAGCAGGCGATGGCCAGGTGCAGGCGGCCGCTGAGCACCAGGCGCTCCAGCTCGGTGGACGACTCGATGAGGAAGTGCAGGCGAACGTCCTGGTCGCGGCGATGGAAGCGCGCCAGGGTCTGGTGGATGCGCGCGCCGGGCAGGGTGGCGACGTTGTCGGCCATGCCCAGGTGCAGCTCGCCGACCAGACGCCCGGCCAATGACTGTACCTGATCGCGGAAGTCACCCAGCGCGGCGAACAGGTTCTGCGCGTAGTCCAGCACCCGCTCGCCTTTCTCGGTCAGGCGGAAACCGCTCTTGCCTCGCTCGCACAGGCGATAGCCCAGGCGGGTCTCCAGGCTGGCGATGTGCGTGCTGATGGTCGACTGGCCCATGCCCAGCTCGCCTTGCGCCGCGGAGAAGCCGCCGCAGCGCACCACGCAGGCGAAGATGCGCAGCAGGCGCAAGTCGAGGTCGGAGACGTTGTGCAGCATGGTCTGATCGGATCCTTTCGATGCGAGAGGTTGTTCATGTCGAAGGCTATCAATGTATCGGCGGCCATGCCATGCGCGCCTGTCGTGGTGCTTCGGGTGCGTGCTAGAGTGCTCGGCCCTGTTCCGCGGAGGTGATGATGTCCGTTCGCATTCCGGGCGCCGCGTTGGCGCTGGCGCTCTGTCTACCCCTCGCGGCGTTTGCCGCGCCGATGCACAGCCAGTTCCTGCCGCCGGACGATGCCGGCCTGCGCCAGGGCGAACCGGAGCAGCAGCAACTGCTGCAGGTTACCGAATACAGCGTGGTGCTGGGCAACCAGCGCCAATCCAACCAGCAGCCGATCCCGATCACCACGCCGTCGATAGTGCGCCTGAAAGGCAAGCCGCTGAACAAGGGTGCACAGATCAGCCAGGTGGTGATCAGCTTCGATGCCGAGGGCAAGAGCCTGAAAAAGCCGGTCTACGACGAGAAGACCCGCGTGCTCAGCCTCTACTACCCTCAGGCGTCCTATCCCAGGCTGCTCGACCTGCTGCGCAACGGCACCGTCTACGTGCAGTTCCTCAGCTACGGCAACGGCCATATCTGGGCCGACCTGCACACTGGGGCGGT
Source organism: Pseudomonas sp. B1-22 (assembly GCF_050474425.1). Classification (NCBI taxonomy): domain Bacteria; kingdom Pseudomonadati; phylum Pseudomonadota; class Gammaproteobacteria; order Pseudomonadales; family Pseudomonadaceae; genus Pseudomonas; species Pseudomonas sp. B1-22. Next base: position 998,039 of record NZ_JBCHVH010000002.1, on the reverse strand, counting down.
GCGCGCGCGTTGAGCGGCGCCACCGCGCAGGGTTAAACTGCCCGACCGTGGTGCCCGGCCTGAGCCGATGCCGGCCGCGATTCCCGAGACAGCCGTAGAGAGAAGCGAGCGATGCGTAAAGACAAGAAGCAGGTGATTGGCGAAGAGATCAACGACGACGCCATCAAGCTGTTCCTCGACGTGGAACCGGCCGATGACACCCCGGCGTCCCTGCACAAGCTGGTCAAGGCCTACCGCGGCCTGCGTATCGACGACTTCGAGCGCTTCGTCGGCTTCTTCGTCGAGGCGGGTTACGACCTGTCCGCCAAGGATGCCCAGGGTAATGACTTCATTGCCCTGATCCAGGACCAGCGTCAGGCCGAGCCTTACATCGAAGTGATCAAGGCCGCTCGCGGCTGATCGGTTCGAGTCGCTGGAAAAGCCCGCCTTGTGCGGGCTTTTTCGTTTCTGCCGCCTCTGCAGCCCCTTGTAGGAGCGGGCGATGCCCGCGATCGCGCGCATGGCGCGCTCCTACAGTGGGGCACCGTCGTGCACCCCACCGCCGAATCCCCGCCTAGACTTCTTCCCAGAACGATAACGACAAGGCGAGGACGAAGCCGTGCAAGTACAGCCCTATCTGTTTTTCCATGGTCGCGCCGATGAGGCCATTGCCTTTTACCAACATGCTGTGGGTGCCCAACTGGGGGCACTGATGCGCTTTGAGGAGGCACCCGGCCCCTCGCCGGTACCCGACGGCTGGATGGACAAGGTGATGCACGCCAGCCTGCGCATCGGCGAAACCGAAATCTTCCTGTCCGATGGCCGGGGCGAACACAACGCCACCTTCAATGGATTTTCCCTGCACCTGTCGCTGCGCAGCGTGGTGGCGGCGGAGCAGGCGTTCGCCGCCTTGGCGGAGGAGGGGCGGGTGGACATGCCGCTGGAGAAGACCTTCTGGGCGCAGCGCTTCGGCATGCTCACCGACCGCTTCGGCGTCGGCTGGATGGTCAGCTGCCACTGACCCCCGCACGTGGAACGAACGCAGAAACGAAAAAGCCCGCCAGAAGGCGGGCTTTTTCATGAGCGCAAGGCTCAGGACGCGGCGACGATCTGCAGACGGTCGGCGGTCATCTGGTTGACTTCGCGGTAGACCTCGGCGTCGGTTTCCAGCTGCTTCTCGCGGGCCGGGAAGATCTCCTTGAGCTTCGCGGTCCACTCGGCCGACGTGTAGCGCTCGGGGAAGCAGCGCTCCAGCAGGCCCAGCATGATCGACACGGTCACCGAGGCGCCCGGCGAGGCGCCGAGCAGGGCGGCGATGCTGCCGTCCTGGGCCGCCACCAGTTCGGTACCGAACTGCAGGATGCCGCCTTTCTTCGGGTCCTTCTTGATGATCTGTACGCGCTGGCCGGCGGTTTCGAGGCGCCAGTCGGCCGGGTTCAGTTCCGGGTAGAACTTGCGCAGGGCTTCGATGCGCTGGTCCATCGACTGCATGACTTCCTTCACCAGGTAGCGGGTGAGGTCCATGTTGTCGCGGGCCACGGCGAGCATCGGCAGCAGGTTGCTGGTGCGTACCGAGAGCGGCAGGTCGAGGAACGAACCGTGGCGCAGGAACTTGGTGGAGAAGCCGGCGTAGGGGCCGAACAGCAGGGAGGTCTTGCCGTCGACCACGCGGGTGTCCAGGTGCGGTACGGACATCGGCGGGGCGCCCACTTCGGCCTGGCTGTAGACCTTGGCCTGGTGGTGCTTGACCACTTCCGGGTTGTCGCAACGCAGCCACTGGCCGCTCACCGGGAAGCCGCCGAAGCCCTTGCTTTCCGGGATGCCGGACATCTGCAGCAGCGGCAGCGCGCCGCCGCCAGCGCCGAGGAAGACGAACTTCGCCTTGACCTTGCGGGACTCGCCGGACTGGGTGTTCTTGATGTCCACCAGCCAGCCGTCGCCGTTGCGCTCCAGGCCCACGACCCGCTGGAAGTAGCTGACTTCGCTGCCTTCGCGGCTGGTGAGGTAGCCCAGCAGCTGGTTGGTCAGGGCGCCGAAGTTGACGTCGGTGCCGCTTTCCACGCGGGTCATCGCAACCTGCTCGTCGGCCGGGCGGCCGGGAATAGTCAGCGGGGCCCACTCGGCGATCTTCGCGCGGTCCTCGGTGTATTCCATCGAGGTGAAGGCGTGGTGCTGGCTGAGCAGCTCGAAACGCTTCTTCAGGAACGGAATGTCCTTGCCACGCACGAAGCTCATGTGCGGAACGGGGTTGATGAAGTTGCGCGGCGAACCGAAGGCATCCTTCCCGGCGAGGTAGGCCCAGAACTGCTTGGACACCTCGAACTGGGCGTTGATGTTCACCGCCTTCTTGATGTCGATCGAGCCGTCGGCGGCCTGCGGGGTGTAGTTCAGCTCGCAGAGGCCGGCGTGGCCGGTACCGGCGTTGTTCCACGGGTTGGAACTCTCGATGGCCCCGGATTCCTGCAGTTCGACGATCTCGAGCTTCACGCTAGGATCGACTTCCTTGAGCAGGACAGCCAGGGTTGCGCTCATGATGCCGGCGCCTACCAGCAACACGTCCATCGATTCGTAATCGTTCTGCGCCATTAACGCGTCTCCAAAAAACTATCAGCAGCCAGTTGTGACGGGGGCTTTTCAGCCGCCAGTCCGAATTCTTCTCAGGTCGCGTGCGACCATCCGCGAATGCCGGGAGCCGGGATTGGAGGAGGGGAAAGGTGCACCTTCGCTCGGCAATCCACGGCGGACGATCAGGGCATCCGCAAGTGCATCGGGTGGGCGCTTATGCGCGGCTTCCGGTGCCGAAAAAGCGATTCAGTGCTGCGGGGACAGACGTTAATGGTGCTGCTACCGACGCAAAACTCTTCATTGCTCGCCACACTCTCGTGAAGTAGTGAAAAACCTTCAAATCACGCTCTTTTGGAGGCGTGAAACTCAAAGGGGATCGTCGTTGCGGGCCGGTCCGGTCTCCGTACGGAGCGGGCGGCTGCATCCTTGCCAAGCGTTCTGCGCAACGAACGTTAAGCGCGACGGCCAGTGACCGAGGCGAGTGGCGACTCTCTTTGAGGGGTGGCAGAGGCGAGACACGGTGTGTCGGCATCGTGCGGGGCCCGATCTGGAGGCGTCCTTATAATCGGGGGGCGATTATAACGGCGAAACAGAAAAAAAGCCCTGCACCTTAGACTTTTTTCCTAGGGTTTACCCCTTGATTTGCATTTTTCGCCCCGCCTTGGTGCGCCTCGCCTCAAGGCGGGTCAATACGGCATGTGGCCGCGCCCGTCGGGAACCCTGAGAACGGGTTCCGCGTCCAATGGCCAGGCGCTATCTGCTCGCGCTGACGGCCGGTATACTGCCGGCCCATCGCCAACCCATGGAGAGATGAGCATGCTGCAACGCTTGTTGCTCAGCTTTATCGCTGCTGCCAGCCTGACCCTGACCGGCTGTGCACTCAGCCCGCAACAACTCAACCCGGACCCGGTGTTCAAGGGCCCCGTCGCTGCCGTTGGCCAGGGCCAGCCGGTGGTGGTCAAGGTCGTCGACGGTCGTCCCAGCACCGCGCTGGGTACCCGTGGCGGCCTGTATTCCGAAACCAGCCAGCTCACCGTGCGCAGCCAGGACCTGATTCCCAAGCTGCAACTGCAGGCCGAGACCGCCGTGCGCCTGCTGGGCTTCACGCCCTCGCCCAACGCCTACAACGCACCGCAGCTGACCCTGACCCTGACTGAGCTGAAGTACCAGTCGCCCAAGGAAGGCGTGTATGTCACCGAGGCCGACATCGGCGCCACCTTCCGTGTCGACGTGCAGAGCAGCGCGCGGCACTACAGTGGCCGTTACGGCGCAGCGCTGAACCAGCGCTTCGGCATGGCGCCCAACGAGCAGACCAACAGCAAGCTGGTGAGCGACGTGCTCAGCGATGCCCTGAACCGTGTGTTCCGCGACCCGAGCATCGGCCAGACGCTGAATCAGCGCTGATCGCTGCAAGCTCTGCGCGGAAATGAAAAAGCCCGGCCAATGCCGGGCTTTTTCATGGGCGGCTGAACGCTGTGCGATCAGGCTGCCTGGCGGTACGGGTCGACGTCGCAGAACGGCGCGCGCTCGTGCTGTTCCGGCAGGTCCAGGTGTTCGTGGCCACAGGCCTGGGTGTAGACCATCCAGTGGTCATCCTGCACGTTGAACGACAGTTCGATGACGACTGCCTCGATTTCTTCCAGGTGTTCGATCAGGTAGGTGTTTTCGTGAGGAACGATGTCGAGCATGACGAATCTCCTAGCGAAGGACCGGGTCGGTAAAACCGTAGAAGCCAATCGCGTGCCAAGGCGCGAGGGCGGTCTTAGACCATTTCTCGATAATTCTTACGCTCGTCGTAATTAAGCGTTACGCGCTGGCTGTGATGACTGGCCTGCGGATAAAATGCGCGACGATTGTTTCTCATCCATGACGGGCGATGCCCGTTCATCAGTAGGCTCACCCCCGGCTTTCCTTCGCGATAACTGGTGTGTAGTCCCCAAGCGGAGGTTGTGATGTCGCTGCAGGCGCTCTGGAATCTGCTCCAGGCCCATCCCGGTCGAATCGTGAACGACCTGGCCCTGTTCTTCGCCCTGGCCGGCGCCTGGCTGTTGCTGGCGACCCGTCGGCGCGAGCGCCTGGCCCTGGCGCGTCTGGCTTCCGAAAGCGAAGTGCAGCCGATACCGCTGGACAGCTTCCAGCCGACGTTGCGCCTGAACCGCTTCTTCTACCGCTTCGGCTTCGCCTGCATGGCGTTGGCGCTGGCGGTCAGCTGGTACAGCACGCGGCTGTGATCAGCCACCATTGAAAAAGGCGCCCGAGGGCGCCTTTTTTCATGCCTGCTTCAAGCGGTACTGGTTCAGTACCGGGTTGGCATATTGCAGGATCAGATGCGCGCGCTGCTCGGCGGGGCATTCCGCCAGGCGGCGCTCCCATTCGGTGCGCGCGCGGCGCAGCTCCTCGTCCTTGAACAGGCTGGCGGCGGTGGGCACCTGCAGCGCCGGATCGCGCAGCGCGGAGGCCTCGTAGGCCAGGTAGTGCACCGGAAACAGCCGATAGTTGCCGAGGATCTGCCGGTCCAATTCGGCGGCAAGCTGCTTGGTGTCGCTGAACTCCCCGGTGATCTGCTCGCCGAAGTTGATGTGCACCCGGCCCTTGTAGCCGGTGATGCCCTGCACGATGCTGCGGTCGTCCTCGCCCGGTGCTTTCGTGTATCCGCCGGTGGTGGCGCGGGTGTATAGCTCGCGGGCCTTGGCGGCGTCGCAGGGGTCGTATTCGTAGCTGATCGACACCGGAATCAGGTGCAGCTCGCGGATCACCTCGGCGAACGGCTCGTCCTTGCGGCTCATGTGGAACATCTTGAGGATCGCCGAATCGGTACGGTCATCTCCGTCCTTGGCGCGGCCTTCGGCCTGGGCGATCCAGATCGACTGGCCATCCTCGCGGATCGAGTGATTGATGTAGGCCGAGAGCTTCTGGTACGCCGCCAGCTTTTCGCGCCGGCCGGTGATCGAGCGGTGCACGATGAAGCTCTTGTTCAGGCGCATCAGGTCGCTGACGAACGGCTTCTGCAGCAGGTTGTCGCCGATGGCGATGCGCGGCGTCGGCAGCTTGGCGTGATAGATCGCGTAGTTGCAGAAGGCCGGGTCCATCACGATGTCGCGGTGGTTGGCGATGAACAGGTACGCGCAGCCGGGCTTCAGGCGCTCGACGCCGGAGTAGGTGACCCCGTCGGTGGCGTGCTCGATGGTGCGGTCGACGTAGGGCTCGATCTTGTCCTGCAGCGCGATGACGGTGCGGATGCCGGTGACTTCACGGGCCAGGCGATGAGCTATAAGAGGTCTGAGCAGCCAGCCGAGCGGACCGGACAGACGGGGGAAGCGGTAACGCGCCAGCGCGCCGAGGAAGGCGTCATCGCTCAGCAGGCGTTGCAGGACGGCCGGGACTTCGGCGTCGTTATACGGTCGGATGGCTTCGAACTCGCCCATCATGCTCTCTATGAATTTTTTGTGGGTATCACGGGCCAAGCCGCGAAGTAGACAGCTCGGAGGGTTGCCTGGGGACCGAACGGTCGAACCGGGCAGCCTGAAAGACCGCGCGATTATAAACGGAAGTCACAGGGGAACCAGCGATGCTCGAAAGTCAGGCCTATACCTGCCCCTATTGCGGCGAGCCGGCGGAGGCCGTGCTTGACCTTTCCGGTGGCGACCAGCGCTACTATGAAGATTGTCCGGTGTGTTGCCGGCCGATCCTGTTCCAGCTGTACACCGACGGTGTGGAGTGGTCCCTGGAAGTCCAGCGCGAGGACGACTGATGCAGCGAATCTACGAACCCGCCGACCTGATCGAAGCCGAACTGTTGGGTGGAATGCTGGCCAATGAGGGCATTTCGTCGCACCTGGGCGGGCGCCACCTGCTGGGCGGCATTGGCGAGCTGCCGGGCATGGGCCTGCTGCACCTGTGGGTCGAGGATGAGCATGCCGAACGGGCGCGGGCGCTGATCGCCGCGTACAATGCCGCGCAACCCCTTCCGGGGCCTGCCGATGACAACGAGGCTGGCCCTGGCGTCCTGCTGTGCTGATTGATCCTTCCCGCGCCCTGAACGACTGCCCATGACCAGCCGCTATGCCCTGTTCCGCTGGAACCGTGAACTTGCCCAGAGCGCCGGGTTTCCCGCGGACCTGCAGCCGCAGTGGAACCTCGCCCCCGGCGCCCGCGTGCTGATGCTGCGCGAAGAGGGCGGTGCGCGCTGCGCCGACCTGGCGCGCTGGGGCCTGACGCCGGCCTGGTTGAAGGACCTGTCGCGCACCCCGGCCCATGCCCGCGCCGAAACTATTGCCGAGCAGCCGATGTTCCGCGACGCCTTCGTCCAGCGCCGCTGCCTGCTGCCGGCCAACGGTTTCTACGAGTGGCGCGGCGTGCGCAAGCGGCCGCACTGGATATCCGGGGGCGGGTTGATCTGTTTCGCTGCAGTGTGGGAGGCCTATCCGGTGGAGGGCCATGTCTACTACAGCGTGGCGATGGTCACCCAGGCAGCCGGGGACATGCGCCGGCCGCTGATCCTCGATGAGGCGGAGCAGGCGCAGTGGCTGTCGAACGAGACGGACCGGGCGCGCTTGCTGGAGTTGCTGCAATTGCCCCTGGCGAAGTTGCGCGAGCAGGTGCTGGCGCACTTCGTCAACGATCCCGCGTGCAATGGGCCGGAGTGCCTGACGCCGGCTTGATGCTGGACGACATGTAGGGCGTATAACGTTCGACGTTATACGCCGTTTAGCCTTGGTTTCAGGGCGCGCCGAGTTTGGCCATGGCGCCGACGATAATCACGGTGAAACGGCGTACAACCGCGAACGGTTGTACGCCCTACGCCAGTCGCTTCACACCTTGAACTGATTCACCAACCGCCGCTGCTGCTCGGCCAGCTTGGTCAGCTCGGCGCTGGCCTGGGAGGCTTCGTCGGCGCCGCCGGCCACCTGGTTGGCGACCATGCCGATGTTGGTGACGTTGCGGTTGATGTCCTCGGCCACCGCGCTCTGCTCCTCGGCGGCGCTGGCGATCTGGGTGTTCATGTCGTTGATCACCGACACCGCCTGGGTGATCGACTCCAGCGCCTGGGCCGCTTCGCTGGCATGGCGCACGCTGTCGTCGGTCTTCTCCTGGCTCTGCTGCATCACCTGCACCACTTCGCGGGTGCCGTGCTGCAGCTGCTGGATCATCGACTGGATTTCCTCGGTGGCCTGCTGGGTCTTCTGCGCCAGGTTGCGCACCTCGTCGGCGACCACCGCGAAGCCGCGTCCCTGCTCGCCGGCGCGGGCCGCTTCGATGGCGGCGTTGAGCGCCAGCAGGTTGGTCTGCTCGGCAATGCCGCGGATGGCCACCAGGATCGCGTTGATGTTCTCGCTGTCGCGGGCCAGTGTCTGGACCACGCCCACTGCGCGGCCGATCTCATTGGCCAGTGCCTGGATCGCCGCCGAGCTGCTCTCGACGATGCGCTTGCCGTGGTGCGCGGCCTGGTCGGCGTGGTTGGCCGCTTCCGCCGCGTGGGTGGCATTGCGTGCCACGTCCTGGGCGGTGGCGGTCATCTCGTGGACGGCGGTGGCCACCAGCTCGATTTCCGCCAACTGCTGCTGCACGCCCTGGTTGGTGCGGATGGCGATGTCGGCGGTGTGTTCGGAGGAATCGCTGACGCGCTGCACCGAGGTCACCACCTGGCCGATCATGCCCTGCAGCTTGCCGAGGAAGGTATTGAAGCCCTTGGCGATGGAGCCCAGTTCGTCGGCGCGGTCGCTGGACAGGCGACGAGTGAGGTCGCCTTCGCCCTGGGCGATGTCGTCGAGCATGCCGACCAGCTGGCGCAGCGGGCGGGCGATGCCGTGGCCGACCAGCCAGATCACTGCCAGGCCGATGGCGGCGATCAGCAGGCCCACCAGGGTCATGCCGAGAGTGTCGCCGTCGCGCTGGGATTTCAGGTCGCTCTGCAACAGCTTCAGGTCGCCCAGTACGGCTTCCTGCGGCAGCTGCAGCATCAGGGTCCAGCGCGCGCCGGAATCGGCGATGGTGAAGGGCAGGAACAGTTCGATGTGGCCGTGTTCCTGGTCTACGGAGGTCAGCGGCTGGTCGAGGGTGAGCTTGCCCAGGTTGGCCACTTCATTGGCGTCCAGCACGCTGCTGGCCGGCTCGCCGAGCTTGGCCGGGTCCTTGGTGTAGGCGACCAGGCGGCCGTTGGTGGAGATCAGCGCCATCTCGCCGGCGCCCTTGTAGAGCTGGCTGTCAGCGGCCTTGAGCAGGTCCTGGATGAAGTCCAGCGAGAGGTCCACGCCGACACTGCCCTTGAATTGCCCCTTGACCATGATCGGTGCGTTGAACGAGGACATCAGCACCATCTTGCCGGCCATCTCGTAGGGCGCCGGGTCGACGATGCAGGGCTGGTGCTTCTCTTTCGGGCACAGGTAGTACTCGCCTTCGCGCACGCCGGTGGGCTGCATCTTCTGGCTTTCCAGGGTGTCGCCCATGGCTTCCACGGTCAGGCCGCCGTCCTTACGGTACCACCAGGGCATGAAGCGGCCGCTGGCGTCGTAGCCCGGCAGGCCGGCGTACTGGCTGTCGTTGCCGGCAAAGGCGTTGGGTTCCCAGCCGGCGAAGGCGTCGAGCAGCTTGGGGTTCTGCGCCACGGTCTGGCGCAACAGGTTGGACATGCCGGCACGGCCGATGCCCAGCAACGGCTGGCCGTTGGCGTCGGTCTCGTCGAGCAGGGCGTTGGTGTTGGCCAGGTCGCGCGCGACGGTGAGGGGATACTCCAGCTCGCGCTGGATCTGGCTGACCTGGCCACGGGCCATGGCCACCAGGCGTTCGTTGATCACCTGTTCGAGCAGGGCCTGGGTGCGCTCCTGCACCAACGCCTGGGTCCTGGAACCCGCGAACAGTGCATACAGCACCAATGCCGCGACCACCGCCAAGACGCTGGCCCCTGCCAGCGCCACCACGGAAAACTGGATCGACTTGAATTTCATACGGGTACCCGATGTCCCAGAGCCTGCGTGTGCCTGGTTATCGGCACGACCGGTCGGTTTCATTAGGCACTGCTTGTAATGGGTTGTAACGCCGTTGTATGCCGCCTGTTGCGGGGTAGTTGCCGGCCATCGGGGCGCGGCCTACCATGCGCGCTGTCTTTGGGTGATTGCACAGTTTCAGGAGAGCATATGCCCCGTCTTTTCCGTGTCGCCGGCCTGGCCGCAGCCCTGCTGTTGACCGCCTGCCAGCAGGTGAACACCACCAGCGGGGGCGTCGTCGGCGTCAACCGCCAGCAGACCATGTTCAGCATGCTGTCCAGCGCGCAGGTCGATCAGATGTACGCCCAGTCCTACCAGCAGACCCTTGGCGAGGCCTCCAAGGCGGGCAAGCTGGACGCCAGCAGCAGCGATGCCAAGCGGGTGAAGGCCATCGCCAGCCGGTTGATTCCGCAGACCGGCGCCTTCCGTCCGGACGCACCGTCCTGGAAGTGGGAAGTCAACGTGATCAAGAGCGATGAGCTCAACGCCAACTGCGGCCCCGGCGGCAAGATCATCGTCTACACCGGGTTGATCGATAAGCTCCATCTGACCGACGACGAACTCGCTGCGGTGATGGGCCACGAGATCGCCCACGCCCTGCGCGAGCACGGCCGTGAAGCCATGTCCCGCGCCTACGCCGAGCAGATGGGCCTGGGTCTCGGTGGCGCCCTGCTGGGTCTGGGCCAGGGCAGCGTCGACCTGGCGCACCAGGTGGTCGAATACAGCATGACCCTGCCCAACAGCCGGCAGAACGAGAACGAGGCCGACCTGATCGGCCTGGAATTGGCGGCCCGCGCCGGCTACAACCCCAACGCCGCGATGACCTTGTGGCAGAAGATGGGGCAGGCGGCCGGTGGCGAGGCGCCGCCGGAAATCCTCAGCACCCACCCGGCCGACAGCACCCGGATGGCGAACCTGAAGGCAGCCATTCCGAAGGTGATGCCGCTGTACGAGCAAGCCAAGGCTCGCTGATGGCCTGCCAGGAGCGGCGCGTGGTAGCGCCGCTGTGCAACGTGAACAGGGAGCGCCCGTGAAAATTGCTGTACTCGGAGCCACAGGGCTCCTGGGCCATCACGCCGCCCGCGCCATCAAGGCCGCGGGACACCAGTTGGTGCTGATCCACCGACCGTCATCGCAGATCCAGCGCCTGGCCTACCTCGAGCCGGAGTGCCGGGTGGCCGAACTCTTCGACCACCAGGGCATGGCCCGCGCGCTGAGCGGGCTGGACGCGGTGATCTTCAGCGCCGGCTACTACCCGGTGCGACCGCGACGCTGGCAGGAAGAAGTGGCCAGCGCCCTGGACCTGACCAACCATTTCTACGCCGCCTGCCTGCAGGCCAGGGTGCCGCGCATCCTCTACGTCGGCTCGGCCTTCGCTATGCCGTTGCACCCGCAGGGGCTGCCGGGGCATGAGGGGCTGTTCTACGAGGGCCTGCCTACCGGCAAGAGCGCCTATGTCATGTGCAAGTGGGCGCTCGACGAGCAGGCCCGCGAACAGGCGCGCGGCGGCTTGCCGGTGGTGATCGGGATTCCCGGCATGGCGCTGGGCGAGCTGGATATCGGCCCGACCACCGGCCGCCTGATCACTGCCATCGGCCATGACGAGATGCTTCACTACGTGCCCGGCCGGCGCAACGTCATCGACGCCGCCGAGGCCGGTCGTGGCCTGCTGCTGGCGCTGGAGCGCGGCCGGGTCGGCGAGCGCTATCTGCTCACCGGGCACAACATCGAGATGGGCGAGCTGACCGCCACCATTGCCCGCCTGCTCGGCAAGCCGGCGCCGACGCCGATGCCGCTGCACCGTGCGCGGGCCCTGGCGACCCTGGGACGCTGGCGCTACCGGCTGACCGGGAAGGTGCCGCTGCTGGACGATACGGCGATCGAGGTGATGGCCGGCGGACAGTTCCTCGACGGGCGCAAGGCGCGCGAGGAGCTGCGCTTCGAGTCCCATGTGCCGCTGGAGGATACGCTGGAGCGGGCGATTGCCTGGTTCCACGCCAACGACTATTTGTAACGCCCTGTAGGAGCGAGCTTGCTCGCGAACCGCACGGCGCCGAGCGGCCTCTGTTCGCGAGCAAGCTCGCTCCTACGAAAAGCTCAAAGGAAAAAGCCCGGCATTGCCGGGCTTTTTCATCTCAGGGCAGCGCCTTCTCGGCAAAGGGCCGGTTCTGCAGCCCCATCTGCGCGCGGAAGCTCTCCATGTCGAACATGGTACACAGTTCGAGGATTTCCCCGGTGCTGCTGAACACCCAGAAGCCCATGGCCGACAGGCTGAGGATCTTCTCGCTGGCCGGGTAGCCGAAGGCGGGGCGGGAGATGCTGCCCAGCAGGGTGCTCCAGGTGAACACCTTGTTGCCTTCGCGGATGCACTCTTCCACCACCACTTCCAGGTCCGGCATGGCCGAGCGGATCCCTTCCACCAGCCGGCGGTAGCCGGCGTTGTTCAGCGGTTGCGCGGTGAAGGCGCTCTTGTAGAGGAAGTCCGGGCTGTGCAGCTGCTCGGCCAGCGCCAGATGTCCCTTGTTCCAGACAAGGTCGATGTGCTGGCGGGCGAGCCTCTTGAGATCCTTCTCAGCCATGGTGTGTCCTGTGATTCCTGAAATACGGGGAGAATGGCACGCCACTGTGTATCGATCGTGAAACACAGGCATTGGCCGGCGCGCCAGGCTCCTCCGTGCTCAGGTCAGAGCACCCCGCCCAGTTGCAGCGCATGCCAGACGGCGGCCAGGCCGAGGACGGCGAAGGCGGCGGCGGCCAGGCGGCGGATCAGGTTCAGCGGCAGACGGTCGGCGGCGAAGTTGCCGGCCAGCACCACGGGCACGTTGGCGATCAGCATGCCCAGCGTGGTGCCCAGCACCACCAGCCAGAAGTGCGGGTACTGCGCGGCCAGCATCACGGTGGCGACCTGGGTCTTGTCGCCCATCTCGGCGAGGAAGAAAGCGATCAGGGTGGTGAGGAACGGGCCGAACTTCTTCAGCGCGCCTTCTTCGTCGTCATCCAGCTTGTCGGGAATCAGGGTCCAGGCGGCGACGGCCAGGAAGCACGCGGCCAGCACCCAGCTCAGGGTGGTTGCCGAGAAGAAGCTGGCGACCCAACTGCCCACGGCGCCGGCGGCGAAGTGGTTGGCCAGGGTGGCGGCGATGATCCCGGCGATGATCGGCCAGGGTTTGCGGAAACGCGCGGCGAGGACGAGCGCGAGCAGTTGCGTCTTGTCGCCGATTTCGGCCAGGGCAACGATCAGGGTTGGGACGAAGAGGGATTCCATCAGGCTTCCTAAGGGGGCGGGTCGACTAAGCACCATGACACGCGCCACCTGCCCGCCCCGGGTCAGGTTGCTCGTGTCATAGGTCTTGTCAAACCCGGGCCTGAGCGTTGCAGGCGGGTCGCACGCGCCATGGTCTGCGGACCAAGTGTGTTGACGCGTACCGGGCGAGCTGGGAGCTCGCGGGAGACTACTCCCCTAGGACGGGGCGCATTCTGCCCAAGTCGCAGGACTTGGGCAAGCCTGCAGGTCGGATCATTCGCGGTGGGAGCGAACGTCCATGTCCTCGTAGCGGATGAAGCGGGTGCCGTTCTTGAAGCGGTAGCCCAGCCAGATCGAGAGGAACAAGGGGATGGTGATGTAGGTGGCGACCAGCCCGGCCCAGTCCACGTGCTCGCCGACGAAGGCCTGGTAGTTCTGCCCCAGGGTGATGACCAGGCAGAGGGTGAAGGCGAACAGTGGGCCGAAGGGGAACCACTTGGCGCGGTAGGGCAGGCTGCGCAGGTCGCCGCCCTGCAGGACGAAGGCCTTGCGGAAGCGGTAGTGCGACACCGCGATGCCGAGCCAGACGATGAAGCCGCACATGCCCGAGGCGTTGAGCAGCCAGGTGTAGACGGTCTTGTCGCCGATGAAGCTGGTGAGGAAGCACAGCGCGCCGACGAAGGTGGTGGCCAGCAGCGCGTAGCGCGGCACCCCGCTGACGGACACCTGGCTGAACAGCCGCGGCGCCTTGCCGTGCAGGGCCATGGTGTAGAGCATCCGGGTCGAGGCGTACATGCCGGAGTTGCCGGCCGAGAGGATAGCCGAGAGGATCACCGCGTTCATCACGCCGGCTGCGGCAGCCAGGCCCGCACGCTCGAACAGCAGGGTGAAGGGCGAGGTGCTGATGTCGGTGCTGTCGGTCTTGAGCAGGTTCGGATCGGTGTAGGGAATCAGCATGCCGATGACGAAGATCGACAGGATGTAGAACATCAGGATTCGCCAGAACACCTGGCGGATGGCGATGGGAATGGACTTCTGCGGGTTTTCCGATTCGCCCGCGGCAACACCGATCAGCTCGGTGCCCTGGAAGGAGAAGCCGGCGATCATCGCCACCCCGATCATCGCCTGCAGGCCGCCGACGAAGGGCGCGTCACCGGTGGTGAAGTTGCTGAAGCCGGGACTGTCGACGCCGTGCATGATGCCGATGATGCTGGCCAGGCCGATGGCGATGAACACCACGACGGCGACCACCTTGATCAGCGCGAACCAGAACTCGCTCTCGCCGAAGCCCTTCACCGAGAAATAGTTGAGCATGAACATGATGCCCAGGAACACCACGCTCCAGTAGATACCGGGCACGTCGGGGAACCAGAACTTCATCACCAGCTGAGCCGCTACCAACTCCGCAGCGATGGTCACCGCCCAGTTGTACCAGTAGTTCCAGCCCATGGCGAAACCGAAGCCATCGTCGATGAAGCGGCTGCCATAGGTGCAGAAAGAACCGGAGTCGGGAATGTAGGCCGCCAACTCGCCGAGGCTGGTCATCAGGAAGAACACCATCAGGCCGATCAGCGCGTAGGCCATCAGCGCACCGCCGGGGCCGGCGGTGGCGATGGTGCTGCCGGAGGCGACGAACAGGCCGGTGCCGATGGAGCCGCCAATGGCGATCATGTTCAGGTGGCGGGGCTTGAGAGAGCGCTTGAGGTGATGCGGCTTCTCTTTCGGCCCCATGGCGAATGTCAGCTCGACATCGTCGTTGATTCTGCGATTCACGGGTGTCCTCGATCAGTCTGGGCGTGCAGCGGCGCGCCGGTCCATGGCTCGCTGCAGTGTAGTGCGGGCCTTGGGTCAGCGCCGCCGGGCACTGTAGATGCGGAAGCCGTCGGCCTCGGCCAGGGTCTGGCAGGGGCCGAGGTGCTGCTCGATCAGCGGCGGGTACTTCAGGAAACTGTTGGCCACCAGGCGCAACTCGCCGCCGGACGCCAGATGGCGGGCGGACTGGCGCAGCAGGTGTTCGGTGGCGGCATAGCTGGTGTGCACGCCCTGGTGGAAGGGCGGATTGCTGACGATGGCGGCGAGCCCGGTGGGCGCGGCGTCGATGCCGTCGCCGGCGATGACCTCGCCTTCCAGATGGTTGGCGGCCAGGGTCAGGCGGCTGCTTTCGATGGCGAAGGCGTCCACGTCCAGCAGGGTCAGGCGGCTCTGTGGATAACGTCGTTTGAGCGTGGCGCCGAGCACCCCGGCACCGCAGCCGAAGTCCAGCACGTGGCCGCTCGGCAGGCCGTCCAGTTGCTCCAGCAACAGCGCACTGCCGCGATCCAGACGGCCGTGGCTGAACACGCCGGGCAGGGTGACCACCTGCAGCGGGCCATCGGCCAGCGGCAGTTCATAGCGTTGCGCCAGGGCGTGCAGGTCGGGCGCGGCCGGAGCGCCGTCGATGTGCGCATGCCATAGCTGGCAGTGGCGCGCGCTGTCCAGCTTGCTGGCGCGGCCGAATTCGCCGAGCTGCTTGCTGGCGCGTTCGACGCCGGCGCGCTTCTCGCCGACCAGGTACAGCTCAGCGTGCGGCACGCAACTCGCCAGCGCGGCCAGCAGGTAATCAGTGAGTTCGCGGGACTTGGGCAGGAACAGCACGGCGGCATCGAAGGTGCCTTCCGGGGCTGTCGCGCCGAAGTGGCAGCGGCCCGAATAGCGGGCTTCGAGCTGGCTGGCCTCTCCGGCGTTCCAGCTCCAGCCCCGGGCCTGCGGCAGGTCGCCAAGCAGGGCGTCGGCGGGCAGGCCGGCGAGCAGGACGCGGCCCTGGAAGCGCTCGATCTGGCGCAGCAGCACTTCACTGGTGGGGGCGTTGGACATGCGGCCTCCTCGAAAAAAGGGCGGAAGTTTAACAGGGCTGCGTTGGCCGGGCCTAGGCGAGCCGCACCTCGCCGTTCTTCCAGAAGTCCTCGCCACGCAGCGCAAGGTGCCCCGCCGCGACCAGTTCGCGCAGGCGCCAGGCGGCCAGCAGGTCGCTGACGAACAGGCCCTCGACATAAGCCATGGTCGGGCCGATCACCGATTGCACCGGGCGCCAGGATTCGCTGGCGCTGTCCAGCAGGATGCGGTCGATGTGCGCGTAGTCGGTGCCGCTCAATTCGCCGTCCAGCCACAGGCGCAGCTCGGCGTTGGCGGCAAGGGCGCGTTGCCAGTCCTCGCCCAGGCATTGGCGTTCGGTGGCATCCACTTCATGGCTGGCGGCCAGGGCGTTGGCCAGTTCGTCGGGTTTGAGCATGGCGATGGCATGGCGGTCGTCGCAGCGGCACTGGCCACTGCCGGCACCGACGCTGCGCAGGGTGACCTGCGCGGGCAGCAGCGCGCAGATGCGGCGCAGCAGCAGTTGCTCGCTGGCGCTGTCGCCGTGCCAGAGGGTGACGATGCTGACGTCCGGGTTGCGCAGCCAGTTCGCGTCGGTGGCCAGCTCGATGGCGATCTCGCGCTCGCGCAGCACTTCGCCGCCCAGCTCATGCCAGAACGCGGCGCGTTGCTGGCAGGGTGGGTTATCCACATCGCTCAGCGGACCGACGGCCAGATCGTCCGGCATCACGCGGATTCTCTTCTCCACCAGTACGCCGGCTTCCACTGCCCGGCGCAGGGCATCGGCGGCGCCGTCGCCGCAGACCAGGTGCAGGCTCATGGCGCCACCACCCGGCGCGGCTCGCCGGCCAAGAAGCCGGCGGCGTTCTCGCTGAGCTGGCCGACGATGCGCTGCCGGGCCTCGCGGCTGCCCCAGGCGCTGTGCGGGGTGAGGATGAAGCGCGGCAGATCGGCAGCCAGCAGCGGGTTGCCATCTTTCGGCGGCTCGACACTGAGCACATCGAAGGCAGCGCCGCCCAGATGGCCGCGGCGCAGGGTGTCAGCCAGCGCCTGCTCGTCCACCAGGCCGCCACGGGCGGTGTTGATCAGGAAGGCGCCGGGTTTCATCAGGTTCAGTTCGCGCTGGCCGATCAGGTTGCGCGTGGCGTCGGTCAGCGGGCAGTGCAGGGTGAGGGCGTCGACCTGCGGCAGCAGCTCGTCCAGCGCCAGGCGGTCGGCGCGCGGCGGGCGGCCGGGCAGGGCGCCGAGCAGCACGCGCATGCCAAAGGCTTCGGCCAGCTTCGCCACCGCGCCGCCCAGCTCGCCGTGGCCGAGCAGGCCGAGGGTCTTGCCCTCCAGTTCGACGATGGGGAAGTCCAGCAGGCAGAACTGCGGTGCCTGTTGCCAGCGTCCGGCGCGGACGGCGGCCTGGTAGTCGGACAGGCGGGTGGCCAGGGCGAGCAGCAGCATCAGGGTGTGCTGGGCCACGGACGGGGTGCCGTAGCCCTGGCAATTGCAGACGGTCACGCCGTGCTGGCGCGCGGCGGCGAGATCGATGTTGTTGGTGCCGGTGGCGGCGACCAGGATCAGCTTGAGGTCCGGGCACTGCTCGAAGACTTCCGCGCCGATACGCACCTTGTTGCTGATCGCCACCTGCGCGCCTGCGAGCCGCTCGGCCACCTGTTCCGCGTCGCTGCGCCCGTGCAGGACCAGTTCGCCGAACGGCGCGCGCAGCGGCGCGAGGTCGAGGTCACCGAGGTCGAGGGAGGCGTGGTCGAGGAAGACGGCGCGAGTGCTGTTCACGGGTAGCTGTACCTTTGCAGTGATTCGGTGTGACGTAAGAGCCTGTTTACGATCTGCTGCGCGTCGGTATAGCTGCGTTAAAAACAGGCTCGGAAGCCGCTTGCGGCTAACGCACTTCAGTGCGGCCCCGAAGGGGCGAGCGAAGCGAGCAATGCTCATTTACAGCGCGTAAACTCCGCTTCCTCGCCTGTTTTTTCCTTGCTCTACTCTAGCTCGCGAGATCCTAAACAGGCTCTAAGGTAGTCAGCCTAACTGTTTTCCGAACGTTCTGCGGAGGCGCGATGTACTGGACGGAATTTCTCACCGTGGCATTCATCCACCTGCTGGCGGTGGCCAGCCCCGGTCCGGACTTCGCCGTGGTGGTGCGCGAGAGCGTGACCCACGGGCGCCGCGCCGGCACCTGGACGGCGCTGGGGGTGGGCAGTGCGATTTTCCTGCACGTCACCTATTCGCTGCTGGGCATCGGCCTGATCGTGTCGCAGTCCATCGTGCTGTTCAACGCGCTGAAGTGGCTGGCGGCGGCCTACCTGCTGTACATCGGCTTCAAGGCGCTGCGCGCGCGCCCGGCTGATCCTGCGGCGGCCGAAAGCATCGCCGCGCCGGTGGCACGCACCGCACGCGGGGCCTATGTCGCCGGCTTCGTCACCAATGGCCTGAATCCGAAGGCCACGCTGTTCTTCCTCTCGCTGTTCACCGTGGTGATCAACCCGCATACGCCGCTGCTGGTGCAGGCCGGCTATGGCGTCTACCTGGCCTGTGCGACGGCCGTGTGGTTCTGCCTGGTGGCGCTGTTATTCAGCCAGCAGCGCGTGCGCGCCGGCTTCGCCCGCATGGGCCACTGGTTCGACCGGGTGATGGGCGTGGTGCTGGTGGGTCTGGGGATCAAGCTGGCGTTTACCGAATTGCGCTGAGCGCGTGGGGTGACACTTTCGTCGTTGTCGGCGAAGGCCGGAGGTGCCGGCCCGATTCGCGGATAAGATCCGCTCCTACGAGAGCCGCGCAGGACTCAATCCGTAGGAGCGGGCCATGCCCGCGATCGCGCCCATGGGGCGCTCCTACAGGGAGCAGGTGCCCACGCCGGGTTCGGAGCGCATTGGCGCCGGGTGTAGGGCGGATAACGCCTCTGGCGTTATCCGCCAATGCGGCGGATAACCCGTTCCGGGTTATGCGCCCTACGGACTGGATGCAGGGCGATTTGGCCGGGCTCAGACCTTGATCTCCGCCAACTGCGCCAACGCCTGCAGGTACTCCCGCGGATTCTCCCCCAGCAATCGTCTGAACATCGCACTGAACGCCCGCCCACTGGTGTAGCCCAGCGCGGCGGCGACGCTCTGCACGCTCTCGCCGGCCAGCAGGCGCGGCAGCGCTTCGGTCAGACGCAGCTGCTGGCGCCACTCCGGGTAGCTCATGCCCAGCTCCTGGCGGAACAGCCGGGCCAGGGTGCGTGAGCTGGCGCCCACCTGCTGGCCCCAGTCCTCCAGGGTATGCGGGTGCTCCGGGTGTTTGAGCAGCGCCTTGCAGATCGCCTGCAGGCGGCGGTCGGACGGTAGCGGCAGGGCCAGCGGCAGGCGCTCCAGGGTGGTGATCTCCAGCAGGATCAACTGCTCCAGCAGCGGCAGCGCCGGCTCGTCCGGCCGCGCCTGCCAGCGGATGCAGCGCAGAATCATCTCCCGCAGTAATGGCGTGACCGCCAGCACGCAGCAGTCGCTGAGGTTCTGCGGGCAGGCGTCGCCGCGGATGAACAGGGTGCGCATGTGCACCTCGCCGGACATGTGGATCTCATGCCGAATGCCTGGAGGTATCCACACCGCGCGGGTCGGCGGGATGACCCAGGCGCCCTGGCGGGTAACCAGGCGCATCAGGCCGCGGGCGGCGTAGAGCAGCTGCGCCTGCGGATGGTCATGGGGCTCCACGTGGTGGCCGTCGACGTAGTCGAGGCCAACGGCGGCGAGGCGTGAGTGCTGGGGAATGTCGAGGTCCATGTCGGGTTCTATGACTTTTCTGTCAGGTCTGCGTTCTCCTGACAACCTAGCATGGACGCTCTTTCCGCCAAAACCGCGAGCCGACGCCATGTCCCGACCTCGAACGATCATCCGCTACGTCAACGCCGCCCACATCATCGACCACATGTTCATGCTGATCTTCCCGGCCGCCGTGCTGGGCATGACGCAGAGCTTCGGCCTGAGCTACGCGCAGATGATCGGCCTGTCCCTGGGCGGCTTCATCGCCTTCGGCGCCTGCTCGATCCCGGCCGGCTGGCTGGGCGACAAGTGGGACCGCCGGCACATGATGCAGCTGTTCTTCTTCGGCATCGGCGCGGCGTCGATTCTCACCGGGCTGTCGAATTCGGTGCCGCTGCTGGTCGCCGGCCTGACCCTGATCGGCGTGTTCGCCGCCATCTACCACCCGGTGGGCACGGCGATGCTGGTGGCCCACGCGCAGAACCGTGGCCACGAGATCGGCATCAACGGCATGTGGGGCAACCTGGGCGTGGCCTTCGCGGCCTTGCTGACCGGCTTCCTCACCGCGCACTTCGGTTGGCGTGCGGCATTCATCCTGCCGGGCGCCGTGGCGGTGCTGATCGGCATCGGTTTCGCCTGGCAGGTGCGCGCCGAGGCGCCGGTGGCGGTGACGCATCCGGCACCGCGCGGCCTGGGCGGACAGAAGCTGTCGATGCGCCGCGTATTCGGCGTGCTGGCGCTGGTGACGGCCACCGGCGGCGTGGTGTTCAACGCCAGCACCGTGACCTACCCGCGCCTGTTCCAGGTGCGTCTTGAAGAACTGCTGGCCTCGCCGGAAAGCCTCGGCGTGGTGGTCAGCCTGGCCTATGCCTTCGGAGCCGTGGCGCAGCTGATCATGGGCCGTCTGCTGGACCGCTTCAGCCTCAAGGGGCCGTTCCTGATCATGACCTTCTGCCAGGGCCCGTTGCTGGTGGCGCTGGCCTATGCCGAGGGCTGGCCGGTGGCGGTGGTCGGTGCGCTGTTTATGTTCGCAGTGTTCGGCCAGGTGACGGTGAACGATGCGATGGTCGCCAATTTCGTCGCGCCGCAATGGCAGGCGCGGGTGTTCGCCCTGCGCTACTTCGTGTCCTTCGGCGCCAGCGCAGCGGCGATCCCGCTGATCAGCTACATCGAGCCGCGCCAGGGATTGACCGGGTTGTACCTGATCCTGGCGGTGCTGGGGGCGGTTACCTTCCTCGCGGCGGTGGTGTTCCCACGTACGGCACCGCATGCGCCGAAGGTGGTCACGGCCTGAAACGAAAAAGGGGCGCCGAGGCGCCCCTTTCTCATGCCGGATTGAAAATCAGACCAGCTCGATCGCCACCGCGGTGGCTTCGCCGCCGCCGATGCACAGCGAGGCCACGCCGCGCTTGCCGCCTTTCTTCTGCAGGGCGTTGATCAGGGTGATGATGATCCGCGAACCGGTGGAGCCGACCGGGTGGCCCTGGGCGCAGGCGCCGCCGTAGACGTTGACCTTGGCGTGGTCCAGGCCGTGTTCGCGCATGGCGAGCATGGTGACCATGGCGAAGGCTTCGTTGATCTCGAACAGGTCCACGTCGTCCTTGCTCCAGCCCGCTTTCTTGAACAGGTTGGTCATGGCGCCGATCGGAGCGAGGGTGAACTCGGCCGGGTCCTGGCTCTGGGTGGCGTGGGCAACGATCTTCGCCAGCGGTTTCAGGCCACGGCGCGCGGCTTCTTCAGCGGTCATCAGGACCAGCGCGGAGGCGCCGTCGGAGATGGAGCTGGCGTTGGCGGCGGTGATGGTGCCGTCCTTGCGGAACGCAGGCTTCAGGCCCGGAATCTTGTCCAGGTTGGCGGTCAGCGGCTGCTCGTCGTCCTTCACCACGGTCTCGCCCTTGCGGGTGGTCACGGTGACCGGAACGATTTCCGAGTCTAGCGAACCGTCCTTGATGGCGGCCTGGGCGCGCTTGAGCGATTCGATGGCGTAGGCGTCCATTTCCTCGCGGGTCACGCCGTACTTGTCGGCGGTTTCCTGGGCGAAGGAGCCCATCAGGCGACCGGTGCGGGCGTCTTCCAGGCCGTCGAGGAACATGTGGTCCTTGATCTCGCCGTGGCCCATGCGCAGGCCGGTGCGGGCCTTCTCGATCACGTAGGGCGCGTTGGACATGCTTTCCATGCCGCCAGCGACCATCACGTTGTTGGTGCCCGCCTTGAGCAGGTCGTGGGCCAGCATCACGGCCTTCATGCCCGAGCCGCAGAGCTTGTTGATGGTGGTGCAGCCGGTGGCGGCCGGCAGGCCGGCATTCAGCGCCGCCTGGCGGGCCGGGCCTTGCTTGAGGCCGGCGGGCAGCACGTTGCCCATGATCACTTCCTGCACGTCCTCGGGCTGGATGCCGGCACGGGCGATGGCTTCGCGGATGGCGACGGCGCCCAGTTCCACGGCGGGAACGCCGGACAGGCTGCCCTGGAAGCCGCCCATGGGAGTACGGGCGCCGCTGACGATGACGATCTCGGACATGAATCTACCTCTTCGCTCTTGTTGTAGGAGCTCGCGTATGACCGGCTGCGCGTCGGCAGGACTGCGTGGAAGCAAGCCATACCCGGGCTCCGGGTAAGGGGGCCGATCGTGAACGATCGGGCGGGGTGGATTCTACCGCGTGACCGGATGTGGCCAAAGAGTCATCGGCAAATCACTCTTTTGACTGATGAACGGACAGGGGGAGGCCTCTAGAGTCGCAATCATCCCGATGTATTCCTTCTAGAAATCCAGCCGTGAGAGTGCCCCGCCATGCTGAAAACCCGTGTCATCCCTGCTGCACAGAATGCCTACCAGTACCCGTTGCTGATCAAGAGCCTGCTGCTGTCGGGCAGCCGTTATGAAAAGGGCAGGGAGATCGTCTATCGCGACAGCGTGCGCTACAGCTATGCCACCTTCAACGAGCGCGTGGCGCGGCTGGCCAACGTGCTGACCGAGGCCGGGGTGAAGGCTGGCGACACCGTGGCGGTGATGGACTGGGACAGCCATCGTTATCTGGAATGCATGTTCGCCATCCCGATGATCGGCGCGGTGTTGCACACCATCAACATCCGCCTCTCGCCCGACCAGATCCTCTACACCATGAACCACGCCGACGACCGCTTCGTGCTGGTCAACAGCGAGTTCGTGCCGCTCTACCAGGGCATCGCCGGCCAGCTGACCACGGTGGAGAAGACCCTGCTGCTCACCGATGGCGCCGACAAGACCAGCACGCTGCCCAACTGCGTGGGCGAGTACGAGACCCTGCTGGCCGCCGCCAGCCCGCGCTACGCCTTCCCCGATTTCGACGAGAACTCGGTGGCGACCACCTTCTATACCACCGGTACCACCGGCAACCCCAAGGGTGTGTATTTCACCCACCGCCAGCTGGTGCTGCACACCCTGGCGATGGCCTCGACCATCGGCAGCCTGGACAGCATCCGCCTGATGGGCACCGATGACGTGTACATGCCGATCACCCCGATGTTCCACGTCCACGCCTGGGGCGTGCCTTACGTGGCGACCATGCTGGGCGTGAAGCAGGTGTATCCGGGCCGCTATGAGCCGGAGCTGCTGTGCAAGCTGATCCGCGAGGAGAAGGTGACCTTCTCCCACTGCGTGCCGACCATCCTGCAGATGATGCTCAACGCCGCCAGCGCCAAGGACTACGACTTCGGCGGGTTGAAGATCATCATCGGCGGCAGCGCGCTGAACCACGCGCTCTACGACGCCGCCAAGGCCCGCGGCATCCAGCTGACCGCCGCCTACGGCATGTCCGAGACCTGCCCGCTGATCTCGTGCGGCTATCTCAACCAGGAACTGCTCGCCGGCAGCGAGGACGAACGCACCACCTACCGGATCAAGGCGGGCGTGCCGGTGCCGATGGTGGAAGCGGCGATCATGGACGAGCACGGCCAGTTCCTCCCGGCCGACGGCGAATCCCAGGGCGAGCTGGTGCTGCGCGCGCCCTGGCTGACCCAGGGGTACTTCCAGGAGCCGCAGAAGGGCGAGGAACTCTGGGCCGGCGGCTGGATGCACACCGGTGACGTGGCGACCATCGATGGCATGGGCTTCATCGACATCCGCGACCGCATCAAGGACGTGATCAAGACCGGCGGCGAGTGGTTGTCGTCGCTGGAGCTGGAGGACCTGATCAGCCGTCACCCGGCCGTGCGCGAAGTTGCCGTGGTCGGCGTACCCGATCCGCAGTGGGGCGAGCGTCCGTTCGCCCTGCTGGTGCTGCGCGACGGCCAGTCGCTGGACGCCAAGGGATTGAAGGAACATCTCAAGCCTTTCGTCGAGCAGGGGAATATCAACAAGTGGGCGATTCCCTCGCAGATCGCCGTTGTTACTGAAGTTCCCAAGACCAGCGTCGGCAAGCTCGACAAGAAGCGTATCCGGGTAGACATCGCCCAATGGCAGGAGGCGGGCAGCGCCTTCCTCTCCATGGTTTGAGTGACGACCGGTTGGTCAGTGCGTGAAGCGTCCGTGCCAAGCAAGCGCTTGGCACGGCGCAGGCCAGTGATGACGGTGCTTCCGGCCCTTGCGACCGTCTAGTCGGGGCCTTCGTAGGAGAAATCACACTTTAGAGGGATCAAGGTGTGTAACGCCGTCGATATAGTCGCCGCTACTCATAACAAAAATCACATGGAGTAGCGTCGATGAAAACCATGCAACATATCTGGCGTCTGGCGCGTTTGCCGCTTGCCGTCAGCCTGGCTTCTACGCTGGCGACCCCCGCTTCCGCCGTCACTTTCAACATCGGGGAAATCGAAGGCTCGTTCGACTCGTCGCTGTCCGTGGGGGCCAGCTGGTCGACGCAGAATCCGAACAAGAATCTCATCGGCGTCAACAACGGCGGCAAGGGCCTGTCCCAGACCTCCGACGACGGCCACCTGAACTACAAGGCCGGCGAAACCTTCTCGAAGATCTTCAAGGGCATCCACGACCTCGAACTGAAATACCAGGACACCGGCCTCTTCCTGCGCGGCAAGTACTGGTACGACTTCGAGCAGAAGGATGAGAACACCGACTTCAAGCCGCTCAGCGACGACAACCGCAAGGAAGCCGCCAAGGCCTCCGGTTCCGAACTGCTCGACGCCTTCGTCTACCACAACTACACCATTGCCGAGATGCCGGGCACCGTGCGCCTGGGCAAGCAGGTGGTGAACTGGGGTGAAAGTACCTTCATCCAGAACGGCATCAGTGTGATCAACCCGTTCGACGTGACCGCCTTCCGCCGTCCGGGCTCCGAGATCAAGGAAGCCCTGGTACCGGTGAACATGTTCTACATGTCGCAGAACCTCACCGATAACCTCTCCGCCGAAGGTTTCTACCAGCTGGAGTGGGACCAGACGGTGGTCGACAACTGCGGCACCTTCTTCTCCCAGCCGGACGTCGTTGCCGACGGCTGTACCCAGAACCTGGCGGTACTGACCAACAACGCCTCCTCGATCCGTACGTTGAACGCCATTCTCGGCCCGAACCTGGCGGTGACCCCGTCGCCGTGGGACGAAGGCCTGGTGGTGCAGCGCGGTCCGGACCGCGACGCCCGCGACAGCGGCCAGTACGGCCTGTCGCTGAAGTACTTCGCCGACTCCCTGAACACCGAGTTCGGCGGCTACTACATGAACTACCACAGCCGTCTGCCGATCTTCAGCGGCAAGGGCGCCGACGCCTCCAAGGTGGCGCAGATCAACCAGCTGATCACCAACATCGCCGCCATCAGCCCGACCCTGGCCGCCCAGGCCGGCGCCGCCGCCATGGCCGGTAACTCCAGCTACTTCATCGAGTACCCCGAAGACATCCATCTGTATGGCCTGAGCTTCTCCACCACGCTGCCCACCGGCACCGCCTGGCAGGGCGAGATCAGCTACCGTCCGAACGCCCCGGTACAGCTGAACACCACCGATATCCTGTATTCCGGCCTGGATCCGGTGGCCATCGGCGGCAACCATGTCTACAACAACGCCTCGGTGCTCAACGGCAGCGCCGGCGAGGACCTGCACGGCTATCGCCGCAAGGAAATCACCCAGCTGCAGACCACCTTCACCCACTTCTTCGACCAGGTCATGGGCGCCGAGCGTCTGACCCTGGTGGGCGAGGTCGGCTGGACCCACGTCGGCGGCCTGGAAAACCAGAGCAAGGCGCGTTATGGCCGCGACCCGGTATTCGGCCCCGGCCCGCTGGCCGGCAGCCTGAACGGCATGGCGACCTGCGAAGCGCTGAACGCCTCCACCCTGGGTACCCCCAACGCCAACAACGTCAGCCGCAACTGCGAAAGCGACGGCTTCACCACCGCCGATTCCTGGGGCTACCGCGCCCGTGCGATCTGGGACTACAACGACGTCTTCGCTGGTGTGAACCTCAAGCCGAACTTGGCCTGGCAGCATGACGTGGACGGCTACTCGCCCGGCCCCGGCGGCAACTTCGAGGAAGGCCGCAAGGCGGTCAGCATGGGCGTCGACGCCGACTACCTGAATACCTACACCGCGAGCCTGGCCTACACCACCTACTTCGACGGCAAGTACTCCACCGTCGACGACCGTGATTTCGTCAGCTTGAGCTTCGGGGTGAACTTCTAAACCGGTCGTTCAACCGGTCTCCGGCCCGCTTCCGTGGCGGGCCATCCGCCGGTCGGTCCAACCGGCCGGCGGTGCAGCAGATACAACCCGCGACCCGTCCCGCAAGGGGCGGCCACCGCGGAGGGCACAGACTCAACGAGGACGATAAACGAATGAGAACAACAAAGATCCTGCTGCACACTGGCGCCCTGGCGCTCAGCCTGCTGGCCTCCCAGGTGATGGCGGCCGTCTCCGCCGACGAAGCGGCCAAGCTCGGCACCACCCTGACCCCGATGGGCGCGGAAAAGGCCGGCAACGCCGACGGCAGCATCCCGGCCTGGACCGGCGGTCTGCCCAAGAACGCCGGCAGCGCCGACAGCAAGGGCTTCCTCTCCGATCCGTTCGCCAGCGAGAAGCCGCTGTTCACCATCACCGCGCAGAACATGGACCAGTACAAGGCCAAGCTGACCCCCGGCCAGCAGGCCATGTTCAAGCGCTACCCCGACACCTACAAGATGCAGGTCTTCCCGTCGCACCGTACCGCCACCGTGCCGGACAGCGTGCTGGCGGCGACCAAGAAGAACGCCACCACCACCACCCTGGTGCAAGGCGGCAACGGCCTGCAGAACTTCCAGACCGCCAACCCCTTCCCGATTCCGAAGGATGGCCTGGAAGTCATCTGGAACCACATCACCCGCTACCGCGGCGGCCACGTGCGTCGTCTGGTGACCCAGGCCACTCCGCAAGTGAACGGCTCCTACTCGCTGGTGTACTTCCAGGACGAGTTCGTCTTCCGCACCGACCTGAAGGACTACGACGCCAGCAAGCCGAGCAACGTGCTGTTCTACTTCAAGCAGCGCGTCACCGCGCCGGCGCGCCTGGCCGGTAACGTCCTGCTGGTGCACGAGACCCTCGACCAGGTGAAGGAGCCGCGCCTGGCCTGGCTCTACAACGCCGGCCAGCGCCGCGTACGCCGCGCCCCGCAGGTGTCCTACGACGGTCCGGGTACCGCCGCCGACGGTCTGCGTACCTCCGACAACCTGGACATGTACAACGGTGCGCCGGACCGCTACGACTGGAAACTGGTGGGCAAGCAGGAGCTGTACATCCCGTACAACAACTACAAGCTCGACGATCCGAAGCTCAAGTACGCCGACATCATCAAGCCCGGCCACCTGAACCAGGACCTGACCCGCTACGAGCTGCACCGCGTGTGGCACGTGACCGCCACCCTGAAGCCGGGCGAGCGCCACATCTACGCCAAGCGTGACTTCTACATCGACGAGGACACCTGGCAGGCCGTGGAGATCGACCACTACGACGGTCGCGGAACCCTGTGGCGCGTGGCCGAGGCGTTCAACCAGTACTACTACAACTACCAGGTACCGTGGTACACCGCCGAAACCCTGTATGACCTGCTGTCCGGTCGCTACCTGGTGCTGGGTCTGAAGAACGAGGAGAAATCCGCCTACGACTTCAACTACAGCGCTTCGGAAAGCGACTTCACCCCGGCAGCGCTTCGCCAGGAAGGCGTTCGCTGATCCCCCGATCCCCACGGGTGGTTCCGCGGTGAGAAAAGACCGGCCTTCGGGCCGGTTTTTTTATGGGCGATCATCTGTCAGATGAATGGGAAGGCTGAATGTCGGAAGACTTCTGGTCATCTTGTGGGCAACGGTAACAAAATCGGCTTCAAATACCGCCCGTGAGCGGCTAGGCTCCGTCCCAACAGAAACAAGAGCTAGAGCAAGAGCCAGGCTGATGACCGACTTCTCGACTCTGCCACGACTGACCGAGGTTCCCGCCAGCACGGGGGGCAGCCGTTTCTTCCGGCCGCCGCTGCCGCATGGCCACGTCTCGCGTTCGCGCTTGTGCGAACGCATGGCGTCCGGGCTGGAGGGCCGGCTGATTCTGGTGTCTGCACCGGCGGGGTTCGGCAAGAGCTCGCTGGCCATCGAGTTCTGCCAGACACTGGAGAGCCAATGGCGCAGCCTGTGGCTGGGGCTCAGTGCCAGGGACAGCGATCCGGGGCGTTTTCTCGAACGCCTCCTCGAAGGCCTGCGCCTGCACTTTCCCACGCTGGGCGAAGAGGCGCTGGGCATCCTGAAGATGCGCCAGCGGCACCAGCCGTTCGCCTTCGAAGCCTGGCTCGACGACCTGCTCGATGAACTGGTGGACAGCCTGTCCGTCGAACGCCCGCTGCTTTTGGTGCTCGACGACTACCACCTGGCCCAGGGCGCGGTGCTCGACCGCTGCCTGCAATTCCTCCTCAACCACCAGCCGCCCGGCCTGGTGCTGCTGGTCACCAGCCGCCAGCGACCCGACTGGCACCTGGCGCGCCTGCGTCTGTCGCGGCAACTGCTGGAATTCAACGAACAGGACCTGCGCCTGACCGCCGAGGAAACCGCGCGGCTGGTTTCCGCCAACGGCGCGCAGCTGGACGACAACGCCCTGGACAATCTGGTGGAGCGCAGCGAGGGCTGGATCGCCGGCCTGCGTCTGTGGCTGCTGGCGCACGGCGACGAACTGGCGGCAAAAGCCCCCGATCTTTCGGTGCATGGCGCCGAGGAGCTGATCCGCGATTACCTGCTGGAAGAAGTGATCGACAAGCAGTCGCCGGAGGTACAGGTCTTCCTCTACCAGACCGCGCGCTTCGAACGCTTCTCCGCCGAACTCTGCGATGCCCTGCGCGATACCCACGACAGCGCGTCGATCCTTCGTCACCTGCAGCAGCACCAGGTGTTCCTGGTGCCGCTGGACGAGCAGGGCCAGTGGTTCCGCTACCACCACCTGTTCTCCGACTTGCTGCTTGCAAGGCCTCTACCCGGCTCCGGCCCTTCGGCAGCGGCGCTGCATCTGCGCGCCTGCCGCTGGTTCAGCGCCCAGGGATTGTTCGACGAGGCCGTGGAGCAGGCCCTGCGCGCCGGCCACCCGGAAGTCGCGGCGAACCTGGTGCAGAGCCTGTCCGAGGAACAATTGCTGGCCGAGCAGAACGTCGCCACGCTGCTGCGCTGGAAGATGGACCTGCCTGACAGCCTGCTGGCCAGTACGCCGCGCCTGATCGTGCTGTACAGCTGGGCCCTGGCGCTGGCCTGCCAGCTGGATGCCGCCGAGGAGTTGGCGCTGCAACTGTCACGCTTCCTGCCGGCTGCCGACCCGGACACCCAGCGCGACCTGATGGCCCAATGGCAGGCGCTGGCCGGTGTGGTCGCCCGTGGCCGCGGCGACATCGCGAGCGCCGAGCGACACTGCGGGGAAGCCCTGCAAGGACTCGGGCCGGAGCGCTTCGGCCCGCGCCTGCTGTGCCTGTCGACCCTGAGCAACCTGGCCATCGTCCGTGACGACCTGTGGCGCGCCCGCAGCCTGAACCGGGATGCCCTGGAGCTGGCGCAACGCTTCGGCAATCCGCTATTCGAGGCCATGGTGCATTACGACCGTGCCCGCGTCCTGCAGGCGCGCGGCGAGGTACTGCGCGCCGAAGAGGAAGTGCGCCTGGGGTTGGCGCGACTCTCCGGGCTGTCGGGGCAGCGCCGCTACGCCGTGCGCGGACGGCTGATGCTCTACCAGGGCTACCTGCGCAGCCTCGCGCTGCAGCCGGACGAAGCGCGCAAGTGCCTGAAGGCCGGGATCGAGGAAGCCCGCGCCTGCCGGGACATCAGCCTGGTCATCGGTTTCTGCGTGCTGGCCAGCCTGGAAGGGCGGCTGGGCAACTACACCCGCGCCTTCGCCCACCTGGCCGAGGTCGAGCGGATGATGCATGTATGGGATGTGCCGCCGGTCTACTACCTGTCGGCCATTACCCTGATCAAGTGCGAGCTCTGGCTCGGCCAGGGGCAGATCGAACTGGCCTCTGCCTGGCTGGAGCGCCTGCGCGACACCTATATCGGCGACGAACCGGCCACGCCGCCGGAGTGTTCGCCGCAATTGCCGCGCAACGTGGAAATGCTCCAGTCCCAACTGGAGCGCCGCGAAGGTCGGATGGCCGATGCGGAAGCGCGGCTGCGCGCTGTGGCCAGCGGCGCCCTGCAAGGCGGTGCGCAGTTGCAGGCGCGCTTCGCCCAGGGCCAGCTGGTCGCCTTGCTGCTGCAGGACGGTCGCGAGCGCGAGGCCTCCTTCGAGCTGGGGGAATGCCTGAATGGCCTGGCCGTGGGCCTGCTGATCCCGATGCATGAAGTGCTGCTGCAGCATCCGGAATGGCTGCGTGAGCAATTGACTGTACGGGCTTCTTCGCCGGCCATAGAGGCCCTGCGCGAATGTCTGCCGGCCCCGCCGGAACGCTGTGCGGTACTCACCGATTGCCTGAGCGGCCGCGAACTGGCGGTGCTGGAACTGATTGCCCAGGGCTGTTCCAACCAGGAGATCAGCGAGCGCCTGTTCATCTCGCTGCACACAGTCAAGAGCCACGCCCGGCACATCAACGACAAGCTCGGCGTGGAACGCCGCACTCAGGCGGTGGCGCGGGCCAAGGAGATGGGGTTGTTGCGCTAGGAGTCCTGGCTCAGGTTCGCAGAGACTGGCGTAGGAGCAACTGTGTTTTGAGCTATTCGCTGTGCTCCCCCTTCGGGCTGCACTGAAGTGCGTTCAGCGCAAGCGCTGTCCCGCGTTCGCGGGAGTGAGGGGGGAATTCGCGTTCCCCTGCGTCATCCCCGCGAACGCAGGGACCCAGAAAGCAGTGTAGGAGCGGACTCTGTCCGCGATTGGCCTGAGGCGGCTCAGCGGGTGGGAAGCGATCGCGGACGGAGTCCGCTCCTACGCAAGCCGGTCCGTGTAGGAGCGGGCCTGGCTCGCTCCTACAGGTAACTGCTCGGACAGGAGTGGCGCGTGTTGCGCCAGGCTCACATCCCCTTCTTCTTCTCCGGCTCCGCCGGCGCACTCAGGTCCAGCCCCTTGGGCACCGCCTGCCCCTTGGCCGGAGCCGCCAGCTGCTTCTGCACGTCATCCTGGATCGCCTGCAATACCGGCAGCAGATCGCGCATGTTCTCGCGCACTTCCGCATAGGCATGCTTCTGCGCCAGTTCGTCCACGCGCATCAGCAACTGCGCACGGACGTCCGCCGGCAGGTGGATGAACAGCTCGGGCATCTGCTTGGACAACTCGGCGCTGTAGAGCACCAGATCCTGGCGGTCGAACTGGGCGGTGAGGCCGAGGTAATCCAGGGCGCTGCTGGTGAGCATCGAAGCGGCGGCCTTGGCTTCCTGCATGCCTTGCAGGCGCACCGGGTTGCGCTGCTCGTTCTGCGCCAGGGTCATCCAGAATTCCACCGTCAGGTTGAACAGGATCGCCTGCTCGCGCAGCGAGTAGCTCATCAACCCCAGCGCCTCGGCGCCATAGGGCTGCTTGGCTGCGCGGAAGTTGAAGTACAGGCGCATCAGTTCCTTGAGCTTGAACAGCACCTCGCGCGCCTCGTTCTGCCGCAGCTCCAGCGGGGCATAGATGTTCAGCTGCGGACGGAAGTTCTCCTCGCTGACCATGCGCTGATAGATCGGCCCGGTGAACTCGCCGCTGCGCCGGGGCAGGCCGTTGGCCTGGGTTTCGTCGATCTTCTTCAGCGCGTCGATCAGCAACTGGTAGTCGGCGCTGGTCCAGGGGCGTTTGATGTCGGGGATCTTCTGCCCGAGGTAGTACAGGTCGGCGCTGAAGGCGGGGCGGCAGAGAACCAGCAAAAGGATGGCCAGCGGCCAGAGCAGACGGCGTGTTAGGTTCGGCACGAACGGGCTTTCCTTGCGCGGGGGAGCGGTCGGCCTAGGTTATCGGGGCCCGGGGCTGGCGTCATCCCGCGCCTTGGTTGGGTGAAGGGGGAAGGGGCGATGGAATCGGCAGCAGTCAGCGCGGTCTTCGAGGACCTGGGCGGCTTTGGCGCGGTGGCGCGTCAGGCCGGCGAGGGCGAGGGGCCGCTGGTGGGGCACCTGCAACGGGCCAATATCCAGTTGGCGAGCATCCCGGTGTTCGTCGCCAAGGGATTGGCCGATACCACGGTGAACGATCTGCTGGACGCCGCCCAGGTGTCGCGACGTACGTTCTACAAGTACTTCCAGGGCAAGCTCGACGTGCTCGAAGGCATCTACCGCACGGCGGTGCAGTTGCTGCTGATGCGCTTTCGCGAGATGCGCACCGACGCTGGCAGCACCGACGCCTGGCTGCGGGCGATGGTCGAGCGCTTCTTCGACTACCACCTGGCGGTGGGACCGATCATCCGCCTGATGCACGAGGAAGCCTTGCGCACCGATTCGCCCCTCGCCGCCCACCGCGCCGAAGCGCATCGGGAGTTGCGCGCATTGCTGGAAGAGCGTTTCCAGGGCGAAGGCGTGCAGCACGCGGTGCTCACCTACCAGGCGCTGATCTGGGCGCTGGAGTCCACCTCGCTGGAGCTGCTGGGCAAGGGCGGTGACATGCCGCTGGGGGAGGTCAAGCAGGTGATCGGTGACCTGTTGGTGACGACGCTCTGCTCACGCACTACCTAGGTTGGGCGCGCAGGCGAACGGGTTGTGGTGTGATCGGTATCCGAGAACAACAAGCACGGGAGTCACTCGTCCATGTCCGCCACCCTGTCTCTGCAACCGCCACTGGCCGAGGGCCTGGCCCGCTACGGTTTCGGCGCCCTGTCGCTGGCCGCGCTGAAGAGTCGTTACGCCGCGCCGGAAACCGGTTCGCGCTTCATCAACGTCGATGGCTTCGACATCCATTACCGTGACGAAGGCAGCCGCGACAAGCCGGTGCTGGTGATGGTCCACGGCGTGATGGCCTCGCTGCACACCTGGGACGGCTGGGTCGCCGAGCTCTCCGAACACTTCCGCATCGTTCGCCTCGACGTACCGGGTTTCGGCCTCACCGGCGGCGGCAGCGACCGCGAGTACAGCGGGGAGCGCCTGGTGAAGGTGTTCGGCATGTTCCTGGATCGGCTGGACCTCAAGCACGTCTCCATCGCCGGCAACTCCCTGGGCGGGTACATCGCCTGGAACTACGCGCTGGCCCAGCCGCACCGGGTGGAGCGGCTGATCCTGATCGACCCGGCCGGCTACTACATGCAGAAGGTCCCGCTGATGATCGCCAGTGCGGTGTTGCCGGGCGCCGGCATCCTGATGCCGATGTGGATGCCGCGCGCGCTGGTGGCCCAGGGCATCAAGGAAGTCTATGGCGATGCGCGCAAGATCAAGCCGGGAGTGATCGACCGCTACTACGACATCAGCCGCCGTCCGGGTAACCGCCGGGCGATGATCGATATCTTCCGTGTGCTGGTGAAGGCCAATCGCGAGGAATTGACCGGCACCCCGACCCGCGTGGCGGAGCTCAAGGTGCCGACGATGCTGATGTGGGGCGAACGCGACCGCTGGATTTCGCCGCGTCACGTGCCGATGTGGCAGCGCGACGTGCCGGGGATCGAGGTGAAGGTCTATCCGGGCGTGGGGCATATCCCGATGGAGGAGATTCCCCAGGAATCGGCGGCGGATGCGCTGCGCTTCCTGCATGCCTGAGCGATGAGTCGTGAAAGAAAGAGCCCGGCCAAGCGCTGGGCTTTTTCATGGGCGGTGCTTTCGTAGGAGCGGACTTCGTCCGCGATTTTTACCCGCTGGAATTCATGTCATTTGGGGATACTACGCATCGCGGATAAATCCGCTCCTACAAGGTAACTCCGTCGCAAAGCGTAGGAGCGCCCCATGGGCGCGATCGCGGGCATGGCCCGCTCCTACAGGGAGCGCTGGGGCGTCATGTAGGACGTACAACCGTTCGCGGTTGTACGCCGTTTCACCTTGCCTTGCATTGGCACCCTGGCGCTTCCGTAGGAGCGGACCTTGTCCGCGAAACCGGCCGGCAGGCCGGCGTTCCTGGAAGGCACCGCTATCGCGGTGATCGCGGAGAAGCTCCGCTCCTACGAGAGCCGAAACGACGGAGCTGACCTGTAGGAGCGCCCCATGGGTGCGATTCGCGGGCCTGGCCCGTGCTTCCGGTGAGCGCCAGAAACAACACCGCCCCGACAATGCGGGGCGGCGTTCAATACGGCAAACCTGTCAGCCGGCGTGCGCCAACGGCTGCGGATCGTACTCCCGGCGTACCTCGTGCAGCAGCTCGAGGTTGTTGTGCTGCCAGGGATGGAAGTCGTCCTTGAAGAAGTCCAGGTACTCGCGCACCAACGGGCGGAATACGCCGTGCTTGCCCCAGCTCCACTTCAACCCGTCGCGCCAGACCCGCCAGTTCCACAGCAGGCCGTCCTTGCGCAGCATGTGGGTGAGCCCGCGGAAGGTGTCGAGGACGAAGAAGAAAGTCGCCATCAGCATCGCCCGGCGCAGCAGCTTGCGGCTGCCGCAGACCTGGTTGTAGACGTCGAAGGCTACCGCCTTGTGCTCGGTCTCCTCCAGCGCGTGCCAGCGCCACAGGCGCTGCATCACCGGGTCGGCGCCCTCCATGGTGCGCGGGTCGTTGAGCAGCCCGTTGGCCATGATCGCGGTGATGTGTTCCAGCGCGGCGGTGGCCGCCAGCTGGCGCTTGGCGGGGAATTTCTTCTGGGTGTAGCGGATGCGTGCCTGGGCCAGCTTCTCGATGCGCGTGATGTCGTAACCCTGGTCGCGCAGGCGCTGGCTGTACACCAGGTGCTCGCGGCTGTGGTGGCCTTCCTGGCCGATGAAGCCACGGATCTGCTCCTTGAGCACCGGATCGGTGATGTCCTCGCGGAAGTGCCGCACCGAGTCGATGAAGAAGCGCTCGCCGTCGGGGAACAGCACCGACATCGCATCGAACAGATGGGACCTGAAGGCGTCCCCGCCATGCCAGTGACGCGGCAGCGGATCGGGCAGTTCGAAGTCCATATGCCGGGGCTTGATTTCCAGTCCCTCGGGGGTGGTGCTGGCCATGGCGGCTCCATTGTTGTGGTTGTCCATGGTCAGTACTGTGGGCTTGTAGGCAAAGCGTCACAAGGTTATTGTCTGCCAACTTTCCGGTCATATCCGGCCAGCGGTCGACACAAGAAAAACGATGAAACAACCGCTCAATTTCACCGCCGAACTGGTGCCCGTCGCCTATGCGCAGGCGCTGCTCGATCTTGCCGAGGAACTGGGCGTGCCGCGCGCGCGCCTGTTCGAACTGGCCCGCGTGCGCCCCGAGGTGCTTGAAAGCCCCAACGCGCGCCTGTCCTTCATCGACTTCAACCTGCTCGCCGGCACCGCGCTGTCGCACTGCAACGAGCCGGCCTTCGGCCTGCTGCTGGGGCAGCGGCTGAACGTCTCCACCCACGGCATCCTCGGCTACGCCGTGCTCTCCAGCGCCAACCTCGAACGCGCCATCGGCTTTGCCCTGAAGTACTACCGCGTGCTCGGCCTGGCCTACGACCTGGAGATGGTGGAGGACGACGGCGTGTCCTACCTGCGCGCCAGCGAGTCGATCCCACTCGGGCCCATGGGGCGTTTCGCCGCCGAGGGGCTGATGACCAGCCTCTACACCATCGCCCGCTTCCTGGTCGGCGAACCGCTGCAGGGCGTCAGCGTCGGTTTTGGCCATCCCGCGCCGGCCTATGCCGGGCGTTATGCCGAGGTGTTCGGCGGCGAGGTGTCGTTCGACCAGCCGTTCCATTTCATTGGCCTGCCCAGCGAATACCTGGCGCGGCCCATGGCCCTGGCCAATCCGGCCACGGTGCAGATGTGCGAGCAGCAGTGCGAGGCGCTGCTGGCTACGCTGGACGTACAGGAAGGTTTGCTCACCCGCATCCGCCGCCTGCTGCTGGCGCGCCCCGGCGAGTTCCCCGATCTCGAGACCGTGGCCGCCGAATTACACACCAGCGGCCGCAGCCTGCGTCGACATCTTTCGAACCTGGGCACCACCTACCAGGAAGTGCTCGACGACGTGCGCAAGCGCCTGGCGCTGCAGTACCTCACCACCACGCATTTGCCGCTCTACGAAATCGCCCTGCTGCTGGGGTTCAACGATCCGTCGAACTTCCGCCGCGCGTTCAGGAAATGGACCGGGAAGCTGCCCACGGACTATCGCCGGGACGATTGACCCACCGCTCGCCAGGGCAGGGCGGAATCGGCGAAAATGCCGTTCCGCCCAAGCCATCGAGTGACCCCGTGATGAGTGAGCAGCCCGCGCTGATCCGCGAAACCTTCCCCGTCGGCCCGTTGCAGTGCAACTGCACCATCATTGGCGACCCGCTGACGAAGAAGGCCATCGTCGTCGATCCGGGCGGCGACCACGAACTCATCCTGCAGCGCCTCGATGCGCTGGGGCTGAAGGTGGTCAGCATCATCCACACCCACGCGCACCTCGATCACTTCCTCGCTTCCGGGCAGATGAAGGAGAAGACCGGCGCCACCCTGCACCTGCACAAGGACGACCAGTTCCTCTGGGACAACCTGGAGATGCAGTGCCGCATGTTCGGCGTGCCCTACACCCCGGTGCCTTCCCCGGACCAGTGGCTGGCGGACGACGAGGAGCTGGCCTGCGGCTGCGGCGTGGCCCTGCACACGCCCGGTCATACACCAGGCTCCATGAGCTTCTGGTTCCCCAGGGACAAGCTGCTGATCGCCGGCGACACCCTGTTCCGCCGCAGCATCGGCCGCACCGACCTGTGGGGCGGCGACTACGACACGATCGAGCGCTCCATCCGCGAGCGCCTGTACTCGCTGGACGAGGAGGCCACCGTGGTGACCGGCCACGGTCCGGATACCTGTCTGGGTGACGAGATGCGCGAAAACCCGTTCATTCGGGCCTGATGGCGCGCCTTAAGGAAAATTGAATCTTTTCGCTGTTGTATGATCTAACCAGCGCCCAATCGGGCGATTTCGTTATCCAGGAGTCTTCCTTCATGTTCACTGCACGTAGTCTGTCCATGGTCGCGGCTGCCACCGTCCTCGCTCTCATGGCCGGTTGCGCCTCCCAGAATCCCTATGATCCCAACACCCAGGCCCCGGCCGAGGGTGGCATGAGCAAGACCGCCAAGTACGGTGCGCTGGGTGCGCTGGCCGGCGCCGTCGCCGGTGCCGCGATCAACCACGACAACCGTGGCAAGGGCGCGATGATCGGCGCCGCCGCCATCGGTGCCGCCGCCGCGGGCTATGGCTACTACGCCGACAAGCAGGAAGCCAAGCTGCGCCAGCAGATGCAGGGCACCGGCGTACAGGTCGAGCGCCAGGGCGATGACATCAAGCTGATCATGCCGGGCAACATCACCTTCGCCACCGACTCGGCGAACATCGCCCCGTCCTTCTACACCCCGCTGAATAACCTGGCCAACTCCTTCAAGGAGTTCAACCAGAACAGCATCGAGATCGTCGGCTACACCGACAGCACCGGCAGCCGCCAGCACAACATGGACCTGTCCCAGCGCCGTGCGCAGTCGGTCGCCGGTTATCTGACCTCCCAGGGTGTCGACGCGTCCCGTGTGAGCACCCGTGGCATGGGCCCGGACCAGCCGATCGCGTCCAACGCCGACGCCAACGGCCGCGCGCAGAACCGCCGCGTGGAAGTGAACCTGAAGGCCCTGCCGAACGCACAGACCCAGCAGTACCAGCAGTAAGCACCGCCCATGAAAAAGCCCGCCGATTGGCGGGCTTTTTCGTTGCTGCAGACATCGGGGCGGAGCGGGCCATGCCCGCGATCGCGCGCATGGCGCGCTCCTACAGGGTGATCCGGCGTCAGGCCTTGGCCGCCGGGAACTCCCGATGCAACTGCGCCAGCAACTGGTCCTTGCGCTCCCACAGCTGGTTCACCCACAACTGGAACTCGGCGCGGTAGCCCTCGTCCTGGTCGTAGCTCTTGCCGACGAACTGGCGCGGGATCTCCAGCTCCTCGAAACGCACCACCACTTCGCGCAGCTTGCCCGACAGCAGGCACCAGAAGGTCGGGCGGCCGTCGGGGTAGTGGATGGTGACGTTCACCAGGGTGCGCAGCTGTTCGCCCATGGCGTCGAGGACGAAGGCGATGCCGCCGGCCTTGGGCTTGAGCAGGTGCTGGAAGGGTGAGGCCTGCTCGTCGTGCTTGGCCGGGGTGAAGCGGGTGCCTTCGAGGAAGTTGAAGATCGACACCGGAATGCGGCTGAACTTGGCGCAGGCCTTGCGGGTGGTTTCCAGGTCCTTGCCTTTCTTCTCCGGATGCTTGGCCAGGTAGGCCTTGGTGTAGCGCTTCATGAAGGGGAAATCGAGCGCCCACCAGCACAGGCCGATGATCGGAACCCAGATCAGCTCCTGCTTGAGGAAGAAGCGCAGCAGCGGCACCCGGCGGTTGAGCTGGTACTGCAGGACGAGGATGTCGACCCAGCTCTGGTGGTTGCTGGTGACCAGGTAGGAGTGCTCGTACTCCAGGCCTTCCAGGCCCTTCACGTTCCAGCGGGTGTCGCGGACCAGGTTCATCCAGCCCTTGTTGCAGCCGATCCAGCCTTCGGCGATCAGGCTCATGATCTTGCTGCAGACGCGTTGCGCCGCGGCGAATGGCAAGAGGATCTTCACCAGGGTCATGCTGAACAGCAGGGTTGCCCAGCACAACGTGCTGACGAACAGGATCAGGCTGGCGAGGATGCCGCGCAGGGTGGCGGGGAGGAAACTCAACATCGAGGAATGGTCCTTGTACGTGGGCGCCCGGTCCACCGGGCGCGTGAAGCGTTCTCGGGCACATCCTCGTGCCGGGTTGTCAGCCGTCCCTGCCGCTGTCGGCCTGGATCGCGGTCAACGCGATGGTGTAGACGATGTCGTCCACCAGCGCGCCGCGCGAAAGGTCGTTCACCGGTTTGCGCAGGCCCTGCAGCATCGGTCCGATGCTGACGCAGTCGGCGCTGCGCTGGACGGCCTTGTAGGTGGTGTTCCCGGTGTTCAGGTCGGGGAACACGAACACGTTGGCGCGTCCGGCCACTGCGCTGTCGGGCGCCTTCTGGCGGCCGACGCTGGCGATGGCGGCGGCATCATACTGCAAGGGGCCATCAATCAACAGATCGGGGCGTTTTTCCCGCGCGATGCGTGTGGCTTCGCGTACTTTGTCGACATCTGCACCCGTTCCCGAGTCGCCGGTGGAGTAGCTGATCATCGCCACCCGCGGAGTGATGCCGAAGGCCTGCGCGGAGTCGGCACTTTGCAGGGCGATCTCCGCCAGGTCACTGGCCGAAGGATCGGGATTCACCGCACAGTCGCCATAGACCACCACCTGGTCGGGCAGCAGCATGAAGAACACCGAGGACACCAGGTTGTAGCCGGGCGCGGTCTTGATCAGCTGCAGCGCCGGGCGGATGGTGTTGGCGGTGGTGTGGATGGCGCCGGAGACCAGGCCGTCCACTTCGTCCAGGGCGAGCATCATGGTGCCCAGCACCGTGTTGTCTTCCAGTTGCTGCTCGGCCATCGGCGCGTTCAGGCTCTTGCCCTTGCGCAGTTCGACCATGGGTTCGACGTAGCGGCTGCGCACCAGGTCCGGGTCGATGATCTCCAGGTCCTCGGGCAGCACGATGCCCAGCATCTGCGCCACGGCGTGCACGTCGTCGGGCTTGGCCAGCAGCACGCAGCGGGCGATGCCGCGGGCGTGGCAGATCGAGGCCGCCTGCACGGTGCGCGGCTCGCTGCCCTCGGGCAGGACGATGCGCTTGCCGGCGCGGTTGGCGCGCTGGGTCAGCTGGTAGCGGAACACCGGCGGCGACAGGCGCAATTCGTGGGGCGCGCCGCAGCGGTCCTTCAGCCATTCGAAGTCGATATGGCCGGCGACGAACTCGGTGACGCGCTCGGCGCGCTCGCGGTCGTCCACCGGGATTTCCTTGTTCATCCGGGTCAGGTCGCCGGCGGTGTCGAAGGAGCCGGTCTTCACCGTCAGCACCGGCAGGCCGCTTTGCAGGGCACTGCGGCACAGCTCCATGATCCGTGCGTCCGGGGTCAGGCCCGAGCACAGCAGCAGGCCGGCCAGCGGCACGCCGTTCATGGCCGCAAGGCACGCCGCGAGGATGATGTCGTCGCGGTCGCCCGGCACCACCACCAGCACGCCGGGCTTGAGCAGGTGCACGGTGTTCGGCGCCGAGGGCGCGCAGAGGATGATTTTCTGCACGCGGCGTTGTTCGTAGTCGCCGGCGTTGAGCACGCTGGCGTCCAGCAGGTCGGCCACGTCGCGGGTGCGCGGGGCGTTCATCTCGTCCTGCCAGGGAATGCAGCCGAGCAGGCGCACGTCGCCTTCGCGCAGCAGCGGCGAGTGCTCCTTCAGGCGCTCGCCGAACAGCCGC
Organism: Pseudomonas sp. B1-22; assembly: GCF_050474425.1. Lineage (NCBI taxonomy): Bacteria > Pseudomonadati > Pseudomonadota > Gammaproteobacteria > Pseudomonadales > Pseudomonadaceae > Pseudomonas > Pseudomonas sp. B1-22. Next base: position 957,927 of record NZ_JBCHVH010000002.1, on the reverse strand, counting down.
GCGGCAGCCTCGGCGTCACGCGGTGCGTCGTCGCTTTCGCCGCCGCGCACCTTGTTCACGATCAGGCCGAGCAGGTGCGGGTCGCGCGGGCCGCCGAACAGCTGGGCGAGGATCTCGATGCGGTCGGAGAGCTCCTTCACCGTCTCGTTGTCCGGCGCGGAGACCAGGATCACCTCGGCGTCGACGCTGCGCGCCAGGTGCCCGTTGATGCGCGCGGCATAGCTGGCGTGCTTGGTCGGCACCATGCCCTCGACGATCATCACGTCCTTGCCTTCCGCCGCCTGGTTGAACATCCCGACGATGTCTTCCAGCAGCTCGTCGAGCATGCCGTCGCCGAGCATGCGCTCGACCTTGGCCAGGGACAGCGGGACAGGGGCTTCCAGGCCGTGGGTGCGGGCGACCAGCTCGCTGGAGCGCTCCGGACCGTCGTCGCCGGCGTGGGGCTGGGCGATGGGCTTGAAGAAGCCGACTTTCAGGCCAGCGCGTTGCAGGGCGCGGATCAGCCCCAGGCTGGTAGACGTCAGGCCGACACCGAAACCGGTCGGCGCGAGGAAGAAGGTGTGCATCCGGGCTCCTTAAGCCGTGCGGGGGAGGGCGCTGCCCTTGTGGGGCAACGCCTTTGAACAGTATTTCGAATCTTCAGTCGAGGACCGCCAGGGTGTCGAGTGCGATCTGCCGTTCCTCGTTGGTAGGGATCACCAGCACGCGGGGGTGGCCGGGCAGGTGGATCGGTCCGCCGACACCGCCTACACAGCGGGCGTTGGCTTCGCCATCGAGTTCGAGGTTGAGCACGTGCAGGTGCTTGACCGTCAGGTTGCGCACCAGCGCCGAGTTCTCGCCGATACCGCCGGTGAAGATGATGCCGTCCAGGCGCGGCAGCGCACAGGTCAGCGAGGCCAGCGACTTGGCCAGTCGGTAACAGAATACTTCGATGGCCAGCGCCGCGCCGGCGTGGCCTTGCTCGCGGGCGTGCTCCAGGGTGCGCATGTCGTTGGACAGCCCCGACAGGCCGAGCAGGCCGCTGTCGTGGTTGAGCATGTGGTCGATCTTCTCCAGGCTCCAGCCCAGGGTGCGCGCCAGGTGGCTGTGCAGGTTCGGGTCGACGTCGCCGGAGCGGGTGCCCATCATCAGGCCCTCCAGCGGGGTCAGGCCCATGCTGGTGTCGCGGCTCTGGCCGTTGGCGATGGCGCAGGTGGAGCTGCCGTTGCCCAGGTGCGCCGACAGCCAGTTGCTGTCGCCCACCGCCAGCCCGCTCATCTCGGCCGCCTTGTGGCTGACGTAGCGGTGGCTGGTGCCGTGGAAGCCGTAGCGGCGCACGTGCTGCTCGCGGTACAGCGGCTCGGGGATGGCGTAGCGGTAGGCGCGCTCGGGCAGGCTCTGGTGGAAGGCGGTGTCGAACACGGCGATGTGCGGCAGGTCCGGGTAGAGCGCCATGGCGGCGTCGATGCCGAGCAGGTTGGCCGGGTTGTGCAGCGGCGCCAGGGGCGAGGTCTCGCGGATCGCACCGAGCACCTCATCCGTCAGGCGCGAGGCCTGGGTGAAGCGTTCGCCGCCGTGCACCACGCGATGGCCGATGGCGTGCAGCTCGCCCTGGGCGGCCTCGTTCACCAGCGGCAGGAGGCGGGCGAGGGCGGTCTTGTGGTCGCCGCCGGGCAGTTCCAGGGTCTGCGGTTGCGCATCGCCTTCGCCTTGCCAGCGCAGGCTGGCGCCGTTGGCACCGAGGCGTTCGGCCAGGCCGTGGAGGATGAAGTCGTCGCGCCCCTCTCGAACCAGGGCGAATTTGATCGAAGAACTGCCGCAGTTGATCACCAGGATGTTGCGTGCCGGCATGCCTACTCCTTGTCGCTGTTCTGTTCCTTGGCGCACCAGCCGCAGGGGAAGAGCCGGCCGATCTGCGCTTGACGTTGCTGCGGGTCCAGCACCCAGGGCCGGGATTGCCAGGGCGGCTGGTGCCGCAGGTGCTGGGTGTGTCCGCAGGACAAGACTGCCACCCAGTACCCGTCTTCATCCTGATGAAAGTCAAGCAGGCGCGGGGCGTCCGCGTTGTCCCGTCCGTCCGTCTTCGGGTCGCATTCGGGGGCGTCGCAGCGTAAACTTGCGCGCTCAACTTCTATATCAGATAGGTTTCGAACCATGCAGATCGCGGCCAACAAGGCGGTTTCCATCGACTATACCCTGACCAACGACGCAGGTGAGGTCATCGACAGCTCCGCCGGCGGCGCTCCGCTGGTCTACCTGCACGGTGCCCACAACATCATCGCCGGCCTGGAAAAGGCCCTGGAAGGCAAGCAGGTTGGCGACGAGCTGGACGTCACCATCGAGCCGGCCGACGCCTATGGCGAGTACAGCGCCGAACTGGTCGCCACCCTGACCCGTGAAATGTTCGAAGGCGTGGACGAGCTGGAAGTCGGCATGCAGTTCCACGCGTCGGCTCCGGACGGTGGCATGCAGATCGTCACCATCCGCGACATCGACGGCGACGACGTGATCGTCGACGGCAACCACCCGCTGGCCGGCCAGCGCCTGAACTTCAAGGTGAAGGTGGTCAACGTGCGTGACGCTTCCGCCGAAGAAGTCGCCCACGGCCACATCCATGGCGAAGGTGGTCACCACCACTGATCGCTTCCGCCGGTCGCACGCTGACCGGTGAAGCCATCATTGAGCTGCTACGCTCAATCTGAGGAAGGCGCCTTCGGGCGCCTTTCTCATGCAACCTGATCTACTGCAACAAGGCCAGGGCATTTTTCCCGCATCGATTGGGAATGCGCAGAAGACGGACGCGCTGTCCGCCCTGCTGCGCGGGCACGTTGTGCCTACTTCTTCAAGGAGCAAGCAATGAGCGCTGTTCACGGTCTGACGCTGCAAGGGCTCGACGGCCAGGATCTGCCGCTGGCCCCGCTCAAGGGCAAGGTCGTGCTGGTGGTCAACGTCGCCTCGAAATGTGGCCTGACCCCGCAGTACACCGGTCTGGAGAAGCTCTACCAGCAATACAAGGATCAGGGTTTCGTGGTGCTCGGCCTGCCGTGCAACCAGTTCGCCGGGCAGGAGCCGGGCAACGAAGCCGAGATCCAGTCGTTCTGTTCGCTGAACTACGGGGTCAGTTTCCCGATGTCCTCCAAGCTGGATGTCAACGGCTCGGAACGCCACCCGTTGTACCGGCTGCTGGCGGGCGAGGGGGCCGAGTTCCCCGGTGACATCACCTGGAACTTCGAAAAGTTCCTGCTCGCCCCGGACGGTCGCGTGCTGGCGCGCTTCAGCCCACGTACCGCGCCGGAAGACCCCGCACTGGTGCACGCCATCGAGAAGGCGCTGGGCGCCTGATCCTCCGGCGGGAGAGGGCGCTTGCGCCAATCCCGCCGGCATTTCTCCCCTGCGTATTGTTCCGGACTCAGCGCGACGGCTTAATCGGGTGACCTGATACCGGAGCCCGCCATGAGCTGTTTCGCCGCCGAGTCCTCCTGCCTGCCGGCAACCCCCGATGCGTTGCGCGCATTGATCGAGCAGCGCCGCGCGGTGCGGCGTTTCCTCGATGAGCCGGTGCCGGACGCCGTGCTGCGCGACTGCCTGGAACAGGCGGTGCTCGCACCCAATGCTTGCAACCTGCAGCCGTGGAGCTTCCAGGTGATCCGCGATGCCGACCTGCGCCGCCGCCTGGTGCCGGTATGCCTGGGGCAGAATGCCGCGCGCACGGCGCCGGTACTGATCGCCGTGCTGGCGCGGCCAGACACCTGGCGCGAGTCCTGCGCGGCGGTGATCGAGCAGTGGCCGGAACCGCAGGTGCCGGAGAAGGTGCGGGACTTCTATCAGCGCACCGCGCCCTTCCAGTACAACCAGGGCGCCTTCGGCTGGCGCGGGCTGTACAAGCGTGCGCTGTACTCGGTGGTCGGCCTGCGCCGCGCGCTGATGCGCCAGCCCAACAGCCACGCCGAAATGCGCCTGTGGGCGGTGAAGTCCACCGCGCTGGCGGCGCAGAACCTGATGCTTGCCCTGCAGAGCCACGGCTTCGCCAGCTGCCCCATGGAAGGCTTCGACGAGGTGCGGCTGCGCAAGGTGCTGCAGATTCCCCGCCGCGCCGTGCCGATCATGCTGCTGGCGGTGGGGCGCGCTGCCGACAACGGCGTCTACAACCCGCGCCTGCGCTTCCCGCTGGAGCAGCGCGTCAGCTGGCACTGACCGCGTCGGGGCGGGTCAGCACGCCCATGCGCCCGCCGCCGAAGGACCAGTCGTCCGCCTCGCTGGTGGTGACCTGCACCATCACATCCTCGCTGGCGATGCCCAGGCGTTCGCCCAGCAGCGCATTCAAGCGCCGGTAGAACGCCTGCTTGGTCTGCGAGTCGCGGGGGCGGCCGATGGTGATGGCGATCAGCACGAAGTCGTCGCTGCGCGGCCCGCCGAGGTAGCCGCGGTCGTAGACGAATTCCTCAGGCCCATGCTGGTGGATCATCACGAACTGATCGTTTGCCGGCACGTTGAAGGCCTCGTGCATGGCGTCGTAGACGGTATCGGCGAGTTCGCGCAGGTATTCGGGTTGCTTGCCCTTGCGCAGGGAGATGCGGACGGTAGGCATGGCGCCGTTCCTCGGTGGGTGATTGACGAGTTCAGGCTAGCCCGGCAAGTTGATTCGGAAAATCGGGAAATATTTGACCGATAGTTCGATTAACCGGGATGGTTGCCATGCCTCGTATCAACTTCGATCTGGACGTGCTGCGCACCTTTGTCACCGGCATCGAATTGGGCAGCTTCGCCCGCGCGGCAGATCGCATGGGGCGCTCGACCTCGGCCGTCAGCGCGCAACTCAAGAAGCTGGAAGAGCAGGCCGGCACGCCGGTGCTGCGCCGCGAAGGCCGCGGCATGGCGCTGACCGAGGCGGGCGAGACGCTGCTGGCCTACGCCCGCCGCCTGCTGGAACTGAACGACGAAGCTGCCGGTGCCTTGCGCGGCGGCACGCTGGAAGGCCGGGTGCGCCTGGGCTTGCAGGAGGACTTCGGCGAAACCCTGCTGCCCGCCGTGCTGGCTCGCTTCGCCCGCGCCCATCCCAAGGTGCGGATCGAGGTGCGCACGGCGCGCAATCAGCAATTGATCGAAGGCGTGCGCAACGGCGAACTGGACCTGGCGCTGGCCTGGGAAACCGGCGAGCGTACGGCGCACATGGAGCGCATCGGCGCCGTGGCGCAGTGCTGGATCGGCGTACCCGGCAGCGTGCCGGCGCCCGGTGTTGAGCCGCTGCCGCTGGTGATGCTGGAAGCGCCCTGCCTGCTGCGCAGCGCGGCGACGGCGGCGCTGGACCGCGCCGGCATTGCCTGGCGCGTGGCCTTCACCAGCGCCGGGCTGTCGGGCATCTGGGCGGCGGTGGCGGCGGGGCTGGGCGTTGGCCTGCGCACACCCATCGGCCTGCCGGCCAGTATCGAGCGGCTCGACCCCAAGCATGCCGGTCTGCCGGCCATGGCGCCGTTGGGGCTGTGCCTGCATCGCGGCGAGGCCGAGCCGGAGGCGGTGGTGGCGCGCCTGCGCGAATTGCTCTGCGAGGGTGTCGCCGAGCTGCTGGAAAACCCGGCCAATCGCTGATCCGTTTCTAAGGGAAAATCACCGCGATCAATGATGCTGGGAAAAGCGAGACGACCGGTCATATTCTCGCTCCCCATGAACAGCATCCGACTCGACAAACGCGACCTGATCCTCGCCAAGGGCTCCCTGGCGATGACCCGTTGCGGCTACCACGGCACCGGCGTGCAGGACATCGTCCAGGCCGCCGGCATCCCCAAGGGCTCCTTCTATCACTACTTCGAGAGCAAGGAAGACTTCGCCCTGCAGGCCCTGGAGCACCTTTACGCACCGCGCCTGGCCCGCTACGCCGAGGCTCTCGGCAATCCGGTGCTGGGGCCGCGTGCGCGCATCATCACCTATTACCGCGAGCTGCTGGCGCACTTCTCCCGCCAGGAGAAACTCGAATTCCATTGCTTCATCGGCAGCCTCAGTTTCGAGATGGCCGAGCTGTCGCCGGCCATCACCGAGCGGGTCGACGGCATCCTCCAGCAATCCATCGACATCCTGCGCGACTGCCTCGCCGAGGCCCAGCGCGCCGGTGAACTGCCGGCTGCGGAGAATGTCGAGCAACTCGCCGAGTTCATCGGCAACGCCTGGCAGGGCGTGCTGGCGCGGCTGAAGGTCAGCGCCTCGCTCAAGCCCCTGGAACGCTTCATCGAGCGCCTGGAGTACCTGCTGCAGGCCTGAACCTGTTTTCCACACCCCTACACCCAAAGACGAGACGACCGGTCGCCTGGCCGTCATGGAGACTTCAATGACCGCATCCGTAGACACCCTGTTCTCGCCCTTCCGCCTGGGCGGCCTGGAACTGCCCACGCGCATCGTGATGGCACCGATGACCCGCAACTTCACCCCGGGCGGCGTGCCCCACGCCCAGGTGGTGGAGTACTACCGCCGCCGCGCCGCCGCCGGCGTCGGCCTGATCGTCACCGAAGGCACCACGGTCAACCACAAGGCCGCCAACGGTTACCCGAACGTGCCGCGCTTCCACGGTGAAGACGCCCTGGCCGGCTGGAAGCAGGTGGTCGACGCCGTGCACGCCGAAGGCGGCAAGATCGTCCCGCAGCTGTGGCACGTCGGCGCGGTGCGCCGCCTCGGCACCGAGCCGGACGCCAGCGTTCCGGGCTACGGCCCTAGCGGCAAGGTCAAGGACGGCACCGTGCTGGTCCATGAAATGACCAAAGAGGACATCCAGGAAGTCATCGCCGCGTTTGCCCAGGCCGCCCGCGACGCCAAGGCCATCGGCATGGACGGCGTGGAAATCCACGGCGCCCACGGTTACCTGATCGACCAGTTCTTCTGGGACGGCAGCAACAAGCGCACCGACGAATACGGCGGCAGCCTGGCCAACCGTTCGCGCTTCGCCATCGAGCTGATCCAGGCCGTGCGCGCAGCCGTCGGCCCCGACTATCCGATCATCTTCCGCTTCTCCCAGTGGAAGCAGCAGGACTACAGCGCCCGCTTGGTACAGACCGCCGAGGAGCTGGAAGCCTTCCTCAAGCCGCTGTCGGACGCCGGTGTGGATATCTTCCACTGCTCCACCCGCCGCTTCTGGATTCCGGAGTTCGAAGGCTCCGACCTCAACCTGGCCGGCTGGACCCGCCAGCTCACCGGCAAGCCGACCATCACCGTCGGCAACGTCGGCCTGGATGGCAGCGAGTTCCTGGCCTTCTTCGGCAACACCGAGGAAGTCGCCCAGCCGTCGGGCATCGATGGGCTGCTGGAGCGCCTGAACAAGGAAGAGTTCGACCTGGTCGCCGTCGGTCGCGCCCTGCTGGTCGATCCGGACTGGGCGGTGAAGGTGCGTGATGGCCGCCTGGCCGACATCAAGCCGTTCAGCCGTGATGCGCTGATGTCGCTGGCCTGAGTCGCGACGCGGTGATGTGAAAAGCCCCTGGCGCCCTCGGTGCCAGGGGCTTTCTTGTTATTGCGGAGTCCCCTGTAGGAGCGGGCCATGCCCGCGATCGCGCGCATGGCGCGCTCCTACAGGTCAGCTCCGTGGCTTTGGCTTGTGTAGGAGCGGATCTTATCCGCGATTCGCCGGCAGGGCCGGCGCTGGTGCAGGCGGTCGGCCCCTGTGTTTCCTGATGGCATAGCTCTCCTGCGTCGTAGATTTCGCGGACAGGGTCCGCTCCTACGAGAGCAGCGCTTCTCCGCGAACATTCAGCGCGGCAAACCCCATTGTAGGAGCGGGCCATGCCCGCGATCGCGCGCACGGCGCGCTCCTACAGGCCGGGTCCTCTGCACGGCAATCTGCGTTCTGGTTATGACTTCCCATAAGTCGTATGAATGCTCTGAAAGCCCCGTCCTAGGCGTTTACAAATCTTTTCCGAACCCACCTTTCCGCTTGCTGACTTCATGGTCCGAAACGGGCATTGTATGACCGCGTTCACACAACAATAGGCCGGGATACGGCCATAGGAGTAAGCCATGCGGATCGGCTTGGTGGTCGATGCGACCTGCGACCTGCCCCCCGAATTTCTCGCGGCCAACAACATCCGCGTCCTGCCCATCGGCATCCGCCTGGGCGAGCGCCGTATCGTCGATGATCGCGATCCCGACACCACCCTCACGTTCTACTCCCAGGATCTGCCCAAGGTCGGCCCCGAGGACGGCAGCGAGCCGCTGACGCCCGCGCAGACCCACGACTGGTTCCTGGAACAACTGGTCACCGACTTCGATTACGTCATCTGCCTGACCGTCACCAGCCAGCGCAGCCCGATCTTCGAGCATGCCACCCAGGCCTCCTTCAGCCTGCTGCAGAGCTACAAGGAACGCCGCAGCGCCGCCGGCATCGCCGGGCCGTTCGCCTTGCGGGTGATCGACAGCCAGACGGTGTTCGCCGGCCTCGCCGTGCTGGCCGCCGAAGGCGTGCGCCTGCTCGGCGAGGACCAGCACCCCAACGCCGTGCGCACCCGCCTGGAACAACTCAGCCAGCAGATGAACACCTTCCTGGTCGCCAGCGACCTGGGGCACATCCGCCGCCGGGGCTTCCAGAAGGGCGACCGCAGCAGCATCGGCGATCGTCTGCGCGGCGCCTTCCTCGGCATCGGCTCGATGCTCGACATGAAGCCGGTGCTGAGCCTGGTGCAGGGCGAGGACAAGCCGGTCTCGGTGTCGCCCAACTACGAGAAATCCGCCGAGCGCCTGCTCAACTTCGCTCGCGCGCGGGTCGAGGCGGGTGAGCTGCTGGCGCCGCAGATGTGCCTGAGCTATGCCGGCGATCCGTCGGCGCTGCGCGACCTGCCGGGATTCTCCGCACTGGAAGCGGCCTGCCAGGCCAGGGGAATTCAGGTGCACCTGGCGATGCTCAGCCCCACCGGCGGCATCAACCTGGGCGCGGGCGCCATGAGCCTGTCGTTCGCGGCGCCGCCGATACCCTTCGCCTGAGTCTCATTTGTGCACGGAGGACCCGCCCACCGGCCTGAGGCCGGTGGCGGTCTTTCCGTGCAGCGTCAGGCGGCAGGCTTCCTGTAGATAACTTTCGAATCGCTCCACCACGGCATCCCAGGCCTGATGCCCCGCGTGGTGGCGGGCGTTCAGGCGCACCCGGCGCAGACGCTCGGGGTCGCCCAGTAGCCAGCTGGCCGCCTCGAAGAAGCCCTGGTTGTCGCCGGGGCTCGCCAGCGTGCCGTTGTGCCCGTGGCGGATGTGCTGCCCCGCTGCCGCCTGGTCGAAGGCCACCACGGCCAGCCCCGAGGCCAGGGCTTCGAGTACGACGTTGCCGAAGGTTTCCGACAGGCTGGGAAACAGGAACAGGTCGCCGCTGGCGTAGTGACGCGCCAGTTCCTCGCCGCGTTGCAGGCCGCAGAAAACCGCTTCGGGCAATTCCTTCTGCAACTGGGCGCGCTGCGGGCCGTCGCCGACGATGACCAGGCGCAGCTTGAGCTGCGGGTGTGCCGCACACAGTGCGCGAAAGCTGCTGCCCAGCAGCGACAGGTTCTTCTCCGCCGCCAGCCGGCCCACGTGCAGCACGGCGATATCGCGTTCGGCCAGACCCCATTCGCGGCGCAGCACATCGTCGCGGCGAGCGGGGTTGAACAGCTGGCTGTCGACGCCGCGCGACAGTTGCGCCAGGCGTTCGAAGCCGCGCCGCTGCAATTCCAGCGACTGGCTGACGCTGGGCACCAGGGTCTGCTGGGTGCGGTTGTGGAACCAGCGCAGGTACAGGGTCACCAGACGCATCAGCGGGCCGAAGCCGTAGTGCGCGCTGTACTGCTGGAAATTGGTGTGGAAGCCGCTGATCACCGGAATCCGCAGGCGCCGCGCGGCGCGCAGCGCGGCCAGGCCCAGGGGGCCTTCGGTGGCGATGTAGAGCACGTCGGGACGCAGCCCCTGCCAGTGGCGCAGCAGCTTGTGCAGGCAGGACTGCCCCCATTGCAGCCCCGGGTAGCCCGGCAGCGGCCAGCCCCGGGTCAGCACCAGTTCGGCGTCGCTATGGCGGCTGCCGTCGCATTGCTGCCGTGGCCGCACGACCTGGATCTGATGGCCCAGGCGCAACAGCCCCGCAGCCAGTCGGCCGAGGGTATTGGCGACGCCGTTGATTTCCGGCGGAAAGGTTTCGCTGATCAGCGCGATGCGCAGAGGATTTTTCGTCATGTCCGCAGTGTCATGGCGCGCAGTGGCGCGCCGATGACGCGGCGATGATCGAAATATGACAGCCGCCCGGAGGCGGCTGGTGGTCAGCGCGTCAGCGCCTTGTCGCCACCCTCGCGCACCCAGAACAGCACCGCGCCGGCCACGGCGGCGGGCATGGCGACCAGGTTGACCACCGGGATCAGCAGGGCGAGGTAGGTGATGCCACCGAAACCCATGCACGCCCAGCGCTTGCTGCGCAGCCAGGCGAGCATCTCGTTCCAGCCCAGTTTGTGGTTGTCCGCCGGGTAGTCGATGTACTGCACGGCCATCATCCACACGCCGAACAGCAGCCACAGCGGTGCGGCGATCAGGTTCAGGCCGGGGATCAGGCTGAGGATGAACAGGCCGATGGCGCGCGGCAGGAAGTAACCGAGCTTGCGAAGCTCGCGGCCAATGGTGCGCGGCACCATGGCCATCAGTTCGGTCCAGCTGAATTCGGGGAAGTCGTCGGTGCCGCGCACCACCACTTCGACCTTTTCCGCGAGGAAGCCGTTGAAGGGCGCGGCGATCAGGTTGGCGATCAGGGTGAAGGTGAAGAACACGATCAGCAGCACCAGCGCGACGAACAGCGGCCAGAGGATGAACTGCAGGAAGCTCAGCCAGTCGGGCAGGCTGGGCATCAGGGCGTCGACCCAGTGGCTGAACTCGCTGACCGCAAAGCCGATCAGGCCGATGAAGAGGATGAGGTTGATGCTCAGCGGCAGCAGCACGAACAGCCGCAGGCCAGGGCGCATCATCAGTTTCAGGCCTTCGCTCAGGTATTGCGGGCCGCTCAGGTTGGGCATGAGGCTCTCCAGGGGACTCTCCAAAGGTAACGCGGCTGCGACCTTAACAGACCCGGCAAAGGGCCGGCGAGCCGTGTGTTTTGCCGGGTATGTGGCGGCTCATGTGGCGCTGTAGCGCTGGCAGCGGTTGCGTTCCTGCTTGGCCTGGTACATGGCGACGTCGGCGGCGCGGGTAAGGTCCTCGGCGTCGTCGGCGTCCTGTGGATAAAACGCGATGCCGATGCTCGGGGTGACGAAGTCGATGGTCTGGCTGCTCAGTTCGTAGGGGCTGCCCAGCACCTGCAGCAGGCGCATGCCGAGGCTTTCGGCCTGCGGCGGCTCAGCGTTTTCCAGGAGTACGGCGAACTCGTCGCCACCCAGGCGGTAGGCCTGGTCCGGCTGGCGCAGGCTGTTATGCAGGCGCTCGCCGACGGCGGCCAGCAGGGCGTCGCCGGTGGCGTGGCCGAAGCGGTCGTTGACCTGCTTGAAGCGGTCCAGGTCGATGTACAGCAGGGCGACCCGTTCGCAACGGATTATCGCCGCCGGCAACTGCTCGTCGAACGCCTTGCGGTTGCCCAGGCCGGTCACGGCATCGCGGAAGGCGAGGTCGATCAACTGGTTCTGGTAGGCGACATGCTGGCTGATGTCGCGCAGGATGCCGCGGAATCCGCCAAACACGCCTTGATTGTCGCGGATCGCCGAGCAGCGCGTCTCGCAGTTGAGCAGGCGGCCGTCGCCGCATTTGAAGGGCGCGGAGAAGGTGGTCTCGCGCTGGTCGTCGCGCACCTGGATATAGAGCGCCTGGGCGCGCCGGGCGTCTTCCGCGGGCAGCAGCAGGCTGTAGTGACGGCCGACGAGGTCTTGCGCCGAATAGCCGAGCATCCGGCACAGAGCGGCGTTGACGGTGAGCAGGATGCCCTTGTGGTCCATCTCGAAGTAGCCGTCGCGGATCGCATCGAGGATCGCCCGGTCCCGCGCTTCGCTCTGCTCCAGGCGGTCGAGCATGTGGTTCATCTCGCCGGCGAGCTGGCCGAGCTCATCCTCACCCAGGCTGCCGAGACGCTGCTGGTTGTCGTCCGGACCGATGCTGGACACTTCGCGGTTGAGCGTGCGCACGCGGCGGATGATCCAGAGTTCCAGCGCCAGGTAGGCCAGCAGCAGGGCGACGGCCAGCAAGGCCATGGCCAGGTAGAGGAACAGGCGGATGGACTGCCGGCCTTGCAGGTACAGCGGCCTGGGGCTGCTGACTTCGATGCGCATCTGCGGCTGGCCCTTGGAGTTCAGGTAGAGCAAGGACATCTGCTGGGTGTTCTTGCCCAGCAGTTGGCGCGGGCTGAGCAGTGTGGCACCGCGGTTGTTGGGGATGTTCAGCGGCCGCCAGGTGCTGTCGGAGCTGGCATCGCTGGTCAGGCGCAGGTGCGCACCCATCTGGTCTTCGAGTCCGGCCATGCGCCGCTTGTCGAACAGCACGCCGGCGATCATCGCGCCAGCGGGTTCGGCGTGACCGTCGGTGTCGCTGATTGGATAGCTGAGCAGCAGTTGCGGTACGCCGTCGATCTGCACGAGCTGATCGATGCTGTGCCGCGTATCGCCCGCGACGTCGAGGGCGCCGAGCTCGATGGCGGTCTTCAGGATGTCGCGCTGCAGCGTCTCCGGATTGGTCGCGGGCGCGCCGGGAATGCGTTCGGAGAGATTGTCGAGCCCCCATTGCTGGCCAACGATCCGGCCCTGGCGGTCGACGTACAGCACATAGTCGAAGCCGAGAAAGCCGAGCATGTCGATATCGAGGTTTTCCGTGACGAACTTCGGATCGGGGGTGTGCATGAAGGCGTAGCTGGCGTCCCACCAGGCATAGCTGCGCACGATATCGAGGTAGCGCTGCTTCTCGAAGGCGATGCGCTTGTGGACGATGCGAACCTCATCGGCCAGGCGCTGGCGGTCGCCGCGGTCGAAGCGGTCGAGCAGGATGCTGTCCGACAGCATCCACACCCCGGCGAGGCTGGCGGCGAACAGGGGCAGGAACAGCAGAAGCAGGCGTGCGCGAAGATTCATGGGGTGACTGTTGATCATGGGATTTGCTTGAGTCTAGACAGCCCTTCGGTGGATGCCGTTGACATAGGCATGGCCTATGGATGGCATTGAGATTGGCCATTTCTACAGGACGCCGGCACAGCGGTAAGCTGCGCGCCATGTCTAATCGCACGGGTTCGAGAGCCAATCCGGAACACCTTGACGCATGTCAAACCGGCCAGGGCGAATCCGGAACTGCCTGACTTATCTCAAGGGTACTTGGAAAATCTGCAGGACAATGGGTTCCGTGGTTCAGGCCACGCCGCATTGCCGAAGGTCTCCAGGTCATGCGGTCCCGCGCGAGAAACCTTTCAGAGGAGCTGCCGTTCCTCCCAACCTTCCCCCTGGTATTTGGCAGCTCCCTTTTCTTTGTCCGGCGTTCTTCAACCGAACGCCGTTCTTCGACTGAACATCAGGAGGCTGCAATGTCCGGGAATCGTCACGCGCGGGTCATCATTCTGGGTTCCGGTCCGGCCGGTTACAGCGCCGCGGTCTATGCCGCCCGCGCCAACCTCAAGCCGCTGCTGATCACCGGCCTGCAGGCCGGCGGCCAGCTGACCACCACCACCGAGGTCGACAACTGGCCGGGCGACCCGCACGGGCTCACCGGCCCCGCGCTGATGCAGCGCATGCAGGAGCATGCCGAACGCTTCGAGACCGAGATCGTCTTCGACCACATCCACGGTGTGGACCTGGCCGGCAAGCCCTTCGTGCTCAAGGGCGACAGCGGCACCTACACGGCGGATGCGCTGATCATCGCCACCGGCGCCAGTGCGCGCTACCTCGGCCTGCCCTCGGAAGAGAAATTCATGGGCAAGGGCGTGTCCGCCTGCGCCACCTGCGATGGCTTCTTCTACCGCAACCGCGAAGTGGCGGTGGTGGGCGGCGGCAACACCGCCGTGGAAGAGGCGCTGTACCTGGCCAACATCGCCAGCAAGGTCACTCTGGTGCACCGCCGCGACAGCTTCCGCGCCGAGAAGATCCTGCAGGACAAGCTGCGTGCCCGCGTCGCCGAGGGCAGGATCGAGCTGCGGGTGAATGCCCAGGTCGACGAAGTGCTGGGCGATGCCATGGGCGTCACCGGCGTGCGCCTGCGCCACAACGACGGCGAGACCTCGGAGTTGAAGGTGGATGGCCTGTTCGTCGCCATCGGCCACACGCCCAACACCTCGCTGTTCGAGGGCCAGCTGGAATTGAAGGACGGCTACCTGGTGGTCAATGGCGGCCGCGAGGGCAATGCCACGGCGACCAACATTCCCGGTGTGTTCGCCGCCGGTGACGTGGCCGATCATGTCTACCGCCAGGCCATCACCTCCGCTGGCGCCGGCTGCATGGCCGCGCTGGACGTGGAACGTTACCTGGATTCCCTGTAACGGCCCGAAGTGCCGGCGTGCAGGAAGAGGCCCCGCTTGCGGGGCCTTTTTCTTTCCCGCTCGGCGAGGAGGGATGTTCTTGGCAGACCGTATAACGCATCAGCGTTATCCACCGCTGTGATCGGCGTACGGGTGCAGACCGTGGCGCGTGAAATGAAAAAGCCCCGCATCGGCGGGGCTTTTTCATTTCACGGGGCAGCTTCAGCCGCGACGTGACAGCGGCTGGCGCTCGAAGTTGACGCCGGCCAGGCCGGTGCTCTGCAGGGCGCGGATGTTGGCGTGGTCGGTGCCCTCGGGGTTCTCACGCACGGCGCGGTAGTGCTCGCCGAACGCCAGCAGCGACTCTTCCTGGCTCAGGCCTTCGAGGATGGCGAAGCCCAGGGTCTTGCAGGAGCCTTCGTTCTGCCCGGCGGGGTTTTCCACGGTGCCGTTGCTGAACGCGCTGGGGGTGTAGCTGTAGTGCTCGGCGATGTACGCCAGGGTATCGGTGAACAGGTGCTGCTCGCTGCGCAGGCGCGCGCGAAAATCGTTGAGGGTCATCAAGGCAAACTCGTTAGTGCTTTTTCGCGTGATCGAAGGCCGTCTGCTGGGCTGGCGACGCTTCCGTCTGATACTTGGCCTTCCATTCGGCGTAAGGCATGCCGTAGATCTCTTCGCGGGCCTGGTCGGGGCTGACGTCCAGTCCCATGTCGTCGGCCGCGGCCTTGTACCACTTGGACAGGCAGTTGCGGCAGAAGCCGGCAAGATTCATCAGGTCGATGTTCTGCACATCCTTGCGGGTGCGCAGGTGCTGCACCAGGGTGCGGAACGCAGCGGCCTCGAGTTCGGTACGCTGTTCGTCGGTCAGGTTCATGGGCTCGGTCATGGCGTGTCTCTCATTGGGCGCATCAGAGGCGCATGGCGGGGCTGGCGCGATTCTATAGAGCGGGGCGATCGGCCAGCAACGCCCGTTGGCCGACTGGCACGGGCGTACAGCTTGTGCGACCGGCCGGTCAGCGCTGGGCGGCCAGCGCGATGGACACCGATTCGGCAAAACGCAGGGCGTGCGGCTTGTCGACTTCCACTTCAGCGTAGTGCACCGCCGGGTTGCTCATCACCAGGTCGAGCAGTTCCTGGGTCAGGCGTTCGAGCAGGGCGAAGCGGTTCTCTTCCACGTGGGCGATGATCGCCTTGGTGATGGTGCGGTAGTTCAGCGCATGCTCGATGTCGTTGACCTGCACCGCGTCACCGGCCGGGTAGAGGATGGTGAGGTTGATCAGCACGTCCTGCTTGTTGAGGATTTCCTCTTCCTTGATGCCGATGTAGGTGCGCACGCGCAGATCCTTGACCCGGATTCGCGCCATGCCTGGCTGCAGCTGCGTCATTTCACTTGCTCCGTCCGATCAGTTTCAGGAATTCCTGGCGGGTGGTGTTGGAGTCGCGGAAGGCGCCGAGCATCACCGAGGTGTTCATCACCGAGTTCTGTTTCTCCACCCCGCGCATCATCATGCACATGTGCTGCGCCTCGATCACCACCGCGACGCCCGCGGCACTGGTGACCTGGGCGACCGCCTCGGCAATCTGCCGGGTCAGGCTTTCCTGGATCTGCAGGCGCCGCGCGAACATGTCGACGATGCGCGCGACCTTTGACAGGCCCAGCACCTTGCCGGTGGGAATGTACGCCACATGCGCCTTGCCGATGAAGGGCAGCAGGTGATGTTCGCACAAGGAGTAGAGCTCGATGTCCTTGACGATCACCATTTCGTCATTGTCCGAGGCGAACAGCGCGCCGTTGACGATTTCCTCCAGCGTCTGCTGGTAGCCGTGGCAGAGGTACTGCATGGCCTTGGCCGCACGCTTGGGCGTGTCGAGCAGGCCCTCGCGGTCGGGGTCTTCGCCGAGCCCCTTGAGAATCTCACGGTACTGGTGAGACAGGTCTTCGATCATGGTGGGAGTTCCTCGCGCCCGCGCCGGGCGGGTCATTTGAGGTGCCGGCCGCCGTTGACGGTCAGGGTGGTTCCGGTCACGTAGGGGCTGTCGAGCAGGTAGCGCACGCTCTGGTAGATCACGTCCGGGCCGGGCTCGATGGCCATGGCGGATTTCGCCAGGGTGCGGGCGCGGTAGGCGTCGTCGTCGCCTTCGTTGAACAGGATCAGTGCCGGCGCGATGCCGTTGACCTTGATGCGGGGTGCGAGGCTGGCGGCGAAGGACAGGGTGAGGTTGTCCAGGCCGGCCTTGCTGGCGCAGTAGGCGATGCGATTGGCGCTGCCCTTGCGGGCGACGTCGTCGGAGAGGTGGATGATGTCCGCCGGGGCGCCGCGTTCGGCCGCATCGCGTTCGAGCAGTGACGCGCAGCGCAGGTTGATCAGGTAGGGCGCGAGCATGTGCAGGCGGAACAGTTCGTCGAAGGCATCGGCCTCATGGCCGGGCTCTTCGGTGATCCAGGCCGAGGCGTTGTGGACGATCGCGCGCAGGCGGTCGGTGCGGGACTTGAGCGCGTCGATGAAGGCGAGGATGCCGGCTTCGTCGGCCAGTTCCGCATGCAGGCAGGTGGCGCCCAGCTGGCGCAGTTCGTCGACGCCGGGCTTTTCCTGGCGATAGGTCGCAATCACCGGGTAGCCGTCCTGCAGCAGGCGTTTCGCGCAGTGCAGGCCGATGCGCTGGCTGGCGCCGGTGATCAGGATGGGAGCCGGGGTGTTGCCCATGCGCGCCTCGTGAAGTCGGGGGAAACGCCGCGCCGGGGAATATCCGAGCGGCCGGGTAGGGCAAAACTATACCAGCCCCGGCGCGGCCGGGCACGGATGGGGCATAATGGGAGGCCTTGTCTTGCCCTGTGGGAGTGATCATGAAAGTCGCCATTCTGTCCGGCTCGGTCTACGGCACCGCCGAAGAGGTTGCGCGCCACGCCAAGCGCCTGCTCGAAGCGGCCGGTTTCGAAGCCTGGCACGACCCGCGCGTGACCCTCGACGGCCTGCTGGCCTTCGGTCCCGAGGCGCTGCTGGTGGTGACTTCGACCACCGGCATGGGCGAGTTGCCGGACACCTTCCAGCCGCTGTACTACGCCCTGCGCGACCGCCTGCCGAACTGGCGCGACCGTCCGGGCGGCGTGATCGCCCTGGGCGATTCCAGCTATGGCGACACCTACTGCGGTGGCGGCGAGCTGGTGCGCGAGCTGCTGGTGGAACTGGGCATGCGCGAAGTGGTGCCGATGCTGCGCCTGGACGGCAGCGAAACGGTGGACCAGGAGACCGATTCCGAGCCCTGGATCGCCGAGTTCATCGCCGCGCTGAAAGCCTGATGCATCCCCGCGCCCGCTACCTGATCGACACCCTCGGCCTCGCCCCGCATCCCGAGGGCGGCTTCTATCGCCGGGTGTTCGATTCGACCCTGATGGGCGCTGATGGTCGCCAGCAATCTTCGGCGATCTTCTTCCTGTTGCCTGGCGGCACGGTCAGCCGCTGGCACCGTGTCGATGCCGATGAGCTGTGGCATTACCACGAGGGCGGGCCGTTGGAGCTGCTGGTGGCCGAACAGCCGGACGCCCCTGTACGCATCGAGCGCCTCGGCCCCGTGAGCGAGGGCAGCCTGCCGCAACGGGCGGTGCCCGCCCACGCCTGGCAGGCCGCCCGCTGCCTGGGGGATTACGTGCTGGTGGGGTGCACCGTCTCGCCGGCGTTCGAGTTCGCCGGGTTCAAATTGTTGTCGGATGACGCGCAGGCGCAGCTTGAGTGGCCGCAGCTCGTCGGGGAGTTTCCCGAGCTGCTGTAAGTCCGTTCGCGAGCAAGCTCGCTCCTACGAAGAGCATGCCGGCGCGGACCTGTAGGAGCGAGCTTGCTCGCGAACCGCATCACGCCTTGTTCGCCGGATGCAACGGCATCTCCCGCATCAGTTCCAGCCATGCCTTTGCCGCATTCGACAGGTAGGCGTCGCGCCGCCAGATGAAGCTGATGTCCCAACGCAGGTCCGGCTGGCTCATCAGCACCCGCGCCACCCCCGGACGCTCCAGTTCCTCGGCCACCACCCGTGGCAACAACACCACGCCCTGGCCGGCGGCGACCAGCGCGCCGAGGAAGTCCGCCTGGCCGCTGCGGCCACCTTCCTTCGGCTCGAAACCCAGCTCGCGGCAGGCACGCAGCAGCCGGTCATTCAGGGTGAAGCTCTGCTGGTAGAGCAGGAAGGGCGTGTCGGCCAGCTCCACCAGGCTCAGGCTCCCCCGTGTGGCCAATGGGTGATCGGCGGGGAGCAGGGCGTCCAGCGGTTCATTGCAGAACGGCTGATAGTCGAAGGCCGGGTCTTCCGGGGTGAGACCGCCGCCCAGTTCCAGCTCGCCGCTGTAGACCAGCTCTTCCATGGTCTTGCTGCCGCCCTCGATCAGGTGCACGGCGATGTTCGGGTAGCGCCGCCGGTACTCGGCGAAACGCCCGGCGAACAGCGCGTCGGCCCCCAGCAGCGGCAGGCCCAGGCGCAGCTCGCCACTTTGCAGGTGAGTGAGGTCGTCCAGTTCGGTGAGCAGCTCGCGGCGCAGACGCAGCATGTCCTCGGCGCGGCGCAGCACCACCTCGCCGGCGGCGGTCAGGCGGATGTGCGGGCCGCTGCGTTCCAGCAGTTGCACGCGCAGGCTCTGTTCCAGCTGGGCGACCTGCTTGCTCACTGCCGACTGGCTGGCGTTCAGGTGCACGGCGGCCTGGGTGAAGCTGCCCTGGCGCACCACTTCGGCGAAGGTGCGCAGCTGCTTGAATTCCATTCTGGAATGGCTCCGATTCGATCTATTCGCTTTGGGGATGATAGGCGCGGGCGTAGGCTTTGCACCATTCCCGAAGCATTTCTGCTTCCCCAAACACGTCGAGATCGCCGCCATGTTTCGCCGCGCCGCCCGCCTGATTTTCGAACTCGCCGTCCTGGCCGCCTTCTGGTGGATCGGCGGCTGGATCGCCACGCTCACCGGCCTGCCGCTGCCGGGCGGGGTGATCGGGCTGGCGCTGCTGCTGGTGCTGTTCGCCTGCGGGGTGATCCGCCCGACTCTGCTGCAGGGCGGCGCCGGCGTGCTGCTGGCGGAGATGCTGCTGTTCTTCATCCCCGCGCTGATGAGCCTGCTGGACTACGGCCCGCTGCTGCGCAGCGAGGGCTGGAAGATCCTGCTGGTGATCACCGCCAGCACCGTGCTGGTGATGCTGGCCACCGCGCTGGCGGTGGAGTGGATGTGCCACTGGAGGTCGCGCCATGAATCTCGATAAGCAACCGCTGTTCTGGCTGGCCGCCACTCTGGGCGGCTACCTGCTCAGTCGCCTGCTGTACCGCCGTTACCAGCAGTACTGGTTGTCGCCCATCGTGTTCGTCCCGGTGCTGCTGTTCGCCCTGGCGATCCCGATGCGCGCCACCTACGCCGACTACGCCCGCGACACCAACTGGCTGGTGGCGCTGCTCGGCCCGGCCACCGTGGCTTTCGCCATCCCGATCTGGCAGCAGCGCGCCTTGCTCGCCCGCCACTGGCCGGCGCTGCTGACCGGCATGCTCGCCGGCTCGACCATGGCCATCGGCAGTTCCTGGGCGCTGGCCCATGCGCTGTCGCTGGACGGCCAGGTGACCCTGTCGCTGCTGCCGCGCTCGATCACCACGCCGTTCGCCATGGAGATGTCCCATGACCTTGGCGGCGTGCCGGCGCTGACCGCCGCCTTCGTGATGATCACCGGGGTGTTCGGCGCCCTGGTCGGCGGTGTGCTGATGCGCCTGCTGCACCTGCGTTCGGCCCTGGCCCGCGGTGCGTTGCTGGGCGTCGGCGCCCACGGCGCGGGCACCAGTCGGGCCTATGAGTTCGGCGGTGAGGAGGGTTCGGCGGCGGGCCTGCTGATGGTCCTCACCGGCCTGTTCAACCTGCTGCTGGCGCCAGTCCTGGCGTACTGCCTGTGACCGGATGAGGCCGGGCGTTTCTGCTCTTCGTTGTCGGGCCGGGGCGTGGGCTACCCACGTCCCGGCTTATGGCGCGTCATTCGGCAGGCCATGCCGGAGACGACTGTCAGCTCCGTGACAGTCCACGGCCCGCTGTGCTGGCTAGACTGCTGCCTCGCATAACAACAATGAAGAGGGTTCGACCATGCACGCCGCACACCCGCTGCCCACCGCGAACGTCAAGGACCAGGTCTCCGCCGCCGAATGGCAGACCCGCGTCGACCTCGCCGCCTGCTACCGACTGATCGCCTTGCATGGCTGGGACGACCTGATCTTCACCCACATTTCCGCCAAGGTGCCCGGCACCGAAGACTTCCTGATCAACCCCTTCGGCATGATGTTCCACGAAATCACCGCGTCCAGCCTGGTGAAGGTCGATCTCGCCGGCAAGAAGCTGATGGATAGCCCCTACGAGATCAACCCCGCCGGCTACACCATCCATAGCGCCGTCCACGAGGTCCGCCACGACGTCGACTGCGTGCTGCACACCCACACCGCGGCCGGCATCGCCGTATCCGCGCAGAAGCAGGGCCTGCTGCCGATTTCCCAGCAGTCGCTGTTCGTGCTGTCGAGCCTCGCCTACCACGGCTACGAGGGCGTGGCGCTGAACCACGACGAGAAGGCCCGCCTGCAGGCCGACCTGGGCGAAGCCGGCTTCATGATCCTGCCCAACCATGGCCTGATGACCTGCGGACCGAGCATCGCCGACACCTTCCTGATGATGTTCATCCTGCAGCGCGCCTGCGAAATCCAGGTGCTGGCCCAGGGCGGCGGCGCCGAACTGATCATGATCCCGCAGCAGATCCTCGACGGCGCCATGGCCATGGCCGCCGGCGTCACCCGCAGCAAGCAGGGCCTGGGCGGCGCGCTGGCCTGGCCGGCGCTGCTGCGCAAGCTGGACCAGCAGAACCCCGGCTACCGCGACTGATGGCGCTGGACGGCATCGCCCTGCGCGACTGGCGCGCCCAGGGCAGTTCCTTCACCTTCCGCGGCCACCCTATTCGCTACTGGAGCGCCGGCAGCGGCGAGCCATTGCTGCTGATCCACGGCTTTCCCACGGCGTCCTGGGACTGGCACTACCTGTGGCGTGCGCTGGCCGAGCGCTACCGGGTGATCGCCTGCGACATGCTCGGCTTCGGCGACTCCGCCAAACCACGTGGCCACGACTACCGCATCCTCGAACAGGCCGACCTGCAGCAGGCATTGCTGGTGCAGCTGGACGTGTACGAACCGGTGCACCTGCTGGTGCACGACTATGGCAACAGCGTCGGCCAGGAACTGCTGGCGCGGCATGAGGAGGGCGGATTCGCCCTGGCCTCCTGCGTGTTCCTCAATGGCGGCCTGTTTCCGGAAACCCACCGCGCGGTGCTGTCGCAGAAACTGCTGCTCAGCCCCTTGGGCGGCCTGTTCGCCCGGCTGTTCGATCGCCGGCGCCTGGCGCAGAACTTCGCCAGGGTGTTCGGCCCCGCGACGCAGCCCTCGGAGGCGGAGCTGGATGCCTTCTGGGAGCTGATCCGCCATAACGATGGCCCGCGGGTGATGCACCGGCTGATCCACTACATCCTCGACCGCCGCGAGCACCGCGAACGCTGGGTCGGCGCGATGCAGCGCACGCGGGTGCCGCTGCGGGTGATCGACGGGCCGGTGGACCCGATTTCCGGCGCGCACATGGTGGCGCGCTACCGGGAATTGATCCCGCAACCGGACACCGTCGAGCTCCCAGGCATCGGCCATTACCCGCAGGTGGAAGCGCCGGAGCAGGTGCTACAGCACTATCTGGCGTTCCGACAGGAACGGGTTCGACAGGTACAGACCGATCTGTCGAGAGATTCAGAACGAGCCGATAGCTGAACTCCATGTGGCGGCGGTAGCTTCCCCGGCTTTGTCCAGCCGGAGGCCGCTGCCATGCCACTCAGATCCGTCATTCCCGTCCGTCAGCCGCAGGGTTCGCTGCTGTACCGGGCGCTGCTGCACCTGCGCCGGGATTTCGCCTTCGTCGCCGTGCCCGTGCTGTTGCTGCTGGTGGGTGTCTGCGCCGCCGGCTGCTATTACGCCTGGATGATGCAGGACTGGGTGCCCGCCGCCCTGGGCGCCCTGGCGCTGTTGCCGGCCTTCGGCCTGCTGCTGTTCTGGAGCGAGTACGACTGGTGGCTGTTCAAGCTCGGCCCGCGCGACGAACTGAACCTGCCGATCCGCTGATCATCCCCCGGCCTTATTGGGCAACATTCGCCCCAATCGTCTTGCTTGTGACCGAATCGTGACTGCCGGACACTCCGGAAAAAACAGACCTGCCTGGAGTCCGACCATGAGTGATGCCCTGCGTTTCGACGGAAGAGTCGTGATCGTTACCGGAGCCGGCGGCGGTATCGGCCGCGCCCACGCCCTGCTGTTCGCCAAGCACGGCGCCAAGGTGGTGGTGAACGACCTGGGCGGCAGCACCCACGGTGAAGGCGCCAACGCTTCGGCCGCCGACCGCGTGGTGGCGGAAATCCGCGAAGCCGGCGGTACCGCCATCGCCAACCACGACTCGGTGACCGACGGCGAGAAGATCGTCCGCCAGGCCGTGGAGGAATTCGGCCGCATCGACGTGGTGGTGAACAACGCCGGCATCCTGCGCGACAAGACCTTCCACAAGATGGAGGACGCCGACTGGGACCTGGTCTACAAGGTCCATGTCGAGGGCGCCTACAAGGTGACCCACGCCGCCTGGCCGTTCATGCGGGAGCAGGGCTATGGCCGGGTGATCTTCACCTCCTCCACCTCCGGCATCTACGGCAACTTCGGCCAGAGCAACTACGGCATGGCCAAGCTCGGCCTGTACGGCCTGACCCGCAACCTGGCCATCGAGGGCCGCAAGAACAATATTTTCGTCAACGCCATTGCCCCCACCGGCGGCACCCGCATGACCGAAGGCCTGATCCCGCCGCAGGTGTTCGAGCAGCTCAAGCCCGAGCTGGTCAGCCCGCTGGTGGTGTACCTGGGCAGCGAAGCCTGCCAGGAGACTTCCGGCCTGTTCGAAGTGGGCGGCGGCTGGATCGGCAAGGTGCGCTGGGAGCGCAGCCTGGGCGTGGGCTTCGACCCGCGCGAGGGCTTCAGCGTCGAGGATGTGGCGGCCAACTTCGCGCAGATCTGCGATTTCGAGAATGCCGCACATCCGAAGGACAACGTCGAAGCGCTGCGCGAAATGATGGCGAACCTGCAGAAATACGCCGGTTGATCCGGCCAGCCTGACCGGCGGAACGGCCAGCGGGGCTGTTCCGCGGCGGCGGACGCAGTAAGGTGGAAGGGCCGGCTCAGAGTCGGCCCTTTGCTTTTCTGCCTCGATGCCCAAGGAGTTCGCCATGAGCGTGATAATCGAGAGGAACGGCCCGGTCACCACCCTGGTGATCGCCCGTCCCGCGGTACGCAATGCCGTGGACCTGCCCACCGCCCAGGCGTTGGCCGATGCCTTGCGCGATTTCGAGCAGGACGAGGAGGCTCGGGTCGCGGTGCTCACCGGTGCCGGCGGTACCTTCTGCGCGGGCGCCGATCTGGCGGCGGTGGCTGAGGGCGGCGAGCGGCGCAATCGCCTGGAAAATGAAGGCGACGGTCCGATGGGTCCCAGCCGGATGCAGTTGTCCAAGCCGCTGATCGCCGCCATCGAGGGTTACGCCGTGGCCGGCGGGCTGGAGCTGGCGTTGCTGGCTGATATGCGGGTGATGGCCGAGGACGCCGTTTGCGGCGTGTTCTGCCGGCGCTTCGGCGTGCCGCTGATCGACGGCGGCACCGTGCGCCTGCCGCGCATCATCGGCCAGGGCCGGGCGCTGGACATGATCCTCACCGGCCGCCCGGTGGGCGCGCAGGAGGCGCTGACGATGGGCCTGGCCAACCGCGTGGTGCCGCGCGGGCAGGCGCTGGAGGCGGCAGAGGAGCTGGCGCGGGAGATCGCCGAGTTCCCCCAGCGTTGCATGCTGGCCGACCGGGCGAGCGTCTTCACGCAGTGGACCCTGTCCTTCGATGTGGCGATGGCCAATGAATTCCAGGGCGGGCTGGCGGTGATCCAGAGCGGCGAGACGGTGGAAGGGGCGCAGCGCTTCGCCGATGGGGAAGGGCGGCACGGGGAGTTTTGAGAGGCGTGCGGAAAACAATGCTGCGCTTTTTTGTAGGAGCGAGCTTGCTCGCGAACCTGGCGTGCGCCGCTGATCGCGGACGGAGTCCGCTCCTACGTAGGCGCGATATGTCGGCATTTCCCTGTTGGAGCGGAGTCATCCGCGATGGATTTCGCGGATAGGATCCGCTCCTACGAGAGCCACGTCTTTCCGTAGGAGCGGACTCCGCCCGCGATGCGGCGAGCTGTATCGGCGTACAACCGCGAACGGTTGTACGCCCTACGGTACGCCGATCAATCCCGCTGGATGATCACATAGGTCTTGCGCACGGTTTCCTGGATGTCCCACACGCCCAGGCTGTTCTGCGGCAGCAGGAAGGCATCGCCGGCCTGGAAGGCGATGGTCTCGCCGCCGTCCGGGGTGAAGGTGCCACGGCCGGAGATGAAGTGGCAGAACTCCTGCTCGACGATCTGCCGGCGCCAGCGGCCGGGGGTGCATTCCCAGATGCCGGTTTCCACGCCATCGGTGCGTTCGATGGATTCCACGCGGGTCTCCGACACCGGTTCGCCCAGCGGCACGGCGACCGGGTTGGCTTCACCGAGTTCGGCGTGCAGGGTGTTCTTCAGGTGGGTCAGTTTCATTCGGGGCTCCAGTGGGTTGCTCATAACAGCTGATCAGCCGACCTTCCAGGTCATCAGGCCTTCCATGGTCGCGGCGACTTTCTCCGCCAGGCGGCGGCGCCACGGGGCGCTGTGCGGGTTGGCCAGCACTTCGTCTTCGTGCACGAAACTGCGGATGATCGCGTTGTAGCCCAGCCAGCGGCAGGGCTCGGGCTCCCAGCCGCGCAGGCCGTCCTGCAGGCTGCGGTCGTCGATCACCCAGGGCTGGCGGGTCAGTTCGCTGTGCTGGCCGAGGATCAGATCGGCGAGGGTGCGGCCGCCCAGGTTGGTGGCGCCGACGCCTTCGCCGCCGTAGCCGCCGGAGAGGGCGATACCGTTGCGCCGGTCGATCAGCATGTGCGGGTGGAAGCGCCGCGACATGCCCAGGTTGCCACCCCAGGTGTTGGTGATGCGCACGTCCTTCAGTTGCGGGAAGAGTTCGCCGAACAGGTAGCGGCGCAGGCCCACTTCATCGTCGGTCAGGCTGAAATCGGTGCGCAGCTTGCCGCCGAAGCGGTAGCCGCCACGGGCGCCAAAGGCCAGGCGGTTGTCGGCGGTGCGCTGGCCATAGGTGACCTGGCGGCTGAATTCGCTGAAGGCCTGGCCTTTTTCCAGGCCGATCTCGGCCCAGACCGATTCCGCCAGCGGCTCGGTGGCCACCAGCAGGCTCTGCACCGGCAGCTGGTAATTGCCCAGCGGCGGCAGGTCGGCGGCATAGCCTTCGATGGCCGGCACCACCCAGTGCGCCTTCAGCTCGCCCCGGTCGGTGCGCAGCAGGCCCGGCGCCCAGTGGGTCACGCGGCTCTTCTCGAATATCTGCACGCCCTGGCGCTCCACGGCGCGGGCCAGGCCACGGACCAGCTTGGCGGGTTGGATGGTGGCGCAGTGCGGGGTGTGGATGGCGCCCAGTGCGCTGGGAATGCGCAGTTGCTCGGCGAGCTGGCTGGCGCTCAGCCAGCGGTAGTCGTCCTCGGTCAGGCCCTCGGCATGCAGGTGCGCGAGGTAGTCGCGCAGGCGGCGCTCCTGTTCCGGGTAGCGCGCGGCAGTGTAGAGCACGCCGCCCTTGCGGTAGTCGCAGTCGATGCCTTCGCGTTGCAGAACGCGGCCGACTTCATCGGGGATGTCGTGCAGCAGGTCGTAGGAGGCGCGGCGCTGTTCCGGCGACAGGCCGGCCAGCAGGCGATCCTCGCCGAGGAGGTTGCCCATCAGCCAGCCGCCGTTGCGGCCGGAGGCGCCGAAGCCGGCGGTCTCCGCTTCGACGATGGCGATCTTCAGCTGCGGCGCACGCTGCTTCAGGTAGTAGGCGGTCCACAGTCCGGTGTAGCCGGCGCCGGCGATGGCCACGTCGACATCCAGCGAGCCTTGCAGGGCAGGGCGCGGGACGAGGTCGTCGTCCAGTTGGTTCATCCACAGACTGATATGACGCCATGCCGACATAGACGACTCCGGAGGGGAAGTGGGGGGAATGTCGTCAAGCCTAGAGGTGGCGCGGGGTTCTGTCGTCTGCGCGGGTACGCGGGGAGTGCCCGCGCACCCGCTGGCAACTGGCGGTCAGGCGTCGTTCTGCTCGTCGCGCAGGCGCTTCAGGTATTCGCGCGGGGACTGCCCGGTGTGCTGGCGGAAGCAGCGATAGAAGGCCGACAGCGAGTTGAAGCCGGCGGAGAAGGCCAGCTCGTCGATGCGCGCCGGCAGCGGCGGCCGCAGCTGGGCGAGCAGGTGGGTCAGGCGCGTCTGGTTGACGTACTGGTAGAAGCTCAGGCCCATCACCTGGTTGAGCAGGTAGGAAATCTGGTTGCGGGTGTAGCCGGTGGCGGTGGCCACCTGGGTCAGGTCCAGGTCCGGGGCGAGGTACGGCTGGCTCTTGCTGAAGTAGTGCTCCAGGTCGCTGGCCAGTTGGCTCAGCTGGCGCGGCGAGAGGCCCAGGCGGCTGGTGGCCGGGCGCGGGTCGCTGGCCTGCGAGCGGTTTTCGGCGCCCTCGCGCACCACCGAGGCGTATTCGTTGATGCGCCAGATCAGGCCGTCGCGCACGGTGATCGCTTCGCTGGAGTGGAAGGTCGCCAGGCGCCCGCTGAGGGTGAAGGCGATGCGGTACTGGATGAACGCGGTATCGCCATCCACGCGGATGCGGTCGATGTGGGCGAGGAACTCTTCCGGGCGGCTGGGCATGGTGCCCTGCACATAGTCGCGCAGGTCGGCAAAGCCCAGGGTACGGTTCTGGAAGAAGTCGTTGTACTCCACCTGCGGATGGTAGAGCGCGAGCACCGCATCGAGGTCGCGGTGCTTCCAGCATTGGTGATAGCGCAGCACCACCTCGCGGGTCTGTTCGGTGAGATGGCTGTCGGTGGGGCGTTGGTCGATGGCTTGCATAGGTTGCCAAGTCTGCCCCAGAGCGCGGCGTTCGGGTAGTGGCAATGGCCGATGCACTATCCAGATGCTCGATGGCCCGTCATTGCCTGCGCCAATGTCGCCTGAAGAGCCCCGTGGCAGAGCGGGGATTCACTCTTTCGGGCGACACCTCGAATACCACCTTGGAGCGCTTACTCCCCCTCGGGGGCCTGAGTAGGGTGTAGCCACCTCGACACCATCAGGAGAGCCGCATGACAACAAAAACAAGGCGCGGATTCTTCCAACCGCAACTGCTCGCCACCGCTGTCGCCCTGGGATGCGCCACCCAGGCTCAGGCCATCAACTTCAACATTGGGGAAATCGAAGGACAGTTCGATTCCAGCCTGTCCGTGGGAGCCAGCTGGAGTACCCAGAGTCCCAAGCAGGACCTGATCGGTTCCGCCAACGGCGGCCACGGTATGACCCAGACCAACGACGACGGGCGCCTGAACTTCCGCAAGGGCGACACCTTCTCGAAGATATTCAAGGGCATCCACGACCTGGAGCTGAAGTATGGGGACTTCGGCGTCTTCACCCGTGGCAAGTACTGGTACGACTTCCGCCTGGAGGACGAAGACACCGATTGGAAGCCGATCTCCAACAGCGGCCGCAAGGAGGGCGCCAAGTCGTCCGGGGCGCAGCTGCTCGATGCCTTCGGCTACTACAACTATTCCATCGCCGACATGCCCGGCACCGTTCGCCTGGGCAAACAAGTGGTGAGCTGGGGCGAGAGCACCTTCATCGGCAACAGCATCAATGCCATCAACCCCATCGACGTCTCCGCCTTCCGCCGGCCCGGTTCGGAAATCAAGGAAGGCCTGATCCCGGTGAACATGCTCTACATGTCGCAGAGCCTCACCGATTCGCTGTCCGTGGAAGGCTTCTACCAGCTGGAGTGGGACCAGACGGTGCTGGACAACTGCGGCACCTTCTTCTCCACCACCGACGTGGCGGCCGACGGCTGTAATACCAACTACAACATCCTCGACAAGAACACCGTCACCGCGCTGAACGCCCCGGCGACCAAGGCGCTGCTCAATTCCCTGGGCGTCACCGTGACGCCCGAGGGCCTGATGGTGCCGCGCGGTGCCGACCGCGATGCCCGTGATTCCGGGCAGTGGGGCCTGTCCATGCGTTGGCTGGGCGATGATGTCGAGTACGGCGCCTACGCCATGAACTATCACAGCCGTACGCCCATCGTGAGCATGCAGAACGCCAGCGCCGCCGACATCGGCAACGCCCTGCGCGCCATCGGCGCGGGTGCCCCGGCACTGGCCCAGCCGATCCTGCTGGGACGTGGCCACTACTTCCTCGAATACCCCGAGGACATCCGCCTGTACGGCCTGAGCTTCTCCACCACGCTGCCCACCGGCACCGCCTGGCAGGGCGAGTTCAGCTTCCGGCCGAACATGCCGCTGCAGCTCAATACCACCGACCTGACGCCGTTGCTGGCCACCACGGTTGCCGGCGGCTTCGCCAGCGGCGGCGTGGCGGGCGCCCTGGCCCAGGCCGAGCAGGTCAACCACGGCTATATACGCAAGGACGTGAGCCAGGCGCAGACCACCTTCACCCACTTCTTCGACCAGGCCATGGGCGCCGACCGCGTCACCCTGGTGGGTGAAATCGGCGTGACCTACGTCGGCGGCATGACCGACAAGGTCGGCGAACGCTACGGCCGCGACTCGGTGTTCGGCGTGCCGGAGAACGCGGTGGCCGATGCCCAGTACGGCAGCGGCGGTTTCTATACCTCGTCCTCCTGGGGTTACCGCGCCCGCACCATCTGGGACTACAACAACGTGTTCGCCGGGGTGAACCTCAAGCCGAACATCGCCTGGTCCCATGACGTGCACGGCTACGGCCCGGTCTTCAACGAAGGCAGCAAGGCCGCCAGCGTCGGCCTCGACGCCGAGTACCAGAACACCTACACCGCGAGCCTGAACTACACGAACTTCTTCGGCGGCGATTACAACACCATCGTCGACCGCGACTTCGTTTCGCTCAGCCTCGGCGTGAACTTCTGACCCGCCTGACCCAAGGAACCGACGTATGAGAACGACAAGAATCCTTCAATGCGGCGCGTTGGCGTTGAGCCTGCTGTCCTGCGGGGTGATGGCCGCGGTCTCCGCCGACGAGGTGGCGAAACTGGGCAGCAGCCTGACGCCCATGGGCTCGCAGAAGGAAGGCAACGCCGACGGCAGCATCCCGGCCTGGACCGGCGGCATCGCCCGCGACGCCGGCAAGGTGGACGCCAAGGGTTTCCTTTCCGATCCCTTCGCTGGCGAGAAACCGCTGTTCACCATCACCGCGCAGAACGTGGACCTGTACAAGGACAAGCTTTCCGCCGGCCAGCTGGCGTTGTTCAAGCGTTATCCGGATACCTACAAGATCCCGGTGTACAAGACCCACCGCAGCTTCGCGCTGCCCGATGAGGTCTACGGCGCGATCAAGCGCAGCGCCGAGTTCGTCCAGCCGATCAACGACGGCAACGGCCTGGAGAACTTCGACAAGAGCCGCTACTACGCCTTCCCGATTCCGAAGAACGGCGTGCAGGCGCTGTGGAACCACCTGACCCGCTACCACGGCGGCAACATCTCCCGCGTGGTGGTGCAGGTGGTGCCGCAGACCAACGGCAGCTACACGCCGATCCGCTTCGAGGAGTCGATCGCGGTGCCGCAGAGCATGGCCGAGCAGGACGCCAGCAAGACCGGCAACATCCTCACCTATTTCAAGCAGGAGGTGACCGCCCCGGCACGCCTGGCCGGCAACGTGCTGCTGGTCCACGAGACCCTGGACCAGGTGAAGGAGCCGCGCCTGGCGTGGATCTACAACGCCGGCCAGCGCCGCGTGCGCCGTGCCCCGCAGGTGGCCTATGACGGCCCGGGCACCGCCTCCGACGGCATGCGCACCTCGGACAACTACGACCTGTTCTCCGGCGCCCCGGACCGCTACGACTGGAAGCTGGTGGGCAAGCGCGAGATGTACATCCCCTACAACAGCTACCGGCTGAACTCGCCGCAGCTCAAGTACGACGACATCGTCAAACCCGGCCATATCAACCAGGACCTGACCCGCTACGAACTGCACCGCGTGTGGGAAGTGGTGGGCACCCTGAAGTCCGGCGAGCGCAACATCTACGCCACCCGCCACTTCTACCTCGACGAGGACAGCTGGCAGATCGCCGAGTCCGAGCTGTATGACGGCCGCGGCCAGTTGTGGCGCGTGGGCGAGGGCCACTCGATGACCTTCTACCCGGAACTGGCCACCGGCTACGCCGCCGAGTCGCTGTACGACATCCTCGCCGGCCGCTACGTGACCTTCGGCCTGAACAACGAGGAGAAGCGCGGCTACCAGTTCGGCAACAAGGCCAGCATGGCCGACTTCACCCCGGCGGCGCTGCGCAATACCGGCGTGCGCTGATCCACTGCTGTGCTCCTTGCCCGGTGCCTCATGCGAGGCGCCGGGTTTCTTTTTTCACGGCTGCGCGGGGCTGACACCACTCGCGCTATGACGTGGCATGAATATGGCTGATGGTTCTTTGCCCGCCGCGCGCCCAGGCATAGGCTGGCTCGCAGCAAATGGCCGGAAGAAGCCCATGTCGACATTCGCCCTGCACAGCGCGGCGCTGCCGCGACTGCCTCGCCAGCACCTGTCCCGTGAACGCCTGCACGCCAGCCTGTGCGCCGCCGAATGCCGCCTGCGCCTGCTGGTGGCGCCACCGGGTTGCGGCAAGACGGTGCTGCTCAGCGAGTGCGCGCGCCGGGCGCCGGCCGGCATTCGCGTGGTCTGGTTGAGCTTCGGTGGGCGGATGCTGGAGCCGGCGCAGTTCTGCGAGCGGCTGGCGGAAGCCCTGGGGGTGCTGCGCGGCGACGAAGATGCATTGAGCGCATGGCTGGAAACCACCAGCGAGCCGATCTGGCTGATGCTCGACGATTACCCGCGCACGCCGGATACGGAACTGGACGACTGCTTCGACCGCCTGCTCGCCGTGGCCTCACCGCAGGTTGGCTGGTGGCTGGCCAGCCGGCGACGGCCGAAGTGCAACCTGACCCGCCTGCTGCTCGAAGGCGAGCTGCTGGAGCTGGACGCCGCCAGCCTGGCGCTGACCCAGGGCGAACTCGACCGCTATCTGCACCTGTCGGGCCTGGAGTGGCCCCAGGCCCAGCGCGAAGCCCTGCATGAATCGACCCGTGGCTGGTTCGCCGGTATCCGCTTGCGCCTGCTGAGTCTCGCCGGCGATACCCTGGTGCCGTGCGCGGCCCAGGTGGCGGAGAGCGGCGGCGCGCTGTTGCAGGACTATCTGCAACGGGAGGTGCTGACCACCTTGCCGGCGTCGCTGGCGGAAATCCTCTGCGCGTTGGCGGTCATTCCCCGCTTTGGCCCGGATCTCAGCGACTACCTGTTCGATGCGCCCGGCCAGGGAGTGGAAGGCCTGCTCGCCTGGGGCGCGCTGATCGAGCCGGTGGACAACACCCGGCACCGGTTCCAGGTGGCGCCGATGCTGGCGCCGACCCTGGCGCGCCTGTCGCGCTGGCCGGCGGCGATGCTGCATCGCCGGGCCTGCCAGTGGTTCAGCCAGTCCGGCGACCTCCACGCTGCGTTCGAACACGCCTTGCTCGCCGAGCAGCCGGACGAGGCGGCAAGCCTGCTGCAACGCTTCACCGAAGAACACCTGCTGCATGGGCGTAACATCGAACGGGTGCTCACGCTGCGCGACATGCTCCCGGACGAGCTGCTGTGCAGCACGCCGCGCCTGTTGGTGCTCAACGCCTGGACCCTGTTGTTCGTCGGCCGGCTGGACGACGTCGAGGCGCTGCTTGCCGGGTTCACCCGCTTTCTGCCGATGCCCGGTGAGCGCCGCCAGCGCGCGCTGGTCGCACAGTGGCAGGGGCTTGCCGGAGTGCTGGCCCATGCCCGTGGCCGCGCCAGTTCCCGCGAGCAGCTGCGCGAGGCGCTGGAGTACCTGCCGGAAGACGCTTGGGCGCAGAAGCTGATCTGCCTGTCGGCGCTGACCCAGCAGGCCCAGGCCGGCGGCAACCTTGCCGAAGCCCGTCTGCTCAACCGGGACGCGCTCAGGCTGGCACGGCTGCACGGCAGCCTGACCTTCGAGGCGCTTCTGGAGCTGGACCGTGCCCAGTGGCTGGAGCAGCGCGGCGAATTGCAGCGTGCCGACGCCCTGCTGGCGCGGGTGCAGGATTACCTGGATGAGGTCAGCGTGACCGGCAATGCCATGGCCGGGCGCGTTGCCCTGCGGCGGGGCTGGTTGAGCCTGCGCCAGGGGCGTAACGAGGAAGCGCGCGAGCTGTTCATCGCCGGCCTCACCGAAACCCGTCGCAGCCATGATCCTAGCCTGGTCTACGGCCTCACCGGCATGGCCTGGCTGGATGCGCTGGATGACGACATCGACGGCGCGTTCAACCGTCTGCTGGAAGTCGAGCGACTCATGCAACTGCAGCATGTACCCGAGGCCATGTATCGCGGTTGGCTGCTCCTGCTCAGCGGCGCCCTGAGCCTGCGCCAGGGGCGGGCAGGGCAGGCGCGCGAGGTGTTGCTGCGGGTGGCCTCGCGCTGCCGCACGGATCGCCTGAACCCACCGGCCGCCACGCCCGACCTGATCCTGCAGGTGGAGAGCTACCTGGCACTCGCGGAACTCTACGAGGGTGATGTCGAAGGTGCGCAGCTGCGCCTTTCCGCGATGCTGCCCGACCTGCTGCGGCAGGGGCGTAATACCCTGGCCTGCGATGTCTGGCTGGCGCTGGCCGAAGCCCGTTACATCGCCGGCAATGTGGAAGGCGCGCGCGCGGCGCTCAATGAAGGCGTGGCACTGGTGCAGCGCTTCGGCCTGCTCGCCACGCTGCGGGAAACCCAGCGCCGCCAGCCGGGGTTGTTCGGCCTGCGCCCCTGTTCCGGCGAGGAGCCTGTGCACAGCCTGCTCAGCCTGCGCGAGCTCTCGGTACTGGAGCTGATCGCGCGCGGCTGTTCGAACCTGGAAATCGGCGAGCGCCTCTACATCTCGCTGCACACGGTGAAGACCCACGCCCGGCGGATCAACGGCAAGCTTGGCGTCGAGCGGCGCACCCAGGCGGTGGCGCGAGCGAAGGAGCTGGGTTTACTGAAGGTCTGAGTGCTGGCTCGCGAGATCGTAATCAGGCTCTGTAGCAGCTCAGTGCAGGGCCTTGGGCGGCACGCTGATCTCCGCCAGGCGCTGGGCCAGTTGCAGGTGCTCGGCGGGGTCGTCGCTGAGCAGCATCGCTCGCTCCAGGTCGTAGCGTTCGGCCTGTGGGCATTCCAGCGCGTGATAGAGATCGGCGCGGGCCAGATGATCGCTGGCGGTCGGCTCGCCCAGCTCCAGCACGCGCTGGGCATCCTTCAGCGCCGCCAGCGGCTCGCCAACGCCCAGGTGCAGTTGCCGCAGGTTGCGCGACAGGCGCTGCAGCATTTCGGCGGCGCTGGCGGTTTGCAGGTGGGCGGCGGACAGCTCCGCCTTCGGGCCCAGCTGGCGCACCAGCAGGTCCCGGCAGTCGCGGGTGTAGAGGCGGCGGCCGGTGGCCGGGTCGAGCAGGTGATCGGCGCCGGGGACACGCAGCAGGAAGCGTCCGGGGAAGTTCACGCCGACCAGGGTTATGCCTTGCCGGCGCGCCAGCTCCAGGGCGATCAGCGCCAGCGACAGCGGCTGGCCATGGCGGCGTTGCAGCACCCGGGGGAGCAGGGCGGCGCGGGGTTGCAGGGGGAACTCGTCGTCTTCGGCAAAACCCAGCTCGCTCAGGCGGCGCAACAGCGCCTGGGCCCGCTCGGCGTCGGTGGTGGCAGCCAGTAGCGCCACAGCGACCTGATGCGCCAGGCTGTCGAACAGGCGGCGTGACTGTTCCGGGCTCTGGTGCGGTTCGTGCTCGGCGGCGATCCACAACGCCGCTTCGAACAGGGCCGGTGGGTCCTGGGCAAGACAGGCGAGGCAGGCTTCACGCGGGTTCATGGCGTTCTCCGGCTGACCCTGCGGTTTTAACCGTTGCGGGCCGCGCTCGTCCAGTCTCCCGCGTCGCCGCCGAACGCGCGGATGGATGTCACTGCCTATACTGTTAGGGCCCCGGAACAAGGGGACCCGGTCAACAGCAAGGGAGCGCCGCCATGTTTGCCATGATGGAAGCCACCCGGCTCGAGTCGCTGCATCTCGCCCAGGACCCGGCCACGGGACTCAAGGCCATCATCGCCATCCACAATTCCCGGCTCGGGCCGGCGCTGGGTGGCTGCCGTTATCTGCCCTATCCCAGCGAGGATGCCGCCCTGCGCGATGCCGCGCGGCTGGCCCAGGGCATGAGCTACAAGGCCGCGCTGGCCGGATTGCGCCAGGGCGGCGGCAAGGCGGTGATCATCCGCCCGCCCCACGTACCCAATCGTGGTGAGCTCTTCGAAGCCTTCGGCCGTTTCATCGACTCCCTCGGCGGCGCCTACATCACCGCGGTGGACAGCGGCACCTCCAGCGCGGACATGGACTGCATCGCCCAGTACACCCGGCATGTCACCAGCACTACCACCGGCGGCGACCCTTCGCCGCACACCGCCCTGGGCGTGTTCGCCGGCATCCGCGCCAGCGCCCAGGCGCGCCTGGGCAGCGATGACCTGGACGGCCTGCGGGTTGCCATCCAGGGACTGGGGCATGTGGGGTATGCGCTGGCCGAACACCTGGCTGCCGCGGGGGCGGAGCTGCTGGTGAGCGATATCGATTCGGGGAAGGTGGAGCTGGCAGTGGAACAGCTGGGCGCACGCCCGGTGCCCAACGAGGCGCTGCTCACCACGCCCTGCGACATCCTCGCGCCGTGCGGGCTGGGCGGGGTGCTCACCTCGCAGGTGGTTGGCCACCTGCGCTGCTCGGCGGTGGCGGGAGCGGCGAACAACCAGCTGGCGAATCCCGACGTGGCCGACGAACTGGAAGCGCGGGGAATCCTCTATGCGCCGGACTATGTGATCAATTCCGGCGGGCTGATCTACGTCGCGCTGCAGCACCAGGGCGAAGCGCTGCCGACCATCACTGCGCACCTGTCGCGGATCGCCGAGCGGCTCACCGAGGTGTATGCCCACGCCCAGGCCGATCACCTGTCGCCGGCGCGGGTGGCCGACAAGTTGGCCGAGCGGATTCTCTACGGGGAGTATTCGGGGCACTGATGCGGCCAACTGTGGCACATCGTAGGGCGTACAACCGTTCGCGGTTGTACGCCGTTACACCGCGCGCATCGGCGGTGCGCTGGCCAAGCCCGGAGTGCCTTCAGTCAGCGGCTTCGTGCCGGGTCTGGAGTGCGCGGAGATCAAGGTCAAACGGCGTATAACGTCGAACGTTATACGCCCTACGAACTAGCCCTTGTCCGCGAAATCCATCGCGAATGAATCTGTGGTTACAGGTAACCCCGGACTATTGCGCCTACGTAGGAGCGGACTCCGTCCGCGATGCTTTCGGTGTTTCTGCGCCGCATCGGCGTGTACTGGGAGATTTTGTTTCGCCCCCTCGGGCGAGTCCCTTTTGGGGCCCAAAAGGAACCAAAAGGCCTTGCCCCATCATCCGGGTCCCGCTTCGCGGGACTCCCCTCGCTCCATCGGAGTTTCAGGGGCACGCGTCGACGGGCCATCCCTGGCCCGACGACGCTCTCGCGGCATCCATGCCGCTCAACCCCTGAAACTCCGATTCCACTCGGCCTCCTGAAGGGGCGCTCCGGCGTGTACGGATATTTCTCTGGAAGTCTTTAAAGCCAGAGCCATGCGGTGCATGTGCTCTCGTAGGAGCGGACCTTGTCCGCGAAATCCCTCGCGGATTAATCCATTTCCAGCGGGAACACCGGTGCTTTGCGCCTGCGTACCGCGATGGACCGCCTCACTCCTCGGCAGCCGCCTCGCTGAAGAGCTCGTTCAACGCATCCGGCTGGTTCTTGAACGCACGGGCGAAGGCGTCGCGGTTCCTGGCCATGAAGATGCCGATCTCCTCGACCTGGTCCTCCTTGAGCGAAGGCACCGCCTTCTGCAGTACCTCAGCCAGCGTTTCCGCCAGCTCCAGCATCTTGTCGTGCCGGTCGGCTTCTGCCTTATCCATGAACAGGCGCTCCGGATCGCGGCTGCTGCGGTACACCACTTCGACGGCCATTCATCACCTCGTAAGCCTTCTCTTGTTGGGGGAGTGGAAATTACTGTTTATTTATACAGTAAAATGATTGCGCAATGCTACTGCCCATGCGCGAACCATTCGTCAGAGACTAGACGCAGAGAAGAGGGATGCCGGTATTCGGCCACCATCGGCGGTGACCCAATGTGGTGCGCGCGCGCCCTGAAGACACGCGCAACCGCTCCGACGTGACCGGCGCAAGGCGCCGTCAGTCAGAACTTTCAGACGAGAAGAAGTTGGCTTAGGAGGCGATCAGCAGGCTATGGCCGCCCTGGGCCATCGACGCCAGCATTTGTGGCACGAGCGGGCCGTGCTCGACGGCGATGCCGAAGCGGACGCTCTGGATGACGCGCTGTAGCTGTTCCGGGTCCTGCAACTGGCTGCTGCGGATCATGCGACGCGCGGCGACGCCGTCCTCGGTGGAAAGGGTGAGGACGATACTGCCGTCGAGCCGTTCGAGGCTGAAGTTGACGCGGTACTGCTGCTGGAAGGCGTCGGTCAGTACCTGAAAGGGGCTTTCCATGAATCGGTCCTGCCTGTTGTGGGCGTGCTTCTGGATTGACCGGAGGCCCACCGGAAAAGTTCGCCGTCATGTTGCCGCAGCACGGCGCGGGCATGACTGCCCAAGATCAATGGCGTAGTGCTTGCAGGCTTCGGGCAGCAGGTTCACGCGAAGAATCCTTCAAGAAACGGAGATGTAACCCATGAAACTGGACTGGGCCGAGCGCCTGCGAGAACGGATGCACGGCTGTGCCGAATCCCTGGGCAACCTGCTGGTGGAAGGCTTCCACTACCTGGCGCTGTTCGCCATCGGCGGTACGGTGTTCTGGTCGGCGGCGCTGGCCTTCGGCGAGATGGTGAGCAAGGGCCATGCGAGCATCGACGACATCCTGCTGCTGTTCATCTACCTGGAACTGGGCGCGATGGTCGGTATCTACTTCAAGACCAACCACATGCCGGTGCGCTTCCTGATCTACGTGGCGATGACCGCGCTGACCCGCCTGATGATCGCCGACATCCAGCACAACCACGTGCCGGACGACGGCATCATCCTGGTCTCGGTGGCCCTGTTGCTGCTGGCGCTGGCGATCCTGGTGGTGCGCTATGCCTCCTCGCGCTTCCCGTCGCCGGCCTCGCCGCAGCGTGGCGGCGAGCGTGATCTGATCAGCGACGACGAGCGCTGATCGCACCGGCGACTGATCCCGGTCCGCCGTAGCGCGGCCGGATGCACTACCATCGGTGCATCCGGCCGCCGAGGAAGACCGAGCCCATGAAGGGATGGAAGCTGTTCGCACCCCTGCTGATCCTGGTGATCATCGCCATTACCCTGTACCTGCGCCTGCACACCCAGCCCCTGCTGCTGCAGGGCGAGGCGGACGCCACCGACGTGATCGTCGCCTCCAAGGCCAAGGGGCGGGTCGAAGTGCTGCACGTGCGGCGCGGCGACGATGTGAAGCAGGGGCAACTGCTGATCTCCCTCAGCAGCCCGGAGCTGCAGGCCCAACTGGATTCCCTGCGCGCCGCGCGCAACCAGGTGCAGGCCAATCTCGACGAATCCCTCCACGGTACCCGCGAGGAAACCCTCCGTGCCCTGCAGGCCAGCCTGTCCCAGGCCCAGGCCGAGATGCGCAACGCCGACCTCGAATATCAGCGCAACCAGGAACTGGCTGGCCGCGGCTTCGTGTCCCAGGCGCAGCTGGACCTGTCCCGCCGTGGCCGCGATGTGGCGCGCAACCGCGTCGCCGAGGCCCAGGCCAATCTCGACCAGGGCAACCAGGGCGACCGCGAGGAACGCCGCCGTGCGCTGGAAGCGGCGGTGCGCCGGGCCGATGCGCAGATCCTCGAACTGCAGGCGCAGACCGACGACCTCAACGTGGTGGCGCCGGTGGACGGTGAAGTCGGGCCGATCCCGGCGGAGCAGGGCGAGCTGGTGAACGCCTACAGCCCGTTGCTGACGCTGGTGCGGCTGTCCGACAGCTATTTCGTGTTCAACCTGCGCGAAGACATCCTCGCCGACGTGAAGAAGGGCGATGAAGTGGCGATTCAGGTGCCGGCCCTGAAGAACCTCGAGGTGAAGGCCAAGGTCAGCTACATCGCACCGCTCGGCGACTTCGCCACCAAGCGCGCGACCCGCGCCACCGGCGACTTCGACCTGAAGACCTTCGAAGTGCGGCTCTACCCGGAGAAACCGGTGGACGGCCTGCGCCCCGGGATGAGCGCGCTGTGGCACTGGCAGCAGTAAGGCGCAACCTGCAGCGTTTCGCCCAGGCCTTCGGCAGCGAGACGCGCATTGCCCTGCGCAGCTGGACCATCCACTGGCTCGGCTGGCTCTGGCCGCTGCTGCTGTTCGTGGTGATCAGCGGGGTGTACCAGGCCGGGACCCTGCTGGACATGCCGGTGGCGGTGGTCGATGCCGACCACAGCCACCTGTCGCGGCAGATCGTCCGCGAGCTGGACGCCGGCTCCCACGCCAAGGTCGAGGTGCTCGGCGGCGGTCTGCAGGAGGGATTGCGCCGCCTGCGCATGGCCGACGACTACGCGCTGCTGTACATCCCCCGCGACTTCGAGGCGGACGCGCTGGCCGGCCGCCAGCCCACCGCCGAGCTGTACTACAACTCGCTGTTCTATTCCGCCGGCTTCTACTCGACCCAGGACTTCAGCGGGCTGATGAGTTCGGTGAATGCCGAGCTGCGCCCGCGCCTGGCCGCCGGCATGGATCGCCCGATGCCGGCGCTGGCGAGCATCGCCGTATCCTATGAGAGCCTGTTCAACGCCAGCGGCAACTACATCTACTTCCAGCAGTTCGCCGCCATCGTCCACCTGCTGCAACTGTTCGTGATCGTCGCCACCGTCCATGTGCTGGCCCGCGAGGCGCCGGAGCTGCGCGCCTCGTCGCCGCACATCCTCCGTGCCCAGGCCCTCGGCGTGCGCCTGCTGGGTAAGCTGGCGCCCTACACG
The DNA here is from genome assembly GCF_050474425.1 of Pseudomonas sp. B1-22. Lineage (NCBI taxonomy): Bacteria > Pseudomonadati > Pseudomonadota > Gammaproteobacteria > Pseudomonadales > Pseudomonadaceae > Pseudomonas > Pseudomonas sp. B1-22. The sequence goes on along the minus strand of NZ_JBCHVH010000002.1, from coordinate 918,381 downwards.
CTGCTGTTCAGCACACTGCTGATGGTGGAGCTGTTCCTGCTGGTGGAGCTCAATGGCGCGCGGATCAACGGCAATCCCTGGTGGATGCTGGCGATCACCTTCTGCTACGTGGCGGCGGCGCAGAGCCTCGGGCTGGTGCTGTTCATCTTCACCGCCAACCGCTTCAGCGCCTACTCGCTGATCGGCCTGCTGATCGGCCTGGCACAGACCTACTCCGGCGTGCTGCTGCCGGAGCTGGCAATGCCGCCGATCGCCCGGGTGATCGCCGAGGCCGAGCCGCTGACCCACACCCTCCACGGCCTGTTCGACCAGTTCCTGCGCAAGGCGCCGGCCGAGTCCGGGCTCTACACCTGCTGCAAGCTGCTGCTCTACCCGCTGATCGCCTACATGATCGCCAAGATGCGCCTGCGCCGGCGCCTCGACCTGAGCCCGGCGTAAGGAGCGCGCATGGAAAACTTCTGGAGCGTCTTCCGCGAATCCCTGGTGAACATGCTGAGCAAGCCGCTGTGGCTGATGATGGTGCTGTCGGTGGCGCTGACTACCTTGCCCTACGCCCACCGCACCATGAACGACCTGCCGGTGGCGGTGATCGACATGGACCACAGCGCCGTGTCCCGCGAGCTGGTGCGCCTGCTCGATGCCGCGCCGAAGATCGCCACCCTCGGCTACGACCAGTTGCCCGAGGCGCAGCACGACCTGGCCTGGCGCAAGCTGTTCGCCATCGTGGTGATCCCGCTGGACTTCGAGAAGCGCGTGCTGCGTGGCGAGGCGGTTACCGTGCCGATCTTCGGCGACGCCACCAACCGCATGGCCAACGGGCAGATCCAGCAGGACATCAGCGCCACCTACACCGAGCTCTCGCTGCGCTACAACCGCGAGCGGCTGATGCGTAATGGCTTCTCCGAGACCCAGTCGAACGTCCTGCTGCAACCGGCGGTCGGCCAGCTCACCGACCTGTTCAACCCCGGCACCAGTTTCGCCGCCATCGTCCTGCCGGGGCTGGTGACGCTGATCCTGCAGCACAGCCTGCTGCTTTCCTGCACGCGGGTGAACCTCAACCTGCGCGGTGGCACCCCGCGTTCGCTGCGCCAGCCGACCTCCACCCGCTTCGGCCGCTACGCCGCGCAACTGCTGATCTGGACCGTGCTGGCGATGCTCTTCTACGTGATCTGGCCGTGGATGATGGGCTACCGGCAGACCGCCTCGTTCTTCATGCTGATGGGGCTGGTGCTGCCCTTCCTGCTGGCGGTGATCGCCATGAGCGAGTTCATCGCCGAGCTGCTGCCCTCGGAAGAGGCGGTCTACCTGACCATGACCTTCATCACCCTGCCGCTGTTCTACATGGCCGGCTTCACCTGGCCGCCCCAGGCCATGCCGCAGTGGGTGCAGTTGCTGGCCGACGCGATCCCCTCCACCTGGGCGATCCGCGCCGTGGTGGAAATGAATCAGATGAGCCTGCCGTTATCGGCGGTGGCTGACAGGATTCTCATCCTCTTTGCCATGGCCGCGGCTTATGGAGTGCTGGGTACACTGATCTACCAGTACCGCAACTGGCGCTGGGACCAGCTCAAGGGCTGGTAGAGCGCCCTTTCGTTATCGAGAAGGAGTTTCGATATGAAGCCGTGCCTGACCTGGCCACTGCTGCTGGCGAGTCTGCTCAGTGGCTGCGGGTCCTACCACACGCTGCGCAGCGACGATGTGGTCAATGCCAGCGATCTGCGGCTCAAGGGTACCTATTGCGGGGCCATTCCGCGGGTGTACGGCGGCGTGGTCTGGGATGCCTGCCAACTGTACGGCGAGCCGCCGACTGATACGCCGAGCAAGACGCCGGATACGCCGGCCAACGCGACTATCGGCCCGCAGGTCCTGCCCATGCTGGACATGGCTTTATCCGGTGTCGTCGATACCCTGGCCTTGCCCTATACCGTCTATCGCCAGAACCGCGATGGCAGTATCGAACTGCGTAAGGATTGAGTGATGCATCCGCCGCCCAACGCGGGCGGTCATTCGTTGACAGGGAGTTGAACCATGATCGTTCGCTTGATGGTCGCGCTGCTGATCGCAGCGAGCATTGCGGGGTGCGGGTCGGTCCGGACGCTGTCCAGCGACAATGTCGCCAAGGTCGATGATCTGGAACTCAAGGGAACTGCCTGCGGCGACACGCTGCCTCGGGTTTACGGTGGCGTGGTCTACAACATCTGCGTGTTGAGCGGCAATGGTCATGAGCGTGGTGGGCCGCTCTATCGTTTCGGCCTGATGGAGTATCCGGCGCCCGTCATCGATATGGGCTTGTCCGCGGTGGCCGATACCCTGGTGCTGCCGTACACGCTGTACCGCCAGAATCAGGACGGCAGTATTCAGATGCTCCGAGAGTAGCCCGTCTAGAGTGAGTGTTTCGGATCATTCGAGGAACGCTGTGATGAACCCATTGAACGGCAAGGTCGCAGTAGTCACCGGCGCCGCCAGCGGCATTGGCAAGCAGATTGCCCTGACCCTGGCCCAGGCCGGTGCAGCAGTAACCATCGCCGACCTGCAGCAGGACGCTGCCCAGCGCGTGGTGGATCAGATCGAAAACGCTGGCGGCAAGGCCCTGGCGGTAGCGATGGATGTCACCGACGAGCAGGCGGTGGGCAGTGGTATCGACCGTGTCGTCGCCACCTTCGGCAGCATCGACATCCTCGTTTCCAACGCCGGCATCCAGATCGTCAATCCCTTGCAGGACTTCGCCTTCGCCGACTGGAAGAAGATGCTCGCCATCCACCTCGACGGCGCCTTCCTTAGCACCCGCGCCGCGCTGCGCCACATGTATCCGGCCAAGCGCGGTGGCGTGGTGATCTACATGGGCTCGGTGCACTCCCACGAGGCCTCGCCACTGAAGTCCGCCTACGTCACCGCCAAGCACGGACTGCTCGGCCTGGCGCGCACATTGGCGAAGGAGGGCGGGCCGCACGGCGTGCGTTCCCATGTGGTCTGCCCCGGCTTCGTGCGTACGCCGCTGGTGGAGAAGCAGATTCCCGAGCAGGCGAAGGAGCTGGGCATCAGCGAGGACGAGGTGGTGAAGAAGGTCATGCTCGGCGGCACCGTGGACGGCGAGTTCACCACCGTTGAGGATGTGGCGCAGACCGTGCTGTTCCTCGCCAGCTTCCCGTCGGCGGCGCTCACCGGGCAGTCGGTGCTGGTCAGCCATGGCTGGGGGATGCGCTGAGCGATTCCCGCAAGTTGCGCTTTTCGTAGGAGCGGACTCCGTCCGCGATCAAGCCTGTGAGATGCGGTTCGCGAGCAAGCTCGCTCCTACAGGAAGTGCATCGTAGGGCCGAGGAGGCGCCTAGCCCTTGCTCGCGAACAGAATTCCCCCGCACCGTCGCCTGCACCTTGCCTACGGCCCTTGCCGTGAAGGCCCGTCCATGGCATCTTTGCGCAAATGATAAGTTTTCGCATTTGAGGTTCTGTTTCACCCGAGCCTCGATGCAGGACGTTCGCGCGCAGGGGGCTCCCGTGACGTCAGCCACACAGCATTCACAGGTCGGCGAGCTCTATGCCGGTCATCACTCCTGGCTACTCGGCTGGCTCTATCGCCGCCTGGAGTGCCGCCACCAGGCGGCGGACCTGGCGCAGGACACCTTCGTCCGCCTGCTCGGTCGCAGCGAACTCAAGGGCCTGCATGAGCCCCGTGCCTTCCTCGCCACCGTCGCCCGTGGGCTGATGGTCGATCACTTCCGCCGCCAGAGCCTGGAGCGCGCCTGGCTCGACAGCCTGGCGCAGCACCCCGAGGCCGAAGCGCCGTCCGCCGAGGAGCGGGCGATGGTGCTGGAGACCCTGATGGAAATCGACCGCCTGCTCGATGGCCTGCGGCCGGTGGTGCGCAGCGCATTCCTGCTGTCGCAGCTGGACGGCCTGACTTATCCACAGATCGCCGAGCGCCTGGGCGTTTCCCTGAGTTCGGTGCAGCAGTACATGACCCAGGCCTTCGGTCATTGCTACCAGGCGCTCTATCCATGAACCGCAGCGGCACCCTCGATGCCGCGTCGCGCCTGGAGCATGCGGTGGTGGAGCAGGCCATCGGCTGGCGCGTGCGCCTGGCCTCCGGGCTGGCTGCCGCCGACGAGGTCGCTGCCTGCCAGCGCTGGCGGGCGTCCGATCCGGCCCATGAGCAGGCCTGGCAGCGCCTGGAATTTTTCGACGGGCGCCTGGGTGGCGTGGCACCGGCCGTGGCCAGCCGCTCGCTGCGTCGCGCGGCGGTCGATCCGGCGCGGCGGCGGGCCTTGAAGAGCCTGCTGCTGCTTGCCGGCAGCGCGGCGGTGGTGGGCAGCGGCAGCTTCGGCCTGCGCGATTCATCCTGGCTGGCACAGCAGCGCACCTCGGTCGGCGAGCGCCGGCGCATTGCGCTGCCCGATGGCGGCTGGTTGCAGCTCAATACGGACAGCGCTGTGGATATCGTCTACGACCCACAGCAGCGCCGGGTGCGCCTGTACAGCGGCGAGATGCTGGTGCAGACCGCTCCGGACAGTGCACGCCGCACCTTCTGGGTGGACACGCCGCTGGGCCGTCTGCAGGCGCTGGGTACACGCTTCGCCGTGCGCCTGGATGGCAGCGATGCGCGGCTGTCCGTGCAGGAGGGCGCGGTGGCTGTCACGCCGGCACTGCGCGATGAGCCAGCCGAGGTGATAGTTGCCGGCCGCCAGGTGCGCTTCGACCGCACGGGGCTGTATGGCGAGACGGCGCTGGATGCCGATTCGCTGGCCTGGAGCGACGGCTATCTGGTGGCACGACAGTGGACGCTCGGCCGCCTGTGCGCGGAGTTGGCGCGCTACCGCCCCGGCGTGCTGCGCTGCGATCCGGAGGTGGCGAACCTGGCGATCTCCGGTGTGTTCCCGCTGGACCAGCCGGAGCAGGCCATCGCCGCCCTGCAACGTAGCCTGCCGGTACGGGCGCAGTATCGGACGCGCTGGTGGGTGACGCTGGTGCCGTTGGCTTGAGTCCTTGGATTCCGGGGGCGCTGTTCCTGTAGGAGCGCCCCATGGGCGCGAATCGCGGGCATGGCCCGCTCCTGCAGGTTCAGACCGCCTTGGGCAAGGGCGCGAACAGCGCGTCGATATCGGCGTCGTCGAGCTGCCAGTCGGAGCCGGTGCCTTCGAGGATGCCGGCGGCCAACGCCGCCTTGTCGCGTTGCAGCAGCTGGATCTTCTCTTCCACCGTGCCACGGGCGATCAGCTTGTAGACGAACACCGGCTTGTCCTGGCCGATGCGGTAGGCGCGGTCGCTGGCCTGGTTCTCGGCGGCCGGGTTCCACCAGGGGTCGTAGTGGATCACGGTGTCGGCGGCGGTCAGGTTCAGGCCTACACCGCCGGCCTTCAGGCTGATCAGGAACAGCGGCACGCGGCCTTCCTGGAAGTCCTTCACCGGCGCGCGGCGGTCGCGGGTGTCGCCAGTGAGCAGGGCGTATTCCAGGTTGCGCTCGGCCAGCGCCTCGCCGATCAGCGCGAGCATCGAGGTGAACTGCGAGAACACCAGTACGCGGCGGCCTTCGGCGAGCAGCTCTTCGAGCATGTCCAGCAGGTACACCAGCTTGCCTGAGGTCACCGCGCGCGCGGATTTGCCGGTGGGCGGCGGAGCCTCCTTGTTCACCAGGCGGATGTCGCAGCACACCTGGCGCAGCTTCAGCAGCGCCTCGAGGATGATGATGCGGCTGCGTGCCAGACCGCGGCGGGCGATCTCGTCGCGCACCTTGCGGTCGAGCGCCAGGCGCACGGTTTCGTAGAGGTCGCGCTGTGCCTCGCTGAGTTCGATGTGCTGGATGAATTCGCTCTTGGGCGGCAGCTCCGAAGCTACCTGTTCCTTGGTGCGGCGCAGCAGGAAGGGACGGATGCGCGCGGCCAGGTGGCTCAGGCGGCCCTGGTCGCCGTGGCGCTCGATGGGGGTGCGGTAGTCGATGGCGAACTGCCGGGCATCGCCCAGCCAGCCGGGCAGCAGAAAGTGGAACAGCGACCACAGCTCGCCCAGGTGATTCTCCAGCGGAGTGCCGGTCAGGCACAGGCGGTTGCGCGCCTGCAGGTGGCGCGCGGCCTGGGCCGCCTTGGTGCCGGCGTTCTTGATGTTCTGCGCCTCGTCGAGGATCAGCAGGTGGTACTCGTGCTGCGCGAGCTTCTCCGCATCGCGCGGCAGCAGGGCGTAGGTGGTGAGGATCAGGTCGTGCTCGGCGATCCTGGCGAACGCCTTGCGCCGGCCGGCGCCGTGCAGGGCGAGCACGCGCAGGTCGGGGGTGAAGCGCTCGGCCTCGTCCAGCCAGTTGGGGATCAGGCTGGTGGGCATGATTACTAATGCTGGGCTGGTCAGGCGCCCGGCCTGTTTCTCCAGCAGGATGTGGGCGAGCGACTGCAGCGTCTTGCCCAGGCCCATGTCGTCGGCGAGGATGCCGCTGGCGCCGACTTCGCGCAGGGTCTGCATCCAGCTCAGGCCTTCGTGCTGGTAGGCGCGCAGCTCGGCGTTGAGGCCCTCGGGAATCGCTGCCGGGCGCGCGCGGTAGTCGCGCAGGCGGTGGGCGATTTCGCGCAGCTGCTCGCCGCCTTCCCAGGCCAGTGGCAGTTCTTCCAGTTCGGAGAGGCGCGAGGCGTCGGCCGCGCCCATGCGCAGGCGGCGCACCGGAGGCAGGTCGCCGATATAGAACTCCGACAACGTGCCGAGCATCGGCTTGAGCTTGCCGAACGGCAGCGATACCCGCAGTGGGCGGTCCGAGGCGGTCTGCCAAGTGTGGATCGGCGTGCGCCCGGCATCCAGGCGTAGCACCAGTTGTTCGTCGTCGGCGTGGCGGGCGAGGGCGACCGGGTCGAGCAGCGCCGGCATGCGTCGGATCAGTTCGATCAGCGACGGCAGCAGGCTGATGCGACGGCCGTCCACCTGGATGCCCAGCTCCAGATCGAACCATTGGCGGTCCTCGGTTTCCTCGATCTCCGCGTACCAGTCTTCCACCGGCGAAATGTCGAAGACGAACTCCGGGCGCACATCGATTTCCCAGCCCTGCTCGCGCAGCTGCGGCAGGCCTTCGCGCATGAACGCCTGCCAGGCGCTGTCGTCGGGCAGCTCGAACATTTCGCCGGCACTGTCCTCCAGCGCATCGCTGCGCCGCATCGCCGGCTTGAAGCCCAGTTCGCGCAGGTCCAGGCGCCAGGCCTGTTCCAGCTCCAGCTGGCGGCTGACGCGCACGATCCGGTCATCGCGGAATACCCGGATCTCGCGGCCCGAGCGCGGGGTGACGCTGCCGGAGACCGGCATGTCGTCATACAGGAAGGCCAGCGCGGCGCGGTGCCGGGAGATGTTCTGCATGCGCCCGCTGCGCAGATCGAACCCGCTGTGCACGTGGCTGCCCAGGGTCAGGCGTGGCCGTGGCGCGAATTCGTCGCGCTCCACGGCAGGCAGTGGAGATTCGGCGGGTGGCTTCATCCGAGTTTCCTTCCGGCGATCCAGCCGAGTACGCAAACGCCCGATGATACCGCGATTTATCTCAGGCGTGACGCGGAAGGAAACCAACGGTCAGTCAGCGGGCGAAGCGTTTGGCTCCGGCGACGCACAGCACCACGGCGACGGTGGCGCCGGCCATCAGCGGACTGATCTGCTCGTGCAGCAGCAGGCCGGCCAGTGCCAGGCCGAAGAACGGCTGCAGCAATTGCAGCTGGCCGACCGCGGCGATGCCGCCGGTGGCCAGGCCGTGGTACCAGAAGAAGAAGCCGATCAGCATGCTGAACAGCGACACGTAGCCCAGGCTCAGCCAGGCCGGCCAGCTGGCGCCGCTGAAGGTTTCCGGCTGGGTGTACCAGGCCAGCGGCAGCATCAGCGGCAGGGACAGCACCAGCACCCAGCAGATCACCTGCCAACTGCCCAGGTGCCGGGCGATGCGCCCGCCTTCGGCGTAGCCCAGACCACAGACGGCAATGGCGGCGAGCATCAGCAGGTCGCCGGTCAGATTGCCCGCGCCGCTCTGCGATAGCGCGAAGCCGGCCACCACGGCGCTGCCCAGCAGCGAGCACACCCAGAACGCCGGGCGTGGCTGTTCGCCGGCGCGCATCACGCCGAACAGCGCGGTGGCCAGCGGTAGCAGGCCGACGAAGACGATGGCGTGGGCCGAGTTGACGTGCTTGAGCGCCAGGGCGGTGAGCAGCGGGAAGCCGACTACCACGCCGCCGGCGACCACCAGCAGGGGGATCAGGTCCTTGCGCGCCGGCAGCTTCTGCCGCAGCAGGATCAGGATCGCCGCCGCCAGCAGGCCGGCGATGCTGGCGCGGGCGAGGGTGAGGAAGGTCGGGTCGAAGTCGGCCACCGCCACCCGCGTGGCCGGCAGCGAGCCGCTGAAGATGAGGACGCCGAGGAAGCCGCTGAGCCAGCCGCCGAGATTGCGGTTCATGGCGAGAGTGTTGTTCATGATGGTCCATCCAGCAGGAGAGCGAGCATCGAGGATGCGCCGGGACCCGCCGAGCGGCCAGTGACAGAAAGGTACAATTTTCGCAAACTGTCCGTAAATTATCCCGGTACACATTATCCTGGGCAGGTGAGGGCAGCATGGGCAGGCCAAAGAGCACGCGGGTCGATTCGGTGATGCACCATGTGCGCGAGCGCCTGGCCGCAAGGGCGCTGGTGCCGGGGGAGCGGCTGCCGTCGATCCGCCAGTTGGCCGAACAGTTGGAGGTGTCCAAGACCACGGTGGTCGAGGCCTATGACCGCCTCGCTGCCGATGGCGTGATCGCCGCCCGGCGCGGCTCCGGCTTCTATGTCAGCGGCCATGCGCCGCCCCTGTCGCTGGCGGAGATCAGCCCGGCGCTCGATCGCAGCATCGATCCCCTGTGGATATCCCGTCAGTCGCTGGAAGCCGCCGACACCTCGCTCAAGCCTGGCTGCGGCTGGCTGCCGCCGTCCTGGTTGCCGGAAGACGAGCTGCGCCGCGCGCTGCGACAGATCGCCCGGGCGCCGCAATCAAGCCTGCTGGAGTACGGCCGCCCCTACGGCCATTCCGGCCTGCGCGAACAACTGGCGCGGCGCCTGGCCGACTACGGCGTGCCGGTCGGCCCGCAGCAGGTGGTGCTCACCGACAACGGCACCCAGGCCATCGACCTGGTCTGCCGCTTCCTGCTGGAGCCGGGCGATTGCGTGCTGGTGGACGACCCCGGCTACTTCAACTTCCAGGCCCTGCTGCGTGCCCACCGCGTGCAGGTGGTCGGCGTGCCCTACACGCCGACCGGGCCGGACGTGGCCGCCATGGCGACCCTGCTGGAGCAGCACCGCCCGCGCCTGTACATCACCAACTCTGCCTTCCATAACCCCACCGGCGCGGTGCTCTCGCCCCTGGTTGCCCATCGCCTGCTGAAGCTGGCCGAGGCCCATGACCTGCTGATCGTCGAGGACGACATCTTCGGCGACTTCGAACACGAGAGCGCGCCGCGCCTGTCGGCCTTCGACGGGCTGGAGCGGGTGATCCAGGTCGGCAGCTTCTCCAAGACGCTGTCGGCCTCGGTGCGCTGCGGCTACATCGCCACCAAGCCGGAGTGGTGCGAGCGCCTGGTGGACCTGAAGCTGGCCACCAGCTTCGGCAACAGCCCGTTCAGCGCGGAAATGCTCCATGAGTTGCTGCGCAAGGGCAGCTACCGCCGGCATCTGGACAGCCTGCGCGCACGCCTCGCCGACGCCATGGGCGAGACGCTGCAGCGCCTGCGCGCGCTGGATATCCAGCCCTGGCTGGAGCCGCGCGGCGGCGTGTTCATCTGGGCCAGCCTGCCGGGCGGGCTGGATGCCGCCGAGGTGTCCCGTGCGGCGCTGGCGGACAACCTGGTGTTGGCGCCGGGCAACGTCTTCAGCCTCAGCCAGAGCGCCACCGGCTTCCTGCGCTTCAACGTCGCCCAGTGCCTGTCGCCACGGGTATTCGAAGGGTTGGAAAAAGCCATGGAGCGGGCGCGGGGACGCTGACAGAAAATATTTTCAGAACGGTCTGCAAGTTTTCCTTCGTCGTTCGGCCTCTGTGCAGTCCCGCTTGATCTGCACAAGGAAATTCCATGCCCGCCGTCCCCACCGCGCGCCAGCGTCCGCTGTCTCATGCCCTGCGTATCGCCGCGCTCGGCCTGGCCGCCAGCCTGCCGCTGCTGCCTTGCTCTTCCGTCCTGGCCGCGTCCTCCGCGCAGCACTTCAGCGTGCCCGCCGGCAGTCTGGAAGACGCGTTGAATGCCTACGCGCGTCAGGCCGGCGTGCTGCTGAGCTTCGATCCGACGCTGACCCGTGGCCTCGGCAGCCAGGGGCTGGCCGGCGACTATCCGGTGGACACCGGCTTCGCCGTGCTGCTGTCGGGCAGCGGCCTGTCCGCTGAAATCAGCGCCGACGGCAGCTACCGTCTACAGCGCAGTGCCATCGAAGGCGCGCTGGAAATGAACGCACAGACCATTACCGGCGAGGCCGAGGAAGACCCCAGCGGCCCGGTGCGCGGTTATGTCGCCAAACGCAGCCTCACCGCGACCAAGACTGACACGCCAATCCACGAGACGCCGCAGTCCATCTCCGTGGTGACCCGCGAGCGCATGGAGGCCCAGGCCGTTCACTCGGTGAACGAGGCGCTGCGCTACACGCCGGGTGTGTCGTCCTACGGCTCCAACAACCGCTCGGACTGGTACACCGTGATCCGCGGCTTTTCGCCCACCACCTACCAGGACGGCCTGCAGTTGCCCAACACCATCAACCTCGCCAGCTGGATGGTCGACCCTTACATGCTGGAGCGCGTCGAAGTGCTGCGTGGCCCGGCTGGCGTGCTCTACGGCCAGGGCGATCCGGGCGGGGTGATCAACCAGGTGTCGAAGCGCCCCAGCCCAATCGCCAGCCATGAACTCCAGGTGCAGTACGGCAGCGACGCGCGCAAGCAACTGGGTCTCGACAGCACCGGCGCGCTGGATGACGCCGGGGTATGGAGCTACCGCGTGGTGATGGTCGGCCACGAGGACGACATCCGCGATACGCCCTGGGAAGACAAGCGCCTGGCCCTGGCGCCGTCGCTGAGCTGGCAACCGGACGAGGATACCCGCCTGACCGTCATGGCCAGCTACCTGAAGGACGACACCAATGCCCAGGACAATTTCCTGCCGGCGGTGGGCACGGTGGAGCACAGCCCCTACGGCAGGATCCGCCGCAGCCTGTTCACCGGCGACAAGCATTTCTCCAGGTACGAGAAGGAGCAATACAGCCTCGGCTACGAGTTCGAGACGCGTCTGAGCGATGTCTGGCAGGTTCGCCAGAACCTGCGTTACGCCCATCTCGATCTGAACGACAACATGGTCTACGGCGTCGGCACCACCGGCTACTGGGGCATGGAAGGTGGCGACGACCGCACACTGCTGCGCTATGCCGGTATCGAGAACCCCGAATACACCCGCTGGACCCTGGACAACCAGGCCCAGGCTGACTTCAACACCGGCTGGCTGCGCCACACCCTGCTGCTCGGCCTGGACTGGCAACGGCAGAAGACCGAGGACCCGCAGGCCTACGTGCTGACCACGCCGCTGGACCTCTACGGCGGCCCGTCCTACGGCCCGGTGGACCCGTCCGCCTTCACCCCGGACGACTGGACCTACACCGACCAGACCCAGCGCCAGACCGGCCTGTACCTGCAGGACCAACTGCACTTCGACGACCACTGGGTGCTGTCCCTGGGCGGCCGCTACGACTGGGCCAGTTTCACCACCGACACCCGCAGCACGACGAGCAGCAGCCATGCCAGTCAGAAGGACGAAGCCTTCAGCGGCCGGGTCGGACTGGTCTATCTCGCCGACAACGGCCTGGCGCCCTACATCAGCTATAGCGAGGGCTTCACGCCCAATGCCGGCGCCGACTACTACGGCAAACCCTTCGACCCGACCAAGGCCAGGCAGTACGAAGCAGGCGTGAAGTTCCAGCCCACGGGCTCGGACAGCTCGGTGACCGCCGCGGTGTTCGAGATCACCCAGCGCGACGTGGTCACCCCCGACCCGGACCCGAGCCACGTCAACAGCAACGTGCAGACCGGCGAGGTGCGTTCCCGTGGCCTGGAGCTGGAGGGCGTGGCGAGCCTCAGCGACGCGCTGAACCTGGTTGCGACCTACACCTACCAGGACGTGAAGATCACCCAGGCCAATGACGCCAGCGACGGCAAGACGCCGGTCAGCATCCCGACCCCGCGCAACCTGGCCTCGCTGTGGGCCGACTACACATTGCGCGACGGCGAGCTGAAGGGGCTCGGATTCGCCGCCGGTGCCCGCTACAACGGCCGCAGCCCGGGGGCCCCGGACAACTCGCTGAACGTGCCCAGTTACACCCTGCTCGACGCCGCCGTGCACTACGAGACCGGCCCCTGGCGCTTCGCGGTCAACGCCACCAACCTCACCGACCGCGAGTACATCGCCGGCTGCTACGACGCCACCCGCTGCATCTACGGCAACGGTCGCATCGTCACCGGGACCGCGACCTACCGCTGGTAAGCAGGCAGCCCGACATGGCGATCTGCCACGGCTCCAGCTATGTGGATGCGGGACGGGCTGTAGGGATTTTGAACGGTCGTACGTGTTGATCGGAAAGAGATGACTTCACGGGCAAAAAGAGTGGATAAGTCGGGCGGCTGCGAGGCTCTAGGATAATTGCTTCAGCGCCCCGGAGACGGGTACCTCGGGGTGATAACGACGATTAGAAAACTGAGGACTTTCCATGGCCCAGCCGTGCCAGCTGTATCTGAAGGTCGCCATCAGCCGACCGAATCTCGAGGCTTTCCTGCACAGCGAGGCGGACTCGGCGTCCTGCTTCGACGACTTCGAGCAATGGCTCGATATCAACCGACGCTGGCGAGGAAACATGACCTGGCACGAGCTGTGCGAACTGGGGCAGGGCACCACGGCGCAGGCCTGGGTCGACGGCTGGAGCCGGCACCTGCGCTCGCCGGCCTGGAACCTCTATGACGAGGCGACCCAGACCTGGACCCTGGCGGTACTGGAGTTCGCCGAAAGCCGCGAGTGGGTGATCGGTGCGCTCAACGTGCTGCGGCGGATCGCCGATTTCAAGGACCTGCCAGGGCCGGATCACCTGCTGATATACGAATACCTGTTCGAGCAGGGCAATGTGGTCGCCGCCGTGGAGCTGCTTCCCGGCCAGTCACGCATTCTGCCGCACGATCCACCGGCGGGACTCACCGTCGAAGCCGACCGGGTAATGGGGCGCCTGCTGCGGGCCATGGACGTCAGCGGGGCCTATGCCGTGCAGCGGATAGCCGACACAGCTGCTGACAAAGATACCGACTGATTTCTTTTAATTGAGAAGCAATATCATATAATTCTGCTTTTCAATCACGCCTCCAGGGAACCGCCCGGGAGGCTTCGCAGGATTCACCCGCATGTCTGCTTCTCCGCGCTCCCAAGGGTTGAGTGGTACCCAGGCCGGCGCCATCACCGCGCGCATCCTGAGTGCCGTGGTCGGCGGTTACGCCCTGGCCTACAGCGCCACGGCCTTCCTCAGTGTCTACCTGCCGATGCCGCGTCCGGACCGCGTGTCCCTGGCCAGCCTGGCCTGCTTCATCGTCTGGGTCGCGGCGATCCTCTACGCCTTTGGTGCTCGCAGCCCCTGGCGTGCCGTCTGGGTGCCGGCAGCGCTGAGCCTGGTGCTCGGGCTGGCGGCTTTTCTTCCCACCGGTTACGGAGTGCGCCCATGAGCCTGCGCCAATCCATGTCCGGGCTGCACACCTGGAGTGGCCTGCTGGTCAGCTGGGTCCTGTTCGTGGTGCTGTTCTCCGGCACCCTGGCGGTGTTCGACAAGGAACTGAGCCGCTGGATGCTGCCGCAACTGCAGCCGCTGGAGTCGATCCAGGTGGGCGCCGACCAGGTCCGCGACCTGATCGTCGAACGCGCGCCCCGGGCCCATGGTTACTGGATGCTGCCGCCGAGCGAGCGCATGCCTTATTGGACCGCGGGCTGGGAGCCGGAAGGCGTGGGCGAGTTCCAGTCCTTCCTGGTCGATGCGCACAGCGGCGAGGTGCTGCCGCGCACCGTCGGCGGCAACTTCTTCTTCGAGCTGCATTACGAACTGCACGGCGGCGTCATCGGGCTTTACGTGGTCGGCGTGGCCGGCCTGTTCATGCTGGTGGCGCTGGTCAGCGGGGTGATAGTGCACCGGCGCATCTTCAAGGACTTCTTCACCCTGCGGCCGAAGGCTGCCAGGCAGCGTGCCTGGCTCGATGCGCACAATGTGCTGGGCGTACTCGGCCTGCCGTTCCACCTGCTGATGGCCTACACGGGGCTGGCGATCTTCATCACCTTCTATATGACCGCCGGCATCCAGGCCGCCTACAAGAACGACATGGAGCGCTTCGAGCATGAAGTACAGGGGGCTTTCGAGCGCGAGGAACTGGGCAAGCCGGCCAAGCCGCCGAAGTCCATCGATCGCATGATCCTCAAGGCGCGCGAGGCCTGGGGCGACGACAGCGCCGTAGGCTGGATCAACGTCGAGCATCCCAATGACGCCGCGGCGATGGTCCAGGTGCGCCGGGCGGTGGACCGCAGCATGGTGAACGACCAGCGCACGGTGTCGTTCGACTCCGGCACCGGGGCGCTGCTGCATGTGCAGCCGCCCTATACCCCCGGCTATCACACCTACGCCTGGCTGACCGGGCTGCACATGGCGCAGTTCGGCAATCATCTGCTGCGGGTGATGTATTTCGTCCTCGGCCTGGTGGGATGCACCATGGTCTTCGGTGGGCTGCAGGTCTGGGTGAGCAAGCGCGAGGCACGCGGCCACCGGGGCGTAGCAGTGGTGCGGGTACTCAATGGCGCGGTGTGCGGCGGCCTGCCGTTGGCCTCGCTGGCGCTGTTGGCGGCGTCGCGACTGCTGCCTGCCGAGATGGTTGGCCGTGAGCGCTGGGAGGCGATGGCGTTCGTGGTAGCCTGGTTGCTGGCGCTGGCCCATGCGCTGTGGCGCCGTGGCGGGCGGGGCATGGCTCGCGAGCAGTGCGGCGCGCTGGCCGCGTTGGCACTGTTGCTGCCGGTACTTGGCCTGTTCGGGCCCGAGCCCGGCCGACTGACAACCCGTATCGCCGAGGGTGACTGGTTGATGGCGGGGGTCGAGCTTGGTTTTCTGGTGACGGGCGTACTGTGCGCCTTCCTGGCCTGGCGCCTGGGCCGGGAACGCGCCGAGCCCGTGCGTGTGCGTCGTGGCCGTACCGAGGAGTTCGCCTGATGTTACTGGTGTTTGGTCTCAACCTGCTGGCATTGGCGGCGGCCTGCCTGTCGCTCGCTCGGCATCACCGGGATCTGTTCGGAAGTGCGCCGTCGGATGTCCGTGTGCTTCTGTTGCGGGGTGTCGCGCTGGTGGATGGTGCGTTGGCGTTGGCCTTTGCGATTCACCGCATGGGGATTGAGCTAGGTGTCGTGTATTGGGCGTGCCTGTTGATGATCGCGGGTGCGGTTCTTGTACTCTTGCTGGCCTGGCGGCCGCGTTGGACGTTGCCAACGGCGGCGGTGATGCCGGTGATTGGCGGGGTTTTGGCGGTGATAGGCTGACGCTGGCCTGATCGGCTGATCGCGGACGGAGTCCGCTCCTACGCAGGCGCAATGCGCCGGTGTTCCCCTGTGAAAATGAATTCATCCGCGAGGGATTTCGCGGACAAGGTCCGCTCCTACTGGGACGGCCCCATGCTCTGGCTTTAGCTCTTGAGGACTTCCAGAGAAACATCCGCGCGTGCCGGAGCGCCCCTTCAGAAGGCCGAGTGGAATCGGAGTATCAGGGGTTGAGCGGCATGGATGCCGCGAGAGCGCCGTTGGGCCATGGATGGCCCGTCGACGCGTGCCCCTGAAAGTCCGATGGAGCGAGGGGAGTCCCGCGAAGCGGGACCCGAATGATGGGGCAAGACCTTTGGTTACTTTCTGTCGTTTGAGAAAGTAACTCGCCCGAGGGGGCGAAACAAAATCTCCCAGTACACGCCGAAGCGGCGCAGAAACACTGTACGAGACTACGAAGAGCAAGGGCATCGCGGACAAAGTCCGCTCCTACGGCGCTGATGTCCTGGAGATCGCGGGCAGGTACAGGGCCGACCGCCTATTCCTCGAACGCCGCCCGATACTCCCCCGGCGTCCCACCCATCACCGACCGGAACCGATTGGCGAAATGACTGGCACTGGAGAACCCGCACGCCAGCGCCACCTGTGCCAGCGGCTGCCGGGTATCGCGCAGCAGGCGCTGCGCCAGGGCCACGCGGCGGGCCAGGACGTACTGGTGCGGCGGCATGCCGAAGCTTTCGCGGAACATTCGCGCGAAGTGGTATTCCGAGAGCGCCGTCTGCATCGCCAGCTCCCCCAGCGACAACGGCTGGTCCAGGCGCTGCTCGATGTATTCGGCCACGCGCCGGCGCATCGCCGGCGCCAATCCGCCTTTCAACCGCAGCCCTTCACGCAGTCCCACCTGGTTGAGCAGCAGGTGGTCGATCAGATCGTGGGCCACGCTGCTGGTGCGGATGCGCTCGCCCGGCTCCTGCCAGTCCAGTTTCACCAATTGGCGGAAGCGCGCCGCCTGCTGCGGGTCGTCGAGGAAGGTGCGTTCGTGCAGTTGCAGCTCGCGCGGCTCGCGGTCCAGCAGGCGGATACAGCCCAGGGCGAACTGTTCCTGGCCGATGTACAGGTGGGCCAGGCGGATGTCGCCGTTGACGATCCAGGCCGACTCCGAGCCGGCGGGCATCACGCACAGCTTGTCCGGCGCGCCCTTGCTGCCAGGGGCACCACGGCGGAAGGTGCCGGTGCCGTCATTGAGGTAGCACGACAGCGTGTGGTGGCTGGGCGCGTGGTAGTCGCGGGCGTCGTGGCTGTTGCTCCAGATCGCCGCCGACAGCCCGTCGCCCAACTCGGCGCAACGCTCCAGGCGGGCGTTGGGCGACGAGTTCATCGACTGGAAGACTTCGAGTGCTTCGATGGCGGTCATGGACGTTCCTCTGCTGCGTCCAACTCTACCCGCGCGGGCGCGCGTTGCCAGCCCGGTTGTCGCAATAAGCGCAAGAATCTGCAAGCCGGCGCCGGGGCAGGGCGGGAGACTGTTTCCCTGCCACCCGGAGACCGTCATGAACCTCTCGCTCTACCTGCTCACCGTACTCATCTGGGGCACCACCTGGATCGCCATCAAGCTGCAGGTCGGCGTGGTCGCCATTCCACTGTCCATTGCCTACCGCTTCAGCCTGGCGGCGCTGGTGCTGTTCGCCCTGCTGCTGCTCTCGCGGCGCCTGCAACCGCTGGGCCGCCGCGGGCAGGCAATCTGCCTGGCGCAGGGGCTGTGCCTGTTCTGCGTGAACTTCCTGTGCTTCTACACCGCCAGCCAGTGGGTGCCCAGCGGGCTGATCGCCGTGGTGTTCTCCACCGCCACCCTGTGGAATGCGCTGAACGCGCGGATCTTCTTCGGCCAGCGCATCGCGCCGAACGTGCTGGCGGGGGGCGCCCTGGGACTGGCGGGTCTGGTGCTGCTGTTCTGGCCGGAACTGTCCCGCCACAGTGCCGGCCGCGAGACCTACTACGGACTGGGCCTGGCCCTCGCCGGCACCCTCTGCTTTTCTGCGGGCAACCTGCTGTCCAGCCTGCAGCAGAAAGCCGGGTTGCGCCCGCTGTCGACCAACGCCTGGGGCATGCTCTATGGCTCGCTGATCCTGCTGGCGATCTGCCTAGTGCAGGGCGTGCCCTTGACCTTCGATACCAGCAGCCAGTACGTCGGCTCGCTGCTGTACCTGGCAATTCCCGGTTCGGTGATCGGCTTCACCGCCTACCTCACCCTGGTCGGGCGCATGGGGCCGGAACGCGCCGCCTACTGCACCGTGCTGTTCCCGGTGGTGGCGCTGAACGTTTCAGCCTTCGCCGAAGGCTATCAGTGGAGCCTGCCGGCGCTCGCCGGGCTGGGGCTGGTGATGGCGGGGAACGTGCTGGTGTTCCGCAAGCCCAGGCCGGCGCTGCAGCCCGCGCGGGTGTGAGGAGGACGCTCAGGCCTGCTCACGCCCCGGCGGCGGCGGAGCTCGTTCGTCAGCGAACCGCTATACATGCCTTGAACGAGCTGCTCCGTTCTGAAAGGCGTTGCGCTCAGCGTTCAAGCGCATTTTCTGGTCACGTTATGCCGATCTGACAGTCTGGATAAGTAGTATCCGGTTGCGTCTGGGTTTCTTTCGGAAATATCCAGCGATTTTCCTAGACCAGATGAACTTGTCCTTGGCCTTCATATTGCTATCATATCGCCCCCTCGACGACTCTTTGACCATGGAAAAGTTCCCATGGCCTGGCAAATCATATTGAAATGCCTGGCTATGCAAGGATGCGCTACGCAATGAATGACTATGTTGCTCCACCCCGCAGAGATGCTGAAATCGACCTTCTGGCCCTGTGTGGCTCCCTCTGGACGTACAAGTTCCTGATCCTGGGAGTGACGCTTTTCATCTTCGCTTGTTCCACGCTGTACGCGATGCTGGCGACGCCTGTATACCAGGTGGAAAGCGTGCTTCGGCCCGTAGCGCTCAAGCACCTCGATGAGCTCAATGGCACGAAACTGATGGAATTGAGTCCTGCCAATGCATTGCAGCAGGTGGGTGTGGCGCTGGAGTCCTACAGCATTCGTCTGCAGTTCCTCCGTGATAATCCGGAGTTGACCGCTGCGCTGCAGATTGGCGATGAGCCGCTTGAGCAGGTGCTCGAGCGACTGAACCGTGACGGATTTACCGTGCTGCGCCCTGACCTGAAGAAGGCGCCGGATAGCTCACCCTTTGTAGGGCTACGTTTTGCCTTCCCCGCCGGTGTCGACGGCGTTGCAATCGTCAACGGACTGGTTGGTGCCGCGGTGGAGCGGGAGCGCCAGCGAATCCAGGATGATTTCAGCGTTCTCCTGGCTAACCGCCTGGCACAGGTCGAGAGCAAGATCGCGGCGCAGCGGGCAGCCTATGACGCCGACAAAGAAGCCAAGATCGCGGTCCTTCTGGAGGCCGATCGCCTTCAGAAAGTTCAGCTTGAGGACGAACTCCGAGCGCTTCGCCAGCAGTTGCTGGTTCGGCGGCAGAATCGCATCAAGCAACTCAATGAGGCGATTCAGATCGCTGAACGGCTGCACATTACCAAGCCGACCACACCTTCTGCCTTGGGCGATAGCCAACGGGAAACCCAGGGGAGCATCTTCCGGACCGAGGTCAATAATCAGCAGATACCGCTCTACTTCATGGGGGTGGAAGCCCTGGAGGCTGAGCGATCTGCCTTGATTGCCCGACAGTCCGATGATTTTTCCGAGCCGCGTATTTCCGAGATTCAGAAACAGCTGACACTGCTCGCCCATAACCGCGAGGTCGAAGTGCTGCGGGACCGCGCGAACGAAGAACTGTTTCTTGCGAATCTTGCTGCACTCACCGAGCAGAGGGCCAGGCTGGAGCATATGAAAGTCGATTTCTCCAAACTGCAGCTGGTGCAGCTCGATCAGTCTGCTACCACGCCTTCGGCGCCGGTGCGGCCTCGCAAGCTGCTGATCATGGCGCTCGGCCTGATCATCGGTGCGGCGTTTGGCGTGGGCGCCGCGCTCGTCGCCGTGCTGAGAAGAGGAAGGCCGGTGGTGCGCGAGGAGCGCAGTCTGGCTCTGAGTTATTCCTGATGATGTCCGTGCGTTGCCCACTACATATCCCTGGTTGTTTCGGGAAATGTGGTGGGCAACGCAACGAATCGGTAAGTCGGCATGGGCGCCCATGCCATGGACGCTGTTTTGCAGATGACGCCGTGGCGTAGCTTGATCGGGTTCGCCTGATCGGTCGTGGTGTCCGCGTCAGCCAGGCAGGAATGGGCGAAGGCGACACCCCTGCCGAGCGTCTACTGCGCTCTCATCGAAGGCCATCGCCTCATTCCATCCTGAGAAAAGCCGCCGCTGGTCAGTCTTTCCACACCTGCGGATTGACCAGGTTCTTCGGCCGCTCGCCGCGCAGCGCGGTCTCGAAGTTGTCCAGCGCGCACTCGGCCATGGCGCGGCGGGTGTCGAAGGTGGCGGAGCCGATGTGCGGCAGGGTCACGGCGTTGGGCAGGGCGAACAGTGGCGATTCAGCCAGCGGTTCCTTCTCGTAGACGTCCAGGCCGGCGGCGAGGATGCGTTTTTCCTGCAGGGCTTCCACCAGCGCGGCTTCGTCGATCACCTGGCCGCGGGCGATGTTGACCAGGATGGCGCTGGGCTTCATCAGCTCCAGCTCGCGCTTGCCGATCAGCTTGCGGGTCTGCTCCGACAGCGGTACCACCACGCAGACGAAGTCCGCCTCGCCCAGCAATTCGTCGAAGCCGCAGAAGCGCGCGCCCAGTTCCTGTTCCAGTTCCGGCTTGCGGCTGTTGCCGTGGTAGAGCACGTCCATGTTGAAGCCGAAGCGCCCGCGGCGGGCGATGGCGGCACCGATGCGGCCCAGGCCCAGGATGCCGAGCTTTCTGCCGTACACGTCGACGCCAAACTGCGGGGTGTCCACGGTGCGCTTCCACTGACCGGCCTTGGTCCAGGCGTCGAGTTCGGCGGTGCGCCGGGCGGTGGCCATGATCAGCGCAAAACCCAGGTCCGCGGTGGTTTCGGTGAGTACGTCGGGGGTGTTGGTCAGCGGGATGCCGCGCTGGTTCAGGTAGGCCAGGTCGTAGTTGTCGTAGCCGACCGAGACGCTGGAGATCACTTCCAGCTGGCCGGCGTTGGCCAGTTGCTTCTCGCCCAGCGGACGGCCCACGCCGATCATGCCGTGGGTGGTCGGCAGGGCGGCGGCGAACTGGTCGTTCACATCGCCCAGCTTGGGGTCGAGCACGGTGACGTTGAACTGGCTGCGCAGGCGATCGAGGTGTTCCGGGGCAAGGCGGCTGAATACGAAGACGTTCTTTTTCATGGTGCTCGGACGGCTGGGGATCAATGAAGGGGCTAACCCTATCATTGCCGGACTGGGGCGGGGCAGGGCTGGCGTGCGCGTCGGGCGGTTATCGAACGGCTCGGTTGCTCTTGTAGGAGCGAGTTTGCTCGCGAAAGGATTTCCCGGCGACCTCGGTGCAATGCGGTTCGCGAGCAAGCTCGCTCCTACAAGGGGATTCTGGAGATTTCGGAGCGGGGGAATAAGGAGTTGCGGGCAAGTTCGCTCACACCGGGGTAAGGAGTTACATCGAGCGAACTTGCCCGCAAACGCGAGAAACAGATCAGGGCGTGACGCTGGCGACGCCCGCCCCATCGGCCTGGAGCACGCCAGGCAGGTTTTCCCGCAGGTAGGCGACCCAGGTCTTGATCTTCGCATCCAGGTACTGCCGCGACGGATACAGCGCGTAAACGTTCAGCTGCTGCAGCTTGTAGTGCGGTAGCACGCGCACCAGCGAGCCGTTGCGCAGGCCGTCGACGGCCGAGTAGACGGGCAGGGCGGCAATGCCCATGCCGGAGCTGATGGCCTCGGTCATGGCGTCGCCGACGTTCACCTGGAAGGGCGAAGTACCCAGGGTAATCATTTCCTGGCCGTTGGGGCCATCGAACAACCACTTGTCCAGGGGTAGTACTGGACTGATAAGTCGCAGGCAGTCGTGCTCGATCAGCTCCGAGGGCGTTTTCGGCGCCCCGCGTCGCGCCAGGTACTCGGGCGAGGCGCAGAGGATGCTGTAGGTCTCGCCGATGCGCTGGGACACCAGGCCCGAGTCCGGCAGCTCCGAGGCGACCACGATGGCCACGTCGAAGCCTTCGTCGAGCAGGTCCGGCACGCGGTTGGCCATGGTCAGCTCGAAGGTCACTTCCGGGTGCAACTGGCGGTAGTGGGCGATGGCGCGGATCACGTAGTGCTGGCCGATGCCGGTCATCGAGTGCACGCGCAGACGGCCGGCGGGGCGGGCATGGGCGTCGCTGGCCTCGGCCTCGGCTTCCTCGACGTAGGCGAGGATCTGCTCGCAGCGCAGCAGGTAGCGCTGGCCGGCCTCGGTAAGGGCGATGCGCCGGGTGGTGCGGTTGAGCAGCCGCGCCTGGAGGTGCGATTCGAGGTTGGCCACCGCGCGCGATACGTAGGCGGTGGTGGTGTTCAACTGCTGCGCGGCGGCGGTGAAGCTGCCGGTTTCCGCGACGCAGACGAACGCTCGCATGGTCTGCAATGTGTCCATGGGGGCCTCGTCAGTGGGAGCGGCGTATTGTCACACGGATGAAGACATACATTGTTTCATTTTCGGTAATAAACAATCACAAATCAGCCGTCTTATCCGTTTCCTTCCGCCTCCCTAGAATTCAATCGCCGCAATTGGCTCTGCCGGCATCTCGACGCCGGTCCCACGCTGAAAAGCTAGATCACTTCCAGGACCCTCACTGTGTCGCGTCACCTCGTGAAAGGACTGACGTTCGTCGGCTCCTTTGTCATTTTTTCAACAATCGCCGGATGTATCAGCACCGATGGCATCGCCCCGCAGGAACAACGCCTGGGCGACACCGAGCTGGCCACCGACGCCGCCATTGCGCACGCCAACCGGGAAGCCGGCTGGCCGGCCGAACAATGGTGGCGCGCCTATGGTGATCCGCAGTTGAATGTCTGGGTGAAGACCGCGCTGGAGGGCAGCCCGACTCTGGCCCAGGCCGAGGCGCGGGTACGCATGGCGCTGTCCATGGCCGGCGTCGCCGAATCCGCCGAGTCGCCGCAGGTCAATGCCGACGCCTCGATTACCCGCCACCGCTGGCCGACCGACTACTTCTACGGTCCGGGCGAGCTGGCCGACACCACCACCTTCAACAACAACGCCGCCCTGGGCTTCAGCTATTCGCTGGACCTCTGGGGCCGTGAGCGCAGCAACACCGAGCGCTACCTGGACATCGCCAAGATGACCGCCGCCGAGGCGCGCATGGCCCAGCTGGAGCTGGAGAGCAACATCGTCCGCGCCTATATCCAGCTGTCGCTGCAGTACGCGGAACTGGACATCGGCAAGGCCATGCTCAAGCAGCAGCAGGACATCCTGGCCCTGGCCCAGCGCCGCCTGGCCGGTGGCATCGGTACCCACTTCGAAGTCAGCCAGGCGGAGACCCCGCTGCCGGAAACCGAGCGCAAGATCGAGTCGGTGGACGAGGAAATCCAGCTGACCCGCAACCAGATTGCCGCCCTGGCCGGCAAGGGTCCCGGCGCCGGCGCTTCAATCCAGCGTCCGAGCCTGAAGCTCGCCGCAGGACCGGGCCTGCCCAGCAAGCTGCCAATGGAGCTGCTCGGCCATCGCCCGGACGTGGTCGCCAGCCGCTGGAAGGTCGCCGCGCAAGCCAAGGGCGTGGACGTCGCTCGCGCCGAGTTCTATCCCAACGTCGACCTGGTCGCCAGCATCGGCTACAGCGCGGTGGGTGGCGGCGTGCTGGAATTCCTCAACGGCGAGAAGTTCACCTACGGCGTCGGCCCGGCCATCTCGCTGCCGATCTTCGACGGCGGTCGTCGTCGTTCGCAGCTCGGCCAGGAATCGGCCGGCTACGATGCCGCCGTGGCGCAGTACAACCAGACCCTGGTCAATGCCCTCAAGGGCATCTCCGACCAGTTGATCCGCATGCACTCCATGGAGCTGCAGCAGGGCTTCGCCGAGAAGTCCGTGGCCTCCGCCCAGCGCACCTACGACATCGCCACCAAGGCTTACCGTGGCGGCCTGACCGACTACCTCAACGTGCTCAACGCGCAGACCCGCCTGTTCCAGCAGCAGCTAGTGGAGCAGCAGGTACGCGCCGCGCGCCTGGCCACCCATGCCGGCCTGGTGGTCGCCCTGGGTGGCGGCCTGATGGAGGTCCAGGAAGGGCCGAAGGATTCGAAGATGGTGCCCGACACCGTCGATGTCCGCGCGGTCAGCGAGCGCTGAGATGGCCGCTGACAACTACACCACCGCCCGCCCGCTGGCGCCGCTGGACGCCCTGCGCCGCGCGCTGCTGGAGTGGGGGCGCAGCGACGGCGTCACCTGGATCTACATCGCCAAGGTGCTGCTCGCCTCGCTGCTGACTCTGTGGCTGGCGATGCGCCTGGAGCTGCCGCAACCGAGCACGGCGACCATCACCGTGTTCATCGTCATGCAGCCGCAGAGCGGCCAGGTGTTCGCCAAGAGCTTCTACCGGATCATCGGCAGCCTGATCGGCCTCTCCGTGATGGTCGCGCTGATCGCCATCTTCGCCCAGGAGCGGGTGCTGTTCCTGCTCGTCTCGGCGCTGTGGATCGGCCTGTGCACCGTGGGCGCCGCGCGCTACCGTGACTTCCGCTCCTATGCCTGCATGCTCGCCGGCTACACCGCCACGCTGATCGGCCTGCCCGCCACCCTGCACCCCGAGGCCGCGTTCATGTCGGCGATCTGGCGGGTGCTGGAAATCTGCCTGGGCATCGTCTGTTCCACCGTGGTCAGCGCCACGCTGTTCCCGCAGACCTCCGCCACTGCCATGCGCAGCGCGCTGTACCAGCGCTTCGGCGCCTTCGCCGGCTTCGTCCTGGACAACCTCGGCGGCGGCGAGCGGCCGAAGTTCGAGGCCGCCAACGTCGCCTTTGCCTCCCAGGCCGTGGGCCTGGAAGCGCTGCGCAGCGCCACCCGCTTCGAAGACCCGCACATGCGCCTGCGTTCCGGCCGCCTGTCGCGCCTGAACAACGAGTTCATGGTTCTCACCACCCGCTACAACGCGTTGCACCAGCTGCTCGAGCGCCTGCGTGTGCAGGAGGCCGAGGCGGTACTGCGGGCCTTGCAGTCATGCCTGGACGAGCTGGCCCAGGTGCTCGCCCCCTGGCGCGGCCAGTCGGTCACCGAGCGCGATGCCGAACGCCTGGCCGTGCAGCTCGAAGGCCATCGCTCGCGGATGATGCAGTGCATCCGCAGCGGTCGTGCGCAACTGCTCGCCGAGCAGGACGATCCGTCCGCGCTGCTGGACTACAACACCGCCGGCGAACTGCTCTACCGCCTGGCCGACGACCTCTACGACTACGCCCTGACCCACGCCTCCCTGGCTGCCCACAAGCACGAGCGGGAGAACTGGAAGCATGGCTTCTCGCCCAAGGCCAACCTGGTCGCCTCGCTGGTGGCCGGCGGGCGCACCGCGCTGATGGTGCTGATGTTCGGCCTGTTCTGGATCGAGACCGCCTGGCCCAGCGGCAGCACCTTCGTGCTCAACGCCGCCGCCGTCGCCGCGCTGGTCTCGGCCGCGCCCGATCCGGCGAAGCTGGCCATGCAGATGGCCGTGGGCACCTTCTTCGCGGCGATCCTCGGCTTCTCCGAAACGTTCTTCGTGTTCCCCCACCTCGACGGTTTCGCCCTGCTGGCCTATGCCCTGGCACCAGTGTTCGCGGTAGGCGCGTTCCTCTCGATCAAACCCAAGTACGCCGGCTACGGCCTGGGCCTGCTGGTGTTCTTCAGCTTCGGCGCGATCCCGGCCAACCTCACCGTCTACGATCCGGGCCGCATGCTCAACGAATACATCGCCCTGGTGCTGTCGCAGAGCCTGGCCGCGGTGATGGTCGCGGTGATCATGCCGCCGACCAGCGCCTGGCTGTGGCGGCGCCTGGAGAAGGATTTGCGCCTGCGGGTGGTGGAAGCCATCAGCGGCAAGCTCGACGGCCTGGTGTCGTCCTTCGAGAGCGGCACCCGCGACCTGCTCAACCAGGCCTATGGCGCGGCCGCGCGCAGCCCGCAGATGCAGCGCCGCCTGCTGCGCTGGACCTTCGTGGTGCTGGAGATCGGCCATGCGGTGATCGAGCTGCGCGCCGAACAGGAAGCCCTGCCGGACGAGCCCTGCTACGCGCAGTCGTCGCCCTGGCGGCAGTCGATCCGCGCCATGGGCCGTGCGCTGATCCGCCTGTTCGTCAAACCCGGCGAAGCCAACCGCGAGCGTGCCCTGGCCGCCGTGGAGCAGGCCATCGACTGCGTGAAGAACACCGACGAGCCGCGCGCCCCGGACTTCGAGAGTTCGCCCCTGCGCCGCGTGCTCAGCTACCTGCACTTCATCCGCAGCAGCCTGCTCGATCCGCAGTCGCCGCTGCGCGACAGCAAAACCTCTTCGGGAAAGACCTTACATGCTGCCTGACCTGCCCCGCGAGATCGCGTTCCACGGGGTCTACATGCCGACCCTGACCCTGATGTTCATCGTCGCCGCGGTGATCTGCTGGGGCATCGACCGCGTCTTCGCCTCCATCGGCCTGTACCGCTTTACCTGGCACCCGGCGCTGTTCCGCGTGTGCCTGTTCGCCTGCCTGTTCGGCGGGCTGTCCTTGACCATCTACAAATAACGAGCGTGCATCCATGACCCTCAAATCCATCATCAGCCTGCTGGCGACCCTGATCATCCTGGCGGTCGCCGCGTTGATCGGCCGCGCCCTCTGGGTGAACTACATGGATACCCCCTGGACCCGCGACGGCCGGGTGCGCGCCGACATCATCAACGTCGCCGCCGACGTCTCCGGCGTGGTGGTCGACGTGCCGGTGCGCGATAACCAGCAGGTGAAGAAAGGCGACCTGCTGATGCAGATCGACCCGGACCACTACCGCATCGCGGTGAAGCAGGCCGAAGCGGCAGTCGCCTCGCGCAAGGCCACCCTGCAGATGCGCCAGAGCAACGCCAAGCGCCGCCGCGCCATGGACGAGGAAGTGGTATCGCGCGAGAGCCTGGACGACGCCAGCAACACCGCCGCCGCCGCCGAGGCCGACTACCAGCAGGCGCTGGCCGCGCTGGATGCCGCCAGGCTGAACCTGGAGCGCACCCAGGTGCGCGCCTCGGTGGACGGCTACGTGACCAACCTCAACGTGCACCGGGGCGACTACGCCCGCGTGGGCGAGGCGAAGATGGCCGTGGTGGACGAGAACTCCTACTGGATCTACGGCTACTTCGAAGAAACCAAGCTGCCGCATATCCGCCTGGGTGACCCGGCCGAACTG
Source organism: Pseudomonas sp. B1-22 (assembly GCF_050474425.1). Classification (NCBI taxonomy): domain Bacteria; kingdom Pseudomonadati; phylum Pseudomonadota; class Gammaproteobacteria; order Pseudomonadales; family Pseudomonadaceae; genus Pseudomonas; species Pseudomonas sp. B1-22. Next base: position 891,520 of record NZ_JBCHVH010000002.1, on the reverse strand, counting down.
CAACTGATGAGCGGCGAGCGCCTGAAGGGCCACGTCGAAAGCATCGCCCGCGCCATCTACGACCGCGACAACCCGGAAAGCCGCGAGCTGGTGGCCGACGTCAACCCGACCTTCAACTGGGTGCGCCTGGCCCAGCGCGTGCCGGTGCGCATCCACATCGACGAAGTGCCGAACGGCGTGCTGCTGGCAGCGGGGATTACCGCCACCGTGATCGTCAATCCGCAGACGCGCGATGCGCAGCGCTCGGATGGGGCGGCGGCTGCGGTGCAGTGATTCGAGCTGGTCAATGAAAACGGGAGCTTTGGCTCCCGTTTTCATTTTGGGGTAGTCGCGCTCCGTGCCGGGATGCTCCCGTAGGAGCGGAGCTTCTCCGCGATCACCGCGATAGCGGTGTAATCCCGGAGCCACCGGCCTGTGGACCGGATTCGCGGACAAGGTCCGCTACTACGTATAGTCCAGCGCGAGGGCCTGCCCTCACCCTAGCCCTCTCCCAGGGGGAGAGGGGACCGTTCGGCACAGGATGAAACTTTGGTGTCAGACGGCACGATCAGCTCCCTCTCCCTGAGGGAGAGGGCTGGGGTGAGGGGGATGGCCCAGGCACGGATTTATCCGGAACAAGACAGTTGCTCCTACAGCAAGCCGGTCAGCCCTCGGCTTCGCGCTGCCGATTCTTGTAACTGCCGCGAACGTTCATCGCCGCCAGGCACAGCTGCAGCAGCACCAGCGCATAGGCCCCGGCCGGAAGCCCCCAGGCGATCCACAGCGCATTGCTGGCGAGGAATACCCAGAAGCCCACCTTGCGCCGCCGGCGGTCGCGGGAGCCCACCAGCCAGGCGGCGAGGACGGTGACCAGCATGGCTGGCCATTGCAGCAGGTCGATCAGTTCATTCACGGGTCAGTCGATTTCAGGCGATTGTCCTGATTTCAGACCAGCCCCGGCGCGGCAAAGTGCGGACGAACTGGATAGCCATCGAGCAGGGCGTTGGTCATCTCCGCGTCCAGCGCACCGTTGAACGGCACGCCCAGCGCCTGGCGGTGGATGCCGGTGGCGGCCAGCCAGAGGGTGTCGATGCGCGCCGCCAGCGCACCGGGCACGTCGGTCACCAGCGAATCGCCGACGAACAGGATGTGCTTCGCCCCGCGTGCTTCCAGCTGGCGCTGGGCGATGCGGAAGGCCGATGGATCGGGCTTGCCGTACCAGTGCACCTGGCCGCCTTCCTCAGCGAAGGCTTCGGCCAGGCGGCCGGCGCCGAACACGGTCTTGCCGCCGGAGACCACCACGCGGTCCGGGTTGGCGCAGAGGAAGGGTTTGTCGGTGGCGCTGCGCAGCGGGGCGAAGCGTGCCTCCAGTTCGTCCTGGGGAAAGCTGCCGACGCCGAGGATCAGCGCGGCGGCGTTCAGGTCGTCGCAGAAGCGCTCGCGGATTTCGCCGGGCCAGGTGACCAGCGAATCCACCACGCCGACGGTGTGGATGCCGCCGCGCTGGAGTTCGGGTTCGTGGGTGAGGGCGTCGATGGCCAACTGGCCGGAGGTGGTGATGCCGCAGTACAGGTCGCGGGGGACGCCAAGGCGCTCCAGGGTATCGGCCATCTCGTTGACGCTGCGCGAGGCGTTGCTCAGGAACCACACTGGCTTGCCTTCGGTCGCGCGTCGGCGGAGCCAGGCGAGGGCGCCGGGGAAGACATCGAGGCCGTCGATCAGCACGCCCCAGAGGTCGAGCAGGTAGCCGTCGTAGTCGGCGCAGAAGGCGTCCAGGCCGGCGTGGTCGATGTAGCGGGTGTGAGTGACGGCGCTGAAGCGGGAGGAAGTCATGGCGGGCCTGGCGAGCGGGTAGGAGTCTTTCCTAACCTACCGCACTCGCGGGCCTTTGGCGTGTGCCGAAGCGAATCAGTGGCAGGAGGGCTTGCTGAAGACGCTCACAGTAACTCCTTGAGGTGGCAGGTGGAGAAGGCGCTGGTGCTGCAGGCGCCGCTGGCCAAGGCCTGGCGCAGTTTGTCCACGTCGGCCTTCTGCACATAGGCGATGGCATCCTTCATGTCGTCTTCGGTGCCGAAGCCGCCATCGGTCATTTCCTTGAGCGCGTCTTCCTTGCTCCAGCCCTCGACCACGGTGCGGTACATGGCCGCGAACAAGCCGGTGCGGTCACGCCCGTGCTTGCAGTGCATCAGCACCGGGCCTTGCTGCTGGGCCTGCTGGAGGATGCGCAGGACCTTCAGCACGTCGGCGTCGTCGACGCGGTCGGCATGGGTGGGGAAGCTCACGACGTCGATCGGCTGGTTGCCGACCCAGGTCTTGTCGTCGTCCTTGATGAAGCTGACCACGGTCTTCACCTTCAGCTGCTGCAGTTCCGGCAGGTTCTGGCTGCCGGGCAGGGCGCTGCGGTAGAGGGTCGGCGACATCTGGTAGAGGTTGAACGACTTGTCCACCGGCTTAGCCCAGTCGGCCTGCGTTTCGCCGGCGGCGAGGGCGGGAAGGGTGGTCAGGCTGGCGATCAGGGCAACGACGCCAGCGGCGCCGCGCAGAATGTGGGGAAAGGACATGGGGACTCCTCGGAAGGTCCGCGCCACCTTAGGCCGGTGCGCGTTGTGCCCCCATGAAAGGTGCGTGAAAAATGCGTGAAGCGGCTTCAGCGTGAGCCGTTTTGCAGGAATCGGGCCATGACCTCCGGGCGGAAGAACCACCAGACGCACAGCGGATAGCACAGGTAGCTGAGGGCGAAGATCAGCAGTGCCGCCGGGCTGGGCGTGTTCTTCCAGGCGGCCATGGCCACCAGGATCAGGTAGAGCACCGCCAGGCCGCCGCCGTAGAGCGCGGTCAGTCGCCAGCGTTCGCCGGTCTCGGCCAGGCGCTTGTGCCGGCGGGCGAACCAGAAGGCCATGCCAGCTGCGATCAACGCCGCCACCAGCAGGGTCGCCGGCACGCCGCCGACCCGCAGCAGGCCACGGGCGACCACGTTGAGGAAGAAGGCGGCGAGGATGCCGGCCAGGGCGAGGTAGCGGACCGGGTAGGTCATCAGAGTTGCCCGTCGAGACCGAAGCGTTTCTTCAGCACCTTGTCCAGCAGCCCGGTGGGCAGGCAGCGGGCGATCAGCGGCAGGGCGCGGCTGCCGTGGCCGATGCGCACCAGGCGCGGGCGTGGCGAGCGCTGCACGGCGGCCAGCAGTTCGCGGGCGAAGTCGCTGGCCGGAGTGGGCTTGTCCTGGGATGCGGCGGCGCGCGCCTGGATGAAGGCGCGCAGCGGCCACCAGGCCGAATCCTCGCTGACCACCGTCGCCATCTCGCGGCTGGCATTGGCGCCGAAGTTGGAGGCAATGGCGCCGGGCTGCACTTCCAGCACCTCGATGCCGAAGGGCGCGAGTTCCAGGCGCAGCGCTTCGTTCAGCGCATGCACCGCCGCCTTAGACGCGCAGTACGCGCCGGCGAAGGGCGTGACCAGCACGCCGGACACGCTGCCGACGTTCACCACCAGCCCGCGCCGTGCGCGCAGGGCCGGGAACAGCGCGCGGGTGAGGCCGACCACGGCGAACACGTTGGTCTCGAACTGCTTGCGGAGCGCCTCGCTGCCGCCATCCAGCAGTGGTCCCATGGCGCCGTAGCCGGCGTTGTTGACCAGCACGTCGAGGCCGCCAGCTTCGCGCTGCAGCTGCTCGGCGAGCCGCGCCACGGCGGGTTCGTCGTTGACGTCCAGCCGTACCCCACGAAAACCCGCCTGGTCGAGGGCGGCGACGTCTTCGTCACGGCGCGCGGTGGCCCAGACCTGGTAGCCGGCGTTCTGGAAGGCGTCGGCGAGGGCGCGGCCGATGCCGCTGGAGCAACCGGTGATGAGGGCGACGGGGTGGGGCATGGCGGGCGGTCCTTGGCTGTGGGCGGGACTACCGTACCGGATTGTGCGGGGCAGGTGAATCAGTTGCCGAAGCGGCCGTTCACATGTTCCGCGCGAAACTCCAGGGTGCTGGCGCGGTAGCCGGGGCGCAGCGGCGGCAGCGGCAGGCAGTCGCTCCAGGCATCGCCGGCAAGCAGCGCGCCGGGGCCGCGGTAGCGTGGGGCTTCGTAGAGGTTTTCGGCGAGGTCCGTGGTGTCGCCGGGGCGGTAGGCGGCGACCTTCCAGCGCAGCTCCAGCAGCGGCCGCGAGGCGCCGTTCTTGAGGCTGACCGCCAGCGGGCGGCCGGGTGGGCACTGGTCGGGCTGGTAGGCGATGCGCAGTTCCAGGTGCTGCAGCTGGCGGGTGTCGTTGCTGTCCTGCCAGATGGCGAGGGCGATCACCGCCGCCAGGCCGACCAGGCCGGCGCCGGAAATGGGCAGGGCGCGGGAGGGATAGCGGATCAGCAGGATGATCCAGGTGACGATCAGTAGGATGCCGTACAGCATGGAGCGCTCCGCGGGGATTTGCTGGATACCTTAGCAGGGGGCGGGGTGTGGCGGGTTGATCGCGGCACGGCTCTCGTAGGAGCGGACCTTGTCCGCGAAGTCCATCGCGGCCGACTCGGTGCTCTATGTGAATGTCGGAGTCATGCGCGCGAGTAGGAGCGGACTCTGTCCGCGATGCTTTTTGTTAGGGTGTTCAGCGCCGCTTCGGCGTGCTCGGATGTCCTCTGTTTCGCCCCCTCGGGCGAGTCACTTCTTCCAAACGCCGAAGAAGTAACCAAGAAGGCTTGCCCCTGCATCCGGCCCCGGCTTCGCCGGGGTTCCCTCGTTCCATCGGAATTTCAGGGGCCCGCGTCGACGGGCCATCCCTGGCCCGACGACGCTCTCGCGGCATCCATGCCGCTTAACCCCTGAAACTCCGATTCCACTCGGCCTCCTGAAGGGGCGCTCGGAGTGTGCGGAGGTTTCTCTGGAAGTCATCAAGAGCCAAAGCCAAAGCCAAAGCTGAAGTGGCGGACTTTCGTAGGAGCGGACCTTGTCCGCGAAATCCCTCGCGGCGGAATTTGCGCTGATAGGCAAACACCGGTGTTTGCCGCCGACCTGTAGGACCGAGGGGGACTCCCAGTCCTTGCTCGCGAACCGCTCAACAGCGGTGCAGCAGGGAAACTCTGTTCGCGAGCAAGCTCGCTCCTATGAAAAGCGGCCCGTCACGCGGGACGTACCCGTAGGGCGAATAACGCGCAGCGTTATCCGCCGTGATGGGTATCGCTTCGCTCCACGCCATCCTACGACTGCAATTCTTCTCTGCTCTCTGCTCTCTGCTCTCTGCTCTCTGCTCTCTGCTCTCTGCTCTCTGCTCTCTGCTTTCACCGAAGTCCCAGGCGCGCGCAGAGTCCCGTCAGGAGGCCGAGTGGAGGTATTGCGCAGAGGGGCGAGCGACATGGATGTCGCGAGAGGCGTAAAGGGCCAGGGACGGCCCTTGTACGCCGACCCTCGGAGCGATACCGGAAGGAGGGAAGTCTTCGCGAAGCGAAGACCCGGATGTCGGGACGAGACCTTTGGTTACTTTGCGTCGTTTGGCAAAGTAACTCGCCCGAGGGGGCGAAACAGAAGACATCCGAACACGCCGAAGCGGCGCAGAAACACCGGGCAAAACGGCGGATAACGTCTTAGGCGTTATGCGCCCTACCAAAAGCAAGAGCATCGCGGACGGAGTCCGCTCCTACGAAGGGCCCCGGCCGTCAATTCCGTCGTCGTAATTGACGGTTCGCACATAAAAAAGCCCCCGCACCAGTCGGTACGGGGGCATTGGCGCCGATGAGGGAAGCGCCAGACTCAGCGGGCTACTGCGCGCAGCGGCTCGACGTTCTCGGTGGTGCGCCCATAGACGTCTTCCAGACGCTCGATGTCGTCTTCGCCCAGGTAGCTGCCCGACTGCACCTCGATGATCTCCAGCGGGATCTTGCCCGGGTTGGCCAGGCGGTGGACCGAGGCGATCGGGATGTAGGTGGACTGGTTCTCGGTGAGCAGGAAGGTGTTGTCGTCACAGGTCACCTGGGCCGTGCCGGATACCACGATCCAGTGCTCGGCGCGGTGGTGGTGCATCTGCAGCGATAGGCGTGCGCCCGGCTTCACGGTGATGTGCTTGACCTGGAAGCGGCCGCCCATGTCCACCGAGTCGTAGGAGCCCCACGGGCGGTAGACCTGGCAGTGGTTCTGGGTTTCGCTGCGGCCGGCGGCGTCGAGCTGGTTGACCACCTTCTTGACGTCCTGCACGCGGTCCTTGTGGGCGATCATCATGGCGTCCTTGGTCTCGACGACCACGATGTCCTCGAGGCCAACCACCGAGACCAGCTTGCCGTTGCCGTGCACCAGGCAGTTGTGGCTGTCGTGGACCACCACGTCGCCCATGGTGACGTTGCCGTCGGCGTCCTTCTCGTGGACTTCCCAGATCGACGACCAGCTGCCGACGTCGTTCCAGCCGGCGGCCAGCGGCACTACGCAGGCGCGGCGGGTCTTTTCCATCACGGCGTAGTCGATGGAGTTGTCCGGGCAGCATTCGAAGGTGGCGGCGTCGATGCTCACCACGTTGCCGTCGTGCTGGCTGCGCTCCAGGGCGAGCAGGCAGGTGTCGTAGATGTCGGTGTCGTGCTTCTTCAGTTCTTCCAGGAAGCGGCTGGCGCGGAACAGGAACATGCCGCTGTTCCAGTAGTAGCCGCCTTCCTCGACGAACTGTTTGGCGCGGGCTTCATCGGGCTTCTCGATGAAGCGCTCGACCCGGATCACGCCGTCCGGGAGGCCGCGCTCGTCGCCGGACTTGATGTATCCGTAGCCGGTTTCCGGGCGATTGGCGGGAACGCCGAAGAGCACCATTTCGCCTTTCTCGGCGGCGTTGGTGGCCAGGGCAAGGGCTCGCTGGAAGGCGCGCTGGTCCTCGATCACGTGGTCGGCCGGGAGGATCAGCAGCAGCTCGTCACGGCCTTCGGCGATCAGCTTCATGGCGGCAATCGCCACGGCCGGCGCGGTATTGCGGCCGAAGGGTTCGAGCAGGATGGCCTGGGTGTTCAGTTGCAGCGCGTCGAGCTGCTCCTGGACGATGAAACGGTGCTCCTGGTTGCTGACCACCACCGGCGCTTCCATGCCGTCGAAGATCAGGCGCTCCAGCGTCTGCTGGAAAAGGGTGTGCTCGCCGGTGAGGGCGAGGAACTGCTTGGGGTACTGCTTGCGGGAAAGAGGCCAGAGTCGCGAGCCGCTGCCACCGGAAAGGATTACTGGAATCATGGGGTTTCTCCTAAAGCGTTCGTGCGTACTGTTTGCCGCGCCACACCATGTGACCCGACGTGCCTTGTGGGTGACCTCTCCTGTGCATGCCGTCGTTGCGGCGCACTGATTCTTCTGCCGGTGCGATGCCGGTCTTGTTGTTCTGGAAGGGCAGGGGCGCCATGGGAGCGCCCTCACCCCGAGGCTCGCCCCGGAGGGCGAGCAGGCAGTTCGTGCCGGCGGGAGACGCGCAGTCTCGTCCGCACTCCGGGTGGGAGCGGTTGGGGAACGGCCGCCGGCTCATGGGATCAGTCCACTTTCACGGGGCGCTTGACCCATACCGGGTTGAGCTTGCCGCCCTCGCCGGTGACGTAGAGGCAGACCACTTCGCCGCGCTCGAGGGTGACCGGCTTGAGGTCGCTGACCTTGGTCGCACCGTCGAACAGCGCCAGGTTCACTTTCACCGGGTTGATCTCGCGGTCACCGTGGCTTTGCGGGGCGACGTTGGCGACCACGTCGGTCTTGCCATCGGCGGTCTTCAGGGTCAGGGCCTTGCCGCTGAGGTTCTGCACGCGGACCAGGGCCTTCTGCTTGTTCTTGAACGGCGGCTCGGGCACCAGGCGCGGTTGGCCGCCGGGTTGGCTGACGAGGGTGTAGTAGGCGTCCGGATCGAGTTTCACCGGCAGGCTCTGGGTACCGACCTTGGCGGTGTAATTGCCCGCCGGGAGGAACTTGAAGTCGCTGGAGCCCAGGGGCGAGACGTCATTGAGGGTGGCGTTGCCGACCGCGACGTTCAGTTCGGAGCTGCCGGCGTTGTAGGCCCGCACGAAGGCGGAACCCTTGGGCGCCTGCGGCCCGTAGAGCGCGCCTTCACCGCCGGCGAAGGCGCCGAAGGACGCTGCGCCCAGGCAGAGGGCCAGCGCGGACGACTTCAGGGTGCGAATGGTCAGTCGGTTCATGGGGTGTACCTCCGTCTTCTCACTTTTGTGGGGCATGGGTGATGCCCTGTCTCGGCGCTCAGTGCGCCGTGGGGTTGGTGGCCTGGTTGGCGGCCAGGCGTTCGTCACGGTTGCCCGCCGCGCGCAGCTGGGCGACCCATTCCGGGTTGAACTGGCTGAGGTCGCTGTGCATCGGCAGGTAGCGTTCGGGGAATTCCCAGACCAGCAGTTGCGCAGGCTTCTGCTTGAAGCCTTCGTCCTGCAGGAGTTCGAGCATCGGCTCCAGGGGGCCTTTGCCTTCCTTGGCGTAGTTGATGACATCCGCCGACAGCGCCTGCTTCAGGGCGCCGGCGAAGTTCCAGCGCGGGTTGGCGCTGTAGCTGGTGCCGACCAGGGCGACCTGCGGCTGGGCGCTGTCGCCGAACAGGTCGCCGCCGCCGTCGGTGGAGGCCGCCGCGGCGTCCTCGGCCGGGTGGGTCTGGCGCTGTTCGAGCTGGTCCTCGGGGGGCAGCAGGTTGGCGAACAGCGGGTCCAGCGGCAGGAAGGTGAGCAGGTCGCCCTTGTGCGGGCCGCTCTTGCCGGCTTCGGTGATGAAGGTCTGGGTCGGCAGGTCGGCGCCCTGGCCGGCACGGATGCTCTCGCCCAGGCGCTGGGCCACGGCTTCGGCGCCCAGCGGCGTCCAGTGGGTGTCGGTGCGCAGGAAGACCTGGCCGTTGTCCTTGGCTTTTTCCAGGGTTTCCAGCAGCGCCGGCGCGGCCATGCCGGCCTGGCGGGCGCGTTGCAGGAAGTCCTGGTAGAGCGAGGCGTGCAGTGCCGCCGGTTGTTCCTTGCCCAGGTACTCGGGGTAGAGGCGGGTCTTGGCCGGGATGATCGCCAGCACCAGCTTCACGCCACGGCGTTCCAGCTCCTGCTGTACGCCGCGAATGAGCGCCCAGTTGTCGTCCAGCTGCTGCTGGGTCGGGGCGGGCTTGAACTCCTCGTCGGTGAACAGCCAGCCGTCCTTGCCGAGCACGACGCCCGGACGGCCTTCCTCGAAGACGGTGTAGTCCAGCGCGGCCCAGAGGTTGGTGCCCAGGCGCTTGATCGGGAATTGTTCGTCATAGTGGCCTTCGAAGGCATGAGCCAGCTTGCCGTTGAGCACGGTGGTGCCTTCGGCGGCGGAGAAGCTGGGGAAGGCCTTCAGCGACAGGCCGGCCAGGCCCAGCAGCATTCCGCCGAACACGGCGATGTAGGTGTACTGCAGGGGCTTGCTGATGTGCGGGTGTGTAGTCGGTTGCATGATCCGGCCTCGCTCAGAACTGGAAGTAGAGGAACGGCGAGTAGCTCTGCGCCGAGAGCTTGAGCACCGAGGCGGCGAACAGCAGGAGCAGGGCGATGCGGGTCGCCAGCACCGGCAGCTGGGTCATCCAGTGCGGCTGGTAGACCGCCGCGCCGCTGGGCGAATAGGCGATGGCCGCCGGGTCGTCCTGGGCTGCCGCCGGGGTGCGCGGCTGGGCGCTGGCCGGGCCGTCGGCGCGGGCCTCGTCGGACTTGGCCGCCGCCTTGGGTGCCTTGCTCTGCAGCGGCTGGTTGTAGAACTGGCGGATGCCGAAGAAGGCCAGGACGATGTAGGCGACCACCAGGGTGCCGACCTGCAGGCCGGTGAGGCTGGCGCGATTGAGCTCGGAGAGCTTCCAGTCGCCGAAGCTGAACATGGCTTCGTACATGCGCCAGGCCACGTGCAGGTTCTCGGCGCGGAAGATCACCCAGCCGACGATCACCAGCAGGAAGGTGAACAGCCACTTCACCGGGTTGAGCACGTGGGGCGCGGCGTTCACGCCCAGGGCGCGCTCGATGGCCAGCCATACGCCGTGCCAGGCGCCCCAGATGATGTAGGTGACGTTGGCGCCGTGCCACAGGCCGCCCAGCAGCATGGTCAGGATCAGGTTGCGGTAGGTCTGGAAGGTGGTGCCGCGGTTGCCGCCCAGGCTGATGTACAGGTAGTCGCGCAGCCAGGTGGACAGGCTGATGTGCCAGCGCCGCCAGAACTCGGTGATGGACTGGCTGATATAGGGCTGGTTGAAGTTCTCCATGAAGCGGAAGCCCATCATCAGGCCCAGGCCGATGGCCATGTCGCTGTAGCCGGAGAAGTCGAAGTACAGCTGCGCGGTGTAGGCCATGGCACCGAGCCAGGCGTCGCCGGTGGTTGGGTCCTGCAGGGCGAAGCAGTGGTCGGCCACGGCCGCCAGGGTGTCGGCGATGAACACCTTCTTGACGAAGCCCTGCATGAAGCGGGTGCAGCCTTCGGCGAACTTGTCGACGGTGTGGGTGCGGTGGTTGAACTGGTCGACCAGGTCCTTGAAGCGCAGCACGGGGCCGGCGATCAGGTGCGGGAAGATCGCCACGAAGGCCGCGAAGTCGATCAGGTTGTGCGTGGCCGGCGTGTCGCCGCGGTACACGTCGATGATGTAGCTGATCGATTCGAAGGTGTAGAAGCTGATGCCGATGGGCAGCAGGATGTGGGTCAGCACGAAGGGCTGCATGCCCATCGAGGTGATGATCTGGTTGAGGCTGTCGACGCCGAAGTTGGCGTACTTGAAGTAGCCGAGCACGCAGAGGTCGACCACCACGCCGAGGATCAGCCAGCGCTGCGCGGCCTTGGTGCGCACGCCGGCCGCACCGATGCGCAGGCCGATCCAGTAGTTGAACAGCGTCACGCCGGCGAACAGGGCCAGGAAGTCGACACGCCACCATGCGTAGAAGACGTAGCTGGCTACCAGCAACAGAAGGTTGCGGTAGCGGTTCCCGCTCAGGTAGTACAGGCCGAGGAACATCGGCAGGAACAGGAACAGGAACACGTTGGAAGAAAAGACCATTCCGCGTCTCTCTCTGGAGCTTCAAACCTAAGGTCGCTCCAGCCTTTCCGGCATCTTTCGATGCCCAGAGGAAAGGCCGGGACAACCCGCCATTCCTCCCCTGGTATTGCTAAATCTGTTGCGCCCGCCCGCGTCTTTGTCGCGTGGGTCGGGTGGTGTTCGTGCCCCGCGTGTGCGGGATGGGTAGCTCTTCGTAGGAGCGAGCTTGCTCGCGAACCGCCCGACGCCGGAGCTCCCGGAGATACTCTTCGCGAGCAAGCTCGCTCCTACAGGTCCCGGCCGGATGACGCGAAGCGTTATCCGCCGCAGGTTGGTGCCAGATCCTTCGGCGGATAACCGCAAGCGGTTATGCGCCCTACGGGTAGTGGGGAAGGGGACTTTCGAGCCCTCCTCGCCAGCCCTCAGTGCCAGGTCAAACCTCTCGTCGTCACGGAGAGGCCGGGGTGGGGCGCTGCTTCAGCTCCCCGCCCCCTGTCGGTTGAAAACCTTGGTCACCTCGCCACCCAGACGGAAGCTGTTGAAGGGTTCCATCTTCTTCTTCCAGTCCTGGGTCTTGGGCGCGCAGCTGTAGAGCGCGCAGTAGGGTTCCAGCCAGGCGAACTTGCTGTTCTCCTTGAGATCGTCCATGTCCTGGTCCTTGCCGGTCTTCTCGTCGAAGTCGTTCTGGTCGTCCACGCCCTGCATCACGCGGTTGGCCAGACGCTGCAGGGCGCCGTTGTTTTCCTGGCGCAGGTCGACGCCGTTCACCTGGGCGAAGGCGGCGATCATGGTCAGCGGCGGCAGCGAGTAGTTGTGGTAGGACAGCGCGCGCTGGTTGCGCTTGAGTTCGTTGGGCAGGTAGCCGTCGTTGTCCACCTGGTTGGCGGCGACCTTGAACTCCTGCACCGACCAGTCGAACAGGTCGCGGCGGTTGGTCACCACGGCGGTGGACATCACCGACCAGGCGGCCCAGTAGGAGTGGTTGTTGATCTTCTTCAGCGGCAGGTCGCTCCAGTCGCGTACCACCTGGCTGCCCAGGGTGCTGAACCAGCTCTCGATGGTCTTCGACTGCTCGGCATAGGCCGACAGCGGACGGCTGCTGGAGAACTTCAGGCGCATGTAGGACGACGACAGGCTGCCGAGGGCCCATTTGCGCATGGACTTGCCGGTGTGGTTGAAGTCGGTGCTTTCCAGCGCGCCGGCCTGGGCCCAGGCTTCCAGCCAGTTCATCGCGCAGTCCAGGTCACCCTTGTTGCCGCTACGCATGTACTGGGTGATCAGCTTGGCGGTGCCGCGCTCCATCTCGGTGATGTCCTTGATCTGGCTGCGGAACTCTTTTTCCGCGTCGGCATTGAGCGTCGAGCGCGACGAGTCCGAGCCCTTGTACTTGCTGGTGAACTGTAGGCTGCCGGTGTAGGGCGTGGGGATCGCCGGACAGCTGTCCGAGTCCTTCTTGCTGCCTTTTTCACCGACGGCGGAGAAGTAACCCGGTGGCGGCACCAGGTCGGCGGCGCGAGTGGCCTGGCCGCCGAACAGCGCGCCGACCACGGCGATGGTCAGGCCGATTCGGGCAACCACGGGGGTCTTGATCTTGCGTAGGCTGGGCATGGCTTTCGTCCCCGCTCTCTAGTTGGCGGCCATATCGGCCGACTTGGCTTTGGGGGTCTGACAGAGCTTGGCCTCGACCTCCAGGCCCGCCGGCATGTCTTCCGGCGCCTCGATTTCCAGGGAGAGGAACTGCTGGTTCGACCAGTCTTCGTCGTTGCGCAGTTCGAACACGTAGCGGCCGCCGGTATCCACGGCCTTGGACTGTTCGATCTTGAGCTGTTCGCGACGACCGTTCATGTACCAGATGGTGTTCTTGAGTTCGTGCACGCCGGGGTCGGAGTAGGTGACGTCGGCGGTGTAGCTGCCCGAGCGGATCGGCGCTGCGCCACTGTTGACCAGTACCTCGTTGCTGCCCGGATGCAGCTTGACCTTGCGGGTCAGCGCCGGCTTGCCGTCGGCGCAGCCGTTGTCCACCAGCGGCATGGCCTGGCGGTAGAAACTCTTCTGCGCCATGTCGTAGTGGGTGGCGAATTCCCAGATGAGGATCTTCGGCGGCTTGTCGTGGAATTCCTTGCTGGTCATGTAGGCCAGCAGCGAGCTGTCGAAGCCGCCACCGGAGACCGCGTTGTTGAGGATGTCGACCTTGGCGTACTCCTCCAGGAAGCCGGCGAAGTTGTAGGCCGGGCCGCTGTTGGAGGTGCCGACCAGCGCGACCTGGGCGTTGCCGCCTTCGCCGAACAGGTCGCCGCCGCCCGAATCGCCCACCGGCTCGGTCTCGAAGCGGTCGACGTACTGCGGTGCATAGCCGCTGCCGCACAGCTGGGCGGCGGCCTTGTGGAAGGTGCCGAGCTTGGACAGCAGGCCCACGCGCTTGCTTTCGAAGTCCTTCTTCGGCACGTCCTTGTACGACGGGATTTCCTTCAGGGTCTCGGCCACGATCTTCGCGCTGCGCATCGCGCCATACGGGGTCCAGTGGTGGTCGCCCTTGAAGTAGTAGGGGTGCTCTTCCTTCTCGTCGAACAGCGGGGAGAAGTCCGGGGTGTAGATTCCGGCCTTGCGGAACTGCTCGATGGTCGCCAGGTAGTTCCGCTTGGCCAGTTCATAGTTGAAGCTGGCCTTCTCCTGCGGGTTGAGCTTCTCGCGGTTCACCAGGCCACGGGTGGGCTGGTAGACGACGACCAGGTCGATGCCCTTGCGCTTGAGTTCGTCGCGCAGTTGCTTGAGCTCGCGCCAGCCCTCGGCGCTGGTGCCGAAGTCGGTGCGCAGGTCGTAGGTGGTACGGAACAGCCAGTCTTCCTGGGCCGGCACCAGGTGGGTGAAGAAGCCCAGGTACTTGGTGTTGTAGGCCGCGTCGTTGGCCGCGTTCGGGCACAGGGCCGGGGTCGGCTGGGCGGTATAGGTCGGCGCCGAGGCGTCGGCGGCCAGGGCCTGCTGGGCGAGCAGCAGGCTGGCGGTGAGGCCCGACAGGCGCAGCAGGTTGGAAGTCATACGTTTCATGGTCGGTCGGTCCTCAGTTCTGCAGTTCGGCCTGGCTTTCCACGGGGTCGAGCAGCACGGCGCGTTGCTGGCGTACCAGCAGGTCGAAGATCTGTTCCTGTTTCTCGCCCAGCACGCCGTTGAAGGAGATGCCGGACGACTTGGTCGGGCCGAGCATGTTCACCTTGTAGAGCTCCAGCGACAGCGGCGAGTCCACCGACAAGGGGCCCGAGCCGTTGCCGGCCAGCTTGCCGCCGACCACGATCAGCGAGACCTTGGTGTCGAAGGGGTCGAGGTCGATGTTGCGGTCGGTGTCGGACAGGTCCTTGATGTGGCCGTACACGCCCATCAGCTGGTTAGCGGCGGCGAGGTTCTCGTACAGGCGGATGTTCACGCTGTTACGGATACGGATGCCGTGGCGCAGGTTGGCCAGCACCTGATTGCCATAGATGAGGTTGTCGCCCGACTCGTAGAGGGTGATGCCGTCGGAGTGGTTGCGGTACACCTCGTTGTAGGCGACCAGGTTGCGCTCGGAGTTACGGTCCAGGACGATCCCGGAGAGGTGGTTGTCGTAGGTCTTGTTCTTGAAGATCCAGCTGTCGTTCACCTCACGGGAGACGATGATGCCGTGCTTCTTCTTGGTCCCGTGGACCTCGTTCTCGGCGATGATCAGGCGGTGCGAGCGGTCGTGCGGGTCGATGCCGTAGATGATGTTGTCGCGGTAGGTATTGCCGCGTACCACGAGGTCGTCGGCCTCGTAGCAGTAGAAGCCGTACCAGGCGTCGACGAAGGTCGAGCCGATCACCCAGCCCTTGGGACGCGGGCGCTTCATGGTCTTGTCCATGCCCGGGCTGTACTGGGAGATGGAGATGCCGTAGGCCTTGGAGGCGTTGTAGCCGAAGCTGGTGAAGGTACTGTTCACCAGATAGGCCTCGGCGCCGCCCCAGGAGATCAGGAAGGGACGGAATTCATTCGGGGACTTGAACCAGGCCGGTTCCTTCCTGGCCTCGTTCCAGGCGGTGACCTTGGTGTCGCGGACGAACAGCTTGCCGTCGTTGACCAGGAACGCGCCGCGGTCCTGGGATAGGCGCAGCTCCTTGACCTTGCCGTCGATCTCCAGGGTTGCGCCCTGGCTCACCACGATGGGCAGGCGGGCGACGTAGATACCGGGTTCGACCTCTTCCAGCGCGGTTTTCGGCAGCTTGCCGACAAGATCGGCCAGGTTGACGTAGCCGCCTTCGACGAAGACCGCCTGGGGCATCTGGCGCTGGCGCTTCACCCATTCGGCGAGGCGGTTCTTGCCGCCAGTGAATTCCTTCAGCGGCTGCTGCTGGACCATGCGCTGCACCAGGGCCTTGCCATGTTTGCTGCGGTCGATCTTCTTCTGCACGGCCTCGGCGGTATAGCCGGTGAGGTCGGGCAGCTTGGGCGGGGCCAGCTTCAGCGGCTCGCTGGGCGCGGCGGTCACGGTGTAGTTGCCGGACTGCTTGAGTGTCTTGGTATGGCCCGGCTCGTTGTCCGCCGGTTCCTCGGGAGCCTTTTCGCTGCCGGTGCTTTTCGCACTGTCCTTCTTGCCATTGGCGGCGGTGGCCGCCTTGGCGCTAGCTGCGGCTTTTTCCGCGGACGGTGCGGCCCACACCGGCGCGGCGGCGCTCAGCAGGCCGCCGAGCAGCAGCGCGGTGAGCGGCAGGGGGTGTAACGGATGGCGGTTCATGGCCGTTGTCTCCTTGCGAGCGCTGGCAGGGTTTGCCGGGTTCCCGGGCTTGGGCGCGCGACGGGGCAGCGGGGCGGCCCGCAGGCCGCTGTCCGCGTGTGCATTTCCGTCATGTCCGCCAAGGCGGGGAACCCACGACAAACCAGCCATCGCTGCAGTCCTCAGAAGCGCCAGATGACGTCGATGAAGGCGTGGTGCATGGTCGAGTCCACGTGGCTGCCGTAGGCGTCGCCCGGCTTGAACACGCCGCCACGCAGGCGCACCAGTGCCGACGGCTCGTCGATGCTCTGGCTCATCGACGCCGGCAGCAGACCCTGCTTGAAGTACTTGGTGACGACCAGGTCGGCCTCCTGGCCGAGGTCGGTGGAGTCGTTGACCAGCGGGGCGTTGATGCCGCTGTTGCCGATGTCCGAGTCACCGTCGACGCGGCGGAACTTGTGGTACACGACGCTGGCGTCGTAGTCCTCGCGCATCTGCCAGGAACCGAACAGGGTGGCGGCCTCGACGTTCGAGAGTTCACCGCGGAAGGCTTCACCGAAGCGCGCCACGCGGGCGCGGGTGCCGGTGAAGTTGGAGCGGTTGCTTTCCAGGCCGGTCTGCTCGAACTGGTCCTCGCCGTTCTTGCCGCCGCCGCTGCCGCGGGCATAGGCGCCACCGACGCGCCACTGCTCGTCGATGTTCCAGCGCAGGCCGAGGTCGACGCCGTAGGCGTCCACGTCGCCGCTCTGCTTGCCGGTGGCGATGCTTTCGCCGTTCACCGGGACGGTGGTCAGGCGGTCGCGGTTACCGGTCAGCCAGGTGGCGCCGGCCCAGTAGTTGATGGGCATCTGCGAGCGCCAGTTGTAGCCGTCGCCGTTGGCTTCCAGGCCTACCCAGGTGAGCTCGCCGGTGGACTTCTTGTCCAGCGAGTCGACGGTTTCGCCCGGGTCCGGCAGGCTGCCGCTGTCGTCGGCGTGGTGCAGGCGCAGGCCGACCCAGTGGTTGGGCATCCACTGCGTGGAGATGTCGCCGAAGACGTGGGTGCGGTCCTTGTCTGCCGGTGCCAGGTCGGTGATGTCGGTGCGGTAGTCGGAGAAGCGCTGGGCGACGCCGGCGTGGGCACGCAGCAGGGTGGTGTCGAAGGTCCAGTTCAGGGCCTCGATGTTGGTGTCCTGCCAGGTGCCGCTTTCCTCACGCAGGCGCTGGCGGCCGAAGCGCAGGTGCTCGCCGGGGTACTGGGTGAGGCCGGCGTAGTCGACCCAGAACTCGCGCAGGGCCAGATAGGCGTCGTCCGGCTCGCGCTGGTTGTCGTTGCCGCTGCGGTCGTTGGTGACGTCGTCGGACTGCAGGGTGTCGGTCTGGATGGTGTCGGTCGCAGCCACGGCCTGACCCATCACGTAGGCGCTCCAGTCGCCCCACTGGCCGAAGGCCCAGGGACGCAGGTCGATACCGATGCCGTTGAGGTCGCCGCCCGGGGCGGTGCCCAGGTCGCGGTCGTCCTCGGATTCGGCGGTGATCTTGACGTCCAGGCCGTAATTCTTTGGCGGCTCCTCGGCCGCGTAGGCGAGACTGCCGAACAGGGTGCCGGCGAGGCTGATGCCGGCGCCGAGCATGGCTGGGAACAGGCGTGCGCGGCGAACAGCAGAAGCCAGAGCTCGCGGCTTAATCCCTTCGATAAGAGCAAACGGCGGGGTGGTCATCGGGTCAATGCGCTTCATAGGTTTTCTTGTTCCTGGTTGTTCTGCAGAAGGCTGACGGTGGCTTGCCAGTTGGCGCCGCGCGTTTGTTCCTCGCGCTTGAGCAACTGCTGGGCCGCAGTGCGGTCGGCCGGTTGTATCAGCGGCTCGATCTGCGCCATCAGGTCGGTTGCGGTGGGGACCTGCTGGCGTTTTGCGAGCTCGCCGAAGACGTAAGCGTTGACCAAATTCGGCCGAACGCCACGTCCCTGCGAATACAGCTGTGCCAGAGCCATGTCCGCGCTGGCCTGTCCGGCGCGGGCGGCGATGAGCAGGTGGTCTACCGCTTTCTGCGGGTAGACCTTGCCCAGGTAGCCGCGGCGGTAGATCTGGCCCAGGTAGTAGTGCGCCTGGGGCTCGGTGGCGGCGGCCTTGAGCAGGTACTGTTCGGCCTTCTGCGGCTCCTGCGGGGCCCACTTGCCGTCGTAGTAGAGGCGGCCCAGCAGCAGTTCGGCGCGCGGTTGGGCGGCGTCCTGGGCCTTCTTCAGGTAGTCGAGCATCTGGTTCAGGTCGCCCAGGTCGGGGTTGTCGTACTGCAGCTTGGCCAGGCTCACCCAGCCCGCCGGGTAGGTCGGGGCGATTTCGGTGAGCAGCGCCTGTGCGGCCTGCGGGTCGGGGGTGCCGATGTTCGGGTCGGCCAGCACGCCGGCTACCGAGTCGACGCGCTCGGAGGGCACGCGGCCGGCTTTCCAGGCGGCCTTGAGCGCTTCGATGTGGGCCTTCTGCTTATCGGCGTTGCCCTGGATCTGGTACACGGTGGCCAGTTCCATCCAGCACACGTCCATGCGGTTCAGCCAGCGCTGGCAGACCTGCTCGACCTCGCCCAGGTGCTGGTTGTAGGTGCCCTGGGTGCGGTAGAGGATGATCTGCGCCAGGTCCGCCTGCGGCAGCCCCTGCTCGCGCCAGTCGTTGATGCGCTGCTGCGGGTTCACGTTCGGCCAGGCCTGCGGGTATTGCAGGTAGAGGACGATCAGCGGCACCAGCGCGCTGTCCTCGCCTTCGTTGAAGGCGCGGGTCAGCAGTTGCTCGGCTTCGCGGTGCTCGGCGTCGGTGCCGCCGGGCTTGGCTGCCAGCCATTTGCCCAGGCGGGCACGGGCGCGCGGCGAGGTCTCGGCCGCTTCGCGGTAGAGCTTCTCGGCGCGGGCCTGTTCGGCCGGGTCGCCGGTGGCGGTCTGCATGTCGGCCAGACCGACCTGTGCGTCGGCGTACCCCATGGTCGCCAGGGCCTGGAAGTTGGCCTGGGCGGTGGCGATGTCGCCACGCTCCAGGGCCTCCTGGGCCAGGCGCTCGTCAGGCAGGCCGGCGCAGCCAGCGGCCACGGCGATGGCCAGTGCCAGGGCCAGCTTCGGGGCCATCTTCAGGGCAAGGGCTTCGACGGGACGGTTCATGGCGTGTTCCCTCTTAGCGTGCGGTGGCCAGGGCCATCGCCTTGTTCAGCAGGGTGCGGCCCGGCAGGCCGCCGATGCTGACTTCGGTCGGGCGACCGGCGAGCAGGGTGTCCAGCGGCTGGTCGGGCTGGATCTGCACGCGGATTTCCGAGGCCAGGTCGCCGTCTACCGGAGCGGTGCGGACGATGCGGCCGCCACGGACTTCGCTGTCACCGGCGATCTGGAAGTGCACGGCGGTGCCCGGCGAGAGTTCGGCGGCGTTGCGGTAGGGGAAGCGCGCCTCGACGGTGGCGGTGCTGTCGCGCGGGGTCAGGGTGAAGATGATGTCGCCCTTGTTGGCGAACTGGCCGTTGGCCACGCGCTGCTCCACTACGCGGCAGTCGCACGGGCTGGTCAGGGTGCCTTTCATCTGGTGGCCGAACAGCTTCTCGATGTTGCTCGGGCTGAGCTGTTCTTCGCTCAGGTTGCCCTTGAGCAGGTCCAGCAGGTTGGCGGAGAAGGTGGCGATCGGTGCGCCCTTGGCCACGTCCGCGCCGGCTTCCACCAGGCTCTCCACGGTGCCTTCGCGGGGCATGGTGATCTGCTGGTTGGCGACGTTGACCACGCCCGAGTCGGCGTGGGTGACGAAGTACAGGTTGTAGACCTGGTTGAGGATGACCGCGAAGGCGCCCACGCCGACCACAAAGATGGCGGTGCTCAGGGTCACGGCGCGCATGCGGCTGAAGAAGCCCATGCTGCCGGAGCCTGCGCCGTGCTTGCGGGCCTTGGTGAAGTTCTCGCGCTGCAGGGTGTTGAGCATGTCGCCGACGCTGATCACTTCGCCGGCCAGGAAGGAGGTGATCAGGTAGCGCAGGGCGGCGACTTCGCGCGGCTTCAGGTGCTGGAATTCGCAACCGACGCGGCGGCTGTCCGGGTCGTAGGAGCGCACCTGGAAGTCCACTTCCAGGGAAAAGCTGATGCTGTCGATCTGGAACAGCAGCTTGCCCTTGTGCAGGTCGCCGGCCTGGATCGGCGCGCCGCTGGCGGTGAAGGCGAAGCCGCCGGCGGAGATGTCCAGCAGGCGGGCATCGACGCCTTCACGGTTGGCACCGATATAGCGGATGCGCGCGGGCAGTTTGACCCGGGCGTGCTGGCGCTGGGCTTCGGATTCGTGCACGACATTGACGTTGACGGCGGTATTCATGTGGGCGAGTCCTGTTGTAGCTAATAGGGGCGGTCAGACGATGGTCAGCAGTACGGCAACGAAGACGCTGGCCGCGGAGAAGGTCATGGCGCGTGAGGACCAGGTGTTGAACCATTGCTGGAAGCTGGCCAGGCCACGGTCGAGCTTGGTGTTCTGGCGGGTCCAGGACTGCTGGTCGAGGCGGAAGAACACGTAGATCTTCACCATGGCGCCGACGATCTGGTTGTAATAAAGAATCAGCGGGTAGGCCGGTCCGATGTGGTGCCCCGACAACGACAGCAGCAGGGTCAGCACGAAGCGGGTGATACCGATCCACAGCAGGTAGACCAGCAGGAAGACGATGCTGTACTTGATGCTGGCGATGATCGCGGCGACCAGGCCGAGCAGGCAGGTCCACATCGACAGGCGCTGGTCGAACAGCACCACGCTGGTGAACCAGCCCAGGCGCTGGGGACCCAGGGCCAGGGCCCGGGAGTTCTGCCGCAGGTTGTTGCCGTACCAGCGGAACATCAGCTTGCGGCTGGCCTTGACGAAGCTCTTCTCCGGCGGGTGCTCGACGGTGTTGATCGCTGCGTCCGGAACGTAGAAGGTGTCGTAGCCCAGGCGCATCAGGCTGTACCAGCTGGACTTGTCGTCGCCGGTGAGGAACTGGAAGCGACCCAGACGCCAGTGGTCGAGGTGGTCGCTTTCCACGTCGGCGATGAAGTCCGGGTCGGTGACGACCTGGGCGCGGAACACCGACATGCGCCCGGTCATGGTCAACACGCGCTTGGACAGGGCCATCGAGCACATGTTGATGTGGCGCTGGGCGAAGCGCAGCTTGTGCCACTCGCTCATGATGTAGCCGCCCTGCACCTCGCAGAATTCGTTGGTGGTCAGGCCGCCGACATTGGAGAAGAGCTTGAACCAGGGCACGGTCTTGCGCACCACGCCGGGCTCCAGCACGGTGTCGCCGTCGATCACCGCGACCACGGCGTGTTCGTCCGGCAGGTCACGGGAGATGGCGCGGAAGCCGTGGGCCAGGCCGTCGCGCTTGCCGGTGCCGGGGATGCGCACGAAGTCGAGCGAAACGTGTTCCGGCGGATTGAGTTTCTGCCACTGCTGCTTGATCAGCACCTCGTCGGACATCTCGACGATGGAGCACACCACGGTGGTGGGATAGCCGCAGGCGATGGCCTCCTGGATCACCGAGCGATAGACCATGGAGGTGGTCAGCGCGTCGATGCGGAAGCTGGTGACCATCAGGAAGACATGGGATGGATCGGCCGCATCGCCCATCTTGCGCAGCTTGCGGCGGTAGTAGGGGTAGACCCCGTAGAGGAACAGCATGCCGCGCAGGAAGTGCAGGCCGCCCATCGAATAGCGCCAGATGCCGACCGCACCGATCAGCAGCAGGAAGTCCTTGGAGTCGGCGTCGAACACGGTCTTGGGCACTGCCAGCGCCAATACCATCAGCAGGCTGAGGAAGGCCAGCCAGCCCAGGGCTTCACCGATTACTCGTTTGTAGGTTTCCATGATGAGATCCGTCAGTCGCGTCGTGGGAGCGGAAAAGCCCTTGTAGGAGCGAGCTTGCTCGCGAACCCGCCTGGCACTGTGGCGTGGCGGAGAGCGTTCGCGAGCAAGCTCGCTCCTACGAAGAGCACATGGCGCTTACCAGCAGATGCCTTCGGCGCGCTCATTGGTGCCGTGCGACATGAAGCCGATCAGATCGACCACCTTCTTGCCCTGCGGCGCCTGGTTCACCACGTCGACGAACAGCTCGTCACCGTTGCCCAGCACCAACACGTCGGAGGTCTTCACCACCTGGTCCAGGTCGGAAACCAGCAGCGAGGAGACGTGGGGGATCTTCGACTCGATGTACTCCTTGTTCGCGCCATGGACGCGGGCGTACTCGACGTTGCGGTCGAAGATCTGCAGCTCGTAGCCCTTGCCGATGAGCATCTCGGCCAGTTCCACCAGCGGGCTTTCGCGCAGGTCGTCGGTGCCGGACTTGAACGACAGGCCGAGCAGGCCGACCTTGCGGGTGCCGTGCGCGGTGATGAGGTCGAAGGCTTTCTGCACCTGGTGCTGGTTGCTGCGCATGATCGAGCCGAGCATCGGGTGCTCGACGTCCAGCTGGCTGGCGCGGTAGGTGAGGGCACGCACGTCCTTGGGCAGGCAGGAGCCGCCGAAGGCGAAGCCGGGCTTCATGTAGTAGCGCGACAGGTTGAGCTTGTTGTCCTGGCAGATGACGTCCATCACCTCGCGACCGTCGACGCCCACCGCCTTGGCGATGTTGCCGATCTCGTTGGCGAAGGTGACCTTGGCAGCGTGCCAGACGTTGCAGGTGTACTTGATCATCTCGGCGACTTCGATCGACTTGCGGATGATCGGCGCGTCGAGTTCGCGGTAGATCTCTTCCAGCAGGTCGCCGGTCTTGGCGTCCAGTTCACCGATGACGGTCATGGGCGGGAAGTCGTAGTCCTTGATCGCGGTGGATTCGCGCAGGAACTCCGGGTTGGTGCCCACGCCGAAGTCGGTGCCGGCCTTCTTGCCCGAGCAGTCCTCGATGATCGGGATCACCACGTTGTTCACGGTGCCCGGCAGGACGGTGCTGCGCACCACCACGGTGTGGCGCTCTTTCTTTTCGCGGATCGCGTAACCGATCTCGCGGCAGACCGACTCGATGTAGCCCAGGTCGAGGTCGCCATTCTTCTTGCTCGGCGTGCCGACGCAGATGAACGACACATCGGTATCCAGGACGGCCTTCTTGAAGTCGGTGGTGCCCGACAGGCGAGCGGAACGGATGCCCTGTTCCAGCAGCGATTCCAGACCGGGTTCGACGATGGGCGACTTCCCTTTGTTGATCAGATCGATCTTGGTGGTGGAAACATCCACCCCGACGACTTCGTGGCCTCGTGCGGACAGGCAGCCGGCACATACTGCGCCAACATACCCAAGACCAAAGATGCTGATTCGCATCGCATTCACCTCGTTCAATTGTCGAGCTTTCAAAGTTGCCCGGAAGGGCGGTTTATATATCCGGCCCCGAAGGGCCTTTATTCAGGGTGAAAGAACCCGCGGAAGGCACGCTCAGGTGTCCTCCGTACTTCCTCCGGTAAGGCAGGGAAAGTAGTGCTAAACTTCAGAGCACTGTCTTTGGGCAAGTTTCAAATACTTGCCCTGTTTTGTTGCAGGCGGATTTCACCCTGGGTTGTTTATCCGCGCCGCTGTGCTCCGAGTTGTGTAGATGACTGTCTTCGTCACCTAAAAATTCATTTTTTTCATGAGCTTGTGATCGTTCTGGTGTCGATTGGTAATGCCTTCAGGTAATTACCGTTAGAACAAAAGCGCTCATCCCATCAATGCAGTTTCGTGATCTGCATCAATGATCGTTGCGGAAATAGGATTTTTCCAAAGTGGGGTTAGTTCCTTCCACTCATCCCGCTTCTGAAATCTTTTGAAATATCCAAATGACATCATTTGATGCCGCGATAATGGCAAATCGGGAGTTGTTCGTGGGGCTATCGTTACAGTGCAATATGCAAGGTCGGGAAAAGTTCAATTGAATTTTTGATTAAAAACGACCGCGCATCGCCTTCAATACTTTCGTTCAGCTGCCGTTCAGCTTTCTCCATTGCAAGTTGCAATCGTGAAATGCACGTCATGGCAATGGGCTGCTAGTGGCCAGTGGGCAGCGGGAAGATGTCGATTTCGGAAGGTTTTCTTGCCAGTAGCGGCTGATCGGGGGCCGAAAAAAAATCTCACGATTTCCCCCGAAGCAGACGAACGGTTATCTAGACCCTTCATGCAGTAAGGTCAATCGGGCATTTTTTGCGCAAGAAATAGACAACCCATGCCCTTTTGACTGACTCATTCAGTGGTCAATGGCTTACAGGCGATTTGGTATCAGGCGGGGAGGAAGGGCAGGAAAGGCGGGACGGGAGCCCGGCGGGGCTCCCGCAGGGCGGGTCAGTCTTCGGGATGATCGCGCAGGAACACCAGCTGGTCCGCCTTGGAGTGCTCGGCGCTATAGACGTAGCCGGCGTAGTTGAAGTCCTTCAGGCCTTCGGGGTTCTGCAGGCGCTCCTTGATCACGTAGCGCGCCATCATTCCGCGGGCCTTCTTGGCGTAGAAGCTGATGATCTTGTACTGGCCGTTCTTCAGGTCCTTGAACTCGGTGTCGATCACCCGCGCGTTCAGGGCCTTGCGCTTGACGGCGCCGAAGTACTCGTTGGAAGCGAGGTTCAGCAGCACCTCGTCGCCCTGCTCGGCCAGGGCCTGGTTCAGCCAGCCGCTGATGCGCTCGCCCCAGAAGGCATAGAGGTCCTTGCCACGGGCGTTGGCCAGCCGGGTGCCCATTTCCAGGCGGTACGGCTGCATCAGGTCCAGCGGGCGCAGCACGCCATACAGGCCGGAGAGCATGCGCAGGTGGCGCTGGGCGAAGTCGAAGTCGTCCTCGCCGAAGTCCTCGGCCTGCATGCCGGTATAGACGTCACCCTTGAAGGCCAGCAGCGCCTGCTTGGCGTTGGCCGGGGTGAAGTCCGGGTGCCAGCTGCCGAAGCGCGCGGCGTTCAGGCCGGCGAGCTTGTCCGACAGGTGCATCAGCTCGGCGATCTGCGCCGGCGACAGTTCCCGCAGGATGCCGATCAGTTCCTGGGCATCGTCCAGGTGCTCGGGCAGGGTGAAACGCTGCGTCACCGGAGCGGTGTCGTAGTCCAGGGTCTTGGCGGGGGAAATCACCATCAGCATCGTGCGGTCTCCTACAAGCGAGGCGCGATTGTAGGGATTCCCGCGTAACGGCTCCAGCTATGGGGGCGATTAGCATTGGCAGGGCTCATGGCTCTGATGGCGCGAGCGTTGCCGGACGGCCCCGGAGGGATCGGAGAGGGGGGAGGGAGGTTTTGCCAGGGGTAGGACTTTTAAAACTAGCGCTCCGCGAAGGCCTCGCCAAGCTATTTCGACGCAGGAAGAAAAAAAGCTGCTTGAGAAGGAAAAAGACTTTTTATCGTCATGTTTTTTCCTGTATTTCTGGAGACGTAGACCGCCGAACCCTGCAGACAGGTGGCGGCCCCGGCCCGTCCCCTCATATGCAGTGCTCTCGTGCCCGGTAGCGAGAGCTGGCGGCTCACCGCGCGGCGGAGCGCTGTAATGGCATTCCGTCGTAACGCCCCACTAAGAGGTGAACCG
The DNA here is from genome assembly GCF_050474425.1 of Pseudomonas sp. B1-22. Lineage (NCBI taxonomy): Bacteria > Pseudomonadati > Pseudomonadota > Gammaproteobacteria > Pseudomonadales > Pseudomonadaceae > Pseudomonas > Pseudomonas sp. B1-22. The sequence continues at coordinate 866,431 of NZ_JBCHVH010000002.1, read as the reverse complement.
CGTATGGATGACCATGGACGCTCCAGCCCGACCCAGCCCACCCTGTACGTCCTCGATACCAACGTTCTGATCCACGATCCAAACGCCTTGCTGAATTTCCAGGAGCACCACGTCGCGATTCCGATGACGGTGCTGGAGGAACTGGACAAGCTCAAGACCGGCAAGCACACCGTTGCTGCGGAATGCCGCCAGGCGATCCGCCTCATCGATTCGGTGCTGGGAGAAGCGACCCCCGAGCAGGTGGAAGATGGGGTTCCCATCCAGCGCGGCAAGAGCGGCCCCTGTGGCAGCCTGTCGATCCTCATGAGCAAGCGGGCCGAGCCGATCACCTGGCTGCCCGAGCACCTGAACGACAACAAGATCATCAACCAGCTGGTGGAGCTGAAGAGTCGCCACAGCAGCAAGCGCGTGGTGCTGGTCACCAAAGACATCAACATGCGCCTGAAGGCGCGTGCCTGCGGGGTGTTCGCCGAGGACTACCACACTGACCAGCTGGTGGATGACGTCAACCTGCTGTCGCGTGGCTATCACTCGCTGTCCGGCTCGTTCTGGGACCGCGTGAGCAAGGTCGAGACCCGTCAGGACCACGGGCGTACCTGGCATCGCGTGCAGCTCACCGACAACCTGCCGGCCGTGCACATCAATGAGTTTATCGTCGACGAGCAGGGCTTCGTCGGCTGGATCAAGGGCATCCAGCAGGATGAGCTGCTGATCCTCGACCTGCACCAGGAACCGCTGCTGCACCAGGAGGCCTGGGGCCTCAGGCCGCGCGACATCTACCAGGCGCTGGCGCTCTATGCGCTGCTCGACCCGGACATCCACCTGGTCAACCTGTCCGGCGCCGCGGGCTCGGGCAAGACCATCCTGGCCCTGGCCGCCGCCATCGAGCAGACCATGGTCAGCAAGCGCTACCGTCGGATCATCGCCACCCGCAGCGTGCAGGGGCTGGACGAGGACATCGGCTTCCTGCCGGGCACCGAGGCGGAGAAGATGGAGCCCTGGCTCGGCGCCATCACCGACAACCTGGAGGCGCTGCATTCGGATGACGAGTGCACCCACGGCAGCGTCGACTACATCCTCAGCAAGGTACCGCTGCAGTTCAAATCGCTGAACTACATCCGCGGCCGCAGCTTCCAGCAGAGCCTGATCCTCATCGACGAGTGCCAGAACCTCACCCCGCACCAGATGAAGACCATCATCACCCGTGCCGGCAACGGCTCGAAGGTGGTCTGTCTGGGCAACCTGGCGCAGATCGACACACCCTACCTGTCGGCGACCAGCTCGGGTCTGACCTACCTGACCGAGCGCTTCAAGGACTTCCCCCACGGCGTACACGTGACCCTGCAAGGGGTGCCGCGCTCGGTGCTGGCGGAGTTTGCCGAAGCACACCTGTAACCACCCCGGCCCGCCAATCGGCGGGCCTTTTCTTCCGGCGCAGCGGTTCGTCGCGAGCCGCTGTCGCTGCATCGCCCGACCACGCGCGCATACCTCTTTTTGTATACAATCCTCTCCCCATCGCGCCGCTCGCCGTACTGCCAGCCGAGCGCCCCGGGGTTACACTGTCCCCTTGATCGTCCGCATTCTCCGGAGAGTTCCTGCCCGTGCTGACCCATCTCGATTCCCAAGGCCGCGCCAACATGGTCGACGTCACCGAAAAAGCCGTGACGTCCCGCGAGGCGGTGGCCGAAGCCCGGGTGCGCATGCTCCCGGATACCCTCAGGCTGATCCAGGATGGCGGCCACCCCAAGGGCGACGTGTTCGCCGTGGCGCGCATCGCCGGCATCCAGGCGGCGAAGAAGACCCATGAGCTGATCCCGCTGTGCCACCCGCTGCTGCTCACCAGCGTCAAGGTCGAGCTGGCCGCCGAAGGTGAAGACACCGTGCACATCGTCGCCCGCTGCAAGCTGGCCGGGCAGACCGGTGTGGAGATGGAAGCGCTGACCGCCGCCAGCGTCGCTGCGCTGACCATCTACGACATGTGCAAGGCCGTGGACCGTGGCATGACCATCGACAGCGTGCGCCTGCTGGAGAAGCTCGGCGGCAAGAGCGGTCATTACGTTGCTGCAGAAGGCGTAGCAGGAGACACTCCATGATCCGCGTGCAGTACTTCGCCCGCTACCGCGAAGCCCTCGGCCTGGACGGCGAGCAACTGAACTGGAGCGATTCCCTGGCCAGCCTGGACGACCTGCGCGGCCTGTTGCTGGAGCGCGGCGGCGCCTGGGCGGTGCTGGGCGAGCAGAACCTGATGTGCGCGCGCAACCAGGAGCTGTGCTCCCTGGACGAGCCCCTCGCCGACGGCGACGAGGTGGCCTTCTTCCCCACCGTGACCGGAGGCTGAAGCCATGACGATCCGCGTCCAGTCGGCGGCCTTCGATCCGGGCGCCGAACTCAATGCGCTTCACGATGCCAACGTCGGGGTCGGCGCGGTGGTCGGCTTCGTCGGCTATGTACGCGACTTCAATGAGGGCCGCGAGGTGGGCGGCATGTTCCTCGAACACTACCCCGGCATGACCGAGAAGGCCCTGGAGAAGATCGCCTTCGAGGCCCGCGAGCGCTGGCCGCTGCTGCGCCTGGACATCCTGCATCGCATCGGCCGCCTGGAGCCGGGCGAGCCCATCGTCTTCGTCGGTACCGCCAGCGCCCATCGCCAGGCGGCGTTCGATGCTTGCAACTTCGTCATGGACTACCTCAAGACCCGCGCGCCGTTCTGGAAGAAGGAAGACACCACAGACGGTCCGCGCTGGGTCGAAGGCCGCTGCAGCGACAAGGAAGCCGCGGAGCGTTGGAAGAGCTGAGCCATCTGACTGCGGTTTTTGACGCGCTGCGGGCCAATCGCGGACGGAGTCCGCTCCTACACCCATGCTCAGCCCCGAAGCGCCATGGTAGGAGCGGGCCATGCCCGTGATCGCGCGCATGGCGCGCTCCTGCAGGTTGGCTCCCTGCGTCTCCATTCGCGTAGGAGCGGACTTTGTCCGCGATGGCTTCTGGTGCGTTGCAGGTTAATCGCAAGGGTATCTGCTCCTACTGCCCCGCACGCGCCGGGGTAGTACCTCCTAGGAGGAATGGGCGGTAGAGGGGAAGGAGCGCAGGCTGGCGCCAGCCCTTTTTGCTCCGCATCGGAGAGCCCCTCATGAGCCATCTCAGCACCCCGGATTTCCAGCCGCTGGAGATCGCTGTCCTCACCGTCAGCGATACCCGCAGCCTGCACAACGATACCTCCGGCCAGGCCCTGGTGACCTCGCTGCAACGCGCCGGTCACGCCCTCGCGCAGCGCCGGCTGGTGATCGACGACGTCTACCAGATCCGCGCCGTAGCCTCGGCCTGGATCGCCGATCCCAAGGTCCAGGTCGGTCTGATCACCGGCGGCACCGGCTTCACCGCCCGCGACAACACTCCGCAGGCCGTCGCGCCCTTGCTGGAGCGCACCGTGGACGGCTTCGGCGAACTGTTCCGGCAGATTTCCCGCGAGGAAATCGGCACCTCCACTATCCAGTCCCGCGCCATCGCCGGCATCAGCAACGGCACGCTGATCTGCTGCCTGCCCGGTTCCACCGGCGCCTGCCTCACCGCCTGGGAAAAGATCCTCCTGCAGCAGCTCGACAACCGCACCAGGCCCTGCAATTTCGTACCCCATCTCAAGCGTCTGCCCGAGCGCCCGGTGCTGGCCTGCGGTACCCGCGCATGAGCGCCTGCGGCTGTTCCGGCGCCGGCCTGCGTCCGGTGGACGAGGCCATTGCCGCGCTGATGGACTTCGTTCCCCTGGCGCCGCCAACCGTGCGCGTCGATCTGGAGCACGCCCTGGGCCGCGTGCTGGCGGAGGACATGCGCTCCCCCATCGACCTGCCCCTGTGGGACAACAGTGCGATGGACGGCTATGCCCTGCGCAGCAGCGACATCGGCCTTACTGGTACGCGGTTGAAGATCGCCGGCTGCATCGCCGCCGGTGATGCCGCCCAGGTCGAGCTGCAATCCGGCCAGGCCGTGCGCATCTTCACCGGCGCGCCGTTGCCGCCGGGGGCGGACAGCGTGATCGCCCAGGAAGACTGCGAGGTCGATGGCGACTGGCTGCAGGTGCCCGTGGTCGAGCAGGGCAGCCATGTGCGCCGTCGCGGTGAGGAACTGTGCGAAGGCGATGCCTTGCTCAGTACCGGAAAGAAACTGCGCGCGCAGGATCTCGGCCTGCTCGCCAGCGTCGGACTGGACCGCGTCAACGTCTACCGCCCGCTGCGCGTCTGCCTGCTGAGCAGCGGCGACGAACTTCGCGAGCCCGGTGAGCCACTGGCGCCGGGGCAGATCTACAACGCCAACCGCTTTAGCATCGGCGCGTTGCTGCGCGGCTGGGGCATGGAAGTCCACGACTACGGCGTGCTCGCCGACACCCTGGCGGCCAGCCGCGATGCGCTGAGTCTGGCCGCGTCGGAATGGGACGTCCTGATCACCAGCGGCGGCGTGTCGGTGGGTGACCGCGACTACCTCAAGCAGGCGATCCAGGAGCTGGGTGAGTTGCACTTGTGGAAGCTGAAGATGCAGCCGGGCAAGCCGCTGGCCTTCGGCAGCATCGCCGGCAAGCCGTGGATCGGCCTGCCGGGCAACCCGGCCGCCGCGCTGGTCACCGCGCTGGTGGTGGCGCGGCCGTTCCTATGGCGTGCCCAGGGGCGCAGCGAGGTAGAGACGTTGCCGGTTGCGCTGCCGGCGGGTTTCGACTGGCCCGTACCCAACTCGCGTCGCCAGTACCTGCGCGCGCGTCTGGAGCTGGACAGCGGCGGCGTAGCCCGCATCTGCCTGCATCCGCAGCAGGGCTCGGCCATGCTGCGGGCGGCGAGCTGGGCCGACGGCCTGGCGGTGGTGGAGGCCGGGTGCACGCTGCGCGCGGGCGAGTTGCTGCCCTTCCTGTCGTTCAGCGAACTCGGCGCCTGACACCCTTCCGGCTGCCCTGTGTGCTCTTGTAGGAGCGAGCTTGCTCGCGAACGGGCCTGGCAGCTGCGCTTGTTCGCGAGCAAGCTCGCTCCTACAGGTAAGGTCACGGTCGGTGTGGGCGGTCAGACCAGGTGGTTCTCCACCGCCCACACCGCCGCCTCGACGCGCGAACGCATGCCCAGCTTGTGCAGCACGCGCTTCACGTGGACCTTCACGGTGCCTTCGGTGATGTCGAGTTTGCGCGCGATCATCTTGTTGCTGTAGCCGTGGGAGAGCTGGCGCAGGATCTGCCGCTCGCGGTCGGTGAGTTCCTCGATGCCCTTGGGGCGGTCGTCGCCGCGCAAGGCCTGGGCCAGTACCTGGGTCAACTGCGGGCTGATGGTGAGCTGGCCGGTGGCAGCCTGGCGGATGTGTTCCAGCAGGCGCTCGGGCTCCATGTCCTTGAGCAGGTAGCCGTCGGCGCCGGCGCGCAGCACGTTGATCACGTCGTTGCGGTCATCGGAGACGGTGAACACCACGATGCGAGCATCCTCGCCGCTCTCGCGCATGGCGCGCAGGGTGTCGAGGCCGGTCATGCCCTTCATGTTGAGGTCGAGCAGGATCATGTCCGGTTCCAGCTCCGCGGCCAGGCGCAGCGCTTCCTCGCCGCTGCCGGCTTCGCCCACCACTTCCAGGTCGTCCTCGAACTCCAGCAACTGGACCACGCCCTTGCGCATCATCGGGTGGTCATCGACGAGCAGGATGCGTGCGCGGTCGTCGGTGGGGGTGGCCGTCATGGGTGAGTCTCCGGGTACTGCGACAGGGGTTTGTGGGTGAAGCGCACGCTGACGCGGGTGCCCTGCGGTTCACGCGGGGCGATGCTGAAGGCGGCGTCCAGGGTCTGGCTGCGCTCCCGCATGATGCTAAGCCCATAGTGCCCGTTGCGGCTCTGCGCTGGGTCAAAGCCGACGCCGTCATCGTCGACGGTGATGTACACCTGGTCCTGCGCATCCTCGAAAAGGGCCACCGTTGCGTGGCTGGCCCGGGCATGGCGCACCACGTTGGAGAGGGCCTCGCGGACGATCTGCAGGATGTGGATTTCCTCGTTGGGGTTGAGCGGGATATGCGCCAGGCGGTTGTCCAGCTCGATGGTCAGGTCGCCGCGCTCGCCGAACTCTTCCACGGTTTTCACCAGTGCGACTTCGAGGCTCGACTGCTCCAGGCTCAGGCGGAAGGTGGTGAGCAGTTCGCGCAGCTGGCGGTAGGCGCTGTTGAGGCCCTCGCGCAACTCGTCGAGGGTCTCATCGATCTTCTCGGCCGGCACGTCGCGCTTGAGCAGGGTGGCCAGGCGGCTGACCTGGATCTTCAGGTAGGACAGCGATTGCGCCAGCGAGTCGTGCAGCTCGCGGGCGATGGTGCTGCGCTCGGCGAACAGCGCCAGGCGGTTCTCCTGCTCCTGCTGCAGGGACAGGGCGAAGGTGCGCGCGATGTTGTCGCAGAAACCCTCGATGAACTGCTGCTGCCAGTCTTCCAGATGGCCGTCGGGAGTCTCGATGAACAGCTCGCCGAAGCGGTGCTCGCCGATGGACAGCGGCTGCATCAGCAGCGGGTTGATGCCGCGGATCGGATTGTTGCAGTGGTCGGCCTGGGCGCGGCATTCGCCGCAATTGCCCTGCCGGCAGAAGCTGCCGGTGATGCCGTCGGTGGTCAGCGAGGTGTAGGCGCGCTCGACGCCGTCCTTGTTCAGGCAGAGGGTCACCTTGCCGGCATGCAGCACGCGTTCCAGCTGGTCCAGCAGGGGCTGCAGGGTACGCTCGTCGTACGGGTCCTGGCCCAGGCGGCGGGCGCTGTCGTAGAGCAGTTCCAGGCGCTGGTGGCTGTTGGACAGGTCGCGGGTCTTGTCTTCCACCCGCGCTTCCAGTTCGCGGTAGCTGGCCTGCAGTTCCGCGGCCATCTGGTTGAAGCGCTCCCCGAGCTGGCTCAGTTCGTCCTCGCCACTGCTGCTGACCCTGACGTCGAGGTCGCCTTCACCCAGGCGGCGGGCGGTGGTGGTCAGTTCGCGCAGCGGGCCGACCACGTGGTAGCTCAGGTCGTAGAGGCTGATGAAGACCACCAGCAGGCTGAGAAACAGACACAGGCCCTGCACCGTGCTGAGCATCTGCGAGCGGTATTCGGCGTTGCGCTGCAGGGTGCCAACGAAGCCGTCGATGTGCCCGACGAAGGTGTCCAGCGTGGCCAGGGCCGGCGCCTGGGAGAGGTCGAGGTTCTGTAGCTCCTTGCGCAACTGGTCGTGCTGCTGACGGATCGGTGCGTCAGCGTCCGTGCGGCGCAGCAGGCGGGTGATCTCGTCGTTGTCCAGGCGCGCGGCGAGGGTCGATTGCAGGGCCTGACGGTTGATCGGCGACGGGTCCAGCGCCAGGCGGTAGGTAAGCATCCGCAGGGAGCCGGCCTGGTTGATTACCGCCGCGTCCTGATGCGAATAGTCGGCGAACAGCAGGGCGCTGAACATCCCGGCCAGGGCCAGCGACACCAGCAGGGTGAGGTAGCAGCCGAAGCGCACGACGATGGATTTGCGCAGGGAAGGGCGTCCGGCAGGGGGACTACCCACAAAGAGTCGGTCGGTGCCGGCGGCGTCGGCAGGGCGTGCCGTAGTCATGGTAAATGCCTTTTAAAACAATGAGTTAAGCATTCATTTCAGTGATACCCACAAGGAGGTAGCGGCGCGCATCTGCTCATGAATCGCTGTTTCGCTCATTGATGGCGATCAAGAGAAGGCGACACCTCCTTACCTAACGTGCGGGCAAAGGCTGTCAGGAAGTGAGCTTAGCCATGTTGTCCCACCGTCAGAAACAGTACTCCGTGCTCGGCATGAGCACCCTGGCGTTCGCCGTGAACTTCGCGGTCTGGACGATGTTTTCGATCATCGGTATCCGCATCAAGGAGGAGCTGGGCCTGTCCGAGGCGCAATTCGGCCTGATGGTGGCGTTGCCGATCCTCACCGGCTCGCTGGTGCGTCTGCCGCTGGGGTTGATCAGCGACCGCTTCGGCGGGCGCATCGTGTTCTTTGTCCACATGCTGCTGGTGGCCATCCCGATCTACGGCCTGGCCTTCGCCACCCTCTATTGGCACTACCTGGTGCTGGGCCTGTTCGTCGGGCTGGCCGGCGGCTCCTTCGCCGTGGGCATCGCCTACACCTCCTCGTGGTTCGAGAAGGAACGCCAGGGCACCGCCATGGGCATCTTCGGTGCCGGTAACGCGGGGGCGGCGATCACCAACCTGGTGGCGCCGATGATCGTGGTCGCCTTCGGCTGGCGCATGGTTCCGCAGATCTACTCGGTGGCCATGCTGGTGACCGCGCTGCTGTTCTGGTTCTGCACCTGGACCGACCCCGCCCACGCCAAGGGCGGCGAGGCGGACCCGAGCCGCGCGCGCCCGACCCTGGCCAAGCAGCTGGCGCCGCTGGGCGAGCTGCGCGTGTGGCGCTTCGGCCTGTACTACTTCTTCGTCTTCGGCGGCTTCGTCGCCCTGGCTCTGTGGCTGCCCAAGTATTACATCGCCGAGTACGGGCTGGACCTGCGCACCGCCTCCTTCATCACCATGCTGTTCACCCTGCCGTCAGGCCTGATCCGCGCCCTGGGCGGCTGGTTCAGCGACCACTACGGCGCCCGCGCGGTGAACTGGGGCGTGTTCTGGATCTGCCTGGTTTGCCTGTTCTTCCTCTCCTATCCGCCGACCACCATGACCATCCACGGCATCAAGGGTGACGTGAGCCTGGGCATCGGCCTGAACGTCTGGCTGTTCACCTTCCTGGTGTTCGTCGTCGGTATCGCCCAGGGCTTCGGCAAGGCCAGCGTGTACCGGATCATCCACGACTACTACCCGCAGAACATGGGCACCGTCGGCGGCATGGTCGGGGTCATCGGCGGCCTCGGCGGCTTCTGCCTGCCCATCCTGTTCGGCTACGCCGCCGACCACATCGGCGTGCGCTCCTCCTGCTTCATGTTGCTGTTCGGCCTGACCGTGGTCTGCATGGTCTGGATGCACTACGCGATCAAGCAGCAGCAACGCCTCGACGGCCAGGCCCGCGTGGCCGACGTCGACGCTACCCCCATTCCTTCCCGCCAATCCTGAGGTAGTGTCGTCATGGGCATGATCAATTCCCAACTCAAAGCCGCCAGCGGTCCGCTGCTGATCGACTGGCGCCCCGAGGACCCCGAGTTCTGGGCCCGCAGCGGCAAGCGTATCGCCGCGCGCAACCTGTGGATCTCGATCCCCGCGCTGCTGCTGGCCTTTGCCGTGTGGATGATCTGGAGTACCGTCACCGTGCGCCTGAACGCCGCCGGCTTCAGCTTCAGCAACGACCAACTGTTCCTGCTCGCCGCGCTGCCGTCGATCTCCGGCGCCACCCTGCGGGTGTTCTACTCCTTCATGGTGCCGGTATTCGGCGGGCGCCGCTGGACCGCGCTGTCCACTGCCTCGCTGCTGATCCCGTGCCTGTGGCTGGGCTTCGCCGTGCAAGACCCGAGCACGCCGTACTGGGTGTTCGCGACCATCGCGCTGCTGTGCGGCTTCGGCGGCGGCAACTTCGCCTCCAGCATGTCCAACATCAGCTTCTTTTACCCCAAGAACCAGCAGGGCACCGCCCTGGGCCTGAACGCGGGCCTGGGCAACCTGGGCGTTTCGGTGATGCAGTTCGCCGTACCCCTGGCCGTGGCCGGTGGCCTGTTCGGCGCCTTCGGCGGCGAGCCGCAGCAGCTCTCGGACGGCGGTCGCCTGTTCCTGCAGAACGCCGGCTGGATCTGGGTGCCCTTCATCGCCGTGGTGGCCATCGCCGCCTGGTTCGGCATGAACGACATCGCCGATGCCAAGGCCTCGTTCCGCGAGCAGTCGGTGATCTTCAAGCGCAAGCACAACTGGCTGATGTGCTGGCTGTACGTGGCCACCTTCGGCTCGTTCATCGGTTTCTCCGCCGGCTTCGCCATGCTCAGCAAGACCCAGTTCCCGGACATCAACCCGCTGCAGTACGCCTTCCTAGGCCCGCTGGTGGGCGCCCTGAGCCGTCCGCTGGGCGGCTGGCTGGCGGACAAGTTCGGCGGCGCGCGCATCACCCTGTGGAACTACGCGGCGATGATCGCCGGCGTGTTCGCGGTGATCAGCTTCCTGCCGGGCGCGAACGGCGCCGGCAGCTTCTTCGGCTTCCTCGGCTCCTTCATCGGCCTGTTCTTCTTCGCCGGCATCGGCAATGGCAGCACCTTCCGGATGATCCCGGTGATCTTCCGCAACGAGTGGGCTGCGCGCCTGAAGCAAGGCGGCTTCACCGAAGCCCAGGCGACCCGGAACGCCAGCATGGAGTCGGCCGCGGTGATCGGCTTCTCCGCCGCCATCGGCGCCTACGGCGGCTTCTTCATTCCCAAGGCGTTCGGCACCTCGCTGGCCATGACCGGCAGCGCCGAGGGCGCCCTCTACGTCTTCGTCGCGTACTACCTGAGCTGCATCGTCGCCACCTGGTGGTGGTACGCCCGCAAGGGAGCGGAAAGCCCCTGCTGAGCCCTACGTGATTCGCACGTCCTGATTTGAGATTGAGCGCCCGGCGCAGACCGGGTGAGGAGATACCGATGAGTTACCTGCTCGACCGCCTGCAATTCTTCAAGAAGAAGCAGGGTGAATTCGCCGAGGGTCATGGCGAGGTCACCAACGAAAGCCGTGCCTGGGAAAACAGTTACCGGCAGCGCTGGCAGCACGACAAGATCGTGCGCTCCACCCACGGGGTGAACTGCACCGGCTCGTGCTCCTGGAAGATCTACGTGAAGAACGGCCTGATCACCTGGGAAACCCAGCAGACCGACTACCCGCGCACCCGCCCGGACCTGCCCAACCACGAACCGCGCGGCTGCCCCCGTGGCGCCAGCTACTCCTGGTACATGTACAGCGCCAACCGGCTGAAGTACCCCAAGGTGCGCAAGCCGTTGCTCAAGCTCTGGCGTGAAGCCCGCGCCACCCACAACGACCCGGTGGACGCCTGGGCCAGCATCGTCGAGGACAAGGCCAAGGCGAAGAGCTACAAGAGCGAGCGCGGCCTGGGTGGTTTCGTCCGCTCCAGCTGGAACGAAGTCACCGAGATCATCGCCGCCGCCAACGTCTACACCGCCAAGGCCTATGGTCCGGACCGCATCATCGGCTTCTCGCCGATCCCGGCCATGTCCATGGTCAGCTACGCCGCCGGCGCCCGTTACCTGTCGCTGATCGGCGGCGTGTGCCTGTCCTTCTACGACTGGTACTGCGACCTGCCACCGGCCAGCCCGCAAATCTGGGGCGAGCAGACCGACGTGCCGGAATCGGCCGACTGGTACAACTCCAGCTACATCATCGCCTGGGGCTCCAACGTCCCGCAGACCCGTACCCCCGACGCGCACTTCTTCACCGAAGTCCGCTACAAGGGCACCAAGACCGTGGCCGTCACCCCGGACTACTCCGAAGTGGCCAAGCTCACCGACCTCTGGCTCAACCCCAAGCAGGGCACCGACGCCGCGCTGGGCATGGCCTTTGGTCACGTCATCCTCAAGGAATTCCACCTCGAGAAGCCCAGCGCCTACTTCGTCGACTACTGCCGCCAGTACACCGACATGCCGATGCTGGTGCTGCTCGAACCGCACGAAGGCGGCGTACTCAAGCCGACCCGCTACCTGCGCGCGGCTGACCTGGCCGGCAACCTCGGCCAGGACAACAACCCCGAGTGGAAGACCATCGGCCTGGACGAAATCTCCGGCGAACTGGTTTCGCCCACCGGCGCCATCGGCTATCGCTGGGGCGAGTCGGGCAAGTGGAACATCGAGGAGAAGGAAGGCGGCGAGAAGCGTGACACCCGCCTGGCCCTGACCCTGATCGACGGTCCGGAAAAAGCCTGCGACGTGGCCTTCCCGTACTTCGCAGGGCAAGAGCATCCGCACTTCAAGGGCGTGGAAAACGACGAGGTGCTGGTGCGCCGCGTACCCTTCCGCGAAGTCACCGGCGCCGACGGCCAGACCCTGCGCGTCGCCACCGTGTACGACCTGCAGATGGCCAACTACAGCGTCGACCGTGGCCTGGGGGGGCGCAACGTTGCCGCGTCCTATAACGACGCCGACGTGCCCTACACCCCGGCCTGGCAGGCGCGCATCACCGGCGTACCGGCCGCCCGCGCGATCCAGGTGGCCCGTGAGTTCGCCGACAGCGCCGACAAGACCCACGGCAAGGCCATGGTCATCATCGGCGCGGCGATGAACCACTGGTACCACATGGACATGAACTACCGCGCGGTCATCAACATGCTGATGATGTGCGGCTGCATCGGCCAGAGCGGCGGCGGCTGGGCGCACTACGTCGGCCAGGAAAAACTCCGCCCGCAGACCGGCTGGGTGCCGCTGGCCTTCGGCACCGACTGGAGCCGTCCGCCGCGGCAGATGAACGGCACCAGCTTCTTCTACCTGCACAGCTCGCAGTGGCGGCACGAGAAGATCTCGATGCACGAAGTCCTCTCGCCGCTGGCCGACACCAGGCAGTTCCCCGAGCATGCGCTGGACTACAACATCCGCGCCGAACGCATGGGCTGGCTGCCGTCCGCCCCGCAGCTCAACCGCAACCCGCTGCACCTCTTCGCCGATGCCGAGAAGGCCGGCATCCCGGTGCAGGACTACGTGGTGCGCGAGCTCAAGGCCGGCAACCTGCGCGTGGCCAGCGAACAGCCGGATGATCCGCAGAACTTCCCGCGCAACATGTTCATCTGGCGTTCCAACCTGCTCGGCTCCTCGGGCAAGGGCCACGAGTACATGCTCAAGTACCTGCTGGGCGCGAAGAACGGCGTGATGAACGACGACCTCGGCAAGGCCGGCGGCCCTTGCCCGGGCGAAGTGGACTGGGTCGACGAAGGCGCCGAAGGCAAGCTGGACCTGGTCACTACCCTGGACTTCCGCATGTCCTCCACCTGCATGTACTCGGACATCGTCCTGCCGACCGCGACCTGGTACGAGAAGGACGACCTCAACACCTCCGACATGCACCCCTTCATCCACCCGCTGTCGGCTGCCACCGACCCGGCCTGGGAAGCCAAGAGCGACTGGGAGATCTACAAGGCGATTGCCAGGAAGTTCTCCGAGGTCTCCGTCGGCCACCTGGGCGTGGAAAAGGACCTGGTCACCGTGCCGCTGCTGCACGACACCGCCAACGAACTCGCGCAGCCCTTCGGCGGCAGCGACTGGAAGAAGGGCGAGTGCGAACCGGTCCCCGGCCGCAGCATGCCGACCCTGCACGTGGTCGAGCGTGACTACCCCAACACCTACAAGAAGTTCACCTCCCTCGGCCCGCTGCTGGACAAGCTCGGCAACGGCGGCAAGGGCATCGGCTGGAACACCGACAAGGAGATCAAGCTGCTCGGCGAGCTGAACCACAAGGTCACCGAACCGGGTGTCAGCCAGGGCCGTCCACGCATCGAGAGCGCCATCGACGCTGCCGAGGTGATCCTCGCCCTGGCGCCGGAAACCAACGGCCAGGTCGCCGTGAAGGCCTGGGAAGCGCTGTCGAAGTTCACCGGCCGCGACCACACCCACCTGGCGCTGCCCAAGGAAGAAGAGAAGATCCGCTTCCGTGATGTCCAGGCGCAGCCGCGCAAGATCATCTCCAGCCCCACCTGGTCGGGCCTGGAAGATGAGCACGTGAGCTACAACGCCGGCTACACCAACGTCCACGAGATGATCCCGTGGCGCACCCTCACCGGTCGCCAGCAGTTCTACCAGGATCACCCCTGGATGCAGGCCTTCGGCGAGGGCTTCGTCAGCTACCGGCCGCCGGTCAACACCCGCAGCACCGACAAGCTGTTCAACAAGAAGCCCAACGGCCACGCCGAGATCACCCTGAACTGGATCACCCCGCACCAGAAGTGGGGCATCCACTCCACCTACAGCGACAACCTGCTGATGCTCACCCTGTCGCGCGGCGGCCCGATCATCTGGATGAGCGAGCACGACGCGAAAAGCGTCGGCATCGAGGACAACGACTGGGTCGAGGTCTTCAACGCCAACGGCGCAGCGACCTGCCGCGCCGTGGTCAGCCAGCGCGTGAAGGACGGCATGGTGATGATGTACCACGCCCAGGAGCGCATCGTGAACCTGCCGGGCAGCGAAACCACCGGCACCCGCGGCGGCCACCACAACTCGGTGACCCGCGTGGTCTTGAAACCCACCCACATGATCGGCGGCTACGCCCAGCAGGCGTGGGGCTTCAACTACTACGGCACCGTCGGCTGCAACCGCGACGAGTTCGTCGTGGTGCGCAAGATGAACAAGGTCGACTGGCTCGACGAGCCGGAGCAGGGCGGCCTGGGCGGTGACGCCCTGCCGCAACCGCTGCCCCAGGACATTTGAGGATTACTGCCATGAAAATTCGTTCGCAAGTCGGCATGGTGCTGAACCTCGACAAATGCATCGGTTGCCACACCTGCTCCATCACCTGCAAGAACGTCTGGACCAGCCGCGAAGGCGTCGAGTACGCCTGGTTCAACAACGTCGAAACCAAGCCCGGCATCGGTTACCCGAAAGAGTGGGAGAACCAGGAAAAGTGGAAGGGCGGCTGGAAGCGTAACGCCGACGGCTCCATCGTCCCGCGCATCGGCGGCAAGTTCCGCGTGCTGGCGAACATCTTCGCCAACCCCGACCTGCCGGAAATCGATGACTACTACGAGCCTTTCGACTTCGACTACCAGCACTTGCACACCGCGCCCAGGGCCCAGCACCAGCCGGTCGCCCGGCCGCGCTCGCTGGTCTCCGGCCAGCGCATGGAGAAGATCGAGTGGGGCCCCAACTGGGAAGAAATCCTCGGCACCGAGTTCGCCAAGCGGCGCAAGGACAAGAACTTCGACCAGGTCCAGGCGGATATCTACGGTGAGTACGAAAACACCTTCATGATGTACCTGCCGCGCCTGTGCGAGCACTGCCTGAACCCGGCGTGCGTGGCCTCGTGCCCGAGCGGCGCGATCTACAAGCGCGAGGAAGACGGTATCGTCCTGATCGACCAGGACAAGTGCCGCGGCTGGCGCATGTGCATCAGCGGCTGCCCATACAAGAAGATCTACTTCAACTGGAAGAGCGGCAAATCCGAGAAGTGCATCTTCTGCTACCCGCGCATCGAGGCCGGCCAGCCGACCGTCTGCTCGGAAACCTGCGTGGGTCGCATCCGCTACCTCGGCGTGCTGCTGTATGACGCCGACCGCATCCACGAAGTGGCCACCTGCGAGAACGAGCGCGAGCTGTACCAGAAGCAGCTGGAGATCTTCCTCGACCCGTTCGACCCGAAGGTGATCGAGCAGGCGCGCAAGGACGGCGTACCGGACAGCGTCATCGAGTCCGCGCAGAAATCGCCGGTGTACAAGCTGGCCATGGACTGGAAGCTGGCCCTGCCGCTGCACCCGGAATACCGCACGCTGCCGATGGTCTGGTACGTGCCGCCACTGTCACCGATCCAGAACGCCGCTTCCGAAGGGCACATCGGCAATGACGGGGTGATCCCGGACGTCGAGTCCCTGCGCATTCCCGTGCAGTACCTGGCCAACCTGCTGACCGCCGGCGACACCGCCCCGGTGCTGCTGGCCCTCAAGCGCCTGTTGGCCATGCGCGCCTACAAGCGCTCCGAGCACGTGGAAGGCAAGCAGGACCTGGAAGTGCTGAAGAAGGTCGGCCTGACCGTGAACCAGGTGGAAGAGATGTACCGCTACCTGGCCATCGCCAACTACGAAGACCGCTTCGTCATTCCCACCGCGCACCGCGAGGAAGCGCTGTCGGATGCCTTCGCCGAGCGTTCGGGTTGTGGCTTCAGCTTCGGCAACGGTTGCTCCGGCAACTCCGGCGTGAACCTGTTCGGCGGCAAGGCCGTGGACCAGCGCAACGTCATCCAGACCGTGCAGATACAGGAGTGATGGCCATGGATACGCATAGCCAATTACTGAAACTCAGCGCGCTGCTGCTGGACTACCCGCGCCTCGAACTGCGCGAGGAAAGCCTAGCGCTGCATGCCCTGATCCGCACCTGCGACCTGCCGGAGCAGCAGCGCGACGGCCTCGCTGCGCTGCTCAACGAGCTGTGCCAGGGCGACATCCTCGACGTACAGGCCCGTTACGACGGGTTGTTCGAGCGCGGTCGCTCGGTCTCCCTGCTGCTGTTCGAGCACGTGCACGGCGAAAGCCGTGACCGTGGCCAGGCGATGGTCGACCTGATGGACCGCTACACCCAGGCGGGCCTGGTCATCGACGTCAACGAGCTGCCGGACTACCTGCCGCTGTACCTGGAGTTCCTCGCCCTGCAGGACGCCGGGTCGGCCCGCGCCGGTCTCGCCGAAGTCGCCCATATCCTCGCGCTGATCGCCCTGCGCCTGGAAGAGCGCGGCAGCAGTTACGCGGCGGTGTTCAACAGCCTGCTGGAGCTGTCCGGCGAGCGGCCCGACCTCGGCGCACTCAAGCGCGACCGCGAGCAGGAAGTGCGCGACGACAGCCTGGAAGCCATCGACAAGGCCTGGGAGGAAGCCCCGGTGAGCTTTACTGAGCCCGCCGCCGGTTGCCCATCCACCAGCGCCCGGCGGATTTCCTCCGCCGCCGAACAACCCATGCAGTGGGTCGCCCAGCCGGTGCCGCAGATGCAGTACCGGGCGGCCAGAGAAGGAGTCTGAACATGTCCCTCGATCTTCTAGCGTTCGGGATCTACCCCTACGTCGCGCTCGCCATCTGCCTGATCGGCAGCTGGGCGCGCTTCGACCTCTCGCAATACACTTGGAAAGCCGGCTCCAGCCAGATGCTGAGCAAGAAGGGCATGCGCGTATACAGCAACCTGTTCCACGTCGGGGTGCTGTTCATCCTCGCCGGCCACTTCGTCGGTCTGCTGACCCCGCATGCGGTCTATGAGCACCTGATCAGCACCGAGCAGAAGCAACTGCTGGCGATGGTTTCCGGCGGCTTCTTCGGCATCCTCTGCTTCATCGGCCTGACCGGCCTGATCCTGCGCCGCCTGACCAATGAGCGCGTGCGCGCCACCGGCAACGCATCGGACCTGATGATCCTGCTGGTGCTCTACGTTCAGCTGATCCTCGGCCTGTCCACCATTGTCGCCTCCACCCATCACCTGGATGGTTCGGTGATGGTGATGCTCGCCAACTGGGCGCAGTCCATCGTCACCTTCCAGCCGCTGGCCGCCGCCGAAGCGATCGCGCCGGTCTCGCTGGTCTACAAGCTGCACGTGACCCTCGGCCTGACCCTGTTCGTGCTGTTCCCCTTCACCCGTCTGGTGCACATCGTCAGCGCTCCGGTGTGGTACTTCGGCCGCCGCTACCAGGTGGTCCGCACCAAGCGTCGCGCAGCGTGATGAAGTGGCGGATGACGCCGGCGCGTCATTCGCCCCCCTCGAACCCGTAGGGCAGATAACGCCACAGGCGTTATCCGCCATCCGGAGGTGATTGAAATGAGTTGCTCCCACTACGAAGCCAAGGTCGAACACGTCGACCTGCCTGCCATCTCCGTCAATGGCGTCGCCATCGCCGAGGATGAGCTGGCCCGCGAGCTGCAATACCATCCCGCTTCCAGCCATGCCGAGGCGCTGTACTCCGCCTGCCGCGCGCTGGTGGTACGCCAGCTGCTGGTGCAGCGCGCCGACGCGCTGGGTCTGGCGGCCGACGCGGAAGAGGGCGAGGCCCCGGAAGAAGCGCGCATTCGTGCGCTGATCGACCGTGAAGTCGGCGTGCCCGAAGCCGACGAAGCCAGCTGCCGCCAATGGTTTGATGCCAACCCCACCCGCCTGACCGCGCCCTGGCGCATGCGCCTGCGCCACGTGCTGCTGGGCTGCGCGCCGGACGACCTGGAAGGCCGCGCCAAGGCCCGCGAACAGGCCGAGGCACTGCTGGCCGAACTGCGCGAGCACCCCGAACGTTTCGCTGAGAAGGCCATGCGCTTCTCCGACTGCCCGTCCAAGGATGACGGTGGTGATCTGGGCTGGATCGAGCCGGGGCAGACCGTCCCCGAGTTCGAGAAACGCCTGCTGCAACAGCACCCCGGCCTGCTCGGCCATCCGCTGGAAAGTCGCTACGGCCTGCACGTGGTCGAGCTGATCGAGCGTGATGGCGGTGAGCCGCTGGACTTCGCCGAGGCGCGCCCGCGCATCGCCGCCTACCTGCGCGCCCAGGTGCTGCAGCGTGCGGTCAGCCAGTACATCAGCGTGCTGGCCGGCGAAGCGCAGATCGACGGCTTTGTCTTCGACGGTGCGGAGTCGCCGTTGGTGCAGTGAACCGGTTCCGGGCCCCTCTCTCCCGACCTTCCCTCCCTAAGGAGGGAGGGGTTTCGGAAACGGATACGAATCTCGGCCCTCGTGCCCTGGGCAGGGGCCGGCTGGAGTGAATCACCATGTCCGAATGGATCGACGGCCAGGGCCGCAAGGTCGACTACCTGCGCCTGTCCGTAACCGACCGCTGCGACTTCCGCTGCGTCTACTGCATGGCCGAAAACATGCGCTTCCTGCCGCGCCAGCAGGTACTCACCCTGGAAGAGATCGAGCGGGTGGCGCGGATCTTCGTCGAGCGCGGCGTGAAGAAGCTGCGCCTCACCGGCGGCGAACCGCTGGTGCGACCCGGCATCGTCCATCTCTGCGAACGCCTCGCGGCGCTGCCCGGCCTGCGCGAACTGTGCATGACCAGCAACGGCTCGCAGCTCACCTGGCTGGCCGGCGATCTGCATGCGGCTGGCCTGTCCCGCCTGAACATCAGTCTCGATACACTCGATGCGCAACGCTTCGCCGCCATCACCCGCACCGGCCGCCTGGAGCAGGTGCTGCGCGGCATCGATGCTGCCCAGCAGGCCGGGTTCGAGCATATCAAGCTCAATTGCGTGGTGATGAAGGGGCGCAATGCCGACGAAGTGCCGGCACTGGTGGATTACGCCATCGCCCACGGGCTGGACATCAGCTTCATCGAGGAGATGCCGCTGGGCCAGGTCGGCCGCGAGCGCGAGGAGAGCTTCTGCTCCAGCGACGAGGTCCGCGCGCTGATCGCCGAGCACCACGAGCTGCTGGACAGCGCCGAATACAGTGGCGGCCCGGCGCGCTATGTGCGCCTGGCGCAGCATCCGGGCACGCGCATCGGTTTCATCTCGCCGCACTCGCACAACTTCTGCGCCACCTGCAATCGCCTGCGCCTGACTGCCGAAGGCCGGCTGCTGCTGTGCCTGGGCCACGAGAACTCCCTGGACCTGCGCGGGCTACTGCGCCGCCATCCGCTGCACGACGAGCCCATCCTCGAAGCCCTGCGCGGTGCGCTGCAACGCAAGCCGGCGCGCCACGAGTTCAGCGTTGGCGACGTGCAGGTGCTGCGCTTCATGAACCTCAGCGGCGGCTGAAACAGCCCTCCCTTGGCGGGCAATATGCCCGCCACGTGCCTTGCGTTCCTGAATAGAAAACGCCCCAGGGAGCTCCGTGCTGCCCGAGTTCTGTAGGAGCGAGCTTGCTCGCGAACGCTTTCTGCCGGTGATTTCGGTGCCGTGCGATTCGCGAGCAAGCTCGCTCCTACCCAAAACCCCTTCTTTGCAGCAGACATAAAAAAGCCCCGGCGATATGAGCGTATCGCGGGGGCTTCGGGCATCTGCCAAATGTATAACCGTGGAAGCTACGGAAAATCATGCGAATGAGCGGTGCGGGCCCTCCTCGGATTGGCTGGAACACGTCCAGACTAAGGCCAGTGCCGCGCTGCCGACATTCCTCCGAAGGAGTAGCGGCGGGGCAGCAAAGGAGAGTGCGCCGGGCTGTCGCAGGACGGTGCCGCGCCGAGCCAATACGTAGGGCGTATAACGTTCGACGTTATACGCCGTTTAACCCTGGCCAAAGCCGAGTTCGAACACGGAGTCGCCGATGCGCTTGATGTATCGGCGTACAACCGCGAACGGTTGTACGCCCTGCGGTCGGAGCCCACATCAGGGGTGATTGACGTTCTGTACTTTTTAGTCCAGATTGGATTTTAAGTTTACGTGCCTCCGCGCGTGGACGGAACAGAACAAGAAGTCGTTCGCCTGGGTGAGGGCAAGGCAATGCCGCTGCGACCTTCCGTGTCGCGCCCCTGGACGAATCAAGAAATGCCGTACTCACTGCCAAGACGTAACGGCCGGCGCTCCTCCCCGGCGACCACACAACGGAGTTCATCGATGAATCGCAAAGCCCTGCTGGGCGGCCTGATGCTGGCCGCTTTCGCCACCCTCTCCCACGCCGACGACAAGCCGCTGCGCATTGGTATCGAGGCGGCGTACCCGCCCTTCGCCTACAAGACTCCCGAGGGCGGCATCGCCGGCTTCGACTACGACATCGGCAACGCCCTGTGCGAGCAGATGAAGCGCAAGTGCCAGTGGGTCGAACAGGAATACGATGGCCTGATCCCCTCGCTGAAGGTGCGCAAGATCGACGCCGCGCTGTCCTCCATCACCATCACCGACGAGCGCAAGCGCTCGGTGGACTTCACCCACAAGTACTACTTCACCCCGGGCCGTCTGGTGATGAAGGAAGGCTCGCAGCTGGACGACAAGTTCAGCCAGCTCAAGGGCAAGAATATCGGCGTGCAGCGCGGCTCCACCGCCGACCGCTTCGCCACCGAGGTACTGGGCAAGGCCGGCGCCAACGTGGTGCGCTACACCAGCCAGGACGAGATTTACCTGGACCTGGTCGCCGGCCGTCTGGACGGCACCTTCGCCGACTCCATCCCGCTGGAAATCGGCTTCCTGGAAACCGAGCGCGGCAAGGGCTTTGCCTTTATCGGCCCGGAGTTCAAGGACCCGAAATACTTCGGCGAGGGCGCCGGTATCGCGGTGCGCAAGGGCAATACCGAGCTGGTCGGCCAGCTCAACGCCGCTATCGACGCGCTGCGGGCCAATGGCAAGTACAAGGCCATTGAAGGCAAGTACTTCAAGAGCGATATCTACGGGGATTGATCTTTCCGTCGGGGTATCGCAAAGGCCGCCTTCGGGCGGCCTTTTGCTTTTCGTAGCGAGCTTGCTCGCGAACTGCCTAACGCCGATGCAGCCGGGAGATTTGTTCGCGAGCAAGCTCGCTCCTACGGTGGCGGCAAACACCTGTGCTTCCCTGTCCTCTCAAATTTCTCCGCAATGGATTTCGCGGAGAAGCTCCGCTCCTACGGAAGCAAAAGCAGCGCGGAGCAAAATGCTCTGCGTTTGCTCTTGAGGATTTCCAGAGAAATCTCCGAGCACTCCGAGCGCCCCTTCAGGAGGCCGAGTGGAATCGGAGTTTCAGGGGTTGAGCGGCATGGATGCCGCGAGAGCGTCGTTGGGCCATGGATGGCCCGTCGACGCGTGCCCCTGAAACTTCGATGGAGCGAGGGGAGTCTCGCGAAGCGAGACCCGGATGATGGGGCAAGACCTTTTGGTTCCTTTTGTGTCGTTTGACAAAAGGGACTCGCCCGAGGGGGCGAAACAAAATCTCTCAGCACACGCCGAAGCGGCGCAGAAACGCCCAAACAAGACGCGTATTGCGATCAAGTCCGAACGGAGCGAAAGAGGGACCATCAGACCTCCTCCTTCAACTCCTTCAGATGCTTGTAAACCGTCGCCCGCCCCATGTTCAGCACGTTGGCCACATAGTTCGCCGCGCTCTTGCCCTTGAATGCGCCCTCGGCATGCAGCGCCAGGACCAGTTCGCGCTTGTGGTCACGGCTCAAGGTATTGAGGCTCAGCTGGCGCTGGCGCAGCCAGGCGTGAAGGAAGGTGTTGATCCGCTCCTGCCAGTCGTCGCGGAACAGCGCGTCCGGCTGGGGAATCAGCTTGTTCGAGGAGAGGAACAGGTCCAGCGCCGCCTTGGCGGTCTCGAACAGGGTGATGTTGAGGTTGATGCACAGCACCGCCAGCGGCTCACCCTTGCCGTCGCGCAGCACGGTGCTGACCGAACGAATCTTCTGCCCGTCCCAGTTGAGCTTCTCGTAGGGGCCGATGTTGCGCTCGTCGCCGCTGCCTTCGAGCATGTCCTCCAGCGCCGAGTCGTCGCCGATCTCGCGCTTGGAGATGTTGTTGGCCAGATAGGCCACGCGCTGGTTGCGCAGGTCGTGGATGACCACCTCGGCATGGGGGAAGAACAGGGTGGCGATGGCGTCGGCGATGGCCTTGTAGTTGTCCAGTGGGTCGGCGGCGGTCATGGGCAAGGCTCTCGAAGGCGATGGGGCGGGCGCTGGCGAGTGTGCCGCAAGCGCCCGCAGGCTGTCACGGTCAGTTCGGCAGCAGGCGCGCCGGCGACAGCATCCCGGCCGTCAGGCCGTGGCGGGCCAGATGCTCGGGCAGCGCCTCGCCGCGGATCAACGTGGCGCTGGCCTCGCCCATCGCCGCCGAGGTCTGGATGCCGTAGCCGCCCTGGCCGGCCACCCAGTAGAAGCCCGGCGTGGCCGGGTCGTAGCCGGACACCAGGTCGCCGTCGGCGAAGAACGAGCGCAGGCCAGCCCAGGTGTGGCTCGGGCGGCGGATGCTCAGCGTGGTGTGCTCCTCGATCTGGTAGATGCCCAGGGCGATGTCCAGCTCTTCGGGCTGCACATCGTGGGGCTCCACCGGGTCGGCGTTGGCCGGCGAGCCGAGCAGCATGCCGGCGTCGGGCTTGAAGTAGAAGGATTCGTCCAGGCTCACCAGCACCGGCCAGGCATGGCTGTCGACACCCTCCGGCGGGCTGAACAGGAAGGCCGCGCGGCGCTTGGGCGTGAGGCCCAGCGGGGTGACGCTGGCGAGTTCGGCGACCTTGTCGCACCAGCCGCCGGCCGCGTTGACCAGCACCGGCGCGCGGTAGCTCTGCTGTGCGCAGCGCACTTCCCAGCTGCCGTCGATACGGCGGATTTCCAGGACTTCGCTGTCCAGCTGCACGCTGCCGCCGTTGCGACGGATGCCGCGCAGGTAGCCTTGCAGCAGACCGTCGGTGTCGATGTCGGCGGCGCTGGGGTCGATCATCGCGCCGTGGACCTTCTCGCGACGCAGGACCGGGACTATGGCGCAGGCCTCGTCGGCAGACAGCAGGCGCATTTCCGGCACGCTGGCGCGGGCGCTTTCGTACTGGCGCTGGAGCTCTTCCGGATTGCCTTCGAAGTCCACGGTCATCTCGCCGCGCGGGGTGAGGATTGGGTGTTCGACGAAGCCTTCGGGCGGGTTGTCGAAGAAGGCGCGGCTGGCGGCGGTCAGGGCGCGTACCTGCGGCGTGCCGTAGGCGACGGTGTAGAGCGCTGCCGAGCGGCCGGTGGAGTGGTAGCCGGCGTGGGACTCGCGCTCCAGCACGGCGACCTTGCCGTGGCGGGATAGGAAGTAGCCGGTGGAGGCGCCGGCAATACCGCCGCCGATGATGAGGAAGTCGACTTCGATCATGTTCGTCTCCGGCTCAGGCGTTCTTGGTCTGGAGATGGT
Organism: Pseudomonas sp. B1-22; assembly: GCF_050474425.1. Lineage (NCBI taxonomy): Bacteria > Pseudomonadati > Pseudomonadota > Gammaproteobacteria > Pseudomonadales > Pseudomonadaceae > Pseudomonas > Pseudomonas sp. B1-22. The sequence continues at coordinate 843,111 of NZ_JBCHVH010000002.1, read as the reverse complement.
AGAGCGCATTGGACAGGGCGACGTCTTCCAGGCCCAGGCCGATGGAGCGGAAGAAGGCGTGGCGCTGGTACTCCGGCTTGGCCGCCTGGCCGCTGACCAGTTCCGGCAGGTCGCCAACGATTTTGCCGTCCCAGCCATGTTCGTCGCGGGCCAGGCGCATCTCGCCGGCAGAGGCCGGGGTGGTGGCGCGGTAATCGCAGTACACGTCCATCTGTGCCAGCGACTGCGGCGGTACTTCGTGGGCGCGGGCGACGTTGGTGCTGATGGAGGTGATCAGCGCCGGTTTGCTGAGAATGGCCGGGTCGAGCACCGGGGTGCCGGAGGAGGTGCACAGCAGCACCACGTCGGCATCGGCCACGGCAGCTTCGATGCTGGCGGCCGGTTCGGCGCGGGTGTCAATGGCGCCGAACTGGGCCAGCACGCCGGCGCTCAGGTTCGGCGAGTAGATGCGGATGCTCTGCCAGTCGCGCAGGCCGGCGACGTAACGCAGGTGCGCGCGGGCGACCGGGCCGCTGCCGACGATGACCAGGCGCCTGGCGTCCGGGCGGGCCAGCTCCTGCACCGCCAGGGCGGTGGTGGCGGCGGTGCGCGCGGTGGTCAGGCTGCCGGCGTCGCACAGCAGCAGCGGCTGGCCGGTCTCCATGGACATCAACAGGCTCCACGCGGTGACCAGCGACTTGGGCTGGCGCACGATGTAGGGCGAAGTCTTCACGCCGTAGACCTTCTGCGAGGCCAGCACGCCCAGGTAGTTGATGAAGTCGCCGCCGCCGTTGGGGAATTCCACCAGTTGCTGCGCCGGTTGTACGGCGTTGCCTCCGGCCAGCTCGGCGAACATGTCGCGCATGGCCTGGAGCACGTCGACCTGTTCGAGCAGGCGTTCGGCGTCGGCCTGGTTGAGGGTGAGAGGCGTGGCAGCGGACATGGCAGAACTCCAGATGTGGATTAATTTTTCCATTCTGGACTCTATTGTCTTGATCAGCAAGAGCAGGTGGACAGATGGGCAACTGCTTGCGTAGGAGCAACTGTCTTTTGGGGTATTCGCTTCGCTCACCCTTCGGGCCGCACTGAAGTGCGTTCAGCGCAAGCGCTGTCCCGCGTTCGCGGGAGTGACGGGGGTGATTCGCGTACCCCTGCGTCATCCCTGCGAATGCGGGGGCCTAGAAAACAACGTAGGAGCGGACCTTGTCCGCGATCACCGCGGTGCATGGACAGGGATGCCGGCCTGCCGGCCGGATCGCGGAGAAGCTCCGCTCCTACGGAAGCCGAAGCGCGGAGCTGGCCTGTAGGAGCGCCCCATGGGCGTGATCGCGGGCATGGCCCGCTCCTACAGGAAGCACGCGAGTTACAGCTTGAACTGCGCCACCAGCTCTTCCTGGCTTCCGGCCACGCGACGCAGGTGCTCGCCGCAATCGCGGGTGTGCGCGGCAGTCTTGCGGTTTTCCACGGTCATGTCGCTCAGGCGGTGCATGTGCTGGTTCACTTCCTGGGTCGTGGCGGCCTGCTGCTCGGCGGCGGCGGCGATCTGGAAGGCCATGGCGTGTACGCCCTGCAGGGACTCGTCGAGTGCACCGAGGGTCTGCAGCACCGCCTGGGTGTCCTGCTCCAGGGTATGGGCCTGCTCGCTGGCGCCGCTCATGCTCGCCTGGGCCTGGACCGAGGAGTCGCCGAGGCTGCCGACGATGGCGACGATCTCGTCGGTGGCGCTGCGGGTGCGCTGGGCGAGGTTGCGCACTTCGTCGGCCACCACGGCGAAGCCACGGCCCGCTTCGCCGGCGCGGGCGGCTTCGATGGCGGCGTTGAGGGCGAGCAGGTTGGTCTGCTCGGCGATGGAGCGGATGACGTCCAGCACCGAACCGATCTGCTGGCTCTCGCCGGCCAGGGTCTGCACTACGCCGTCGGCCTGGCGCAGCCCGGTGAGCAGCTGGTCCTGGCGGCCGATCATGTGCTGTAGCGTATCCTGCATCGCCGTGAAGGCCTCTCGCGCGGCGGCGCTGCCATCGGCGCTGCGGCTGGCGCTGCCGGCGATTTCCTGCACGGTGGCGGCCATCTGGTCGACGGCGCTGACCACCATCTCCAGGGCTTCCTGCTGCTGGTCGAGGTGGCTGCTGGTGCGCCCGGCGGCGTCCAGGATGTCGCCGCTGGCATCGCCCACGGCCTCGCTGGCCTGGCGCAGACGCTCGACCACCTGGCGCCAGGCCGCGGTCATTTCGCGCAGGGCCTGCATCAGTCCGCTGCTGGCGTCGGCATCGTCGCCCAGGCGCAGTTCGCCGCCGGCCAGTCGCTGGGCCAGCGCCGCCATGTTCGCCGGCTCGCCGCCCAGCGGGCGCATCACGCTTCGGCTGACCAGCCAGGTCCCGGCGGCCACACCCAGCAAGGTCAGCAGGCCGAGCACGAGGATCTGCCACATCAGCTTGCGCACCGGAGCGAAGGCCTGGTCCTGGTCCATTTCCGCCACCAGTGCCCAGTGCTGGCCGTCCAGGTTCAGCGGGACGAAGGATTTCAGCGCCGGCTGGTTGTTCAGGCCGGCTTCGGCGAGGCGGCCCTGTTTGCCGGCCAGGGCTTTCTCGATGGCCTGACCGGGCAGGGCGGAGGGGCTTTCCTTGGCGCGGCGCACGTGACGATCGGTGAAGCGCACCGAGTCCGAGCGCAGGCCGCCGTCATTGCCCACCAGATAGGTCTCCCCGGCGTCGCCCAGGCCCTGGCGGTTCTGCATCACTTCGTTGATCGCCGAGAGCGGCAGCTCCAGCACCAGCAGCAATTTCAGCTGGTCGTTGTCCTTGATCGGAGCGGCCAGCCATTGCACCGGTTGCTGGTTGTCCAGCGCCGGCTCCAGATCACTGATGCTGGCCTTGCCGCTGTCCAGCGCCGAGCGGATGAAGCGCCCGAACGGGGTATCGCGCCAGGTCGGCGTGCCGATGTTCTGCTGGTAGTCGGCGCCGCGCCCGAGGCTGAAGACCACGGTGCCGTCGCCGGTCACCAGGCGCAGCTCGCGGTAGCCGAAGGTCTTGACGAAATTCTCGAACACCGGCCGGTCGTAGTTGGCGGTGGTCACCAGGGCCTCGCTGTCCAGGCCCGCATAGTTGCTGCCGAGGTTGTTGGCGAGGCTGCTGAGCTGGTCGTGCCGCGCTTTCCAGGCATCCATCAGTTGCCGCTGCTTGATGCTGGCGACCGCTTCCAGGGCGTTCAGGCTCTGTTCTTCGAGGGCTCGGCTGGCCTGCAGATAGACCACGACGGCCATCACCAGTACGGGAATCAGGCCGATCGACAGGAAACTCAGGGCAAGTTTGGCGCGCAGGGGCATGGGAGGATTCCGGCGAGGGTTCTTGGAATGGTTCCCGCCTGCCGTGCAAGAAGCGTGCGAATTATTTTACGACTGTAAATAAAATTGATCGAAGAAGTCGCGTGACGGGCGCTCAGGCAGGCAGATGGCGTGTTGCCATTGTTTGCATGGGAACGGCGTCGGGTCTTCCCGGCGGGTCCGGCAGGAAAATCAGGCGGCTCCCTGGTGGGGGAGGGAGGGGAGGTCGTCACCGGACGTAACGCCTGTGGAAACAAAAAAGGCGAAGCCGGATGGCTTCGCCTTGTTTTGGAGCAGAAAGCTGGTGCAGCAGCGGATCAGTACTTGCGCGGTACCGGCTTGAGCAGCTCGGTCGGCGGCATCTCGCAGTTGATCTTGCGGCCCAGCAGCTCCTCGATCGGCGGCAGGGCGAAGGCATCGTCCTCGCCGGCGAAGCTGATGGAAGTGCCGGTGGTGCCGGCGCGGCCGGTACGACCGATGCGGTGCACGTAGTCGTCCGGATCTTCCGGCAGGGTGAAGTTGATCACGTGGCTGATGCCGTCGACGTGGATGCCGCGACCGGCGACATCGGTGGCGACCAGCACGCGGATCTTGCCTTCACGGAAGCCTTCGAGAACCTTGATGCGCTTGTGCTGCGGCACGTCGCCGGACATCTGGGCGGCGCTGATGCCGTCCTTGGTCAGGCGTTCCTCGATGCGCCGCACTTCGTCCTTGCGGTTGGCGAAGACCATCACGCGGGTCCAGTCGTTCTGCGCGATCAGGTTGTACAGCAGCTTGTACTTGTCGCTGCCGGCAACGGCGTAGACGTGCTGCTCGACGGTGTCGCTGGCGACGTTTTCCGGTTCGATTTCGACGATGGCCGGGTCCACGGTCCACTGCTTGGCCAGGTTCATCACGTCGTCGGTGAAGGTGGCGGAGAACAGCAGGGTCTGGCGTTCGCCCTTGTACGGGGTCTGGCGGATGATCTGGCGGACCTGCGGGATGAAGCCCATGTCGAGCATGCGGTCGGCTTCGTCCAGCACCATCACCTCGACCATGTCCAGGTGCACTTCGCCGCGCTGGTTGAAGTCCAGCAGGCGGCCCGGGGTGGCGACCAGGATGTCGCAGAAGCGCGATTCCAGGGTGCGCAGCTGCTTGTCGAAGTCCATGCCGCCGACGAAGCTCATGACGTTCAGGCCGGTGTACTTGGCCAGGCCGATGGCGTCGTTGGCGATCTGCACCACCAGCTCGCGGGTCGGCGCGATGATCAGCGCGCGCGGCTCGCCCATGTAGCGCTCTTTCGGCGGCGGGGTCTGCAGCAGCTGGGTGATGATCGAGATGAGGAACGCGGCGGTCTTGCCGGTGCCGGTCTGGGCGCGGCCGATGGCGTCCTGGCCGCGCAGGGTGAAGCCCAGTACCTGCGCCTGGATCGGCGTGCAGTAGGGGAAGCCCAGGTCATGGATGGCATGCATCAGACGCGGGTCGAGGTTGAAGTCGTGGAAACGGGTCTTGCCTTCGGCCGGCTCGACCACGAAGTCTTCCAGCTTCCAGTTGTCCACCACCGGCGGACGCGGCTTGCGCTCGCGGCGCGGCTTGTCGGCCCTGGGCTCGCGCGGCTTGTCGGCGCGCTCGGTCTTCTCGCCGCGTTCGGCTTTCTCGGAACGCTCGGCACGGGGCTTGTCGCCCTTGGGAGCACGGGCCTGCTTCTCGGCGGCCTCGCCTTCGGGGCGCGGATTGCGCGGTTTGCGCGGACGCTTCTCACCGCTCTGGGCGGGCTCGGAGGCAGCGGGGGCGGGGGCTGCCGGCGTGGCGACGGGCTGCTCGCCCTCGCCTTTGCTGAAGATTTTCTTGAGTGCTTTGAGCACGGTGGTCTCGTACTGGTTAAGGAATGAACGGCCGCCAGTGTAATGCAAGATGCCCGCAGGGCGAAGTGCCACAGGATTTCCCGGGCTTGACGGGACGGGTGAATGCCGTGTTGCGGTGACGGCGATAGGCCTTACGGCAGCGTTTCCAGCAGCAGGCGGCGCACGTTGCCGCCCATGATGGCGGCGATGTCCGGCTGGCTGAAGCCGGCTTCGGCAAGGCCCTGGGTCAGCTGCGCCAGGCCGCTGGTGTCGAAGGGCGTGTGCACGGCGCCGTCGAAGTCCGAGCCCAGGGCGATGTGCTGCACACCGACCTTGTCGGCGGCGTAGCGGATGGCCTTGACGATGGCCTTGACCGAGGTATCGCACACCGCGCCGTCCCAGTAGCCGATGCCGATCACCCCGCCGGTGGCGGCGATGCGTTGCAGATGGGCGTCGGTCAGGTTGCGGATGCCCGGACAGGTGCCCTCGACGCCGGTGTGCGACACCAGCACCGGGTGGGTGGCGATGGCCAGCACGTCGTCGATCAGCGCGCGGGAGGCGTGCGCCAGGTCCACCAGCATCTTCTTCTCTTCCAGGCGGGCGATCACCTCGCGGCCGAAGGGCGTCAGGCCGCCTTTCTTCAGGCCGTGGGCGGAGCCGCCGATTTCGTTGTCGAAGAAGTGGGTCAGACCCATGATGCGGAAACCCGCGTCGTACATGCGGTCGATGTTCTCGAGCCGGCCCTCCAGCGGGTGCAGGCCTTCGGTGGCGAGCACGGCGGCGACCTGGTTCGGCTGCTTGTCCCAGGCGTCGAGGTAGCGGGCGAAGTCGGCTCGGCTGCGCACCAGCGTCAGCTTGCCCTGGCTGGCGGCGGCAGCTTCTTCGAGCATCCGGCCCTGGTAGAGGGCGCGTTCGAGCAGGCTGGTCCAGGTCGCGCGCGGCCAGCGCTGGGCGATGATCAGCGGGGTGATGTTGTCGCTGTCGGCGCCATTGCGCTCGTAGTTCAGGCCACGCGGGGTCTTGGTGACGGTGGAGAACACCTGCAGGCCGACGTGGCCTTGCAGCAGACGCGGCAGGTCGCTGTGGCCGTAGTCGTGGCGCTCCAGCAGGTTGCGGTCCCAGAGCAGGGCGTCATCGTGCAGGTCGGCGACGAACAGGGTCTTGTGCAGGGCGGTTGCAGCATCGGAGGCGGGGTAGGGCGGCGGGGCGGCCACCGTGTTCATCTTGCGGTCGAAATACCCCGGCAGGTTGAAGAAGATTCCCAGGCCAACGGCCACCAGTACGAGCAAAGCGATCAGGGTCTTGCGCATTTCAGCATCCCGGCTGTCTTGTTCTTGTGCGCGGACTGTATCAAAGGGGCAACGGCAGGTGCGGGAATTCGGTGGCGGCTCATCCCACCAGGCGATTGCGGCCTTCCTGCTTGGCCTGGTAGAGCGCGCTGTCGGCCCGCAGGATCAGGTTCGGCAGGTTTTCCTGGTAGTCCATCTGGGCCAGGCCCAGGGATACGGTGACGCCGGGCAGCACGCCCATCGGCGAATAGAAGGTCTTCACCTGTTCCAGGCTCTGGCGCAGCCGGTTGCCGATGCGCCGGGCTTCATCCACGCCGATCTCCGGGAGCAGGATGACGAACTCCTCGCCGCCGTAGCGCGCCATGCTGTCCTTTGGGCGCAACTGGCTGCGCAGGGTGTGGGCGACCAGGCAGAGGGCGTAGTCGCCGGCCAGGTGGCCGTGTTCGTCGTTGTAGTCCTTGAAGTGGTCGACATCCAGCATGAGCAGGCACAGCGGGTGCTCGTTGAAGGCGCAGCGGGTGCTTTCGCGCTCATAGATGTGTTCCAGCCAGCGCCGGTTGAACAGTCCGGTGAGGGTGTCGATGTTGGCGTTCTGCTCGGTGTCGAGAATGATCCGGTTGCCCTGGCGCACCTTTTCGCAGAGCACGCCGAGCAGGTTCTGCATGACCTGCGGGGAATGCTGGAAGAGGCTGATCAGCGCCTCGCGATGCAGGCGCAGGACGGTGGTCGGTTCGGCGGCCACTACGTAGGCGGAAGGGTGGTCGTTGTCGATGAAGCTGATTTCGCCGGCGCAGTCGCCAGGGTTGAGGGTGGTAACCGGCTGGTTGTCGAGCGAGCCCAGGTACACCTTCAACTGGCCGCGCAGGACCATATAGAGGAAGTGGTTGCGGTTGAACGGCGAGAGAAGGATTTCACCGGCCTCCAACTCGCAGGCGCGAAAGTCCTTCAGCAGCTGTTGCAGGCAGTTTGCAGCGACGTTCTGGAACAGGCGGAGGTGCTGCAGTTGCTGGATATCCTCGTTCCATTGCGCGGGCTTCATGGCGCTGTGGAGGCGGGGAAGGGACTGAGGATGTGCACGACCGACTCTCCCTAGTAGTCCAATTCGCACATTGAGCCATCAGTATTAATCAGATTTGGATACTGGCAATCTGGCGCCATGCCGGGCCGACCGGCGGTCAGCCGGCGATTCATCGGCTCTTCAGCACGACCGGGCCGTTCCCCAGAATGAGCCGGCGGTCTTCGCCGGCCCATTTCCCGCCATGATCAGAGGCGTTCCCGCAGCCATGCGGCGATGTCGCCGAGCTCCTCGTTGCTGACTTCGTGGCTCATCGGGTAGGTGCGCCACTGCGCCGGGACGCCGCTTGTCAGCAGGAAGTCGTAGGCAGCGCGGCCCATGGCGGGCGTGACCACGTCATCGAGCGTGCCGTGCAGACAGAGCGCCGGCAGTTGTCGTTGGGTGGCCGGCACGTCGATGCCGTCGCCGAAGGTCGGGCCGTAGGTGGACAGGGCCATGACCCCGCCCAGTTCGCCGCTCCAGCGCAGGTAGCCGGTGTGCAGCACCACGGCGCCGCCCTGGGAGAAACCGGCGAGGATGATACGGCGGGCTTCGATGCCCTGTTCGATCTGCCCCTGGATCAGTGCGATCACGTCGTCGGCCGAGGCATTCAGCTGTGCTTCGTCGATGGCGCGGGCCGGCGCCATGGCGAGGATGTCGTACCAGCTCGGCGCGGGCATGCCGTTGAACACCGTGACCGGGCGGGTCGGCGCCTGCGGGAGGATGAAGCGGGTGCTGGTGAAGTGGCGGCAGCAACTGTGCTACCGGCTCGAAGTCGTAACGGTCGGCCCCCAGGCCGTGCAACCAAATGACGCAGGCGTCGGCCGGACGGGAGGGTTCGAGGATCAGGGGCTGGGTCATGGAGGCTCCAGGATGGGGCGGGCGCTCTAGGAAGGCGCACCGCGCGCGAATACGGTTGAAAGCAGCCTGCAAGAAGATGTCGCATTGCCATAACTTGCAGGACTTGACGCTGCCGGATTGTAGGAACTTTCGCAGAGCTGGTACGGCCCTTGCTGTCTCAGGCTCCAGGCTGTGCCACCCCGCTTGCGGTAACACTTTACCGACCCCATCCGGAAAGCTGTACCGCAAGCGGGGTGGCAAAGGCCTTGGGCCGCTCCAGGGCCCGTCGTCGTCCGCCGCGGTCAACGGTTGGCGCGACGGGCCTTCGCCTTCATGCGCATGATCTGCATATACCCGTTCCAGTCCGCATTACCTGCGGGCTCGGGGGACGTCTGCAACGCCTCGGTGCGGTTTCCGAGAGCCGACTAGACTCACCCTTAGGTTTCCATCCCGACAGTGGTCTTGCTTGTGCCTCACGAGGGTACGGCGGTGGAAAACCGGGACTCCAGAACACTAAAAAAGCAACGGAGAAGATCGATGAAGATGGTGAAATCCACCCTGGCTGTGCTGACTACCGCTGTCGTGTTCGGTATCAGCGGCCTCGCTCACGCGGGTGCCACCCTGGATGCTGTGAAGAAGAAAGGCTACGTGCAGTGCGGTATCAGTGACGGTCTTCCGGGCTTCTCCTACGCCGACGCCAAAGGGCAGTACAAGGGCATCGACGTCGATGTCTGCCGTGCCGTGGCCGCCGCCGTGTTCGGCGATGCCAGCAAGGTCAAGTTCAGCCCGTTGACCGCCAAGGAGCGCTTCACCGCGCTGCAGTCCGGCGAGATCGACATCCTCTCGCGCAACTCCACCTGGACCAGTTCGCGCGACAGCGCCATGGGCCTGAGCTTCGTCGGCGTGACCTACTACGATGGCCAGGGCTTCCTGGTGAACAAGAAGCTCGGCGTCTCCAGCGCCAAGGAGCTCGACGGCGCCACCGTGTGCATCCAGGCGGGCACCACCACCGAGCTGAACCTGTCCGACTACTTCCGTTCCAACAACCTCAAGTACACCCCCATCACCTACGACACCTCCGACGAGAGCGCCAAGTCGCTGGAGTCCGGCCGTTGCGACGTGCTGACCTCCGACCAGTCGCAGCTCTACGCCCAGCGCATCAAGCTGGCCAAGCCCGACGACTACGTGGTGCTGCCGGAAGTCATCTCCAAGGAGCCGCTGGCCCCGGCGGTTCGCCAGGGTGACGAGGAGTGGTTCCACATCGCGCGCTGGACGCTCTTCGCACTGCTCAACGCCGAGGAACTGGGCGTGAACTCGAAGAACGTCGAGGAGATGGCGAAGAACACCAAGAACCCGGACGTCGCCCGCCTGCTCGGCGCTGAAGGCGACTACGGCAAGGATCTGAAACTGTCCAAGGACTGGGTGGTGCAGATCGTCAAGCAAGTGGGTAACTACGGCGAGATCTTCGACCGCAACGTCGGCGACGGCAGCGAGCTGAAGATCAAGCGTGGCCTCAACGCCCAGTGGAACAAGGGTGGTCTGCAGTACGCACCGCCGGTGCGCTGACCCTTCCCGCGTGTGCCGGTGCCCTGATGGCGGGCGCCGGCCCTGTTTCTGATGACGTGAAGCTTCCGCTGGCGACGCGGGCGTAGCCCCGTGTCCGCCTGCGGAGGATTCCGAGAGGGCTTACATGCAGAATTCCGTCAAGGCCCAGCGCCCGCGGGGGGTATCGCTCAACGATCCCGTCGTGCGCGGCTGGGCATTCCAGATCATCGCGGTGATCGCCGTCGTGGCGGTCGGCTGGTTCCTCTTCGATAACACCCAGACCAACCTGGCGCATCGGGGCATCCAGTCCGGCTTCGGGTTCCTGCAGAACAGCGCCGGATTCGGTATCTCCCAGCACCTGATCGACTACAGCGAAAGCGATACCTATGGCCGGGTGTTCCTGGTCGGCCTGCTGAACACGCTGCTGGTCACGGTGGTCGGCATCTTCTTCGCCACCGTCATCGGCTTCATCCTCGGCGTGGCGCGGCTGTCGCACAACTGGCTGATCCGCAAGCTGGCGACCCTGTACATCGAGACCTTCCGCAACATCCCGCCGCTGCTGCAGATCTTCTTCTGGTACTTCGCCGTCCTCGGGCCGCTGCCCGGCCCGCGGCAGAGCATCAGCTTCGGCGGCCTGTTCTTCGTCAACAACCGCGGCCTGCAGATGCCCCAGCCGCTGCCCGCCGACGGTCTGGGGCCGTTCATCGTGGCGTTCATCCTGGCCCTGGTCGGCTGGGCGGTGATCTGGAAGTGGGCCAAGGCCCGCCGCCATGCTACCGGCAAGACCTTCCCGGTGTTCCTCAGCGGCCTGGCGCTGCTGATCCTGCTGCCGGGCGTGGTGTCGCTGGTGGCCGGTGCGCCGTTCCATTGGGATGTGCCGGTGCTGCAGGGCTTCAACTTCCGCGGCGGCTGGGTGGTGATCCCGGAGCTGGTGTCGATTGTCCTCGCCCTGTCGGTGTACACCGCTGCCTTCATCGGCGAGACGGTGCGCGCCGGCATCCAGGCGGTCAGCCATGGCCAGACCGAGGCCGCCGGGTCCCTGGGCCTGCGCCCGGGGCAGACCCTGCGCCTGGTGATCATTCCACAGGCGCTGCGGGTGATCATTCCGCCGCTGACCAGCCAGTACCTGAACCTGGCGAAGAACTCCTCGCTGGCCGCCGCCATCGGCTACCCGGACATGGTCTCGCTGTTCGCCGGCACGGTGCTCAACCAGACCGGCCAGGCCATCGAGACCATGACCATCACCATGAGCGTGTACCTGGCCATCAGCATCAGCATTTCGCTGCTGATGAACTGGTACAACAAGCGCATCGCGCTGATCGAGCGGTAGGGAGAGGACGATGGCCATTCATACCTTCAAACCCGACCAGCCGCCGCCAGCGATGAGCGTGGGCGTCGTCGGCTGGCTGCGCGGCAACCTGTTCTCCGGCTGGTTCAACACCCTGCTGACGCTGCTGGGCCTGTACCTGGTGTACCTGATCCTGCCGCCGGTGCTGGAGTGGGCGTTCATCAAGGCCAACTGGGTCGGCAGCACGCGCGCCGACTGCTCCCGCGAGGGTGCCTGCTGGGTGTTCGTCGCCTCGCGCTTCGGCCAGTTCATGTACGGCTTCTATCCCGAAGAACTGCGCTGGCGCGTGGACCTGACGGTGCTCTTCGTGATCTTCGGGGCGGCGCCGCTGTTCCTCAAACGCTTCCAGTACAAGCTCAAGTACGGTGCGTGCTTCCTCGTGGCCTTGCCGCTGGTGGCCTTCTGGCTGCTGCACGGCGGCTTCCTCGGCCTGGAAAACGTGCCCACCAGCTCCTGGGGCGGGCTGATGCTCACCGTGGTGATCGCCGCGGTCGGCATCTGCGGGGCGATGCCGCTGGGCACCCTGCTGGCGCTGGGGCGGCGCTCGAAGATGCCGGCGATCAAGGTCATCTGCGTCACCACCATCGAGTTCTGGCGCGGCGTGCCGCTGATCACCGTGCTGTTTATGTCCTCGGTGATGCTGCCGCTGTTCCTGCCCGAGGGCATGAACCTTGACAAGCTGCTGCGGGCGATGGTGATGGTGGTGCTGTTCGAGGCCGCCTACATCGCCGAAGTGGTGCGCGGCGGCATGCAGGCGATCCCCAAGGGGCAGTACGAGGCCGCGGCCGCCATGGGCCTGGGCTACTGGCGGAGCATGGGCCTGGTGATCCTGCCGCAGGCGCTGAAACTGGTGATCCCCGGCATCGTCAACACCTTCATCGCGCTGTTCAAGGACACCAGCCTAGTGATCATCATCGGCCTGTTCGACTTCCTCAACAGCATCAAGCGCGCCACCGCGGACCCGGCCTGGCTGGGCATGGCCATCGAAGGCTATGTGTTCGCCGCGGCGGTCTACTGGATTTTCTGTTTCAGCATGTCCCGCTACTCCATGCACCTGGAGCGCAAGCTGGACACTGGCCACAAGCGTTAGGAGTTCATCATGTCGGAAGCCACCCAAAAGACCGCACAGCCGGCCATCGGCGATCACACGATGATCACCATGAAGGGCGTGAACAAGTGGTACGGCCAGTTCCACGTGCTCAAGGACATCAACCTGGAGGTCAAGCAGGGCGAGCGCATCGTGCTCTGCGGCCCGTCCGGGTCGGGCAAGTCCACCACCATCCGCTGCATCAACCGCCTGGAGGAGCACCAGCAGGGCAGCATCGTGGTCGACGGCACCGAGCTGACCAACGACCTCAAGCAGATCGAGGCGATCCGCAGCGAAGTCGGCATGGTGTTCCAGCACTTCAACCTGTTCCCGCACCTCACCGTGCTGCAGAACTGCATCCTGGCGCCCATGTGGGTGCGCAAGATGCCCAAGCGCCAGGCCGAGGAAATCGCCATGCATTACCTGGAGCGCGTGCGCATCCCGGAGCAGGCCAACAAGTATCCGGGGCAGCTCTCCGGCGGCCAGCAGCAGCGCGTGGCGATTGCCCGCGCGCTGTGCATGAAGCCGAAGATCATGCTGTTCGACGAACCGACCTCGGCGCTGGACCCGGAGATGGTGAAGGAAGTGCTCGATACCATGATCGGCCTGGCGCAGAGCGGCATGACCATGCTCTGCGTGACCCACGAGATGGGCTTTGCCCGCACCGTGGCGAACCGGGTGATCTTCATGGACAAGGGCGAGATCGTCGAGCAGGCCGCGCCGGACCAGTTCTTCGACAACCCGCAGTCGGACCGCACCAAGCTGTTCCTCAGTCAGATCCTGCACTGAGATGGCCCTTTAGGAGCGAGCGTGCTCGCGAACCGCTTGGCACCCGCGTAGCCGGATAAATCGGTTCGCGAGCAAGCTCGCTCCTACAGGAAGGGCTTATTTCCCGTCACGCTCGTCTCCCCCGATGGCACCCCGCCGCCGCGTCAGCGTATGCTGGAACTTTCCACTGCCACCCGGGTGGAATCGATGCGCAAAGGGCTGAACTCGGCCGGTGGATCGGTGTTCCCATGTGCAGTGGTCCGACAGGGATGGGCTAAGGTTTCAACTAGCTCGCCTGCATCGCCGTCCGAAGGAAGAGAGCCGACGTGAACCTGATCCTATCGCCAGTGAACCTGAGCAAAGCCAAAGCCTGGAGCGCCCATGCGGTGACCTCCAGTGGTGTCATCCTTGCGCTGCTGGCGCTGCTGGCGCTGGTCGACAACAGGCCCCAGGCGTGCCTGCTGTGGCTGGGCGTTGCGCTGCTGGTGGATGGCCTGGACGGCACGCTGGCGCGCAAGTTCGACGTCAAGGCGGTGCTGCCGCACTTCGACGGCTCGACCCTGGACCTGGTGATCGACTACCTCACCTACGTGTTCATCCCGGCGATCTTCATCTACCGCTACGTGCCGCTGCCGGTGCACACCGAGCTGCTGGCGGTGGGGGTAATCTTGGTGTCCTCGCTGTTCTGCTTCTGCAACGTCAACATGAAGAGCAAGGACAACTACTTCGTCGGCTTCCCGGCCGCTTGGAACGTGGTCGCGGTGTATTTCTACGTGCTCGCGCTGCACCCCTGGGTGAGCTTCGTCACCGTGCTGGTGCTGGCCGCGCTGACCCTGACCAAGATGAAGTTCCTGCACCCGTTCCGCGTCCGCCAGTTCATGCCGTTGAACATCGCCGTGACCTTCGTCTGGATGCTCAGCAGCGCGCTGCTGATCCTCCAGCAGCCGCACGATCAACCCTGGCTGCTGGGGTTGTGGTTCGTCGCCTCGGCCTACTTCATCGGCGTGTGCGTATGGCGCACGGCGATGGAGTGGTTCCACTGAGGCTCTTTCTGTAGGAGCGAGCTTGCTCGCGAATCACTTCCCGACAGCTCCGGCATTGGGCGGTTCGCGAGCAAGCTCGCTCCTACAAATGAACCTTACGCCGACCGCCCCAGCAGCCGCTGGCGGAAAGCCCCCGGCGTCTCCCCGCACAACTGCTTGAACAGTCGCGCGAAACTCGCCCGGTCGGCGTAGCCGATATCGCTGGCGATGCGCTCCAGCGAACGCGCCGGGTCACCCAGCGCCTCCTGCGCCGAGACGATGCGCAGGCGCTGCACGTAGTCGTTGGGGGTCATCCCCAATTGCTCACGGAAGCGCCGCAGCAAGGTTCGGGTCGAGCAGTGCACCCGCTGCGCCAGCGCGCCCAGGTCGAACGGTTCGGCGTAGTTGTCCTCCAGCCACTCCAGCAACGGTGCCAATGCCGAGCCTTCGGGCAGCGGCTCCGGCAGCAGCGGGGTGAAGCGTCGTTGCCGGCCCCGACCATGCTCGAATACCAGCGTGGCCGCCGCGCGCCGGGCCAGTGCCGCGCCGGCGTGGCGCTCGATCAGGTACAGGCACAGGTCCAGCCCGGCCTGCGCGCCGCCGGAACAGAGACGCCCGCCGTCATCGGTGCACAGCGCGTCGATGTCCAGGTTCACCTGTGGATAACGCTCCCGGAAGGCCGCCTCCAGTGCCCAGTGAGTGGTGGCGCGGCGGCCGTCCAGCACGCCCGCCTCGGCGAGCAGGAAGGCGCTGCTGCACAGGCTGCCCAGTTGCACGCCGGGCGGGCTGCGGCGCAGCCAATCGAGCAGCGGCAGGTTGGCCCGGCAGGTGGCAGCCACGTCCGGTCCGGTGGCGGGAATCAGCAGCAGGTCACAGCCGCTGGCGAGGTCGAGACCACCTTCCACTTCGATGCGCCCGAAGGGGAGGGCGACTGGCGCTCCGTCGGCGCTCACCCGCAGCACCTCGAAGCGGCGTTGGCCGGCGAGCCGGTTGGCCAGGTGGAAGGCGTCCATGGCCAGGCCAAGGCTGGAACATAGCGTTTGCGGGCAGACGAACAGGGCTATCCTGAACATGGCGTCTCACTGCTGCATTGGCGTTATCGATCATAATTTTGTCGATATTGCCAATCGTGTCCAGTCGAAGCCTCATCGATACTGCGCTCAACCCCACCCTGCGAGCGCCACCATGGCCCATCCCAACGCCCAGTTGATCGAACGTTTCTACCAGGCATTCCAGCGCCGCGATGGTGACGCCATGGCGGCCTGCTACAGCGCCGACGTGCACTTCAGCGACCCGGTGTTTACCGACCTGCGTGCTGCCGAGGCCGGCGACATGTGGCGCATGCTCACCGCCCGCGCCCAGGATTTCTCGCTCAGCTACGAGGGCGTAGAGGCCGACGATGCGCAGGGTTCGGCGCGTTGGGTGGCTTCCTACACTTTTACCCAGACCGGTCGGAAAGTGATCAATCACATCCAGGCACATTTCCACTTCCGTGACGGACTGATCTGTCAGCACGTGGATTCGTTCGACCTGTGGAAATGGTCGCGCCAGGCCCTCGGCGCCAAGGGAGCCCTGCTGGGCTGGGCGCCTCCGGTGCAGGCGGCGATCCGTGCCCAGGCCGCCAGGGGGCTTGCGGCCTATCGCGCACAACGGGCCGCGAAGACCTGATGTCAAGGTGCCGGGCTCGCCCGCGCGTAGCGGATAGGCTTAAATGACAGGCGACTCCGACAGGATGCCGCCATGATCACTCTTTTTCAGTTCCCGCCCGCCTTCAATGTGCCCAACATCAGCCCCTTCTGCCTGAAGCTGGAAACCTTCCTGCGCATGGCCGGGCTGGAATACCAGATCAAGCACGTGACCGACCCGCGCAAGGGCCCCAAGGGAAAGCTGCCGTTCATCACCCTGGACGGCAAGCCCATCGCGGACACCGCGATCATCATGCGCACCCTGCAGCAGTACTACGAATTCGACCTCGACGCCGGACTCGATGCCCGCGGCCGGGGCTGGGCGGTATCCATCACCCGGATGTGCGACGAGCACCTGGTGCCGCTGCTGGTGTACTTCCGCTGGCTCGACGAGCAGGGCTTCCGCCAGGTGAGGGACGTGATGTTCCGCAGCATCCCGGCGCCGCTGCGGCCGCTGGTGGGGCAACTGATCCAGCGCAAGATTCGTGGCGACCTCGCCGGCCGCGGCCTGATCCGGCACAGCCGCGAAGAGCTGCTGAGCTTCGCCCGTGAGGACCTCGAGGCCCTCGACGGCATGCTCGGCGACCTGCCGTACTTCGGCGGCGCCCAGCCGTGCAGCGCGGATGCCGCCACCTACGGCGTGCTGGCCAACCTGATTCTCAGCACCCTGGAAACCCCGCTCAACGACATGGCGCGCAGCTACGAACGGCTGGTGGCCTACTGCGAGCGCATGCAGGCGCGGGTCTGGGCTTCATGACCGCCGTGCAGGCCAAACCCTGGTTCGTCTACCTGGTGCGCGCCGAGAACGGTGCGCTCTACTGTGGCATCAGCGATGACCCGCAGCGCCGTTTCGAGACTCACCGCAGCGGACGTGGCGCGCGCTTCTTCCACTCCAGCCCGGCGCAGGCGCTGGTCTATGTCGAAGCCTGCCCCGGCAAGGGCGATGCCCTGCGCCGCGAGCGGGCGATCAAGGGACTGACCAAGCTGGCCAAGGAGCGCCTGGTTCAGGCCAGTCCGGCCATCACTGCCGTGGATGTTGCCCTATCCGAGGCATGAGGTAGGCCGCCGCCGCCCTGCGGGTTAAGCTGCCTGTCTACCCCTCAGGCTGTTGGAGCCCGTGATGTCCGAGCTGATCCTGCACCACTATCCGACTTCGCCCTTCGCCGAAAAGGCGCGTCTGCTGCTGGGCTTCAAGCAGTTGTCCTGGCACTCGGTGACCATCCC
The DNA here is from genome assembly GCF_050474425.1 of Pseudomonas sp. B1-22. NCBI lineage: Bacteria > Pseudomonadati > Pseudomonadota > Gammaproteobacteria > Pseudomonadales > Pseudomonadaceae > Pseudomonas > Pseudomonas sp. B1-22. The sequence continues at coordinate 826,128 of NZ_JBCHVH010000002.1, read as the reverse complement.
GCCGCTGATGCCCAAGCCGGACCTCATGGCCCTGACCGGCGGCTACCGCCGGACCCCGGTGCTGCAGGTCGGCGCCGACATCTACTGCGATACCGCGCTGATCGCCCGCCGCCTGGAGCAGGAAAAGGCCGTGCCGTCGCTGTTCCCCGAAGGCCAGGAGTTCACCGCCGCCAGCTTCGCCCAGTGGGCCGACTCGGTGATCTTCCAGCATGCCGTCAGCCTGGTGTTCCAGCCCGAGTCCATTGCTGCGCGCTTCGGCAAGTTGCCGCCGGAGTTTCTCAAGGCCTTCATCGCCGACCGCAGCCAGCTGTTCAGCGGCGGCAGCGCGAGTCGCCTGCCGGCCGAGCAGGCCCGGCACCAGTGGCCGACGTTCATGGCGCGCATCGAGCAGCAGCTGGCGCGGGAGGAGGGCGACTTCCTGTTTGGCGAGCCGTCGATTGCCGACTTCGCCCTGGCCCACTGCCTGTGGTTCCTCAAGGGCACGCCGGTGACCGCGCCGCTGGTTGATGACTACCCGGCGGCCAGCGCCTGGCTCGGCCGCGTGCTCGGCTTCGGCCATGGCGCCCATAGCGAGATGAGCGCGGAACAGGCCATCGCCATTGCCCGCGACAGTCAGCCCGCCGCGCTGCCGGAGGATGGTTTCGTCGACCCCAATGGTTTCACCGCCGGCCAGCGGGTGGTGATCGCCGCCACGGACTACGGTGTCGATCCAGTGGAAGGTGAGCTGCTCCATGCTGGTCGCGAAAGTTTGATCCTGCGTCGCGAGGACCCGCGCGCGGGCACCGTCCACGTGCATTTCCCACGCCTGGGCTTCAGCATCCGCCCGGCCTGAGTCCGGCAGGTCCTGGGCACTGCCGCGTCACCGGTGTACGCAGGCGCGGCAGGTTCTCGGCCATGTCGCGGAAGTGCTGCAGGCGCTCGTAACAGAGCGCCATTTCCCCGCCGTTGATGTTGTACCAGGCGTCCGGCGCCCCGCAGTTGAGCAGGCGCACGGTCAGCGGACGAGGTGGCCGGAACTGCTGGAAGACTTCATTCACCAGTTCCTGGAGCCGATTCTCGTCACGCAGCAGGGCGATCAGTGGCTCGGCCTGCTCCTGATCGAGGGCCGGCGGTTCGAAATCCAGGTGAGCGCCAGGGGGATGCCGTATCGCCAGGGTGCGCCGGGCATGGCGTACCCAGTTCACCGCCTTGCTGGCCTGCTGGAACTCCTGGTCGCAATAGACGGCGCGTTCGTAGGGCAGTCCCGTGAATGCGGGCAGCCAGTCGAGCCGCTGCATGTCGCTGCCGTACAACAGGCAGACGAGGTTGTAGTAACGCTGCTCGTCCAGTGGATGGCTGTCCCAGGCGAGAACCTGTTCCGCCTCCGGCTTGGGCGTTTGCCACTCCAGGCGCCAGTAGTCGGCGATATCCAGCAGGCGCGCGTCGATTTCGTCCTGGGGCAGTCGGGTGTAGAAGCGGAACAGCAGGATGAAGCCGATCTGGTCGGCGGCGTCCTCTTCACGCCCCAGTACCGGCAGGTTGTACTCGGCGATCAGCATGTGCCCCATCTCGTGCATCACGCTGAATTCGGCGTTGGCCAGCACGAAGCGCGCGACGTTGGGCGAGAGCGGTGGCGCGGGGGCGGCAGCCAGAGTAGTTTGCAACGAGAAAAGCAGGAATAGCAGAGATAGACATGAGCAGTACGACCAGGAGCACCTGGAGTGCAGGGGAACGGCAGCGGATGTGAGTGGGCCGAGCATGGCGGTCACCTTGGAGTGAGGCGCCTTTGTTGACTCTAGCAGTCGGCCCGACTATCCGTTGGAATCATTTGCCGGGACTGGTGCGCTTGTTTGGGAGTTCGTCCAGGCTCCATCGTCCAGTCAAACTGCGAGTAACCCGATACCGGTGACGGAGAGAAACTGTACAGCGATGCTTTGGTTTCTCACGGGACTACGCTCCGGGTGTGAAATTTGATTGATAGCCTGAGTAGTAAAAATTTACTTTTTCTCGATAAGTACTGAGAATTGCGAGTGTCGAGCGTGACCTGCGTTTCAGAGCATGCAATAGGGCGATCCTGATGGTGTTGACTGCTGCTTTGATAGAGCTATTGGGTTTACCAAGTTTGGTGAATATCAGAAATGTCCGTTAAATCTATTGAGAGTGTGCTTGCAGTGGTGCGGCGGCTTAGTATGTCGATTGCGCTTCTTCTGATCCTGCCCCTATCGTTTCTCCTTGTTTACATCGAATGGCTGCATGCGCCAGAAGATGTTTTTGCCATTCATCTGCGTGTGGTCGCTGGGGTTGCAGTTGCCTTGGCGGGCACCCGGCTTCTGATCAGCTTTTTGCCGATTGGCGTGGTGCTGAAGAGAGTCCTGGCGTCCGTGACGATTGGCTGTGTTTTTTTTGGATTCATCGTCCTGTATGTTGGAGCTTTTATCGGGATGAAGTTCTGGGGGCGAGTGGCCTCTGTGCAGTTGATGTCCACTTATGCATCACAGGCTCCAGCAACGTTGAGGGCGTTGGATGTCAATCCTTACTGGGTTGGATGTGCCGTTGGTGTCTTCCTTTTTATTGTTGTAAATGCGACATATACTTATCTCAAAAGATATGATTGGGTTCCAGTATTTCGAGAAATAATGTCTTCGGCTTCTTCTGTCATTGTAGCTATCGGTTTGTTGGGGGTTTTTGCCGCATATGGCATTTCCTTCGAGGCTCGGGGGTGGGGACGGCAGGGGGAGCCGTTGAGTCTTGCCTTATTTCCTATTCAGGGGGACGTGAGTGGGCAAAGTCACCATATGAGCAGTTTGCGAATGGCCGAGTTGCAGAAAAGACAGGATACTTCTCGGGCTTCGTATCTTCCCAGTCCCGGCGCGCATAAGAGTAATGTTGTTCTTGTCGTCGTCGACGCATTGCGTGCCGACCATCTCTCGGTATTGGGCTATAAAATCAGGACTACACCCAATCTGGAACGCTTCAGGTCCCAGGGAATGTTGAACGTGGCGACGTCGGCTGTAGCGGTGTGCAATGAGTCATTCTGTGGTTTGCGGGGATTGGCGAGTTCGCAATCTGTTGCCAATCAAGCGGAGCGCCCATTTTCACTGCATGAGGTCTTGAAGAAATACGGATATAAAATTAACCTGATATTGTCAGGTGATCACACGAATTTCTATGGGTTGTCCAGTATTTATGGTCAGGTAGACAGCTATTTTGATGGTGCCTCTCAGGGGAAGCGCTATGTGAATGATGATAGACTTCTGCTTGATCGCCTGGATGCTCAGCCTAAGTGGGATGGAACTCCAACGATGTTTCAGTTTCACCTCATGTCGTCCCATCCTCTTGGGCTACGCTTCGACGAAACGCCAGAGTTTGGTCCTGGACGATCCTACGGATTGGCGAGTGGTACATCTACTGAAACAGTTCGATCTGCGAATAATTACTATGATAGAGGTGTGCTCCAGGCAGATACAGTTGTTTCAAAGATTTTGAGTAAATTGCAAGAGCTTGGGTATCTCGAAGATACACTGGTTGTCATTACTGGGGATCATGGTGAATCCTTGGGAGAGCATGGGCTGTATAGCCATACTCACAGTGTCTGGGAAGAATCTTTGCGAGTTCCATTTATACTGCTCTCTTTCGGGAAGGCCAGCCCCGTTTCTCTGGCCCCTTCAAAGGCAATTTCGCAGGTCGATATCGCACCAACGCTGCTTTATGCTCTTGAGATGAAGGTTCCGGATGTCTGGCAAGGTGTTGCGCTCCAGACACCATACGATCGTCGTTATATTGATTTTCAGCAGATTCAATTGCTGGGGCTGATGGATACCCATTCAGATAGTCTCTATAAGTTCTGGGTTGATACTCGTTCCGGAAAGAAATTCACGTTCAATTTATCGTCTGAGGAGAAAGAGAAAACTGACGTTACGGAACAGATTCCAGCTGCGCTTCAACAGGAGTGGCGTGAACATTTGATGCAACAGTCGGCAACATTGCCGATGGATGCAACGAGGTTGTGAGCCCTGTTGGTCTGTATCGGACTGAAGCCGCCGATGCCTTGAACGGCTGCGCAATGCCTGTTGACCGGGTCCCTCATGCCGATCTCCAGCAATATCGCCAATGAAAAAGCCCGTCACTCGACGGGCTTTTTCATTGGCTGATGGCGATCAGTCCTTGCGACGCTTGAGCTGGTCCTGCAATTGGGTGGGCAGGCCGCGGATGATCAACATGTCGCGCTCCTCGTCGTACTCCACCTTGCTGCCCAGCAGGTGCGCCTCGAAGCTGATCGACAGCCCCTCGGCGCGGCCGGTAAAGCGGCGGAACTGGTTGAGGGTGCGCTTGTCCGCCGGGATCTCCGGCGATAGGCCGTAGTCCTTGTTGCGGATGTAGTCGTAGAAGGCGCGCGGCGCCTGGTCGTCCATCAGTTCGGAGAGCGCGTCAAGGGCCATCGGTTCGCCGATCTTGGCCTGGCTGGTGGCGTAGTCCACCAGCACGTCGGTCTTCTCGCGGGCCTGCTCTTCGGGCAGGTCTTCGCTTTCCACGAAGTCGCTGAAGGCCTTGAGCAGGGTACGGGTCTCGCTCGGCCCGTCGACGCCTTCGGTGCAGCCGATGAAGTCGCGGAAGTAGTCGGAAACCTTCTTGCCGCCCTTGCCCTTGATGAACGAGATGTACTGCTTGGACGTCTTGTTGTTCTGCCACTCGGAGATGTTGATCCGCGCCGCCATGTGCAGCTGGCCGAGGTCCAGGTGGCGCGACGGGGTCACTTCCAGCGCGTCGGTCACCGCCACGCCCTCGCTGTGATGCAGCAGGGCGATGGACAGGTAGTCGGTCATGCCCTGCTGGTAATGGCAGAACAGCACGTGGCCGCCGGTGGAGAGGTTGGACTCCTCCATCAGGGTCTTCAGGTGCTCCACCGCCTGTTTGGTGAAGGCGACGAAGTCCTTGCCGTTGTCCAGGTATTCGGTCAGCCAGCCGCTGAACGGGTAGGCGCCAGATTCCCCCTGGAACAGGCCCCAGGCCTTGTTCGGCTTGGCGTTGTAGCTCTCGTTGAGGTCGGCCATCAGGTTCTCGATGGCCTGGGAGTCGCCCAGCTCGGCGTCGCGCGCGTGCAGCGTCGCGGGGTTGCCGTCGGGCTTCTTGTCGATCAGGTGGACGATGGCGTGACGAATCGGCATGGCGGACCTGGATGTTCAGTGCCGGCCTCGCCGTATGCAGGGCGGCGGCGGGGCGGGCAGATGATTGGAAAACGCCAGAGTTTACCCGACCCGGCGGCGCCGTGCTCGGTGCCGGTCAGTCCGAGGCGGCAGCCTGTTCGTCCCGCTCCCGCCGATTCCGCCGCAGTTGGCGCAGTCGACGGATCACGTAGTTCAGGTGCAGGTGCAGTTCGTACAGCTCGTTGTAGTAGGACAATGGCACCTCGACCTTGGCCAGCTCGGCCTCCAGTTGCTCCAGGCGCTCGATCTCGGTGCTCAGTTCGGCGCTGCCGGCGCGCTCGTCCAGGCGCCGGTCGATCTCGCGCAGGTAGCGGTACCAGCGGTAGATGCGCGCACGGATACGCCAGCGGTACAGCGGGCCGATGGATTTGAGCAGCGGAATGAGGATGGCGATGAAGGGGATCAGCAGGATGATGTAGCGGTCCGCCAGCGAGGCGATGCGGAACGGCAGGAAGCGCTGCAGCAGTGGCGGGCCGTTCTTGTAGTAGCGCTCGGCGTCGCTCTGCAGGGCCAGGGTGCGCGGTTCGGCGCTGGGGAAGGCGCCGGCCGGGTCGAGCAGGGTGCCTTTGCGCATCACCCGGCGCGCGGCTTCCAGGATCAGCGGGGTGAGCGCCGGGTGGAAGTTGTCGTTGATCACCAGGGTGGCCACCGGCGAGAGCGTGGCCATGTCCTGTTCCGGGACGTTTTGCGCCAGGTTCAGCAGGCCCTCGCTGACCTCCACCCGCTTGAGGAAGGGAATCCGCGCCTCGTAGGCATGGGCGCGGCGGAAGCCGGCCAGCTTCAGCTCCGGGCTGGCCGCCAGGCGCTGGATCAGCGGGTTCTCCGCCGGGCCGACGAAAAAGGCGGCGTCCAGTGTGCCGGCCAGCAACTCATTGGCCACGGTGTTGCCGCCACGGGCCTGCCAGTTCGGCGGCAGGTGTTCGGTGGGGATGTCGTTGGCCTTGAGGATGGCTTCGGTCACCGCCTCGGTGCCGCTGCCCGGCGTGCCGAGGGCCAGCCGCAGCGGCAGCAGGTCGGCGATGCGGTCTATCTTCACGTCGCGGCGCTGGAACAGCCACAGGGGCTCCTGGAACATCGCTCCGAGCGTCTGCAAGCCCTTGCGCTGGCCCGGCTCCAGTTGCTGCTCCTGGCCGCTCTGCACCAGGCCGATATTCACGCCGCTGCCTTCATCCAGCAGTTTCTCCAGGTTCTGTCGCGAGCCCGCGGTCTGCACCAGCGTCAGCTCGAAGCCCTGCTTGGCCAGTTCCTCCTTCAGGCGTTCGCCGAAAATCGCATAGCCGCCGCCCGGCGCGCCGGTGGCGAGAGTGGCGCTCATCGGCGGCGGCGGGGCGACGAAGTAGAACAGCGCGGCCACCAGCGCGGCCAGTACCGGCACCAGCCAGAGGTTGGCGCGCACCAGGATGGCGAGGTCCTTGAGCATGTTGACGAGGCGTTGCATGGAGAGTCCTTATCGCGTCGTACCTTCCTGAAAAGATAGCCAGCCTGTGCGGCGGCGGACGGCGAATCCGCCATCGCGGTGGCGCAACCCGCTATCATCCCAGGCTTTGGATCACGGCTGCGGACGTTACGCCATGCGCATTCTCCACACCTCCGACTGGCACCTGGGCCAGCACTTCATGGGCAAGAGCCGCGAGGCTGAGCACCAGGCCTTTTGCGCCTGGCTGGTCGGGCAGGTGCGCGAGCAGGGCGTGGATGCGGTGATCATCGCCGGCGACGTGTTCGACACCGGCGCGCCGCCCAGTTACGCCCGCGAGCTGTACAACCGCTTCATCGTCGAGCTGCGCGATACCGGTGCGCGGCTGGTGGTGCTGGGCGGCAACCATGATTCGGTGGCCATGCTGGAGGAGTCCCGCGAGCTGCTGGCGTGCCTGGACACCCAGGTGATCGCCGCCGTCGGCACCGACCTGGATGCCCAGGTGCTGGTGCTGCCGCAGCGCGACGGCGAGCCCGGCGCGATCCTCTGTGCGATCCCCTTCATCCGTCCGCGCGACGTGCTCACCAGCCAGGCCGGGCAGAGCGCGCAGGACAAGCAACAGGCGCTGCAACAGGCGATCCAGGCGCATTACCGGCAGTTGTTCGAACGCGCCGAGGCGCAGCGCGAAGCCCTGGGTCGCCACCTGCCGATCATTGCCACCGGCCACCTCACCACGGTAGGCGCCAGTGCCAGCGAGTCGGTGCGGGAAATCTACGTCGGCACCCTGGAAGCCTTCCCCACCAGCGCCTTCCCGGCGGTTGACTACATCGCTCTCGGCCATATCCACCGACCGCAGAAGGTCGGTGGGCTGGAGCACATCCGCTACTGCGGCTCGCCCATTGCCCTGAGTTTCGACGAGGCGACGCAGAGCAAGCAGGTGTTGCTGGTTGACCTGGACGACAGCGGCCTGCGCAGCGTCAGTGCCTTGCCGGTGCCGTGTTTCCAGCCGCTGAAATCGGTCTCCGGCAGCCTCGCCAGTCTGCCCGCCGAACTGGCCCGCGTGGCCGGGGAGGGCAGCGCGGAGCAGCCGGTGTGGCTGGAGGTATTGGTGCACACCGATGACTACCTCACCGATATCCAGGTGCGCGTCGAGAAGCTCTGCGAAGAGCTGCCGGTGGTGGTCCTACGCACCCGCCGCGAGCGCGGCAATGCCCAGGCGACGCTGTTCAGCGAGGCGAAGGAAACCCTCGACGAACTCAGCCCCGAGGACGTGTTCCGCCAGCGGCTGGACAGCGAGGAGCTGGAAGCGCCCCTGCGCGAGCGCCTGACCGGACTCTATCGTCAGGTGGTCAGTGACCTTCAGGAGGAGCAGCCATGAGAATCCTCAGCCTGCGCCTGAAGAACCTCAACTCGCTCAAGGGCGAATGGAAGATCGACTTCACTGCCGAGCCCTTCGCCGGTAACGGCCTGTTCGCCATTACCGGGCCCACCGGTGCCGGCAAGACCACGCTGCTCGATGCCATCTGCCTCGCCCTCTACCACCGCACGCCGCGCATGAGCGTGTTGTCGCAGAGCGGCAACGAGCTGATGACCCGGCACACCGCCGACTGCCTCGCCGAGGTGGAATTCGAGGTGAAGGGCCAGCCCTACCGCGCCTTCTGGAGCCAGCGCCGCGCACGCGACAAGGCCGAGGGCGCGTTGCAGGCGCCGAAGGTGGAACTGGTGCGCATCGACCGCGCCAGCGGCGAAGGGGAAATCCTCACCGACAAGATCAACGACAAGCTCAAGCAGACCGAAATCCTCACGGGCCTCGACTTCGAGCGCTTCACCAAATCCATGCTGCTGGCCCAGGGCGGATTCGCCGCCTTCCTCGAAGCCAATGCCAACCAGCGCGCCGAATTGCTGGAAGAGCTGACCGGCACGGAGATCTACGGGCTGATCTCGCAGCGCGTCTTCGAACGCACCCGCGACGTGCGCGGTGCACTCGATCAATTGCGCGCCCGTGCCGAGGGCGTCGAGTTGCTCAGTGCCGAGCAGCGCGAGGCCCTCGAACAGCAGAACCACCAGGCGCTGCTGCAGGAGGCGTCGCTGCAGGGTCGCCAGGTTGCGCTGCAGGCCCAGCACCGCTGGCGCGAGGCACTCAGCCGCGCCGAACAGCAGATGCAGCAGGCTGGTGAGCGGGAAGCCGCCGCCCGCCAGTCCCTCGATGCGGCGCAGCCGGACCTGCAACGCCTGGCCGCCAGCGAGCCCGCCGCTCGCCTGCAGCCGTTGCACCAGGCCTGGCGCGCCAGCCAGGACAGCCTGGCGCAGGACCGCGCCGCGCTGGAGAACAATCGCACCGAACAGGCCGCCAGCCGCGAGCGGATCGCCGAGGCGCTGTGGAGCGCCACCCAGTTCGCCCGGCAACTGAGCGAGGCCCGTGGCGCGGAACAGGAAGCGCTGGCCCGGCAGCGCCAGGCGCTGGAGGTTCGCCTGGCGCAGCAGCCGCAGCGCGCCCGCCTGGGCGAGCTGCTGGGAGGCTGGCGCGCGCAGTTCGCTCAACGTGCTCGTCTGGTCGCTGCCAGCGTAGACAGTCAATGTCAGTTCGATCTCGCGGAGCAGGCATTCAACGAGGCCGGCGCCCGCCGTGAAGTGCTGCAAGGTGCTGTCGCCCAAGCCGAGCGGACGCTGGGCGAGGCTCGCCAGAATGAGGTTGCCGCCCGGCAGCGATTGGAGACCTTGCTCGCCGGCGCGACCGAAGCACAACTGCGCGAACGTGCGCAGCAGCTGCAGGCGCTCGGCCGTGGCTTCGACCGCCTGGAGCAGATCGCCCAGGCGCGGGCGCAGGCCGCCGCGCAGATTGCGCGCTGGCAACCAGAGCTGCTCGCCCTGCGCCAGCGCAAGGGCGAGCGCGATGGCGCCATTGTCGCCCTGCGCGAGCGCTACAAGACGCTGCAGCAACAGGTCGCCGACCGGGAAAAACTGCTCCAGCAGGAACAGCGCATCCACCAGCTCGAACACTGGCGCGCGCAGTTGCAGCCGGGCGAAGCCTGCCCGCTGTGCGGCTCCCAGCAGCACCCGGCGATAGACGCGTATCAGGCGCTGGATGTATCGGCCACCCAGACGGCGCTCGACGAAAGCAAGCGGGCGCTGGCGGAGCTGGAGAGCCAGGGTATCGCCCTGCGTGGTGAGCTGGCGGAACTGGAGGCGCAGATTCAGCAGGGGCAACGTCAGCTCGATGAAGCCGAAGCAGCACTCAGGCTGCAGCAGGATGCCTGGCAGCAGCACTGCGCGGAACAGGGGCTGCAACTGGCGGATGAGCGCGAGCTGGCCGCCGAGCGGCAGCGTCAAGAAACCGCGCTGGCCGATCTGCAACAGCAGTTGAAGGCGTTGGAGGAACTCAAGGTCCGTCTGCAGGCGAGTGCGCAGACGCTTATCGATACCGAGCGCGTCCACAGCGAGGCAGCGCAGCAACTGGCGCTTTTCGAGGGCGAGCAACAGTTCGCCCGGCAGCGCCAGGAGGAGCGCACGCAACAGCTCGCCAGCCTGCGTGCCGAGCTGCAACAGCAGGAAGATGCCTTGGCAGCCGCGCTGGCGGAGCTGGGCTATCAGCTGCCGGACGACGGCGAGCAGTGGCTGGCCGAGCGCACCGAGGAGTGGCAACACTGGCAACGGGACCAGCAACTCGGCCAGCAACTGGCCGCCGCCGAGCGTGATGCGTCGCAGGCGGCAGGTGCGGCGCGGGACAGCGCAGAGCAGTGGCAGCAGCGTTGGCAGGATGCTGCATTCGAGGCTCGTCCAGCGCTGTCGAAGGTGGATGATCCGCAGCAGGCACTGGCCGAGTCCGAGGCCCGCCTGAGCGCCAGTCAGCGCCAGGCCGATGCGCTGCAAGGTCGAGAACAGTCGCTGCTGGAGCGCCTGGAGCAGGATCAGGCTCGCCTGACGCAGAGCGAGGCGGCCTGGCAACACGCACTGGAGCAAAGTCCGTTCGCCGACGAGTCCGTCTATCTAGCCGCGCTGCTGGACGATGCCCAGCGCGCCGAACTCACCACCCTCAAGCAGACACTGGAAACCGCCATCACCGAGGCCGTGGCCCTGCGCGCGGCGGCGTTGCAGGACGTCGAGCGTCTTCAGGCCGAGCCGCACGGCGACCTGCCGCTGGACGAGCTGGACCGGCAGCTGCTGGCCATCAATGCTGAATTGCGCGAGCTGGGCCAGCGCCAGGGGGAAATCCGCGCGCAGTTGCAGGGCGACGATGCCCGGCGCGCCAGCCAGCAGAGCCTGTTCGAGGAGATTCGCCGGCAGGAGGAAGAGCACGACATCTGGCAGCGCCTGAACAGTCTGATCGGCTCCGCCGATGGTGCGCGCTACCGGCGCTTCGCCCAGGGCCTGACCCTCGACCATCTGGTGCACCTCGCCAACCGCCAGTTGCAGCGCCTGCACGGCCGCTACCAGTTGGCGCGGCGCAGCGACGGCGAACTGGAGCTGGAAGTGGTCGACACCTGGCAGGGCGACACCGCGCGCGACTGCAAGACGTTGTCCGGCGGCGAGAGCTTCCTGGTCAGCCTGGCGCTGGCGCTGGCGCTGTCCGACCTGGTCAGCCACAAGACCAGCATCGACTCGCTGTTCCTCGACGAAGGCTTCGGCACCCTCGACGGCGAGACCCTGGAGGTGGCGCTCGACGCCCTCGACAGCCTCAACGCAACGGGCAAGACCATCGGTGTGATCAGCCACGTCGAGGCGCTCAAGGAGCGCATTCCGGTGCAGCTCAAGGTGCACAAGGGTGTCGGCATGGGCTACAGCCAGCTCGATGCGTGCTTCCGTTTCAGCCCGGAGAAGGATTAGGGACGTCACCGCAGGACGGATTCGCAGTCAGGGGGAACGCAACGGCGCCCACGGGTGTCGACTTGCAATCAACGGTGAGCGAGATAGGCTCAAGACCGCTGAGTCAGCCACATCCCGAACGGGAAGGCATCCACAGGTACTGTGATCTTTCTAGAGGTGATTTGTGATGAAGAAATCCGCATCGGCTCCGAAGAAACCTGCGGCGGCAAAACCCGCCGCTGCGAAGCCGGCAGCGAAAGCGGCCGCCAAACCTGCAGCCAAGCCAGCGGCCAAAACCGCCACCAGAGCCGCCGCCGCGAAACCCGCCGCGCGCCGCGCACCGGCGCTGGCCACGCCGTCGGACCTGAGCAAGAACGCCACCCGCGATCTTTCCGCCGCGCTCAACCGGCTGCTCGCCGACGTCTTCGCCCTTTACCTGAAGACCAAGAACTTCCACTGGCATGTCAGCGGGCCGCACTTCCGCGACTACCACCTACTGCTGGACGAGCACGCCACCGAGATCTTCGCGATGACCGACGCCATCGCCGAGCGCACCCGCAAGATCGGCGGCAACACCATCCGCTCCATCGGCCACATCGCCCGTGACAAGCGCATCCTCGACAACGATGCCGAGTTCGTGCAGCCGCTGGACATGCTGGCGGAGCTGCAGGGCGACAACAAGGCGCTGACCGCCTACATGCGCGAAGTGCACGACCTGTGCGACGAGTACCACGACATCGCCACCGCCAGCCTGATCGAGAACTGGATCGACGAAACCGAGCAGCGCACCTGGTTCCTCTTCGAGACCAGCCGCCGCGGTGACGGCACCGGCCACTGATTTCCGGCGCATGAAAAAGGCCGTTTCTCCACAGGAGAAACGGCCTTTTTATTGGCAGCCAGGACTTACTCGCCCGGCTTCTTCAGCTTCGGGTTGGGGAAGAACTGCACGCTCTGCACCTTGGGATCGGCGGGCTTCTTCAGGCCGCTGACGTTGACCCGGGTGGTCAGCTCCTTCGGCACCGACTGGCCCTGCGCGTTGAGGGTGTCGGCATAGCCGCAGGCCACGCACTCGCGGTGCGGGACGCCGTCCTCTTCCCACATGACGATCTTGTCCTGCTCGCTGCACGCCGGGCAGACTGCCCCGGCGATGAAGCGCTTCTTCACCTCGCTCATCACGCCGCCTCCTCGGAGAGGCCCGAGTGGCGCAGCAGGGCGTCGATGGACGGCTCGCGGCCACGGAAGGCCACGAACAGCGCCATCGGCTCCTGGGAGCCGCCCTTGGCCAGGATCGCCTCGCGGAAGGCTGCGCCGGTCGCCGGGTTGAGCACGCCGTCTTCCTCGAAGCGGGAGAAGGCATCGGCGGACAGCACTTCAGCCCACTTGTAGCTGTAATAACCGGCCGCGTAACCGCCGGCGAAGATGTGCGCGAAGCTGTTGGCGAAGCGGTTGTACGCCGGCGGGCGCATCACCGCGACTTCATTGCGCACGGTTTCCAGCACGTCGAGCACGCTGCGGCCGTCGCCGTGGGTGGCGTGCAGCTCGAAGTCGAACAGCGAGAACTCCAGTTGGCGGACCATCATCAGGCCGGACTGGAAGTTCTTCGCGGCGAGCATCTTCTCCAGCAGGTCCTGGGGCAGCGGTGCGCCGGTCTCGTAGTGGCCGGAGATCAGCGCCAGGCCTTCGGGCTCCCAGCACCAGTTCTCCATGAACTGGCTCGGCAGCTCGACTGCGTCCCAGGCCACGCCGTTGATGCCCGAGGCACCGGCGTGTTCGACGCGGGTCAGCAGGTGGTGCAGGCCGTGGCCGAATTCGTGGAACAGGGTGGTGACTTCATCGTGGGTCAGCAGCGCCGGCTTGCCATTCACCGCCGGGGTGAAGTTGCACACCAGGTACGCCACCGGCGATTGCAGCTCGCCACCGGCGGTGCGGCGCCGGTCGCGGGCGCCGTCCATCCATGCGCCGCCGCGCTTGTTGGCGCGGGCGTAGAGGTCGAAGTAGAAGCGGCCGACGTGCTGGCCGTTTTCCTCGATCTCGAACAGGCGCACGTCCGGGTGCCAGCGTTCGAAGTCGGACAGCTCGCGAATCTGGATGCCGTAGAGCTTCTGCACGATGGCGAACAGGCCGGAGAGGACTTTATCCACCGGGAAGTAGGCGCGCAGCGCTTCCTGGGACACGCTGTAGCGCGCTTCGCGCAGCTTCTCGCCGAAGTAGCTGGCGTCCCAGCTGGACAGGTTAGGGCAGCCCTGCTCGGCGGCGTAGGCCTTGAGCTGCTCCAGGTCCTGGGCGGCGAAGGGCTTGCTGCGCACGGCCAGGTCGCGGAGGAAGTGCAGGACCTGCTCGGGCGTCTCGGCCATCTTGGTGGCCAGGGACAGCTCGGCGAAGTTCCTGAAGCCCAGCAGGCGCGATAGCTCCTGGCGCAGGTCGAGGATTTCCTGCATCACCGGGCCGTTGTCGTTCTGCCCGGCGTTCGGGCCCTGGTCGGAGGCACGGGTGCAGTAGGCGGCGTAGACCTCTTCGCGCAGGGCGCGGTCTTCGGCGTAGGTCATCACGGCGTAGTAGCTGGGGAATTCCAGGCTGATCAGCCAGCCGTCCAGCTCCTTGGCCTGGGCGGCCTGCTGCATCTGCGCCTTGGCCGAATCGGTCAGGCCGGCCAGCGCGGCTTCGTCGGTGACGTGCTTGGTCCAGGCCTGGGTAGCGTCCAGCAGCTGGTTGGAGAAGCGGCTGCCCAGCTCGGACAGGCGTGTCTGGATCTCGGCGTAGCGCTGCTGCTGTTCGGCCGGCAGGTCGATACCCGACAGGCGGAAGTCGCGCAGGGCGTGTTCGAGGATGGTCTTCTGGGCGACGTCGAAGTCTTTCGACTCCGGGCTCTCGGCCAGGGCCTCGTAAGCCTTGAACAGCTCGCGGTTCTGGCCCAGTTCGGTCCAGTAGGCGGACAGCAGCGGCAGGCAGCCTTCGTAGGCTTCGCGCAGCTCGGCGCTGTTGCACACCGCGTTGAGATGGCTGACCGGGCTCCAGGCCTTGCCCAGGCGGTCATTCAGTTCGTCCATGGCCAGCACCAGGCCGGCCCAGGTCGGGGTGCCGTTCTGCTCGGCGAGAATGCGCGCGATGGCCGCGCGGTTGTCGGCGAGGATCTGCTCGATGGCCGGCTTCACGTGTTCCGGACGGATGGACGAGAAGGGCGGCAGGTCGTAGCTCTGCAGAAGGGGATTCGCGCTCACGGTGGCACCTTGGTTGAAGAAACACTCGGCCATCTTAAATACAATCGGACCCATCCGCAGCTTAAGGAAGCTTATCGTGACGATTAGAACCTTTCAGGGCAAAACGCCATCGCTGGGCGAGCGCGTGTTCGTCGACGCCAGCGCCGTGGTCATCGGCGACGTGGAGATCGGCGCGGACAGCTCGGTGTGGCCGCTGGTCACCATCCGCGGCGACATGCACCGCATCCGCATCGGCGCGCGCACCAGCGTGCAGGACGGCAGCGTGCTGCACATCACTCACGCCGGCCCCTTCAACCCGGACGGCTTCCCGCTGACCCTCGGCGACGATGTGACCGTCGGCCACAAGGTGCTGCTGCACGGTTGCACCGTCGGTAGCCGCATCCTGGTGGGCATGGGCTCCATCGTGATGGACGGCGCGGTGATCGAGGACGAGGTGATCCTCGGCGCCGGCAGCCTGGTGCCGCCGGGCAAGGTGCTGGAAAGCGGTTATCTCTATGTTGGCAGCCCGGTGAAGAAGGCCCGGCCGTTGACCGACAAGGAACGCGCCTTCTTCACCTACAGCGCCGCCAACTACGTGAAGCTCAAGGACCAGCATATCGCCGAGGGTTATGCCGGCTGACGACCACCCACCGACCCGAGGAGAGCACGCCATGTTGCTACGCGCCCAGACGTCCACCTTGCTGATCATCGATATCCAGGAACGTCTGTTCCCGGCCATTCACGAAGCCGAGTCGGTGCTCGAACACACCGCCTGGCTGCTGGCGGTCGCGCAGCGCCTGGGCGTGCCGGCGCTGGCCACCGAGCAGTACCCGAAGGGCCTGGGCCCGACCTTGCCCGCGCTGCGCGATGCGCTGCCGGCCGAGGCGCTGCTGGAGAAGATCGCTTTTTCCGCCGTGACCGATCCCGGCCTGCTGCAGATGCCCGGCGGCGAGCGCCGGCAGTTCGTGGTCTGCGGTACCGAGGCCCATGTCTGCGTGCTGCAGACGGTGCTGGGCCTGCTGGCCGAGGATCGCGAGGTGTTCGTGGTGGACGAGGCCGTCGGCTCACGCCGTCCGCGGGACAAGGCGCTGGCGCTGGAGCGCATGCGTCAGGCCGGAGCGATGATCGTCTCGCGGGAGATGGTCGCCTTCGAGTGGATGGAGCGCGCCGGCACGGAAGTGTTCCGGGAGATCAGCAAGCAGTTCATCCGCTGAGAACCTGTTAACGATCTGCTGCGCGTCGGCATAACTGCGTTAAAAACAGGCTCGGAAGCCGCTTGCGGCTAACGCACTTCAGTGCGGCCCCGCAGGGGCGAGCGAAGCGAGTACTGCTCATTTACAGCTCGTAAATTCCGCGTCCTCGCCTGTTTGATTCGCTGGCGCTCACCCTTCGGGCCAGCCTGCGGCTGTTACTCCCGTTGGTCGTTGCGCCTTGTTCTGCTCTAGCTCGCGAGATCGTGAACAGGTTCTGAATGTCATTTCCACCCGGCGCGCCACTTCGCGCGCTGCTCGGGCTCCTGGAAGGTCCAGGCGACGAAGCGGCTCTGCTTCTGGCCCTGGGCCATGTCCACACTGCGCACGGTGACGGCGCCGGCCTTTTTCAGCGCGCGGCGGAATTCGTCGAGGTTGCCGGCCTTGGACACCAGCGAGCTGAACCACAGCGCCTGCTTGCCGACTGCCGCGCTTTCCGCCGCCAGCTTGCGCAGGAAGGCGATCTCGCCGCCTTCGCACCACAGCTCATTGCTCTGTCCGCCGAAGTTCAGCTTCGGTAGCTGGCGCGACGGGTCGAGCTTGCCGAGGTTCTTCCATTTGCGCCGGCTGCCACTGCTGGCTTCCTCGGGCGATGCGTGGAAGGGCGGGTTGCACAGGGTGGCGTCGAAGCGTTCGTCGCTGCTCAGCAGGCCGTGGAAGATGTGCTGCAGATCGTGCTGCTGGCGCAGTTCGATGGCTTCATTGAGTCCCGGATTGCCGTTGAGGATCGCATGGGCGGACTTCAGGGCAGCGGGTTCGATGTCTGAACCGAGGAAGTGCCAGCCGTAGTCGCGGTGGCCGATCAGCGGGTAGATGCAGTTGGCGCCGACGCCGATGTCCAGCAGGCGAACGCCGGGGCCGCGTGGAATTCGTCCGTCGTTCTCCTCGCCGAGCAGGTCGGCCAGGTAGTGCACGTAGTCGGCGCGGCCCGGAATCGGCGGGCAGAGGAAGCCGGCGGGGATGTCCCACTGGCCGATGCCGTACTGCGCCTTGAGCAGCGCGCGGTTGAACACGCGCACGGCTTCTGGATTAGCGAAGTCGATGCTGGGTTTGCCGTAGGGGTTGGTGATGAGGAAACGGCCCAGCTCCGGGCAGCCCTCGATCAGCGCCGGGAAGTCGTAATGGCCCTGGTGCCGGTTGCGCGGGTGCAACAGGTTCGGCCGCTTGGCGGCGGGGTCGCGCAGGGGCGTGGCGGGCTTCGAGGGGGCGGCGGGGCGTTTCGGCGGTTTCGGCATAGGGGCGCGGGGCAGGAAGGCGGTGGGCGATTTTCCCACAGATGCGTTCGTCGCGCTTGCGCCTCAGGGGTATTGCAGGACGTCCTTGATCTGCGCCAGGTGCTGGGCGATCCAGCGCGGATCGATGGCGCCCCAGTCGCGGATGCGATAGTGGCCGGCATTGTTGCGTTCGCCGTCGTGCTGCTCGAAGGCGCAGTCGATGTCGAGGTCGGCCAGCGCGGCCAGGGTGTCCTGGGCGGTGCGCCGGGGCATGCCGGTGGCTTCCATCAGCGCCGGGACGCTGGTGGCGGTGCCGCTGTCGATCAGCCAGGCGACGTAGAGGCGGCGGTAGAAACTGCTTTTGGTCTTGCTCACTTCCATCGAGACATTTCCTTGTTGGCCTTGTGGGGCTGCTACAGCGGCAGCAGCCAGGGTACCAGCACAACGCTGACGATCATCACCAGAATCGTGAAGGGTACGCCAACCTTGACGAAATCTCCGAATCGATAGCGCCCGGGGCCGAGCACCAGGGTGTTCACCGGTGAGGAGATCGGCGTCATGAACGCGGCCGAGGCGGCCAGTGCGACGATCATCGCGAAGGCCTCGGGCGAAGCGCCGAGGGCCTTGGCGGTGGCGATGGCGACTGGCGCCATGAGCACGGCGGTGGCGGTGTTGGAGATGAACAGGCCGATCAGCGCGGTGAGCACGAACAGGCTGGCGAGAATCGCATAGGGTCCGGCTTCGCCGAGCACTCCGACCAGGGCATTGACCGCGAGGTCGATGCCGCCGGTCTTCTGCAGGGCGAGGGCGAAGGGCAGCATGCCGACGATCAGCAACAGGCTCTGCCAGTGGATGGCGCGGTAGGCGCTGTCCATGTCGATGCAGCGGAAGGCGCCCATCAGCAGGCAACCGATCAGCGCGGCCATGACGTTGGGCACCAGGCCGCTGACCATCAGGATCACCATCACCGCCAGGCTGAACAGCGCGTGGGGCGCCTGGCTGGCGGCGGGAGCGGCTTCGTCCACCTCGGCCGGCAGGCTGAGCACCAGGAAGTCGCGCCCGCGCGCCTGGAGCTGGCGGATATCCTTCCAGGCGCCGATCACCAGCAGGGTGTCGCCGACCTTCAGCTTGGCTTCCAGCAGGCCTTCCACCAGCGCTTCGCGGTTGCGCCGCAGGCCGACCACGTTGAGGCCGAACTGGCTGCGGAATTCCAGTTCCAGCACGCTTTTGCCCAGCAGTGTGGATTCCGGCGGCAGCGTCACTTCGGCCATGCCCACTTCGTGGGCGCGCTCGGTGAAGTAGTCGCCCTGCAGGCTCAGCGGTTCCAGGCCGTATTCGTGGTACAGGCCCAGCAGGTCGCCGCGCTCGCCGTAGATGTCCACCAGCAGCACGTCGCCGGCATGCAGGGTGATGTTGGCGGTGGGGCCGAAGATCTTCAGGCGGAAGTGCAGCATGCGTTCGATGGCGACCACATTGGTGCCGGCGCGGGCGCGCAGTTCCACGTCGCCCAGGCTCATGCCCACCAGCGGCGAGTCGGCGCGGATGCGCAGGCGGCGTTCGCGGCCGGCCAGCTGGTAGTCGCGGATCAGGTCGCCCAGGGTGCGGCGCTTGGCGCGCTGGCCGGCATCGCCGTCGTCGTCGCCCAGCCAGCGGCGGGCGACCAGCATGTAGCCGACGCCTAGGGCGAGGATGACCAGGCCGAAGGGGGTGAAGCTGAAGAAGCCGAAGCCTTTCGAACCTTCGCGTACCAGTTCGCTGTGCACCACCACGTTGGGTGCGGTGGCGACCAGGGTGAGCATGCCGCTGATCAGTCCGGCGAAGCTCAGCGGCATCATCAGCCGGCGCGGCGAAACGTGCAGGCGCGCGGTGATGCTCAGAACCACGGGAATGAAGATGGCGACTACGCCGGTGGAACTCATCACCGAGCCGAGCCCGGCCACGGCCAGCATCAGCAGTACCAGCAGGCGCGTTTCGCTGGCGCCGGCGCGGCGGGTCAGCCATTCGCCGATGCGATAGGCCACCCCGGTGCGCACCAGCCCTTCGCCGATGACGAACAGCGCGGCGATCAGGATGACGTTGGGATCGGCGAAGCCCGCCAGGGACTCCTGCACGCTGAGGATGCCGGACAGCGGCAGGGCGACCATCACCAGCAGGGCGACCACGTCCATGCGCGGCCGGTTGATGACGAACAGCGCCACGGCGGTGGCGAGCAGGAACAGGACCCAGATCAGTGGCAGACTCATGCGCTTCCCTAGCGGTATGTCGGCAGGCATTGTGCCCGCAGGGGCGGGCGCAATGCCTTGATCCGGTGCAGCTTAGCGAAGCCTGGCGTGCAGTCGCACGGATTCTACGGCAGGCGTGCCACCGGGGTGATCTGCCGTGGGTCGGTGCGCAGCTCGATCAGCGCCGGCTTGCCGCTGGCCTGGGCACGCTCGAAAGCGGCGGCGAAGTCCTCGGTGCGCTCGACGAGTTCGCCGTGGGCGCCGAAGGCGCGAGCCAGGGCGACGAAGTCGGGGTTGCGCAGCTCGGTCGCACTGATGCGCCCCGGATACTCGCGTTCCTGGTGCATGCGGATGGTGCCGAGCATGCCGTTGTTGACCACGATGACGATCAGCGCGGCGCCATATTGCACCGCGGTGGCCAGTTCCTGCGGGTACATCATGAAGCAGCCGTCGCCGGCGAAGCACACCACGCTGCGTTGCGGATCGCGCAGCTTGGCGGCGATCGCCGCCGGGAAGCCATAGCCCATCGCGCCGTTGGTGGGCGCCAGCTGGCAGTGCGCGGCGCGATAGCGGTAGAAGCGGTGCACCCAGACCGCGTAGTTGCCGGCGCCATTGCTGATCACCGCATCCTCGGGCAGGACTTCGCTGAGGTGGCTGACCACGGCGGCCAGGTCGACGCCGTTCAGTTCAGCCGGGCTGGCCGGAGGCAGGGAGTAGGCGAGGTAGTCCGCGCGGGCGGCGGCGGTCCATTCGGCCCAGGGGCGTTCGGCGAGTGGTGGCAGAGCGTCGAGGGCCGCGGCGATGGCCGGCATGCAGGCCTGCAACGGCAGGTCGGCCTGGTAGACCCGGCCCAGTTCGCTGGCGTCCGGATGGATGTGGATCAGTGTCTGCGTGGGGCGCGGGCTTTGAATCAGGGTGTAGCCGGCGCTGGGCGTCTCGCTCAGGCGCGAGCCGAGCACCAGCAGCAGGTCGGCCTCCTGCACCCGTGCGGTGAGCTTGGGCGAGGCACCGAAGCCGAGCTGGCCGGCGTACTGGGCGTCGCGGTTGTCGTAGAGATCCTGGCGGCGGAACGAGGCCACCACTGGCAGGTCAGTGGCCTTGGCGAAGCGTTGCAGCGCACCGCGCGCGGCTTCATCCCAACCGGTGCCGCCGACGATCAGCAGCGGTTTGCGGGCGCGGGCCAGCAGGCTGCGCAGTTCCTCCATCGCCTGCTGCGATGGGGCAGTCTGCGGAATTCGCGGCGCAGGGACGTCCGCGACGGCGGCCGAACCGAACAGGACTTCCTCCGGCAGCCCGACCACCACCGGGCCCGGGCGGCCGGACTGGGCCACGGCGAAGGCCTGGGCGACCACTTCGGGGATGCGGCGGATGTCGTCGATCTCCGTGGCCCACTTGGCCAGGCCGCCGAACATCTGCCGGTAGTCCACCTCCTGGAAGGCCTCGCGGCCCATGAACGCGCTTTCCACCTGGCCGACGAAGAGGATCATCGGGGTCGAATCCTGTTTGGCCGTATGCACGCCGTTGGCCGCATGGGTAGCGCCCGGGCCTCGGGTGACGAAGCAGATGCCCGGCCGCCCGGTGAGCTTGCCGTAGGCATCGGCCATGTTCGAGGCGGCGCCTTCGTGACGGGTGACGATGGTGCTGATCGAGGGGGCGTCGTGCAGGGCATCGAGCACCGGCAGGTAGCTTTCGCCGGGGATGCAGTAGACGGTATCGACCGCGTTGCGCAGCAGGGCTTCGACGAGGATCTGGCCGCCATTGCGGACGGGGAGGTCGGACATGGACTTCGGGCTCCTTGGGCTGATACCGGGGCCGCTCCCGGAAGAGCGCCGACGAACCCCTGGAGCGGCCCGGCGTTGCGATCTTCGGCGCAAAGCGCGGCGGGCGCCAAGTGACCATTCTTCGCGAGGTCATTCCGTGGGGGAATGACACCTGAACGCACTGGTCGAGGACAACTATTTGCAAGACCGCTCAGTGACAACCCTGTAGGAGCGGGCCATGCCCGCGATCGCGCGCATGGCGCGCTCCTACATTCCACAGCAGGGGCGCAGAGGATAGGAGTTTGCCCCCGGAAAAGCACAAGGCCCGCATTGGCGGGCCTTGTGATGGGGATTACAGACTGGCGATCTTCTCGCGCTGCTGGATCAGGTTGGTCACCGCCTGCTCGGCTTCAGCCAGCTTAGCGCGTTCCTTCTCGATCACTTCCGGCGGGGCCTTGGCGACGAAGCCTTCGTTGGCGAGCTTGCCGCCCACGCGTTTGACTTCGCCTTCCAGGCGCTGGATTTCCTTGTCCAGACGCGCCATTTCGGCGGCCTTGTCGATCAGGCCGGCCATCGGCACCAGTACCTGCAGGTCGCCGACCAGCGCGGTGGCGGACATCGGCGGCTCTTCGCCAGCGTCCAGCACGCGGATGGTCTCGAGCTTGGCCAGCTTCATCAGCAGCGGCTCGTTGTCGGCCAGGCGGCGGTGGTCTTCGGGCGATGCGTTGTTCAGCACCAGGTCGATGCGCTTGGCCATGGAGATGTTCATCTCGCCGCGAATCTGGCGGATGCCCAGCATCAGGGCCTTGACCCACTCGATGTCGCCTTCGGCGGCGGCGTCGATCTTCGCCTCGTCGGCGATCGGCCAGGGTTGCAGCATCAGGGTGTCACCGCTCTTGCCGGCGGACGCCTTGATGCGCTGCCAGATTTCCTCGGTGATGAACGGCATGAACGGGTGCGCCAGGCGCAGTGCGGTTTCCAGCACGCGGGCCAGGGTGCGACGGGTGCCGCGCTGGCGTTCGATGGGCGCGTTCTCGTCCCACAGCACCGGCTTGACCAGTTCCAGGTACCAGGCGCAGTACTCGTCCCAGATGAACTCGTAGAGGGCCTGGGTGGCCAGGTCGAAGCGGAAGGCATCCAGCTGGCGCGCGACTTCGATCTCGGTGCGCTGCAGGGCGGAGATGATCCAGCGGTCCACCGAGGACAGCTCGACCGGCTCGCCATTCACGCCGGTGTCCTTGCCATCGGTGTTCTCGATGACGAAGTTGGCGGCGTTCCACAGCTTGTTGCAGAAGTTGCGGTAACCCTCGACGCGGCCCATGTCGAACTTGATGTCGCGGCCGGTGGAAGCCAGCGAGCAGAAGGTGAAGCGCAGGGCGTCGGTGCCGTAGCTGGCGATGCCTTCGGGGAACTCGGCTTTCGTCTGCTTGGCGATCTTCTCGGCGAGCTTGGGCTGCATCATGCCGCTGGTGCGTTTCTCCAGCAGCTCGTCGAGGGTGATGCCGTCGACGATGTCCAGCGGGTCGAGCACGTTACCCTTGGACTTGGACATCTTCTGGCCCTGGCCGTCACGCACCAGTCCATGGACATAGACGGTCTTGAACGGGATCTGCGCGCTGCCATCGCCATTCTTGATCAGGTGCATGGTCAGCATGATCATGCGCGCAACCCAGAAGAAGATGATGTCGAAGCCGGTCACCAGCACGTCGGTGGGGTGGAAGGTCTTCAGGTATTCGGTCTGTTCCGGCCAGCCGAGGGTGGAGAAGGTCCACAGGCCCGAGCTGAACCAGGTGTCCAGGACGTCTTCGTCCTGGCGCAGGTTGGCGTCGCCCAGGTTGTGCTTGGCGCGCACTTCGGCCTCGTTGCGGCCGACGTAGACGTTGCCGGCGTCGTCGTACCAGGCCGGGATGCGGTGGCCCCACCACAGCTGACGGCTGATGCACCAGTCCTGGATGTCGCGCATCCAGCTGAAGTACATGTTCTCGTACTGCTTGGGCACGAACTGGATGCGGCCATCTTCCACGGCGGCGATGGCGGGTTCGGCCAGCGGCTTGGTGGAGACGTACCACTGGTCGGTCAGCCAGGGCTCGATGACGGTGCCGGAGCGGTCGCCCTTGGGCACTTTCAGAGCGTGGTCGTCGATCTTCTCCAGCAGGCCGGCGGCCTCGAAGTCGGCGACGATCTGCTTGCGCGCGACGAAACGGTCGAGACCGGCGTAGGCGGCCGGCAGGCTGGCGTCGAGGTCGGGATTCACGCTGCCGTCAAGCTTGAACACCTGGGCGACGGCGAGGACGGCGGCGTCCTTGTCGAAGATGTTGATCAGCGGCAGGTCGTGGCGCTTGCCGACTTCATAGTCGTTGAAGTCGTGGGCCGGGGTGATCTTCACGCAGCCGGTGCCGAATTCGCGGTCGACGTAGTCGTCGGCGATGATCGGGATGCGGCGGCCCACCAGCGGCAGGTCGATGAAGGTGCCGATCAGGGCGGCATAGCGCTCGTCTTCCGGGTGCACGGCGACGGCGCTGTCACCCAGCACGGTTTCCGGGCGGGTGGTGGCGACGACCAGGTGGTCCTTGCCGTCGGCTGTCTTGTGACCGTCGGCCAGCGGGTAGCGCAGGTGCCAGAGGTGGCCCTTCTCGTCGTGGTTCTCCACTTCCAGGTCGGAAATGGCGGTGTGGAACTTGGTGTCCCAGTTGACCAGGCGCTTGCCACGGTAGATCAGGCCGTCCTCGTGCAGGCGCACGAAGGCTTCCTTCACGGCGTTGGACAGGCCTTCGTCCATGGTGAAGCGCTCGCGCGACCAGTCCACGGAGGAGCCCAGGCGGCGAATCTGGCGGGTGATGGTGCCGCCGGACTGGTCCTTCCACTCCCAGACCTTCTCCAGGAACTTCTCGCGGCCCAGGTCATGACGGGCGATGCCCTGTGCGGCCAGCTGGCGTTCCACCACCATCTGGGTGGCGATGCCGGCGTGGTCGGTGCCCGGCTGCCACAGGGTGTTGCGGCCCTGCATGCGGCGGTAGCGGATCAGCGCGTCCATGATGGCGTTGTTGAAGCCGTGACCCATGTGCAGGCTGCCGGTGACGTTCGGCGGCGGGATCATGATGGTGTACGGCTCGCCGGAACCTTGCGGGGCGAAGTAGTTCTCTTTCTCCCACAGGGGGTACCAGTGGGATTCGATGGCGTGGGGCTGGTAGGTCTTGTCCATGAGCGCGGCGGGACCCTGATAAGGCTAGACGGAAAACCGGTGAGTATAACGGGGCGCGGGGCTCTCAGGCCACCGGGGGCTTAATCGTTGGGGCTCAGGGGACAGGAGCGAGCCGCCCAGCGCCGACGTTCCCTGTAGGAGCGGGCCATGCCCGCGATCGCGCGCATGGCCCGCTCCTACAGGTTAGTTACGGCGCACCCCTTGGCGTAGGAGCGGACTTTGTCCGCGATTGGCCCGCTGCCGCGCGGAGGGTATGGCGAACCGTTGGGAGCGGGACGTCAGCTCTTGCGCTGGGCCAGCAGGCGCTGCATCCGCGCTTCCAGGCGACGCTGCAGTTCGGCTTCGATCTGCGGTGCGAAGTCGTCGATCACGTCCTGCAGGATCAGTTGGGCCGCAGCGCGCAACTCCAGGTCCAGGCGATGGAGTTCGCTGGCCTGGGGCGAGACTGTCGGCTCGGCGGGCTCGGCGGGCTCGGTGGACTCAGCGGACTTGGCGGTCGACGGTTCCGGCGCACGCGGTGCCGGCGTGACGACATCGGACAGCAGCGGGATGTTGTCCGGCTCGAAGGATTCGGTGAGCAGCGGCGGCTCGGCGCCTGATTCGTCCAGCAGTTCCTGGATCGATTTCAGGTCTTCCAGCAGGTGATCGGGGTCGTGCGGGGGCTTGCGGTTGTCCATGGTCTTGGCTGAGACGTTCTCAAGGGCGCGGCAGGCGATGGTCCTGCAAAGGATAGCCCTGCTCGCGGTAGCGGCGGAAATTCTCCCGCGCGGCCTGACGAATTGCCGGTTCTTCGATCACCAGTTCGGCGACCCGGTTGAAGTGGTCGACGAAAGCGGGAATGGCCAGGGTCAGGTTGATCAGCAGGTCCCGGTGGCTCTGGGGCGGCTCGCCCAGGGCGAGTACCACCGGCGAGTCGGCGTCTTCTTCCACCGCATTGTGTGGGATGAAGGTTTCGCCCCGGAAGTTCCACAACCGCGCATCCAGCGCTTCGCGCTGGGCCTCGTCGGCACACAGCACGAAGATGCGCATGCCCTGCCGCCAGGCCTTTTCGGCCAGGCGGCAGGCGATGGTCAGGCGTGCGTCGGGATCGGCGCTGGGGATGACGTAGAAATCCACGCGCGTCATTTTTTGGCCCCAAAGCTGCTGCGTTTGCTCATGCTGCGTTGAAAACCTGCGCAAATTGCTCATTTACAAAACGTAAACTGCGCTTTTGCGCAGGCTTTCGCCTTACCTGAGCGGCACTCGCGACGCTTTGGGTTCCAAAAAACATTGCTATCTTGCTCCGTTACTTCACGCGGTCCAGCAGGTACTGGGTCAGCAGCGGAACCGGGCGGCCCGTGGCGCCCTTGTCCTTGCCGCCGCTGATCCAGGCGGTGCCGGCGATATCCAGGTGCGCCCAGTGGAACTTCTTGGCGAAGCGCGACAGGAAGCAGCCGGCGGTGATGGTGCCGGCCTTCGGCCCGCCGATGTTGGCGATGTCGGCGAAGGGGCTGTCCAGCTGCTCCTGGTATTCGTCGAACAGCGGCAGTTGCCAGGCGCGGTCGTCGGCGACTTCGCCGGCCTTGAGCAGTTGCTTGATCAGCGCGTCGTTGTTGCCCATCAGGCCCGAGGTGTTGGAGCCCAGGGCAACGATGCAGGCACCGGTCAGGGTGGCGATGTCCACGACCGACTGCGGCTTGAAGCGTTCGACATAGGTCAGCGCGTCGCACAGCACCAGGCGGCCTTCGGCATCGGTATTGAGGATTTCGACGGTCTGGCCGCTCATGGTAGTGACGATGTCGCCCGGACGGGTCGCACCGCCGCTGGGCATGTTCTCGGCGCAGGCCATGACGCCCACCAGGTTGATCGGCAGCTGCAATTCCAGCACGGCGCGGAAGGTGCCGAATACCGAGGCGGCGCCGCACATGTCGAACTTCATCTCGTCCATGCCCAGGCCGGGCTTCAGGCTGATGCCGCCGGTGTCGAAGGTGATGCCCTTGCCGACCAGCACGTGGGGGGCTTCGTCTTTCGTCTTCGCGCCGTTGTACTGCAGCACAATCAGGCGCGGCGGCTGGTCGCTGCCCTGGGCGACGGCAAGGAAGGAACCCATGCCCAGCTCACGCAGCTTCTTCTCGTCGAGGACTTCGACCTTCAGACCCTTGTATTCCTTGCCCAGCGCCTTGGCCTGCTCGCCGAGGAAGGTCGGGTGGCAGAGGTTCGGCGGCAGGTTGCCCAGGTCGCGGGTCAGGGCCATGCCGTTGGCGATGGCCTGGGCTTCCCTGGCACCCTGTTCGACGGCGGAGGCATCGGCCTTGTCGACCAGCAGGGTGATCTTTTTCAGCTTCGGCGCTTCGGCCTTCTGGCTCTTGAAACGGTCGAAGACGTAGGTGCCGTCGGCCAGGGTTTCCACTTGCAGACGGGCCTTGCCGTGGGCATTGCGGCCTTTCACGGCGAGATCGCCCAGGGCCAGGACGGCGTCGGTGCCGCCCAGATTCTTCAAATTGCCCAGGACGGCGGAAACCAGTTTGCGGTAGGCGCGGTCGGAGAGGTCGCGTTCCTTGCCGGCGCCGACCAGCAACACGCGGTCGGCCTTAAGGTTCGGCAAATCTTGCAGGAGTAGCGTCTGACCAACCTTGCCCGCCAGATCGCCACGCTTGAGCAGGGTGCTGATGGCGCCTCCGGTGACCTCGTCAACGGCCTTGGCCGTGGCGCCAAGCTTGCGGCCTTCGCCCACGGCGATGACCAGGGTGGCGGTTTTCAGGGTTTCCGGGCGTACGCTTTTTACAAGGAATTCCATGGCTTGGTGTCCCCAGGACAAAAGGCTCACGATGGCAAGGTGGTCCGCGAGGCTCAGGCTGACTGTGCAGTGACAGGCCTGGCGAATCGCAGGATAATGCCGGCTATTTTCGCTGGTTCGCGCTCGCGCGGGCCGGCAAACGCTTCACGACGGCTAGTTTGAGCGCAGCCGCCTGAGCGTGACAACCCTGGAGTGTCCGGTTTGATTGTCTTCCGTTATCTGTCCCGTGAAGTGCTGATTACCATGAGCGCGGTCAGCGCCGTGCTGCTGGTCATCATCATGAGCGGCCGTTTCATCAAATACCTGGCGCAGGCCGCCCAAGGCATGCTCGATCCGGGCTCGCTGTTCATGATCATGGGCACGCGACTGCCGGGCTTCCTCCAGCTGATCCTGCCGCTGGGGCTGTTCCTGGGTGTCCTGCTGGCCTACGGACGGCTGTACCTGGACAGCGAGATGACGGTGCTGACCGCTACCGGCATGAGCCAGCAGCGCCTGACGGCCTACACCCTGGCTCCCGCCTTGCTGGTGGCGCTGGTCGTGGCCTGGCTGAGCCTGTGGGCGGCGCCCCAGGGCATCGCGCAGATGCAGCTGCTGCTGAACAAGCAGGACGCGATGACCGAGTTCGACACCCTGGCTCCGGGGCGTTTCCAGTCGATGCGCGATGGTTCGCGGGTGACCTACACCGAGACGCTGGCCAACGAGCGTACCCAGTTGGGCGGCGTGTTCATTGCCGACAAGAACCCGCCGCGCAATGGCAAGCCGGGCAGCGCTTCGGTGCTGGTGGCCGATAGCGGCGAGCAGCAGATTCATGCCGACGGCAGCCGCTACCTGATCCTCAAGGACGGCTATCGCTACGATGGCCTGCCGGGGCAGGCCGACTACCGGGCGATCAAGTACGACACCTATGGCGTGAT
The DNA here is from genome assembly GCF_050474425.1 of Pseudomonas sp. B1-22. Classification (NCBI taxonomy): domain Bacteria; kingdom Pseudomonadati; phylum Pseudomonadota; class Gammaproteobacteria; order Pseudomonadales; family Pseudomonadaceae; genus Pseudomonas; species Pseudomonas sp. B1-22. The sequence continues at coordinate 798,193 of NZ_JBCHVH010000002.1, read as the reverse complement.
GTTGCCCAAGCCGGAAGTCAGTAGCGAGATCGACGACCGCGACGCCGTTCCCACCAGCGAGCTGATCGGTAGCAAGGACGTGCGCATGCGCTCCGAGCTCCAATGGCGTCTTTCCATTCCGCTGCTGGTCTTCGTGGTCACTGTGCTGGCAGTGCCGCTCTCGCGCGTGAACCCACGCCAGGGCCGCTTCCTCAAGCTGCTGCCGGCGGTGCTTCTTTATATGGCGTACCTGGCGCTGCTGATCGCCGGTCGCGGCATGCTCGACAAGGGCAAGATTCCGCTCGCCCTGGGCCTGTGGTGGATCCATGCGCTGTTCCTGACGATTGGATTGTTGCTGCTGTATTGGGAGCCGCTGAGGCTCAAGCTGGCCGCCGCACGGGCGAATTCTGGGCGGGAGCCGAAACATGCGTAAGCTGGACCGTTACATCGGCACCACCGTCTTCATCTCTATCCTCGGCGTGCTCGGGGTGATTCTCGGCCTGGCCGAACTGTTTGCCTTCGTCGACCAGTTGAGCCAGATCACCGATACCTACACCCTTGGCGACGCGCTCAAGTTCGTGCTCCTCACCGCGCCCGGTCGCACCTACGACATGTTGCCGATGGCGGCGCTGATCGGCTGCCTGGTGGGCCTTGGCAGCCTGGCCAGCAGCAGCGAACTGACCATCATGCGTGCCGCGGGCGTGTCGCTGCAGCGCATCGTCTGGGCAGTAATGAAGCCGATGCTGGTGCTGATGTGCGCCGGCATCCTGCTTGGCGAATACGTAGTGCCCTACACCGAGACGCTGGCCCAGAACGATCGTGCCATGGCACAGAGCGCCGGCGGGGTGGTGAGTTCGCGGAATGGCCTGTGGCATCGCCAGGGCCATGAGTTCATCCAGATCAACGTGGTCCGCTCCGATGGGGTATTGCTGGGCGTGACCCGCTACAACTTCGATGACGCGCGCCGCCTGCAGACTGCCAGTTTCGCCAAGAGTGCGCGTTTCCGTGACAACCAGTGGGTGCTGGAGAACGTGACCACCACGGTGCTGCACATGGATGAAAAGCGCAGCGAAGTGCGCCAGGCGAAGTCCGAACCGTGGAATATCCAGCTCACGCCGCGCTTGCTGAACACCGTTGTGACGGAGCCGGAAGCCCTGTCGATCAGCGGACTGTGGAGCTACATCCATTACCTGGAAGAGCAGGGTCTGAGCGCCAACCGCTATTGGCTGGCGTTCTGGACCAAGATCATGCAGCCGGCGGTCACGGCGGCGCTGGTGCTGATGGCGATTTCCTTCATCTTCGGTCCGCTGCGCAGCGTGACGCTCGGTCAGCGTGTGTTCACCGGCGTGCTGGTGGGCTTCAGCTTCCGCATTGCCCAGGACCTGCTTGGCCCGTCGAGCCAGGTGTTCAACTTCCCGCCGTTGCTCGCAGTGCTGGTCCCGGCAGCCGTCTGTGCTTTCCTCGGCATGCTGCTGCTGCGCAGGGCAGGGTGATCCCGCCCCTATAGGAACGAGTCGTTCCGACTAAAAAGCCCGCCGATTGGCGGGCTTTTTTGTTCGGGCTCCGTGCGGGATCAGCGCTGTCCCTGCGTCGCCTTGCGTACGTCCTTCGGAATCTGGATCACCACGCTCTCCGAGTAGCGGTCCTGCCAGGTGCGCTTGTCCTTGTCCCAGAGCATCCACAGGAAGCCCAGCCCCAGGCACGCCCAGGAACCGATGGAAATGACGAAGCGCAGCAGTGCCTGGAGCAGGCTGATGCGCGAGCCGTCGGCGTTCTGCACGCGAATGCCCCAGACCTGCATGCCGAGGGTCTGGCCGTTGTGGGTCCAGAACTTCGCGAAGAAGGCGAACAGGCTGATGAACAGCAGGCTGGACAGCAGCGGATCGCCGATCAGGCCGCCCTGGTCGGCCAGCTGCTTGAGCTTTTCGCCACCATAGATGAGCCGCAGGATGCCCTGCTGATAGATCAGAGTCACGACCATCATCAGGGCCACGCAGAGCAGGAAGTCATAGAACATGGCGGCGAAACGGCGGATGAGCGTGGCGGGCGGGAAATTCCCCGCGGGCTGGAGCTGCGGTTTGGACATGGCGCCTTCTGGATCGAGTCGTGGATCGGCAGGGCTCTGCCCTGGATGAATGGGGCGGATTATACGGTTTCCGGCCGGGTTCGGCCCTTGTCGAGCCGCCCCTGTTCTAAGCTGCATCCAGAGTGCTTCCCAGGAGGCGAAGCGAAAGGTCGTACAGCAAGGAACAAGGATGCCGTTACGCAACTTTGCCCGACGCCGGCTGGTGCCGCGATTGGTGTTTGCCCTGTCGATGGTAGTGCTTCCCCTGGCACTGGGCAGTTCCATCATCTATTGGCAGACCCTGCGCAGCCTGTCCGCCGAGGCACGCCTGGCCTCCGAGGAGGCGCTGCGCCTGTTCGATCTGATGTTGGGCAATGCCGAGGGCGCGGCGAGGGTAGCGCTGTCGCAGCGAGGAAAGCCCTGCAATGACTCGGCACTGGTACTGCGCGAGCAGGTGGCCGTGGTGCCCTTCGTGCGCTCGGTCAATCTCACGCGGGGCGACAGCATCTACTGCACTTCCCTGTTCGGTGATTTCACGGCGCCGCTGGAAGGCGCCTCCTACGTGGAGGGACGCCTGCGCCTGATGGCGGGCAATCCGGTGACACCTAATGTCGCTGTGTTGATCCTGCGTCAGGTCGATGGTGAGTACGGCGCGGTGGCCACCGTCGATGGACGTTACCTGAGCAACACGCTGCAACTGGTCGATCAACGCAGCGATCTGCAGTTGCAGGTCGGCGAGACGTGGATGGATGAAGAGGGCAAAGTCCACTCCGGGCAGCCTGATCCGTTGCCGATCGGCCACATCCGCCTGGTTTCCGAACGCTACCCGTACGCGGTGATAGGGGGATTTTCCGATGGATCCCAGTGGCTCCATATTCGTCAGGAGGCACTGCCGCTTGCCATCTTGTTATTGATGCTGGGGGTTGTCTCCGGGGTGGCCTGCTATTGGTTGTGGGGGCGCTCCGCGACGCCGAGCCTGGAGCTGGAGCGGGCGCTGCTGGCCGGAGAGTTCGTCCCCTACCTGCAGCCGCTGGTGGATGCGCGCGATGGACGCTGGGTCGGCGCGGAAGTGCTGATGCGCTGGCAGCACCCGAGCGAGGGAATGGTCGGGCCGGACCTGTTCATCCCGATGGCCGAGCGCTCGGGCCTGATCGTGCCGATGACGCGTGACCTGATGCGCCAGGTGGGGGAGGGGCTGGCGCCCTATGGCGAGTTGCTGGGAGAGGGCTTCCACCTGGGCATCAATATCAGCGCCGTGCATTGCGGCGAGACAGGGTTGCTCGATGATTGCCTGAGCCTGCAGGCGAAGTTCCTGCCATACCGGCCGAGCCTGATGTTGGAGTTGACCGAGCGGGAGCTGATCGCCGCCAGTGAGGTCACCGAGCAGCTGTTCGGTCGCCTGGATGCCCAGGGTATCCAGTTGGCCCTCGATGATTTTGGCACCGGCAACTCAAGCCTCGCCTACCTGCACCGTTTCAAGGTGGATGCGCTGAAGATCGACAAGAGCTTCGTCGCGATGATCGGCGTGGACGCGCTTTCGGTACGCATCCTCGACAGCATCGTCGAGCTGTGCGGCAAGCTGGACCTGATGATCATCGCCGAAGGGGTGGAAACCGAAGAGCAGCGGAGCTATCTGGTTGAGCGCGGGGTGGATGTGTTGCAGGGGTATTTGTTTGGGAGGCCGATGCCGTTGGACGCTTTTGTGCGGGCGATGCGGGAAGAGAGCGAAAAAGTCCGCTGATGGGCGGGTAGGGGATCGTCCTCACTGGTACTGACGTGATCCAGGCTGCCTGCAGGCGCGAGGCTGAATCAAGGCCGTGCATGAATCGCAGGCAACAAAAAACCGGCTCCAAGGCCGGTTTTTTTGTGTTCTGACACGTTCTGAAAGTGTCAGTGGTGCCCCGGGAGAGACTCGAACTCTCACTCTGTCGCCAGAAACGGATTTTGAATCCGCCGCGTCTACCGATTCCGCCACCGAGGCAATGGCCGCGGAGTATAGGGAGGCGCTCTGCATCGGTCAATCCGCTCGATTGGTCAGAATTTGGCAATTCCAGTAAGATATCCGGCCCTTCGAGATAGCTCCTCCCATGCGTGTCGCTGACTTTCATTTCGATCTGCCCGAGTCGCTGATTGCCCGCCATCCGCTCGCCGAGCGCCGTGCCAGCCGTTTGCTGGTGCTGGATGGCCCGAGCGGCGAGCTCAGCCATCGGCAATTCGCCGACATTCTCGGCTTCCTCCGGCCGGGTGACCTGATGGTGTTCAACAACACCCGGGTGATTCCTGCCCGCCTGTTTGGCCAGAAGGCCTCCGGCGGCAAACTGGAAATCCTCGTGGAGCGCGTGCTGGACAGCCATCGTGTGCTGGCCCATGTGCGTTCCAGCAAATCGCCCAAGCCGGGCTCGAAGATTCTCATCGACGGTGGTGGCGAGGCCGAGATGCTGCAGCGCCATGATGCGCTGTTCGAACTGGGTTTCAGCGAAGAGGTGCTGCCGCTGCTGGAGCGCGTCGGCCACATGCCGCTGCCGCCCTATATCGATCGCCCGGACGAAGACTCGGATCGCGAGCGCTACCAGACCGTCTACGCCGAGCGCGCCGGTGCCGTGGCTGCGCCTACGGCCGGCCTGCACTTCGACGAGGCGCTGCTGGAGTCGATCCGCGCCAAGGGCGTGGAGACCGCCTTCGTCACCCTGCACGTGGGCGCCGGCACCTTCCAGCCGGTGCGGGTCGAGCGTATCGAAGACCATCACATGCATCACGAATGGCTGGAAGTCAGCCAGGACGTGGTCGACGCCGTGGCCGCCTGCAAGGCGCGCGGTGGTCGTGTAGTCGCCGTGGGTACCACCAGCGTGCGTTCGCTGGAGAGCGCTGCCCGCGATGGCGTGCTCAAGCCGTTCAGCGGCGACACCGACATCTTCATCTTCCCGGGCCGGCCCTTCCATGTGGTCGACGCCCTGGTCACCAATTTCCACCTGCCCGAATCCACGCTGCTGATGCTGGTTTCGGCCTTCGCCGGCTACCCGGAGACCATGGCAGCCTACGCGGCAGCGGTGGAGCAGGGCTATCGCTTCTTCAGCTACGGCGACGCGATGTTCATCACCCGCAATCCGGCACCGCGCGGCCCCGAGGACTGATCCATGAGTTTCATGAAATTCGAACTGCTGGCCTCCGAGGGCAAGGCCCGTCGCGGCCGTCTGACTTTCCCTCGTGGCGTCGTGGAAACCCCGGCGTTCATGCCGGTGGGCACCTACGGCACCGTGAAGGGCATGCTCCCCCACGATATCGAAGGCATCGGCGCGCAGATCATTCTCGGCAACACCTTCCATCTGTGGCTGCGCCCGGGCACCGAGGTGATCCAGAAGCACGGCGACCTGCATGACTTCATGCAGTGGAAGGGGCCGATCCTCACCGACTCGGGCGGCTTCCAGGTGTTCAGCCTGGGCGCGCTACGCAAGATCAAGGAGGAGGGCGTCTACTTCGCCTCGCCGGTGGACGGCGCCAAGGTCTTCATGGGCCCGGAAGAATCCATGGCCGTGCAGCGCGCGCTGGGCTCGGACATCGTGATGATCTTCGACGAGTGCACCCCGTACCCGGCGGAGTTCGACGTTGCCAAGCGTTCCATGGAGCTGTCGCTGCGCTGGGCCAAGCGGTCGAAGATCGCCCACGGCGACAGCCCGTCGGCGCTGTTCGGCATCGTCCAGGGCGGCATGCACGAAGAGCTGCGCATGCGCTCGTTGGAAGGCCTGCAGGAAATCGGCTTCGACGGCCTGGCCATCGGCGGTCTGTCGGTGGGCGAGCCCAAGGAAGAGATGATCCGCGTACTGGACTTCCTGCCGCCGCACATGCCGGCTGACAAACCTCGTTACCTGATGGGTGTGGGCAAACCCGAGGACCTCGTGGAAGGTGTGCGCCGGGGCATCGACATGTTCGACTGCGTCATGCCCACCCGCAACGCGCGCAATGGCCACCTTTTCGTTGACACCGGGGTGATCAAGATCCGCAACGCGGTGCACAAGCACGACGAATCGCCGCTGGACCCGACCTGCGATTGCTACACCTGCAAGCACTTCTCCCGCGCCTATCTCTACCACCTGGACAAGTGCGGCGAAATGCTCGGCAGCATGCTCAATACCATCCATAACTTGCGGCATTATCAGCGGCTTATGGCTGGTTTGCGCGAGGCAATCCAACAGGGTACATTGGCGAACTTTGTCGACGCCTTCTACGCCAAGCGCGGCCTTCCCACGCCGCCGCTGGCGGACTGACCTTTCATCGAAAAAGCTTTGTGACAGGAGTTTCCAATGAGCTTTCTAATTCCCGCTGCCTTCGCTGACGCTGCAGCCCCCGCCGCTGCTGCCGGCCCGGCTGGCACCGGCTTCGAGTGGGTGTTCCTGGTCGGTTTCCTGGTCATCTTCTACCTGATGATCTGGCGTCCCCAGGCCAAGCGTTCCAAGGAGCACAAGAACCTGATCGCCGGCCTGCAGAAGGGCGACGAAGTCGTCACTTCCGCTGGCATCGCCGGCAAGGTGACCAAGGTCGCTGACGATTTCGTCGTGGTCGAAGTCTCCGACAGCGTCGAGCTGAAGTTCCAGAAGGGCGCGATTGCCGCGACCCTGCCGAAAGGCACGCTGAAGGCCATCTGAGCCAACCAACAGAAACCCAATCGACGGGGCGCATGATGCGCCCCGCGTCATAACGGGCGGTGTCATGCTCAACAAGTATCCCCTGTGGAAGTATCTGCTGATCCTGGCGGTCCTGGCCGTCGGTTTCATCTATTCCGCACCCAACCTCTACCCGGATGACCCGGCCGTGCAGATCAGCGGCGCGAGCACCGCGCTGCAGGTGTCGCAGGCCGATCTGGACAAGGCCAGCAAGGCGCTGACCGACGCGGGCATCGCCGTCAAGGCGGGCTCCCTCGGCAAGAACAGCGGCCTGATCCGCCTGGTCAAGCAGGAAGATCAACTTCCGGCCAAGGACATCGTCCGCCGCGCGCTGGGTGACGACTACGTGGTGGCTCTGAACCTGGCGCAGACCACGCCGAACTGGCTGCGCTCGATCGCCGCCCACCCGATGAAGCTGGGTCTCGACCTGTCCGGTGGTGTGCACTTCCTGCTGGAAGTGGACATGGACAAGGCCGTCGATGCCCGCATGAAGGTCTACGAAAGCGAGATCAAGAGCGCCCTGCGCAAGGAGCGCGTGCGCTACCGCAGCCTGCCGGCGCAGGATGGCGGCATCCAGCTGGGCTTCACCGAAGAAGCCGACCTGGACAAGGCCAAGTCCATCATCGCCAAGGACTACCGCGATTTCGAAGTCACCCAGAGCGAGCGCACCGGCATGCAGGTGCTGCGCCTGGGCATGACCCCGGCCAAGCTGGCGGAAATCCGTGAGTACTCGATCAAGCAGAACCTCACCACCGTCCGCAACCGCGTGAACGAGCTGGGCGTCTCCGAACCGCTGGTGCAGCGCCAGGGCGCCAACCGCATCGTGGTCGAGCTGCCGGGCGTGCAGGATACTGCCGAAGCCAAGCGTATCCTCGGCAAGACCGCGAACCTGGAGTTCCGTCTGGCCGCCGAGCCGGATGCGATCAAGTCCGCCACCGAGACCTTCGAGTTCCGTGAGCCGCGCCGTCCGCCGGCGACCCTGGAGCGTGGCGTGATCATCACCGGTGACCAGGTCACCGACGCCAGCGCCAGCTTCGACGAAAACGGCCGCCCGCAGGTGAACATCCGTCTGGATGGCCACGGCGGCGAGCTGATGAACCGCGCAACCCGCAATAACGTTGGCCGCAGCATGGCGGTGGTGTTCATCGAGCAGAAGCCGATCACCCGCTACACCAAGCAGGTGGTTGACGGCGTCGAGCAGGATGTTGCTGTCCCGGCGTTCAAGGAAGAGAAGAAGATCATCAGCCTGGCGACCATCCAGTCGCCGCTGGGCAACCAGTTCCGCATCACCGGCCTGGACGCTCCGGGCGAGTCCTCGGAACTGGCCCTGCTGCTGCGTGCCGGTGGCCTGGCTGCGCCGATGTACTTCGCCGAAGAACGTACCATCGGCCCGAGCCTGGGTGCGGACAACATCGCCAAGGGTATCGATGCGTCCCTCTGGGGCATGGTCTTCGTGTCCCTGTTCATCATCGTCATTTACCGCTTCTTCGGCGTGATCGCCACCGTCGCTCTGGCCTTCAACATGGTCATGCTGGTGGCGCTGATGTCGATCCTCGGCGCGACCCTGACCCTGCCGGGCATCGCGGGTATCGTACTGACCATGGGTATGGCGGTGGACGCCAACGTGCTGATCTTCTCGCGGATACGCGAGGAACTGGCGGCGGGCATGTCCGTGCAGCGGGCGATCCATGAAGGCTTCAATCGCGCCTTCACCGCGATCCTCGACGCCAACCTGACCTCGCTGCTGGTCGGCGGCATCCTCTACGCCATGGGCACCGGCCCGGTGAAGGGCTTCGCCGTGACCATGTCCCTCGGCATTATTACCTCGATGTTCACGGCCATCCTGGTCACCCGCGCGATGGTCAACCTGATCTTCGGCGGCCGCGACTTCAAGAAGCTGTGGATCTAAGGGGCCTGAGATGAACATCAAGATCGGTACTATCAACTTCATGGGCGTTCGCAACATTGCGTTCGCCGGCACCCTGATCCTGACCCTGATCGCCCTCGGCAGCTGGTTCGTCAAGGGCATCAACTTCGGCCTCGACTTCACCGGCGGTACGTCGATCAAGCTGGCCTACGAGCAGTCTGCCGACCTTGCCAAGGTGCGTGAGCAACTGGTCGCGGCCGGTTTCGGCGAAGCCGTGGTGCAGAGCTTCGGCGATACCCGCGATGTGCTGGTACGTATGCCCAGCGAGGACCCGGAACTGGGCAAGAAGGTCGCCGCTGCGCTGCAGAAGGCCGATGCTTCCAACCCGGCGAAAGTGAATGGCGTCGAGTACGTCGGCCCGCAGGTGGGTGAAGAGCTGCGCGACCAGGGCGGCCTCGGCATGCTCCTGGCGCTGGGCGGCATCCTTTTGTACGTGGGCTTCCGCTTCCAGTGGAAGTTCGCCCTGGGTGCGATTCTCTCGCTGATCCACGACGCCATCATCGTGATGGGCGTGCTGTCGTTCTTCCAGATCACCTTCGACCTGACCGTGCTGGCCGCGGTGCTGGCGGTGGTGGGCTACTCGCTGAACGACACCATCGTGATCTTCGACCGCGTGCGCGAGAACTTCCGCGTGCTGCGCAAGGCCAGTCTGATCGAGAACATCAACATCTCGACCAGCCAGACCCTGCTGCGGACCATCGCCACCTCGGTGTCGACCCTGCTGGCCATCGCCGCCCTGCTGTTCTTCGGCGGCGACAACCTGTTCGGCTTCTCCATCGCCCTGTTCGTCGGTGTGATGGCGGGTACCTACTCGTCGATCTACATCGCCAACGTGGTACTGATCTGGCTGAATCTGTCCAGCGAGGACCTGATCCCGCCGCCGAGTAAGGAAGCCGACGAACGCCCGTAATAGAGCGTTTCCAGGCATCCAGAGAAAACTCCCGCTACGGCGGGAGTTTTCGTTTGTCGGCTAGGTTCCGCGCATCTTCCGGAACTTTCTTACAATTGGACTGCTCCAAGGCAAGGTAAAGGGCAGAGCCCGAACGAGACGAAAGACCAGGAGGTTTATGTGAACAAGTCGTTGCTCATCGGTACCGTGCTGGGCGCTATAGGCGTGACTGCCGGTGGCGCCGTGGCCACCTACAAGCTGGTGGATCATGGCCCTCAATATGCCGAAGTGCTCGCTGTCCAGCCGGTCAAGGAAACCATCAAGACGCCTCGCCAGGTCTGCAAGGACGTCGCTGTCACTCACCAGCGTCCTGTGAAGGACACCCACCAGATTGCCGGTACGGCGATCGGCGCCATCGCCGGCGGCCTGCTGGGCAACCAGATCGGCAGCGGTAATGGTCGCAAGATCGCCACCGTGGCGGGCGCCATCGGCGGTGGTTATGCCGGTAACAAGGTGCAGGAGGGCATGCAGGAGCGTGACACCTACACCACCACTGAAACCCGCTGCAATACCGTCAACGACACCAGCGACAAGGTCGTCGGCTATGACGTGAAGTACCTGCTGGACGGCAAGCCCGGCCAGGTCCGCATGGATCGCGATCCGGGTTCGCAGATTCCGGTCGACAAGAGCGGTCGCCTGATCCTGGGTCAGCAGTAAGCAGTCGCCAGGAGTGAACGAAAAAGGCGCCCATGGGGCGCCTTTTTCTTTGCCTTGCTTTTCGTAGGGGCGAGCTTGCTCGCGAATCGCCCTGAGCCGTAGCGTCAAAATGAAAAAGCTTCGCGAGCAAGCTCGCTCCTGCAAGGAAACCGTTCTCGCAGGCACAAAAAAGCCCGGCATTGCCGGGCTTTTTCATTCGCAGCTCAAACTCAGCGCTTGAGCGACGCCGGCAGGTGCGGCTGGATGCTGGTCAGCAGCGCCTTGAAGCACTTGGTGTTGCCGGCGACGATCTGGCCCTTCTCGAGGAACTCGTGGCCACCGGTGAAATCGCTCACCAGGCCGCCCGCTTCCTGGATCAGCAGGGCGCCGGCTGCCATGTCCCACTCGGACAGGCCGAACTCCCAGAAGGCGTCGTAACGGCCGGCGGCGACGTAGGCCAGGTCCAGGCTGGCGGCACCGGCGCGGCGGATGCCGGCGGTCTGGCCGACCAGGCTGCGGAACATCCCCAGGTAGGCGTCCAGGTTGTCCATCTGGCTATCGCGGAACGGGAAGCCGGTGCCGAGCAGGGCGCCTTCCAGGCTCTTGCGGTTGCTGACGCGCAGGCGGCGGCCGTTCAGTGCGGCGCCACGGCCACGGCTGGCGGTGAATTCTTCTTGACGGATCGGGTCGAGGACCACGGCGTGCTCAAGGCGACCGCGGTATTTGCAGGCGATGCTGATGGCGAAGTGCGGAACGCCGTGGATGAAGTTGGTGGTGCCGTCCAGCGGGTCGATGATCCACAGGTAGTCGGCGCCTTCGCCGCTGCCTTCGAGCATGCCGCCTTCTTCGCCCATGATCCCATGGTTCGGGTAGGCCTTGCGCAGGGCGGTGACGATGGAGAGCTCGGCAGCGCGGTCGACTTCGGTGACGTAGTCCTTGGCTTCTTTTTCGTTGACCGAGAGGGTGTCCAGGCGTTCGATGGAGCGGAAGATCAGTTCACCGGCGCTGCGAGCGGCGCGCAGGGCGATATTCAGCATGGGCTGCATGGAGAGGTCACCTGGGTCGTTAAAGAAAGCCGAGTATTCTAACAGAAAACCATGGCGCTCATAGAGCGACCTGTCGCCTGCGTGGCGCAAGACCCACTGCTGCGGTAGGATTCCCTCCCTTTTTCGCTTTTGTGTGGAGTCGCTGGCGTTGCTCGACAGAATTCGCGTGGTGCTGGTCAATACCAGTCACCCCGGCAATATCGGCGGTACGGCCCGTGCAATGAAGAACATGGGCCTGTCGCGCCTGGTGCTGGTCGATCCGATGGATTTCCCCAGTGGCGAGGCGCGTGCCCGTGCTTCGGGTGCCGATGACATCCTCGATGCGGCCGTGGTCGTGCCGACCCTGGAAGATGCCCTGGCCGGCTGCAGCCTGGTGCTCGGCACCAGTGCGCGCGACCGTCGCATTCCCTGGCCGCTGCTCGATCCCCGCGAGTGCGCTACCACCAGCCTGCAGCACGTGCAGCAGGGCGGCGAGGTGGCGCTGGTGTTCGGTCGCGAATACGCGGGTCTGACCAACGAGGAATTGCAGCGATGTCAATTCCATGTGCATATCCCGGCCAATCCCGAGTTCAGCTCGCTGAACCTGGCGACGGCAGTGCAGGTGCTGGTCTATGAAGTGCGCATGGCCTGGTTGGCGGCGCAAGGCCAGCCGACCAAGCAGGAGAAGGTCGAATCCACCGCCATGCTCAACAGCATTCCGGTGACCTCGGATGAGCTGGAGCGCTTCTACGCGCACCTGGAATCGACCCTGGTGGATATCCAGTTCCTCGATCCGCAGAAGCCGCGCCATTTGATGTCGCGCCTGCGTCGGCTGTATGGCCGCGCCGGTGTCAGCAAGCTGGAGATGAATATCCTGCGGGGTATTCTGACCGAAACACAGAAAGCTGCCCGTGGGGAGCTTTCCAAGCGGAGTGATGAAGATGTTTGAGCGTGTGCGCGAAGATATCCAGAGCGTATTCCATCGTGACCCGGCGGCGCGCAATGCCTTCGAGGTGCTCACCTGCTACCCGGGGCTGCACGCGGTGTGGCTGCATCGTCTGGCCCATGCCTTGTGGACGTCCGGCTGGAAGTGGCTGGCGCGCATGGTGTCCAACTTCGGGCGCTGGATGACCGGTATCGAGATCCACCCCGGCGCCAAGATCGGTCGTCGTTTCTTCATCGACCATGGCCTGGGTATCGTTATTGGCGAGACCGCCGAGATCGGTGACGACGTGACCATCTACCAGGGCGTGACCCTGGGTGGCACCAGCTGGAACAAGGGCAAGCGTCACCCCACCCTGGCCGACGGCGTGGTGGTGGGGGCGGGCGCCAAGGTGCTCGGTCCGTTCACTGTCGGTGCCGGCGCCAAGGTGGGCTCCAACGCGGTGGTGACGAAAGAGGTGCCGCCAGGGGCTACCGTCGTAGGTATTCCTGGCCGGATCATCATGAAGGACGATGCCGACCAGGCCGCCAAGCGCCAGGCCATGGCCGAGAAGCTTGGCTTCGATGCCTACGGCGTCAGTCAGGACATGCCCGACCCGGTGGCGCGCGCCATTGGTCAGTTGCTCGACCACCTGCAGGCCGTCGATGGTCGCCTGGAGGGGATGTGCAAGGCGCTGACGGCGCTGGGTAGCGACTACTGTGCGAAAGATCTTCCCGTTCTGCGTGAAGAGGACTTCGCCGGCGTGAAAGACACCGAGGACAGCAAGTCGGCGCAGTGATGCGCCGACGCTGGCTCTCTGCTAACATACCGCGCCGCCTCGCTGGCTAATTCCGACTAAAGTAATAGGGCTTATAGTTGACCTAAATAGTCGGAAAAGAGCATACTTCCCCTACACCAGCGATTCTTCCGGATTTCCCCATGCGATTGACCACCAAAGGCCGCTACGCCGTCACCGCCATGCTCGATCTGGCGTTGCACGCCCAGCGTGGCCCGGTTTCTCTCGCCGATATTTCCGAACGCCAGGGCATTTCCCTGTCCTACCTGGAACAGCTGTTCGCCAAGTTGCGCCGTGGCAACCTGGTGGTCAGCGTGCGCGGTCCGGGCGGCGGCTACCAGCTGTCCCGCGACATGACCGGCATCCATGTCGCCCAGGTGATCGATGCAGTCAACGAATCGGTGGACGCTACCCGTTGCCAGGGGCAGGGCGACTGCCACTCCGGCGACACCTGCCTGACCCACCACCTGTGGTGCGACCTCAGCCAGCAGATTCACGAGTTCCTCAGCGGCATCAGCCTGGCCGACCTGGTCGAGCGCCGCGAAGTTCAAGAGGTGGCCCAGCGCCAGGACGAGCGCCGCTGCTCGGGCAGCAAGACGCCGCGCCTCGACAAGATTGAAGCGTCCGCCATCGATTGAGCGAACGCCCGCCTGTAGGAGTTACCTGATGAAATTGCCGATTTACCTCGACTACTCCGCCACAACCCCGGTGGACCCGCGTGTCGCTCAGAAAATGGCTGACTGCCTCCTGGTAGATGGCAATTTCGGCAACCCGGCTTCGCGCTCCCACGTCTTCGGCTGGAAGGCCGAGGAAGCGGCCGAGAACGCCCGTCGCCAGGTCGCCGAACTGGTCAATGCCGACCCCCGTGAGATCGTCTGGACCTCCGGTGCCACCGAGTCCGACAACCTGGCCATCAAGGGCGTCGCGCACTTCTATGCGACCAAGGGCAAGCACATCGTCACCTCGAAGATCGAGCACAAGGCGGTCCTGGATACCTGCCGCCAGCTGGAGCGCGAAGGTTTCGAGATCACCTACCTGGAGCCGACCCCCGAGGGCATCATCACCCCGGCGATGGTCGAGTCCGCCCTGCGTGAGGACACCATCCTGGTGTCGGTCATGCACGTGAACAACGAAGTCGGCAGTGTCAACGACATCGCCGCCATCGGCGAGCTGACCCGTGCCCGCGGCATCCTGCTGCACGTCGACGCCGCCCAGTCCGCCGGCAAGATCGACATCGACCTGGAAAAGCTCAAGGTCGACCTGATGTCCTTCTCCGCCCACAAGGTCTATGGCCCCAAAGGCATGGGCGCGCTGTACGTGCGTCGCAAGCCGCGCGTGCGCCTGGAAGCCCAGATGCACGGTGGCGGCCACGAGCGCGGCATGCGTTCGGGCACCCTGGCGACCCACCAGATCGTCGGCATGGGCGAAGCCTTCCGCATCGCCAAGGAAGAAATGCACCAGGAAATGGCTCGCATCGAAGGCCTGCGCAAGCGCTTCTTCGATCAGGTCCAGGGCCTGGAAGAGCTGTACGTCAACGGCAGCGCCACTTCCTACGCACCGAACATCCTCAACGTCAGCTTCAACTACGTTGAGGGCGAGTCGCTGATGATGTCGCTCAAGGACCTGGCCGTATCGTCCGGTTCCGCCTGCACCTCGGCCTCGCTGGAGCCGTCCTACGTGCTCCGCGCCCTGGGTCGCAACGACGAACTGGCGCACAGCTCCATCCGTTTCAGCTTCGGCCGCTTCACTACTGAAGAAGAGGTCGACTATGCCGCCAATAAGGTGGTGGAAGCCGTTTCCAAGCTGCGTGAACTCTCGCCGCTGTGGGATATGTACAAAGAGGGCGTCGACCTGTCCAAGGTCGAATGGCAGGCCCACTGACCCGCCCCATAGAAGTGAGGATTAGCCATGGCTTACAGTGACAAGGTCATCGACCACTACGAAAACCCGCGCAACGTCGGCAAGCTCAATGCCGAAGACCCGGACGTCGGCACCGGCATGGTCGGCGCGCCGGCCTGCGGCGACGTGATGCGCCTGCAGATCAAGGTCAACGAGCAGGGTGTCATCGAAGACGCCAAGTTCAAGACCTACGGCTGCGGCTCGGCCATCGCCTCCAGCTCCCTCGCCACCGAGTGGATGAAGGGCAAGACCCTGGACGAAGCCGAATCCATCAAGAACACCACGATCGCCGAAGAACTGGCCCTGCCGCCGGTGAAGATCCACTGCTCGGTACTCGCCGAGGACGCC
Organism: Pseudomonas sp. B1-22; assembly: GCF_050474425.1. Taxonomy (NCBI): domain Bacteria; kingdom Pseudomonadati; phylum Pseudomonadota; class Gammaproteobacteria; order Pseudomonadales; family Pseudomonadaceae; genus Pseudomonas; species Pseudomonas sp. B1-22. The sequence continues at coordinate 782,989 of NZ_JBCHVH010000002.1, read as the reverse complement.
ATCAAGGCGGCCGTGCGCGACTACAAGCAGAAGAAAGGTCTTCTCTGATCCGCGATCGTTGAGTAAGGAGTTCCCATGGCCATCAGCATGACCGAAGCCGCCGCCAACCACGTTCGCCGCTCCCTCGAAGGGCGCGGCAAGGGCGAGGGCATTCGTCTTGGCGTGCGTACCACCGGGTGTTCCGGGCTGGCCTACGTGCTGGAGTTCGTCGACGAACTGGCAGCCGAGGACCAGGTGTTCGAGAGCCACGGCGTGAAGGTCATTATCGACCCGAAAAGCCTGGTATACCTCGACGGCACCGAGTTGGACTTCACCAAGGAAGGCCTCAACGAGGGCTTCAAGTTCAACAACCCGAACGTGCGCGGTGAGTGTGGCTGCGGCGAAAGCTTCAACGTCTGAGGCCGGGTGTGGGTAGTCCCTGTCACTTCGCGCTGTTCGACCTGCAGCCGGACTTCCGGATCGATCTGGAAGCCCTGGGCAATCGCTACCGCGAGCTGGTGCGTAACGTTCATCCGGATCGCTTTGCCGATGCCTCCGAGCGCGAGCAGCGGCTGGCGATGGAAAAGGCCACCGAGCTCAACGACGCCTACCAGACGCTGAAGAGCGCGCCGCGCCGTGCCCTGTACCTGCTGGCCCTGCGCGGCAATGCGTTGCCGCTCGAAGCCACGGTGCAGGACCCGGAGTTCCTCCTGCAGCAGATGCGTCTGCGAGAGGAGCTGGAAGACCTGCAGGACAGCGCCGATCTCGATGGCGTGGCGTATTTCAAGCGTCAGCTGAAAGCGGCCCAGCACCAGCTGGATGCCGAGTTCGCCGACTGCTGGGATGACGCCGCCCGCCGCGACCTGGCTGAACGCCTGGTGCGGCGCATGCAGTTCCTCGACAAGCTGGCGCAGGAAGTGCGTCAACTGGAAGAGCGACTCGACGATTAATCCGCGTGGCCCGCGCCGCGCCCGATAAGCCTGATTAGAAACCGCATGGCCCTACTGCAGATCGCCGAGCCCGGACAAAGTCCCCAGCCACACCAGCGTCGACTGGCCGTGGGGATCGACCTGGGCACTACCAATTCCCTGGTCGCTGCCGTACGCAGCGGTGTTGCCGCGCCTCTGCCCGATGAGCGCGGCGAGGTCATTCTGCCGTCGGCAGTGCGTTATCTCGCCGATCATGTCGAGGTGGGGGAGAGCGTGCGCCTTGGCGCAGCCCAGGACCCGCTGAACTCCATCATCTCGGTCAAGCGCCTGATGGGTCGTGGCCTGGAGGATGTGAAGCAACTCGGTGGCCAGCTGCCGTACCGCTTCACCCAGGGCGAGTCGCACATGCCGTTCATCGAGACCGTCCAGGGCGCCAAGAGCCCGGTGGAAGTCTCGGCGGAAATCCTCCGTACCCTGCGTCAGCGCGCCGAATCCACCCTGGGTGGCGAGCTGGTCGGTGCGGTTATCACTGTGCCTGCCTATTTCGACGACGCCCAGCGCCAGGCTACCAAGGACGCGGCGCGTCTGGCTGGCCTGCACGTGCTGCGCCTGCTCAACGAGCCGACTGCTGCCGCCGTGGCCTATGGCCTGGACAAGAACGCTGAGGGCGTGGTCGCCATCTACGACCTGGGCGGCGGCACCTTCGATATTTCCATCCTGCGCCTGACCCGCGGGGTCTTCGAGGTCCTGGCCACCGGTGGCGACAGCGCCCTGGGCGGCGATGACTTCGACCATGCCATCGCCGGCTGGATCATCGAGCAGTCGGGTATCTCGGCCGATCTCGATCCGGGCGCCCAGCGCCGCCTGCTGCAGACCGCCTGCGCCGCCAAGGAAGCCCTTACCGACAGTGCCAGTGTTGCGGTGGCCTACGAAGGCTGGAGTGGCGAGCTGAGTCGCTCGCACATGGAATCGCTGATCGATCCGCTGATCCAGCGCAGCCTCAAGGCTTGCCGCCGCGCCGTGCGTGACTCCGGCGTGGAGCTGGAAGAGGTCAGCGCCGTGGTCATGGTTGGCGGCTCCACTCGCGTGCCGCGCGTGCGCGAGCTGGTGGGCGAGCTGTTCGGCCGCGAGCCGCTGACCGATATCGACCCGGACCAGGTGGTCGCCATCGGCGCCGCCATCCAGGCCGATGCCCTGGCTGGCAACAAGCGCGGCGAAGAGCTGCTGCTGCTGGACGTAATCCCTCTGTCGCTTGGCCTGGAAACCATGGGTGGGCTGATGGAGAAGGTGATCCCGCGCAACACCACCATTCCGGTGGCCCGCGCCCAGGAGTTCACCACCTACAAGGATGGCCAGACGGCCATGATGATCCACGTGCTGCAAGGCGAGCGTGAGCTGGTCAAGGACTGCCGGTCCCTGGCGCGCTTCGAGCTGCGCGGCATTCCGCCGATGGTGGCCGGTGCGGCGAAGATTCGCGTCAGCTTCCAGGTCGACGCCGACGGCCTGCTGGGCGTCTCCGCCCGCGAGTTGTCCTCGGGCGTCGAGGCGAGCATCCAGGTCAAGCCGTCCTACGGCCTGACCGATGGCGAGATCGCCCGCATGCTGCAGGATTCCTTCCAGTATGCCGGTGACGACATGGCTGCCCGCGCCCTGCGCGAACAGCAGGTCGAGGCCCAGCGTCTGCTGGAAGCCGTGCAGTCCGCGCTGGACGTTGACGGCGAGCGCCTGCTCGACGCCGAGGAACGCCTGGCCATCGACGCCAGCATGGAATCGCTGCGCGAGCTGGCCGCCGGCAGCGACACCGCCGCCATCGAACAACAGATCAAGCGCCTGTCCCAGGTGACCGACGCCTTTGCCGCGCGCCGTATGGACGCCACCGTCAAGGCTGCACTGGCCGGTCGCCGGCTCAACGAAATCGAGGAATAAGCCAAGATGCCGCAGATCGTATTTCTGCCGAACGCCGAACATTGCCCGGAAGGTGCGGTGATCGAGGCCCAGCCGGGCGAAACCATCATGAAGGCGGCGCTGCGCAACGGCATCGAGATCGAGCACGCCTGCGAGATGTCCTGCGCCTGCACCACCTGCCACGTCATCGTGCGCGAAGGCTTCAATTCCATGGAGGCTTCCGACGAGCTGGAGGACGACATGCTGGACAAGGCCTGGGGTCTTGAGCCGGATTCGCGCCTGTCCTGCCAGGCCGTGGTGGGTGAAGAGGATCTGGTGGTCGAGATTCCGAAGTACACCATCAACCAGGTTTCCGAAGGTCACTGAGCGGAGCGCCAACGATGAGTCTGAAATGGGTTGATGTGCTCGAAATCGCCATCCAACTGGCCGAATCCAAGCCGGATGTCGATCCCCGCTACGTGAATTTCGTCGATCTGCACCGCTGGGTGCTGGCATTGCCGGAATTCAGCGACGATCCCTCCCGGGGCGGCGAAAAGGTCCTGGAGGCCATCCAGGCCGCCTGGATCGAAGAGCTCGACTGAGGGCGCGCGGCACGCTTGCCGCGTACCCATTTGTCATGAACCCGCGTATAATTCGCGGGTTTTATCTTTAGGTGTGCTGTCGAAAAATTCCCGAGGGAATTTCTTCAGCTGCCGTCCCCGCGCAGTCGGAGGCGGTCCCGCGCCGCCGCCCGCCGGGCGTCGCCCGCGGCAAACCCTTGAATCACAGGAGCTCCTGGCCAACGCCAGGGGCTTCTTGGCTTTACCAACCTTGCTTTCCGGAGTTATTTCCATGGCCCTGCAACGTACCTTCTCCATCATCAAGCCCGACGCTGTTGCCAAGAACGTCATCGGCGAAATCCTGACCCGCTTCGAAAAAGCCGGCCTGCGCGTTGTCGCTTCGAAGATGATTCAGCTGTCCGAGCGCGAAGCTGGCGGTTTCTACGCCGAGCACAAAGAGCGTCCCTTCTTCAAGGACCTGGTTGCCTTCATGACCTCCGGTCCGGTCGTTGTTCAGGTTCTGGAAGGCGAAGACGCCATCCTGCGCAACCGTGAGCTGATGGGCGCCACCGATCCGAAGAAAGCCGACGCCGGCACCATCCGCGCCGACTTCGCCGTTTCCATCGACGAGAACGCCGTACACGGTTCCGACTCGGAAGCTTCCGCTGCTCGCGAAATCGCTTACTTCTTCTCCAGCACCGAGGTGTGCGAGCGCATTCGCTGATTTCGGCGAATGAGCGAGGGTGAATCCATGACTGCTGATACCGCTGTAAAGGCCAACCTGCTGGGTATGACCAAGCCCCAGCTCGAGGAATTCTTCGAGTCCATCGGTGAAAAGCGCTTCCGCGCCGGCCAGGTGATGCAATGGATTCACCACTTTGGCGCCGTCGATTTCGACGCCATGACGAACGTCGGCAAGGCCTTGCGCGAAAAGCTCAAGGCCGTTGCCGAAATTCGTCCCCCGGAGATCGTCAGCCAGGACATTTCCTCTGACGGTACCCGCAAGTGGGTGGTGCGCGTGGCCTCGGGCAGTTGCGTCGAGACCGTGTACATCCCGCAAGGCGGCCGCGGCACCCTGTGCGTGTCGTCCCAGGCCGGTTGCGCGCTGGACTGCAGCTTCTGCTCCACCGGCAAGCAAGGCTTCAACAGCGACCTGACCTCCGCCGAGATCATCGGCCAGGTGTGGATCGCCAACCAATCGTTCGGGACCGTCCCGGGCAAGATCGACCGTGCCATCACCAACGTGGTGATGATGGGCATGGGCGAGCCGCTGCTGAACTTCGACAACGTCGTGAGCGCCATGAGCATCATGATGGAAGACCTCGGCTACGGCATTTCCAAGCGCAAGGTGACCCTCTCCACCTCCGGCGTGGTGCCGATGATCGACAAGCTCGCCGAGGTGACCGACGTGTCCCTGGCCCTGTCGCTGCACGCACCGAACGACGAACTGCGCAACAAGCTGGTACCGATCAACAAGAAGTACCCGCTGGATATGCTGCTCGATGCCTGCTATCGCTACATCACGCGCCTGGGCAAGGAGCGCGTGCTGACCGTCGAGTACACCCTGCTGGCCAACGTCAACGACCAGCCCGAGCATGCCGAGCAACTGATCGCATTGCTCAAGGATTTCCCTTGCAAGATCAACCTGATTCCGTTTAATCCGTTCCCGCATTCGGGTTACGAGCGGCCGAGCAACAACGCCATCCGCCGTTTCCAGGACATGCTGCACAAAGGCGGCTTCAATGTAACGGTGCGTACCACCCGTGGTGACGACATCGATGCTGCCTGTGGTCAACTGGTGGGCCAGGTGATGGACCGCACCCGCCGCAGCGAACGCTATATCGCCGTCCGCCAGCTGGCGACGGAAAATGAGCAGGCGTCGAACGCCGCCGATCGAAACTGACCTGGGGAGGATTCCGATGACCCTGCGCGCCGCGCTGTTCATGCTGTTGGCAACCGTGCTGACGGGTTGCGTGACGTCTGGTAAACAGGATCCTCTGAAAACCGAAAAGGGCCGGGAAGAGGCACGTGATGCCTACGTCCAGCTGGGTATCGGCTACCTGCGCGGTGGCAATGCCGAGCAGGCCAAGGTCCCGCTGCGCCAGGCGCTGGAACTGGACCCGTCGAGTGCCGACGCTCACGCTGCACTGGCTGCGGTCTACCAGACCGAGATGGAGCCGCAGCTGGCCGAGACCGAATACCGCAAGGCGCTTTCGTCCCGTTCGGACGATGCGCGCATCCTGAACAACTACGGCGGCTTCCTGTTCGAGCAGAAACGCTACAAGGAAGCCTACGACGTCTACATGAAGGCCGCCGAGGATGGCCTGTATCCCGAGCGTTCGCGCATCTTCGAGAACCTCGGGCTGGTCAGCCTGCAGCTCAAGCAGCGCGAGCAGGCCAAGGAATATTTCGAGAAGGCCATTCGCCTCAATCGCAATCAGCCCAGCGCGCTGATCGAGATGGCCGAACTCAATTACCAGGATCGTCAGTACGTTCCTGCGCGAGCCTACTACCAGGAATACCTCAAGCAGGGCCCGCAGACCGCGCGCAGCCTGCTGCTGGGCATTCGACTGGCGAAGATTTTCGACGACCGGGATACCGCTGCCAGCTACGGGCTGCAACTCAAGCGCCTGTATCCCGCTTCTCCTGAATACCAGGCATACCAGGCGGATAAATGATGAGTACGTCGCAGTCCGATGTCATCGGCACGACCCGCGCCAACCCTGGCGACACCCTGCGCCAGGCGCGCGAAAACAAAGGTTGGAGCGTTGCCCAGGTTGCGGGCCAGCTGAACCTGACCGAGCACTCCCTGCGCCAGTTGGAGCAGGGCTCTTTCGACCAGTTGCCGGGCCACACCTTCGCCCGTGGCTACGTCCGCGCCTACGCCAAGCTGCTGGGCATGGACCAGGGGCAGATGGTCCAGGCATTCGACCAGTACACCGGCACCGACGCCACCGGCAGCAACGTGCACAGCCTCGGCCGAGTGGTCGAGCCGGTACGCCTGTCGCGCAACCTGCTGCGTCTGTTCAGCCTGGTGCTGCTCGCCCTGCTGATCGGCTTTGGCTACTTCTGGTGGCAGGAGCGTGCTGCCCGCACCGCCGAAAGCGGCAGCCTGAACATGGAACATGTCGAGGTCGAGAGCGCCGACGGCACCACCGAAATCCATACCCTCGACGAGCCGGAAGACCAGGCGGTTGCCGAAGATCAGGCCAACCCCTCGACCGTGCCTGCCGAACCGGCCGGTGATAACGCGGCTACCGAGGCTCCGGCCGAGGGCACGCCGCCGGTTGCCGCCGCTCCGGCAGTTCCTGGGGCGCCTGTCGCCACCGAGGCTGCTCCGGCCGCGCCCGTGCAGCAACCCGCCGCCCAGCAACCGGCCGTCCCTGCCGCGCCGGCTGCCCCGGTGGAAGCCGCGCCGGCTGCTCCGACGGCCCCGGTTGCCGCTCCAGTAGTTGCCGCCGCCGGCCAGGGTGTGGTCAAGATCCAGTTCACCGAGGACTGCTGGACCCAGGTCACCGATGCCGATGGCAAGGTCCTGTTTGGCTCGCTCAAGCGCAAGGGTGACACCCTGGAGCTGGCAGCCAAGGCTCCGGTTCAGCTGCGCCTGGGCTTTGCCCGCGGTGCGCAGGTCAGCTACAACGGCCAGCCGGTCGAAGTGACACCGGCGCGCGGCGGTACCGCGCGCCTGACGTTGGGTGGACAGTAAGATGCATTGCGAGTCTCCGATCAAACGTCGCCCGTCCCGCAAGATCTGGGTGGGTAACGTGCCGGTGGGTGGGGATGCCCCCATCGCCGTGCAGAGCATGACCAACACCGATACCCTGGATGTGGCCGCCACCGTGGCCCAGATCCGTCGCCTGGAAGACGCCGGCGCCGACATCGTGCGCGTCTCCGTGCCGGACATGGACGCCGCCGAGGCCTTCGGCAAGATCAAGCAGCAGGTCAAGGTTCCGCTGGTCGCCGACATCCACTTCGACTACAAGATCGCCTTGCGCGTAGCCGAGCTGGGCGTCGACTGCCTGCGTATCAACCCGGGCAATATCGGTCGCGAAGACCGGGTGAAAGCCGTGGTGGATGCCGCCCGCGATCGCAATATCCCGATCCGGATCGGCGTCAATGCCGGTTCCCTGGAGAAGGACCTGCAGAAGAAGTACGGCGAGCCGACCCCGGAAGCCCTGCTGGAATCGGCCATGCGTCACGTGGATCACCTCCAGCGCCTGGACTTCCAGAACTTCAAGGTCAGCGTGAAGGCCTCCGACGTGTTCATGGCGGTGGCCGCCTACCGCCTGCTGGCCAAGGAAATCGAGCAACCCCTGCATTTGGGCATCACCGAAGCCGGTGGCCTGCGTTCGGGCACCGTGAAGTCCGCCGTGGGCCTGGGCATGCTGCTCGCCGAAGGTATCGGCGACACCATCCGCATCTCGCTTGCCGCCGACCCGGTGGAAGAGATCAAGGTCGGCTTCGACATCCTCAAGTCGCTGCGCCTGCGCTCCCGTGGCATCAACTTCATCGCCTGCCCGAGCTGCTCGCGGCAGAACTTCGATGTGGTGAAGACCATGAACGACCTGGAAAGCCGTCTGGAGGATCTGCTGGTTCCGCTGGACGTCGCTGTGATCGGCTGCGTGGTCAACGGCCCCGGCGAAGCCAAGGAGGCCCACATCGGCCTCACCGGCGGCACGCCGAGCAACCTGATCTACATCGACGGCAAGCCGGCGCAGAAGCTGCAGAACGAAAACCTGGTGGATGAGCTGGAACGGCTGATCCGCGAAAAAGCGGCCGAGAAGGCCGAGGCCGACGCCGCACTGATCGTGCGCGGCTGACCGCAACAAGGACCCTACGTGAGCAAGTCCCTGCAAGCCATCCGTGGCATGAACGACATCCTGCCGGAGCAGACTCCGGCCTGGCGCTATCTGGAAAGTACCTTTGCCGAGCTGCTCGATGGCTACGGCTACAAAGAAATCCGCATGCCGATACTGGAGTTCACCGAACTCTTCGCCCGCGGCATCGGCGAAGGCACCGACGTGGTCGACAAGGAGATGTACACCTTCCTCGATCGCAACGGCGAATCCCTCACCATGCGTCCGGAAGGTACCGCTGGCTGCGTGCGCGCCGTGCTCGAACATGGTCTTTCCGGTGGTGGCCAGGTGCAGAAGCTCTGGTACACCGGCCCGATGTTCCGCTACGAGAAGCCGCAGAAGGGCCGCTACCGCCAGTTCCACCAGATCGGCGTGGAAGTCTTCAACCTGCCCGGCCCGGACATCGACGCCGAGCTGATCATCCTCACCTGGCGGCTGTGGCAGAAGCTGGGCATGGCCGATGCCGTGACCCTGCAGCTCAACACCCTGGGTTCCAGCGAAGCCCGCGCGCGCTACCGTGACGCGCTGGTCGCCTATCTCCAGGATCGCTTCGACCAGCTCGACGAAGATAGCCAGCGTCGCATGACCACCAACCCGCTGCGTATCCTCGACAGCAAGGTGGAAAGCACCCAGGCCCTGCTGGTCGGCGCGCCGACCCTGCACGACTACCTGGACGAAGAGTCGCTCGCCCACTTCGAGGGCCTGAAGGCGCGCCTGGATGCGGTCGGCCTGCGCTACGAGATCAACCAGAAACTGGTGCGTGGCCTGGACTACTACTGCCGTACCGCGTTCGAGTGGGTCACCGAGAAGCTCGGCTCCCAGGGCACCGTGTGCGGCGGGGGCCGCTACGACGGCCTGGTCAGCCAGTTCGGCGGCAAGCCGACGCCGGGCGTAGGCTTCGCCATGGGCGTCGAGCGCCTGGTGCTGCTGCTGGAAACCCTGGGCCTGGTGCCCGAGGAACTCAGCCGTCCGGCTGACCTCTACCTCTGCGCCTTTGGGGAGGCGGCCGAGCTCGCCGGCCTGAGCCTGGCCGAGCGCCTGCGTGACGCCATCCCCGGCGTGCGCCTGCTGGTCAATGCCGGCGGTGGCAGCTTCAAGAGCCAGTTCAAGAAGGCCGACAAGAGCGGTGCACAGTTCGCAATGATTCTGGGTGACGACGAACTGGCCAACCGCGTGGTAGGTTTCAAGCCCCTGCGTGGCGAGGGCGAACAACAGAACATCGCCTGGGACGCTCTGCCCGAGCACCTGGCAGCCTGCCTCAAGCAGGCTTGAGAACCGAGCGGATAGGAGTATTGGGGTGAGTACGCGTACCGAAGAAGAACAACTGGCGGACATCAAGGACTGGTGGCAGCGCAACGGCATGCCCCTGCTGACCGGTGCCGCTCTGGCGCTGGTGGTGGTGTTCGGCTGGCAGGCCTGGAAGAAGTACCAGAACAATCAGGCCCAGGGTGCCTCGGTGATCTACCAGGCCCTGCTGGAAACCGCCCTGAATCCCGCCGGCAAACCGGATACCGCCAAGGTCGCCGAGCTGGCCAACAAGCTGACCAGCGAATACGCCGGCACCCCGTACTCCCAGTATGGCCGCCTGTTCGTCGCCAAGGTCGCGGTGGACAGCGGCAAGCTGGACGACGCCGTTCTGGAACTCAAGGCCATCGTCGACAAGCCGGTGGACGTCACCCTCGGTGAGCTGGCTCGCCAGCGCCTGGCCCGTGTGCTGAGCGCCCAGGGCAAGGCCGAGGAAGGCCTGAAGCTGCTCGACGGCAGCGTCGACAAGGCTTACGTTGCCACTCGCGAAGAACTGCGCGGCGACCTGCTGGTCCAGCTCAAGCGTGACGACGAGGCGCGCAGCGCCTACGAGAAGGCCAAGGCCGCTCTGCCGGAAGACGCCGCCGTCGGCGCCCTGCAGATGAAGCTCGACGACCTGGCCAAGGGAGACGCCTGACATGCTGCGCTGGAAACATGCCGCGCTGCTCGCGCTGACCCTGTTGGCCGTGGGCTGCAGCAGCAACAGCAAGAAAGAACTGCCACCGGCGGAGCTCACCGATTTCAAGGAAGAGGTCCGTCTGGAGAAGCAATGGAGCCGTTCGGTCGGTGACGGCCAGGGCGAGCTGTACAACCTGCTCGAACCGGCAGTGGATGGCCAGACCATCTACGCCGCGTCCGCCGAAGGCCGGGTCATGGCGATCCAGCGCGAAAGCGGCGACGTACTGTGGAAAAAGGATCTCGACCTGCCGATTTCCGGCGCCGTTGGCGTAGGCAACGGGCTGGTCCTGCTGGGCACCATGCGGGGCGACGTGATCGTCCTGGACGCCGGCAGCGGCGAGCAGAAGTGGCGCGCCAAGGTCACCAGCGAAGTGCTGGCCGCCCCGGCCACCAACGGCGACGTGGTGGTGGTGCAGACCCAGGACGACAAACTGGTCGCCTTCGATGCTGCAACCGGCAACCAGCGTTGGCTCTATGAAGGCACCGTACCGGTGCTGACCCTGCGTGGCACTGGCGCTCCGCTGATCGATGGCCGTCTGGCGCTGGCGGGTCTCGCCAGCGGCAAGGTCGTCGCCGTGGACGTGCAGCGTGGTCTTCCGGTGTGGGAGCAGCGTGTGGCCATCCCGCAGGGCCGTTCCGAACTGGACCGCGTGGTCGATATCGACGGCGGCCTGCTGCTGGCCGATGGCGTGCTTTATGTCGCCAGCTACCAGGGCCGTGCCGCGGCGCTGGACGAGAGCACCGGCCGTGTACTCTGGCAGCGTGAAGCCTCCAGCTACGTCGGCGTTGCCGAAGGTACCGGCAGCGTGTTCATCAGCCAGGCCACCGGCACTGTGGAAAGCCTGGATTCCCGCGGCTCGTCCTCGCTGTGGAGCAACGATGCCCTGGCTCGCCGCCAACTGTCCGCTCCGGCCGTGTTCTCGAGCAACGTGGTGGTCGGTGACCTGGAAGGTTACGTGCACCTGCTGAGCCAGGTGGACGGTCGTTTCGTGGGCCGCGAGAAGGTCGACGGCGACGGTGTACGGGTTCGCCCGCTGGTGGTCGGCAACTGGATGTACGTGTTCGGCAACAGCGGCAAGCTGGTCGCCTACACGCTCCGCTAAGCTGAGTGTTACTGCCGGCCGCTGCCGTCTTCACGGCAGCGGCCGTCGTGTTTTCTGGGAGTCTGGCCACGATCTGCTGCGCGTCGGCGGAACTGCGTTGAAATTAGCCTCAAAATGCTCATTTACATTGCGTAAACTGCGCTTTTTCGGCTGATTTCGCCTTGTTCCGCTCTAGCTCGCGAGATCGTGGACAGCCTCTGAAATTCAAATTTCCTGGAGAGCCGCATGGTTCCCGTAATAGCCCTGGTGGGCCGCCCGAACGTCGGCAAGTCCACCCTGTTCAACCGCCTGACCCGCACCCGTGACGCCATCGTCGCCGAGTACGCAGGGCTCACCCGTGACCGCCAGTACGGCGAGGCCAAGTGGCAGGGCAAGAAATTCATCGTCATCGATACCGGCGGTATCTCCGGTGACGAAGAGGGTATCGACGCCAAGATGGCCGAGCAGTCGCTGCAAGCCATCGAAGAGGCCGACGCCGTCCTGTTCATGGTCGACTCCCGCGCCGGCCTCACCGCCGCCGACGAGATGATCGCCGAGCACCTGCGCAAGAAGAACAAGCGCAGCTTCCTGGTGGCCAACAAGGTCGATACTGTCGATCCGGACATCGCCCGCGCCGAGTTCAGCCCGCTGGCGCTGGGCCACGCGATCCCGATCGCCGCCGCCCACGGCCGTGGCATCACCCAGATGCTGCAGGAAGCCCTGGGCGAGATGTTCGCGCCCGAGCCCGAGGCGCCGGAAGACAACGACCTGCCGAGCGAGCTGGAAGAGGTCGCCGAGGGCCAGGAAGCCAAGCGCATCCCCGGCCCGAGCGAGAAGGATGGCATCAAGATCGCCATCATCGGCCGCCCCAACGTTGGCAAATCCACCCTGGTCAACCGCATGCTTGGTGAAGAACGGGTGATCGTGTACGACCAGGCCGGCACCACCCGCGACAGCATCTACATCCCCTTCGAGCGCAACGAAGAGAAGTACACCCTGATCGACACCGCCGGCGTGCGCCGTCGCGGCAAGATCTTCGAGGCGGTGGAAAAGTTCTCCGTGGTGAAGACCCTGCAGGCGATCCAGGACGCCAACGTGGTCATCTTCGTCATGGACGCCCGCGAAGGCGTGGTCGAGCATGACCTCAACCTGCTCGGCTTCGTGCTGGAGACCGGCCGTGCGCTGGTCATCGCGCTGAACAAGTGGGACGGCATGGAGTCGGCCGAGCGCGAGTACGTGAAGACCGAACTCGAACGCCGGCTGATGTTCGCCGACTTCGCCGACATCCACTTCATCTCCGCGCTGCACGGCACCGGCGTCGGCCACCTGTACAAGTCGGTACAGGACTCCTTCCGTTCCGCCGTGACCCGCTGGCCCACCAGCAAGCTCACGCAGATCCTCGAAGACGCCATCCAGGTGCACCAGCCGCCGATGGTCAACGGTCGTCGCATCAAGCTGCGCTATGCGCACCTGGGCGGTGCAAACCCGCCGCTGATCGTGATCCACGGTAATCAGGTGGACGCGGTGCCCAAGGCCTACACGCGTTATCTGGAGAAGACCTACCGCCGTGTGCTGAAGCTGGTCGGTACGCCGATCCGCATCGAGTACAAGGGCGGCGACAACCCGTTCGAGGGCAAGAAGACCCAGCTCACCGAGCGCCAGGTCAACAAGAAGCGCCGGCTGATGTCGCACCACAAGAAGGCCGAGAAGAAGAAGAAAGACAAGCGTAAATAACGCTGTCGGACTTCAGGCGTAAGGCTGTAGGCGATAGAGTAGGGCCTCCCTCTCATCGCCCGCAGCCTGTAGTCACGCCATGCTCACCAGCAAACTGCCGAACGTCGGCACCACCATCTTCACCCGCATGTCCCAGCTCGCCGCCGAATGCGGTGCGCTGAACCTCTCCCAGGGTTTCCCCGACTTCGACAGCCCCGCGCCATTGCTCGAAGCCGTCGCCCGCCACGTGATGGTCGGGCACAACCAGTACAGCCCGATGACCGGCCTGCCGGCCCTGCGCGAACAGGTCGCTGCCAAGGTCGCCAGTTTCTATGGCCGCAAGGTCAGCGCCGATGCCGAGGTGACCATCGTCCCGGGCGCGACCGAAGGGATTTTCTGCGCGGTGCAGGCGCTGATCCGCCCGGGCGACGAGGCCATCGTCCTCGATCCCTGCTACGACAGCTATGAGCCCTCGGTGGAGCTTGCCGGCGGCCGTTGCGTGCATGTGCCGCTGAGCCTGCCGGACTTCCGCATCGACTGGCAGCGCATGGCTGACGCCATCACGCCGCGCACCCGCCTGATCTTCCTCAACAGCCCGCACAATCCCAGCGGCGCGCTGATCGACCGAGCCGACCTGGACCGCCTGGCCGCGTTGATCCGCGACCGCGAGATCTATGTCATCAGCGACGAGGTCTACGAGCACCTGATCTATGACGGCGTGCAGCATGCCAGTGTGCTGGCCCACGACGAACTGTACCCGCGCGCCTTCGTGATCAGCTCCTTCGGCAAGACCTACCACGTCACCGGCTGGAAGACTGGCTACGTAGTGGCGCCGCCGGCGCTGTCGGCGGAAATGCGCAAGATCCACCAGTATGTGAACTTCTGTGGCGTGACCCCGCTGCAGTGGGCGCTGGCCGACTTCATGGCCGCGCACCCCGAGCACCTGCACGAGCTGCCGGGCTTCTACCAGGCCAAGCGCGACCTGTTCTGCGACCTGCTGGAAAGCTCGCGCTTCCGCTTCCAGCGTGCCGCCGGCACCTACTTCCAGGTGGTCGATTACTCGGCGATTCGTCCGGACCTGGACGACGTCGCCATGTCCGAATGGCTGACCCGCGAGCACGGCGTGGCCGCCATCCCGGTCTCGGTGTTCTACCAGCAGCCCCCGGCGGACATGCGCCTGGTGCGCTTCTGCTTCGCCAAGAAAGAGGAGACGCTGCGCCAGGCGGCGGAAAGACTATGCGCGATCTGAGCCAACTGCCCGACCTGAAGCTGGCCCTGGTGCAGACCACGCTGGTCTGGCACGACGCCAGGGCCAACCGCGAGCGCTTCGACGCGCTGCTGGAAAGCGCCCGTGGTGCGGACGTGGTGATCCTGCCGGAGATGTTCACCACCGGCTTTTCCATGGACTCCGAGACGCTGGCCGAGGCAGAGGAGGGCGAGACCTACGCCTGGCTGCGTGGGCAGGCCGCGAAGCTCGACGCCGTGGTCTGCGGCAGCGTGATCATTCGCGCCGCCGATGGCAGCCATCGCAACCGCCTGCTCTGGGCTCGCCCGGACGGCGAGGTGAAGCACTACGACAAGCGCCACCTGTTCCGCATGGCCGGCGAGCACAAGCACTACACACCGGGCGAGCAGCAGGTGCTGCTGGAGTGGAAGGGCTGGCGGATTCGCCCTCTGGTCTGCTACGACCTGCGCTTCCCGGTGTGGAGCCGCGATGCCCAGGACACCGACCTGCTGCTCTACACCGCCAACTGGCCGGCCGCGCGTCGCCAACACTGGAACCGTCTGCTGCCGGCACGGGCCATCGAAAACCTCTGCTACGTCGCGGCAGTCAACCGGGTGGGCGAGGACGGCAAGGGTCACGCCTATTCCGGCGACAGCCAGGTGCTGGACTTCCAGGGCGACAACCTGCTGGCAGCCGGCAGTGCGGACGGTGTGTTCCATGTTGCCCTGAGCGCGGGGGAGCTGGCGGCCTACCGCGAGCGCTTCCCGGCCTATCTCGACGCGGACGAGTTCGAGATCCGAAGTTAACCGGATGCCAATCGCGGACGGAGTCCGCTCCTACGAAAGCGTCATGCCCCGTAGGAGCGGACTCCGTCCGCGATGTTTCCTCCCCGCTCAACAGGCCGTAGCGGAGCTGCCCTGTAGGAGCGGGCCATGCCCGCGATCGCGCGCATGGCGCGCTCCTACAGGGAGCGTTATCAATACGCGCTGGCGGTATTCAGTCGCTGGATCGCCTCGTCACTGAGCTTCAGGTCCACCGCCGCGATCAGGTCCGGCAACTGCTCCAGCTTCGACGCACTGGCGATCGGCGCGGTGATGCTCGGCCGCGCTATCAGCCAGGCCAGGGCGACCTGCGTTGGCGTCGCGTTCAGCTCTCCGGCCACTTCTTCCAGCGCATCGATGATGGCGAAGCCGCGCGCGTTCATGAAGTTCTTCACCTTGTAGCCACGCACGCTGCTCTTGTTCAGGTCGGCCCCGCTGCGGTACTTGCCGGTGAGAAAGCCCGCCGCCAGGGAGTAGAAGCTGATCACCCCGAGCCCCAGCTGCTGCACCGTCGGTTCCAGGTTGGTCTCATAGTTGGCGCGGTCGTAGAGGTTGTAGTTGGGCTGCAGGCTCTGGTAATGCGGCAGCTTCAGGTGGTCGCAGACGGCATGCGCCTCGCGCAGGCGCCGGGCATCGAGGTTGGAGGCACCGATCACGCGCACCTTGCCGTTCTCCACGGCCTCGGCGAAGGCGCCCATGGTTTCCTCCAGGGAGGTATGCGGATCGTCGCAGTGGGCCTGGTAGAGATCGATGTAGTCCGTCTGCAGGCGCCTGAGCGAGCGTTCCAGGGCTTGCTCGATGTACACCGCCGACAGGCCCTTGTGGCCATTGCCCATGTCCATACCGACCTTGGTGGCGATCTGCACCTGGTTGCGCTTGCCGGTCTTCTTCAGCCACTTGCCGATCAGGGCTTCCGACTCGCCGCCGACGTGTCCCTCCACCCAGCGCGAATACACGTCGGCCGTGTCGATGCAGGTGATCCCGGCGTCGACAATCGCATCCAGCAGGCGGAAGGAGGTGGCTTCGTCCGCCGACCAGCCGAACACATTGCCGCCGAACACCAGGGGTGGAATGACCAGTCCGGACTGGCCCAGTTCGCGATCTTTCATCTGTCGAGTCTCCCCCGGCTGCAAGGTGGTCGAACCAGCATAGACCCTAGGACACGGTTGACAGGCGCCTAGGACCTTGCGCAGTATCGGTGGCCTGATTTCCCACACGCCAATTGCCCATGCTTGCCAACCTCGACTCCTCGCTGCCGCTTCCGGGCTTTTCTGCCCAGGCCGGCGCATGCGTCGTGATTGCCAAGAAATCGAAGAAACAGTCGCTCATTTGACCGGGGCGTGCTGTCCCGTCAGATGGGCTGACAGGACACAAGGCGCACGGTCTGGAACACCCCCCGCTTGATTCCCGCATCCCTCCCTGACGGCGACCAGACGGTCAGCCACAAGGAGTTTTTGCATGTCTACGTTTCGAGGAATCTGGGTGGCCCTGGCCACGCCCTTCCGTGCCGGGGAAGTCGACTTCGCCGCACTGCACACCCTGGTCGCCCGGCTGCTGGAAGACGGCGTTGCCGGCTTCGTGGTCTGCGGCACCACCGGGGAGGCAGCGGCACTGAGCCATGAGGAGCAGCTCGCCGTCCTCGATGCCGTGTTGCAGTGGGTACCGCCGCAGCAGGTGATCATGGGCCTGGCGGGCAACAACCTGCGCGAGCTGCTGGCTTTCCAGCAGGAGATCCAGCGTCGTCCGCTGGCCGGTCTGCTGGTGCCGGCTCCGTACTACATCCGGCCGTCGCAGGCGGGCCTGGAGTCGTTCTTCCAGGCCGTTGCCGATGCCGCCAGTGTGCCGGTGGTGCTTTACGACATTCCCTACCGCACCGGCGTGCGCATCGAGCGCGAAACCCTGCGGCGCATCGTGCGCCATCCGCGCATTGCCGCGATCAAGGATTGCGGCGGCGACCTGGAGACCACCCTGGCCTTGATCGCCGATGGCCAGGTCGAGGTGCTGACGGGCGAGGACCTGCAGATCTTCAACAACCTCTGCCAGGGCGGGGCCGGGGCGATTTCCGCATCCGCCCATGTGCGTGCCGATCTTTATGTGCGGATGCAGCGTCAGGTGGAGTCGGGCGACCTGGCAGGCGCGCGGGCGACCTTCTTCCGCCTGCTGCCGTGGATCCAGGCCGCGTTCGCCGAGCCCAACCCCGCGGCGGTCAAGGCGGCGCTGGCTCTGCAAGGGCTGATCGTCGATGAACTGCGCGAGCCGATGCAGCCCTGCGCTCCGGCCACTGTCGAGCGGCTGCGTGGCGTGCTGGCAGCACTGGCTGATTAGGAGGAGAGGAGGGCCGGCAATGGGTTTTGCTCTATGATGATGGCCTGCCCATTGCCGAGTGCCCGCCATGACCACGACTCCCTACCTGCTGGATCAGCTGGAAACCGCCGACATGCTGTTGATCGACGGTCTGCACGCCTGGCAGTTCGAGCTGAACGAGTCGCTGCTGGACCAGGCCGATGCGGCCGCCCATGCGGACCAGCCGTTCGCCAGCGCAGAGGTGGTGCTGCTGATCGAATCCATCGACGGCCGTGACCGTCGCCAGTGGGCCTTCACCTACAACGAGGTGATGGAGGCGCGCTACCAGGCCGGCGAAGAGAGTTGGGTGCTGCACTCCGGCGAGCAGGAGCACCGCCTGTGTTGCCTGGGCGCCGTGACCGCCAGCGGCGACGACGAGTAACAGACGAAAGCCCCGCCAGGGGGCTTCCGCATTTCCGGGGTTCAGAACGCCAGCGGATAGCTGGTGATGAAGCGCACCTCGTCGTAATTGCTGGAGTAGCTGCTGCGGACCGTGGAGGTGCGCATCAGGAACGACAGCGTCTTCAGCGGTCCGCTCTGGATCGTGTAGCCGATATCGCTATCGCGCTCGTACTCGTGGCCGTCGCCCTGCCCCGGCCGCGCGATGTCGGTGCCTTTGGTGTAGCGCGTCATCAGGGTCAGGCCTGGCAGGCCGAGGCTGGCGAAGTCGTAGTCGTAGCGCAGCTGGTAGGAGCGTTCCTGGGCCCAGAAGAAACCACCATTGGTGACCCAGTTGACCAGGTACGGCTGCGGGGTGTTGCCCAGCAGCATGGGGAACATGTCTTCGCCAAGCATGCGCTGGTAGGTGGCCGAGAGCGTGTGGCCGCCGTGCTTCGCGCCGAGCCGTGCGCCGTAGGCGCGGTTGTCGATACGCCCGGCCAGCGCCTGCCCTGATTCCTCGTTGTGGAAGTAGCTCAGGGTGCCGAGCAGCGCGGTGTTCTCGCCCACTGGTTGCTTGAAGTTGGCGCCGACGTAGTGCTGGTCGTAGATGTCCTCGAGCTGGGCGAAGTAGTAGCTGGTGGACAGGCCGGGCGTCCACTGCGCATCGACGCCGCCCAGGTTCAGCTTGTTGCTGTCCTGGCTGGCGGGGCGGGTGGCCAGGTAGAACGACTCGCGGTCGCTGGAGGCGCGGGTGCTGGTGTTCCAGAGCTGAGCGGCGGTGAACCTGAAACGATCCGACTCCTTCGACTCCAGCATTGCGCCCTGGAAGGTCTGCGGCAGCACGCGCACGTCGTCCTGGAAGATCACCGGCAGGCGCGGCTCCAGCAGGCCGACCTTCAGCGTGGTCTTCGAATAGCGCAGCTTGAGCGTGGCGCCGCCACGGCTGAAGTCATCCACCGGCTCGCCGGTGCTGCGATCGTAGGGCAGGTTGCTGTCGTTGCTGGTGCCGGCGCCGCCGTCGAGCTTCAGGGCGTAGAAGCCGGTGAAGTCCACGCCGACGCCGATGGTGCCTTGGGTAAAGCTCGAGCTGAACCTCGCCAGCACGGCTTGCGACCAACTGCCCGCCTGGGATTGCGGAGCGTTTTCCTGGCGATAGTCGCGCAGCATGTAGAAGTTGCGCAGGGTGGTGTCCAGGCGGCTGTCGTCGATCAGGTCGGCCTGGGCGCAGAGGGGCATCAGCGCGCTGGCAAGCAGCGCACCGGCAAAGCGATTACGGAACATCGTCATCTCCTGGGCGCCGTTCGCCGGGGCGCGGGGCGCTGCGCCGGCGAACGGGCGTACGTCTTGTCGAGGCGGGCGCGATCAGTTCGCGGCGGCGGTGCTGTCCAGCGGCATGGCTTCAGGCTGAGCCGTCTGCTCCTGGCCAAGGCTGCGGCGGAAGTGCTTGCGACCGCTGCCCAGCAGCCACAGGCAGAGCAGCCCGGCGAGGGTGACGATGATGCCGATGGACGAGCCGACAGCCTTCGGGTCCTTGAAGTACTGGTCGGTGAGCAGCGCCACCAGGGTGGTGCCGACACCCAGGCCGATCAGGTTGGAGACCAGCAGGAACAGCGCTGACACCTGCGCGCGCAGGCGATTGGGCGTCAGCACCTGCATGGCGGCCGCCGAGGTGGAGATGCAGAAGGCACAGAAGAACATCGCGGGGCCCATCAGCAGCACCGACAGTTGCAGGCTGCCGGCGGTCACCGAGCCGATGACGAAAGGAATGGTGCAGGCGGCGCCGAGCATGCCGCTGATCATCGCGGCGTCGCTGCGTCCGCGCTTCTGCAGCACGTCCACCAGCCAGCCGGCGCAGAACACTCCGGCGGTGTTGAGCACCAGCAGGATGCCGCCGAGGATGTAGCCCACCTCCAGCGGCGTCAGGCCGTACTGGCGGATGTACATGGCCGGCGCCCAGCCCATCAGCGCGTACTGGCACATGGCGAAGAAGGAAAAACCCAGGTAGTGGCAGGTGAAGGCCGCTCGGTGGCGGCGCAGGAAGCGCAGGCCGTCGCCGATGCTTGCCTTGTGCTCCGGGTTCGCTA
The DNA here is from genome assembly GCF_050474425.1 of Pseudomonas sp. B1-22. Lineage (NCBI taxonomy): Bacteria > Pseudomonadati > Pseudomonadota > Gammaproteobacteria > Pseudomonadales > Pseudomonadaceae > Pseudomonas > Pseudomonas sp. B1-22. The sequence goes on along the minus strand of NZ_JBCHVH010000002.1, from coordinate 763,149 downwards.
CCTTGCGCGCCGGATCGCGGATGGTCAGCGCGATCAGCAGCGCCACCAGCACGCCGGGCAGGCCGACGATGAAGAAGGCGATCTGCCAGGAGCGCACCGGACCCAGCCAGCCCAGGTCGATGGCCGGCACGTCGCGCAAGGCCTCGATCACATAGCCGCCGACGAGGAAGGCCAAGCCGCCGCCGAGGAACGCGCCCATGGAGTACAGCCCCAGCGCACGGCCGAGTTTTTCCCTGGGGAACAGGTCGGCGAGCATCGAGTAGGTCGCCGGTGTCAGCGCGGCCTCGCCGACGCCCACGCTCATGCGAGCCAGGAACATCTGCAGGAAGTTCTTCGAAAGCCCGCACGCGGCGGTGGCGAAACTCCAGAAGGCCACGCCGATGGCGATGATCTTCACCCGCGAGGAGCGGTCGGCGAGATACGCGATGGGCAGGCCCATGAAGGCGTAGAACAGCGAGAAGGCCAGCCCGCTGAGCAGGCTGAACTGGGTATCGCTGATCTGCAGGTCGGCTTTGATCGGCTCGATCATCAGCGAGAGGATCTGCCGGTCAACGAAGGAGAAGATGTACGCCACCATGCACAGCACGACGACATACCAGGAATAGCGCGAAGCACGGACGGATTGCGGGTGTGGGGATTGCGGGGTCACGGTTACTGGCTCCTAAAGCGGGTGAAGGCAGATGGCCAAGCACATCGAGCTCGTTGTTGTTGTAGGTAACCAGGCGCCTCTGTACGCAAGGCAGGGGCAGCCGAAAGTGTCTGATTGCGTGACACGTTTTTTTGTTTGCCTGCCGCTTTCACGACAGTGCACGCAAGACTAGGGAAGGGGAGGGGCGGGGGTAATCGGGGCGAGTACCAGCATTGCGGAGACTTCCCCCTAGGGTGCTAGGGGGAATCTTTAGGCGGCAGTCAAAGTTCTGCGCCGAGGACGTAGACCAGGAAGAGCGAGACGGCGAGGATCGCCGCGATGACGGCGAGCAGGAACAGCAGGCTGACGCCGAATGCGCGCCAGTTCGAGCGCCACTGGCCGCCAGCAGCGTGGTGGCGCTCCACGGCAACGCCGAAGGTCTGCTTGGCGAAGTAGTACATGCCGACGACTGTGCCGACGGCGATGGGCGTGCCGGAAGTGTTTTCCGGCAGGAAGTAGCCGATCACGAAGATGGCGAGGGTCAAGCCGATGCCCATCAGCCAGATATTGCGGGATTCGTGGCTGCGGCCGAGTGCCTTGAGGTTCTGCACCATGACCCAGGCGCCGGCGAGGGGCGTACCGAAGAAGGTGGCGATACCGACGGCGGCGAGGCGATAGAAGGGGGCGCCCGTCGCGGTGGTCGCTGCGTCCTGGAGAGTGGCAGCAGGCGTCTGGAAGGGATTGTCCTGTGGTGTGGCCGGCATGTTTTCGCTCCTTCGAAAACAGCCCCGGACGCACAAGGCGTCCGGGGCAAAGGGGACAGCGGTGCTACCAGGCTTACGCGGCTTTCGCGTGGCCCAGCGTCACGGCGCGGTTCAGGGCGCTGAACAGCGCACGGAAGCTCGCGGTGGTGATGTTTTCATCGATGCCGATGCCGTGCAGCGAACGACCACCCTCGACGCGCAGTTCGATGTAGGCGGCCGCGCGGGCATTGGTGCCGGCGCCGATGGCGTGCTCGTTGTAGTCCATGATCTCGACCTCGACCGGCAGCGAGGCGACCAGGGCTTCCAGAGTGCCCTTGCCCTTGCCGTGCCAGCGGTGCTGTTCGCCCTTGTGGGTGACGTCGATGTCGATGGCGCAGATGCCGTTCTCTTCCTGCAGGCGGTAGCTCTTCAGTCCGAACGGGGAAACGGCCTGCAGGTACTCGTTCTGCAGCAGGTTGTAGATCTGCTCGGCGGTCATCTCCAGGCCCAGGCGATCGGTCTCGTTCTGCACGACCTGGCTGAACTCGATCTGCATGCGGCGCGGCAGGCTGATGCCGTACTCCTGTTCCAGCAGGAAGGTGATGCCGCCCTTGCCGGACTGGCTGTTCACACGGATCACCGCTTCGTAGCTGCGGCCGATGTCCGCCGGGTCGATCGGCAGGTACGGCACTTCCCACACGGCATCGTCCTTCTGCTGGGCGAAGCCCTTGCGGATGGCATCCTGGTGGGAGCCGGAGAAGGCGGTGTGGACCAGGTCGCCAACGTACGGATGACGCGGGTGCACCGGAATCTGGTTGCACTCTTCCACCACCTTGCGCACGGCGTCGATGTCGGAGAAGTCCAGCTCGGGGTCGATGCCCTGGGTGTACATGTTCAGCGCCATGGTCACCAGGCACAGGTTGCCGGTGCGCTCGCCGTTGCCGAACAGGCAGCCTTCGACGCGGTCGGCGCCGGCCATCAATGCCAGTTCGGACGCAGCCACACCAGTACCACGGTCGTTGTGGGTGTGCAGGCTGATGATCACGCTGTCGCGCTTGTTGATCTGGCGGCCGAACCATTCGATCTGGTCGGCGTAGTTGTTCGGGGTGGCGCACTCGACGGTGGCGGGCAGGTTGAGGATCAGGCGGTTGGCCGGGGTCGGCTGGAACACGTCGATCACCGCATTGCACACCTCGACGGCGAAGTCGGTCTCGGTGGAGCTGAAGACTTCCGGCGAGTATTCGAAGCCCCACTGGGTTTCCGGCGCGGCTTCGGCCAGGCGCTTGATGGTCTGGCCGGCGGCCACGGCGATGGCTTTGACGCCGGCCTTGTCCTGGTTGAAGACGATCTTGCGGAAGCTCGGCGCGCAGGCGTTGTAGTAGTGGACGATGGCCTTCTTCGCGCCCTTCAGGGACTCGAAGGTGCGCTCGATGAGGTCGTCGCGGGCCTGGGTCAGCACCTGGATGGTGACGTCATCGGGAATGTGGCCGCCCTCGATCAGCTCGCGCACGAAGTCGAAGTCGGTCTGCGAGGCGGACGGGAAGCCCACTTCGATTTCCTTGAGGCCGACCTGAACCAGGCACTTGAAGAAGCGCATCTTCTTCTCGGCGTCCATCGGCTCGATCAGCGACTGGTTGCCGTCGCGCAGGTCGGTGGACAGCCAGATCGGTGCCTTGTCGATGATCTTGTCCGGCCAGGTGCGGTCGGGCAGGGTGATCTGGGTGAACGGACGGTATTTCTTCGACGGATCTTTCAACATGCTCATGAGCGGAATCCTTGTACTTTCTGGCCAGCGGGCCTGCGCGAAAAAGATGAAAAGAGGCGAAACCGGGGAAGAGGGCTCAGCCACGCAGTCGCGGGCTGACCAGGCGCAGGCAGGCGTGTTGGCGAAGCAGGATGAGGGTGTGTGCGGTTTTCATGAGTGCCAACCTAATGGCCTTGGAGGTCGATGGCAAGCATTCGTTAAAAATTGGTAGAAAATCTCTGTGCGCCAGATTAAGTGATAAAAAAATTGCTGAAATATTTATGTTTTAGCAATTTTTATTAGAGGTGCTCGCTGTGCTTAACTGATTCTGCGTCTACGTGCCGCAGCGAAGCTGCGGAACTCCGTGCGATCATTGTCCGCCCGCTCCTGGCGGGGGCTTTCCATCCGCAAGGACATTTCGTGACCCGTCGCACCCGACAAGGCCGCTACCGACAAGGCATAGGAACCTGGCTGGCGCTGTTCGCCATGCTGATGATCTATGTCGGCCCGCTGGTATCCCAGTCGCTGCCGATGGATCACCCTATGCCCATGGACCACCCCATGCCGATGCAGCATGGGATGTCCCAGTCGCACGGCGAGGGCATGCAACACGGCCAGGCCATGGCGCACGACATGGCCGGCATGGACGAGCTGGCCTGCTCCGACGGCCATCATGCTGCTGACCATCAAGCCGCCCCGGTTTCCCAGGGCAAGCAGCCGCTCAGCGCCGACGCCTTCATGGAGAAGTGCGGCTACTGCAGCCTGCTGATCCACAGCCCGCCGCTGACCCCGCCGCCGGTCCTGATCGACCACGGCCTGCCCGGCGCCGCTACGCCGGTCGCGCAGTTCGGTACTTCTCGCATTCCCGCCTCGCCGGTCTTCCCCGGCGCCCGTTCCCGCGCTCCACCGGCCCTGATCGGCTGATCCCCTATCCCGAATCCATCGACCGCAGGCGCGGATGACCGCTTCCGCCTGCGCGCCGTGCGTGTCCGCATGGAACGGGCGTTATCACCGATCATGGAATAAATGGAATGTCCCGCATGCCCCTGCGCCGTCGGCCCCGTGCCGTCGGCTTGCGCGCCCTGTGCGCGCTGACCGCCCTTGGCGGTCTCACTGCCGTCCCGGCCCTGGCCGAGGATGACGATCACGCCACCCACGCGGTGGAGCTGGAGCCCAGTGTCATCACCGCCGTGGCACAGAGCTCGCCGCTCACCGTGGTCACCGACCCAAAGCAGCCGCGCCAGCCGATCCCCGCCAGCGATGGCGCCGACTACCTCAAGACCATCCCCGGCTTCTCCGCCATCCGTAACGGCGGCACCAACGGCGACCCGGTGCTGCGCGGCATGTTCGGCTCGCGCCTGAACATCCTCACCAACGGCACCACTATGCTTGGCGCCTGCCCGGCACGGATGGATGCGCCGACCTCCTATATCTCGCCGGAGACCTATGACAGGCTCACCGTGGTGAAAGGCCCGGAGAGCGTGATCTGGGGCCCCGGCGCTTCGGCCGGCACCATCCGCTTCGACCGCGAGCCCGAGCGCTTCGGCGAGCTGGGCTCGCGGATCAACGGCAGCCTGGTGGGCGGCTCCAACGGTCGCTTCGACCGCGTGCTGGACGCCGCCGCGGGTGGCCCCGAAGGTTATCTGCGCTTCACCGGCAACAAATCCCAGTCCGATGACTACCAGGACGGTGCCGGCGATACGGTGCCCTCGCGCTGGAACAAGTGGAACGGCGACGTCGCCGTGGGCTGGACGCCGGACGCCGATACCGTCGTCGAACTCACCGCCGGCAAGGGCGACGGCGAAGCGCGTTACGCCGGGCGCGGCATGGACGGCTCGCAGTTCAAGCGCGAGAGCCTCGGCCTGCGCTTCGAGAAGTCCAACCTCGGCGAGGTGCTCGACACGCTGGAGGCGCAGGTCTACTACAACTACGCCGACCATGTGATGGACAACTACAGCCTGCGTACGCCCTCGGGCTCCGGGATGATGGCCGGCCCCATGGCCTCCAACGTCGACCGCCGTACCCTGGGCGGACGCCTGGCCGCCACCTGGCGCTGGGATGACTTCAAGCTGGTTTCCGGTGTCGACGCGCAGACCAACGAACACCGCGAACGCAGCGGCATGGGCATCGATACCTACGATGACCAGCCGTGGAACAAGGACGCGGTCTTCCACAACTACGGCGCTTTCGGCGAGCTGACCTGGTACGCCGCCGAGCGGTCCCGCGTGATCAGCGGCGCGCGCCTGGACCGCGCCTCGGCCAAGGACTACCGGCAGACCACCGGGTCGGGCCACATGACCCAGCCCAACCCCACCGCCGACGACACCCGCGCCGATACCCTGCCCAGCGGCTTCCTGCGCTACGAACACGATCTGGCCGATACGCCGACCACGCTGTACGCCGGCCTTGGCCATGTGCAGCGCTTCCCCGACTACTGGGAGCTGTTCTCCCCCGACAGTGGCCCGGCCGGCTCGGTCAACGCCTTCGACAGCATCAAGCCGGAGAAGACCACCCAGCTGGACTTTGGCGCGCAGTACGAGGACGAGAAACTCAAGGCCTGGGCCTCCGGCTATGTCGGGGTTATCGACGACTACATCCTCTTCGAGTACAGCGACGGCATGATGGGCATGACGTCCCAGGCGCGGAACGTCGACGCCCGCATCATGGGGGGCGAGCTGGGCGCGGCCTATGCGCTGACCTCCAACTGGACCACCGATGCGACCCTGGCCTACGCCTGGGGCAAGAACACCACTGACGACCGCGCCCTGCCGCAGATGCCGCCGCTGGAGGCGCGCTTCGGCCTGACCTATGAGCAGGATGTCTGGAGCGCCGGTGGCCTCTGGCGGGTGGTGGCGCGCCAGGGCCGGGTCGCCGACGGGCAGGGCAACGTGGTCGGCTATGACTTCGAGGAAAGCCCCGGTTTCGCAGTGTTCTCGCTCAATGGCGCTTACAAGCTGAGCCAGCACTTCAAGGTCAGCGCCGGCGTCGACAACCTGTTCGACAAGGACTACGCCGAGCACCTGAACCTGGCGGGCAATGCCGGCTTCGGCTACCCGGCGGACAACCCCGAAGCGATCCATGAACCGGGGCGCACGCTCTGGACCAAAGTGGACTTCTCCTTCTGAACCTGACTGGCCCCGCCAGTCGGGGCCTCCTTGCGTGGGGACATTACGAATGCAGAAGAAACCATTCGATTTCTACAACCTGGCCTGGCGCTGGCACTTTTACGCCGGGCTGTTCGTCGCGCCGTTCATGATCCTGTTGTCGATCACCGGGATCATCTACCTGTTCAAGCCGCAGCTCGACCCGCTGATGTACAGCGACCTGCTGCAGGTAAAACCCGGCGAGGTGCGGCTGTCCGCCGATGAGCAACTGATGCATCTGCGTCACCAGAACCCGCAGTTGCAGGTCAGCCAGTACCTGCCGGCGCCGGCCGCCGACCGCAGCGCCCAATTCGTTGCCCAACTGGATGGGCGCGAGGTGAACGCCTTCGTCGACCCCTACAGCGGCAAGCTGCTCGGCCTGCAGGACGCCAAGTCCAACCTGCAGTCGGTGGCTCGAGCGCTGCACGGCGAGCTGATGATCGGAACCGTGGGTGACCGGCTGATCGAGCTGGCCGCCGGCTGGGGCATCGTGCTGGTGGTGTCCGGCCTCTACCTGTGGTGGCCGCGCAAGCGTTCGCTGCGGGTGCTGCTCTGGCCGGACCTGTCGCGCCGCGGTCGTGCGCTGTGGCGCGAGGTGCACGTGGTGGTCGGCTTCTGGGGCTCGCTGCTGATGCTGTTCATGCTGCTCACCGGCATGACCTGGACCGGCTTCTGGGGCAAGACCTTCGCCGACGTGTGGAACCGCTTCCCGGCGCCGATGTGGAACGAGGTGCCGAAGTCGGACCTTGAAGCGCGCACGCTTAACGAGGCGCACCGCCAGACCATTCCCTGGGCCATGGAAAACACCCCCATGCCGATGTCCGGTGGCGCCCACGCCGAGCACATGGCCCACGGCGCCGGCGGCATGGCGATGCCGCAGATCAGCCTGCAGCAGGTGGTCGATACCGCCGACCGGGCCGGCGTCACGCCGGGCTACGTCATCGCCCTGCCCAAGGGCGAGCAGGGCGTGTTCACCGTCTCGGTGTTTGCCGACGACTCGCGTAATGACGCCACCCTGCACATCGACCAGTACACCGGCAAGGTGCTCGCCGACGTGCGCTGGAAGGATTACGGGCTGGTGGCCAAGGGCGTCGAGTCCGGCGTGATGCTGCACGAAGGCAAGATGTTCGGCCTGTTCAACCACCTGCTGATGCTCGCCGTCTGCCTGATGATCCTGCTCAGCGCGGTCAGCGGCCTGTGGATCTGGTGGAAGCGCCGCCCGCAGGGCCGTCTCGGCGTGCCGCCGATGCCCCATGCGCTGCCGGTGTGGAAGGGCGGGGTGGCGATCATGCTCATTCTCGGCGTTGCCTTCCCGCTGGTGGGCGTGTCGTTGCTGCTGGTGTGGGTGCTGGATTGGGCCGTGCTGTCGCGGATCAAGCCGCGAATCCCGGCCATGGGCTGATGTGTGCGTTGTTTCAACCTGACGCCTGCCGCGAGGCAGGCTATGCTGCGGCGCGATCGTTTCGCCCGCGGCCCGATGTTTTCCCGCCGCTCTGGCGGACCTGATCACAAGCCAACTGGAGTTTCGAACATGCGTAAATCCCTGCTCGCTTTCGCTGTCCTGCTGGGCTTCTCCGGCGCCGCCCTGGCCCACGAATACGAGGCCGGCAACCTGCACATCGACCATCCCTGGTCGCTGCTGCTGCCGGCCAACTCGGTGAACGGCGCGGCCTACTTCGTCGTGGAAAACCACGGCAAGGATGCCGACCGCCTGCTCGGCGCCGACACCGAGCGCGCCGCCAGCGCCGAAATCCACCAGCACGTGGAGAAGGACGGCATGATGAAGATGCAGAAGGTCGAAGGCGTGGACATCCCCGCCGGCGGCAAGATCGTCTTCGCTCCCGGCCAGTACCACCTGATGCTGTTCGGCCTGAAGAAGCCGCTGGCCGATGGCGAGCGCTTCCCGCTGACCCTGCACTTCCAGAAGGCCGGTGACGTGAAGGTCGAGGTCGCCGTGCAGAAGGAAGCCCCGAAAGGCACCGACATGGGCCACGACATGCACGGCATGAAGATGGACTGATGAGCGACCTGCTCCTGCGCCCGCTGGTATGGGCGCAAGACGGTGAGTGGCTGCACGGGTTCGATGGCAGCTACTCCAGCGACTCGATCCTGCGGATCGAGTCCGCGGCCGATGGTTTCATCCTGCGCGAAGAGCGCCTGCCCGAGGCGCAGATCAAGCGTTATCCCTTCGCGGACCTGGAGGACGATGTGGCCGCGTCCGACTGGACTGCCGTCGCCGTCGACGAGGCAGGCGAACGCCTGGGATTCGCCATTGCCCACTACGAAATCTGGAATCGCCGCGCGGTGCTGGACGATCTGTTCGTTCTCGCCGACGCCCGCGGACGCGGTGTCGGCAAGCTCCTGATGGACGCCTGCCTGGACTGGGCGCGTGGCACCGAGGCGCGTCATCTGTGGCTGGAAACCCAGAACCTCAACCTGCCGGCGGTGGGCTTCTACCGCTCCCGTGGTTTCGCCCTCAGCGGACTGTCCACCGACCTCTACGACCCGGCGCAGGTGCTGCCGGGGGAGATGGCGCTGTTTTTCAGCTATTCGCTGGCCTGAGGGCCAGGCGCGCTTGGCGCGTCGCGAGGATCAGCACGAAGCCGATACAGTAGGCGAGCACATCCAGCCAGTCCGGCGTGGCGCCCAGCACGATGCGTAGCGCGCGGTTGCCGATATGCCAGTGAAAGGTTGCGGCGAGGTATTGGCCGAATTCGATGATCAGGCCGCAGGCCAGCGCAGCGCCGGCCAGCCAATGCGCCGGCGCATCGAGGGTCGCGCGCAGCAGGCAGTACAGCCAGATGACCGCCAGCACGTCGCCGCCGAAGCCGCGCAGCCAGCCGAGGTTCGCTCCGGCTGTGGCCAGCCAGACCAGCACGACGAACCAGAGCAGCGCGAAGAGCGCACTGCGGCCGTCGAAACGAATGCGCATCAGGGCTTGAACGCGCCAATGAAGATCGCCGGATCGACGCGGGCGTCGTTCAGGCTGACGTTCCAGTGCATGTGCGGCCCGGTGGCGCGGCCGGTGGCGCCGACACGGCCGACCACGCCGCCGCGCGGGACCTGATCACCGACTTTTACGTCGATCTTCGACATGTGGCAGAACATGCTGATGAAGCCCTGGCCGTGGTCGACGAACACGGTGTTGCCGTTGAAGAAGTAGTTGCCGATCAGGATCACCTTGCCGGCAGCTGGCGACTTGATCGGGGTGCCGGCGGGTACGGCGAAGTCCAGCCCGGAGTGCGGGTTGCGCTCCTCGCCATTGAAGAAACGGCGCAGGCCGAAGGGGCTGGAAAGCGGGCCGTTGACGGGTTTGTCCAGTACCAGGTTGCTCGGCGTGCCGGGGCTGAAGCTGCGGTAGGCGGCGGTCTGCTCGGCCAGCTCGCGGTTGATGCGCTTGAGGTCTTCGGGCAGCGGATTCACCTGGCGGGTGTTCTTCAGGGTGATGTGCTGCTCTTTATAGTGTTTGCTGTCCACGCTGAAACCGAGGTTGCGGCTGGCGCCGCCCTGCTTCACGACGATCTGCTGGCTACCGGCCTTGGTGGTCAGCGGGATGCCGACGATGGCGATCCAGTCGCGGCCTTCCTCGCGCACCACCAGTACCTGCTTGCCTTGGTAGGTGGCGGTCGGCACAGCGGCGTCCTGGCCCAGCTGGACGACGGCAACACCGCCGGGCACCGGCTTGTTCAGCGTGCGGCTGATAAAGCCTTCGGCGTGGGCGGTCAGGGTGAAGAGGGAGGCGATGAGCAGGCTGGAAATTCGGAACATTGCGCTATCCGTGGACGTGTCGGCGGATGAAGCGGGCAGTCTACACGGGCCGCTGCGGCGGGCGCGGCGATTTCGTCGAAAGCGGAACGTCTTGGCGGGCTGCTTTTCGTAGGACCGAGGGGGACGCTAGTCCTTGCTCGCGAACCAACCTCTGCAGCGGGGCTGTTCGCGAGCAAGCTCGCTCCTACAAATAGCCCTGCTTGAGGGGCAGCCCTCGCTGCGAGCTATCAGACGTCGTAGGAGCGGACTCTGTCCGCGATCGCTTACCAGCCACTCCGGTGATAACGGGGCGGCGCAAAGACATCGCGGACAGAGTCCGCTCCTACGAGAGCCAACAGCTACCGGCGCAGCCCTTCCAGCTGCTGGCGCCACAGCTGCTCCAGCGACTGCACCTGCGCCGGGCCATAGATGGCGTGGGGCTTGCCCAGGTGCGCGGCCCAAAGCTGGTCGCCGTAGTCGTAGTGCCACCACTCGCTGGACAGGTTGCTGAACCCCGCCGCGCTCATGGCATTGAACAGCATTCGGCGGTTGTCACGGATGCGCCTCTGGGGTTCATCCGGCGCGGCGATCTCTTCGTAATGCCGGGTATAGGAACGCGGCGTCGCTTCGTCGAACAGGCTGCCCATGTCCAGCCAGCGGCCGTCGCGGTCGCACAGGGTCAGGTCGATGGCGCCGCCGGTGAGGTGCGGGCTGGGCGATTCGGCGCGGGCGCTGGGCGGCGCGACGAACTCGCGGGTGCGCCGGGTCAGCTCGCGCGGATCGGCATCCGGCTCGTGCTGGCGGAGGATGTCGTAGAGCGTGTCGTACAGGTGTTGCTGCACCGCGAAGGGTCGCCAGGCATCGAGGATCACCAGGCGGATGCCGTCGGGCAGCAGGCTGGCGGCGTGCAGCAGGCGCTCGAACACGTCGGTGCGGGCGTAGCACTCCGGCTGCGCATTGGGCACACCCAGGCGGTGATAGGCCGGCCACACCGCGAAGCCGGTGGCGATGCTCAGCGCCTGCAGTGGCTGACCGCATTCGACGATGGGCATGCGGAAGGCTTCGGCCCAGTCCGGATCGGGCTGCGGCAGGATCGGTGCAAGCAGGTCGGTCATCGTTGATCAGTCCAGCAGGGAAAGGGTGACGGGCGCCTGGTGGTTGTCCTCCACCCGCACCTCCAGTTCGCCTTCGGCCAGCCGGGCTTTCAGGCGCTGGCCGTTCTTCGTCTGTGCCGCGCTGCGGATCGCCTGGCCCTTGTCGTCCAGCAGGATGCTGTAGCCACGGCCGAGGGTCGCCAGCGGGCTGACGATGTGCAGCGTCTGCATCAGGCCGTCCAGACGCTGGCGCTGTTCGCGCAGGATCGCCTGGGTGGCACGGGGCAGGCGGCCGCTGAGGTTTTCCAGGCGCTGGCGCAGCAGTGCCAGGTTGCGGCCGGGATGCTGGGCGGCGAGGCGGGTGTCCAGCCGTGCGACGCGCTCCTGGCGAATGTGCAGCTGGCGCTCGAAGGCGCGGCGCAGGCGCATGTCCAGGTCGTCCAGGCGCTGGGCCTGCTGGCGCAGGCGTTCGCCGGGGTGGCGCAGGCGCCGGGCGGTACCTTCCAGGCGCAGGCGCTCGCGGGTCAGGCGGTCCTGGATGCGCAGGATCAGTCGACGGCGCAGCCCGTCCAGGCGCTGCTGCAGGTCGCCGCTGTGGGGCGCCAGCAGTTCGGCGGCGGCCGAAGGCGTGGGCGCGCGCACGTCGGCGACGAAATCGCTGATGGAAACGTCGGTTTCATGGCCCACGGCGCTGACGATGGGCGTCACGCAGGCGGCGATGGCGCGGGCCACAGGCTCCTCGTTGAAGCACCAGAGGTCTTCCAGCGAGCCGCCGCCACGGGCCAGGATCAGCGCGTCGAAGCCCTGCGCATCGGCCAGCTTGAGCGCGCGGACGATCTGCCCGACAGCCTCGCGGCCCTGCACGGCGGTGGGGATCAGGGTCAGCTCGACTTGCGGGGCGCGGCGGCGGAACACGCTGATGATGTCGCGGATCACCGCGCCGGTGGGCGAGCTGACGATGCCAATGCGCCGGGGATGGGCGGGAAGTTCCCGCTTGCGCTCGGCGGCGAACAGGCCTTCGGCGGCGAGCTTTTCCTTCAGCGCCTCGAAGGCCAGGCGCAGCGCACCGTCACCGGCCGGTTCGACGGCATCGGCGATCAGCTGGTAGTCGCCGCGCCCTTCGAACAGCGAGACCTTGCCGCGCACCCGCACGGCGAGACCGTCGCGCAGGGCCTGGCGTACGCGCAGGGCGTTCTGCCGGAACAGCGCGCAGCGCACCTGGGCGTTGCTGTCCTTGAGGGTGAAGTACATATGACCGGATGCCGGGCGGGCGAGGTTGGAGATCTCGCCCTCGACCCACACCTGCGGGAACACGTCCTCCAGCAGGTGGCGGGCGCGCTGGTTGAGCTGGCTGACGGTCAGAACCTCGCGGTCGAGGCCCAGCCGTTGGAAGGGATCATTCTGCATGGCGAAGGATGATAAGCGCGCCCGTGGACAGGGGCCAGCGCGCAGGGTTGAGAAAGCTTCATTCAGATCGTCCGGTTACGTTGAGCCGCGCCCCCCAGCTGGGATATAATGCCGCGCTTCCATTTTTCCCGATCGGGAGCCCCCGCCATGCTGCGCATCAGCCAAGAAGCCCTCACTTTCGACGACGTCCTCCTGATTCCCGGTTATTCGGAAGTCCTACCCAAGGACGTGAGCCTGAAAACCCGACTGACCCGTGGCATCGAGCTGAACATTCCGCTGGTATCTGCCGCGATGGATACCGTGACCGAATCCCGCCTGGCCATCGCCATGGCGCAGGAAGGCGGCATCGGCATCATCCACAAGAACATGGGCATCGAGCAGCAGGCCGCCGAGGTTCGCAAGGTCAAGAAGCACGAGACCGCGATCGTCCGCGACCCGGTCACCGTGACCCCGTCGACCAAGATCATCGAGCTGCTGCAGATCGCCCGCGAATACGGCTTCTCCGGCTTCCCGGTGGTGGAAGAGGGTGAGCTGGTCGGCATCGTCACCGGTCGCGACCTGCGCGTGAAGCCGAACGTCGGCGACAGCGTTTCCGCGATCATGACCCCGAAAGACAAGCTGGTCACCGCTCGCGAAGGCACCGCCCTGGAAGAGATCAAGGCCGCCCTCTACGAGAACCGCATCGAGAAGATGCTGATCGTCGACGAGAAGTTCCGCCTGACCGGCCTGGTCACCTTCCGTGACATCGAGAAGGCCAAGACCTATCCGCTGGCGTCCAAGGACGACCAGGGCCGCCTGCGCGTCGGCGCAGCCGTCGGCACCGGCGCCGACACCGGCGAGCGCGTTGCCGCACTGGTCGCCGCTGGCGTTGACGTCGTCGTCGTTGACACCGCCCACGGGCACTCCAAAGGCGTGATCGACCGCGTTCGCTGGGTGAAGGAAACCTTCCCGCAGGTACAGGTCATCGGCGGCAACATCGCCACCGGCGAAGCCGCCAAGGCACTGGCTGACGCCGGCGCCGACGCCGTCAAGGTCGGCATCGGCCCGGGCTCCATCTGCACCACCCGTATCGTCGCAGGCGTCGGCGTGCCGCAGATCTCTGCCATCGCCAACGTTGCCGCCGCCCTCGAAGGCACCGGCGTTCCGCTGATCGCCGATGGCGGCATCCGCTTCTCCGGTGACCTGGCCAAGGCCATGGTGGCTGGCGCCTACTGCGTGATGATGGGTTCGATGTTCGCTGGTACCGAAGAGGCTCCGGGCGAGATCGAGCTGTTCCAGGGCCGTTCCTACAAGTCCTACCGTGGCATGGGCTCGCTGGGCGCCATGGCCGGTTCCACCGGTTCCTCCGACCGCTACTTCCAGGACGCCTCCGCTGGCGCCGAGAAGCTGGTGCCGGAAGGCATCGAAGGGCGCGTGCCTTATAAAGGCCAGCTGACCGCCATCGTCCACCAGCTGATGGGTGGCCTGCGTGCCGCCATGGGCTACACCGGCAGCGCCGATATCCACGACATGCGCACCAAGCCGCAGTTCGTGCGCATCACTGGCGCCGGCATGGCCGAGTCCCACGTCCACGATGTGCAGATCACCAAGGAAGCCCCGAACTACCGCGTAGGCTAAGGGCTTCAGGTTAATGAGTCGGACACGGGGCTGGTTGATACAGCCCCGTGTCGTTTAAGAATTTCGCTACGAGAGATGGCCATGTCCCAAGACATTCACGCTCACCGGATCCTGATCCTCGACTTCGGCTCCCAGTACACCCAGCTGATCGCCCGCCGCGTTCGCGAGATCGGCGTGTACTGCGAGATCCACCCGTTCGACATGAGCGACGAAGACGTTCGTGCCTTCGCCCCGCGCGGCATCATCCTGGCCGGCGGCCCGGAGTCGGTGCACGAAGCCAACAGCCCGCGCGCGCCGAAGGCCGTGTTCGACCTGAAGGTGCCGCTGTTCGGCATCTGCTATGGCATGCAGACCATGGCCGAGCAGATGGGCGGCAAGGTGCTGGGTTCGGACCTACGCGAGTTCGGCTATGCCCGCGTCGACGTGGTCGGCAAGGCCCGCCTGCTGGACGGCATCGAAGACCATGTGGACGAGGACGGCGTCTTCGGCCTCGACGTGTGGATGAGCCACGGCGACAAGGTCACCGAGATCCCGGAAGGCTTCCACATCCTCGCCAGCACCCCGAGCTGCCCGATCGCCGCCATGGCCGACGATGCCCGTGGCTACTACGGCGTGCAATTCCACCCGGAAGTGACCCACACCAAGCAGGGCGGTCGCATCCTTTCCCGCTTCGTGCTGGACATCTGCGGCTGCGCAGCCCTGTGGACCCCGTCCAACATCGTCAACGACGCCATCGCCACCGTGCGCGCCCAGGTGGGTTCGTCCAAGGTGCTGCTGGGCCTGTCCGGCGGCGTGGATTCCTCGGTGGTCGCGGCGCTGCTGCACAAGGCCATCGGCGACCAGCTGACCTGCGTCTTCGTCGACAACGGCCTGCTGCGCCTGCACGAAGGTGACCAGGTGATGGCCATGTTCGCCGAGAACATGGGCGTCAAGGTCATCCGCGCCAACGCCGAAGAGCTGTTCCTCGGCCGCCTGGCCGGCGTCAGCGACCCGGAGCAGAAGCGCAAGATCATCGGCAAGACCTTCATCGAGGTCTTCGACGATGAAGCCACCAAGCTGCAGGACGTGAAGTTCCTCGCCCAGGGCACCATCTACCCGGACGTGATCGAGTCGGCCGGCGCCAAGACCGGCAAGGCCCACGTGATCAAGTCGCACCACAACGTCGGCGGCCTGCCGGAAGACATGCAGTTCGAACTGGTCGAGCCGCTGCGCGAGCTGTTCAAGGACGAAGTCCGCAAGATCGGCCTGGAGCTGGGCCTGCCCTACGACATGGTCTACCGCCACCCGTTCCCGGGCCCGGGCCTGGGCGTGCGCATCCTCGGCGAAGTGAAGAAGGAATACGCCGACCTGCTGCGTCGTGCGGACCACATCTTCATCGAAGAGCTGCGCAACTTCGACTGGTACCACAAGACCAGCCAGGCCTTCGTGGTGTTCCAGCCGGTGAAGTCCGTCGGCGTGGTCGGCGATGGCCGTCGCTACGCCTGGGTCGTGGCCCTGCGCGCGGTGGAAACCATCGACTTCATGACCGCTCGCTGGGCGCACCTGCCGTACGAGCTGCTGGAAAAGGTCTCGAATCGCATCATCAACGAGATCGAAGGCATCTCCCGCGTCACCTATGACGTGTCGAGCAAGCCGCCGGCAACCATCGAGTGGGAATGATCGGGGACAGTTAACGTCCTCTTAACGAAGAGGCGGCACGCTCGCCGCCTTCTTCGGCAGGCGGGGCGGGCGAGTGCCCGTCCTTGACCTGACGCACGAGCGGCGCTGCCGTCTTCGTGCAAAGTCTCTCCGTGCAGCGGGCCGCAAGAGCCTGTGCCGGGCGCGAAACGCGCCAACCTCCGTGAAAGTCGATGGGGTCGCATGTCCCTTGTTCGAGGAGTCTGGACCCATGTCGTTTACCCGTAGACAAGTACTCGGCGGCATCGCCGGCCTGGCCGTGCTCGGCCTGGGCGCCGGTGGCGCGCGCCTCTGGCTGGCGCGCCCGGAAGTGGCCGCCGAACACGATTACGAGCTGATCGCCGCCCCGCTGGACCTGGAGCTGGTGCCCGGCCACAAGACACCTGGCCTGGGTTATGGTGGTCAGGCGCCGGGCGTGGAAATCCGCGCGCGCCAGGGCGACTGGCTGCGGGTGCGCTTCACCAACAAGCTGGACGAGCCGACCACCATCCATTGGCACGGCATCCGCCTGCCGATCGAGATGGATGGCGTGCCCTACATCTCGCAGCCCCCGGTGCAGCCGGGCGAGAGTTTCGTCTACCAGTTCAAGACGCCGGACGCCGGCAGCTACTGGTACCACCCGCACCTGATGAGCAGCGAGCAGCTGGGGCGCGGCCTGGTCGGGCCGCTGATCATCGACGAGCGCGAGCCGACCGGGTTCGCCAGCGAGAAAGTCCTCTGCCTGAAGACCTGGCACGTGGACGAGGAAGGCAACTTCACGCCTTTCAGCGTTCCCCGCGAGGCTGCGCGCGAAGGCACGCGCGGGCGCCTGTCGACCATCAACGGCGAACGTACGCCGGTGATCGAACTGCCGGCCGGCGAGATCGTCCGGGTGCGTCTGCTCAACGTCGATAACACCGTGACTTATCGCCTCAACCTGCCGGACGCCGAGGCGAAGATCTATGCCATCGACGGCCATCCTGTGGAGCCGCGCGATTTCGGCAGGGGGCCGAAGGACCAGTACTGGATCGGCCCGGGCATGCGCCTGGAGCTGGGCATTCGTGGCCCGGCCGAAGGCACCGAACTGTCGCTGCGCAATGGTCCGGTACGCCTGGCGACCCTCCGTGGCGTGGCCAACCCGAAGGCGCCGACCGCCCAGTGGCCGGCCGCGCTGCCGCACAACCCGGTGGCCGAGCCGGACCTGAAGAACGCCGAGACCATCAACTTCAAATTCGAGTGGGTGGGCGCCATATCCGACTACTCCAAGGGCCAGTCGGCGCCTTCGCTGTGGCAGATCAACGGTGTGGCCTGGCAGGGCGGCGAGGAGCACAAGCACAATGCGCCGCCGCTGGCGAAGCTCAAGGAAGGCAACAGCTACATCTTCGTGCTGCGCAACATGACCCAGTACCAGCACCCGATCCACCTGCACGGCATGGCCTTCAAGGTGCTGGATTCCGATCGTCGGGAGATCATTCCGTACTTCACCGACACCTACCTGCTGGGCAAGAATGAGACGGCACGCGTGGCGCTGGTGGCGGATAACCCCGGCCTGTGGATGTTCCACTGCCACGTGATCGATCACATGGAGACCGGACTGATGGGAACCATTGCGGTGGGCGAGGCATGGTGCGGCTGACCAACAGCAAGGGGCATCCGACCGTGAAGGGGCTGGTGCCGGTCATCGACCGCAGCCAGGACATCCCCTTCATGCGCGAGGCCATGGCACTGGCCGAGCAGGGCGCGGCCCTGGGCGAAGTGCCGGTAGGCGCCGTGCTGGTGCTGGATGGGCAGGTCATCGGCCGAGGCTTCAACCGTCCTATCACCTCCCATGACCCCAGCGCCCATGCGGAGATGGTCGCCATCCGCGAGGCGGCCGCCGCCGCGCAGAACTATCGCCTGCCCGGCAGCACCCTCTACGTCACGCTTGAGCCCTGCAGCATGTGCGCCGGGCTGATCGTCCATTCGCGCATCCAGCGCGTGGTGTTCGGCGCCACGGAGCCCAAGTCCGGTGTCGTGGTCAGCCGGGCGGCATTCTTCGAGCAGGATTTCCTCAACCACCGGGTGCTGGTGGAGGGCGGAGTGCTGGCGGAGGAGTGCAGCGCGATGCTGTCGGCCTTCTTCAAGGCCCGCCGCAAGGGCTGAGCTGGGAGCTTTTGCTTTTGTAGGAGCGAGCTTGCTCGCGAACGGTGCCGCGTCATGCCGATCGCGGACGGAGTCCGCTCCTACGCAGGCGCATCACATGGGCAATTCCCTTTGATTGCGGATTCCTTCGCTCGGGATTTCGCGGACAAGGTCCGCTCCTACAGGGTGAGCGCGGCGCTGCTTTCGTAGGAGCGGACCTTGTCCGCGATCAGCGTTTCAGAACGCACGAAAACAAAGGCTGAGTACGGTTCGCGAGCACGCCCGCTCCTGCAGGACCGATGAAGCCTCAGAGCTTCTCGTCCTGCGGAGTGTCCTGCGGCTTGGTCTTGTTCACGCCCGGCAGGTGCAGGCCGCTCTCGGCGAGCTGGCCGCCTTCCATCTGCGGCTGGGTCACCCAGGTGAGGATGTCGTAGTAACGCCGCACGTTCTGCACGAAGTGCACCGTCTCGCCGCCGCGCGCATAGCCGTAGCGGGTCTTGCGGTAATACTGCTTCTGCGACAGGCGCGGCAGCATCTTCTTCACATCGAGCCACTTGTTCGGATTCAGGCCTTCCTGCTCGGCCATCTTGCGCGCGTCGTCCAGGTGGGCGCCGCCGATGTTGTAGGCAGCGAGGGCGAACCAGGTGCGGTCCGGGTCCTGGATGCTTTCCGGCAACTCGTCCTTGATCTGGATGTAGTACTTGCTACCGCCCTGGATGCTCTGCTTGGCATCGAGGCGATTGGCCACGCCCATGGCCTGGGCGGTGCGGTTGGTCAGCATCATCAGGCCGCGTACGCCGGTCTTGGAGGTGGCGTCGGGCTGCCACATGGACTCCTGGTAGCCGATGGCGGCCAGCAGGCGCCAGTCGGCTTCGAGCTTCTGGCCGCTCTGGCGGAAGTGCGGCTCGTATTTGGGCAGGCGCTGCTGCAGGTGCTGGGCGAAGGTGTAGGCGCCGACATAGCCCAGTACGTCGACGTGGCCGTAGTAGCGGTCCTTCAGGCGTTGCAGCAGGCCGTCCTGCTTGGCCTTGTCGAGGAAGGCGTTGACCTTCTCCAGCAGGCTGTTGTCGTCGCCGGCCGGCAGCGCCCAGGCCAGGCCGCGGGAGTCGCCGAGGTCGAAGGCCACGCGGACGTTGGGGAAGTACACCTGGTTCATCGCCAGTTCATTGGAGTCGACCAGCGTCAGGTCGATCTCGCCGACATCGACCATGCGCAGCAGGTCGACCATCTCGTCGGCGTCGGATTCGCGGTAGGTGATCCTGGGGAACTGCTTCTTCAGTTCGGCCAGTTGGGCGGCGTGGCTGCTGCCCTTGAGCACGACGATGCGCTTGTCTTCCAGGTCCTCGGGGCGGGTCGGGCGCTGCTCGCCGTTGCGGTAGACGACCTGCGGTGTGACATCGAGGTAGGAGTGCGAGTAGTGCACCTGCGTGCTGCGGTCGCCACCCGGCGTCAGGCCTGCGGCGGCGAGATTGGGGCCGCCGTCATGGCCGAGCTGGCTGTAGAGGTCGTCCAGGTTGTCGGCGGTTTCGATTTCCAGCTTGACCCCCAGGCTATCGGCAAAGCGTTTGGCCAGCTCGTACTCGAAGCCGGTGTCGCCGTTGCGATCCTGGAAGTAGGTAGCGGGGCTGTTGCGGGTGATCACGCGCAGGACGCCGTCCTTCTGCACACGTTCCAGGGCCGTCGGGACTTTCGCCTCGGTACAGCCGGAAATCAGCAGAAAGATACAGGTCGCCAAGAACCAGGCGGTGCGACGTACGCGGGACGCAGTCAGGGCAAGCATCGACGCAGTATACGCAAAGGCCATGTGGCGCCATATATCGACAGGTTGACGCTTCTCTGCTAGCTGGCATGCCGTTCGTCGGTATTTTGGCGCATGAGGCCGGGCCAGGCGGGCCGGATACGGGCTGATCGAAGCTGTTCGAAGGTGAAAAAACCACTCGGTGACGGTGGGCGCGAGGAAGGTGCTGGAAAGGTGCCGCCGCCTCTCTCTTTACGGTAGAATGCACGGCCTCTGTGGGCCGGCCCGTCCGGCCCCACACACTTCCCCGTCTCCAGAGGCTGTTCCGACAATGCTGATCCTGCGCGGTGCTCCCGCCCTTTCCGCTTTCCGCCACGGCAAACTGCTCGACCTGCTGACCCAGCATGTGCCCGCCGTCACCGGGCTGTATGCCGAGTTTGCGCACTTCGCCGAGGTCATCGGAGCCCTCAACGCCGAGGAAGAACAAGTCCTGGCGCGCCTGCTGAAGTACGGCCCGAGCGTCCCTGTGCAGGAACCCGCCGGCCGCCTGTTCCTGGTGGTTCCGCGCTTCGGCACCATCTCGCCCTGGTCGAGCAAGGCCTCTGACATCGCCCGCAACTGCGGCCTGGCCAAGATCGAGCGCATCGAGCGCGGCATCGCCTACTACGTCACCGGCGAGCTGAGCGAGGCCGACGCACAAGCCGTCGCCGCCCGCCTGCACGACCGCATGACCCAGCTTGTGCTGAATGAGCTGGAAGAAGCCTCCGCCCTGTTCAGCCACGCCCAGCCCAAGCCGCTGACCGTGGTGGACATCCTCGCCGGCGGTCGCGCCGCGCTGGAAAAGGCCAACCTCGAGCTGGGCCTGGCCCTGGCCGAGGACGAGATCGACTACCTGGTGAAAAGCTTCGTCGAGCTGGGCCGCAACCCGCACGACGTCGAACTGATGATGTTCGCCCAGGCCAACTCCGAACACTGCCGCCACAAGATCTTCAACGCCAGTTGGGACATCGACGGCCAGGCTCAGGACAAGAGCCTGTTCGGCATGATCAAGAACACCTATGAAATGCACCGCGAAGGCGTGCTGTCCGCGTACAAGGACAACGCCGCGGTGATGAAAGGCTACGTCGCCGGCCGCTTCTACCCGAACGCCGAGACCCGCCAGTACGGCGCCAGCGAAGAGCCGGTGCACATCCTGATGAAGGTGGAAACCCACAACCACCCGACCGCCATCGCTCCCTTCCCTGGCGCCTCCACCGGCTCCGGCGGCGAGATCCGCGACGAGGGCGCGACTGGTCGTGGCGCCAAGCCCAAGGCCGGCCTGGTCGGCTTCACCGTCTCCAACCTGAACATCCCCGGTTTCGAGCAGCCCTGGGAAGTGCCCTATGGCAAGCCCGAGCGCATCGTTACCCCGCTGGACATCATGATCGAAGGCCCGCTGGGCGGCGCCGCGTTCAACAACGAATTCGGCCGCCCGAACCTGGCCGGCTACTTCCGTACCTTCGAACAGGCCATCGCCACCCCGCGTGGCGAGGAAGTCCGCGGCTACCACAAGCCGATCATGATCGCCGGCGGCATGGGCAACATCCGCGAAGACCACGTGCAGAAGGGCGAGATCTCGGTCGGCGCCAAGCTGATCGTGCTCGGCGGCCCGGCCATGCTGATCGGCCTGGGCGGCGGTGCCGCGTCCTCCATGGCTACCGGCGCTTCCGCCGCTGACCTGGACTTCGCCTCGGTACAGCGCGAGAACCCGGAAATGGAACGCCGCTGCCAGGAGGTCATCGACCGCTGCTGGCAGATGGGCGAGAACAACCCGATCAAGTTCATCCACGACGTGGGCGCGGGCGGTATCTCCAACGCCCTGCCGGAACTGATCAACGACGGCGGCCGTGGCGGTCGCTTCGAACTGCGCAACGTGCCCAACGACGAGCCGGGCATGAGCCCGCTGGAAATCTGGTGCAACGAGTCGCAGGAACGCTACGTGATGTCGGTGGACGCCGCCGACTTCGAGACCTTCAAGGCCATCTGCGAGCGTGAGCGCTGCCCGTTCGCCGTGGTCGGCGAAGCCACTGAGGAGAAGCAGCTCACCGTTGCTGACAGTCACTTCGGCAACAAGCCGGTGGACATGCCGCTCGAAGTGCTGCTGGGCAAGCCGCCGCGCATGCACCGTTCGGTCACCCGCGAAGCGGAGCTGGGCGATGACTTCGCCGCCGCCGGCCTGGACCTGACCGAATCCACCGAGCGCGTGCTGCGCCACCCGGCCGTGGCCAGCAAAAACTTCCTGATCACCATCGGCGACCGCACCATCACCGGCCTGGTCGCCCGCGATCAGCTGGTCGGCCCGTGGCAGGTTCCGGTGGCCGACTGCGCCGTCACCGCCACCAGCTTCGACGTCTACACCGGTGAAGCCATGGCCATGGGCGAGCGCACTCCGCTGGCCCTGATCGACGCCCCGGCCTCCGGCCGCATGGCGATCGGCGAGACCATCACCAACCTGGCCGCCGCGAGCATCGACAAGATCTCCGAGATCAAGCTCTCCGCCAACTGGATGGCCGCTGCCGGCCACCCGGGCGAGGACGCGCGCCTGTACGACACCGTCAAAGCCGTCGGCATGGAGCTGTGCCCGGCGCTGGGCATTACCATCCCGGTGGGCAAGGACTCCATGTCCATGAAGACCCGCTGGCAGGATGGCAACGCCGAGAAGAGCGTCACCTCGCCGATGTCGCTGATCATCTCCGGCTTCGCCCCGGTCAACGACATCCGCAAGACCCTGACCCCGCAGCTGCGCCTGGACAAGGGTGAAACCGACCTGATCGTCATCGATCTGGGTCGTGGCAAGAACCGCATGGGCGGCTCCATCCTCGCCCAGGTCAACGGCCAGATCGGCCGTGCCGCGCCGGACGTCGACGATGCCGAAGATCTGAAGGCCTTCTTCGCCGTGATCCAGGGCCTGAATGCCGACGGTCACCTGCTGGCCTACCACGACCGTTCCGACGGCGGCCTGATGGCCACTGTGGTGGAGATGGCCTTTGCCGGTCATTGCGGCCTGGACCTGAACCTTGACGCGCTGGCCGACAGCCGTGACGAACTGACCGCCGCCCTGTTCAACGAAGAGCTCGGTGCGGTCATCCAGGTTCGCTCCGCTGCCACCCCGGAAGTGTTGGCCCAGTTCAGCGCCGCCGGCCTGGAAGACTGTGTCGCCGTGATCGGCCAGCCGGCCGCTGGCGCCGACATCGAACTGGCCTTCAACGGCGAGCGGGTGTTCAGCGCCCAGCGCCGCAACCTGCAGCGTATCTGGAGCGAGACCAGCTACCGCATCCAGCGCATGCGCGACAACGCCGATTGCGCCGACCAGGAATTCGACGGCCTGCTGGAAGAAGACAATCCGGGGCTGTCGGTGAAGCTGAGCTTCGACGTCAACGACGACATCGCCGCGCCTTACATCAAGAAGGGCGTGCGTCCGCAGATCGCCATCCTGCGCGAGCAGGGTGTCAACGGTCAGGTGGAAATGGCCGCGGCCTTCGACCGTGCCGGCTTCGTCGCGGTCGACGTGCACATGAGCGACATCCTTTCCGGCCGCATCAGCCTGGAGCAGTTCAAGGGCCTGGTGGCCTGCGGCGGCTTCTCCTACGGCGACGTACTGGGCGCCGGCGAGGGCTGGGCCAAGTCGATCCTGTTCAACAGCCGTGCCCGTGATGGCTTCCAGGCCTTCTTCGAGCGCAAGGACAGCTTCGCCCTCGGCGTGTGCAACGGTTGCCAGATGATGTCCAACCTGCACGAGCTGATCCCCGGCACCGAGTTCTGGCCGCACTTCGTGCGCAACCGCTCCGAGCAGTTCGAAGCGCGCGTGGCGATGGTCCAGGTGCAGGAGTCGCAGTCGATCTTCCTGCAGGGCATGGCCGGTTCGCGCCTGCCGATCGCCATCGCCCACGGCGAAGGCCATGCGGAGTTCGAGAGCGAAGAAGCGCTGCTGGAGGCGGACCTGTCCGGCACCGTGGCCCTGCGTTTCGTCGACAACCTGGGCAAGGTTACCGAGAGCTACCCGGCCAACCCCAACGGCTCGCCCCGTGGCATCACCGGCCTGACCAGCCGCGACGGCCGCGTCACCATCATGATGCCGCACCCGGAACGTGTGTTCCGCGCCGTGCAGAACTCCTGGCGTCCGGATGAGTGGGAAGAGAACGGCGGCTGGATGCGCATGTTCCGCAATGCCCGCGTCTGGGTGGGTTGAGTCCGGTTTCCGGATGGGACACGAAAAGGGGAAAGCTTCGGCTTTCCCCTTTTTCTTTGCCCCTAGGGCGTACAACCGTTCGCGGTTGTACGCTGTTTCACCTTGGTTGGTCGTCGACGCCGGGGTTGGGCTCGAAGAGCGCCTTGGGCCATGGCCAATCAGCGTATAACGTGGAACGTTATACGCCCTACGTTGGGCAGAGGAGGGGGCGTTGGCTGAATCGGAGATACTGCCTGAGGTTCGCCCGGTCGAGCCGGGGCAAATCCTTCGCCTGTGTGGCTGTGGGCGATGCACAAGCCTGCCGGACGCCGCCGGCGACTGTACCCGCGCTCTTGATCTGACCGTGGGGCGCGAGCGCCATCTGTTGCTTTGCCGCTGTGGTCATTCGGCCAGCCTTCCGTATTGCGATGGCTCCCACGCGCCGGAGACGCCCGGTCTGAAGGCGCGCTGGCGGCGCTTTATGGGCCGCTGATCTCGAAGTCGGTCACAGATTTCGAACAAAGTCGGTCGTGGGCGAACGCACACTGCACCGGAAGGTCGAACTTTCCCGATGACTCGCTGGTCATAAGGGGCAAAGTGCCACTATTTGTGGCAGCATTTGCCAAGCGTGGCGCCATTCGCCACGGCGTTTCCTGTTTCGATCTCCCTGTTTCGGAGCACTCGATGTACAAACTTTGTTTCTACGTTCCGGAGAGCCATCTGGAACCGGTCAAGAAGGCGGTATTCGCCGCCGGTGCAGGACGCATCGGTGCCTATGACAGCTGCTGCTGGCAGGCATTGGGACAGGGGCAATTCCGGCCATTGCAGGGCAGCAACCCGTTCATCGGCCAGGCGGGCACCGTCGAGCAGGTGGCCGAGTGGAAGGTCGAGATGGTGGTGGCCGACGAGCTGATCCATGACTCGGTCAAGGCCCTGAAGGCGGCTCATCCGTATGAGACCCCAGCCTTCGAAGTGTGGCGGCTGTCGGACATGGTGTTCTGAGAGCCCAGGCTCTTGCAGACGCTCATGAAAAAGGCGCCCTGGGGCGCCTTTTTCATTTGTGAGTCCGATCAGGGGCGGATCTCGATCAGCGTGCCGTCCTTCACCAGGCTCCAGACCTCGCGCAGGTCGGCGTTGGTCATGGCGATGCAGCCGTTGGTCCAGTCCAGGGTGGAGAAGTACCACTCGGGGTATTCCTCATCCAGCGGGGTGCCGTGGATCATGATCATGCCGCCTGGCGACAGGTTCTTCTCCCGCGCCTTGGCCACGTCGCGCGCGTTGGGGTAGGAGATGTGCATGGAGAGGTTGTACTTGTCGCTGGTCTTGCGCCAGTCGATCCAGTAGAAGCCTTCCGGCGTGCGGTTGTCGCCCTCGGCGAGCTTCGGGCCCTGCGGGCGCTTGCCCAGGGACACGCGGTAGCTCTTGAGAATCTTGCCGTTGCTCATCAGGTGCAGTTTGCGCTCGGACTTGAGCACGAGAATCTTGTCGATGTGACCGTCGAGCGTAGGCGTCGCACTGGCGTTCGAGAACGCTGCGAAGGTCAGACAAAGAACGGCAATCAGCCAGCGCATTGAAACGTATTCCCCAGTGATCCTAATGCCTTAGAGGCGGTGTACAGGTCTTTTAGTTCTTTTTCTGTGCCAGCATCGGTGCGATGGCTTCGTTGCGTACCGGGAAGCTTCGCTTGATGCGGTCCGCAAAGTAGCATTCTAAGGTACGGCCCACGGTGGGGAAAGCCAGCTCACCCCACGGGATGTCGGATTCTTTGAACAGCGCCACCTCCAGGCTTTCATCGCCGGCGCAAAAGTCCAGGTCGGCCAGTTCCGCGCGGAAGAACATGTAAACCTGGCTGATGTGCGGCAGGTCGAAGAGGGTATAGAGCTGCAGGTCGCGGACGCGGGCACAGGCTTCTTCGAGGGTTTCCCGGGCGGCGGCCTGCTCCAGGGTTTCGCCGTTCTCCATGAAGCCGGCGGGCAGGGTCCAGAAACCCTGGCGCGGTTCGATGGCGCGGCGGCAGAGGAGGATGCGGCCCTCCCACACCGGCAGGCAGCCGGCGACGATCCGGGGGTTCTGGTAATGCACGGTATGGCACTGGTCGCAGACGTAGCGCGGGCGATTGTCGCCGCTGGGGATGCGCAGGCTCACCGGAGCGCCGCACTGACTGCAGAATTTCATGCCGTTTCCTTGTTCGAATGTACATTCATCTTGCGCGCAGCGCCCGGCACGCAGCAAGGGGCGGGGCTTGGGCAGTTCGGTCTTTCGTGCCATGATCGTTCAATTAAAAGAAACGGCCCTTTCCCGCAGGATGTTCGGCATGCTGGACCAGCTGCGCCAACGCATACAGGCGCATACGCCTCGCGACTTCGAAACGGATCGCAGCTTCCCTGAAGCGGCGGTCCTGCTCCCCATCACTCCCCACGAGGAACTCGTGCTCACCCTGCGCGCGACGGGGTTGTCCACCCACAGCGGCGAGGTGGCGTTCCCGGGTGGGCGACGCGATCCCGAGGACGTCGACCTGATCCACACCGCTCTGCGCGAGGCGGAGGAGGAGATCGCCCTGCCGCCGGGGCTGGTGGAAGTGGTCGGACCGTTGAGCACACTGGTTTCCCGGCATGGCATCGTGGTCAAGCCATTCGTTGGCTTCGTCCCGGATTTCGTCGAGTACCGACCCAATGACGGTGAGATCGACGCGGTATTCAAGGTGCCGCTGGAGTTCTTCCGCGGCGACCCGCGGGAAACCACCCATCGCATCGATTACTTCGGCCGCAGCTGGTACGTCCCCAGCTACCTCTACGAGGGGTACAAGATCTGGGGTTTGTCGGCGATCATGCTGGTCGAGCTGGTCAACCTGCTGTATGACGCCCGCATCGACCTGCACCAGCCGCCTGCACAATTCATCAAGCTGAGCTGATTCAAAAAAGGCGCCGAACCAGCGGCCCCGCCTGAGGAGAAACCCATGAAGTACCGCCTGGGCTCGTCCCGAGTCGAAACCCATCCGGAAAGCTGGATCGCGCCGAACGCCACGGTGATCGGCAAGGTTCGCCTGGAGGCCGGCGCCAGCGTGTGGTTCAACGCCGTGCTGCGCGGCGACAACGAGCTGATCCATATCGGCGAGAACAGCAACGTGCAGGACGGCACCGTGATCCACACCGACATGGGCTTCCCGCTGACCCTGGGCAAGGGCGTGACCATTGGCCACAACGCCATGCTGCATGGCTGCCAGGTGGGCGACTACAGCCTGATCGGCATCAACGCGGTAGTCCTCAACGGGGCGAAGATCGGCAAGTACTGCATCATCGGCGCCAATGCGCTGATCCCCGAGGGCAGGGAGATTCCCGACGGCTCCCTGGTCATGGGTTCGCCCGGCAAGGTGGTGCGCGAGCTGACCGAGGCGCAGAAGAAGATCCTCGAAGCCAGTGCCGCCCATTATGTGCACAACGCCCAGCGCTACGCCCGCGAGCTGGCCGAGCAGGAAGAATGACCGTCGAACGTCCCGTGGCCTCGCCCTGCGTGCATGTCTGCGCGCTGGATGACGCCGACATCTGTCTGGGCTGCCAGCGCAGCGCCGACGAAATCACTCGCTGGGGTCGCATGGACAACGCCGAGCGCCGCGAGGTGCTCGTGCGCTGCGAAGAACGCGCCCGCCAGCAGGGCGTGCTGATCTAGCGCGCCATCGAAATTTTCATTCCCCGAGGTTTCACACAATGCCCCGTATTGGAACTCCCCTGTCGCCGAGCGCGACCCGTGTACTGCTCTGTGGCTCCGGCGAGCTGGGCAAGGAAGTGGCCATCGAGTTGCAGCGCCTGGGCTGCGAAGTGATCGCCGTCGACCGCTACGAGAATGCCCCGGCCATGCAGGTGGCGCACCGTAGCCACGTGATCAGCATGCTCGACGGCGTCGCCCTGCGCGCGGTGATCGAGCAGGAAAAACCGCACTACATCGTGCCGGAGATCGAAGCCATCGCCACCGCCACACTCGTGGAGCTGGAGAGCGAAGGCTACACCGTCGTCCCCACTGCCCGCGCCGCGCAGCTGACCATGAACCGCGAAGGCATCCGCCGCCTGGCCGCCGAGGAACTGGGCCTGCCCACCTCGCCGTACCACTTCGCCGACACCTACGAGCAGTACGCTGCCGGCGTCGCCGCCGTGGGCTACCCCTGTGTGGTCAAGCCGATCATGAGCTCCTCCGGCAAGGGCCAGAGCGTGCTCAAGTCCGACGCCGACCTGAAGGCCACCTGGGACTACGCCCAGGAAGGCGGCCGCGCCGGCAAGGGCCGGGTGATCGTCGAAGGCTTCATCGACTTCGACTACGAGATCACCCTGCTGACCGTCCGTCATATCGGCGGCACCACCTTCTGCGCGCCCATCGGCCACCGCCAGGTGAAGGGCGACTACCACGAGTCCTGGCAGCCTCAGGCCATGAGCCCGAAGGCGCTGGCCGAGTCCGAGCGCGTGGCCAAGGCAGTCACCGAGGCCCTGGGCGGCCGTGGCCTGTTCGGCGTCGAGCTGTTCGTCAAGGGCGATGAGGTGTGGTTCAGCGAAGTCTCGCCGCGTCCGCACGATACCGGCCTGGTGACCCTGATTTCCCAGGACCTCTCCGAGTTCGCCCTGCACGCCCGCGCCATCCTCGGCTTGCCGATCCCGGTGATCCGCCAGCTGGGCGATTCCGCCTCGGCGGTGATCCTGGTGGAAGGCAAGTCGCAGCAGGTTTCCTTCGGCAA
Organism: Pseudomonas sp. B1-22; assembly: GCF_050474425.1. Taxonomy (NCBI): domain Bacteria; kingdom Pseudomonadati; phylum Pseudomonadota; class Gammaproteobacteria; order Pseudomonadales; family Pseudomonadaceae; genus Pseudomonas; species Pseudomonas sp. B1-22. The sequence goes on along the minus strand of NZ_JBCHVH010000002.1, from coordinate 734,584 downwards.
CCTCGGCGCCGCGCTGAGCGAGCCGGATACCGCGTTGCGCCTGTTCGGCAAGCCGGAAGTGGACGGCCAGCGCCGCATGGGCGTGGCCCTGGCGCGCGACGAGTCCATCGACGCGGCCCGTGCCAAGGCGACCCGTTCGGCCCAGGCGGTCAACGTCGAGCTGTGAACCGCTGGGCGGGGTTGATGTGGTGGGCGGCGGCGCTGCCGCTGCTGCCGCTGGCCCTGCCCATGGCCGTGCGCACCCGGCGCACGGCCTTGCGCCTGGCGCCCGCGGCTGGCGTGTGTGAGGGCGTCGCGGGCGCGGAGCTTGCGGGCGAGCCTTTCCGTCTTCTGTTGCTGGGTGAGTCCACGGTTGCCGGAGTCGGCGCGTCCTGCCTGGATTTCGCCCTGGCCGGTCGATTGGCACTGGCGCTTTCCACTCGGCTGGAGCGTCCTGTTACCTGGCGTGCGGCAGGGGAGAACGGCATCACCGCCGGCGAGGCCTGCGCTCGCTTGCTGCCGCTGGTCGCTGATCAGGATTACGATCTGGTGGCGCTGGTCTTCGGCGTCAACGACACCACTCATTTCAGTTCCAGCCAGCGTTGGTTGGGCGCCTTGCAGCAGCTGATCGAGCATTTCCGTAGTCGTGGCGCGCGGGTCGTGTGCACGGCGGTTCCGCCGTTGCGGCATTTCACGGCGCTGCCCTGGCTGTTGCGGCTATTGCTGGGCTGGCGCGCGAGCCTGCTGGATCGCCAGCTTGGCACTTTGGCGTTGGCGCAAGGGGCCGGTTACTGCGAGGTCAGCCTGGAAATGCAGCCACAGTTCCTGGCCATCGACGGTTATCACCCGTCGGCGCTGGGCTATCAGGTGTGGGGCGAGCATCTGGCCGAATGGCTGGTTGCCCAGCATTGACCTTGTAGGAGCGGGCCATGCCCGCGATTCGCCGGCAGGGCCGGCGCTGGCGCCAGACACTGACGTCACCGGGGTCAACGGTGTCCGCCGCGGCGAATTTCGCGGACAAGGTCCGCTCCTACAGGATGGGATTCAGCGGATATCGTTCAGGTCGGATTCGCGGGTTTCCCGCAGGCACAGCACGGCCAGCAGGCTGAGCGCCGCTGCCACCGAGACGTAACCGCCCACCCAGCTCAGTCCACCCATGCCCACCAGCTTCTGCGCGATGTACGGCGCCACCGAGGCGCCGAGAATGCCGCCCAGGTTATACGCCGCCGAAGCGCCGGTATAGCGCACGTGGGTGGGGAACAGCTCCGGCAGCAGCGCGCCCATGGGGGCGAAGGTCACGCCCATCAGGAACAGCTCCAGCGCCAGGAAGATCGCCACCTCGACCGAGGAGCCCTGGCTCAGCAGCGGCTGCATGGCGAAGCCTGAGGCGATGGCGGCGACACAACCGACGATCAGTACCGGACGGCGTCCGAAGCGGTCGCTCAGCCAGGCGGAGAGCGGTGTAGCGGCGGCCATGAAGAGCACGGCGAAGCACAGCAGACCGAGGAACTGTTCGCGGCTGTAGCCCAGGCTGGTCACCCCGTAGCTCAGCGAGAACACCGTGGAGATATAGAAGAGGGCATAGCACACCACCATCGCCAGGGCGCCGAGCAGGGTCGGCCGCCAGTGCTTGGCGAAGAGTTCAGCGATTGGCAGGCTGGAGCGCTCGTGACGCGCCATGGCCTTGGCGAAAACCGGTGTTTCCACCAGCTTCAGGCGCACATACAGGCCGACGATCACCAGTACGGCACTGAGGATGAATGGGATGCGCCAGCCCCAGGCGCGGAACTGCTCCTCGCTGAGCAGCATGGCCAGGCAGAGGAACAGGCCGTTGGCGGCGAGAAAGCCGATCGACGGGCCCATCTGCGGGAACATGCCGAACCAGGCGCGGCGGCCCTTGGGCGCATTCTCCGTGGCCAGCAGCGCGGCGCCGCCCCATTCCCCGCCCAGCCCCAGGCCTTGGCCGAAGCGCAGCACGCAGAGCAGGATCGGTGCCCAGGCGCCGATGCTGTCGTAGCCCGGCAGCAGGCCGATCAGGGTGGTCGATACGCCCATCAGCAGCAGCGAGGCCACCAGGGTCGACTTGCGCCCGATGCGGTCGCCGAAATGGCCGAACAGCGCCGAGCCCAGCGGGCGGGCGAGGAAGGCGATGCCGAAGGTGAGGAAGGCGCTCAGTGCCTGGGCGGTGCCGGACGTCTGCGGGAAGAACACCGGGCCGATCACCAGGGCGGCGGCGGTGGCGTAGACGTAGAAGTCGTAGAACTCGATGGCGGTGCCGATGAAGCTGGCCACCGCAACACGGGTGGTGGAGTTGGTCTGTGCGGCCGGCTGTCCGGCGTCGAGGGTGGTGCTGGTCATGCGGGTCGGTCCCTGGCAGTCCTGCTCGGCGACGACTCTGCGGTCGTGTCCGGCGTCATTGGAGGCATCGCCATGGCGCGAGCGGGAAGCGCGGCCCGGTGTCGGGGCAGGGGAGGCGCGGCTCGCGGCGGGTCGGGGCGAGGCCGGCTGCTTCGCAAGGCAACGACGCGGGGTCGAGGCTCGGCGGGCGTGCGGTGACTGGCCAGCGGGGCGGCGCGGATAGCAGCCGTGGCTGGCGGGAGGCTGGGTAAGCCGTCCGGATTATAGGGTTGGGTGGGGCCGCTCAGGCAAGCTCGTCGCGCTGCGGCAGCGGCGGCGTGGGGATGCCGGGTTGCCAGACGCGTACGCTTTTCACGCGGTTCTCGCCGGACTGCAGGATTTCCAGGCGGTAGCGGCCGATCTTCAGGCACACCGCACAGTCGGGAATCTGCTCCAGCGCTTCGGTGACCAGGCCGTTGAGGGTCTTGGGGCCGTCGCTGGGGAGTTGCCAGCCCAGCGCGCGGTTGAGGTCGCGCAGGTTGGCCGAGCCGTCGATCACATAGGTGCCGTCGGCCTGCGGGTGGATATCGGGGTTGCGCAGGGCGTCCTGGTTGCTGAACTCGCCGACGATCTCTTCGAGGATGTCTTCCAGGGTGATGATGCCGATCACCTCGCCATACTCGTCGACGACGATGCCGATGCGGCGCTTCTGCTTCTGGAAGTTGATCAGCTGGGTCGACAGCGGCGTGCTCTCCGGCACGAAGTAGGGCTCCAGGCACGCGGCCTTGAGGCTTTCCTTGGTCAGCTGGTTATGGGTCAGCAGACGGGCGATCTGGCGCATGTGCACCACGCCCTCGACCTGGTTGATGTCGTTGCGGAACACCGGCAGGCGGGTGTGGGTGGTGTTGCGCAGCTGGCCGATGATGGTTTCCAGCTCGTCGTCCAGGTCGATGCCCTGCACTTCGTTGCGCGGCACCATCAGGTCGTTCACGGTGATCTTTTCCAGATCGAGGATGCTCAGCAGCATGTTCTGCCGGTTGGCGGTGAGCTTCTCGCTGGACTCGGTGACCACGCTTTTCAGCTCCTCGCTGCTCAGCGGCTTGCTGATGCGCTGGGTCGGGTCGAGGCCGCAGGCCCGCAGGAGCAGGTTGCTCACCCCGGTCATCAGCCACAGCAGCGGGCTGAACAGCTTCTGCAGCCACAGCAGCGGCAGGCTGGCGGGGAAGGCGACGTTCTCGGGGCGCAGTGTGGCGTAGGTCTTGGGGGTGATCTCGCCGAAGATCAGCAGCACCAGGGTCAGGACGATGGTGGTCGGCGCGACGGCGGCGTCGCCCCACAGGCGCAGGGCCAGCAGGGTCGCCAGGGAGGAGGCGATGATGTTGACGAAGTTGTTGCCGATCAGGATGGTGCCCAGCAGCCGGTCGGTGCGCAGCAGCAGCCAGCTGGTGCGCCGGGCACCGCGGTTGCCCTGCTTGGACAGGTGGCGCAGGCGATAGCGGTCGAGGCTGAGGACGCCGGTTTCGACGCTGGAGAAGAACGCGGAGCACAGCAGCAGGAAGACCAGCAGGCCGATCATGTAGCCGGGATGGATGTCGCCCATGCGTCGGGTTCCTTCGGCGTTTCGCGGCGGTGCGGCACCGCCGCCAGCGTCAGATGTGCAGGATGAATTCCTTGACCAGCTTGCTGCCGAAATAGGCCAGCATCAACAGGCAGAAGCCCGCCAGGGTCCAGCGGATCGCCTTGTGCCCGCGCCAGCCGAGCTGGTGGCGACCCCACAGCAGCACGGCGAACACCACCCAGGCAAAGCAGGAGAGGATGGTCTTGTGCGCCAGGTGCTGGGCGAACAGGTTGTCGACGAACAGCCAGCCGGAGATCAGCGACAGCGAGAGCAGCGACCAGCCGCCCCAGAGGAAGCCGAACAGCAGGCTTTCCATGGTCTGCAGCGGCGGGAAGTTGCGGATCAGGCCCGATGGATGCTTGTGCTTGAGCTGGTGATCCTGCACCAGCAACAGCAGTGCCTGGACTACGGCGATAGTCAGCAGGCCATAAGCGAGGATCGACAGCAGGATGTGCGCGAGGATGCCCGGCTGCTCATTGATCGGCTCGATGGTGCCGTGGGGTACCAGCGCCGCCAGCAGGGTGGTCAGGGCGCCGAGCGGATAGAGGACGATCAGCAGGATGTGCACCGGGATGCGCAGGCAGGCCAGCAGCGTCAGTGCGGTGACCGCGGCGGAAATCAGGCTGGCGGCATTGAAGAAGTCCAGCACCAGGCCACCGGGCGTCAGCAGCTCCTGGCTCAGGCTGTACGCCTGGCAGAGCAGGGCGACCAGGCCCAGCAGGAGGAGCAGCGGTTTTTGCGGCGGGGTACGGCGGGCCAGGCTAACGCCCTGGTAGACGGTAGTGCCGATATAAAGGACGGCGGCGATCAGGCTGGGCAGCAGAGGTTGCATAAGTCCTTGGAACAGTCCTTGGAAGGGGGACCCGAAAGGCCGTGAGTGTGGCACAGAACGGCCGGGTCTAGAAAGCCGCTGAGAACAGTTCGCTTCTGGTCCGGGTGTGGTCCGTCACGGAGGGATCATCGGCGGTGTTGGCGCTGGCCGCACTTCGCTATAATCGCCGGCTTGCTGACAAGCCAAACCCTGACCCGACCGGGTCTGATTAGGAACGCGCATGTTCGAAAACCTTACAGATCGCCTCTCGCAAACGCTGCGCCACGTCACCGGCAAGGCCAAGCTGACCGAGGACAACATCAAGGACACGCTCCGCGAAGTGCGGATGGCCCTGCTGGAGGCCGACGTGGCCCTGCCGGTGGTCAAGGACTTCGTCGCCAAGATCAAGGATCGCGCGGTCGGCACCGAAGTCTCCAAGAGCCTGACCCCGGGCCAGGCCTTCGTGAAGATCGTCCAGGCCGAACTGGTCGAGCTGATGGGCGCGGCCAACGAGGACCTGGCCCTCAACGCGGCGCCGCCTGCGGTCATCCTGATGGCCGGCCTGCAGGGCGCGGGCAAGACCACCACCGCCGGCAAGCTGGCGCGCTTCCTCAAGGAGCGCAAGAAGAAGTCCGTGCTGCTGGTGTCCGCCGACGTTTATCGCCCGGCGGCGATCAAGCAGCTGGAAACCCTGGCCAATGACCTGGAAGTGACCTTCTTCCCGTCCGACACCAGCCAGAAGCCGGTGGACATCGCCGAAGCCGCGATTCGCGAGGCGAAGCTGAAGTTCATCGACGTGGTGATCGTGGATACCGCCGGTCGTCTGCACATCGACGCCGACATGATGGACGAGATCAAGCAGGTCCACGCGGCGATCAAGCCGGTGGAAACCCTGTTCGTGGTCGACGCCATGACCGGCCAGGACGCCGCCAACACCGCCAAGGCCTTCAACGACGCCCTGCCGCTGACCGGCGTGGTGCTGACCAAGGTCGACGGCGACGCCCGTGGCGGTGCCGCGCTGTCGGTGCTCGCCATCACCGGCAAGCCGATCAAGTTCCTCGGCATGGGTGAGAAGAGCGAAGCGCTCGATCCGTTCCACCCTGACCGCGTGGCCTCGCGCATCCTCGGCATGGGCGACGTGCTCAGCCTGATCGAGCAGGCCGAGCAGAACATGGACCGCGAGAAGGCCGAGAAGCTCGCGAAGAAGATCAAGAAGGGCAAGGGCTTCGACCTCGAAGACTTCCGCGATCAGCTGCAACAGATGAAGAACATGGGCGGCCTGGGCAGCCTGATGGACAAGCTGCCGATGCTCGGCGGCGTGAATCTGTCTCAGATGGGCAACGCGCAGAACGCGGCGGAGAAGCAGTTCAAGCAGATGGAGGCGATCATCAACTCCATGACTCCGGCCGAGCGTCGCGATCCGGAAGTGATCAGCGGTTCGCGCAAGCGCCGCATCGCCCTGGGTTCCGGCACCCAGGTGCAGGACGTCGGCCGTCTCATCAAGCAGCACAAGCAGATGCAGAAGGTCATGAAGAAGGTCACCGCCAAGGGCGGCATGGCCAAGATGATGCGCGGCATGGGCAGCATGTTCCCCGGCGGCATGCCCAAGATGTGACCCCAGACGGCCCGCCACCCGGCGGGCCGGACGCGCTGCGGCTTGCGGCGCGGGGCTTTAGCTCATAGAATATGCGGCCTTTCGGGCTATGTGCCCGAGGGCTGCATTTCTTTTTTGCAAGCAAACCATAGGAACAACGTACGCATGGTAACCATTCGTCTGGCTCGTGGCGGCTCCAAGAAGCGCCCGTTCTATCACCTGACCGTGACCAACAGCCGCAACGCTCGCGACGGCCGTTTTGTTGAGCGCGTCGGTTTCTTCAACCCCGTTGCAACTGGTGCCGAGGTCAAGGTCTCGATCAACCAGGAGCGTCTGAACTACTGGCTGAGCCAAGGCGCTCAACCGTCTGAGCGTGTTGCTCAGCTGATCAAGGACGCCGCCAAGGCTGCCTGAGATCGATGAACACGAAGCCTGCTCCCGCCGAGGAGATGATTGTTCTCGGCAAGATCGTATCGGTGCACGGCATTCGTGGTGAGGTGAAGGTGTATTCCTTTACCGATCCGTTGGACAACCTGCTGGACTACCGTCGCTGGACGCTCAAGCGTGGCAACGAGGTTCGACAGGCTGAGCTGGTTCAAGGTCGCGTGCAGGGCAATGTCCTGGTCGCGAAGCTGAAGGGACTGGATGATCGCGAGATCGCCCGCACCTTCGCAGAGTTCGAAATCCTGGTCCCGCGCAGCGAGCTGCCGGTGCTGGAGGATGGCGAGTTCTACTGGAGCCAGTTGGAAGGTCTCAAGGTGATCGACCAGAACGGGCAACTGTTCGGGATTCTCGACCACATGCTGGAGACCGGCGCCAACGATGTGATGGTAGTCAAGCCCTGCGCAGGCAGCCTGGACGACCGTGAACGCCTGCTCCCGTATACGGATCAGTGCGTGCAATCGGTGGACCTGGAAGCCGGCGAGATGCGGGTGGACTGGGACGCGGACTTCTAAGCCATGTGGATGAGAGCCCTCAGCCGATGTGGATAGGAGTAATTAGCATCTTTCCCGAGATGTTTCGCGCCATCAGCGACTATGGCATCACGAGTCGCGCGGTCAAGCAGGAGCTGATTCAGCTTCAGTGCTTCAACCCGCGAAGCAACACCGAGGACCGTCACCAGACGGTGGATGACCGACCTTTCGGCGGTGGTCCCGGCATGGTGATGAAAATCAAGCCGCTCGAAGGCGCACTGGGCGATGCCCGGCAAGCCGCAGGCGGACCGGCGAAGGTGATCTACCTCTCGCCGCAAGGTCGCAAGCTGACGCAGGCGGCCGTGAAAGAACTGGCGAACGAGGAACGACTGATCCTGATCGCCGGGCGTTACGAAGGCATCGACGAGCGCTTCATTGAAGAGCATGTCGATGAGGAATGGTCAGTTGGCGATTATGTCCTGTCCGGGGGTGAGCTTCCGGCCATGGTGCTGATTGACGCGGTCACGCGATTGTTGCCCGGTGCACTGGGCCACGTGGACTCCGCCGAGGAGGACTCCTTCACGGATGGCCTGCTCGACTGTCCGCACTACACCCGACCCGAGGTGTACGCAGACAAGCGTGTTCCTGAGGTGCTGCTCAGCGGCAACCACGAACACATCCGGCGCTGGCGTTTGCAGCAGTCCTTAGGCAGGACCTGGGAACGACGTGCCGATCTTCTGGATTGCCGCTCGCTTTCTGGAGAAGAGAAGAAGCTGCTGGAGGAATACATCCGCCAGCGGAACGATAGTTAACGTATCGATGGCGAGCGCCGAGCGCTTGTCTTAGGAGCACTGAAATGACCAACAAGATCATTCAGCAGATCGAAGCTGAACAGATGAACAAAGAGATTCCGGCGTTCGCCCCCGGCGACACCGTAATCGTCCAGGTTAAAGTGAAGGAAGGCGACCGTCAGCGTCTGCAGGCCTTCGAAGGCGTTGTCATCGGCAAGCGTAACCGCGGCCTGAACAGTGCTTTCACCGTTCGCAAGATCTCCAACGGCGTAGGTGTTGAGCGTACCTTCCAGACCTACAGCCCGCTGGTAGACAGCGTTTCCGTCAAGCGTCGCGGCGACGTGCGCAAGGCCAAGCTGTACTACCTCCGCGAACTGTCCGGCAAGGCAGCGCGCATCAAGGAAAAACTGGTCTAAGACCGGTTCTTTCGAAGAAAAAAGCAGCCCACGGGCTGCTTTTTTCTTGCCTGGCGTTTGCCGGCCAACCGGTCCGGTCGCCCCACCTGCCTCCGGCAGCGCATCACAAGTACAACACCCGCAGCACTGGCAGCCACCCCTCATTGCATCAGGTAGCAGTGGCATGAGCCCCCGAGAGCAAGAAATCCTCCGCCGCACGACGTTGGCGGAAACACGCGTGACCAAGGCGATCTTCCCGCCCACCACCAATCACCACAACACCCTGTTCGGCGGCACCGCGCTGGCCTGGATGGACGAGGTCTCCTTCATCGCCGCGACGCGCTTCTGCCGCCTGCCGCTGGTGACGGTTTCCACTGACCGCATCGATTTCAAGCATCCGATCCCTGCCGGCTCCATCGTCGAGCTGATCGGGCGGGTGGTGAAGGTCGGCAACACCAGCCTCAAGGTCGAGGTGGAAGTCTTCGTCGAGAGCATGGCCGCCGACGGTCGCGAGAAGGCCATCCACGGCCTGTTCAGCTTCGTCGCCATCGATGACGAGAAGCGTCCGGTGCCGGTCCTGCCCGGCTTCGAGGCCTGAAACGCAAGAAGGCGCCCATGGGCGCCTTCTTTCATTTGAATTGTAGGAGCGAGCTTGCTCGCGAACAGATTTGCCGGTCACATCGGTGTTGGGCGGTTGACGAGCAAGCTCGCTCCTACAGATATCCATCCATCGGTTTTAGTGGCGCAGGCTGATCTTCAGCGAAGCCTGGGACAGGTCGATGTTCTGCAGGCTCAGGCTGCCCATGCTCTGGGTTTTCGGCGCACCGGCGACGCGGATGTTGTCGAAGCGTACCTCGCCGATGGAGCTGGGCAGGCGCACATTGATCGAGCCATCGGCATTGAGGGTCGAGGAGGCGTGCAGGGTGTCGTACTGCACGTCGCGCATGGAAGTCTCGGCGTCCAGGCTGTCCACCACCGGCAATACCAGTCGCGCGAGCTGCTTGACGGTGCCCACGCCGTCGCCGCTTTCGGCACTGACCAGCAGGCTCTGCAGGGTGTCATCGAATCCCTGGGCGTTGATGTTGCTCATCTCATGGTCGCTGAGCGGCCTCAAGCCCTGGGGTGCCTCGTGTCGGGTGATGCTGGTCGGGGCCTGACGCTGCACATCCGCGCTGGCCAGCTGGAACGGGCTGAGCAGCGCCGCGAGAAGCGTCGCCGCCAGGCGCACGTTATTCTGCTTCTTCAATGCGCGACCGAGCTGGCGCTCGCTGATCCAGCCTTGCTGGATCAGGGTTTCGCCCAGGCGCAGTCCATTGGTGAGCTGGAGCTGGATGGCCTGCTCCAGCTGTCGGGAGGTGATCAGTCCCTTGCAGACCAGGATCTGACCGAGGCGGGAGTTTTGCTGACTGGGCATGACGGTAAGCTTCATGTGCGCAATGATGGCGTGATGCAATCATTGTCTGTCAGACGGATTCTGTCACCCACCTAAAGATAGGCTGACGCGGCCGATTGTCAGGTTATTGCGGCTTGCGTCGTTTCATTTATACCCGCGGTACTTTCCGCGACTTCTTCCACCAGCGAGATCAGCGTCCAGCCGGTGCCGGGTGTCAGCGGCCGCTCGGGACTGGCAACGTGCAGGCGGCCGTTCGGTTCGCGCGCGAACAGCAACAGCGCTCGACTGCCGTGCTGGTCCTGGTATTGCTCCCAGCCGAAGTTGTCGCTGAGCAGCGTCGAGCGGATTTCCGCGCCGCGCGCGATCATTCCGGCCATCTGCGGATAGGTGACATTTATCTGCCCCAGCGGATGGCCGCGATGGCGGTCGCTGACGCGGTGTTTCTCGCTGCGGCGGCTGTCCTGGCTGCTGGGCAGGATGAAGCGCTGCCAGGGGCTGAATTCGTGGCGGAAGCTCATGCACATCAGCGCATTCAGCTCGGCGTTGGGCGACAGCGCCAGCAGGTGTCCCAGGCCGATCAGGTCCAGATGCGCCTCGGCGTGTTGCGAGGCGGGGTTGCCGAAGTAGGTCGGCAGGTTCTCCATGCGCGCGGCACGGGTGTTTTCCCAGCTGGAGTCGGTGAGCAGCACCTTCACCCCGGCGTTCTGCAGGCCAGCGCCGATGGCCCGTGCCACGGAGTTGGCGCCGATGATCAGGAAGCCGGTGGGCGACGGCTCGGCGACCTTCAGCAGCCGGGCCAGCGGACGCGCGGTGGCGCTCTGCAGGACCACGGTGCCGATGATCACCAGGAAGGTGAGGGGGACCAGCACCCCGGCCTGGGCATGGCCGGCTTCCTGCAGGCGGATGGCGAAAATCGCCGAAACCGCTGCGGCGACGATGCCGCGCGGGGCGATCCAGCTCAGCAGGGCACGTTCGCGCCAGTTCAGCGAGGAGCAGGCGGTGGAGATCATCACGCTCAGTGGCCGGGCGACGAACTGGATCAGCGCCAGCACCAGCAGCGCCACCGGTCCCAGGCCGAGCAGTGCCGCCAGGTCCAGGCGTGCGGCGAGCAGCACGAACAGGCCGGAGATCAGCAGCACGCTGAGGTTCTCCTTGAAGTGCAGGATCTGCCGCACGTCGACGCCCTGCATGTTGGCCAGGCGCAGGCCCATCACGGTCACCGCGAGCAGCCCGGACTCCGACATCACCGTGTTCGACAGCACGAAGACGCCCAGTACCACGGACAGCGACGCCAGGTTGTGCAGGTAATCGGGCAGCCAGTGGCGGCGCAGGGCGACCCCCAGTGCCTGACCGCCGGCGAGGCCGAAGGCAATGCCGCAGCCGACGACGCTGAAAAAGGCTTTCAGGCTCTGCATCCAGCCCAGGTCGTTGCCGCTGGCGGCGATGAAGCTGTACACCACCAGTGCCAGCAGGGCGCCGATGGGGTCGATGACGATGCCTTCCCAGCGCAGGATGTTGGCGATGGTGGCGTTGGGGCGCACCACCCGCAGCATCGGCACGATCACCGTGGGGCCGGTGACCAGCGTGAGGGTGCCGAACAGCAGGGCCATCTCCCAGGTGAAGTCCAGCAGGTAATGGGTCGCCACGGCGATCACGCCCCAGGTGACGAGTGCGCCGATGCTGACCAGTCGACGGACGACGGTGCCGATTTCCTTCCATTCGTCGAGGTGCAGGGTCAGGCTGCCTTCGAACAGCACCAGCGCCACCGCCAGCGACACCAGCGGGAACAGCAGCGGGCCGAACAGGTGCTCCGGCGTCAGCAGGTGCAGGACGGGCCCTACCAGGATGCCGCTCAGCAGCAGGAACAGGATCGCCGGCAGGCGCAGGCGCCAGGCCAGCCACTGGCTGAGGAGGGCTGCGATGCCAATGCCGGCGAAGGCGTAGTACGTGCTGTGTTCGTCCATGATGGAGCCAGGGTCCTTGCGCGGTTGACGGTGGAGTTGCGGGGGGAGGCTGTGGAAGACTAGTCCGACGCTTTTTCTATCGATATAGCCTGACATGATGCCGGTTTCACATTCACTGATCGACCGTTTCCTCGACGCCCTCTGGTTGGAAAAGGGCCTTTCCGACAACACCCGCAGCGCCTATGGCAGCGACCTGGCGTTGTTCAACGGCTGGCTCGACGAGCGCGGGGTAGCGCTGGAGGCGGCGGGGCGCGAGGTGATCCTCGATCACCTGGCCTGGCGCCTCGGCGAGGGTTACAAGGCGCGCTCCACGGCACGCTTCCTGTCCGGGCTGCGGGGCTTCTACCGCTACTGCCTGCGCGAAGGGCTGATCGACGAGGACCCGACGCTGCTGGTGGAGCTGCCGCAACTGGGCAAGCCGCTGCCCAAGTCGCTCTCCGAAGCCGATGTCGAAGCGCTGCTGGCGGCGCCGGAGACCGACGATCCCCTCGGCCTGCGCGACCGCACCATGCTGGAGGTGCTTTACGCCTGCGGGCTGCGGGTCAGCGAACTGGTCGGGCTAACCCTGGAGCAGGTCAACCTGCGCCAGGGCGTGGTGCGCGTCATGGGCAAGGGCAGCAAGGAGCGGTTGGTGCCGCTGGGCGAGGAAGCCATCCTGTGGATCGAGCGCTATCTGCGGGAGGCGCGCGCGGACCTGCTGGGCGGGCGCCCCAGCGACGTGCTGTTCCCCAGCCTGCGCGGCGAGCAGATGACCCGCCAGACTTTCTGGCACCGCATCAAGCTGCACGCGAAAGTCGCCTGCATCGGCAAGAGCCTGTCGCCGCACACCTTGCGCCATGCGTTCGCCACTCATCTGCTCAATCACGGCGCCGATCTGCGGGTGGTGCAGATGCTGCTGGGGCACAGTGATCTTTCCACCACGCAGATCTATACCCATATTGCACGCGCGCGATTGCAGGATCTGCACGCGCAACACCACCCACGGGGGTGATCCGGACGTTGTAGGAGCGAGCTTGCTCGCGAACCGCACGGCACCGGAACCGCCGGCGAAATGCGTTCGCGAGCAAGCTCGCTCCTACAGGTCAAGGCTGGTATTCCCACGGAAGCTTCCCGCTACAGCCTGCGGCTCGGCCTGACCCGTCGGGTGTGATAGTCTTCGCCGACCGACATCAGGAGTTTTCCATGCGTTTGTCCCGACTTCTGGCTGCCGCGGCCCTTGGCCTCGCCAGCACCCTTGCCCTGGCCGCCGAGCCGGACCAGGCCATCCGTGCCACCCTGCAGTCCCTGCAGCCTGACCTGCCCATCGAGGCCATCGCCAAGAGCCCCCTCGAAGGCATCTACGAGGTGCAGCTCAAGGGCGGCCGCGTGCTCTATGCCAGCGCCGACGGTCAGTTCGTCGTCCAGGGCAACATCTACCAGGTGAAGGACGGCAAGCCGACCAACCTGACCGAAGTCGCCGAAAGCGCGGGCGTGGCCAAGACCATCAACGGCATTCCGACCGCCGACATGGTGGTCTTCCCGGCCAAGGGCGAGACCAAGGCGCACATCACCGTCTTCACCGACACCACCTGCCCGTACTGCCAGAAGCTGCACGCCGAAGTGCCGGATCTGCAGAAGCGCGGCATCGAAGTGCGTTACCTGGCCTTCCCGCGCCAGGGCCCGAACTCGCCGGGCGATGCGCAACTGCAGGCGGTCTGGTGCTCCAAGGACCGTCAGGCGGCGATGACCGACATGTTCCACGAGAAGGAAGTGAAGGCCGCCAAGTGCGACAACCCGGTGAACAAGCAGCTGGAACTGGGCCAGATGGTCGGTGTGCAGGGCACCCCGGCGATCATCCTGGCCAACGGCCAGATGCTGCCGGGCTACCAGCCGGCCGGCCAGATCGCCAAGCTGGCCCTGGAAGCCAAGTAAGCCGCGGGCTGCGCTTTGATTGACTAATAAAGAACCGCTTCGTAATGTGCGGTTCCTTTCGACAATGAACCGGGCTCAGGTCCGGTTCGATCCTGGTGCCTGCCCACCGTGCCCGCCTCGTTGCGGGCACGCTGCGTCAGGCACTGTGCTGCTGTAATCATGGGGAGTTTCAGCGTGAATCCGGTGAAAGTGGGAATCTGTGGGTTGGGGACCGTCGGTGGCGGTACCTTCAATGTACTCAAACGCAACGCCGAGGAGATTGCCCGCCGTGCCGGGCGTGGTATCGAGGTTGCGCAGATTGCCGCCCGTCGCCCCAATCCGAAATGTGATACCGGCAGTACCCCCATTACTGCCGACATCTTCGACGTGGCGAACAACCCGGAAATCGACGTGGTCATCGAGCTGATCGGCGGCTACACCCTGGCCCACGAGCTGGTGCTCAAGGCCATCGAGAACGGCAAGCACGTGGTCACCGCGAACAAGGCGCTGATCGCCGTGCACGGCAACGAAATCTTCGCCAAGGCCCGCGAGAAGGGCGTTATCGTCGCCTTCGAAGCCGCCGTGGCCGGTGGCATCCCGGTGATCAAGGCGATCCGCGAGGGCCTGGCCGCCAACCGCATCAACTGGCTGGCCGGCATCATCAACGGCACCGGCAACTTCATCCTCACCGAAATGCGCGAGAAAGGCCGCGCCTTTGCCGACGTGCTCAAGGAAGCCCAGGCGCTGGGCTACGCCGAAGCCGATCCGACCTTCGACGTGGAAGGCATCGACGCCGCGCACAAGCTGACCATCCTGGCGTCCATCGCCTTCGGCATCCCGCTGCAGTTCGACAAGGCCTACACCGAAGGCATCACCCAGCTGACCACCGCCGACGTGAACTACGCCGAGGCCCTGGGCTACCGCATCAAGCACCTGGGCGTCGCCCGCCGTACCGACAGCGGTATCGAGCTGCGCGTGCACCCGACCCTGATCCCGGCCGACCGCCTGATCGCCAACGTGAACGGCGTGATGAACGCCGTCATGGTCAACGGCGACGCCGCCGGTTCCACGCTGTTCTACGGCGCTGGCGCCGGCATGGAGCCCACCGCTTCCTCGGTGGTCGCCGACCTGGTGGACGTGGTTCGCGCCATGACCGCCGACCCGGAGAACCGCGTACCGCACCTGGCCTTCCAGCCGGACTCGCTCTCCGACCACCCGATCCTGCCGATCGACGCCTGCGAAAGCGCTTACTACCTGCGCATCCAGGCCAAGGACCATCCGGGCGTACTGGCCCAGGTGGCGACCATCCTCTCCGAGCGCGGCATCAACATCGAATCGATCATGCAGATGGAAGTCGAAGAGCATGACGGTCTGGTGCCGATGATTCTGGTTACCCACCGCGTGCTCGAGTCCCGCATCATCGAAGCCATCGCCGCGCTGGAAGCGCTGGATGACGTCGTCGGCAATGTCGTACGCATCCGCGTCGAACAATTGAACTGAATCGAACGCGGCGACGCTTGCGCGCCGCCGCCAGACCGAAGGTTTCACACCATGCGTTACATCAGTACCCGCGGCCAGGCGCCCGCGCTGAACTTCGAAGACGTGCTGCTGGCAGGTCTTGCCAGCGACGGCGGCCTCTACGTGCCGGAAAACCTGCCGCGCTTCACCGTCGAAGAGATCGCCTCCTGGGCCGGCCTGCCGTACCACGAGCTGGCCTTCCGCGTGATGCGCCCGTTCGTAGCCGGCAGCATCGCCGACGCCGATTTCAAGAAGATCCTCGAAGAAACCTACGGCGTCTTCGCCCACAACGCCGTGGCGCCGCTGCGCCAGCTGAACGGCAACGAGTGGGTGCTGGAGCTGTTCCACGGCCCGACCCTGGCCTTCAAGGACTTCGCCCTGCAGCTGCTCGGCCGCCTGCTCGACCACGTGCTGACCAAGCGCGGCGAGCGTGTGGTGATCATGGGCGCCACCTCCGGCGACACCGGCTCGGCCGCCATCGAAGGCTGCAAGGCCTGCGAGAACGTCGACATCTTCATCATGCACCCGCACAACCGTGTGTCCGAGGTGCAGCGCCGTCAGATGACCACCATCCTCGGCGAGAACATCCATAACATCGCCATCGAAGGCAACTTCGACGACTGCCAGGAGATGGTCAAGGCCAGCTTCGCCGACCAGGGCTTCCTGAAAGGCACCCGTCTGGTGGCGGTGAACTCGATCAACTGGGCGCGGATCATGGCCCAGATCGTCTACTACTTCCACGCCGCCCTGCAGCTCGGCGCACCGGCCCGCTCCGTGGCCTTCTCGGTGCCCACCGGCAACTTCGGCGACATCTTCGCCGGCTACCTGGCGCGCAACATGGGCCTGCCGGTCAGCCAGCTGATCGTCGCGACCAACCGCAACGACATCCTGCACCGCTTCATGTCCGGCAACCGCTACGACAAGGACACCCTGCACGCGTCGCTGTCGCCGTCCATGGACATCATGGTTTCGTCCAACTTCGAGCGCCTGCTGTTCGACCTGCACGGCCGCAACGGCAAGGCTGTCGCCGAGCTGATGGACGCCTTCAAGGCCACCGGCAAGCTGGCCGTCGAGGACGACCGCTGGACCGAGGCCCGCCGCCTGTTCGACTCCCTGGCGGTGAGCGACGAAGAGACCTGCGAGACCATCGCCCAGGTCTACGCCGAGTGTGGCGAGCTGCTGGACCCGCACACCGCCATCGGCGTGCGTGCGGCCCGCTCCTGCCGCCGCAGCCTGGCCGTACCCATGGTCACCCTGGGTACCGCGCATCCGGTCAAGTTCCCGGAAGCGGTGGAGAAGGCTGGCATCGAGGCGGTTCCGGCTCTGCCGGCGCACCTGGCCGACCTGTTCCAGCGCGACGAGCGTTGCACCGTCCTGCCGAATGAACTGGCCAAGGTCCAGGCCTTCGTCAGCGCCCACGGCAACCGTGGCAAGCCGCTCTGATCCGTGACGGATCGATGAAAAAGCCCGCCTTCATGGCGGGCTTTTTCTTGGGACGATGCTCAGGGTTTTATGGACCAGTGGTAATAAGCGGGACGAACTTAATCGCCGGCCGTGATGTCTTCTCTTCAGGTTTTTCATTTCGCAACAAGGAGATATGACATGGACCGGCTAAGCGTGCTGCTGACCGAGACCTTCGCTCCCTACACTCCGGCACTGGGTTTGGCACGCCCTGATGGCGGCCGCATCCTCACCCTGACCAACGACGAAGGCGAGGTCGTTTTGCGCCGCGTGCTCGATGGTGTGCAACTGGCGGACGAGCATCAGTGCGAGGAAGCGATCCAGTCGGTTCGCCGCGATCTGCTGATCCAGGAAGGGCGGATGGAGGACGATGTCATCGTCGCCT
Source organism: Pseudomonas sp. B1-22 (assembly GCF_050474425.1). Taxonomy (NCBI): domain Bacteria; kingdom Pseudomonadati; phylum Pseudomonadota; class Gammaproteobacteria; order Pseudomonadales; family Pseudomonadaceae; genus Pseudomonas; species Pseudomonas sp. B1-22. The sequence goes on along the minus strand of NZ_JBCHVH010000002.1, from coordinate 717,534 downwards.
TGCGGCAGCGGGCGCAGGTGCTCAGCTACGGGACGTGATTTTTCCTGGCTTGTGCAAGACAACACGCCGCCCCCAGGGGCGGCGTTTGTGTTATTGGCGACTGATCGCGGGCATGGCCTTGCTCTCGTAGGAGCGGAGCTTCTCCGCGATGCTCTTCTTGTTTGGGCGTTTCTGCGCCGCTTCGGCGTGTGCTGAGAGATCTTGTTTCGCCCCCTCGGGCGAGTCCCTTTTGTCAAACGACACAAAAGGAACCAAAAGGTCTTGCCCCATCATCCGGGTCCCGCTTCGCGGGACTCCCCTCGCTCCATCGGAGTTTCAGGGGCACGCCGCGAAGGGCCATCCTTGGCCCATCGCGGCTCTCGCGGCATCCATGCCGCTCAACCCCTGAAACTCCGATTCCACTCGGCCTCCTGAAGGGGCGCTCCGATGCGTGCGGATATTTCGCTGGAAGTCTTTAAGAGCCGGAGACGTAGCCAGAGCGGAGCTGCGCTCCCGTAGGAGCGGATCTTATCCGCGAAATCCATCGCGGATGGCTCGTCTCGTACAGGGAATGCCAATGCATCGCACCTACGTAGGAGCGGACTCTGTCCGCGATGCTTGTGTAGGGCGAATAACGCGCAGCGTTATCCGCCATGATGGGTATCGCTTCGCTCCACGCCATCCTACGAAGAGCAATCCAGCATGAAGCAGCCAAGGTATCAGGCGCGTGCAGTGTCCCGTCAGGAGGCCGAGTGGAGGTATTGCGCAGAGGGGCGAGCGGCATGGATGCCGCGAGAGGCGTAAAGGGCAGGGACGGCCCTTGTACGCCGACCCTCGGAGCGATACCGGAGCGAGGGAAACGGAGCGCAGCGAAGTAACAGCCGAAGGCTGGCCCGTAGGGTGAGCGAAGCGAATCAGTCCGGCGAAGCCGGGGCCGGATGTCGGGACGAGACTTTTGGTTACTTTGCGTCGTTTGGCAAAGTGACTCGCCCGAGGGGGCGAAACAAAATCTCTCAGCACACGCCGAAGCGGCGCAGAAACACCCAGCCCAAAAGCATCGCGGACAAAGTCCGCTCCTACGAAAGCCGTGTTCCCCGACGGAATGGCCGTAACGGCGTACGCCTTACACCGCCCCCTGCTGCCGCATCGCCGCAATAGCCGCCGCGTCATACCCCAGCCCACCCAGCACCTCATCGGTATGCTCGCCCAGCTCCGGACCGATCCAGTCCGCCGAGCCGGGCGTCTCGGACAGCTTGGGCACAATGCCCGGCATGCGGAACGGCTTGCCGTCCGGCAGCCTGGCCGAGAGGAACATCTCGCGGGCGAGGAACTGCGGGTCGGCGAACATGTCCTCGGCGGAGTAGATGCGGCTGGCCGGCACCTCGGCTTCGCCCAGCACCTTCAGTACGCTGTCCAGTGTCTCCGAGCGCGCCCAGCGATCGATCACGCCGTACAGCTCGTCGCGGCGCTGATCGCGTCCGGCGTTGTCCGCCAGCTGCGGATCTTCCGCCAGGTCGGTGCGGCCGATGGCGAGCATGAAGCGGCGGAAGATCGCGTCGCCATTGGCGGCGATCTGCACGTGCTTGCCATCCGCGGTGGTGTGCACGGAGGAGGGGGTGATGCCGGGCATGATGTTGCCGCTGCGCTCGCGGATGAAGCCGAACACGTCGAACTCCGGCACCATCGATTCCATCATGGCGAACACCGCTTCATACAACGCCACGTCCACCACCTGCCCCTGGCCGCCGTTGACCTCGCGGTGGCGCAGCGCCATGAGGGCGCCGATCACACCCCACAGCGCGGCAATGGAGTCGCCGATGGAGATGCCGGTGCGCACTGGCGGGCGGTCCTCGAAGCCGGTGATGTAGCGCAGTCCGCCCATGGACTCGCCCACCGCGCCGAAGCCCGGCTGGTCCTTGTAGGGACCGCTCTGGCCGAAGCCGGACAGGCGCACCATCACCAGCTTCGGATTCAGCGCGTGGATCACGTCCCAGCCCAGGCCGAGCTTCTCCAGCACGCCGGGGCGGAAGTTCTCGATCAGGATGTCGGCTTCGGACAGCAGCTTCTTCAGCACTTCGCGCCCGGCCTCGTGCTTGAGGTTCAGGGTCAGCGAGCGCTTGTTGCGGGCCTGCACGAACCACCACAGCGAGGTGCCTTCGTAGAGCTTGCGCCACTTGCGCAGCGGGTCGCCGCCGTCGGGCGATTCGACCTTGATCACCTCGGCGCCGAATTCCGCGCACAGGCGCGAGGCGAAGGGACCGGCGATCAGTGTGCCCAGTTCGATCACTTTGAGGCCGGCGAGGGGTTTGGCGGTGGTGTTCATCGGTCGATCCGTTCGGCAGGTGGTCGGCGGACTTTACCGCCCACGCGGGCGTTCGAACAGGCCGCCGGGCCGGCTGCCCACCATCGGCGCTTTGCGCCGGCGATGGGCGCGCGTAGAGTAACCCTATCCAAGGACATTTCTGTCAGCTCGTCCGACACTGGACAGGTCACCCCCGATGCGCGCGCTTCCGTCATTCCACGTCCCCGGCCGTCCGGCGCTCCCTTCGGGATGCGTGCAGGCGGATGGCAAGGGGGTGGCATGGTCCTGAGCCTGCCGACGCTGGTCGTGGTCGATCTCTATGTGCTCACCCTGGTCGGGGTGCTGATGGCGTTCGCCTGGCACAGCGGCCGTCGCGAGCCGACGCTGGGCTACATGAGCGCGATGCTCCTGCTTGGCGCCCTGGGTACCTTCCTTGGCACCTTGCGGGGAATGGGCATCGACCTGGTACCGATCCTGCTGGGTAACGTCATTCTGCACATCTGCGCGGCGATGAACTGGACGTCCATGCGGGTGTTCACCGGGCGTCGACCGCACTGGCCGCTGATCGGCGCCGGTGCGGCCCTCTGGGCGATGCTGTGCCTCTGGCCGGCGTTCTACGAGTCGCTGGCGGCGCGGGTACTGGTCAGTACCTCGATCACCATTGCCTATTGCCTGGCCTCCATCAGCGAGCTGCTGCGCAGCCGCCGCAAGCTGGAGGTGGAGCTGCGCCCGATCCTGGCGCTGATGCTGTTCCACGGCGGCTTCTACACGGTGCGCCTGCTGGTCGACCGTGGGATGCCGTTCGAGAGCGCCAACAACAATGGCCAGGGCAGCACCTTCTTCACCCTGCTGGTATTCGAGACCATGCTTTACGCCATCGGCATCGCCTTCGCGACCCTGGCGATGGTCAAGGAGCGCGCCGAACTGGGATTCCGCAGCGCCGCGCTGAGCGACCCGCTGACCGGCGCCGGCAATCGCCGGGCCTTCATGGATTCCGGCGAGCGCGCCTTGCGCCTGTGCGCCGAACGCGGCGAGCAGGCCTCGCTGCTGCTCTGCGACCTGGACAACTTCAAGCGCCTCAACGACTCCTTCGGCCACCCTGCCGGTGACCGGGTACTGGTGGAGTTCAGCCGCATCACCGCCTCGCGGATGCGCAAGCAGGACCTGTTCGCACGCATCGGCGGGGAAGAGTTCGCCTGCCTGCTGGTGTCCGCCGACACCGAGGGCGCCTGCCAGGTGGCTGAGCGGGTACGCCGCGAATTCGCCGAACTGCCATTCATGGCCGAAGGGCAGCTCAGCGTGAGCATCGGCATCGCCACCACCCGTGAGGCCGGGCACGACCTGACGCGCCTGCTGGCGCTGGCCGACCAGGCGCTCTACGCCGCCAAGGCCAAGGGCCGCAACCGCATCGAACTGGCTGCCCCGGAACCGGGAACCGACCGACGTACCCGTGGTTGATGAACCCCCGGCCGGTGCTTTCGCGGTAGACTTGCCGCCTTCGAAAATTCGCCGGGAATCCCCATGGCCCTGTCCGCCACGCCCTACAAAGCCGATATCAGCCTGACCGACCTCGACCGTGGGGTCTACGAGACCCTGCGCTTCACCGTCGCCCGCCACCCCTCGGAAACCGAGGAGCGCCTGGCGGTACGCCTGCTCGCCTACGTCATCTGGTACAACGAGCAACTGGCCTTCGGTCGCGGCCTGTCGGACGTGGAAGAGCCTTCGCTCTGGGAAAAGAGCCTGGATGATCGCGTCCTGCACTGGATCGAAGTCGGCCAGCCCGACGCCGAGCGCCTGACCTGGTGCTCGCGCCGCTGCGAGAAGCTGACCCTGGTCGCCTACGGCAACCTGCGCGTGTGGACCACCAAGGTGCTCGACAGCGTGCGCCACCTGAAGAACCTCAACGTCGTCGCCATGCCCCAGGAGCCGCTGGAGGAAATCTCCCGCGACCTGCCGCGCTCGATCAACTGGACCGTGATGATCAGCGAAGGGACCATCTTCGTCACCGACGAGCGTGGCCAGCACGAACTCCAGGTTGAATGGCTGATGGGCGAACGCTGATCGCGTTAGCTGCGCGTCGGCCCGGCAGCGTTGCGAACAGGCGTGGGCCTGCTCATTTACTGAAGTAAACTCCGCGTCCCCCGCCTGTTCGCGCCTTGCCGTGCTCTAGCTCGCAAGGCGCGAGAGCAAGCAGAAAAGGAATGATCGAAACACCCATGCGCATCGAATCCCGCCCCCTCCCGCAAAACCTGCCCGATCTGGGCGACCTGCCGCCTCTGCTGACCCGCCTCTACGCCGCCCGTGGCGTGCAGAGTGCCGCCGAGCTGGACAAGGGGCTGGCGCGGCTGATCCCGTACCAGCAGCTCAAGGGCGTGGACGCGTCGGTGGAGTTGCTGGTCGATGCGCTGGAGAAGGGCCAGCGGATTCTCTATGTGGGCGACTTCGACGCCGACGGCGCCACCGCCAGCAGTGTCGGCGTGCTGGCGCTGCGCATGCTCGGCGCGGCCTGGGTCGATTACCTGGTGCCCAACCGCTTCGAATACGGTTACGGCCTGACTCCCGAAATCGTCGCCGTGGCGCTGGAGAAGCGCCCGGATCTGCTGGTGACCGTGGACAACGGCATCTCCAGCATAGACGGTGTCGCCGCCGCCAAGGCCGCCGGCCTGCGCGTGCTGGTCACTGACCATCACCTGCCGGGGCCGGAACTGCCCGCCGCTGATGCCATCGTCAACCCGAACCAGCCCGGCTGCGACTTCCCCAGCAAGGCCATGGCCGGCGTCGGCGTGATCTTCTACGTGATGCTCGCCCTGCGCGCCCGCCTGCGCGAGCGCGGCTGGTTCACTGCGCGCGGTATCGCCGAGCCGAACCTCGCGGAACTGCTCGACCTGGTGGCCTTGGGCAGCGTCGCCGACGTGGTGCCGCTGGATGCCAACAACCGCATCCTGGTCCACCAGGGCCTCGCGCGCATCCGCGCCGGCCGCGCCCGTCCGGGTCTGCGTGCGCTGCTGGAAGTGGCCGGGCGCGATTGCCGGCGGATCACCTCCACGGACCTCGGCTTCATCCTCGGCCCGCGCCTGAACGCCGCTGGCCGCCTGGACGACATGTCCCTGGGCATCGAGCTGTTGCTCTGCGAGGACGAAAGCGTCGCCCGCGACATGGCCGCGCAGCTCGACGGCCTCAATCAGGACCGCAAGGCCATCGAGCAAGGCATGCAGCGCGAGGCGCTGGCCCAGCTCAAGGAACTGCCGGTGGAGGAGATGCCCTTCGGCCTGTGCCTGTTCGACCCCGAATGGCACCAGGGCGTGATCGGCATCCTCGCCTCGCGCCTGAAGGAGCGTTACCACCGCCCGACCATCGCCTTCGCCGATGCCGGCGATGGCACGCTCAAGGGTTCGGCGCGTTCGGTGCAGGGCTTCCATATCCGCGATGCGCTGGACGCCGTGGCCGCGCGCCATCCGGGGCTGATCAGCAAGTTCGGCGGCCATGCCATGGCGGCCGGCCTGTCGCTGCCGCAGGAAAACTTCGGCGCCTTCGCCGCTGCGTTCGATGCCGAGGTGCGCCGTCAGCTGGATGAGGAAGACCTCACCGGCCGCCTGCTCTCCGACGGGCAACTGGGCGCCGAGGAGTTCCACCTGGAGCTGGCCCGGGCCCTGCGCCAGGCCGGTCCCTGGGGGCAGCATTTCCCCGAGCCGCTGTTCCACGGCGTGTTCCAGATCGTCCAGCAGCGTGTGGTCGGCGAACGTCACCTCAAGCTGGTGCTCAAGACCGAATGCGGCTCGCTGCAACTGGACGCCATCGCCTTCAACATCGACCGCGAAATCTGGCCCAACCCCACCGTGCGCTGGGCGGAAGTGGCCTACAAGCTGGACGTCAACGAGTTCCGCGGCAACGAAAGCGTGCAACTGATGGTGGCGCATATCGCGCCGCGCTGAGCCTTTCGTAGGAGCGAGCTTGCTCGCGAACGGGCTCGCCGGTTGTTTCGTCGTTCGGGCGGGTTCGTGAGCAAGCTCGCTCCTACAGGGTATTGCTGTGAAGGTGGGGTATGGGTAGGAGCGGACTTCGTCCGCGATAGGCCCGCATCGCGCCGGACACCATCGCGGACAGAGTCCGCTCCTACGCTCATGGGAACGCCGCGGCTGATCTGTAGGAGCGCCCCTCCGTCCGCGATTGTTTTCCGCCGGCACGTTCTCCATCTGGTCGGCGGCTATCGCGGATAAGTCCGCACCTACGCGAGCCCCGGCGCCGGAGCCGACTTGTAGGAGCGGGCCATGCCCGCGACCGCGCGCCTGGCGCGCTCCTGCATGGAGCTCCAGCGTTTGAGTCCTGCTGCAGGTGTCCCGGCTGCGGGGTCGCCACCGATCATCTGGACCTATCCTTAGGCGAACCCGGTCTACAGTTGTAGTACAAGAACTGAAGACCACAGGGAGTTTCGCCATGAGCCAGTTGTTCGAGCCCTTGACCCTACGCCAGCTGACCCTGTCCAACCGCATCGCCGTCTCACCCATGTGCCAGTACTCCGCCCAGGACGGCCTGGCCAACGATTGGCACTTGGTTCACCTGGGCAGCCGTGCCGTGGGGGGCGCGGGCCTGGTGATAGTCGAAGCCACCGCCGTCGCCCCGGAAGGTCGGATCAGTGCCGAGGATCTGGGCATCTGGAACGACGAACAGATCGAGCCGCTACGCCGTATCACCCGCTTCCTGGAATCCCAAGGCGCGGTGGCCGGCGTGCAGCTGGCCCATGCCGGGCGCAAGGCCAGCACCTGGGCGCCCTGGCTGGGCAAGCACGGTTCGGTGCCGATCAGCGAAGGCGGCTGGACGCCGGTGGCGCCCTCGGCCATCGCCTTCGATCCGCAGCACACTGTGCCCATCGCCCTGAGCGAAGAGCAGATGGCGACTATCAAGCAGCAGTTCGTGCAGGGGGCCGAGCGTGCCCTGGCCGCCGGCTTCAAGATCGTCGAGGTGCATGCGGCCCACGGCTACCTGCTGCATCAGTTCCTCTCGCCGCTGTCCAACCAGCGCCGCGACCAGTACGGCACCTGCTTCGAGAACCGCATCCGCTTCCTCCTGGAAGTCACCGAGGCGGTGCGCGCCGTATGGCCGCAGGAGTTGCCGCTGTTCGTCCGCCTGTCCGCCACCGACTGGGTGGAAGACGGCTGGAACCCCGACGAGACCGTGGAACTGGCGCGCCGCTTGAAGGACCTGGGCGTGGACCTGATCGACGTCTCCTCCGGCGGCACCGCGGTGAATGCCGAGATTCCGGTGGGGCCGGGCTACCAGACGCAGTTCTCCGAGCGCGTGCGCAAGGAGGCCGGGGTGGCCAGCGGCACCGTCGGCATGATCACCGAGCCGGTGCAGGCCGAGCACATCCTGCGCACCGGCCAGGCCGACTTGATCCTGCTGGCCCGCGAGCTGCTGCGCGACCCGTACTGGCCGCTGCACGCCGCCGATGAGCTGGGTGGCCAGCCGGTGCCGTGGCCGGCGCAATACCTGCGCGCAGCCCAGCGTGGAACGCCCAAGCGCAAAGCGTTCGGGCAGGTCTGATACTGCTGGGGCGGGTCATGCGGGGCTGGCTCGCATGACCCGGTCACGAGAATTAAAATGTGATTTCTGTCACGAACCGATATTCGGGTGCTAGGCTTGCCCGTGCTCGCGCAAGGACTGCGCAACCCCCACCGGAGCCAGCATGGACGCACCTGCAACACCCGCCGTCATACCGCAATCCGAAATCGCCCTGCTGGCGAATATCCTTGCGCTCGCGACCCGCAACATGAGCAACCTCAGCGCTCTGATCACCCAGTTGTCGGTGGAGCTCGGCCACAGCCCGGACCCGCACCTGCAGCGCGTGGGGCAGCGGGTGCTGGCGGATGTGGACGTGCTGTCGAAGTCGCTGGATACCCAATGGGAGCTGATCGGCGCCCTGGCGCGCTACTGTCCGCTGCTGGCGCGCACGCCGCTGGTGAAGCCGACGCTGGTGACGGAAATCCATATCACCGAGTTGCCCGATCGGACGTGATCCGATCTCCCCTGTAGGAGCGGGCCATGCCCGCGATCGCGCGCATGGCGCGCACCTACACGTTCGTCGCTCAGTCGCCGGCCTGCGCCAACTCGAAACTCATCATCAACGCCCAGGGTGCATCGCTGTCGCCCACGCGAATCGGTTGCAGCAGTTCCACCCGTCGTCCCTTCACCTGCTCCCAGGGCTTGCCCTGGGCGATGGCATTGCGCGCATCCTGCGGCAGTTCGCTGGCCTTGTCGCCCAGGCGACGGGCGTCGGGATGGGTGACGTAGACGCCGGCGTTGGAGATCAGCGTGTACTGGCCGTTGCCCATGGGTGTCAGCTTGCCGAGGTTTTCCTGCAGCTGGTGCAGGGTGTAGTCGGCGCCGAGGATGCCGAGGAAACGACCATTGGCGTACATGGGCGACATGAACGAGGTCATCAGCACGGTGCTGCCGCCGACGCTGTATTCGTAGGGCTCCATGAACACGTCGCGGCCCTTGTCGCGGGGGATCTGGTACCAGTCGCCGCTGCCATCGGCCTTGTCGTAGCCAACCAGGCATTCGCGCTGGGCCACGCCGCTGCCGCGGTGCCAGTAGGCCATGAGACGGCCGCTGGCGTCGTGTCCGGGCGCGTTGGCGAACTCGCTGTCGCGGCCATCGAAAGCGTTGGGCTCGCAGCCGCAGGCGAAGGCCAGCAGCTCGGGGTTGCGGGTCAGGTATTCGTGCATCACCGCGTCGATCTGCTCGCGTTGCGGGCCGAGGTTGCGGGTCTTCATGCCGATCAGGAAGTTTTTCAGGCCGTAGAGCGCGGTGGCCATCATGGCGAAGCGTGCTTCCAGGCGCTGGGTTTCGCTGGCCAGCACGACGCGGGCGGTGTCCAGCAGGCTGGAGTGCTCGGCCTGTTCGACGTCGGCCAGGGCCTTGGCGCTTTCGTTCTTGATCGAGGCGACGACGTTGCCGATGTCGGCGGTGGCGTTGGCCGACTGGGTGGCCAGGCGGCGCACCTCGTCGGCGACCACCGCGAAGCCGCGCCCGCTTTCCCCGGCGCGGGCGGCTTCGATGGCGGCGTTGAGGGCTACCAGGTTGGTGTTCTTGGCGATCTGCTTGATGACTTCGGAGACCTTGCTGATCTCGGTCCAGCGCACGTTGAGGTCGGCGATCAATTGCTTGACCTGGTCGATGGTGGAGCGGGTGCTGGAGCTGTCCTCGGCCTTGGCGGGCCGTTTTTCGAGTGTGGTTGGCATGGCTTGCGACTGCTGTGACGGATGAGGGCAGATGGGGAGGCGAGGGTTTGTCTTCTTGTTATGTCAGCCGCGCCCGGAGGCGCGGCTGGAAACACAAAGGTCGGATCGACGCGTAGGAGCGGATTCATCCGCGATGGTCTCCAGCGGCGGCGGACCGATCGCGGACGGAGTCCGCTCCTACGAAAGCTGTACGACCGGCCAGCGCGCAGCCGGTCGCAATCTGTTTACCAACCCAACTGCTTGTGCAGGCCCAGGGCGTCGTAGTAGTCGCCCTGGTAGACGATCTTGCCGTTCTTCACCTTCACGTAGCTCACGCCGTCGAACGACAGCGGCTTGTTGGTGGCCGGGGTCTGGGCGTCCCAGGCGCCGGTGTTGGTGCCGCTGAAGGTCCACTGGAAGGCGATGCCGTCCTTGTCGACGATCGGCTTGCCGTTCATCTTCCATTTCAGGTCCGGCACGGCCCCCACGAACACCTTGATCACATTGTCGCGCGCGGCTTCGCGGCCTTTCTGCGGGGTGCCGACGGTGACGTCGAAGTACTCCGCATCCTTGGCCAGGTAGCTCGCGGCCTTCTCGGCGTCGTGGGCGTTCCACGCGGCCATGTACGCATCGACGATCTGCTTGGGCGACTCTGCTGCCTGTACGAGGCCGGCAAAGGTGAACAGCGACAGCAGGTAAAACGCTCTGACGAGGTGACGCATGCTTGCCTCCGTTGCGGGCGTGCCCGCGGGTTGTCGGCCGGACGGCCGATGAATGCGGCGCCACGCACGGCGTGGCACCGGTTCCTACTGACTGTAGTCAGGATCAGTGCTTGATCATCACGTGGCGGATCGCGGTGTAGTCCTCCAGGCCGTACATGGACATGTCCTTGCCGTAGCCGGAGAGCTTCATGCCGCCGTGGGGCATCTCGGTGGTCAGCATGAAGTGCGTATTGACCCAGGTGCAGCCGTACTGCAGACGGGCGGACAGGCGATGGGCGCGGCCGATGTCGCTGGTCCACACCGAGGAGGCCAGGCCGTAGTCGGAGTCGTTGGCCCAGGCCAGCGCCTGCGCTTCGTCCTCGAACTCGGTGACCGAAACCACCGGGCCGAAGATTTCGCGGCGGACCACTTCGTCGTCCTGGCGGGCACCGGCGAGTACGGTCGGCTCGAAGAAGAAGCCCGGACGGTCGGCACGCTTGCCGCCGGTGACCACTTCGATGTGCGGCACCTGGCGGGCGCGCTCGACGAAGCCGATGACGCGCTCCAGGTGCTGCTCGGTGATGACCGGGCCCAGCTCGGTGTTCGGGTCGTCCTGTTCGCCGTACTGGATGCTGGCCACCGCTTCGCCGAGTTTCTGCACGAACTTGGCGTAGATGCCCTTCTGCGCGTAGATGCGGCAGGCGGCGGTGCAGTCCTGGCCGGCGTTGTAGAAGCCGAAGGTGCGGATGCCTTCCACGGCGGCGTCGATGTCGGCGTCGTCGAAGATCAGCACCGGGGCCTTGCCGCCCAGTTCCATGTGCATGCGCTTCACGGTGTCGGCGGTGCCGGCGATGATGCGGCTGCCGGTGGCGACCGAGCCGGTCAGGGACACCATGCGCACTTTCGGGTGGGTGGTCAGCGGCTCGCCGACGGTCGGGCCACGGCCGAACACCAGGTTGACCACACCGGCGGGGAAGATGCCGGCCATCAGTTCGGCCAGGCGCAGGGCGGTCAGCGGGGTCTGCTCGGAGGGCTTGAGCACCACGGTGTTGCCGGCGGCCAGGGCCGGGCCGAGTTTCCACGCGACCATCATCAGCGGGTAGTTCCACGGCGCGATGGAGGCGACCACGCCCACCGGGTCGCGGCGGATCATCGAGGTGTGGCCCGGCAGGTATTCACCGGCGGCGGAGCCTTGCATCACGCGGCAGGCGCCGGCGAAGAAGCGGAACACGTCGGCCACGGCCGGCAGTTCGTCGTTCAGTGCGGCAGAGAAGGGCTTGCCGCAGTTGTTGGATTCCAGGCGGGCCAGTTCCTCGGCGTTGGCATCGATGGCGTCGGCCAGTGCCAGCAGGAGCAGGGAGCGGTCCTTCGGTGCGGTCTGCGACCAGCTGTCGAAGGCGGCGTCGGCGGCCAGTACGGCGGCGTCGACCTGGGCCGGGGTAGCTTCGGCGATTTCCACCAGGGTGGTACCCAGCGACGGGTTCAGGACGGCGAGTTTCTCGCCTTCGCCAGCGACCAGTTGGCCGTTGATCAGCAGGTTGGTTTGCATGGTTGGGTCCTCTTGTTCAGGAGCGTGGTGCAAATTCGGTTGGGTATTTTCTTTTTAGGGGCCTGCCGGTTTGGGGGCCGGCGGGCCTGAGGGGTTCTGTTGATATCGGTGCCGCGGGTTTCCCTCACCCCAGCCCTCTCCCAGAGGGAGAGGGAGCTATTCGTGCCGGCTGAAACCTTGGTTTCCTCCTGCACCGGACAGTCCCCTCTCCCTCGGGAGAGGGTTAGGGTGAGGGGCGCACGGCACCCAAGCTACTTCCCGCTCCCCGCCACGCCTTCGCCACCCTTGGTCAGGTAGTAGGCGCCGAGGATCGGCAGCATGGTCACGATCATCACCAGCATCGCCACCACGTTGGTCACCGGCACGTCGCGCGGGCGGCCCAGCTGGTTGAGCAGCCAGATCGGCAGGGTGCGTTCATGACCGGCGGTGAAGGTGGTGACGATGATCTCGTCGAAGGACAGCGCGAACGCCAGCATGCCGCCCGCCAGCAGCGCCGAGCCGAGGTTCGGCAGGATCACGTAGCGGAAGGTCTGCCAGCCGTCGGCGCCCAGGTCCATCGAGGCTTCGATGAGGCTGTGCGAAGTGCGGCGGAAGCGGGCGATGACGTTGTTGTAGACGATCACCACGCAGAAGGTCGCATGGCCGATGACGATGGTCAGGAAGCCCGGCTCGATGCCGAGGGTCTTGAACGCCGAGAGCAGGGCGATACCGGTGATGATGCCGGGCAGGGCGATGGGCAGGATCAGCATCAGCGAGATGCCTTCCTTGCCGAAGAAGTCGCGGCGGTACAGCGCGGCCGCGGCCAGGGTGCCCAGGAGCATGGCGATCAGTGTGGCGATGCTGGCGATCTTCACCGACAGCTCGATGGCTTCGAGCACGTCCTGCCGCGCGAAGGCGACGCTGAACCAGTGTAGGGTGAAGCCCTTGGGCGGGAAGCTGAAGGCCGCGTCCTCGGTGTTGAAGGCGTACATGAAGATGATCAGGATCGGGAAGTGCAGGAACACCAGCCCGCCCCAGGCGGCCGCTTTGAGCCCCCAGGAAGCTTTCTCAGAGTGCATCGAAGGCCCCCAGACGTTTGACGATGGAGAGATAGACCGCGATCAGCACGATGGGCACCAGGGTGAAGGCGGCGGCCATCGGCATGTTGCCGATCGCGCCCTGCTGGGCGTAGACCATGCTGCCGATGAAGTAGCCCGGCGGGCCCACCAGCTGCGGCACGATGAAGTCGCCCAGGGTCAGGCTGAAGGTGAAGATCGAGCCGGCGGCGATGCCGGGGATCGACAGCGGCAGGATCACCTGCAGGAAGGTCTGCCGCGGGTGCGCGCCGAGGTCGGCCGAGGCTTGCAGCAGCGACGGCGGCAGGCGTTCCAGGGAGGCCTGGATCGGCAGGATCATGAACGGCAGCCAGATGTACACGAACACCAGGAAGCGCCCGAAGCTGGAAGTGGACAGGGTGTTGCCACCCACGCCCGGCAGGCCCAGCAGCAGGTTCAGCAGGGGCTCGAGCCCCAGGTGCTGGACGAACCACATGGCCACGCCGCCCTTGGCCAGCAGCAGGGTCCAGGCATAGGCCTTGACGATGTAGCTGGCCCACATCGGCATCATCACGGCGATGTAGAAGAACGCCTTGGTCTTGCCGGTGGTGTAGCGCGCCATGTAGTAGGCGATGGGGAGGGCCACCGCGCCGCTGGCGATGGACACCGCGACCGCCATCAGCACGGTGCGCTGGATGATGTCGAAGTTGGAACCACTGAACAGCGAGCCGAAGTTGGTCCAGGTCAGCTCCGGCGTCACCGTCATGGTGAAGTCGTCGAAGGTGTAGAAACCCTGCCATAGCAGCGTCAGCAGCGAGCCCAGGTAGATCGCGCCGAACCACAGCAGCGGCGGCACCAGCAGCAGCGAGAGGTACAGCGTCGGCTTGCGGTAGAGCAGGTTGGAGAGCCGGCGCAGCGGGCCATTGCTGGCTGCCGGCAGCGCTGCGTTCATCGTCAGTTCCATGTCACGCGCCCTCGTGCAGCACCACCATCGCCTCGCGCGCCCAGCGGGCGGTCACGCGCTGGCCCGGCTGGTGGGCGTGGTCGATGTCGGCCCACTGGCTGTTGGCCTGGCTGAGGCAGAGGTTCTGGCCGTTGTCGAGACGGATCTCGTAGCGGGTCGCCGCGCCCTGGTACTGGATGTCGTGCAGCAGGCCGCTGATCTCGATATCCGAGGCGCTGCGCTCGCCATTGGCGAAACGGATGTGTTCCGGGCGAATGGAGAAGGGCTGGGCGTTGCCGGTGAGATGCTGGGCGAGATCGCCGCGCAGCACGTTGGAGGTGCCGACGAACTCCGCCACGAACGGGGTGGCCGGCTTCATGTAAAGGTTGCGCGGGGTATCGACCTGCTCGATGCGGCCCTTGTTGAACACCGCCACGCGGTCGGACATGGACAGCGCTTCGCTCTGGTCGTGGGTGACGAAGATGAAGGTGATACCCAGCTGGCGCTGCAGCTTCTTCAGCTCGCTCTGCATCTGCTCGCGCAGCTTGAGGTCGAGGGCGCCGAGGGGTTCATCCAGCAGCAGCACGCGGGGGCGATTCACCAGGGCACGTGCCAGGGCCACGCGCTGGCGCTGGCCGCCGGAGAGCTGCACCGGCTTGCGCACGCCATAGCCGCCCAGGGCGACCATGCCGAGGGCTTCTTCGGCGCGCTTCAAGCGTTCGGCCTTGCCGACGCCTTTCACCTTCAGGCCGTAGGCGACGTTTTCCAGCACGCTCATGTGCGGGAACAGTGCGTAGTCCTGGAACACCGTGTTGACGTCGCGCTGGTAGGGCGGCAGGCCCGCGGCCTCCTCGCCATGGATGCGGATGGAGCCTGCGGTGGGCTGCTCGAAGCCGGCGATCAGGCGCAGGCAGGTGGTCTTGCCCGAGCCCGACGGGCCGAGCATGGAGAAGAACTCGCCGTCCTTGATGTCGATGGACACCCGGTCAACGGCCTTGACGTCGCCGAACTGGCGGGAGACCTGGGTGAATTGAACAGCGGGAGTGGTCATGGTGCACGCTCCAAGGGGCAGGAATCCGGCGTAGGGGAGCCCTGCCCGTGAATCTGAGATACGGGTGAATCGATAAATAGAAAAAAGCGGAAAAGTCTTTCAGGAAGCGTCGCGAGCAGGCCCTCAGCCGCGTCCGGCCAGCGCGCAGGAACCGCAGCGTACTTCAGTACGTGAGGATTCCGAGCACTGCCCGGGCGCGGATCAGGGCCGCGCAGCAGCTACCTGATGACTTTTAACGGCCGCCCATGATCCCGATATAGTCCTGGGTCCAGCGGCTGTAAGGGACGAACTTGCCGCCCTCGGCCACCGGGGTCTTCCAGAACGCGATCTTGTCGAACTGGTTGTAGCCGTTGGTGGCGCAACCTTCGCCGCCCAGCAGGGTGCTGGCCTTGCAGCCTTCCGGTACCGCCGGCACCGAGCCGAACCAGGCGGCCACGTCGCCCTGCACCTTGGGCTCCAGCGACCAGTTCAGCCACTTGTAGGCGCAGCTCGGATGCTGGGCCTCGGCGTGCAGCATGGTGGTGTCGGCCCAGCCGGTGACGCCCTCTTTCGGGAACACGGTGGCGATGGGCTGACCTTCGGTCTTCAGGGCGTTGGCCTGGTACGGCCAGGCGCTGGAAGCGGCGACGCCTTCGTTCTTGAAGTCGCTCATCTGCACGGTGGTGTCGTGCCAGTAGCGGTGGATCAGGTCATGCTGCTTGCGCAGCAGTTCGACCACGGCGGCGTACTGCTTCTCGTCGAGCTGATACGGGTCGGTGATGCCCAGCTCCGGCTGGGTGGCCTTCAGGTACAGCGCGGCGTCGGCGACGTAGATCGGGCCGTCGTAGGCCTGCACGCGGCCCTTGTTCGGCTTGCCGTCGGGCAGGTTCTCGGCCTCGAACACCACCTTCCAGCTGTCCGGCGCGGTGGGGAAGATCTTGGTGTTGTACATCAGCAGGTTCGGGCCCCACTGGTACGGCGCGCCGTAGGTCTTGCCGTTGACCACGTACCAGGCGGCGTCCTTCAGGCGCGGGTCGATGTTCTTCCAGTTGGGGATCAGCGACGGGTCGATCGGCTGCACGCGCTTGCCGTAGATCAGGCGCAGGGAGGCGTCGCCCGAAGCGGTGACCAGGTCGTAGCCGCCCTTGGCCATCAGGCTGACCATCTCGTCGGAGGTGGCGGCAGTCTTCACGTTGACCTGGCAGCCGGTGTCCTTCTCGAACTGGGTGACCCAGTCGTAGTTCTTGTCGGACTGGCCGCGCTCGATGTAGCCGGGCCAGGCGATGATGTCCAGGCGGCCCTCACCTTTGCCGACTTCCTTCAGGGCCTCGGCGGCCTGGACGCCGGCGCTGGCCAGCAGGGCGGTGGTGATGGCACTGAGCAGTGCGGTCTTGCGCATCGGGTGTCTCCCTCTCGTTGTTGTCTCTATTGGTGGGGCAGTTCAATCGAGCAACAGCCCTCTGACGGCTTGGCGTCGGGGCGTTTCTTATGTGCCGGCGGGCGACCCCGCCGGATGGTTCAATCCAGTCGCTGGCCGTGGCGCGCCATGATGTGGCGCACCACGCTGTAGTCCTGCAGCGAGTCGCTGGACAGGTCCTTGCCGTAGCCCGAGCGCTTGAGCCCGCCGTGGGGCATCTCGCTGGCGAGCATGAAATGGGTGTTGATCCAGGTGCAGCCGTACTGCAGGCGGTTGGCGATCTGGAAGGCCTTGTCCAGGTTCTGCGTCCACACCGAGGAAGCCAGGCCGTATTCGGAGTCGTTGGCCCAGTCCACCGCCTGCTCTAGCTGGTCGAAGCGGGTCACGGTGACCACCGGGCCGAACACCTCGCGCTGGACGATCTCGTCCTGCTGCTTGCAGCCGGCCAGCAGGGTCGGCTGGTAGTAGAAGCCGGGGCCCGAGTGCACGGCGGCGCCGGTGACGCGCTCGATGTGCGGCTGGCCGAGGGCGCGTTCGACGAAGCTGGCCACGCGGTCACGCTGGCGGGCACTGATCAGCGGGCTGATCTCGTTGTCGGCGTCGCGCTTGCGGGCGAAACGGATGCTGGCCACGGCATCGCCCAGCTCGGCGACGAGGCGGTCATGGATACCGGCTTGCGCGTAGATGCGGCAGGCGGCGGTGCAGTCCTGGCCGGCGTTGTAGTAGCCGTGGGTGCGCACGCCCTGGACCACGGCGTCGAGGTCGGCGTCGTTGCAGACGATCACCGGCGCCTTGCCGCCCAGTTCCAGGTGGGTGCGTTTGAGCGTGCGCGCGGCGGCCTGGAGAATCTTCTGCCCGGTGACGATGTCGCCGGTCAGCGACACCATGCGCACCTTCGGGTGGCTGACCAGGTGGCTGCCGACGCCTTCGCCGCCGCCGCACACGATGTTGATCACGCCGGCGGGGAGGATTTCCGCCAGTGCCGGGGCCAGCGCCAGGATGCTCAGCGGGGTGTGCTCGGACGGCTTGAATACCAGGGTGTTGCCGGCGGCCAGCGCGGGGGCGATCTTCCACGCGGCCATCATCAGCGGGTAGTTCCACGGCGCAATCGAAGCGACCACGCCCACCGGGTCGCGGCGCACCATGCTGGTGTGGCCGGGCACGTATTCGCCGGCGAGCTGGCCCTGCTGGCAGCGCACGGCGCCGGCGAAGAAGCGGAACACGTCGGCGGTGGCCGGGATGTCGTCCTGCCGTGCCAGATGCAGCGGCTTGCCGCAGTTCAGCGATTCCAGCTGGGCGAGGTCGTTCGCGCGCTTGTCGATGGCGTCGGCGATGGCGAGCAGGGCGGTGGCGCGCTGGGCGGGCGTGGTGCGGGCCCAGGCGGGGAAGGCGCGGTGTGCGGCAGCGATGGCCTGCTCGACCTGGCCCAGGGAGCCGTCGGCGATGCTGACAATGGTTTCGCCTGTGGTCGGGTTGATGATCGGCTCGGCCATACCTTCGCCGGCGACCAGTTGGCCGTCGATCAGCAAGGCGGTGTGCAGGGTTGCGCCGGTCATCTTGGAAGCTCGTCGTTTATCTGTCTTGTTTTCGGGGGCCATGTGTTTGCTCCGGATAGGGCGGTTCCCGGAGCTGGCCCTTTGTATGAAGGCAGAGACTAGAGTCCGGGCGTGGGGTCGACAAATTCTAATTACTGAAAGCGGCGTTCGATTAAATCGAACGGCTGGTGCCGAGGCCGTAGGGCGTATAACGCGCAAGCGTTATCCGCCGTCGCATCTCTCCCAGGTCCTCGACGGATAACCGCAAGCGGTTATGCGCCCTACGTCAGATGGACAGCCTCTTCGCGTTGGGCTGCTCGCGGGCCACGGTGAGGAACGGGTCCACCAGCGGCGGCCGCGCGGTGCCGCGGCGCCAGGCCAGGCCGACATCCAGCGGCTCGGAGAGGTCCACCAGCGGCCGTGCCTCGATGATGTCGCCTTCCAGCGACCAGGGGCGGTAGGTCATGTCCGGCTGGATCGACAGGCCAAGGCCGGCCGCCACCAGGCTTCGCACCGCCTCCACCGAGGCCGTGCGCAGCGTCACCTGCGGCACCAGCCCGGCGCGGGACCAGATGCGCTGGGTGTGCAGGCCCATCTCGTCGGCGTTCAGCTGGATCAATGGCTCGCCCGCCACATCCGCCAGGCCGATGCTGTCGCGCTCCAGCAATGGATGCTGCGCCGGTAACCAGAGGCGGTGCGGCGAGTGGGTCAATACTTCGGTCTGCAGGGCGTGGCGGTCTTCCAGGTTGGAGAGGATCAGCACGCCGACGTCGATCTCGCCGCTCACCAACAGGTGCTCGATGTAGGGGCGCTCGTCTTCCACCACGCGGGTCTGCACGTTGGGGTAGGCGCGCTGGAAGCGGTTGATCAGGTCCGCCAGGTAGTAGCCCGCCACCAGGCTGGTCACGCCGATGGTGAGGCTGCCGGCCACCTGGTCGGTGCTCTGCTGCAGGCTACGCTTGGCGTTCTCCACGGTGGCGAGGATCAGGTGCGCCTGGCGCAGGAACTGGTGGCCCTGGTGGGTCAGGGTCATCCCTTTGGCGTGGCGATCGAACAGGCGCACGCCGATCTCCTCTTCCAGCTGCTGGATGGCGAGGGTCAGGGTGGACTGGGAGATGAACACCGCCTGGGCGGCGGCGGAAATCGAACCGGTCTCGGCGACGGCGATGAAATGGCGAATCTGGCGGAGCGTCATCATGGGCGGTGGGCCGCTTGCGAATCGGTGATGGCAGAGTGCAGGCGTCTAGGACGGCACTCCAGCGCTTTTCATTGTTGATTATCGAAAATCTATAGGAGCATTCTTTTTTATCGAATGGAAGCCGCTTTTCGCCCTGAGGTCCGCTGGGAAAGGTTCGCAATATCCGGAAGCACACTGCCGCTCTGTCCGTGGCGCGCTCCGGGCTAGAGTCGGAATCCACCTTTTTCGATAGACAGTGGAGATCGCCATGAACACGCGCGGCCTGCTCGACCAGTTGCTCAAATCCGGCCAGGACCTCCTGCAGAACAAGGGAGTGGCCCGTCAGGACGGTGGTCAGCCTTCTTCCTCCGGCAAGGGCGGCCTGGATCTCGGCAGTTTGCTCTCCGGCGCCGGTGGCGGCGCCCTGGCGGCGGGCGCGCTGGGCCTGCTGCTGGGCAGCAAGAAGGCGCGCAAGATGGGCGGCAAGGTCGTCACCTACGGCGGCCTTGCGGCACTCGGCGTGCTCGCCTACAAGGCCTACGGCGACTGGCAGCAGAAGCAGGCCAGCGCCCCGCGCACCGAGCCGCAGACCGTCGACCGCCTGCCCCCGGCCCAGGCCGAGCAGCACAGCCACGCCATCCTGCGGGCCATCGTTGCCGCCGCGAAAGCCGACGGACATATCGACGATCGCGAACGCCAGCTGATCGATGGCGAGATCGCCAAACTCACCGGCGACGTCGAGCTGCAGGGCTGGCTCGACCGCGAGTTGGCCAAGCCGCTGGACCCGGCCGAGGTTGCCCGCGCCGCCACCAGCGAGGAAATGGCCGCCGAGATGTACCTGGCCAGCCTGCTGATGATCGACGAGACCAACTTCATGGAGCGCGCCTACCTCGACGAACTGGCCCGCCAGCTGAGCCTCGACGCCGGCCTCAAGGTCGAGCTGGAAGCCCAGGCGCGCAAGGCGCTGGACGCCGTGCCCGCCTGATCCTGCGTGACTACTCTGGCAATCGACGGTTAAAGCTGGCGATTGAGCCGTTTTGCCTGGCTTCCCTTCCCTGGTGGCGGCAGGCTCCCTCTCCGGGTGACCCGCCGCACCGGGCCGGCTGGCGGAAGGTGCTGGCGCATCGGGAGCGCGGGTCTATCGTTGCCCAACGCATACCGCGCGTTAGCGAGGGATATCAGATGAACACTGCGGATCTACTGGAACAACTGCTGCGCGCCGGGCAAGGCGCGTCGGCGCAACAAGGCGGCACGGGCGGCCTGGGCGGGTTGCTGGGAGGCCTGCTCGGCGGTGCTTCCGGCGGGGCCGGCGGTGGGCTTGGCGATGTGCTGGGCAGCATGCTCGGCGGCGGTGCCCCTCAGGGCCGTACTGGCAGCAGCGGTGGCATCAACTACGCCATGCTCGCCTCGTTGGGGATGATGGCGTTCCAGGCCTACCAGAACTGGCAGCGCCAGCAGAATGCCAACCCGTCGCAGCAGCAGTCGCTGACGACCGTGGACCAGCTCTCCGGCCCGGAAGCCGAGGCCCATAGCCACGCCATCCTGCGCGCCATGATCGCTGCCGCCAAGGCCGATGGCCGCATCGACGAGAAGGAGAAAACAGCCATCCAGGCGGAAATCGCCCGCCACACCGACGAGCCGGAATTGCAGGACTGGCTCGACGCCGAGGTGCGCAAGCCGCTGGACGCCGCCGAAGTCGCCGAGTCCGCCCAGGGCGACCCGGCCGTGGCCGCCGAGATGTACCTGGTCAGCGTGATGCTGGTGGACGACCAGCAGGATGCCGAACGCACCTACCTGGACGAACTCGCCTATAACCTCAACCTCGCCCCGGAACTCCAGGCCCACCTGGAGCAGCAGGCCAAGGCCGGCGGTGAAGTAGCTTGATACAACTCCGAGCTGAACTGTAGGAGCGTTCGTACAACTCTGCGGTCAAAGGGACTCGGACGAGCGCACCCGCCCGGTGCGCTCGTTCTTCGATACTGCAAGGAGGCTTCATGCCGTTCGTACGTTTCACCCTCCCCACCGCGCTGCTGCTCAGCGCCACCGCCACCTTCGCCAATGCCGCCAAGCTGGAAGACGTTGCGCCCTATCCCAAGGCCGAGGACGGCTTCGTGCGCCAGGTCATCCATCTGCCCAAGCAGGCGCAGGAAGAGAACTTCAAGGTCGAGGTCCTGGCCGGCAAGACGCTGACCGTCGACTGCAACCGCCAGCGCCTGGGCGGCACCCTGGAAGAGAAGACCCTGGAAGGCTGGGGCTACACCTACTATCGCCTGGACAAGGTCAGCGGCCCGGCCAGCACCCTGATGGCCTGCCCGGACGGCAAGACCCGCAAGGACTTCGTCCCGGTGGTCGGCGATGGCTTCGTGCTGCGCTACAACAGCAAACTGCCGATCGTGGTCTATGCGCCGAAGGATGTCGAAGTGCGCTATCGCATCTGGTCGGCGTCCGACAAGGTCGAACACGCCCGCGCGGAATAACCCCGCCTTCTACCGGGCTTCCACCCACGTGCGCCGGGAGAGCGTTGCCGCTAGGCTCTCTCGACGCACTCAAGGATCGACTGGAGAACCCGATGAACGCCAAGCAACAAGCAGAGCTGCTGGGCCTGCTGCACGCTCGTTTCGACCAGCACGCCAGCCGCCACCCGGGCATCGACTGGGCCCAGGTCCAGGCCCGGCTGGAGTCCCGCCCGGAGAAACTGCGTTCGCTGCAGGCAATGGAAAGCACCGGCGGTGAACCGGATGTGATCGGCCAGGATGAAACCACCGGCGAATACCTCTTCGTCGACTGTTCCGCGGAGAGTCCCGCCGGCCGCCGCAGCCTCTGCTTCGACCGCGAGGCGCTGGACGCCAGGAAGGAAAACAAACCCGCCGGCAGCGCCCTGGAGCAGGCCCAGGCCATGGGCATCGAACTGCTCAGCGAGGCGCAGTACCGCGAATTGCAGACGCTCGGCGAATTCGACCTCAAGACCTCCAGCTGGGTGCAGACCCCGCCGGCCATCCGCAAGCTCGGTGGCTCACTGTTCTGCGACCGCCGCTACGACACCGTCTTCGTCTACCACAACGGCGCGCAATCCTATTACGCCGCCCGTGGATTCCGCGGCGTGCTGCGGGTCTGATCGAGCCCGCGTCGGAGGCCCCCGTAGGAGCGGACCTTGTCCGCGAAAGCCTTCCGGCAGTGCCCAACCCCTCCAGCCAACTCCGGGATAAGGACTGGGCGCTCTCGTCGCTCCTGCAAAAGCCTGCCAGGAGGCCTCGGAAAATCGATATTCCGCCGCCCTGTTTGTATGTCATTTCCGTACTTCGCCCCGCACTTTCCTCTCTGATGGGTCGCCTCTGGAGACCGTAACTTCCGCCATGTCAGGGTGCGCCCTTTCTTATCGCTGGAGGAGCGGAAATGGCGGCCAATTGGTGGGACCTACTGCTGACCGGGCTGGCGGGGGTGACGGCCTTCGTGAGTGTCGGCGCGGCGCTGATCAGAGCCTTGATCCTGGTGTGGCGTGCAACTGAATTCACACCGGGACATTTCGCCCGTGCACGCCTGAAAGCGCTGACGGAGATGCGGGCCGATACGCAAATGGCAAGTGAGCTGACGGACTATCTGGACAGCGAGCTGGAGCTGGAAAAGTTCAGGGTCGCTTCGGGTGTCTGCGCCAATCAGCAACAGATGGCAGCGCTGCTGAAACTGTTCCGCCTGGGCATCTGGGAGCGCGAGGAAGTCCGTTCGGCCGCCCGGTACCTGAAGGTTTCGCCGCTGTGGCAGCACCCGCGAATCCAGATTGAAAAGACCGATGAGCTTGAAGCCATCAGTGCCCTGGTCATCAGCGTTGCACTACCCGTGAGCGGCGCCTTGGTCTGGGCTGCGATGATCGTGAAATTGCCGATCTATGGCTTCCTGCTGGGGGCGGTCGCATTCCTGCTCTCCGTTCTCATGGCGAACTGGGTCGGCAAGGCCCACGGCGATCTACGCAGCGCGAAGCGCATCAAGGCTTATCTCGACGACAACCCGCATATCCTGCAGTCCACCAAAGGCAACGCGCCCAGCGTGAAAGCGGCGGCATAACCCACTGTCGCGCCGGCTGGAACGCCCCGTAGCGCAAGCCGCGGGGCGTCTGACCTCAACTTGGCTGCAGCGCCTGCGGCAGCTCCGGCAACGGCACCCGCACCGGCCTCTGCCCATCCAACTCGCTCGTGACCGACAGCGTCGCGGAAATGGGGCAGGCTACGGCACAATGCGCCCCCTGTTGCAGACACAGCAGGCAGACAGGGAGCGTCTCATGGAAAGAATCCTGATCATCGGCTCCGGTGGTAGCGGCAAGAGCACCTTGTCCGCAGCGCTGGGCAAGCAGCTTGGGATACCGGTCATTCATCTGGATGCATTGTACTGGCAGCCTGGCTGGAAGGAGCCGGAAAAGCCGGACTGGCAGGCGCGTGTGCAGGCACTTTGTCTGGGGGAGCGCTGGGTGATGGATGGGAATTACTCCGGCACCCTGGCGCAGCGGTTGGCAGCCTGCGATACGGTGATTTTCCTCGATCTGCCGCCTCTGCTTTGTCTGTGGCGAGCGGTGTGGCGAGGTCTCCGTTATCGCGGTCGGGTACGGCCGGATATGGCCTCGGGGTGCCCTGAACAATTGCCCGATCCAAGCTTCCTGAGTTGGATTTGGCACTACCGCGAGCGCAGTCGTCCCAAGGTGATGGAGTTGCTGGAAGCGCAGCGGAGAGATCGGCGCATCCTTCATCTGCGGTCGCGGCGTGAGGTCAGGCGGTTCCTACAGGTGGTGGAGAGCGAGGCTGGCGGGGTGACGGCTACCTCCGCAGTTCGTTGAGCACAGGCTGGACTCTTGTAGGAGCGGGCCATGCCCGCGATTCGCGCGCATGGCGCGCTCCTACAGGGTGGTGATTAGCCCGTGCGTAGGGCGAATAACGCTTCAAGCGTTATCCGCCATCGTTCGGCGCATAAAGCGTTCCGCTTTATGCGCCCTACGTCTGCGCTGTGGCCTTGCCACCAACCAATACTTGCTGCTCGCGTTCGCACAGGTCCACCAGAAAATCCCACACCAATCTCAGCCTCACCGACCGGTGCAACTCCCGTCGCGTGCACATCCAGTATTCCCGCTCGATGAATTCCTCCGGCAGCACCGGCACCAGCAGCGGGTCGTTCAGGCCCATGTACTGCGGAAGGATGGCGATGCCGATGCCCGCCTGGGCGGCCTGTTGCTGGGCGACCACACTGGTGCTGCGGAATACCACCTGCGGGTGGCGGCAGAAGCTGTGGTGGAACAGCAGTTCCTGGCTGAACAGCAGGTCGTCGACGTAGCCGATCCAGGCGTGTTTGCACAGGTCTTCGCGGTCGCGAAGGGGCGGGGCGTTTTCCAGGTAGGTGGGGCTGGCGAACAGGCTCAGGCGGTAGCGGGTGAGGCGGCGGCTGATCACCAGGTCGGCGCTGGGGCGCTCCAGGGTAATGGCGATGTCCGCCTCGCGGTTGGTGATGCTGACGAAGCGCGGCACCGACACCAGTTCCACTTCCAGCCCCGGATAGCGGCGCATCAGTTCGCCCATGCGCGGGGCGAGGAACATGGTGCCCAGGCCTTCGGTGACGCCGATGCGGATCTGCCCCAGCGGTGAGATGGCCTGGCTCATTTCCTCCTGGGCGAGCAGGGCGGTGTTCTCCATGGCCTCAGCGTGCTTGAGCAGCGCCTGCCCGGCCGGGGTGAGCTGGTAGCCGCCAGTGTGCTGGGCGAACAGCTGGGTGCCGAGGTCGCGCTCGATGTTCTCGATATGCCGCGCCACCGTGGCATGGGTGGTGTTGAGGCGTTTGGCGGTGGTCAGCAGGCGGCCGCTGCGGTGCAGCTCCAGGAAGTAGCGCAGGTCATTCCAGTCGAACATGGGCGGCTCTCGTTGTTAGAAAACAAACAATAGCTGACTCGAAACGAGTGTTCTTTTATCACGAACGAACGACTAGGCTCGGTCGTCATACAAAAAGAACAAGTACGACGAGGGACTTTCCATGCACCAGGCACTGGATGCGTATGACTACCTGATCGTCGGCGCGGGCCCCGCCGGGTGCCTGCTGGCCAATCGTCTGTCCGCCGATCCCGCCAACCGCGTGCTGCTGCTCGAAGCCGGCGGCCCGGACAACTACCCCTGGATTCACATCCCCGTCGGCTACCTCTACTGCATCGGTAATCCGCGCACCGACTGGTGTTTCGACACCGAGCAGGTGCCAGGGCTGAACGGTCGCGCCATCAAGTACCCGCGCGGGCGCACGCTCGGCGGCTGTTCGTCGATCAACGGCATGATCTACATGCGCGGCCAGGCGCTGGACTACGACGGCTGGGCCGCCGAGGGCAATCCCGGCTGGGGCTGGAACGACCTGCTGCCGCTGTTCATGAAGATGGAAGACCACTTCGCCGGCACCAGCGAGCTGCATGGCTCCGGCGGCGAGTGGCGGGTGGAGAAGCAGCGCCTGTCGTGGGCGATCCTCGATGCCTTCCGCGAGGCGGCGGAGCAGTCGGGCATCCCCTCGGTGGAAGACTTCAACGGCGGCGACAACGAGGGCTGTGGCTACTTCCAGGTGAACCAGCGTTCCGGCGTACGCTGGAATGCGTCGAAGGCCTTCCTGCGGCCCATCGCCAACCGGCCCAACCTCACCGTGCTGACCAACGTGGAAGCGCAGCGCGTGCTGCTGGAGAACGGCCGCGCCAGCGGGCTGGAAGTGAACTGGCAAGGCGCCCGCCGCGAGCTGCGGGCCCGGCGCGAAGTGATCCTCTGTGCCGGCGCGATCAACTCGCCGGTGCTGCTGCAGCGCTCCGGCATCGGCCCGCGCGCGCTGCTGGAGAAGCACGGCGTCGGCGTGCGCCATGAGCTTTCCGGGGTCGGCGGCAACCTGCAGGACCACCTGCAATTGCGCCTGATCTACCGCATGAACGGCGCGCCCTCGCTGAACCAGATCGCCTCCACGCTCTGGGGCAAGATGGGCATGGGCCTGGAGTACCTGTTCAAGCGCAGCGGTCCGCTGTCCATGGCGCCGAGCCAGCTGGGCGCGTTCGCCAAGTCCGATCCGAGCCAGCGCTCTGCCAACCTCGAATACCACGTGCAGCCACTGTCGCTGGAGCGCTTCGGCGAGCCGCTGCACAGCTTCCCGGCGTTCACCGCGTCGGTCTGCGACCTGCGCCCACTGAGCCGGGGCTCGGTGACGCTGCGTTCGCTGGACCCGCGCGACAAGCCGATCATCCAGCCCAATTACCTGAGCCACCCGCAGGACCTGCGCGTGGCCGCCGACGCCATCCGTCTGACCCGGCGCATCGCCGCGGCTCCCGCGCTGGCACGCTTCAACCCGGTGGAATTCAAGCCCGGCCCGGACTACCAGACCGAGGAAGACCTGCACCGCGCCGCCGCCGAGATCGGCACCACCATCTTCCACCCCGCCGGCACCTGCCGCATGGGGCAGGGCGCGGGGGCGGTGGTGGACAGCCAGTTGCGCGTGCACGGCATTCCCGGCCTGCGCATCGCCGACGCCTCGATCATGCCCAGCCTGACCTCCGGCAACAGTTGCTCGCCGGTGCTGGTCATCGCCGAAAAGGCGGCACAGATGATTTTGAGCGAACCCAGGCGCAACCCGGAGGTCATCCCCTCTAGCGCACAAGCGCAGCAACAAGCTCCCGTGGCGTGACGGCGATCCCGTCGCCCACCTTTGACGTGAAGTGAGTGGCATCGCGCGGCAGCGCCGCGGCAGTCGAGGCTGAAACAACAATAAGAGCCCCTGAAGGGGCAGGAGAGCCCGCAATGTCCGATCCAGCAGTGACGAGCACGACACAGAGCAGGTCCTACGAGCGGCAGGTGCCGTCCCGTCGGGAAGAGCGCAAGGTGATCTTCGCCTCATCGCTCGGCACGGTGTTCGAGTGGTACGACTTCTTCCTCTACGGCGCGCTGGCGGCGGTGATCAGCAAGCAGTTCTTCGCCGGGGTGAACGACACCACCGCCTTCATCTTCGCCCTGCTGGCCTTCGCCGCCGGCTTCCTGGTCCGGCCCTTCGGCGCGCTGGTGTTCGGCCGCCTGGGCGACATGATCGGGCGCAAGTACACCTTCCTCGCCACCATCCTGCTGATGGGCCTGTCGACCTTCGCCGTCGGCCTGCTGCCGTCCTATGCCACCATCGGTGTGGCCGCACCGATCATCCTCATCGCCCTGCGCATGCTCCAGGGCCTGGCGCTGGGCGGCGAGTACGGCGGGGCGGCGATCTACGTGGCCGAACATGCGCCGGCGAACAAGCGCGGCAGCTACACCAGCTGGATCCAGTCCACCGCCACCGGCGGCCTGCTCCTGTCGCTGCTGGTGATCCTCGCCTGCCGCCAACTGACCGGCGATGAGTTCGAGACCTGGGGCTGGCGCCTGCCGTTCCTGCTGTCGATCGTGCTGCTGGGTATTTCCACCTGGATTCGCCTGTCGATGCAGGAGTCGCCGGCCTTCCTGAAGATGAAGGCGGAGGGCAAGACCAGCAAATCGCCGCTCAAGGAGTCCTTCACCAACTGGAAGAACCTGCGCATCGTCCTCACCGCGCTGTTCAGCATCAACGCCGGCCAGGCGGTGACCTTCTACACCGCGCAGTTCTACGTGCTGTTCTTCCTCACTCAGGTGCTGAAGGTGGACGGCGCGCTGGCCAACGAGCTGCTGATCGTCGCCCTGGTGATCGGTGCGCCGTTCTTCGTGGTGGCCGGCTGGCTTTCCGACAAAGTCGGCCGCAAGCCGGTGCTGCTGGCCGGCCTTGCGCTGGCGGCGGTGGGCTACTTCCCGCTGTTCGGGGCGCTGACCCATTACGCCAACCCGCAGATCGACCAGGCCACGCGCAACGCGCCGATCACCGTGCTGGCGGACCCGGCGACCTGTACCTTCCAGTTCGACCCGGTGGGCAAGGCCAAATTCGACAGCCCCTGTGACCAGGTGAAGACGCTGCTGGTGAAGAGCGGCGTGCCCTACAGCAGCGCGGCGGCACCGGCCGGCAGCGGTGTGGTGGTGACCGTGGGCGAGACGCGCCTCGAGGGCTTCGACGCGGCCGCCCTGAGCGCGGCGGTGAAGGCGGCGGGCTACCCGGCTAAGGCGGACTCGTCGCTGGTCAACAAGGGCATGGTGATCACCATCCTGGTGGCGCTGGTGCTGATCTCCTGCCTCTGCTACGGCCCGCTGGCGGCGCTGATGGTGGAACTGTTCCCGACCCGCATCCGCTACACCTCGCTGTCGCTGCCGTACCACATCGGCAATGGCTGGTTCGGCGGCCTGCTGCCGACCCTGTCGTTCGCCCTGGTGGTGTACACCGGGGATATCTTCTATGGCCTGTGGTATCCGGTGCTGATCGCGGCGGTGAGCCTGGTGTGCGCGTTGTTGTTCCTGCGCGAGACGCGGCACAACGATATTCATGCGGATTGATCTGCGACGGACGAGAGAAGGCCCGGCGTGATGCCGGGCCTTCTCGTCTGTGCGGTACCGTTGTGGGAGCGCCCCATGGGCGCGATCGCGGGCATGGCCCGCTCCTACGGGAGCGCTATGCAAGGGCATTTCCCTGGTGGCGCAGATTCATCCGCGAGGGATTTCGCGGACAAGGTCCGCTCCTACGGGAGCCGCGCTGGCCTCGCTGCTCGTACTTGTAGGAGCGGGCATGCCCGCGAATCGCGGACGGAGTCCGCTCCTACGTAGCAGCTCCATGTTTGCCACAAATGCCAAGGGCGCCCGAAGGCGCCCTTGGTGTGAAGCGGCAGTGATCAGCGGAACGCCGGAATCACGTGCTGGATGAACAGCTCCAGCGACTTCTTCTTCTCGGCATGGGGCAGGCTGTTGTCCGCCCAGAAGCTGAACTCGTCGACGCCCAGTTCCTGGTAGTGGCGGATGCGCGCAATGATTTCTTCCGGGGTGCCGATCATGGTGTTC
Source organism: Pseudomonas sp. B1-22 (assembly GCF_050474425.1). Classification (NCBI taxonomy): domain Bacteria; kingdom Pseudomonadati; phylum Pseudomonadota; class Gammaproteobacteria; order Pseudomonadales; family Pseudomonadaceae; genus Pseudomonas; species Pseudomonas sp. B1-22. The sequence goes on along the minus strand of NZ_JBCHVH010000002.1, from coordinate 688,730 downwards.
TTGCGGATGTTCTCCAGCTCGAACTCCGGACGGTCCTTGAACTTCTCCTCGGGGCTCGGCGGCAGGATACCGTTGACCGGGATCTGTTTGTTGCCGAACCAGGCATCGAAGGTGCGATAGAAGCGCGAGATGGCGGCGGCGCCGACCTTCCAGCCTTCCGGGTCGTCCGCGCTGTGTACGTGGGTGTGGCGCAGCACCATCAGTTGCGGACGCGGCACGCCGGGGTTGTTGGCCAGGGCGGCTTCGAACTTGTTCTTCAGGTCGACGACTTCCTCGTCGCCCTTCATCAGCGGGGTGACCATCACGTTGCAGCCGTTGGCCACGGCGAAGTTGTGCGAGTCCGGGTCGCGGGCGGCGATCCACATCGGCGGGGTCGGCTTCTGGATCGGGCGCGGCGAGGAGGTGGAGGTGGGGAACTTCCAGATCTCGCCGTCGTGGGCGACATCGCCCTGCCACAGCGCCTTGACCACCGGGACCATCTCGCGCAGGTACTTGCCGCCTTCGGAGGCGGGCATGCCATTGGCCATGCGGTCGAATTCGTACTGGTAGGCGCCGCGCGCCAGGCCCACTTCCATGCGGCCGTTGCTGATCACGTCGAGCAGCGCGCATTCGCCGGCAACGCGGATGGGGTTCCAGAACGGCGCGATGATGGTGCCGGCGCCCAGGCGGATGGTCTCGGTGCGGGCGGCCAGGTAGGCCAGCAGCGGCATCGGGCTGGGCGAGATGGTGTACTCCATGGCGTGGTGCTCACCGATCCACACGGTGCTGAAGCCACCCGCTTCGGCCATCAGCGTCAGCTCGGTCAGGTCCTCGAAGAGCTGGCGCTGGCTGGTTTGCTCGTCATAGCGCTCCATGTGCACGAACAAGGAGAATTTCATGGCGTTACCTCGGGGCGATTACTGCGGCCTTGGGGCCGGATAGTTCAATAATGGCCGCCTGGCCGGGAACCTGCCCGCCGGCGGGTCTCACGCAAGGTTCAGGCGAAGGCCTGCAAGGCGCCCATCTTGCCGCGGCAGTAGATCATCGGGATGACCTCCTGCTCGGGCACGATCAGGTTCTTCACAGCACCGACCAGGATGGCGTGGTCGCCACCTTCGTATTCACGCCACAGCTCGCATTCGATGATGGCGGTGGCGTTGTCCAGCAGCGGGTTGCCGCGCTCGCTCAGGGTCCAGTTGATGCCCTGGGCCTTGTCCTTGCCCTTGCTGGCGAAGGCATAGGCCTCGCCGCGCTGGTCGGCGGAGAGCAGGTGGATGGCGAAGTGCTTGCGGCGGATCAGCACCGGGTAGGAGTCGGAGCTGTAGTTGGGGCAGAACAGCACCAGCGCCGGGTCCATGGACAAAGAGCTGAAGGCACTCGCGGTGAGACCGACCACCTGGCCGTCGTCGTCCAGGGTGGTGATGACGGTGACGCCGGACGGGAAGGAACCCATGACGTGTTTGTAGGCAGCGTTGTCGATCATTGCGAGTACCTGTCTTGTGATCCGGTCATCGGGGGGTGACCGTTTCGTCTGATGGTATACCGTAATACTTCGAAAGCAAGCCCTTTCTTTTCCCGATGGATGGGCGGAGGTTTCTCGATGATCGGCTGTAGGCCTTTGATTACGGGGCTTTCAGCATTCAAGAGGGTTCCTGGTGGAGGCTTCGCCAGCGGCCATTCGACCAACGGTTAGGCGAAAATCGCTTGCCTGGTATTTGGAATACCATAATATTGGGCGCGCTGCCGGATAGCCGACTCTGCCCGTTTCAAGGCGCCGGATGGCCAGACCTACAAAGACAATAAGCAAGGCAAAAACGATGTCCGAGACTCCGCTGATCGAGAACCATACCGTCGATTACGTGCCGCCGGCCGAGCGCCATGGGCGGTCCCGCGATCTGTTCACGCTGTGGTTCAGCACCAACATCGCACCGCTGCCGGTGGTCACCGGCGCGATGGCGGTCCAGGTGTTCCACCTCGACCTGCTCTGGGGGCTGATTGCCATTGTCCTGGGCCACATGTTCGGTGGCGTGTTCCTCGCCCTGGCGTCGGCGCAGGGGCCGCAGATGGGCATCCCGCAGATGGTCCAGAGCCGGGGCCAGTTCGGCCGCTACGGCGCCTTGCTGATCGTCTTCTTCACCGCGCTGATCTACGTCGGCTTCTTCATTTCCAACATCGTCCTGGCGGGCGAGTCGATCCAGGGTCTGGTGCCTTCGACCCCGACACCGCTGGCGATCATCCTCGGCGCGCTGGGCGCCACCGCCATCGGCGTGATCGGCTACCGTTTCATCCACACCCTCAACCGCATCGGCACCTGGGTGATGGGCGGCGCGCTGCTGGTGGGCTTCGCCATCATGTTCGGCGGCGAGCTGCCGGCGGACTTCTTCTCCCGCGGCGCCTTCAACCTGTCGGGCTTCCTGGCCACGATGTGCCTGGGGATCATCTGGCAGATCAGCTTCGCCCCCTACACCTCGGACTACTCGCGCTACCTGCCGGCCAGCGTCGGCATCGGCAAGCCGTTCCTGGCGACCTTCGCCGGTGCGGTGGCGGGCACCAGCCTGTCGTTCAGCTTCGGCGCCGTCGCCGTGCTGGCCACTCCGGAAGGCACCGAGGCGATGGTCGCGGTGAAGCAGGCCACCGGCATGTTCGGCCCGGTGCTGATGCTGCTGTTCCTGCTCAACATCATCAGCCACAACGCGCTGAACCTGTACGGCGCGGTGCTCTCCATCGTCACCTCGATCCAGACCTTTGCCGGCAGCTGGACGCCCAGTGTGCGGGTGCGGGTGGTGCTGTCGTCGGTGGTGCTGGCGGGCAGCTGCGTGATGGCGCTGGGGGCTTCGGCCAATTTCATCTCCCACTTCATCGGCCTGATCCTGGCGATGCTGGTGGTGCTGGTGCCCTGGGCGTCGATCAATCTGGTCGATTTCTACCTGATCAAGCGCGGGCGCTATGACATCCAGTCGATCTTCCGTCGTGACGGTGGTGTGTACGGGCGCTTCAATCCGCACGCGATCATTGCCTACTTCCTCGGCATCATCGTGCAGTTGCCGTTTGCCAATACGGCGCTGTTCGTCGGGCCCTATGCCAATTACATCGATGGGGTGGACCTGTCGTGGCTGGTCGGCCTGCTGGTGATCTGCCCGCTGTACTACTGCCTGGCGACTCGCGGCCAGGCGCGCGAGATGAGCCAGCCGGTGGGGCTTGGGATCGCGGAATAAGTTTTTCGTTTTCGTCTTTACACTCTCTGCCCCGCCGGGATTCGGTGGGGCTTTTTTTTTGCCTGCGAGAAGGGGGCTCTTTGTAGGAGCGAGCTTGCTCGCGAACCGCAGGTCACCGAGGTTTTGGCATGGACTGAAATGCTGATCGCGGGCATGGGCTAGGCGCCCCCGCAGCTCCTACACGAGCCGCTCTGGACTCAACCTGTAGGAGCGGACCTTGTCCGCGAAATCCATCGCGGACGGCTCGGTTCCAGCAGGGGAATACCGACGTATCCCGCCTACGTAGGAGCGGACTTCGTCCGCGATGCTTTTCGTAGGGCGCATAACGCTTCGAGCGTTATCCGCCGTATTGGGGGCAGGTGTTTCCGCGTCGTTTCGGAGTGATTGGATGCTTTTTGTTTCGCCCCCCAGGGGCGCGCTTCGCCGGACTCTCGGCGCGTCTGGGATTGCAGGTCCGTCGTAGGATGGCGTGGAGCGAAGCGATACCCATCACGGCGGATAACGCTGCGCGTTATTCGCCCTACGGGTGTTCATCCGGCAGCACAGGCGCAATAGCAAGCCTTCGCGGACAAGGTCCGCTCCTACAGGGTGAGTCCGGAGCTGCTTTTGTAAGAGCTGCGGGGGCGCCTAGCCCATGCCCGCGATCAGCGTTTCAGTCCATGCCAAAACCTCGGCGAAGTGCGGTTCGCGAGCAAGCTCGCTCCTACAGTTTCGGCACATGAGCATGGCGGCGAACCCGAAAACGCCAGCCCAAAAAAATCCCCCGGCTCCACGAAGGAAACCGGGGGGTTCAAGGGATAGCTTTTCAGTCGTGGATCAGTGCGCGCCCTTGGTCAGGTCGCCCTCGTTCCACTGGTCATACACGCAGGCATCGGCAGCCGCCCAGCGCACGCGGACTTCGCTGCCGGGGGCCAGTGGCTGGGTGTTGCCGGAGAGTTCCTTCAGCGTCAGGCTCGCGCCGCTGGCGGTGACTACGCTGCAGGTCAGGCTCTCGCCGAGGAACACGGTCTCGGCGACCTTCGCCGGGATTTCGTTCCAGCCCGCAGCCAGCGGCGTGGCGGCGGCCTGGGCTGGGCTCAGCACCTGGGCTTTCTCCGGGCGCACCATCAGCAGGATGTCCTGGCCTTCGCGCAGGTTTGCGGTCGGGCGGATGGCCAGCGCGCGGCCCTCGAACTCCGCTGCGGCGTTGCCGTGGGCACGGGCGCGTAGGAAGTTGGAGTTGCCGAGGAAGGACGCCCCGAAGGCATTCGGCGGGTTCTGGTAGAGGTCGTAGCCGCTGCCCAGGCCGACGATCTTGCCGTGGCTGAAGATGGCGATGCGCTGGGACAGGCGCATTGCTTCTTCCTGGTCGTGGGTCACGTAGACGATGGTGATGCCCAGGCGGCGGTGCAGGTGGCGCAGTTCGTCCTGCAGGTCTTCGCGCAGTTTCTTGTCCAGCGCGCCGAGGGGTTCGTCCATCAGCAGGATGCGCGGTTCGTAGACCAGCGCGCGGGCGATGGCGACGCGTTGCTGCTGGCCGCCGGAGAGTTGCGCCGGGCGGCGATGGGCGAACTTGTCCAGCTGCACCAGCTTGAGCATGGCGTCGACGCGGCGCTCGCGCTCGGTGCCCTTCTGCTTGCGGATGTCCAGCGGGAAGCCGATGTTGTCGCGCACCGACAGGTGCGGGAACAGCGAGTAGCGCTGGAACACCATGCCGATGTCGCGCTTGTGCGGCGGCACGTTCACCAGCGACTGGCCTTCCACCAGGATCTCGCCGCTGCTGGGCGTCTCGAAGCCGGCCAGCATGGACAGCGTGGTGCTCTTGCCCGAGCCGCTGGAGCCTAGGAAGGTGAGAAACTCGCCGTCCTGGATGTCGAGGGAGATGTCGTCCACGGCGGTGAAGTCGCCGTAGTGCTTGTTCAGGTTGCGCAGGCTGACCAGGGTCTTCTGCTCGCGGGATTCTTGGATCACGGCACTCATGGCATTTACCTCGGCGCTCAGGCGCTGATTTCGTTGCGCCGGCGCAGGGCGGCGGCGATCACCATCACCAGGACGGACAGGCCGATCAGCAGCGTCGAAGCGACGGCGATCACCGGGGTCAGGTCCTGGCGCAGGGTGGTCCACATTTTCACGGGCAGGGTCTGCAGGGTCGGGCTGGCCATCATCACGCTCAGCACCACCTCATCCCAGGAGACCAGGAAGGCGAACAGCGCGCCGGCGACCATGCCGGGGCGGATCGCCGGGAAGGTCACCTTCATCACCGCCTGCAGGCGCGACGCGCCGCAGATGACCGCGGCGTCCTCGATGGACTGGTCGAACAGCTTCAGCGAGTTGATGATCGAGATGATGGTGAACGGCAGCGCCACGATGACGTGGCTGACCACGAAGGAGAACAGCGTGCCGGTATAGCCGAGCTTGAGGAACAGCGCGTACACCGCCACCGCGATGATCACCAGCGGCACGATCATCGGCAGGGTGAACAGCCCGTAGAGCATCTCCCGGCCGGGGAACTTGCCGCGCACCAGGGCGAACGCGGTGGGCAGGCCCAGGGCCACCGAGCAGATCGTGGTGAGTATCGCCACCTTCAGACTGGTGAATGCCGCACTCATCCATTCGGGGTTGGAGAAGAACTGGCCGTACCACTTCAGCGTCCATCCCGGCGGCGGGAACACCAGCCACTGCGAGGAGCCGAAGGACAGCAGCACGATGAACACGATGGGCAGCAGCAGGAAGGCCGCGATGGTCCCGGTCGTGAGGTAGAGGCCGACGCGCATGCGCCGGCTCATGGCATTGGGTGAGAGCAGCATGGCTTACCTCGCGTTACTGGAAGCCACCGGGGATTCCGGCTGCAGCTTCAGGTAGAGGTAGAACAGCACCAGGGTGATGACGATCAGCAGCGCGGCGGCGGCGCTGGCCAGGCCCCAGTTGAGGAAGGATTGCACCTGCTGGACGATGAACTCCGGCAGCATCATGTTCTGCGCCCCGCCCAGCAGGGCCGGGGTGACGTAGTAGCCCAGGGACATGACGAAGACCATCAGGCCGCCGGAGAACAGCCCCGGCCGGCACAGTGGCAGGAATACCCGGAAGAAGTTGGTCCAGGGGCTGGCGCCGCAGATCGAGCCGGCCTGCAGCACCATCGGGTCGATGGCGGCCATGGTGGCCTGCAGCGGCAGCACGATGAACGGGATCATGATGTAGCTCATGCCAATCACTACGCCGGTGAGGTTGTGCACCAGCTCCAGCGGCTGGTCGATGATGCCCAACGCCATCAGGGTCTTGTTGATCACCCCCGAGGCCTGCAGCAACACCAGCCAGGAGTAGGTGCGCGCCAGCAGGCTGGTCCACATCGACAGCAGCACGATGTTCAGCAGCATGCGGCCCCAGCCGCGCGGCACCAGGGTGATCGCCCAGGCCAGCGGGAAGCCCAGCAGCAGGCTGATCAGGGTGACCAGCGCGCCGACGGCGAAGGTGTTGAACAGTACCCGCGAGTAGGCCGAGTTCGCGAACAGCTGGGCATAGTTCTCCAGGCCCGGCGTGGGTTCGAGCACGCCGCGCAGCAGCAGCCCGATCAGCGGGGCGAGGAAGAACAGGCCGAGGAACAGCAGCGCCGGCAGCAGGTTGCGGAAACCACGCCAGCGGTGCGTGAGCGCTTCATCCTGTCGGGCCGTCGGGGTGGCGGAGCCGGCGGCGCTGGATGCGCCTCCGGCGGCCCGGCCCGGCTGCATCACAGCCATTTTCACTTGACCAGCCATTCGTTCCACCGTGCGGCGATCGTCGGGCCGTTCTTCGCCCAGTAGCCGTAATCGAGGGTGATCTGTTCCTGCGCGTAGGCGGTGGGCAGGTTCGGCGCCAGGTCAGACTTGAGCAGGCTGACGCTGTCCAGGTTCACCGGGGCGTAGGCGGTCAGGTTGGCGAAGTCGGCCTGGCCCTTGGCGCTGCTGGCGTTGGCCAGGAATTTCATCGCCGCGTCCTTGTTCTTGGCGCCCTTGGGCACCACGAGGAAGTCGGCCATGACCAGGTTCTGCTTCCAGCTCACGCCCACCGGTGCGCCGTCCTGCTGCAGGGCATAGATGCGGCCGTTCCAGAACTGACCGAGGGTCGCCTCACCGGAGGCCAGCAGTTGCTGCGATTGCGCGCCGCCGCCCCACCAGACGATGTCCTTCTTGATGGTGTCGAGCTTCTTGAAGGCGCGGTCGAGGTCCAGCGGGTAGAGCTTGTCCTTGGGCACGCCGTCGGCCAGCAGGGCGAGTTCCAGCACGCCGGGGCTCGGCCATTTGTACAGCGCACGCTTGCCCGGGTAGGTGGCGGTGTCGAACAGCGCCGACCAGTCCTGCGGCTGCTTGCCGCCGACCTTGCCCTGGTTGTAGCCGAGCACGAAGGAGAAATAGAACGAGCCGACGCCGTGGTCGGAGACGAAGCGCGGGTCGATGCGGTCGCGCTTGATGGTGTTGAAGTCCAGGGGCTCCAGCAGGCCCTCGGCGGCGGCGCGCAGGGCGAAGTCGGCTTCGACGTCGACCACGTCCCACTGGACGTTGCCGCTCTCGACCATGGCCTTGAGCTTGCCGTAGTCGGTGGGGCCGTCCTGAACCACCTGGACGCCGGTGGATTTGCTGAAGGAGTCGGCCCAGGCCTGCTTCTGTGCATCCTGGGTTGTGCCACCCCAGCTGACGAAGCTGAGGCTGTCGGCGCCGAAGGCAGCGGTGCCGGTTGCGCCCAGGACTGCAGCGGCCAGGACCGCGATCACACGTTTCTTGAACACCATCTTGCTTGCCCTCGTTGTTGTGTTTGTTAACAGCGGCCTTCGTGGACCGCTTGTCTGGAGCAGGTAGCCGTAGCGTTTTCAGGCAGCGGCGGTAGGTGCGCTGACCGGCAGGAAAAAGTAAGGCCTACGGAATGTCATATTATGGTATTCCAAACTTTCCGCAAGTCCTCGGCGACACCGGCCATCGTGGCAGCGAAGTTCGGGTGGAGCCCGCGTCTCTCCTCGTGTTGCCCAGGTTGTTGATTGAAAAAGGAAAAGTTTTTCGCGGCGCACCGTGCTGGAAATTTCTGGCGAAGCGCCAGCACGGCGAGCGGACGAACGGATCAGCCTTCGAAAGGCAGCGTCTCCACCACTTCCAGGTCGTAGCCGGTGAGGCCGGCGTACTTCAGCGGCGCACCCAGGTGGCGGATCTTGCCCACGCCGAGGTCCTGGAGAATCTGCGCGCCGGTGCCGACCTCGGAATAGATGCGCGATTGCGAGCGGGTGAACTGCCGTGGCGCCTGGGTCAGCTGCGGCACACGGGCCAGCAGCGCCTGGGAGGATTCGTTGTTGGCCAGCACCACGACCACTCCGTGGCCGACTTCGGCGACCTTCTGCAGGGCGGCCCACAGGGTCCAGTTCTTCGGTCCGGTGTACTCGGCGCCGACCAGGTCGCGCAGCGGATCGATCACGTGCACGCGCACCAGGGTCGGGGCTTCGCGTTTGATGTCGCCCATCACCATGGCCATGTGCACGCCGCCTTCGATGCGGTCCTCGTAGGTGACCAGGCGGAAGGTGCCGTGCACGGTGGGCAGCTCGCTCTCGCCGATGCGCGCGACGGTGTGCTCGTTGCTCAGGCGGTAGTGGATCAGGTCGGCGATGGTGCCGATGCGGATGCCGTGGCGCTTGGCGAAGACTTCCAGGTCCGGGCGGCGGGCCATGCTGCCGTCGTCGTTCATCACCTCGACGATGACCGAGGCCGGCGTCATCCCGGCCAGGCGCGCCAGGTCGCAGCCCGCTTCGGTGTGGCCGGCGCGGGTCAGCACGCCGCCTTCGCGGGCGCGCAGGGGAAAGATGTGGCCGGGCTGCACCAGGTCTTCGGCGCGGGCGCCGGGCGCCACGGCGGTGAGCACGGTGTGCGAGCGGTCGGCGGCGGAGATGCCGGTGGAGACGCCGGTGGCGGCCTCGATGGACACGGTGAAAGCGGTGGAATAGACGCTGCCGTTGGCTGGCACCATCTGTTCGAGTCCCAGGCGGGCGCAGTGCTCGTCGGTCAGCGTCAGGCAGATCAGCCCGCGCGCCTCGCGGGCCATGAAATTGATGGCCTCCGGCGTGCAGCGCTCGGCGGCGAGCAGCAGGTCGCCTTCGTTCTCGCGGTCTTCGTCGTCGACCAGGAGCACCATCTTGCCCTGGCGATAGTCTTCGATGATGTCTTCGATGCGGTCGAACGGCATGGTGCGGTACTCGGCTGGATCATTGAGGTGGTATTCTGGTATACCATAATACCTATATCATCCGAAACAGGACTCGTCCTGGCAACCCGAGCAGCAGAGGTCAGCATGAAGGCTTACTGGATCGCCCACGTCGACATCACCGATCCCGAGCAGTACAGCGAATACACCCGCCGCGCTCCGACGGCCTTCGCCAGGTACGGTGGCAAATTCCTCGCCCGCGGCGGGCGCGCCGAGGCGCTGGAGGGCAGGGCTACTCCTCAGCGTAGCGTGGTGATCGAGTTCGATTCCTTCGAGCAGGCGGTGGCCTGCTACCGCTCGGCGGAATACCAGGACGCCTGCGCGCACCGGCAGGGCGTGGCGAAGGCGGAGATTGTCATCGTGGAGGGATTCGAGGGCTGACTGCATGGCTCCCCGTAGGAGCGGGCCATGCCCGCGATTCGCGCGCATGGCGCGCTCCTACGTTTGAGTCCGGCTGGGAGTTGCGCCAGTCATTGCGGGCTTCCAAGAAGGCGGATCGGCGTCTTCCGGAATGCCGCGGCTAATCCTGTAGGAGCGGGCCATGCCCGCGATTCGCGCGCATGGCGCGCTCCTACGTTTGAGTCCGGCTGGGAGTTGCACCAGTCATTGCGGGCTTCCAAGAAGGCGGATCGGCGTCTTCCGGAATGCCGCGGCTAATCCTGTAGGAGCGGGCCATGCCCGCGATTCGCGCGCATGGCGCGCTCCTACGTTTGAGTCCGGCTGGGAGTTGCACCAGTCATTGCGGGCTTCCAAGAAGGCGGATCGGCGTCTTCCGGAATGCCGCGGCTAATCCTGTAGGAGCGGGCCATGCCCGCGATTCGCGCGCATGGCGCGCTCCTACGTTTGAGTCCGGCTGGGAGTTGTGCCAGTCATTGCGGGGCTTCCAAGAAGGCGGATCGGCGTCTTCCGGAATGCCGCGGCTAATTCTGTAGGAGCGGGCCATGCCCGCGATTCGCGCGCATGGCGCGCTCCTACGTTTGAGTCCGGCTGGGAGTTGCACCAGTCATTGCGGGCTTCCAAGAAGGCGGATCGGCGTCTTCCGGAATGCCGCGGCTAATTCTGTAGGAGCTGGCCATGCCCGCGATCGCGCGATGGCGCGCTCCTACAGTGGAAGATTTGTGTCGGATTCAGAGCCAGGTTGCGTTCCAGAACGGATAGTCGCCGACGCTTCGAACCAGTCCTGCCCGGATGGGATTCGCCACCAGGTATCGAGCAATTGCACGCAGGTCTTCCTCTCGTCTCAGCGCCCGATCATGAAACGCTGACGCCCATAATGGGCCGCGTCTGCCCAAGCTGCGATTGGCCAATCTCGCACTGGCCGATTTCAATCGGTTCACCAGTGATTCCAGGTGCGGGTCTGGGCCCAGTTGAATCAACCAATGCACATGGTCGGGCATCAGTACCCATGCCAGCATGCGGCATCCGTTCAGCAGTTCCTGATCTTCAAAGCAGCGAGCAGCCGCGCAGCCGGCTGCGAAGTCGGAAAAGAAGAATTGCCGCTTTTGAGTGATCGAGGTGATCAGGTAGGCGGTGTGAGGTAGGGATACGCGACCTTTGCGCAAAGCCACGTGTCCGGGGGAGTGCAGATCCATGGCCGATCCTCGCAGTGGACGGATCGACTATCGCGGGCGTGGCCCGCTCCTACGAGGGGAAATGACTGGCAGGTAACGTGGACGTTTCAGAGCCAATTGTAGGAGCAGGCCTGTGCCGGCGAATCGCGCGCATGGCGCGCTCCTACAGGGGCTTAGCGAATGAAATGCACCTTGCCGGTGTCATCGTTGCCCATGTAGATGCCGTACACCCCCGCCTGCCGTTCCTCGATATAGCGTTCGAGAATCTGCCGGATCGCCGGGTAGTAGATGCAGTCCCAGGGAATGTCCTCCGGCGCGAAGAATTTCACCTGTAGGGACTCCGGCCCATGTTCGCCGGTTTCCTCGATCACGCTGGCGCGGAAGATGATGTAGACCTCGCTGATCTTCGGCACGCTGAAGATGGAGTAGGGCGAGACAATGTCGGCGCGCACACCGGTCTCTTCCCAGACCTCGCGCAGGGCCGCCTGCTCGGTGGTCTCGCCGTTTTCCATGAAGCCGGCCGGCAGCGTCCAGGTGCCCGGACGCGGCGGGATGGCGCGCTGGCAGAGGAGGTACTTGCCGTCGCGCTCGACGATGCAGCCGGCGATGACCTTGGGGTTCTCGTAGTGGATGTAGCCGCAGCCCGCGCAGGTGAGGCGCTCATGGGTGTCCCCCGGCGGGCACTGGCGGCTCAGGCCGCCACCGCCGCAGGCGGGACAGAAGCGCGGGGCGGCCATGGCGTCAGCGCCCGATGCGCGGCTCTTTGAGCGCGATGGGGGTGGCGATGTCGCGAACGCTGCCTTCGCCATCCTGCTTGGAGCGCAGGTAATCCAGGGCGACCTTGGCCGCGGCGCGGACGTGATCGACCGAGGCCTGGTGAGCCGCGACCGGGTCGCCGCTCTTGATTGCCTCGACCATGCGCTCCATTTCCTGATTGCTGGCGCTGCGGCGGTTTTCCTGCGAGACCGAGGTGGCGCGCAGGTAGCTGATGCGCGCCTGCAACTGGCGCAGCTGGGTGGCGGCGATGTGGTTGCCGGAGCCTTCAAGCAGCACGTCGTAGAAGCCCTGCACCGACTCGATCACCTGCTGCAGTTCGCCCTCTTCAAGGGCCTTGCGGTTTTCCTCCAGCGCGCGCTCCAGATTACGGATGTCGCGGGCCTTGGCGTTGAGGGTGAAGAGCTGGACGATCAGGCCTTCGAGCACGCAGCGCAGCTCGTAGATGTCGACGGCGTCTTCCAGGGTGATGATGGCGACACGCGGCCCCTTGGCGTCGGCGAATTCCACCAGACCCTCGGACTCCAGGTGACGCAGCGCCTCGCGCACGGAGGTGCGGCTGACGCCCAGGCGGTCGCAGAGGTCGCGCTCCACCAGGCGGTCGCCCGGCAGCAGCTGGAAATTCAGGATGGCGCCGCGCAGCTTGTCGAGGACGATTTCGCGCAGGGTGACGGGGTTGCGATTGACCTTGAAGCTATCGTCGAGTGGCAAGCGTTTCATGGGGTCCGCTCTGTGTTCTGGCTGTCCGTAGGAAGAACGATGGAGCACGCGCAGGGGCTCCATCGTCAAGTAGGGTCAGCAATCAACCACGTTCCTCGGCGTCGGCCTCGGCGAAGGCTTCGCGGGCGAGGCGGAAACTGTCCACCGCCGCGGGCACTCCGCAATAGATGCCAACCTGCAGGAGTATCTCGCGGATCTGCTCGCGGGAAAGACCGTTACGCAGGGCGCCGCGTACGTGCAGCTTGAGTTCGTGAGGGCGGTTGAGTGCCGAAATCATCGCCAAGTTTATCATGCTGCGTTCCTTGAGCGATAAGCCGTCCCGGCCCCAGACGTGGCCCCAGCAGTACTCGGTGACCAGCTCCTGCAGGGGGCGGGTGAAGTCGTCGGCGTTCTGGATCGACTTGTTCACGTAGGCCTCGCCCAGCACTTGGGTGCGGATGGCCAGGCCTTTTTCGTATTTCTCGTTGCTCATCGGTAACTCCTCGTTCCGTTGTAGGAGCGGGCCATGCCCGCGATCGCGCGCATGGCGCGCTCCTACAAGGTGCAACTTGGTCCGTCAGCAGGGGCGGACACATAAAAAAGGCCGCTGCCGAGGCTGACGGCGAGCGGCCTTGGAAAGCGTTAGCTGGCTATCTCCGGCAGTGCGCCGAGCTTGCCCCGGTGATAGACCATCGGCACCACTTCCTGCTCCGGCAGGATCAGGTTCTTCACCGCACCGACGATGATCGCGTGGTCGCCGCCGTCGTACTCGCGCCACAGCTCGCATTCGATGATCGCGGTGGCCTTTTTCAGCAGCGGATTGCCCAGTGCGCTCAAGTGCCACTCGATGCCCTTGGCCTTGTCCTTGCCCTTCTTGGCGAAGGCGTAGGCCTCCGCCTGCTGGTCGGAACACAACAGGTGGATAGCGAACTGCTTGCTGTCGCGCAGGATCGGGTAGGTGTCCGAGGCGTAGTTGGGGCAGAACAGCACCAGCGCCGGATCGATCGACAGCGCGCTGAATGCGCTGGCGGTGATACCGACGATTTCGCCGTTAGTGTCCAGGGTGGTGACCACGGTGACACCGGACGGGAAGGAGCCCATCACTTCTTTATAGATGCCGGGTTCGATCATCTCATCGCTCCTCTCAACGCATCACGAACGGGTCGGGCATGGGCGCCTGCGAGAGATTGATCCACACCGTCTTCAGCTCGGTGTAGGCCAGCACCGAATCGATGCCGCTCTCGCGGCCATAGCCGCTGTTGTGGAAGCCGCCGATCGGCGCCATGGCGGACACCGCGCGGTAGGTGTTGACCCAGATGATCCCGCTGCGCACGCCACGGGCCATGCGGTGGGCGCGGCCCAGGTCGCGGGTCCAGATGCCGGCGGCGAGGCCGAACTGGGAGTCGTTGGCCATGGCCAGCGCTTCGGCTTCGTCCTTGAAACGAATGACCGAGGCCACAGGGCCGAAGACTTCTTCCTGCATGATCTTCATCGAGTTGCTGTCGCACTCGAACAGGGTCGGCTCGTAGAACCAGCCCTCGGAGTCGATCACCGGGCGCTTGCCGCCCAGGCGCAGACGGGCGCCTTCGGCCAGGGCGTCGGCGACCAGGCCTTCGACCACGGCGAGCTGCTGCGCGGTGGCCATGGGGCCCATCTCGCTCTGCTCGTCCTGCGGGTTGCCGATGCGAATGCGCTGGGCGCGCTCCACCAAGCGGGCGACGAACTCGTCGTAGATCTCGTCCTGCACCAGCAGACGCGAGCCGGCCACGCAGCTCTGTCCGGAGGCGGCATAGATGCCGGCCACGGCGCCGTTGATGGCGCTGTCCAGGTCGGCGTCGGCGAAGATGATGTTGGGCGACTTGCCGCCCAGTTCCAGCGACAGCTTGGCGAAGTTCTCCGCGCTGCTGCGCACCACGTGGCGCGCGGTAGCGGCGCCGCCGGTGAAGGCGATCTTGCGCACCAGCGGGTGGCGGGTCAGCGCAGCGCCCGTGCTCGGGCCGAAGCCGGTGACCACGTTGACCACGCCGGCCGGGAAGCCGGCCTCGGTGGCCAGGCGGGCGAGTTCGAGGATGGTCGCCGAAGCGTGTTCGGAGGGCTTGAGCACGATGGTGTTGCCGGCGGCCAGGGCCGGGGCCAGCTTGATCGCGGTCAGGTACAGCGGGCTGTTCCAGGGGATGATCCCGGCGACCACGCCCAGCGGCTCGTGCACGGTATAGGCGAACAGGTCCGGCTTATCCAGCGGCAGGGTGCCCCCTTCGAGCTTGTCGGCCAGGCCTGCGGTGTAGTGGAAGAACTCCGGCAGGTAGCCGACCTGGCCGCGGGTCTCGCGGATCAGCTTGCCGTTGTCGCGGCTTTCCAGCTGCGCCAGGTGTTCCTTGTTCTCGGCAATCAGGTCGCCCAGGCGGCGCAGCAGCTTGCCGCGAGCGGTGGCGGTGAGGCCACGCCAGGCCGGGTCGTCGAAGGCGCGCTGGGCGGCCTGCACGGCGCGCTCGACGTCGGCTTCATCGGCATCGGGCAATTCGGCCCAGGGCTTGGCCAGGGCGGGGTTCAGGCTCTCGAAGGTCTTGCCGGAAAGGGCATCGATCCATTGGCCATCGATGAACATCTGGAAGCGTGCGAGGGTCATGCGACATTCCCCTGTACGTGATTCTTGGAAACCTGCGCCTGTTGCAGGAAGTCGAGCAGCATCTGGTTGACCAGCCGCGGCGACTCCACTGGCATCATGTGGCGCTGTTCTTCGAGCACCGTCACCTTGGCGCCCGGAATGCGTTCGGCCAGTTCGATGGCCATCTTCGGCGTCGAGCCGGGGTCCAGCTCGCCGGTGGCGACAAGGGTCGGCACGTGGATGCTGCCCAGGTCGTCCGCGCGGTACATGTCCTGCGTGGCGAACAGCGTGTAAGTGGTCAGATAGCCCTGTGGATCGTTGCTGGCAAGGGTCTGGCGGATCGCGGCGATCTGTGCCGGATTGGCCGCCTGGTACTCGCGGCTGAACCAGCGCGAGAGGGCGGCCTCGGCGTTGGCGTCCGGGCCGTGTTCGGCGGCCTGGCGGGTCCGCTCGATCACCCCGGCGCGCTGTTCGGCGCTGCGGTTGAACACGCTGTTGAGTATCACCAGGCCTTCCAGGCGCTCGGGGTAGTGCAGGGCGAAGGCCCGCGCCACCAGACCGCCCATGGAGAAACCGATGACCGTCGCGCGGGATACGCCGAGGTGGTCGAGCAGCTCGCGCAGCTGGTCGGCATAGCCGACCAGCCCACAGTCCGGCTGCGGACGCTGACTCGCGCCATGACCAAGCATGTCGTAGGCAATGACCTGGAACTGCGGCGCCAGGCCGACGATCTGGCCGCCCCACATTTCCTTGTTCAGGCCGACGCCGTGGATCAGTACCACGGGGTGGCCCTGGCCGGTCGCCAGGTAACTGGTGCCGGCCGGTGTGCGTTCAGCGGTGAGCCGAATCATGGAGCGCTCCTGCACGGTGTGGATCACTGAGCCTGTTCGGCAGCCAGCTCTTCCAGGTCGATGTAACGGTTGCCGATGCGCGGGTGCAGACGGCCACCGTCGGCGGCGCCCAGTACCACCACGATCTCGTCGGCGCGCGGGGCGTCTTCGATCTGCATTTCCAGGGTGATGTAGTGCGAGCGCAGGCCTTCGTCGTCCTTGTGCATCATCGGGATCTGGATCGAGGTGCCCGGACCGCCGCGCTTGTTGGTGAAGCTCAGGTAGCTCTTGGCGTCCACCGCCTTGCGGTAGTGGTTGCCGAAACGCAGGGTGTGGATGACGGCGGAGGCGTGTTCGATCTCGCCATCGGCGCCGACCACGGCGGCCTTGCCGTAGGCCTGGATCTTGTCAGCGCCACCGATGGCGGCGGTCAGGCGCTCGACCATCAGCGCGCCGAGGTCGGAGCAGTTGGCCTTGATCTCGGGCTTGAGGTCTTCGACGAAGCCGCGACCGGCCCACGGGTTCTTGATCACCACGGCCAGGCCGACCATGGTCACCGGGGTATCTGTGGCCTTGCCGGCTTCGATGTAGGTCTGCTCGCTGTAGGTGACGATCTTGCGAATCTCGAAACTCATGGGTCGCTCCAGTTGTGACTTCGGCTGGGTTGGGGAAGGGATTCGGTATCATGGTATACCATAATACAGTTTGCGCAAGACTTGATTGCCCTGGGACGAAAGAGTCCACAGCCAGTGTTGGCGGGCGATTCGCACCGACGGGGGAGCAGCAGGCGACAAGCGGTAGGCGCGGAAAACCGGCGTTTCGGTGCCATGGTGTGGCGCGGTATCCTTGGCGCCACTTCCCGGTGCGCATGGCGCCGGAGCCTTCTGGAGAGCCTTCGAGCATGAAACAGGAAATCGCCACCGTGACCGTCAGCGCCGAGCACTGGGGCCGCGAAGCCGAAGCGGTGGACAACGCCCGCGTCACCATCAGCCTCAGCGCGCCGGAGGAGGGGGTGATCGAGCTGCGCTTCAAGGGTCAGTTGGATGCGCCGGATGAGCCGACCCATGTCTGCGTGACGCTGGAGAATGGGCTGTCCTATTACGGCGAGATCCAGGGTGGCGAGGCGAACGAGGAGGGTGGGTCGATTCTGTTCGAAGGGGAGTTGATCGATCTGGAAGGGTTCTGAATTCGTAATTTTCCTGTAGGAGCGGGCCATGCCTGCGATCGCGCGCATGGCGCGCTCCGACAGACTGACTCCGCGGTCTCCGCTCCCGTAGGAGCGGACTCTGTCCGCGATGCTCTTCTGGGTTTGGTGTTTCTGCGCCGCTTCGGTGTGTGTTGAGAGATTTTGTTTCGCCCCCTCGGGCGAGTCCCTTTTGGGGCCCAAAAGGAACCAAAAGGCCTTGCCCCTGCATCCGGTTTTTCGCTTAGGCGAAAAATACCCTCGCTCCATCGAAGTTTCAGGGGCACGAACTAGGCGTCCCCCCGTCGAAGGGCCATCCCTGGCCCATCGCGGCTCTCGCGGCATCCATGCCGCTCAACCCCTGAAACTCCGATTCCACTCGGCCTCCTGAAGGGGCGCTCGGAGTGCGCGGAGATTTCTCTGGAAGTCCTCAGAGCAAAGCCGGAGCAATGGGAGGAACACCCGTAGGAGCGGTCCTTGTCCGCGATGCTCCTGTGAATGGCATCGCGGCTGACTCGGTGCTCCATGTAAACGCCGGCGTCATGCGCCCGCGTAGGAGCGGACTCCGTCCGCGATGCTCTCCCGAGCTCGAGACCGACAAAGCGCCCCAATAAAAAACCGGCCACTTGGGCCGGTTTTTTCACTCTCTGTGAATAACCCTCACTGCCGCGGGATCATCCCCTCGATGCGCTTGGCGAACGCATTGGCCAGGTCGCCGTCGGCGAGCAGCAGCAGGTAGTCGTGGTCCGACTTGGCCGCCGGAGCGATGCGGTATTTCAGGGTGCCGGACGCCACCTGCCCGACCACCGGTACCGACAGCGTGCCGACGCATTCCAGCACGCCGCTGTCCGGGTCCTTCTCGAGGATCGCCACGTCCTTCAGTTCGGCCTTCTCCAGCGCGTCGGCCTGGCTGGACAGTGAGCCGCTGAGGAAGATCTTCACCAGCTGGTTCTTCACGTCATCCGACCCGCAGACCTTGGCCTGGTTGCTGCCACCGCAGGCGCTCAACAGCGCAGCGGCAGCCAGTACGGCCGACAATTTCAGTACGTTCATCTATCCACCCCGTGGCGTTCCATGATGGCCATTGGATACGTCAGCGTAGGAAAAATTCCCTGGTCAGACGACAAATCTTGCCACCATGCCGTTCAGGTCCACGGCCAGGCGCGACAGCTCCTGGCTCGCTGCGCTGGTCTGGGTGGCGCCGGCGGAGGTCTGGGTGGCCAGGTCGCGGATCGCCAGCAGGTTGCGGTCCACCTCACGGGCGACCTGGGCCTGCTCCTCGGTGGCGCTGGCGATCACCAGGTTGCGCTCGTTGATCTGCGACATGCGCTCCAGGATCACTTCCAGCGAGGCGCTGGCCTCGCCGGTGCGGGCAACGGTGCGCTCGGCGTGGGCACTGCTGCTGAGCAGGGCGGCCACGGTCTGGTCGCTGCCGGTCTGGATCGCCGAGACCAGCTCCTCGATCTCGCGGGTGGAGCTCTGGGTGCGTTGCGCCAGCGAGCGGACTTCGTCGGCGACCACCGCAAAACCGCGCCCGGCCTCGCCGGCTCGCGCCGCTTCGATGGCGGCATTGAGCGCCAGCAGGTTGGTCTGCTCGGCGACGCTGCGGATCACTTCCAGCACCTTGCCGATGTCCTGTGCCTGGTTGGCCAGTGCCTCGGCCCGCTGCGAGGCGCTGCCGACCTCGCCGGCCAGGGCGCCGATGGAGTCGGAGGTTTCGGACACCCGGCCCTGCCCCGAACGGGCGGCCTCGATGGCTTCGCGGGAGGCGGCGGAGGTCGAGGCGGCATTGTTGGCCACTTCCTCGACGGCGCTGGTCATCTGGTTGACGGCGGTGGCGGCCATCTCGATCTGGTCGCTCTGCTGCTGCAGGGCGCGGTTGCTCTGCTCCATCACGCTGCTCATTTCCTCCGCGGCGGATGCGAGCTGGCTGGCGGAGTTGCCGATGCCGCGAATGGTCTCGCGCAACTGCCCCTGCATGTCGGCGAGCGCATTGAGCAGCTGCGCCGGCTCGTCGCGGCCGACGACGCTGAAGCGCTGGCTGAGGTCGCCGCCGGCAATGGTCTGCGCCACCCGTACTGCCTGCGCAATCGGGACCACGATGCTGCGGGTGAGCTGCCACGCCAGCACCACGGTCAGCAGGATGCTGGCGATCAGCACGCCGGCTACCACCAGACGGCTGTTCTGGTACTGCGCCACCGCGCGTTCGGTGGCCGCTGTGGCGCCGTGGCGGTTGAAATCGATGAGCGCGGTCAGGCGCTGGTTGAGTTCCTTGCCCTGCCGGGCGATGTTGCCATTGAGCACCTGCAGCGCGCCTTCGCGGTCATTCTGGCGGACTTTCTCCAGCATCTGGTCGACGTGGCCGAGGTAGGCATCCAGGGCGCGGTTCAATTCGTCGGCGTGCTGCTGCTCCTCCGCGCTGAGGATCAGGTGGGCGTAATCGCGCAGGACGTTCTCCTTGTCGCGCCGGGCGTCGGCGATCAGGTCAAGGCTGCGCTGGCGAATGGTGGCGTCATCGTTGACCAGCAGGCGCATCGACTCCAGGCGGATACGCGCGATGTCGTTGGACAGCTGGGTCATGTGGTTGAGGCTCAGCAGCCAGTTGCTGTCGATCTCTTCCGAGGCGGCGCGCAGGGTGGAAAGCTTGAGCAGCGAGAATGCGCCGAGGAACACCAGCAACACGCCCATGATGGCAAAGCCCAGCGAGGCGCGACGACCAATACTCATGCTTCTGTACATAGCGACTTCCCTTTCTGTCATTCGATGTCGACGGCCTGTTGTGCCGATTGGCACAAAATAATGGCGTAGTGACATTATTGACGCCTTTTTTTAGGGCGGAAGCACAACAAGACGAACGGACAGAAAATCGCTGAGCCCATGTGGGGCGGGCGTTTCAGCTCAACTCAGCGTCAGCCAGGCCAGCACGGCATAGCGGCCGACCTTGGCCAGCGTCACCAGCAGCAGGAAGCGCCAGAGCGGTTCGCGCATCACCCCGGCGATCAGCGTCAGCGGATCACCGATCACGGGTGCCCAGCTCAGTAGCAGCGACCAGCAGCCAAGGTGCCGGTAGCGCGCCTGGGCTTTCTCCAGCGCCTGACGGCTGACCGGGAACCAGCGCTTGTCATGCCAGCGCTCGATGCCGCGTCCCAGCACCCAGTTGACCAGGGAGCCGAGCACGTTGCCTACGCTTGCGGCCAGCAGCAGCGACCAGAGCGGGTACTGCCCGCCGAGCAGCAGGCCGACCAGCACGGCTTCCGACTGCAGGGGGAGCAGGGTGGCGGCGCCAAAGGCTGAAAGGAACAGGCCGGCATGGGCGGCCAGGGCGAGGGACAGCATGGGGGACGTTCGACGACCTTCCGTGGCGGGAAAGAGTACGTGGGAAATTTGGAATAAATGTGCTGGAAATTCGGAATAAAGAGATGAGCTTTTAGCGTCTCCAGATAATATATGTCCTATCTTGCTGAGGAATTAGTAGGAATTTGCATTTGCGAGCCTAAGCTCTTTCGAGTGCACTTCCGTCAGCATGTCTCGAACATCTCTGGGGAACGCTGTGAAGAACTGGACTCTACGCCAACGCATCCTGGCCAGCTTTGCTGTCGTCATCGCGATCATGCTGTTGATGGTGGTGATCTCCTATATCCGCCTGCTGGACATCGAGGAAAGCACCGAGCGCGTCAGCCACGACGCCATGCCGGGCACCTACGCCCTGACCACCGTGCGCTCGGCCTGGACCGACAGCATCCTGATGGTGCACATGCTGGTCGGCATGGGCGAGGACAAGCCGCTCGACGCGACGGACCGCCAGGCGTTCAACGCCAACCATGATGTGCTGTTCGATCGCATCGCCAAATACGAAGCGACCATCCACGAGGCGCGCGACCGGCAGATGACGGACCGCTTCAAGCAGCAGGCGCAGGTCTACGAAGAGGTGCTGGCGCAGGTGCTGGACCAGTACACCAAGAACAGCGCCGCGGCACGCCAGATGGTGGTGGACAAGCTGGACCCGGCCTGGGAAGCCGGCCGCCGGACGCTCAATGACCTGATCGACCTGAACAAGCAGATCGCCGATGCGGCGGCTGCCGACATCGTCGTCGAAGTGCATCGGGCCAAGATCATCATGCTGGTGTCGATGCTGCTGGCTCTCGTGGTGGCAGGAATCTGCGGGTTGCTGCTGATGCGCGCCATTACCGAGCCGGTGCGCCAGGTGGTGCGCGGGCTGGGTTCGATGGGCGGCGGCGACCTCACCACCCGCCTCGCGCTGGAGCGCAACGACGAGTTCGGTGTGATCGAAACCGGTTTCAACGGCATGGCCGAGGAACTCAAGTCGCTGGTGTCCCAGGCCCAGCGCTCGGCCATCCAGGTCACCACCTCGGTGACCGAGATCGCCGCCACCTCCAAGCAGCAGCAGGCCACCGCCACCGAGACCGCCGCGACCACCACCGAGATCGGCGCCACCTCGCGGGAAATCGCCGCCACCTCGCGCGACCTGGTGCGCACCATGACCGAGGTGTCCTCGGCCGCCGAACAGACTTCCACCCTGGCCGGGTCCGGCCAGCTGGGCCTGGCGCGCATGGAGGAAACCATGCACCACGTGATGGGCGCCGCCGAGCTGGTCAACGCGAAGCTGGCGATCCTCAACGAGCGCGCCGGCAACATCAACCAGGTGGTCACCACCATCGTCAAGGTGGCCGACCAGACCAACCTGCTCTCGCTCAACGCCGCCATCGAGGCGGAGAAGGCTGGCGAGTACGGCCGTGGTTTCGCCGTGGTGGCGACCGAGGTGCGCCGCCTGGCCGACCAGACCGCCGTGGCCACCTACGACATCGAGCAGATGGTGCGCGAGATCCAGTCCGCGGTGTCCGCCGGCGTGATGGGCATGGACAAGTTCTCCGAGGAAGTGCGGCGCGGCATCGCCGAGGTCGGCCAGGTCGGCGAGCAGCTCTCGCAGATCATCCAGCAGGTGCAGGCGCTGGCGCCGCGCGTGCAGATGGTCAACGAGGGCATGCAGGCCCAGGCCACCGGCGCCGAGCAGATCAACCAGGCGCTGGTGCAACTGGGCGAGGCCACCGGGCAGACCGTGGAATCGCTGCGCCAGGCCAGCTTTGCCATCGACGAACTGAACCTGGTAGCCAACGGACTGCGCAATGGCGTCTCCCGTTTCAAGGTCTGACTCGGCGCAGGCGGGCAGGCTCTACCTGCAGTTCCGCCTGGGTGCGGACCGCTATGCGCTGGACGTGCACGATGTCATCGAAGTGCTGCCGTTGCCGGTGCTCAAGCGCGTTCCCGAAGCGCCGGCCTGGGTCGCCGGGCTCTACGTCAATCGCGGCGAGCCGCTGCCGGTGATCGACCTCAGCCAGCTCGCCTTCGGCCACAGCGCCCCCCGGCGCACCAGCACGCGTCTGGTGCTGGTGCGTTATCGGGCGGACGAACAGGCTGGCGAGCAGCACCTGGGGCTGATCCTGGAGCAGGCCACCCATACCCTGCGCCGTGATCCGGCCGCCTTCCATGACTATGAACTGGACAACGGCAGCGCCCGCTACCTCGGCCCGGTGCTGGAGGACGAACAGGGGCTGTTGCAGCGCGTGCGTGTCGACCAGTTGCTGACCGCTGAGGCGCGCGAGCGCCTGTTGCGTGACGCGGAGCGCGCGGTATGACCGATCCGCGCATCGCCCAGCTGCTCAAGGAGCGCATCGGTCTGGACACCGAGTCCGTTGGCGAGGCGGTGATCGGCCGCGCGGTGCGACAGCGCAGCAGCAAGGTTGCCGGAGGCGATGTCGGGCTTTACTGGGAGCACCTGCAGGCGTCCGCCGAAGAGGTGCAGGCGCTGATCGAGGCGGTGGTCGTTCCGGAAACCTGGTTCTTCCGCTATCCGGAGTCGTTCGCCGCGCTGGCCCAGCTGGCCGGGCGCAGGGCCCTTGCGCTGGCCGGTGCGCGTCCCTTGCGCCTGCTCAGCCTGCCGTGCTCGACGGGCGAGGAGCCCTATTCGATTGTCATGGCGCTGCTGGATGCCGGGCTGGCGCCATCGACCTTCCAGGTCGACGCGCTGGACGTCAGCCGCGCCGTGATCGAGCGTGCCGAGGCCGGCCGTTACGGGCGCAATTCCTTCCGTGGCGACAACCTGGGATTTCGTGATCGCCATTTCACCGGCGTGGACGGCGACTACCAGATCAGCGCGGCGGTGCGGGCCAAGGTGCAGTTCCGTGTGGGCAACCTGCTGGCGCCCGCGCTGCTGGCCGATGAGGCACCCTATGACTATGTGTTCTGCCGCAACCTGCTGATCTATTTCGACCGCGACACCCAGGAGCAGGTAGTGGGCGTGCTGCGCCGCCTGGCGCGCGAGGACGGGGTATTGTTCATCGGCCCGGCCGAAGCCAGCCTGCTGTCCCGCCAGGGGTTGCGTCCGCTGGGTGTGGCGCAGTCCTTTGCGTTTCCGCTGGAGTGCAAGACGCCAGAGCCTGCGGCGCAGCCAACTTTCGTGGCGCCGTCGCCCAGGCAGCCCAGGACACCGCCCAAGCCCGGCGTTGCTCCGGCTCGCTCGAGCATTCCGAAGCCGCACACCCCAGTGACACAGGCCGCGTCACGTCCCGCGCCGGCCGACACCGGTCTGGCGGAAATCGCCCGGCTGGCCAATGCCGGCCAGACCGCCGAGGCGCGAAAACAGTGCGAAGCGCTGCTTGCCGCGCAGGGGCCCACGGTCGAGGCCTTCTACTGGCTGGGGCTGCTCAGCGACGCCCAGGGCCAGGGTGCGCAGGCGCAGGGTTACTACCGCAAGGCGCTGTACCTGCAACCCGATCATCAGGAAAGCCTCCTGCATCTGGCCGCGCTGCTTGCCGCCCAGGGCGACGTGGAGGGAGCCCGGCGCCTGCAGGATCGCGCCGCGCGAGGAGTGAAGCGCGATGCCTGAGCACGACTACCAACTGCAACTGGATGCCCGCGCCGAACCGGTGGACGACTGCTGGAACCGCATCGGCGTGCGCGGCGACAAGTCCTGCCCGCGCCTGGTCGAACACATCCACTGCCGCAACTGCCCGGTCTATGCGGCCGCGGCGATCCGCCTGCTGGACCGCTATTCGCTGGGCGACGAGTCCGCCATGCGGGCGCCGGAAGCCGACGAGGCAGCGCCCGCGGACGGGCGTGCCTACCTGATCTTCCGCCTCGGCGATGAATGGCTGGGGCTGCCGACCCGCGCCCTGTCGGAGGTCGCCTCCGAGTCGGCGGTGCACTCGCTGCCGCACCAGCGCTCGCCGGCCCTGCTGGGCGTGGCGAACGTGCGCGGCACGCTGGTGGCCTGCATCTCGCTGGGCGAGCTGCTTGGTCTCGACCGGCGCGCGGTCCCGACCGAAGGCCGGCGCGTGGTGCCGCGCATGCTGATCCTGGCGGCTGCCAGTGGTCCAGTGTTGTCGCCAGTGGATGAGGTGGACGGCATCCATGACCTGGACAGCGCTGCCGTGGTCGCCGCTTCCGGGCAGTCGCTGGCGGCCAACGATCGTTTCACCCATGGCGTGTTGCAGTGGAGCGGACGCAGCGTCCGCCTGCTCGACCCAGAGGCGTTGCTGGAAGCCGCCACCCGGAGCCTCGCATGACGCCGGACCAGATGAAGGACGCCTCGATGCTGGAGCTGTTCCGCCTGGAAGCGGAGGCCCAGACGCAGGTACTCAGCCAGGGCCTGCTGGCGCTGGAGCGCAATCCGACCCAGGCCGACCAGCTGGAAGCCTGCATGCGTGCCGCCCATTCGCTCAAGGGCGCGGCGCGGATCGTCGGGCTGGATGCCGGCGTGCAGGTCGCCCACGTGATGGAAGACTGCCTGGTCGGCGCCCAGGAAGGCCGCCTGCTGCTGGCGCCGGAGCACATCGATGCACTGCTGGCGGGCACCGATATCCTGCTGCACATCGCCGACGCCGAGCCCGAGCGTGCCGAACAGGCGCAGCAGGCGGTCCCGGCCATGGTGGAGCGCCTGCAGGCGCTGGTGAGCGGGGAGACGCCGGTCCGTGCCGCCCCGCCCGTGGCCGCACCCACGCCCGCGCCTGTGCCCGCTCCGCTGGAAGCGCCGCCGGCCGAGCCCGAGGTCGCTGCCGAGCCGGCGCCACGCCGCCGTTCCAGCGACAGTGACGACGCTGGCGAGCGGGTCCTGCGGGTCACCGCCGAACGCCTCAACCAGTTGCTCGACTATTCCAGCAAGGCGCTGGTGGAATCCCAGCGCCTGAAACCGCTGCTCGACTCGCTGCAGCGCCTGAAGCGTGTGCAGGCCAGCGCCAGCCGTGTGCTCGATGGCGCCCGCGACGCCATCCGCGGCGACGCTGTCGATCCCGAGACGCACGCCTACCTGGCCGACGCGCGGCGGCTGGTCGGCGAGTGCCAGCAACTGCTCAGCGAACAAATCGCCGAGCTCGACGAATTCAGCTTCAAGGCCGGCCAGCGCGCCCAGTCGCTCTACGACACCGCGCTGGCCTGCCGCATGCGCCCCTTCTCCGACGTGCTCAGCGGGCAGACCCGGATGGTCCGCGACCTCGGCCGTTCGCTGGGCAAGAGTGTGCGCCTGGACATGCACGGCGTGTCGACCCAGGTCGACCGCGAGGTGCTGGAGAAGCTCGAGGCGCCGCTCACCCATCTGCTGCGCAACGCCATCGACCATGGCATCGAGTCCCCCGAGGTGCGCCGCCTGGCCGGCAAGCCGGAAGAGGGGACCATCCAGCTGCTGGCCCGGCACCACGCCGGCATGCTGGTGCTGGAGCTGCATGACGACGGTGCCGGTGTCGACCTGGACCGCCTGCGCAGCGCCATTGTCCGCCGCCAGCTCTCCACCGAGGAAACCGTGGCGCGGCTGACCGAGGACGAGCTGCTGACCTTCCTGTTCCTGCCCGGCTTCAGCATGCGCGAGCAGGTCACCGAGGTCTCCGGCCGTGGGGTCGGCCTGGACGCCGTGCAGCATATGGTGCGCCAGCTGCGCGGTGGCATCCGCATGGAGCAGGTGAGCGGGCAGGGCGCGCGTTTCCACCTGGAAGTGCCGCTGACCCTCTCCGTGGTGCGCAGCCTGGTGGTGACCATCGGCGGCGAGGCCTACGCCTTCCCGCTGGCGCACATCGAGCGCATGCGCCGCCTGGCGCCGGACGAGATCGTCCAGCTCGAAGGCCGCCAGCAGTTCTGGCACGAGGGCCGGCATCTCGGCCTGGTCGCGGCCAGCCAGCTGCTGCAGCGCCCCGAGGGGAGCGCCAGTGACGAGGAGATTGCGGTGGTGGTGATCCGCGAGCGCGACATGGCCTACGGCGTGGCGGTGGAGCGCTTCATCGGCGAGCGGACCCTGGTGGTACTGCCGCTCGACCCGCGCCTGGGCAAGGTGCAGGACGTTTCCGCCGGCGCGCTGCTGGACGACGGCACGCCAGTGCTGATCCTCGATGTCGAGGACATGCTGCGCTCGGTGGAGAAGCTGCTGGCCACCGGCCGCCTGGAGCGCATCGATCCCAGCGGCCGCCTCTCCGGCGCCTCGCGCAAGCGCGTGCTGGTGGTGGACGACTCGCTCACCGTGCGTGAGCTGGAGCGCAAGCTGCTGCTGGGGCGCGGCTACGACGTCGCGGTGGCGGTGGATGGCATGGACGGCTGGAACGCGCTGCGCTCGGAACACTTCGACCTGGTCATTACCGACATCGACATGCCGCGCATGGACGGCATCGAGCTGGTGACCCTGATTCGCCGCGACACCCGCCTGCAGTCGCTGCCGGTGATGGTAGTGTCCTACAAGGACCGCGAAGAAGACCGGCGGCGTGGGCTTGATGCCGGCGCCGACTATTATCTGGCCAAGGCCAGCTTCCACGACGAGGCCCTGCTGGATGCGGTGGTCGACCTGATCGGAGCAGCGTAGGGTCGGCTCCCGTTTCGGCGCGGCCGCGACGGAGCCGCATTTTGCGCAGAGCAAGGCGCGAGGAGAGTGGTTTGGTTATTCCCAATGAACGACGAGTAACGCGGGACTGCGCAAAATGCGGCCCGTCCCTTCGGGCTGCGGCAACGCGGCTCGCGCCGAAACGGGAGCCGACCCTAAGATGCGGATAGGGATCGTCAACGACATGCCCCTGGCGGTGGAGGCGATGCGCCGCGCGCTGGCCTTCGAGCCGGCGCACCGGGTCATCTGGGTCGCCGCCAACGGCGCGGAAGCCATCGAGATGTGCGCCGTGCAGAAACCCGACGTGGTGCTCATGGACCTGCTGATGCCGGTGATGGACGGCGTCGAGGCCACCCGCCGGATCATGGCGCAGAGCCCCTGCGCGATCATCGTGGTCACCGTCGACCTGGAAAAGAACATGACCCGCGTGTTCGATGCCATGGGCCACGGCGCGGTGGATGCGGTGAATACCCCGACCATGGGCACCGGCGACGCCTACGAAGCGGCCCGCCCGCTGCTGCGCAAGCTGCAGAACCTCGCCTGGCTCAACGCACCGCATGCTGAGCGCCCGACCAGCACCATCGAACCGCTGCGCAAGGGCGGCGGTGCACGCAAGCTGGTGGCCATCGGCTCCTCCGCCGGAGGGCCGGCGGCGCTGGCCGAACTGTTCAGCCAGTTGCCGGCGAGCTTTTCCGCCGCCGTGGTCGTGGTGCAGCACGTCGACGAGGTGTTCGCCGCCGGCATGGCCGACTGGCTCGCGACCCAGGCGAGCATCCCGGTGCGCCTGGCGCGCCAGGGCGAGCCGCCGCAGCCCGGTTGCGTGCTGCTGGCCGGCACCAATCACCATATCCGTCTGCTTGGCAACGGCGAGCTGGCCTACACCGCCGAGCCGAGCAGCCACATCTACCGTCCGTCCATCGATGTGTTCTTCGACAGCGTGGTGGAGAACTGGAGCGGCGACGCCATCGGCGTGCTGCTCACCGGCATGGGCCGCGACGGTGCCGAAGGGCTCAAGCACATGCGCGAGCGTGGCTTCCTCACCCTGGCCCAGGATCAGGGCAGCAGTGCCGTCTATGGCATGCCGAAGGCCGCAGCGGCAATCGGCGCCGCCGTAGAGATACGTGCGCTGGGCGACATCGCCCGGCGTCTCTCCGAGGTCTGCACCTAGGAGCTTTCATGAACCCGACACAGAGTACCTACCCCGTGACCACTCCAGGCGATTCCGCCGTGATGGTGCTGTTGGTGGACGACCAGCCGATGATCGGCGAGGCCGTGCGCCGTGCGCTGGCGGACGACCCCAACATCGACTTCCACTTCTGCGCCGACCCGCAGCAGGCCATCGCCCTGGCGATCCAGATCAAGCCGACGGTGATTCTCCAGGACCTGGTGATGCCCGGCGCCGACGGCCTGGCACTGGTGCGCGACTACCGGAACAACGTGGCGACCCGCGACATCCCGATCATCGTGCTGTCGACCAAGGAGGAGCCGTCGGTGAAGAGTGCGGCGTTCTCCGCCGGCGCCAACGACTATCTGGTCAAGCTGCCCGACTCCATCGAGCTGGTGGCGCGCATCCGCTACCACTCGCGCTCGTACCTGGCGCTGCAGCAGCGCGACGAGGCCTACCGCGCCCTGCGCGAAAGCCAGCAGCAGCTGCTGGAAACCAACCTGGTGCTGCAGCGGCTGATGAACTCCGACGGCCTCACCGGACTGTCCAACCGCCGCCATTTCGACGAGTACCTGGAAATGGAATGGCGCCGCGCGCAGCGCGAGCAGACCCAGTTGTCGATCCTGCTGATCGATGTGGACCACTTCAAGATCTACAACGACACCTTCGGCCACGTGCAGGGCGATGAGGCGCTGCGCCAGGTGGCGGGGGCGATCCGCGCCACCTGCAGCCGCCCATCGGACCTGCCGGCGCGCTACGGCGGCGAGGAGTTCGTCCTGGTACTTCCGGGCACCTCGCCGGGGGGCGCGCGCCTGCTGGCGGAAAAGCTCCGGCGCTCGGTGCAGGACCTGGGGATCGCCCACGAACTGCCATATCCCGGCGCACCGCTGACCATCAGCATCGGCGTGGCCACCGTGACGCCGGCGTCCGGCCAGCCGTATCGCCAGCTGATCGAGATGGCCGACGAGGCGCTCTACAACGCCAAGCACGGCGGCCGCAACCAGGTCGGGATCGCGGGCTGAGGCACGTCCGAGGGGCGGGAAAACGACGGCGGTGCTTTGTCGTAAAGCCTGAAAGGCTTGCGAAAAATCACGTATACTTGCCGGCTTTTCTACGCCCTTTACCCGTGAGAGATGCCCGCCATGGAAATCCAACCGATCCTCAACAGCATCAAGGACCTCTCCGACCGTACCCAGTCCATTCGGGGGTATCTTTGACTACGATCTGAAACATGATCGTCTGATCGAAGTAAACCGCGAGCTGGAAGACCCGGCGGTCTGGAACAAGCCCGAATACGCCCAGAACCTGGGCCGCGAGCGCGCCATGCTGGCGCAGATCGTCGAGACCCTCGACGAGCTCACCGGCGGTCTGGCCGACTCCCGCGATCTGCTCGAGATGGCGGTCGAGGAGAACGACGAAGGCGCCGTCAGCGACGTCGAGAGCGAAGTCCAGCGCCTGCGCGAAATCCTCGAGAAGCTCGAGTTCCGCCGCATGTTCAGTGGCGAGATGGACCCGAACAACGCCTACCTGGATATCCAGGCCGGCTCCGGCGGCACCGAAGCCCAGGACTGGGCCAATATCCTGCTGCGCATGTACCTGCGCTGGGCCGACAAGCGCGGCTTCGACGCCACCATCATCGAACTGTCCGAGGGTGAAGTCGCCGGCATCAAGGGCGCCACCGTGCATATCAAGGGCGAGTACGCCTTCGGCTGGCTGCGCACCGAGATCGGCGTGCACCGCCTGGTGCGCAAGAGCCCGTTCGACTCCGGCGCCCGTCGCCACACCTCGTTCTCGGCGGTGTTCGTGTCCCCCGAGATCGACGACAGGGTCGAGATCGAGATCAACCCGGCCGACCTGCGCATCGACACCTACCGCTCCTCCGGTGCCGGCGGTCAGCACGTGAACACCACCGACTCGGCGGTGCGTATCACCCACGTGCCGACCAATACCGTGGTGGCGTGCCAGAACGAGCGCTCCCAGCACGCCAACAAGGACACCGCCATGAAGATGCTGCGGGCCAAGTTGTACGAGCTGGAGATGATGAAGCGCAACGCCGCCGCGCAGGCGCTGGAAGAGAGCAAGTCCGATATCGGCTGGGGTCACCAGATCCGTTCCTACGTGCTCGATGACTCGCGCATCAAGGATCTGCGGACCGGCGTCGAGCGTAGCGACTGCCAGAAGGTTCTCGACGGCGACCTCGACGAGTACCTCGAAGCCAGCCTGAAACAGGGCCTCTGATCCGCACCCGCAAGGGCGGGCCGGGCGGCCCGCTCCTGCCAGTAACCCATTTGATTAAGACGCCAGGCAGATAGAACGACCATGAGCGACCAACAACTCGACCCGACCGAACTGCAACAGGAAGAAAACAAGCTGATCGCCCAGCGCAAGGAAAAGCTTGCCGCCGTGCGTGAGGCCAAGGCCATCGCCTTCCCCAACGACTTCCGCCGCGAGAACTACTTCGCGGACCTGCAGAAACAGTACGAAACCGCGACCAAGGAAGAGCTCGAAGCAGCCGCCATCCCGGTCAAGGTCGCCGGTCGCATCATGCTCAACCGCGGCTCGTTCATCGTCCTGCAGGACAGCAGCGGCCGCCTGCAGGCCTATGTGAACCGCAAGACCCTGCCCGAAGAGACCCTGGCCGAGATCAAGACCTGGGACCTGGGCGACATCATCGGCGCCGAAGGCACCCTGGCCCGTTCCGGCAAGGGCGACCTGTACGTCGAGATGACCAGCGTGCGCCTGCTGACCAAGTCCCTGCGCCCGCTGCCGGACAAGCACCACGGCCTGACCGACACCGAGCAGCGCTACCGCCAGCGCTACGTCGATCTGATCGTCAACGAGGAAACCCGCCACACCTTCCGCGTGCGTTCCCAGGTCATCGCCCACATCCGTCGCTTCCTGTCCGAGCGGGGTTTCCTCGAAGTGGAAACCCCGATGCTGCAGACCATCCCCGGCGGCGCGGCGGCCAAGCCCTTCGAAACCCACCACAACGCGCTGGACATGGCCATGTTCCTGCGTATCGCCCCGGAGCTGTACCTCAAGCGCCTGGTGGTCGGTGGCTTCGAGAAGGTCTTCGAGATCAACCGCAACTTCCGTAACGAAGGCGTCTCGACCCGGCACAACCCCGAGTTCACCATGCTCGAGTTCTACCAGGCCTACGCCGACTACGAAGACAACATGGACCTGACCGAGGAGCTGTTCCGCGAGCTGGCCCAGGCCGTGCTCGGCAGCACCGACGTGCCCTATGGCGACAAGGTCTTCCACTTCGGCGAGCCGTTCGCCCGCCTGTCCGTGTTCGATGCCATCCTCAAGTACAACCCGGAGATCACCGCGGCTGACCTGAACGACCTCGAGAAAGCCCGCGCCATCGCCAAGAAGGCCGGCGCCAAGGTCCTCGGCCACGAAGGGCTGGGCAAGCTGCAGGTGATGATTTTCGAAGAGCTGGTCGAGCACAAGCTGGAGCAGCCGCACTTCATCACCCAGTACCCGTTCGAAGTGTCCCCGCTGGCGCGCCGCAACGACAACGACCCGAGCGTCACCGACCGCTTCGAGCTGTTCATCGGTGGCCGCGAGATCGCCAACGCCTACTCCGAGCTCAACGACGCCGAAGACCAGGCCGAGCGCTTCATGCTGCAGGTCAAGGAGAAGGACGCCGGTGACGACGAGGCGATGCACTACGACGCCGACTTCGTCAACGCGCTCGAATACGGCATGCCGCCCACCGCCGGCGAAGGCATCGGCATCGACCGCCTGGTGATGCTGCTGACCAACTCGCCGTCGATCCGCGACGTCATCCTGTTCCCGCACATGCGCCCGCAGGCGTAAGCGCAGGACTCAGGGAAAGAGGCCGCCTTCGGGCGGCCTTTTTCGTTCTTGCGCCGCAGCGTAACCGAGCTGTAGGAGCAACTGTCTTTGGATGAACCCGTGCCTGTGCTTCCCCCTCACCCCAGCCCTCTCCCTCTGGGAGAGGGGTAGGGTGAGGGTCGATACGGGCGCAGGAGTATCTGGTAGGAGCGGACCCTGTCCGCGAAATCCATCGAGGCGGACTGCGTGCCGACCGGTGAACGCCTTGGCCTCGTGCCCGCTTCCTCCGGGTGTTCATCCTTCAACGCCGCAATGGCTGTGGGACTTCGCGGACAAGGTCCGCTCCTACGGTCTCCGGCGCCCATCCGACGAGTTGAAGTGGCCCGGACGCCCTGTAGCACGTCATACACCCCAAGCCGGACTTCCCGCCGCCCGCCATGCCATGCCAGCCCTGTGCTGTCGTAATAAAGCAAGCGCGGAGCGGCGATTGATTCCCCGTCGAAAAGCCCGAACAATGCGCCATCAGGCCGCGCCGCCGGAGGTAATGCCAGTGACCCAAGTGTCCCCGCGAGACAGCGCCGCGCAAGTCGCCAGCGCCATCGCAGAAAGTGTTCAGTACCAGGGCCGCAAGGCCAGCCGCCAGGGCAGCGAGCAGCGCCGCCAGGCGATCCTCGACGCCGCCCTGCGGATCATAGTGCGTGATGGCGTCCGCGCCGTGCGCCATCGCGCCGTGGCCGCCGAGGCCGGTGTGCCGCTCTCGGCCACCACCTACTACTTCAAGGACATCCAGGACCTCATCACCGACACCTTCGCACTCTTCGTCGAACGCAGCGCCGAAGCGCTCTCGGCCTTCTGGGCCAGCGTCGAGGGTGACCTGCAGGCGATGGCCGCAAGCCTTGGCCAGGACGACCCCAAGGCGCGCCGCGCGCTGACCGACAATATCGTCGAGCTGGCGATCCAGTACGTGCAGGTGCAACTGAACCAGCGCCGCGAGCACTTGCTGGCCGAGCAGGCATTCCGCCAGGAGGCACTGCTCAACCCGAGCCTGGTGGAGCTGGCGCAACGTCACCGGCGCATCCTCTCCCTGGGCGTCGTGCATTTCTTCGAAGTGCTCGGTTCCAGGCAGCCGGAGCAGGACGCCAAGGTGTTGACGGCCATCATCCTGCAGATGGAGTATCAGGGCCTGCTGGACGGGGCCGAGCACCTGCAGATCGATGAAATGCGTGGCATCCTTAGCCGCTACCTCGACCTGGTGATGGGCCTGTAAGCGCAGCAGCATTGCAACCCCGCCGTCCGGCGGGGTTTTCGTGTCGGAACTCCCGGCCTCTTTCCGCATCGCATGTGGAGGGCGGCGGGACCTAAGGAGGGCGTGATGAAAGTCTGGCGTGCACTGCTGCTGTTGAGCATCTGCCTGCTCAGTGGCTGTCTGGTGACGTTCAAGGACCCGATTCCGGCCAACGAGGCCGCTCCGGCCCATCTGCTGGGCCAGTGGTCGCGGGTGAACGAGTACGGCGAGGAACAGTTCCTCGAGGTCACCCGTTCCGGCTCCAACGTCTATCGCGCGATCAGTTACCTCGACAGCAAGGACAACACCGACAGCGTCGAGGACTTCGGCTTCACCGTCGCCCACCACGGCAAGCGCTGGTATCTCTCCGCCGGATTGCCCAAGAGCATGGGCGGCAACTTCGCCCTGGCCGGCTTCGAGATCACCGACAAGGATGAACTGGTGATCTATAACCTGGATGTCGAACACATCCTGCAGGACATGGGCGAAGGCGCCCTGCAAGGGCAGAAGGTGGACACCGAGCAGGGCGAGGGCGCCCTGGTGACCAGCCCGCTGCCCAAGGTGATCGCCTACCTGAACGACCCGGCCAACTCGGACGTGTTCGTCGAAGCCCTGCGCTACTCGCGCGTGACTCCGGGAGAACGGCAATGACGCCGCGCCGCAAGCAGACCTCGCCCACCGAATACCAACAGATCATCCGCGGCCTGTCCGACCGCATCGTCGAGGCGCAGACGCCGATCCGCGTGCTCGACGCCATCAAGTGGGACGATGCGATCCGCGACGACTTCCTCAAGGGGCGCGGCAAGCATGCGCCCAAGGTCGACCGCAGCTACTACGACGGACGCCCGCTGGCCTTCGATGCCAGCGCCAAGAAGCAGGAATTTCAGAACATCGAGCGTGACATCACCCGCCACCTGGGGCAGTTCAACCCGGTCGGGCAGATCATGCGGCGCATGTGCAAGGAATACCGCATGGTGATCCGCATGCTCGAAGCGCGCGGCACCCAGGATTTCGGGCTGATCTCCCAGGAGCTCTACGGCTCGGCCTCCGATGCCTTCCACGCCGGAGACCCGACCCTGGCCGACCTCGGCCTGATGCTCTCCGACTACCTGAACAACATCGCCGACCGCGGCGACCTCAAGGACGAACCCAAGACGCTCACCGCCACGGAAGTGGTGGCGATGCTGCAGGAGCGCCTGAACAAGGTGTTCGACGCCGGCCAGGACACCATCCGCGTCTTCGAGTCCGACGGTATCGTCGCCGATGCGGCGGCCGGCGCCGACTACATCAAGGTGCGCGCCGACGCGCTGTTCAACGAGCGCGACGTGCGCGCGCTGGAAGTCCACGAGGGCCTGGTGCATGTCGGCACCACCCTGAACGGGCTCAACCAGCCGATCTGCACCTTCCTCGCCAAGGGCCCGCCGTCCTCCACCGTGACCCAGGAAGGGCTGGCGATCCTGATGGAGGTGATCGCCTTCGCCTCCTACCCGACGCGCCTGCGCAAGCTCACCAACCGCACCCGCGCCATCCACATGGCGGAGGAGGGCGCGGACTTCCTCGAGGTATTCCACTTCTACCGCGAGCAGGGCTACAGCATGGACAGCAGCTACCAGAACTCCAGCCGGGTGTTCCGTGGCTCGACGCCCGAGGGCCTGCCGTTCACCAAGGACCTGTCGTACCTGAAGGGCTTCATCCTGATCTACAACTACATCCAGCTCGCCGTGCGCAAGGGCAAGCTGGAGCAGATCCCGTTGCTGTTCTGCGGCAAGGCCACCCTGGAGGACATGCGTACGCTGCGCCAGTTGGTGGACGAGGGCCTGGTGGTGCCGCCCAAGTACCTGCCGCCGCAGTTCCGCGACCTCAACGCGCTGTCGGCCTGGATGTGCTTCTCCAACTTCCTCAACCACCTCAGCCTCGACCGCATCGAGGCGGACTACGCCAACATCCTCTGAACGGCGCCGCCCGCACGGATTCGCACGGGTGGCCAGGAGAGCCCGCTATGCCCAGCCATGACCTCGACTACCGCATCTTCGGCGAATCCATGCAGAGCGTGGAGATCGAGCTGGACCCCGGCGAAACGGTGATCGCCGAAGCCGGCGCGATGAACTACATGACCGGCGGCATCCACTTCGCCGCGCGCATGGGCGACGGCTCGGACACCAGCCTGCTGGGCAAGCTGTGGAGCGCCGGCAAGCGCAAGTTCAGCGGCGAGTCGGTGTTCATGACCCACTTCACCAACGAAACCCAGGTCAAGCAGCACGTGGCCTTCGCCGCGCCATATCCCGGCAGCGTGGTGCCGGTGCGCCTGGGCGAGGTGGGCGGCACGCTGATCTGCCAGAAGGACTCCTTCCTCTGCGCGGCGTATGGCACCAGGGGCGGCATCGCCTTCGCCAAGCGCCTGGGCGCCGGCTTCTTCGGTGGCGAAGGTTTCATCCTGCAGAAGCTTGAGGGCGACGGGCTGGTATTCGTTCATGCAGGCGGCACGGTGATCCGCCGCGAACTGAAGGACGAGACGCTGCGGGTGGACACCGGCTGCCTGGTGGCCTTCACCGATGACATCGACTACGACGTGCAACTGGCCGGTGGCCTGAAAAGCATGCTGTTCGGCGGCGAGGGACTGCTGCTGACCACCCTCAAGGGCACCGGTACCGTCTGGCTGCAGAGCCTGCCGTTCTCGCGGCTGGCCGAACGCATCTACGACGCCACCTACCGTGCCCGTGAAGAGGTAAGGACCAACCCCGAATGATCGCCGTGCGTCTCGCTCTCGTTGCCTGCCTGGCCCTGCTGGCCGGCTGCAGTTCCCTGCTGTTCTACCCCAGCGACGACGTCGCCATCACCCCCACTCGGGCCAAGCTGGAGTACCGCGACATCACCCTGACCACCGCCGACGGCGTGAAGCTCGCCGGCTGGTGGCTGCCGGCCAAGGCCGGCGTACCGGTCAAGGGCACCGTGCTGCAGTTGCACGGTAACGGCGGCAACATGGCCTGGCACCTGGGCGGCACCTACTGGCTACCGGAGCAGGGCTACCAGGTACTGATGGTCGACTACCGAGGCTATGGCCACTCCGAGGGCTCGCCCAGCTTGCCGGCGATCTACCAGGACATCGACGCCGCCTTCGCCTGGCTGGACAAGGCGCCGGAGGTGCAGGGCAAGCCGGTGATCCTGCTCGGCCAGAGCCTGGGCGGCGCCATGGCGGTGCATTACCTGGGCCTGCACCCTGAGCGGCAGAAGCAACTGTACGCCGTGGTGCTCGACGGCGTGCCGGCCAGCTACCGCGGCGTGGCGCGCTACACCCTGGGCAACTCCTGGCTGACCTGGCCGCTGCAGGTGCCGCTGTCCTGGGTGGTGCCCGACGGTGACAGTGCGATTCGTTCGATCCCGCGACTTTCTGGCGCACCCGTGCTGTTCTTCCACAGCATCGACGATACCATTGTGCCCCTGGACAACGGCCTGGCCCTCTACAAGGCCGCGCCGCCGCCGAAAGTCTTCCAGCTGACCCGCGGCAACCACGTGGAAACCTTCGGCGAACCGGTCTGGCGCGAAGTGATGCTGCGCTTCCTCGACGACCCGCAGCACTTCACCGGATTGCGCCGGCTGGCCGAAGTCCCGAACTCGTCAACGCCGGACCCCGTCAAGGCGGGCTCCACAGAACAAGGCAAGCCATGAACGACCGCAATCCGATCTCCTACATCCTCACCGTCATTGCCACTATCTTCGTGTCGATCGGTACGCTCTGGTACTACGGTTACCTGCACTTCGCCAAACCCGAGGATGCGCTGGAGCTGAGCCAGTTCACCATGCTCAAGAGCATCCCGGGCCAGGACACCAAGCTGTCGCTGGAGCCGGCCGACCAGCAGGCGCAGTGCATCGACGGCGTGCTGGTGATGTTCGACATGACCCAGAAGGGCCTGACCGGCGTGCTGGTCGACGGCCGCAAGCGTGCCGTACGCTGCATGGGTCAGGAGACTCCCCAGCAAGTGAAGTGATGGGGCAGCCCTGACGCCGCCGACAAGGGAGGAAGCAGCATGAGCCACCCCGAAATCCGCGTCTGGCAGGGCGACATCACCCGACTCGACCTCGACGCCATCGTCAACGCCGCCAACAGCTCGCTGCTGGGCGGCGGTGGTGTCGACGGCGCCATCCACCGGGCCGCCGGCCCGGAGCTGCTCGCCGCCTGCCGCCCGCTGGGTGGCTGCGGGACCGGCGAGGCGAAGATCACCCCCGGTTTCCGCCTGCCGGCGCGTTACGTCATCCACACCGTCGGGCCGGTCTGGCGGGGCGGCGGGCATGGCGAGCCGGAGTTGCTCGCCCAGTGCTACCGCAACAGCCTGCAATTGGCCGAGGAGAAGAACCTCGCCAGCATCGCCTTTCCGGCGATCAGCACCGGTATCTATGGTTACCCTGCCGAAGCGGCGGCGCAGATCGCCGTCGATGAATTGCGGCGCCCGCGCGGGCAGGGAAGTTCGTTGAAGGAACTGGTGCTGGTGGCGTTCTCGGGTGAGATGGCGGAGTTGTACCGGCGGCTTCTCGGCTGAGGGCTGCCATTGCCGTCACCGAGGACCTCGAACGTAGGATGGCGTGGAGCGCAGCGATACCCATCGTGGCGGATAACGCTGCGCGTTATTTGCCCTACGAAAAGCAAGAGCATCGCGGACGGAGTCCGCTCCTACGCAGGCGCAAAGCACCGGTGTTCCTCGGTGAAAATGGATTCATCCGCGAGGGATTTCGCGGACAAGGGCTAGGCGCCCCCGTCTCTCCTACGAGAGCCGCGATGGGCCAGGGATGGCCCTTCGCGGCGGGCCCCTGAAACTTCGATGGAGCGAGGGAACCCCGGCGAAGCCGGGGCCGGATGCAGGGGCAAGCCTTCTTGGTTACTTCTTCGGCGTTTGGAAGAAGTAACTCGCCCGAGGGGGCGAAACAAAATCTTCCAGCACACGCCGAAGCGACTCTGAAAACCCAAACAAGAAGCATCGCGGACGGAGTCCGCTCCTACAGGTTGAATCCGCTGCGCCTTGGTAGGAGCGGGCCATGCCCGCGATCCGCCGGCAAGGCCGGCGTCGTTCTCGAGCAAGCTCGCTCCTGCAAGGGCGGGAGTGAGTCTGAAGCTCAGGACATCAGCCCCGGTAACGCAACAACCTCAACCCGTTGAACACCACCAGCAGGCTGGCGCCCATATCGGCGAACACCGCCATCCACAGCGTGCCTTCGCCGGCCAGGGTCAGCGCCAGGAACACCGCCTTGATCCCCAGCGCCAGGCTGATGTTCTGGATCAGCACCCGATGGGTCTGGCGCGACAGGCGAATGAAGGACGGCAGCTTGCGCAGGTCGTCATCCATCAGCGCCACGCCGGCGGTTTCGATGGCGGTGTCGGTGCCCGCCGCGCCCATGGCGAAGCCGATGTCGGCGCGGGCCAGGGCCGGGGCGTCGTTGATGCCGTCGCCGACCATGCCGACGCGCTTGCCACCTTCCTGGCGCTGCTTCACTTCGTTGAGCTTGTCCTCCGGCAGCAGGTTGCCCTGCGCCGCATCGATGCCCACCTGGGCGCCGATGGCGGCGGCGGTGTGCGGGTTGTCGCCGGTGAGCATCAGGGTCTTCACGCCCAGCTCGTGCAACTGCGCCACCGCCTCGCGGCTGGTTTCCTTGACCGCATCGGCCACCGCGAACAGGGCCAGCGGACCTTCGGCATCGAGCAGCACGATCACCGTCTTGCCCTGCTGTTCGAGGGCGTCGAGGCGGGCTTCCAGTTCCTTTGAGCACAGCTCCAGTTCTTCCACCAGGCGGTGGTTACCCAGGTGATAGGTACGGCCGTCGATCTCGCCCTTCACGCCACGGCCGGGCAGGGCGGTCAGCTCGCCAACGCCGTAGAGCGCAAGGTTTTCCGCTTCGGCGGCACGGGCCACGGCCTGTGACACCGGATGGTCCGAGCGCGCGGCCAGGCTGGCGGCCAGGACGCGCACATCGGCTCCGGCCAGTTCGCGCAGCGCCGTGTAGTCGGTCTGGCGCGGGCGGCCTTCGGTCAGGGTGCCGGTCTTGTCCAGGGCGATCCAGTCCAGCGAGCGGCCCAGTTCGAGGAATACCCCGCCCTTGATCAGGATGCCGAGGCGTGCCGCCGCCGAAAGGCCGCTGACGATGGTCACCGGGGTGGAGATCACCAGGGCGCAGGGGCAG
Organism: Pseudomonas sp. B1-22; assembly: GCF_050474425.1. Classification (NCBI taxonomy): domain Bacteria; kingdom Pseudomonadati; phylum Pseudomonadota; class Gammaproteobacteria; order Pseudomonadales; family Pseudomonadaceae; genus Pseudomonas; species Pseudomonas sp. B1-22. Next base: position 649,386 of record NZ_JBCHVH010000002.1, on the reverse strand, counting down.
GCGATCACCAGCAGCACCAGGGCGCGGTACACCCAGTCCAGCCAGGCACCGCCGAAGAACAGCGGCGGCAGCAGGGCAGTGGCGATGGCGATGAGGAACACCACCGGGGTGTAGATGCGCGAGAACTGGTCGACGAAGCGTTGGGTCGGCGCGCGCGAGCCCTGGGCTTCTTCCACGGCGTGGATGATCCGCGCCAGGGTGCTGTCGTCGGCGACGCGGGTGACGCGGTATTCCAGCGCGCTCTCGCCGTTGATGGTGCCGGCGAACAGGGTGTCACCGGCCTGTTTCTCCACCGGCAGGCTCTCGCCGGTGATGGGCGCCTGGTTGACGCTGGAGCGACCGTCGAGCACTTCACCGTCCAGGGCGATGCGCTCGCCGGGGCGCACGCGGACGCGGGCGTTCAGCGCCACCGACTTGGCTGGCAATTCGCGCCATTCGCCGTCGACCTGCACGGTGGCCTGTTCCGGCGCCAGTTGCAGCAGACCGCGAATGGCATTGCGCGCACGCTCCAGGGATTTCGCCTCGATCAGCTCGGCGATGGCGAACAGCACGGCGACCATCGCCGCTTCTGGCCACTGGCCGATCAGCATGGCGCCGGTCACGGCGATGCTCATCAGGGCGTTGATATTGAGGTTGCGGTTCTTCAGCGCGATCCAGCCCTTGCGGTAGGTCGGCAGGCCGGCGCCGAGGATGGCCGCGACGGCCAGCGCCGCCACCAGCCACTGCGGACCGATGGCGAACCATTCGAAAAATTCCGCGCCCGCTGCCGCGACAGCGCCCAGCGCCAGCGGCCACCAGGGTTTCTGCTTGGCGGGTTGTGCGGAGGCAAGGGCGTTCTCGTCCAGCGGCTCGGCCTGCATGCCGAGGGACGCCACCAGTTTCTGCAGCGGCTCGATGCTGTCGAAGCGGTGCTGTACCCGCAGCAGGCGCTGCATCAGGTTGAAGTCGAGGTCTTCCACCGCCGACACGCGGCCGAGGGCGTCGCGCAGCAGGCGTTCTTCGGTAGGGCAATCCATGGCTTCGATACGCAGGCTGGTCCAGCGCAGTTCGCCGCTGGCAGCGCCGCCTGCCGCCGTTGCGGCTTCCTGCGCGAGCGCACGGCGATCCTCACCATGATCGTGATCGTGATCGTGATCGTGATCGTGATCATGGCCGTGGCCGTGGCCGTGGCCGTGGTTGTGAGCGGCAGGTTCGGCCGCTGGCGCGCGGAGTAGTGCGCCCTTGTCGCAGCCGCAGCATGCTGTGGCGTCGCTGTGTTCCTGATCCTGGACGGGGCCGTGGATGATCGGGCCCTGGCGATTGGCAGTCATGTCGTCCGTTCCTGTTTGACGAGTTGCTGCCGATTGCACACCCTGTAGTAACTACAGAGTCAAGCCGTCTTTACCCAGGAGGTTGAAGATGAAGATCGGTGAACTGGCGAAGCTGACCGGTTGCCCGGTGGAGACCATCCGCTATTACGAGCGCGAGGGCCTGCTGCCGGAGCCGTCGCGCAGCGAGGGCAACTACCGGCAGTACGATGCCATTCATGTGGAGCGCCTGTCGTTCATCCGCCATTGCCGCTCGCTGGACATGACCCAGGAGGAAATCCGCATCCTGCTGGGCCTGCGTGATCGCCCCGAGTCCGACTGCGGCACCGCCAACCGGCTGATCGACGAGCATTTGCACCATGTCGAAGTGCGGATCGCCGAGCTGCAGTCGCTCAGCCAGCAACTGCGCGACCTGCGTGCGCGTTGCAGCGGCGAGGGCAACAGCGAGGATTGCGGCATCCTGCGCGAGCTGGAGCAGCCGGCGGAGCCGTCGGTCGTTCCGGAAGCCTGCGCCGAGGCGGGGCACCTGCATGTGCCCGGCGTCCACGGCCGGCATTGATTGCACCCTGTAGGAGCGCCCCATGGGCGCGATCGCGGGCGTGGCCCGCTCCTACAAGGGCGAGATCAAATGCCCCGGCGATTGCCGGGGCGTTTTCGTTCAGGAGTGGTTGGCCTGCCCCTCGGTATCCGTCAGTTCATGCAGGTACTTGCGCGACAGCTGCAGGAAGCGCGGCGTCGGGCCGATGTCCTCGTAGATCGGATCACCCTGTTCGTCCTGCGCCACCACCTTCTGTCCCTTCACATAGGGGAAGCTCGCTTCCAGCTCCTCCAGCGCCGAACCGACCAGTTCCCCCAGGAGCTCCTCGGCGCTGCGCTTGGGGTACATGTCGTGCAAAGCCGCCAGCCGCGCGGCGGTCTCCACGTCCAGCGGAATGCTGTAGTGATGCTTGGTCATGCGCCCCCTGGCGTTCTGTTCCCAATGGCGTACCAGATCGCGGATTTTCATGTTCACCTCTGTGGCCCGTTCGTGGCGGGCATGTGGGGCGGGCCTCGTGGGTCCGCCTGGGGGTTTTCCCGAGCGCTTCGGGATCACTTTGAGCCTAGTCGCTGTCCGAGCTGGAAGGCTGGCGTTCGTCGCACGCTTGTCAGTGTGTGTCGCCAGCGGCACTGTGTAGAACGCTTAGCCATCAAGGACTCTCAATCAAGGAGACAGTCATGGCCGATATCGATGCGCGCCTGCGCGAGGACGTTCACCTGTTGGGCGAGCTGCTGGGGCAGACCATTCGCGCCCAGTACGGCCAGGGCTTCCTCGACAAGATCGAACTCATCCGCACCGGCGCCAAGGCCGCGCGGCGCGGCTCGGCGGACGGCGCCCGGCAACTGACGGCGACCCTCGACGCACTGAGCGAGGACGAACTGCTGCCGGTGGCGCGGGCCTTCAATCAGTTCCTCAACCTGGCCAACATCGCCGAGCAGTACCACCGCATCCGCCGGCGCACGCCCAAGGAGCCGGAACCCTTCGAGAACCGCGTGCTGGGCGAACTGCTCGGCCGCCTGCGCAAGTCCGGCCTGGGCGCCGAAGGGCTGGCGCGGCAGGTGGCGGACCTGGAGATCGAGCTGGTGCTGACCGCGCACCCCACTGAAGTGGCGCGCCGCACCCTGATCCAGAAATACGACGCGATGTCCGCACAACTGGCCGCCGACGACCATACCGACCTGTTGCCGGAGGAGCGCGAAGCCGTGCGCCAACGCCTGCAGCGGCTGGTCGCCGAGGCCTGGCACACCGACGAAATCCGCCGCACCCGGCCGACCCCGGTGGATGAAGCCAAATGGGGCTTCGCGGTCATCGAGCACTCGCTGTGGCAGGCGCTGCCGGCCTTCCTCCGGCACGTCGACGCCACCCTGAAGCAGACGCTGGGCGAGCGCTTGCCGCTGTCCGCCGCGCCAATCCGCTTCGCCTCCTGGATGGGCGGCGACCGCGACGGCAACCCCAACGTTACCGCCGCCATCACCCGCGAAGTCCTGCTGCTGGCGCGCTGGATGGCCGCCGACCTCTATCTGCGCGATGTCGACAGCCTGGCTTCGGACCTCTCCATGCAACAGGCCAGCGACGAGCTGCGCGCCGAGGTGGGCGACGTTGCCGAACCCTATCGTGCGCTGCTCAAGCAACTGCGCGAACGCCTGCGCGCCACCCGCGCCTGGGCCGAGCGGGCCATCCACAGTGGCGAAGCGCCGTGCGCGGAGGTGCTGCAGGACAACCGCGAACTGCTCGAACCCCTGCAGCTCTGCTACCGCTCGCTGCACGACTGCGGCATGGGCGTGATCGCCGACGGCGCGCTGCTCGACTCCCTGCGCCGTGCTGCCACCTTCGGCCTGTTCCTGGTGCGCCTGGACGTGCGCCAGGACTCCACGCGCCACGCTCGTGCGATGAGCGAAATCACCGAGTACCTCGGTCTGGGCAACTACGCCGAGTGGGACGAAAGCGTGCGCCAGGAATTCCTCCTGGAAGAATTGGCCAGCCGCCGCCCGCTGCTGCCGGCCAACCACCAGGCCTCGCCGGAAACCGCCGAAGTCCTGGCGACCTGCCGGGTGGTGGCCGAGGCGCCGGCGGCGTCGCTGGGTTCCTACGTCATCTCCATGGCCGGGCAGCCCTCCGACGTGCTCGCCGTGCAGCTGCTGCTCAAGGAGTGTGGGCTGCAGCGACCGATGCGCGTGGTGCCGCTGTTCGAGACCCTGGACGATCTGGACAACGCCGGCCCCTGCATCGACCGTCTGCTTAGCCTGGACAGCTACCGCACCGGCCTGGCCGGCCCGCAGGAAGTGATGATCGGCTACTCCGACTCGGCCAAGGACGCCGGCACCCTGGCCGCCGCCTGGGCGCAGTACCGCGCGCAGGAGGCTCTTGTGGATATCTGCCGCAACCACGACGTTGAGCTGCTGCTGTTCCATGGCCGTGGCGGCACCGTCGGCCGTGGCGGCGGCCCGGCCCACGCGGCGATCCTCTCGCAGCCGCCGGGCTCGGTGGCCGGGCGTTTCCGTACCACCGAGCAGGGCGAGATGATCCGCTTCAAGTTCGGCCTGCCGGGCATCGCCGAACAGAACCTCAACCTCTATCTCGCCGCCGTGCTGGAAGCCACGCTGCAACCGCCGCCCGTGCCGGAACCGGCCTGGCGCGAGGAGATGGACCGGCTCGCCGCCGACGGGCTGGCGGCCTATCGCGCGGTGGTGCGGGAGAACCCGCAGTTCGTCGACTACTTCCGCGAGGCCACGCCGGAGCAGGAGCTGGGCCGTCTGCCGCTGGGCAGCCGTCCGGCCAAGCGCCGCGAGGGCGGCGTGGAGAGCCTGCGGGCGATTCCCTGGATCTTCGCCTGGACCCAGACGCGGCTGATGCTGCCGGCCTGGCTGGGCTGGGAAAACGCCCTGCTCAACGCCATCGAACGGGGCGAAGGCGCCTTGCTGGGGCGCATGCGCAAGGAGTGGCCGTTCTTCACCACGCGCATCGACATGCTGGAGATGGTGCTGGCCAAGGCCGACCGGGAAATTGCCCAACTTTATGACGAGCGACTGGTGCAATCGGAACTGCGACCATTAGGTGCACATTTACGCGACCTATTGTCGCAGTCGGTGCGCGTGGTGCTGGGGCTGACCGGGCAATCCCAGTTGCTCGGCAACGCCGCCGAGACGCGCGAATCGATCGGTGTGCGCAACACTTACCTGGACCCGCTGCACCTGCTCCAGGCCGAACTCCTCGCGCGCTCCCGGCGCTGCGCGGGCGACGCCTGCGGCGGTCTGGAGCAGGCGATGCTGGTCACGGTGGCGGGTATCGCCGCCGGTCTGCGCAACACCGGCTGAGGTCGCTCGACCCCCCACTAATGGTGGATTGCACGACCCCGAAATGGGGGTAATTTGAAGGCTGATCGAGGGTGGTTTTCCCGCCCGCGATCGGCGTGTACGGTCGCCGAGGGCGGCTTGTATGGTGGGGGGCCGCTGTGTATCGTGAGCAACCTTTCGGCGCGCATTTGCGCCATTAAAAGCATGATGAGATTGGCCCCAAGAGGCGGATCCGTGATTTCGCTTAACAAGTATTAAGGAGCATATCGATGCGTGTGATTCTGCTCGGGGCGCCCGGTGCCGGCAAAGGTACCCAGGCTCGCTTCATCACTGAGAAGTTCGGCATTCCGCAGATCTCCACCGGCGACATGCTGCGTGCGGCGGTCAAGGCCGGCACCGAACTGGGCCTGAAGGCCAAGAGCGTGATGGACGCCGGCGGTCTGGTCTCCGATGACCTGATCATCAACCTGGTGAAAGAGCGCATCGCTCAACCCGACTGCGCCAAGGGTTTCCTGTTCGATGGCTTCCCGCGCACCATTCCCCAGGCCGAGGCCATGAAGGAAGCCGGTGTCACCATCGACAACGTGATCGAGATCGCCGTGGACGACGAGGAAATCGTCGGCCGCATGGCCGGTCGTCGCGTACACGCCGCCTCCGGCCGCGTCTACCACATCCAGCACAACCCGCCGAAGGTGGAAGGCAAGGATGACGTGACCGGCGAAGACCTGCTGCAGCGCGAAGACGACAAGGAAGAAACCGTGCGTCACCGCCTGTCGGTCTACCATTCGCAGACCAAGCCGCTGGTCGATTTCTACCAGAAGCTGGCCGCCGTCGAAGGCACCCCGAAGTACACCCGCGTCGAAGGTGTCGGCTCGGTGGAGCAGATCACCGCCAAGGTGTTCGCCGCTCTGAGCTGATTGCCCCGCGCAATGCCAAAGGCCCGCACAATGCGGGCCTTTGGCGTTTATAATGCCTCCCCTTTTTTTGACGTCTTATGGAAAACACCATGCCCACGCTGCTGGCCCTGGATACCTCGACCGAAGCCTGTTCCGTCGCGCTGCTGCATGACGGTCGCCGGTATGTTCGCCACGAGGTGATCCCGCGCCTGCACGCCCAGCGCCTGCTGCCGATGGTGCAGGACATCCTCGGCGAAGCCGGTATCGAGCTGGCCGCCGTGGACGCCATCGCTTTCGGTCGCGGCCCCGGCGCCTTCACCGGCGTGCGCATCGCCATCGGCGTGGTCCAGGGCCTGGCCTTCGCGCTGCAGAAGCCGGTGCTGCCGATTTCCGATCTGGCGGTGCTGGCCCAGCGTGCCCACCGCGAGCATGGCGCGAGCCAGGTGGCTGCGGCCATCGATGCGCGCATGGACGAGGTGTACTGGGGCTGCTACCGCGTGGAGCAGGGCGAGATGCGCCTGGCCGGCGCCGAAGCGGTGCTGCCGCCGGAGCGCGTGGCGCTGCCGGGCGACGCCCAGGGCGAATGGTTCGGCTCCGGCACCGGCTGGGGCTTCGAGGAGCGCCTGGCGGTGAAGGTCGCGGCCCATGACGCCAGCCTGCTGCCCCACGCTGAAGACCTGCTGACCCTGGCCGAATTCGCCTGGGCGCGCGGCGAAGCGGTTGACGCAGAGCAGGCCCAGCCGGTTTACCTGCGCGACAACGTGGCGACCCCCAAGAAGGCCTGATCCATGCCAATTGCCAAGGCATGGGGCCCTCGTTAGAGTGATGGCTATCCCCTCCGAGTTTCCACGAAATGCGTATCGACGGTCTCGTTTCCACTTCCCAGGCGCCTGAGCGCACTGCCCGCACGGGCACTGCGGTCACGCCCTATCGGGAAGTGCAGCGTGACCTCGAATCCCGCCGCGAGCGACCCGCGCCGGCCTCGGCCAGTCAGGGCTTCGAGCAGCAGCCGCAAGCGCGCCGCGTCGAAGCCGGCAACGCCAGCAGCTACAGCGTGCCGGCCACCCTGCGCGACAATCTCGACTACCAGCGCCCGCTGAGTTCCCGCGCCGCCCAGGCGCTGGCCAGCTACGCCAGCACCGCCAGCATGGGCGGCCAGTACGAGGGCCAGGAAGTCCTGGGTCTCGACCTCTACGCCTGATTCCATGAGCTTGCCGTACTACCTGGGCTGTCCCTCGTGGAATGAGCCGGCCTGGCGCGGCACTTTCTATCCCGACGATCTGCGTGCTGCCGAGACGCTGGGTTTCTATTCCCAGGTGTTCAACGCGGTGGAAGGCAACACGACCTTCTACGCCCGGCCTAATGCCGAGACCTTGAGGCGTTGGGCGCAGACCATGCCGGCGGACTTCCACTTCTGCGCCAAGCTGCCCCGCGACATCAGCCACGAAGGCGACCTGCGCGGGCAACTGGAAAACACCCAGGACTTCCTCGACCTGCTGGCGCCGCTGGGCGAGCGGGTCGCGCCGCTGTGGCTGCAGGTGTCCGCGAGTTTCGGCCCGGATCGTCTTGGCGAGCTGGCGGCCTGGCTGGATGCCTTTGCCGAGCGGCGGATGGCGGTGGAAGTGCGGCACCCGGCGTTCTTCGCCAAGGGCGAGGAGGAGCGAGCGCTGAACCGGCTGTTGCTGGATCGCGGTGTCGAGCGCATCTGCCTGGACTCCCGCGCACTGTTTGCCTGCCGCTCGGACGACCCCGCGGTGCTGCATGCGCAGTCGAAGAAGCCGAAGGTACCGGTGCGTCCGGCGGCCTTCAGCGACAGCCCGCAGGTGCGCTTCATCGGTGGTCCCGATCTGCAGGCCAACGCCGCCTTCCTTACGCCGTGGATCGCCAAGGTGGCGGAGTGGATCGAGCAGGGGCTGACGCCCCACGTCTTTCTGCACACCCCGGACAACCACCGCGCGGCCGAGCAGGCGCAGCGTTTCCACGCGCTGTTGCGCGAGCGCCTGCCGGGCTTGCCGGCGCTGGTGGTGCCTGCGCCTGAAGTGGAACAGCTGGGCCTGCTCTGAGCGGCCAACTGTGCATGGCGGGTCGGCGGTGAGGGGACTAACCTGCTCCTTCCCCTGTTCGGCAAGGAGATGGCCATGACCCATCAACAACTGCGCGGCGAAGCGTTCCGGGCGCTGCACCAGCGCGACGGTCTGTTCGTTCTGCCCAACCCCTGGGACGCCGGCTCGGCGAAGATGCTCGCCCATCTGGGCTTCGAAGCGCTCGCCACTACCAGCGCAGGTCTGGCATTTGCCCTGGGTCGCCCTGACGCTGAGGGCGCGGTGAGCCGAGAGGAGGCATTGGCCAATGCGCGGGCGATCATCGAGGCCACGCCGCTGCCGGTGGCTGCCGACCTGGAAAACGGTTACGGCGACGAACCGGAGGACTGCGCCGAGACTATCCGTCTTGCCGCCGCCTGCGGGCTGGTCGGCGGCTCCATCGAGGACGCCAGCGGGCGTCCGGATGCGCCGATCTACCCCCTGGAACTGGCCGTGGAGCGAGTCGCCGCCGCCGTGCAGGCCGCTCGCGCACTGCCGTTCCCCTTCACCCTGGCGGCGCGGGCGGAGAACCTGCTGCACGGTCGTAACGACCTGGACGACACCATCAAGCGCCTGGTGGCCTTCGCCGAGGCCGGCGCCGACGTGCTCTACGCGCCGGGGCTGAAAACGCGGGAGGAGATCGCCGCGGTGGTCAGCGCCGTCGCGCCAAGGCCGGTCAACGTGCTGGTAGGCTCGCCGGCGTTGCAGGTGAGTCTGCAGGAGTTGGCCGAGCTGGGCGTGAAGCGTGTCAGCGTCGGTTCGAACCTGGCTCGAGTGGCCTTCGGTGCCTTCTTCAGCGCCGCCGAGTCGCTGGCAAAGGGAGACCTGAAGCCAATGGGCGGGGCGATGCCGTTCGACCGGATCAATCAGCTGTTCCGTAGTTGAGCCCTTGAGTCCGTAGAGGGCCGGGCTGCGCTAGAATCGCGGTTTTTTCCAGGATCGCCCGTCATGACCGAGACCCTTACCCCGCCGCGCATCGTCGTCCAGGCGCTGGCGCCTGCCTGGCAGGCTGCCGCCGAGCAATGGGCGCAGCGGCTCGGGTTGCCGATGGGCGAGGGTGATGCGGACTTCGCCCTGCAACTGGGCGACGATGGCTTGCAGCTGCTGCAACTGGGGCCGGATTCGCCCGGTCCGGTGCGGGTGGACTTCCTCGAAGGCGCCACTGCGCACCGTCGCCAGTTCGGCGGCGGCGCCGGGCAGATGATCGCCAAGGCGGTCGGTATCCAGCAGGGGGTGCGTCCCCGTGTGCTGGACGCCACCGCTGGGCTGGGCAAAGACGCTTTCGTGCTGGCGACCCTGGGTTGCGAGATGGATCTGACCGAGCGCCAGCCGATCATCGCTGCGCTGCTGGAAGACGGGCTGACTCGTGCGGCGGGGGATTTCGAGGTGGGCGCCATCGTCGCGCGCATGCGTCTGTTGCAGGGCAACGCCATCGAGCGCATGGCCGCCTGGGAAGGGGAGGCGCCGCAGGTGATCTACCTCGACCCGATGTTCCCACACCGCGACAAGAGCGCGTTGGTGAAGAAGGAAATGCGCCTGTTCCGCCCGCTGGTGGGCGACGACCTGGACGCTCCGGCGCTGCTGGAGGCGGCATTGAAGCTGGCCAGCCACCGCGTGGTGGTCAAGCGCCCGCGCAAGGCACCGATCATCGAGGGACAGAAGCCGAGCTACAGCCTCGAAGGCAAGTCCAGCCGCTATGACATCTATCCGCTGAAAAGCCTGAAGGGCTGAGCCTACGCGCCTGCCGGCGCGTTTCGCGGGCATGGCCCGCTCCTACAGGGGAACATCGAAGCAATTGTAGGAGCGGGCCATGCCCGCGATCAGCCGGTCACGGCTGCATCAGGGCGCAAAGGCCTTGAGGAACAATGCCACCACCTCCTGCACATGCGCCTCGGCTTCCGCTTCCGTGGGCGCCGTCTCGCAGCCGATCAGCAGACGGAAGTGCACGCAGCCCTGCACCAGCATCAGGAAGTGCTCGGCCGCCCGGCGCGGGCTGTCCATCTGCAACTTGCCCTGCTGGCGCGCCTGCTCCAGCAGGCGCTCCATCAGGTCCAGCACACGTTGCGGGCCGGCCTCGAAGAACAGCTGCGACAGGTGCGGGTTCCCCGCGCCCTGGGCCACCATCAGCCGGCTCAGGGAGATCGCCTCGGGGCTGTTGATCAGCTGGTTGAAACCACGCGCCAGGGTCAGCAGCAGGCTTTCGAAGGGCGCGTCGGCCGGCGGCTCGGCGAACAGCTCGGGCATGCGCTCGGCGCACTTGGCCTGAACCGCTTCGACGAACAGCGTCTCCTTGTCGGTGAAGTGGCTGTAGACGGTCAGTTTCGACACGCCAGCCTCGGCGGCGATGGCTTCCATGCTGCTGCCGTCGTAGCCGAGGCGAATGAACAGGTCCTTCGCCGCGTCGAGGATGGCCTTGCGTTTGGCGGGGTCCTTGGGGCGACCCGGCCCATTGGAGGGAGTCGTGAGTGACATGTTTTTACATTTCTAATACTGGACTGGTGGGTTCTGTATTTTTACTATACCGGGGAGTATAAGAATTCAACCGCGCTTTGCGAAAGGTCACACATCATGTTCCGCCATGCTCTGTCTGTCGCGCTCCCCGTCGTCCTTTCCCTGTCCCTGGCCGCCTGCGGTTCCGGCGAGCCGCCCAAGCCGGCGGTACGCCCGGCCATGGTGGTGCAGCCGTTGCCGGCGCGGGATGTTACCGAAGCCTACCCCGGCGAGGTACATGCCCGGCATGAGCCGGAGCTGGCTTTCCGCATTGGCGGCAAGGTCAGCCGACGACTGGTCGAGGTGGGCGAGCGCGTGAAGAAGGACCAGCCGCTGGCCGAGCTCGATCCGGAAGATGTGCGCCTGCAGCTCGAAGCCACCCGCGCCCAGGTGGCCGCCGCCGAGGCCAACCTGCAGACCGTGCGTTCCGAATACGCCCGCTACAAGACGCTGCTCGAACGCCAACTGGTCAGCCAGTCGCAGTTCGACAACATCGAGAACACCTACCGCGCCGGCGAGGCGCGGCTGAAGCAGATTCGCGCCGAGTACGACGTGGCCCGCAACCAGGCGGACTACGCGATTCTGCGTGCGCCCCAGGACGGCGTGATCGCAACGCGCCGGGTGGAAGTGGGGCAGGTGGTCGCCGCCGGGCAGACCGTCTTCACCCTGGCCGCCGACGGCGATCGCGAAGTGCTGATCAGCTTCCCCGAACATGCCATCGACCGCTTCCGCATTGGCGAGGCGGTGAGCGTCGAACTCTGGTCGCAGCGCGACAAGCGCTTCAGCGGCAAGATCCGCGAGTTGTCGCCGGCCGCTGATCCGCAGTCGCGCACCTTCGCCGCGCGGGTCGCCTTCGATGACACCAAGGTGCCCGCCGAGCTGGGCCAGAGTGCGCGGGTCTACATCCAGGCCGCCGGCAAGGTGCCGCTGGCGGTACCGCTGGCGGCGGTGACCGCCGAGGGTGGCAAGCCGTTCGTCTGGGTGGTCGATCCGAAGAATTCCACCCTGCACCGCCGCCCGGTGCGCATCGGCCCCTTCGCCGAGGACCGCGTGCCGGTGCTCGAAGGGCTGAGCAGCGACGACTGGGTGGTGGCCGCGGGCGTGCAGGTTTTGCGTGAAGGGCAGGAGGTACGGCCGGTCGATCGGGAAAACCGTTCGGTCAAGCTGGTGGCGAAGGAGTAACGCCCGATGCAATTCAACCTTTCCGCCTGGGCGCTGCAGAACCGTCAGATCGTCCTGTTCCTCATGCTGCTCCTGGGTATCGTCGGTGCGCTGTCCTACACCAAGCTGGGGCAGAGCGAGGACCCGCCGTTCACCTTCAAGGCCATGGTGGTGAAGACCAACTGGCCGGGCGCGACCGCCGAGGAAGTCTCGCGCCAGGTGACCGAGCGCATCGAGAAGAAGCTGATGGAAACCGGCGACTACGACCGCATCGTTTCCTTCTCCCGCCCCGGCGAATCCCAGGTCACTTTCATCGCCCGCGAGGATTTCCGCTCCCGCGATATCCCCGAGCTCTGGTACCAGATCCGCAAGAAGGTCAGCGACATTCGCTACACCCTGCCGCAGGGCATCCAGGGGCCGTTCTTCAACGACGAGTTCGGCACCACCTTCGGCAATATCTACGCGCTGTCGGGCAAGGGCTTTGACTACGCGGTGCTCAAGGATTACGCCGACCGCCTGCAACTGCGGCTGCAGCGGATCAAGGACGTGGGCAAGGTCGAGCTGGTCGGCCTGCAGGACGAGAAGATCTGGATCGACCTGTCCAACACCAAGCTCGCCACCCTCGGCCTGCCGCTGGCGGCGGTGCAGAAGGCGCTGGAAGACCAGAACGCGGTGACCGCCACCGGCTTCTTCGAAACCACCACCGACCGCGTGCAACTGCGCGTCTCCGGCCGCTTCGATTCGGTGGAGGACATCCGTGCCTTCCCGATCCGCGTCGGCGACCGCACCTTCCGCATCGGCGACGTGGCCGAGGTGCACCGGGGCTTCAACGACCCGCCTGCGCCGCGCATGCGCTTCATGGGCGAGGACGCCATCGGTATCGCCGTGGCCATGAAGGACGGCGGCGACATCCTGGTACTGGGCAAGGCGCTGGACGCCGAATTCGCGCGCCTGCAGCAGACCCTGCCGGCGGGCATGGAGCTGCGCAAGGTGTCCGACCAGCCAGAGGCGGTGCGCGAGAGCGTGGGCGAGTTCGTCCGCGTGCTGGCCGAGGCGCTGATCATCGTGCTGCTGGTGAGCTTCTTCTCCCTCGGCCTGCGCACCGGCCTGGTGGTAGCACTGTCGATTCCGCTGGTGCTGGCGATGACCTTCGCTGCCATGTACTACTTCGGCATCGGCCTGCACAAGATTTCCCTCGGCGCGCTGGTGCTGGCGCTGGGCCTGTTGGTGGACGACGCGATCATCGCCGTGGAGATGATGGCGGTGAAGATGGAGCAGGGCTACGACCGCCTCAAGGCGGCGAGTTACGCCTGGACCAGCACCGCCTTCCCGATGCTCACCGGCACCCTGGTGACCGCCGCCGGCTTCCTGCCGATCGCCACTGCGCAATCCGGCACCGGCGAGTACACCCGTTCGCTGTTCCAGGTGGTGACCATCGCACTGCTGGTGTCCTGGATCGCCGCCGTGGTGTTCGTGCCCTACCTGGGCGAGAAGCTGCTGCCGGACCTGGCCAAGCGTTACGCGGAGAAGCACGGCGGCACCGACAAGGGCCACGACCCGTATTCGACCGCCTTCTACCAGCGCTTCCGCCGCGTGGTGGAGTGGTGCGTGCGCTACCGCAAGACGGTGATCCTCCTCACCGTGGCGGCCTTCATCGGCTCGATCATGCTGTTCCGCCTGGTGCCGCAGCAGTTCTTCCCGCCGTCGGCGCGCCTGGAACTGCTGGTGGACCTGAAGCTGGCCGAGGGCGATTCGCTCACCGCCACCGCCGAGCAGGTCAACCGCCTGGAGAAGATGCTGGCCGAGCATCCGGGCATCGACAACTACGTCGCCTACGTCGGCACCGGTTCGCCGCGCTTCTACCTGCCGCTGGACCAGCAACTGCCGGCGGCGAGCTTCGCCCAGTTCGTGGTGCTGGCGAAGAACCTGGAGGCCCGCGAGGAAATCCGCCAGTGGCTGATCAAGCACATGAACGAGGATTTCCCCACGCTGCGCACCCGTATCAGCCGCCTGGAGAACGGCCCGCCGGTGGGCTATCCGGTGCAGTTCCGCGTCTCCGGCGAGCACATCCCGGAAGTCCGTGCGCTGGCGCGCAAGGTCGCCGACAAGATGCGCGAGAACCCCCACGTGGTGAACGTGCACCTGGACTGGGAGGAGCCGAGCAAGGCGGTGTTCCTCGATATCGACCAGGAGCGCGCCCGCGCCCTCGGGGTGAGCACGGCGGACATCTCGCAGTTCCTGCAGAGCTCGCTGACCGGCTCCACCGTGAGCTTCTACCGCGAGGACAACGAGCTGATCGAAATCCTCCTGCGCGGCGACGAGCGCGAACGGCATGACCTGTCGCAGTTGCCGAGCCTGTCGATGCAGACCAGCAGCGGCCGCAGCGTGGCGCTGTCGCAGGTGGCGACCCTGGAGTATGGCTTCGAGGAAGGCATCATCTGGCGGCGCAACCGCCTGCCGACCGTGACCGTGCGCGCCGACATCTATGACGACTCGCTGCCGGCGACCCTGGTGAAGCAGATATCGCCGACCCTGGACCCGATCCGCGCCGAGCTGCCTGACGGCTATCTGCTGGAGGTTGGTGGCACCGTGGAGGATTCGGCCAAGGGGCAGAACTCGGTGAACGCCGGCGTGCCGCTGTTCATCGTGGTGGTGCTGAGCCTGCTGATGATCCAGCTGCGCAGCTTCTCGCGGATGATCATGGTGTTCCTCACCGCGCCGCTGGGGCTGATCGGCGTGACCCTGTTCCTGCTGGTGTTCCAGAAGCCCTTCGGCTTCGTGGCGATGCTCGGCACCATCGCGCTGGCCGGGATGATCATGCGCAACTCGGTGATCCTGGTGGACCAGATCGAACAGGACCGTGCCCACGGCCTGGACACCTGGCACGCGATCATCGAAGCCACGGTGCGGCGCTTCCGTCCCATCGTGCTGACCGCGCTGGCGGCGGTGCTGGCGATGATCCCGCTGTCGCGCAGCGTGTTCTTCGGGCCGATGGCGGTGGCGATCATGGGCGGCCTGATCGTTGCCACGGCGCTCACCCTGCTGTTCCTGCCGGCGCTGTATGCGGCGTGGTTCAGGGTGAAGAAGGAAGCCTGAGAGGGCTGCGGAGTGGACCTGTAGGAGCGGGCCATGCCCGCGAATCGCGCGCATGGCGCGCTCCTACAGGCTAGCTCCGGCGTTTCGGTTCCCGTAGGAGCGGACCTTGTCCGCGAAGCCCCGCGCCACGCCGGCGTTGAAGGACGAGCGCTGTGGACGGATCGGGCGTCATGCCGAGGTGATTCCCTGGTGGCAACCAGCCCGCCGCGATGGATTTCGCGGACAAGGTCCGCTCCTACACCAGCCGGTCATTACCGCGTTTCCCCGTAGGAGCAGGCATGAAAAAGCCCGGCAGATGCCGGGCTTTTTCATTGTCATGCTGAAGAAATTCAGAGCACCCCGAACACCTTCTTCGCCATCCCCGTGGCCGCGGCGGCCGGGTCCTGGCGGATGCTCTTCTCCTGCTCGGCGATGATCTTGAACAGGCCGTCCAGCGCTTCCTCGGTCACGTAGTTCTCGACGTTGGCGCTCTTGGCGTCGACCACGCCGAAGGCGGCGGCCTGGCTGGCGAAGGCGTTGTACTGCTTGGCCACCCCGACCTGGTCGGTGGCCTGCTTGATGATCGGCAGGAACTTGGCGCGCAGCTGTTCGCGGCTGCTGCGGTTCAGGTAGTCGGTGGCGGCATGGTCGCCACCCTGGAGGATGCCCTTGGCGTCGGTCACGGTCATCTTCTTCACCGCATCCACCAGCAGCGCCTGGGCCTGCGGCATGGCGGCCTCGGCGGCCTTGTTCATGCTGGCTTCCAGCTGGTCGACCTGGGCGCCCATGCCGAACTGCTTCATGGTCCTGGCGGCCTTGCCCAGCTTGCCGGGCAGCTCGATGCGTACCTGCGGGTCATTGCTGAAGCCGCCGGGCTGGCTGAGCTGTTTCACGGCCACCTGCGCGCCCTGGGTCAGAGCGTCCTTCAGACCGGTGGATGCGTCGCTCTGGCTGAGGTCGGAGAGGGACAGGGCGAAGGCGTTGACGGAGAGCAGGGCGCCGGCCAGCAGGGCAGGGATTCGCAACATCGAGACTTCCTTGAGCGAAGCTCGGCGGCCAGGCTGGCCGTCGAGGTGAAAATGAGGCGCGGAGAGTAACGGACGGAGGCCGTCGGGGAAAACCCGGAGGTGCGATGAATCAGCGCACAGGGACGAAGCATTGGAACATGCCGGGTGCGACGGGTTCCCTGGTCAGCGCCATTCTTCGGGCGCGGCGGACTTCCAGTCGCTGAAGGCGGACTTCAGGTCGAACTGATAGGGGTAACCCAGTTCGACGAGGCGAGCGGGATGGATATTGTTGGAACGCACCAGCTTGCGGATACGCACCGGGCTGAACGGGTGGCGAATGCCCAGTGGGCGGGCGACCAGGTCTATGCAATGGGCGGCGCCAAGCAGGACGTGGAAGGGGATTTCCGGCACGCGCCGTTTAACCCCGGCCACCTGGCAGACGGTATCGACATAGTCCTGGATCGACGGCCCGGGATTCATCGACATGTTGAACAGTGAGTAGTGCTCCCCCTGGGCCTTCTGCCGTTCGAGCATCCAGTACATGGCATTGCACAGCTCCTTGACGTAGGTGCCGGCCTTCCGGGTATCGCGGTTGCCCATGTAGAAGAAGTAGTGACGCAGCACCGCCTTGATCAGGCGCGAGACATTGCCGCCCTCGCCGGGACCGAACACCACGCCGGGCCGCACGATCACCAGGTGCCGCGTGTCCTGGTCGGCCGCGAGCCAGGCCAGGTGCATCTTCTCCGCCACCAGTTTCGATCCGCCATAGGCGGTCATGGGGACGGGCAGCGAGCGCTCGTCCTTCTGTTCCTCGCTCGGCCCGTAGGGAGAGATCGAACTGGTGAAGATGATGTCGTTGCAACCCACGCGTTCGGCCCAGGCACAGACATGCTGGGCGCCCTGCAGGTTGGTCTCGTAATACTCGAAGTCGTCATGACCGGGTTCGCGATGCACGGCGGCGAAGTTCGCGATGAGCGAAATCGATTCCGCGGGCGTCCAGTCGATGGGTTGGCGAACATCGCCGCGAACCTCGACGATGCCGGCAGATTCCTGCACCAGCCTGGTTCGATAGGGGAAAGGCTTGTCGGCGACCTGTTCCTTGTCGAACAGATAGACCTTTTCGAAGGCTCCCGTTGCCAGCAGGTGCCTGGCAAAGAAAACGCCTATGAAGCCGGAGCCTCCGAAGATGACGGCACAGCGCATGATGGACCTGCAATGGGTGAGTATTCACCGGTCATGAAAACGGGATGGCCACCGGTTCAGGAGTGCTGCCTGACTTCGTGAGGTGAGCCGGGGTCGTGTCTTTCCGTTGAGGGCGTCTGGGTCAGTGCCTGGTTCACGAATGCCTTGATGCGCTGCTGGAATACGGGTTTTGCGAAACGCTGCGCATGCAGGTGCATTTCTGCCGGAGTGAAATCGAACTCGCCACGCTCAAGCTGCCTGACGGCCTCCATCAATGCATCGACGCTTTGTTCCTGAAACAGAATGCCGGTCTTGCCATGAATGACGGTGTCCAGGGCGCCGCCTTTTCCATAGGCGATCACCGGAGCGCCTGCCGCCATGGCTTCGACCGGGACGATGCCGAAATCCTCCATCCCCGGGAAAATCAAACCTCGGCAGCGTTGCAGCAGATCCTGAATGACTGAAAAGGGCTGACGCCCCATCAACTTGACGTTTGGCGCGGCGATCTTCGTCAACGACTCGAACAGCTCGCCTTCGCCGACAACCACCAGAGGGAGTCCGAGCCTGTTGAAGGCTTCGACCGCCATGTCGGCGCGTTTGTAGGCGACCAGCTGGCCCAGGCACAGATAGAAGTCATCCCGCTCCAGCCGCGGATTGAAGTCCGAGACGTTGACGGGGGGAAAGATGATTTCCGAGTCGCGCCGGTAGAACTTCCGGATGCGCGATGCAACGAAGGTCGAGTTGGCGATGAAGTAGTCGACGCGGTCCGCCGAAAGCCTGTCCCAGACCCTGAGCCAGTGGGCAATGACGGGGAACAGTGTTCGAACGAAACGCCCCTCTCCGGACAGGTACTCATGGTACATGTCCCACACGTAGCGCATGGGCGAATGGCAATAACAGATGTGAACGGCGTCAGGGCGGGTAATGACGCCCTTGGCCGGGCCGGATTCGCTACTGATGATCAGGTCATACGGCGTGAGATCGAGCTGTTCGAGCGCAAGCGGCATGAGGGGCAGGTATTTCTGATAGTGCCTGCGCGCTTTGGGCAGTTTCGAAATGAATGTCGTGCCTATCTTTCCCTGGAAGTTTCCAGGCAACGCCTGGCGCACGACCTGCTCATCGCAGACATGGATGAAGATATCCGCATCGGGATACAGCTCCGCAATTGCGGAGCAGACGGCCTCGCCGCCACGATTGCTCAGCCACCAGTAGTGGATGATCGCGACCTTGGTGATATGAGGTGTCTTCATATTCAGACGCAGGCTCCGAGTCAGTTGAGCGACTACCTGGAGAGACCAAACTGCGGAATATGGTCGGGCAGAACCTCAGCGTAGTCTTTTTGCTACGCGGTCGTGGCAGAGCGGACGCTACGTTTGTCGGCCGTCGAACTATCGGCGCGCCAGCAGGCGCTCTGCCCAGCTGGCCACGGCACGCTCGATCAACCCGTAGCTATGCTCGAAGGCTTCCGGTCCCTGGCGGTACGGGTCGGGAATCTCCTGCTCGCTTTGCCACTTGCCGAGCAGGAAGATCTTCCCGCGTGTTTCGGGGACGCGCTGGATCATGCTCTGGATCTGGCCCTGCTCCATGGTCAGGATCAGGTCGGCCTCATGGGCAAGCTCGGCGGTCAGTTGGCGTGCGCGGTGCGATGGCGGACAATGACCGTGGTGCTGGAGGGTGGCCAGGGCGGTGCCGTCGATGGGATGGTCGACCAGCGCGCCGAGCCCGGCGGAGCTGACGGCGATGTCACTGCCCTGCAAGGCTTCGCGCAGCAGGTGCTCGGCGATGGGGCTACGGCAGATGTTGCCGGTGCAGACGATCAGAATCCTGTCGAACACGAGGGCGTTCCTGACCGCGGAAAGGGGGGATCGCCAAAAATCTATCGACCGTGACAAGCAGGCGTCAAGCGGCCGGTATCAACCGGCCGCTGCCTTTCAGTTCCCCGGAGTGACCGCAGGCTGTTCGGCCGGTGTTGCCGGGTTCGGCTGCTCCAGCGCAACCTGGCGGATGGAGAGCCGGATTTCCGCCGGCAATACCCGTTTGGCCGCGCCCTCGGCCAGCTCGCCCAGCAGTTCGTGGAAGCTCAGCTTGCCGTTCTCGTCCTTGCGCAGCACGTCTTCCTCCAGCAGCGTCTGGATGAAATGGCGGAACAGGCTCTTGTCGAAGAACTCGGGGGCGTTCAGGCCGTGCAGGATCGACAGGCGCTGGGCCATGACGGTGCAGAGGTTTTCCAGTTCCTCGGCGGTGAGCTGCTTCTGTCCGGCGTTGAGCACGAGAGAGATGGACATGTAGAAGCGTTGCAGCGTCTGGGTGATGGCACGGGCCAGCAGGGTCAGCAGTACGAACTGGCGCGAGCTGGGCGCCGGGCGGATGAAGGTGTCGTTCTCCTGCCTGAGCAGTTCGCCGTCGACCATGGCTTGCAGCCACTGGTCGACCACCGCGTCCAGCTCGTCCAGATTCCAGCGGATGAACAGCTCGGCCTGGAGATACGGATACAGCGCGCGGGTGTAGCGCAGCAGCTGCTCGCGGCTGATCCGCCCGCTGTTCTGGAAGAAGCTGGCGATCAGCGCAGGCAGGGCGAAGATGTGCAGGATGTTGTTGCGGTAGTAGGTCATCAGCACCGCGTTCTGCTCGTCGAGGTAGCAGATGCGGCCGAGGGCGTCCTTCTGCTCGCTGAGCAGGTTCATGCTCTTCACGTATTCGATCTGCTGCTGGCCGTCGCCGTCGGGCAGGGTGGCGCTGGGCGAGTAGGGCACCTTGCGCAGCAGGCCGAGGTAGAGGTCGATGACCCGCGCCAGGGCGGTTTCGTCCAGCGCCAGGCGGGTGGTGGAGAGCAGCGCCAGGGCCACCAGGTTCACCGGGTTGATCGCGGCGGCGTCGTTGAGATGACGGGCGACGTCGCGGGCCAGGTGATTGGTGGCTCCCGACAGCCAGGCCGGGCGGAACTCCGGGGCCAGTTCCTGCTGGCGCCAGTCCGGCTGCTGCTGGTCGAGGAAGCGGTCGAGGTGGATCGGCTCGCCGAAGTTCACCCAGACCTGCCCGAAGCGCTGCTTCAGTGCGCCGATGACCTTGAAGATGTCGAAGATCGACTCCTTCTTCTTCGCCGCGCCGCGCAGTTCGCCCAGGTAGGTGCGGCCTTCGAGCACGCGCTCGTAGCCGATGTACACGGGGACGAAGACGATGGGGCGGCGCGAGTCGCGCAGGAAGCTGCGCAGGGTGATCGCCAGCATCCCGGTGCGCGGGTGCAGCATGCGCCCGGTGCGCGAGCGGCCGCCTTCGACGAAGTATTCGGTGGAGAAGCCGCGGCTGAACAGGGTGTGCAGGTATTCGTTGAACACCGCGGTGTACAGCTGGTTGCCCTTGAAGCTGCGACGCATGAAGAAGGCGCCGCCACGGCGCAGGATCGAGCCGACGATGGGCATGTTGAGGTTGATGCCGGCGGCGATGTGCGGCGGGGTCAGGCCGTTGCGGAACAGCAGGTAGGACAGCAGCAGGTAGTCGATGTGGCTGCGGTGGCAGGGCACGTAGACGATCTCGTGGCCCTGGGCGACGTCCTGCACGCGCTCGATGTGGTTGACCTTCACGCCCTCGTAGAGCTTGTTCCAGAACCAGGTCAGGGTCACTTCGAGGAAACGGATCACCGGGTAGGAGACATCGGCGGCGATCTCGTTGGCGTAGCGCAGCGCGGTGGCCTCGGCCTTCTCCTGGGAGATTTTCTGGGTTTCGCACTCTTCCTGGATCGCCTGGCGCACCAGCGGCGCGCGCAGCAGGCCCTTGACCAGGGTGCGGCGGTGGGAAAGGTCCGGGCCGATCACGGCGGTCTTCTGGTTGCGGAAGTGCACCCGCAGGATGCGTTGCACCATGCGCAGAGTGCGCGCGTGGCCCTTGTTCTGCTCCACCAGCTCACGCAGATGGATGGGCGCGGAGAACTGCACGCGGGTCTTGCGGCCGAGGATCAGGATGCGCGCCAGCTTGCGCAGGCGCCCGGTCACCGCCCAGTTGTCGGCGAACAGCAACTTCCAGGCGCTCTTTTCGCTATCCGGCGATTGTCCCCAGAACACGCTGACGGGGACGATCTGCGCGTCGTCGATCCCGTTCTGGCCAATCGCATTGAGCGTGCGTACCAGCGTCGGCGGTGCGCCGCGCTTGTCCTGGCGGCCAAGCCAGTCGGGCTCCGGAGTCAGGTAGAAGAAGGCCGCGGGCTCGATGGACTCGCCGATGGCGACCGGCATCACCGGGCGCGGCAGGCCGGCCTTGCGGCATTCTGTGTCGACCACGGCCAGATCGCTGACCGAGGGCTGCTGCAGGACGTAGAGGACCGGTTTGCTGCGGTCGATCTTCAGGCTGAAGGCCGACTGGTTGATGGTTTCCGAGCGCACCCAGAGGTACAGCAGGCGGCGCAGGGCACCAAAACCGAAGCGGCGGAACGGGTAACGAGGCATACAGGCCCTATGGCTGGCAGAAATAAAACGAGCGATTGCTCAGGAGCGTTAGTGTGCCGGATCGGCGGGTCTGCGGCAAAGCCGCAGGCGGCTGGTCGGCGGCAGCGAACGCCGTATCGGCAGGGACTATCCTGCTAACTCAGGGTTCCCATTTATGGAGGTGGAACGATGCGTAAAGTGACTTTTGGATGCTTGTTGGCGCTGGTCTGCATAGCGCCGGCAGGAGCGCAGACGGTGGTGCCGCTCAATGGCCAGAGCAGCCAGCAGGTGCAACAGGACATGGACTACTGCAACGGGGTTGCCGCCAATGCCGCGAGTAGCTCGACCACCAGCACCGACCCGAAGGTCGGCGGGCGGGTGCGGGGTGCGGCCAGGGGCGCGGCCGCCGGGGCGGTGGCCGCCGAAGTGCGTGGCCAGCAGCACGACGAAATCTACGACCGGGCCAGCGATGACGCCAAGCAGCAGTACCGGCAGAACCGTGCCGGCGAAGTCGCCGCCGCCGGGGCCGTGGTGGGGGCATCCCGCCAGCGCCAGGATCGCCGTCAGGACCGCCGCAACCAGCAGGCCACGCAGAGCCAGGCGAGTTCCTCGGCCTACAGCAGCTGCCTGCAGGGGCGTGGCTACCAGGTCAACCCGTGATACCTCGCGACCGCAGGCGGTGTCGGCCATTTGAGGGTTTCGCCGTGGGCGAGTTTCTGGCACTGCGTCCGATCGCTATGCAGGGACGCAAACCCTGATCGGAAAAGTGGCTCCGGGTGTTGCGAAAACGCCCGGAACCATCGTGCAAAGTTGTGCAGGAGTCCAAGTTCGAAACACTTTCGTTACGCTGGGTAACGAGCACCAAAATGGCCCTGCAAGCCCCGTAAAATGGCACTTTGGCTCGATGAGTCACAGGCGCGCGGACTTGTTGAAAAAGTGCTTTTCAGCTGTAACTTTTGATTTATATACTCGGGATCGCGGTCGCCTTCGGGCGTTATTCGAATTGCCTTCCAACGCGCCTCGGGCTCGGGTCGGATGATGCGGAAAACGTTCAGTCGGACGAGCCGTCGAAGTCCTCATTTCGGGGGCCACCCAAAAATAATAGGCAAGTTGGAGAGTGTGGTAATGGCTGATCGTGAGGTCGGAACCGTCAAGTGGTTCAATGACGCCAAAGGTTATGGATTCATTCAACGCGATAGCGGTCCGGACGTTTTCGTTCACTACCGTGCCATTCGTGGCGATGGTCACCGCTCCCTGGCCGAAGGCCAGAAAGTGGAGTTCTCGGTGATCCAGGGTCAGAAAGGCCTCCAGGCGGAAGACGTCGCCAAGGTCTGAGCCCCCGAAGACGACAAAGGCCCGTCCAATGGACGGGCCTTTGTTTTTACAGCCTTGCGCAGGACGGCTTCAGCCCGTGCGCCAGGTGATCTCCTCGACGCCGGCGGCGGTGACCTTCAGCCAGCGGTCCGCATCTTCCTCGCCCTGATCCTCGCTCCAGCTCCCCGGTGCGCAGCGCACCTCGACGTCCAGCGCGGCGCAGGCATCGCGGGCGCAGGCGACATCGTCGTCCCATGGGGTCTTGTCACTGTCCAGGAACAGGCTGTTCCACTTGCCCACGGCCTTGGGCAGCCAGGTGGCGGGAATGCTGCCGGCGGTGCACTTGAAGGTCTCGCCCTGGGCGCGCCATTCGGAGCAGGGGCCAAGGGCCTTTTCCAGCCAGGCGCTGACGGCGGCCTGGTCGGCATCCTTGATGTAGATCTCGATATCCGGTTGGCGCATGGCGTCCTCGTAAGCCGGTTCAAGGCCGAGCCGAGCGATGCTCAGGCCAGGCAAAAATAGGTTCAAAAGCGCAGTTTACGTGGAGTAAATGAGCACTTTGAACCTGTTTTTAACGCCGCATGGGCGAGCGCAGGCCGGCCTTGGGCCGGCTTCAGGGTTCCTGGCGTTCCAGCCAATCGTAGCGTACCGCGACCGTCACCTCGAAGGGCTCGGCGAGGATGCGCTCGCGCCGCTCGGGGTTGACCCGCCAGCCGTGGGGCGTCATCGCCAGCAAGTGTTCGCGGGCTTCGCGGGTGTGCAGCGGCAGCTTGAAGCTCAGTTGCTCGCTGTGCGCCAGTTTCAGCTCTTCGGGCAGGTCGGCGAGGTGCTTGTCTTCGACGTACTCGCGCACTTCGTCGTACAGGCGCTGGCGCAGCTCCAGCAGATGGTCGCGGGCCGGGCCCAGGCGCAGCACGCCGCCGCCGGGCGTCAGCAGGCGCGCCGCTTCCTTCCAGTCGATCGGGCTGAATACGCTGGCCAGCAGCTGACAGGAGGCGTCGGCCAGCGGCACGCGAGCCATGCTGGCGACCATCCAGGTCAGCTGCGGGGCGCGCTTGCAGGCGCGTTTCACGGCCTCGCGGGAGATGTCCAGCGCATAGCCGTCGGCCTGCGGCAGGGCTTCGCCCAGTTGCGCGGTGTAGTAACCCTCACCGCAACCGATATCCAGCCAGCGACCCGGCGTGCGTTCGGCGGCCAGTTCGGCCAGACGTTTCGCCAGCGGCGCGTAGTGTCCGGCGCCGAGGAAGTACCGGCGCGCCTCGACCATGGCGGCGTTGTCGCCCGGGTCGAGGCTCTTCTTGTGCTGCACCGGCAGCAGGTTCAGGTAGCCCTGGCGGGCGCGGTCGAAGCGGTGTCCGGCGGAGCAGGCGACGCCATTGTCGACCTCAGCGAGCGCCTCGCGGCAGAGCGGGCAGATCAGCATTACTTCTTCACCGGTGTCGGTGCCAGCGGCTGCGGCAGGTCGTTGCGCAGTACGGTCGGCAGGGAGCGGCGGCGCTGGGCGATCTGGTACACGCGCAGGGCGTAGCGGCGTTCGGCCGCCGGGGCGGGCGGCGGGGTGTCGGGCTGCACGGCGCCCAGGCAGAAGCCTTTGTTGTTTCCAGTCATGCCAGCAGTCGCACCAGGGTCTGATAGTAGATTTCGGTCAGCACATCGAGATCGCTGGCCAGAACGCGCTCGTCCACCTGGTGGATGGTGGCGTTGACCGGGCCGAGTTCGACCACCTGGGTACCCATGGTGGCGATGAAACGGCCGTCGGAGGTGCCGCCGGAGGTCGACGGGGTGGTCTCGCGGCCGGTGACGGCGAGGATCGCGGCGGCCACACCGTCGAGCAGCTCACCCGGTTGGGTGAGGAACGGCAGGCCGGACAGGGCCCAGTCGATGTGCCAGTCCAGGCCGTGCTTGTCGAGGATGGCGGCGACGCGCTGCTGCAGGCCTTCCACGGTGGACTCGGTGGAGAAACGGAAGTTGAAGATCACCTTCAGCTCGCCCGGGATCACGTTGGTCGCGCCGGTGCCGCCATTGATGTTGGAGATCTGGAAGCTGGTCGGCGGGAAGTAGTCGTTGCCGTTGTCCCAGTGCTCGGCGGCGAGCTCGGCCAGGGCCGGGGCGGCGAGGTGGATCGGGTTCTTCGCCAGGTGCGGGTAGGCCACGTGGCCCTGCTTGCCGCGCACGCTTAGGGTGGCGCCGAGGGAGCCGCGCCGGCCGTTCTTGACGATGTCACCCACCAGGGTGGTGCTCGACGGCTCGCCGACGATGCACCAGTCCAGGCGCTCGTTGCGGGCCTTCAGGCGCTCGACCACGGCCTTGGTGCCGTGATGGGCCGGGCCTTCCTCGTCGCTGGTGATCAGGTAGGCGATGCTGCCCCGATGGTCCGGGTGGTCGGCGACGAAGCGCTCGGTGGCGATGATCATCGACGCCAGGCTGCCTTTCATGTCCGCCGCGCCACGGCCGCAGAGCATGCCGTCGGCATCGATCAGCGCGTCGAACGGCTGGTGCTGCCAGGCCTGCTCGGGGCCGGTGGGGACCACGTCGGTATGGCCGGCGAAGCACAGCACCGGGCCATTGGCGCCGTCGCGGCCCTGGCGCAGGGCCCAGAAGTTATCCACCTCCTCGATGCGCATGGGCTCCAGGGCGAAGCCGCAGGCGCCCAGGCGCTGCATCATCAGCTGCTGGCAGTCGGCATCGACCGGCGTAACGGAGGGACGGCGAATCAGCTCGCAGGCGAGGGCCAGTGTCGGCGAGAGGGGCATCGAGGGCATCCTGGGGGTGGAACGGAAAAAGGCGCCCATCTTAAAGCAAAAACGCCGGCGTATGGCCGGCGTTCTTGGGAGGAGACGGATGGTGCATGAGCCGCTACACAAGGTCCCGGGATCGTAGGGCGTATAACGTTCGACGTTATACGCCGATTGACCTTGGCAGCAGGGCGCTCTGCGGTTGGCGCGGAGACGCCGCTCCAGGGCGTTTCAGGTTTGACCATGGCGCCGACGATGCGAGCGGTGTATCGGCGTACAACCGCGAACGGTTGTACGCCCTACGCGATAACTCCTTAGCTGGCCGGTGCGGCGTCCGCGACCGGTGCCTCCTGAGCCTTGGGCGCCGCGGACAGCAGCGCCATTACCAGGGCGGCAAGGTAGGGCAGCGACTGCACCAGCAGCATGGCCACCCAGAACATCATGTCCCGGCTCGGCACGCCCTGCACCAGCACGATACCCAGTGCCGCGCCCCAGAGCAGGAGCATGATGAAGACTTCCTCCCGCGCCTCGGCGAGCGCGACGAGGATGCCGTGGTTGGAAGCCATCTTCGGCGTGCGGAAGAACGGGATGGTCTTGGTGAACGCCCCGTAGAGCACCGCCTTGGCGATGGTGTGCGACAGCGCCAGGCCCGCCACCGCTGCCTGGAACGAGCGCACGAGGTTGACGCCCACGGCGCGGCGGTAGAGGAACAGGATCTTGCCGAACTTGAAGAAGAACAGCGCCAGTGGCGGGATGGCAAAGATCAGCAGCGGCGGGTCGACCCGCTTGGGCACGATGATCATCGCCGACGACCACAGCAGCGCGCCGATGGTGAAGAAGATGTTCATGCCATCGGCGATCCACGGCAGCCAACCGGCGATGAAGTGGTAGCGCTGGCCGAGGGTGAGCTTGCTGTCCTTGCCCTGGAACAGGGCGCGGGCGTGGCCCTTCATGATCTGGATGGCGCCGTAGGCCCAACGGAAGCGCTGCTTCTTGTAGTCGATGAAGGTGTCGGGCATCACGCCCTTGCCGAAGCTCTGGTGCGAGTAGGCGGCCGAGTAACCCTTCTCGAACACCCGCAGGCCCAGTTCGGCGTCCTCGCAGATGGTCCAGTCGGCCCATTTCAGCTCGTCCATCACGGTCCGACGGATCATGGTCATGGTGCCGTGCTGGATGATCGCGTCGCGGTCGTTGCGGGTGACCATGCCGATATGGAAGAAGCCCTTGTACTCGGCGTAGCAGAGCTTCTTGAAGACGTTCTCCTCGCCGTCGTAGTAGTCCTGCGGGGACTGCACCACGGCGATCTTCGGATCGCTGAAGTGCGGCACCATCTGCTTGAGCCAGTTCGGCTCGACGCAGTAGTCGGCGTCGATCACCGCGACGACTTCGACGTCCGGCGCGGTGTGCGGCAGGATGTAGTTCAGCGCGCCGCCCTTGAAGCCGGCCAGCGGTGCGACGTGGAAGAAGCGGAAGCGCGGGCCGAGGATTTCGCAGTAGTCGCGCACCGGTTCCCAGACCGCCGGGTCCTTGGTGTTGTTGTCGATGATCAGGACTTCGAAGTCCGGATAGTCGAGCCGGGACAGCGCGTCCAGGGTCTTCTTCATCATCTCCGGCGGCTCGTTGTAGCAGGGCACGTGCACCGAGACCTTGGGCCGGTAGCCGGTATCGGTGAGCACCGGGTCGAACGGCCGGCGGCGCTTGCGCACCCAGACGGTCTCGGCCAGTTCGTGGGCCTCGGTGAGCAGGACGATGAACACGCCCAGTGCGCCGATGCCCAGCAGGCCGCCGACGGTCAGGCTGAACCAGGTGCTGTACTGCTGGCTGTAGTCGTAGCCGATCCATACCAGCACCGAGCCGCCGGCGAAGGCGACCACGGTGAGGAAAGTGCGGCCGCGCTGGCGCAGGGCACTGCCATCGATCATCAGCAGGGTCAGGGCGAGCAGCGCCATCACCACCGAGGCCACCGCCAGGGTGCGCCACTGCGGGATATTCACCACCGGGCCGGTGAAATTGAACTTGGGCTGGCGCTGCGCGTTGTAGACGCCCCAGTAGGCGCCGACCGAGCCTTCGTCACCGACTTTCCACGGCTGGTCGAAGGCCTCGACGACGAAGTAGTTGTAGCCCTTCTTGTTCAGCGCATTGGTCAGCCGGCGCAGGTAGATGGCCTGGTCCGCCTGGGTGGCGTCGGCGCCACCGCGCATGCGGCCGTTGCTCGGCCAGCCGACTTCGGCCAGCAGCAGCGGCTTGCGCGGGAACTTGGCGCGCAGTTCGCGGGCGCGTTCGAGGACGAACGGCACGGCGGTGTCCATCGGGGTGTATTCCCAGTAGGGCAGGATGTGCGCCGCGATCAGGTCGACGTGCCTGGCCAGTTCCGGGTACTTCTCGTAGATATGCCACTGCTCGGCGGTGGTCACCGGTACCTTCACCGCCTTGCGCACGCGGTCCAGGTAGCCGGACAACTGCTCCACCGTGACCTCGCGGCGGAACAGGGCCTCGTTGCCGACGATCACCCGCACCACGCTGCGCGAGTTGTTGGCGATCTCGATGCCGCGCTCGATCTCGGCCTCGTTCTCGGCTTCGTCCGGGCCGATCCAGATCCCCAGGCTGACGCGCATGCCGAGCTCTTCGGCCAGGCGCGGGATGTCGGCCAGCGAACCCTTCACCGAGTAGGTGCGGATATTGTCGGTCTGCTTCGACACGAGCTCCAGGTCCGAACGGATCTCGTCGTCGCTGGGGAACTGGTTCTTCTGCGGATTCTGGTTCAGGCGGAAGGGCGAGAAGGAGAATCCGGAAATGCTTTCCGGCCAGTCGGGAACGCTGACGGGGCGGTTGTAGAGGGCCCAGAAACCGGTGAAGAGCGCCGCGAGGGCGACGAAGACCACCAGGTTGAGGCCGAACTTGCGTGCAGGCATGGTGCGATCGGGTTCCAAAGGGTGGAACGGGGAGGGGCCGGAATGGCGTCCGGGCGGGGCGCATCCTACCCCGCACTCCGGGGGCTGTACAGGTTGCCGGCGGTCCGTTGCGGTGGGGTGTCGGACGCTGGCTCCCGACAGTTTAGAATGGGCTGTAGGCGCGTGTATGAGACTGCCGAAAGTCAGCTTTGTTGCACGTCTGCCGACGCTGATTGCGGAAGGCTATAGAATGCCGGCCGTTTCGATACGAGGTGTGGTGAATGGAACTGGATGAACAGCGTTTCGGCGGTATCGCGCGGCTGTACGGCCGCGAGGGCCTGGAGCGGCTGGCGGCCAGCCATGTGGCGGTGGTCGGGATCGGCGGCGTGGGCTCCTGGGCAGCCGAGGCGCTGGCGCGTAGCGGCGTGGGCGAGATTTCGCTGTTCGATCTCGACGACGTCTGCGTCACCAATACCAACCGTCAGGTACACGCCATCCAGGGCGCCGTGGGCAAGCCCAAGGTCGAGGTCATGGCCGAGCGCCTGAAGGCGATCAACCCCGGCATCGTCGTGCATGCCGTGGCGGATTTCGTCACCCGTGAAACCATGGCGGACTACATCACCCCCGAGCTGGACTGCGTGATCGACTGCATCGACAGCGTTGCCGCCAAGGCCGCGCTGATCGCCTGGTGCAAGCGCCGCAAGCTGCAGATCATCACCACCGGCGGCGCGGGCGGGCAGGTGGACCCGACGCAGATCCAGGTCGCCGACCTGAACAAGACCTTCAATGACCCGCTGGCCGCCAAGGTTCGCTCCATGTTGCGCCGTGACTACAACTTTTCGCGCACGCCGGGCCGGCATTACAGCGTGCAGTGCGTGTTTTCCACCGAGCAGCTGCGCTACCCGAAACCGGACGGTACCGTGTGCCAGTCCAAGAGTTTCGTCGGCGAAGGGGTGAAGCTGGACTGCGCCGGCGGCTTCGGCGCGGTGATGATGGTCACCGCGACCTTCGGCATGGTCGCGGCGGCGCGGGCGGTGGACAAGATCGTCGCCGGAGCGCGTCGGCCGTCGGAGCGCGTTGCGGGCTGAATGCTCTTGTAGGAGCGGATTTATCCGCGATGGCCTCCGGCGCGATGCGGACCTATCGCGGACGGAGTCCGCTCCCACGCACAGGCATTCATATCAGCCGTTGGTCAGCTCCTGCATGCGCTTGAGCACTGCGTTCAACCCATTGCTGCGTGACGGCGACAGTTGTCGGCCCAGCCCCAGCTGTTCGAACCAGCCCGCCAGGTCGATGGCGGACAGCTCGTCCGCCGGCAAACCCTCCACCCGCACCAGCAGCAACGCCAGCAGCCCGCGCAGCAGGCGCGCATCGCTGTAAGCGCGGAAGTGCCAATGACCGGCGCGCGAATCCGCCACCAGCCAGACATTGCTCTCGCAGCCCTGCACGCGCTGTTCGTCGCCAAGTTCGGCTTCGCTCAGTGGTTCCAGGCGTTCGCCCCACTGCATCAGCAGGCGGGCGCGCTGCTCCCAGCCCTGCAAGGCGGCGAAAGCCTGCAAGGCCTCGTTGGCAGCGGCGGGCAGGCTCATCGCAGCAGCTCCAGGGCGCTGTCCAGGGCGTGGAAGAAGCGCTCCAGGTCGGCGCCGTCGTTGTACAGGCCGAGGGAGACTCGCAGGGCGCCGGCGACATCCAGGGTCTTCATCAGCGGCATGGCGCAATGGTGCCCGGCGCGCACGGCGATGCCCTGTTCAGTGAGCAGATGGCCCAGGTCCGAAACATGCACGCCCTCGACCACGAAACTGGCCAGCGCCACCTCCGGCTCGCCCAGCACGCGTACGCCGTCGCGGGCGCGCAGGCCAGCGAGCAGGCGGGCGTGGAGGAAGTCCTCGTGGGCGCTGATTTCGGCGTTGTCCTGGCGGGCCAACCATTCCAGGGTGGCGCCCAGGGCGATGACCGCGCCGATGGGCGGGGTGCCGGCCTCGAAGCCCATGGGCGCGCCGTGGAACTGCGCGTCGAAGTAATCCGCCACGCGCACCATCTCGCCGCCGAACTGCCAGTGCGCCAGGCGCTCCAGGGCTTCCGGGCGGCCCCAGAACAGGCCGAGGCCTTCCGGGCCGTAGAGCTTGTGGCTGGAGCAGACGTAGAAGTCGCAACCCAGCGCCGACAGGTTGTGCCGGCCGTGGACCACGCCCTGTGCGCCGTCGACCACGGTCAGCGCGCCGTGCTGGCGTGCCATCTGCAGCAGTTCCGGCAGCGGCTGCCAGGTACCAAGCACATTGGACAGCTGGCTGACGGCGAGCAGTCGCGTGCGCGGGCCGATCAGGCCGGCGGCGCGTTCCAGGTCGATGCGTCCGCTGCGCTCCAGCGGCAGGACCACCAGCTTCAGCCCGCGCCTGAGCGCCAGTTGCTGCCAGGGCAGCAGGTTGGCATGGTGCTCCAGCGCGCTGACGACGATTTCGTCGCCGGCCTGGAGCTGGCTTTCCAGCCCGTAAGCCAGCAGGTTCAGCGCTTCGGTGGCGCCGCGGGTGAAGATGATCTGCGCCGGGCTGCCGCCGTTGAGCCAGTTGGCCGCCAGGCTGCGGGTCGCCTCGAAGGCTCGGGTGGCGCGCTCGCCGGGCAGGTGCTGGGCGCGGTGCACGTTGGCGGCGCCGCTGGCGTAGTAGCCGGCCAGTGCGTCGATCATGGCCTGGGACTTCTGTGCAGTGGCGGCGCTGTCGAGGTAGGTCTGGCCTTCGGCCTCGAAGGCGGCGAGGGCCGGGAAGTCGGAACGCCAGGGCGAGGGAATGGACATGGACGTGTGACCGGTTGCGGAAAATGGAAAACGGGGGCCGCAGCCCCCGTTTTTCAAGCTTAGTGCGAACCCCGCGCGAACGGGGACGCACCTGCTCAGTTGTGCGCGTGCAGCGCTTCGTTCAGCTCGATGGCGGTCTTGTTGGTCTTGCACTCGACCGCGCCGGTCTGGGAGTTGCGGCGGAACAGCAGGTCCGGCTGGCCGGCCAGGTCGCGGCCCTTGACCACTTTCACCAGATTGTTCTGGTCGTCCAGCACGGCGATCTTGGTACCGGCGGTGACGTACAGGCCGGCTTCGACGATGTTGCGGTCGCCCAACGGGATGCCGATGCCGGCGTTGGCGCCGATCAGGCAGCCTTCGCCGACGCTGATGACGATGTTGCCGCCGCCGGACAGGGTGCCCATGGTGGAGCAGCCGCCACCGAGGTCCGAGCCCTTGCGTACGAAGACGCCCGCGGAGACGCGGCCTTCGATCATGCCCGGACCTTCGGTGCCGGCGTTGAAGTTGACGAAGCCTTCGTGCATCACGGTGGTGCCTTCACCGATGTAGGCGCCCAGGCGCACGCGGGCGGTATCGGCGATGCGCACGCCAGTCGGGACCACGTAGTCGGTCATCTTCGGGAATTTGTCCACCGAGAAGACGTCCAGCAGCTTGCCCTTCAGGCGCGCTTCCAGTTGCAGTTCGGCCAGTTCGGCCAGGTCGACAGCGCCCTGATTGGTCCAGGCCACGTTCGGCAGCAGCGGGAAGATGCCGGTCAGGTTCAGGCCGTGGGGTTTGGCCAGACGGTGGGACAGCAGGTGCAGCTTGAGGTACGCCTCCGGGGTGGAGGTGGGAGCGGCGTCTTCGGCCAGCAGGGTGGCGACCAGCGGCTTCTGGCTTTCGGCCAGGCGGTTGAGCAGGGCGGCCTGGGTGGCGTCGACGGATTCCACGGCATCGGCCAGCTGATAGGCCTGGTGGGCGGTGAAGGCGATCGCCTGGTTGCCGCCTTCGTAGGCCAGCAGCGGAGCGACGGCGGCGAGCAGTTCGGCGCTGGGGTTGAGCAGCGGCTGCGCGTAGAAGACTTCCAGCCAGTTGCCCTGGCGGTTCTGGGTGCCGACACCGAAGGCCAGGCTGAACAGGGATTTCGACATGTGGGTGATTCCTTGAAAAGAGAGTCTCGAAGAACGGATTCGGTCAGGCCGGACGGCGGCTGAGCAGCAGGCCCAGCCCGGCGCTGCCCAGCAGCGCGGCACAACCACGGTTGAACAGGCGCCGGGCGCGTGCGCCGGCGAGCAGCTTGCCCAGGTGAACCCCGGCGAGCCCGTAAAGGGCGATGGCCAGCCATTCCAGCAGCAGGAAGGCGGCGCCAAGCTGGGCGAACTGAGCGCCCACGGCCTGGTTCGGATCGACGAACTGCGGCAGGAAGGCGGTGAAGATCAGGATTGCCTTGGGATTACCGGCGGCGACCCAGAATTCCTGGCGCGTCAGGCGCCAGAGGCTGCTGGCAGGAACGGAGGCGGCGCTCGCCTGCAGATTGGCAGTAGGCGCACGCCAGAGTTGCACGGCCAGCCACAGCAGGTAGGCGGCGCCCACCAGCTTGATCGCCAGGAACAGCCAGGCCGAGGTCTGCAGCACCAGCGCCAGGCCGGAGGCGGCCAGGGCCAGCATGCCGGCGAACGCCAGCAGGCGCCCGCCGCCGGCCAGCGTCGCGCGCAACAGGCCGAAGCGTGCGGCGTTGTTCAGCGACAGCAGGTTGTTCGGTCCCGGCGCCAGGTTCAGGGCGAAGCAGGCGGGGAGGAACAGGGCCCAGGCGATGCTCATGGCGGGAACGCTCAGGCCAGCGCGGCGGCGTAGTTGTCGGGCTTGAAGCCGACCAGGGTACGGCCGCCCAGGTCGAGCACCGGGCGCTTGATCATCGACGGCTGGGCGACCATCAGTTCGATGGCCTTGGCCTGGTCGAGATCGGCTTTCTGTGCGTCTTCGAGCTTGCGGAAGGTGGTGCCGGCGCGGTTCAGGATGGTCTCCCAGCCGTGCTCATTGCACCATTGCTCCAGGTGCGCGCGGTCGATTCCGCTAGCCTTGTAGTCGTGGAAGGCGTAGTCGACGCCATGCTCGTCCAGCCAGGTGCGGGCTTTCTTCATGGTGTCGCAGGCCTTGATTCCATAGAGCGTCCGCTGACTCACGGGGCGCGTCTCCTCTTTCATGCTTTTCTTCAGGCGCGGGATTATGCCATTTCCCGCTGCCTTGGGGGATGCCGGTGGGAAACCGCTCGGCTGCAACAGATTGTTGTCGATCCTGTGGCTGATCCGCTGTTGCGCCGATGGTTCAATGGAGCGCTGTGCCGGGGGTTCGTCCATGCAAACTGTCTACACCGTGCTGATCCTGTTGCTGACCGTGGGCGGTACGCGACTCGCCGCGCAATTGATCCCATTGCCGCTGCCATTGATCCAGATCGCCGCCGGTGCCGCGCTGGCCTGGCCGAGCCTGGGATTGCACGTAGCGCTCGATCCCGAGCTCTTCATGTTCCTGTTCATCCCGCCATTGCTGTTCGTCGACGGATGGCGCATGCCCAAGGGCGAGTTCTGGAAAATGCGCGGGCCGATCCTGGCGCTGGCGTTCGTCCTGGTGCTGATCACCGTGGTGGTCGGCGGTGCCTTCATCCACCTGTTGATTCCGCAGATTCCCTGGGCGGCGGCCTTCGCCCTGGCGGCGGTGCTGTCGCCCACCGATGCGCTGGCGGTCTCGGCCATCGCCCAGGATCGACTGCCCAGGCGCCTGATGCACGTCCTCCAGGGCGAGGCGCTGATGAATGACGCCTCGGGCCTGGTGGCCTTCAAGTTCGCCATCGCGGCGGCGATGACCGGCACCTTCTCGCTGGTGGATGCCAGCCTGTCGTTCCTGTTGGTGGCGGTGGGCGGCCTGGCCTGCGGGGTACTGCTGAGCTGGCTGCTCGGGCGCATCCGTGGCTGGATGATCCGCCGTGGCTGGGACGATCCGGCGACTCATGTGGTGCTGATGCTGCTGTTGCCGTTCGCCTCCTACATGGTGGCCGAGGAGGCGGGTGTCTCGGGCATCCTGGCTGCCGTGGCGGCGGGCATGATGCAGAGCTGGGTCGATCTGCTGCCGCGACAGACCAATACCCGGCTGCTCAATCGTAGCGTGTGGTCGATGCTGGAGTTCGCCTTCAACGGCGTCGTGTTCCTGCTGCTCGGCCTGCAGTTGCCCGACATCCTCAAGTCGGTGGCGCACCACGCCGACGACATGCTCTGGCGTTCGTCGCTGCTGGCGTTCTATGTGCTGGCGGTCTTCGCCGCCTTGCTGGTGCTGCGCTTCGCCTGGGTCTGGTGTTACTGGAAGGTCTCGGTGCGCTTCGAGCGTTGGTGGGGCGTCGAGCTCGGTGGGCAACCGGGGGAACCGACCTTGCGGCTGTCGGCGATATCGGCGCTGGGGGGAGTGCGCGGGGCTGTGACCCTGGCGGGCGTGCTCTCGGTGCCGTTGCTGCTGGGGAATGGATCGGCCTTCCCGCAGCGTGACCTGATCATTTTCATTGCCGCCGGGGTGATCCTGATCTCCTTGCTGGCAGCAACCATCGGCCTGCCGATATTGCTGCGTGGCCTGCCGGTGGCCAGCAACGACCGGCGCGAACTCGAAGTGCAGCAGGTCTGGCGCAAGACCGCGGCAGCGGCGATTCGCATGCTGGAAAGCGAGGCGTTGCCGGTGAAGGAAGGCGCGGACGCCGAGGAAACCGCGAGGCTGGCGGAGGTGAAGGCGAAGCTGATGGCCGAGTACCGTCACGAGCTTGACCCGGCACCGGACAGCCTGGAAGCCCGTCAGCGCGCGCGGGCGCTTGAGCTGGCGGACCAGGCGCTGCGTATCAAGGCGCTACGTGCCCAGCGGCTGGAGCTGTACCGGATGCGCCATGAGCATGAGATCGACGACGAACTCCTGCGTGGCGTCCTGGGTGAGCTGGATAACCAGGAGGCCTGGGTGACCAGCAAGGCGGGGAGATGGGTGTAGCGGGAAATTCCCCCGTAGGAGCGCCCCATGGGCGCGATCGCGGGCATGGCCCGCTCCTACGGGGAAAGAGCCGGTGTCAGAGGCCCTGTACGAAGCGCTTGATCCGCTCCGCCGCTTCCACGCATTCGGCCAGCGGGGCCACCAGCGCCATGCGCACGCGGTTGGCACCGGGGTTTTCGCCGTTCACCTCGCGGGACAGGTAGGAGCCCGGCACCACGGTGACGTGCTGCTGGTCGAACAGGCCACGGCAGAACGCGGTGTCGGCGATCGGCGTCTTCGCCCAGAGGTAGAAGCTGCCGTCCGGGCGCTGCACGTCGAGCACGCCGGCGAGGATGTCCAGCACGGCGTCGAACTTCTCGCGGTACAGGTCGCGGTTGGCGCGCACGTGGTCCTCGTCCTTCCAGGCGGCAACGCTGGCTAGCTGGGTCTGCACCGGCATGGCGCAGCCGTGGTAGGTGCGGTACAGGAGGAATTTCTTCAGCACCTCGGCGTCGCCGGCGACGAAGCCCGAGCGCAGGCCCGGCAGGTTGGAGCGCTTGGACAGGCTGTGGAACACCACGCAGCGCGCAAAGTCCGAGCGGCCCAGTTCGGCGCAGGCGGTCAGCAGGCCGGCCGGCGGATTCTGCTCGTCGAAGTAGAGCTCGCTGTAGCACTCGTCGGCGGCGATCACGAAGTCATGCTCGTCGGCCAGTGCGATCAGCTTCTTCAGGGTCTCCAGCGGCACCAGCGCGCCCGTGGGGTTGCCCGGCGAGCAGAGGAAGAGGATCTGGCAGCGCGCCCACACGTCCGCCGGGACGGCGTCGAAGTCCGGGTTGAAGCCGTTGCTTTCCAAGCAGGGCAGGTAGTGCGGCTCGGCGCCGGCCAGCAGGGCTGCGCCTTCGTAGATCTGGTAGAACGGATTCGGGCTGACCACCAGGCCCTTGGCGTTGCGGTCGACCACGGTTTGGGTGAAGGCGAACAGCGCTTCACGGGTGCCGTTCACCGGCAGTACGTGGCGCGCGGCGTCCAGCCAGCCGGTCGGGACCTTGAAACGGCGCTCGCACCAGGCGGCGATGGCTTCGCGCAAGGCGGGAATACCCAGGGTAGTCGGGTACACGGCCAGTTGGTCGAGGCTGTCGGCCAGTGCCTTGGCGACGAAGTCCGGCGAGCGGTGCTTGGGTTCGCCGATGGACAGCGCGATGGGCTTCAGGTCCGTCGGCGGCTGGGCGCCGGCCAGCAGGGCGCGGAGCTTCTCGAAGGGGTAGGGCTGGAGCGAGTCGAGGGCAGGATTCATGGGCAAGGCTCTTTCTTTCCAAATGCTGACTAGATGCTGATGCGCACCGGCATGGTCTGCTGGCCGCCGTCGGAGAGGATGTCGACCAGGGCGGTCTGGATGCGCTTGCATAGCTCCGGGTCGGAAAGCGGCTGGCTGTTCGCATCGGTGACGAAGAACACGTCTTCCACGCGTTCGCCCAGGGTGGCGATCTTGGCGTTCTGCACCGACAGGTCGAAGTCGAGGAACAGTCCGCCGATGCGCGCCAGAAGGCCTGGGCGGTCCGGCGCAATGACTTCCAGCACGCTGACCTGGCGGGCCGCGTCGGTGGAGATGGTCACCTGCGGGGCGAAGGCGAAGTGCTTGAGCTGGCGCGGTACGCGGCGCTGGATGATGGTCGGGTATTCGTCCGGGTCCTTCAGTGCGTAGACCAGTCCTTCGCGAATTTCCGCAACACGGGCGGGATTGTCACCGATCGAGCCGCCATCGGCGTCGAGCACTATGTAGGTGTCGAGGGTGAACAGGCTGGTCGAGGTGATGATCCGCGCGTCCTGAATGTTCAGGTTGAGCTGGTCCATCGCCGCCACGGTTACGGCGAAGAAGTCATGCTGGTCGGCGGCGTAGATGAAGATCTGGGTGCCGCCTTCGAATTCGCGCTGGGCGGTTTCCTTGATCAGCACCAGCGGCGTGCCGTCGTCCGGGTGCTGGAGGATGGCTTCGGTGTGCCAGGCCACGTCGGCGGCGGTGTGGCGCAGGAAGTAGTCGTCGCCCAGTTGGCTCCAGAGCTGCTCGGCGTCGTCCTGGTCGATGCCGCCGCGCACCAGGATGTCGATGGCCGCGCTCTGCGTCTGGCGGATCTGCTCCTCGCGGTCCACGGGGTTCTCCAGGCCGCGACGCAGTGCGCGCTTGGTCTCGGTATAGAGCTGGCGCAAAAGGCTTGCGCGCCAGGAGTTCCACAGCGTCGGGTTGGTGGCGTTGATGTCGGCCACGGTGAGCACGTAGAGGTAGTCCAGGTAGGTCTGGTTGCCCATCAGCTGGGCGAAGTCGTAGATCACCTGCGGGTCGGACAGGTCCTTGCGCTGGGCCGTGGTGGACATGACCAGGTGGTTCTGCACCAGCCAGGACACCAGGGCGGTGTCCCATGGCGGCAGCTGGTGGCGCTGGCAGAAGTGCTCGGCATCCACCGCGCCCAGTTCCGAGTGGTCACCCCCACGGCCCTTGGCGATGTCGTGGTAGAGCCCGGCGATGTAGATCAGCTCGGGCTTGGGCAGGCGCTCCATGATCTTGCTGGCCAGCGGGTACTTCTCCGCCATGTCCGGGCGGCGCAGCTTGCGCAGGTGCTTGATCAGGTTGAGGGTGTGGGCGTCCACCGTATAGATGTGGAACAGGTCGTGCTGCATCTGCCCGACGATCAGGCCGAACTCCGGCAGGTAACGGCCGAGGATGCCGTAGCGGTTCATCCGCCGGAGGTTGCGGTGGATGCCTTCGCGGCACTTGAACAGCTCGATGAACAGGCTGGTGTTGCGAATGTCGTGGCGGAAGTCGTCGTCGATCAGGTGCCGGCTGTCGCGCAGCAGGCGGATGGTGTCGGCGCGCACGCCCTTGATCTCCGGGTGCTGGGCCAGCAGCACGAAGATTTCCAGCAGGGCGAAGGGCGTGCGCTTGAAGACGTTGGCGTGGGTGACTTCCAGGTAGCCGTCGCGCAACTGGAAGCGACTGTTGAGCGGGGTGATCTGGCCGTTCTCGCCGGCGCGCAGTATCACTTCCTCGAAGTGCTGCATGATCAGGTCGTTCAGTTCGGAAACGGCCATCACCACGCGGTAGTACTTCTGCATGAAGCGCTCGACCGCCAGCTTGGCGTCGTTGCCTTCGTAGCCCAGCAGGCCGGCAATGCGACGCTGGTGGTCGAACAGCAGGCGGTCTTCGGCGCGGCCGGCGAGCATGTGCAGGGCATAGCGGACCTTCCAGAGGAATTCCTGGCTTGAGGCGAGCACGCTGCATTCGCTTTCCACCAGGAAGCCTTCACGCACCAGGGCGTGCAGGTTGAGGCTGCCGAAGTGGCGGCGGGCGACCCAGAGCAGGGTCTGGATGTCGCGCAGGCCGCCGGGCGAACCCTTCACGTTGGGTTCGAGGTTGTATTCGGTGTCGTTGTACTTGGTGTGGCGGTGGATCTGTTCCTTGCGCTTGGCCAGGTAGAACTGCCCGCTCGGCCACATCTGCTGCGTATTGGTGGCTTCGAGCATGCGCTGGCGCAGGCCGTCCGGGCCGGAGATGGTGCGGCATTCCATCAGGTTGGTGACCACGGTCAGGTCGGCGCGGGCTTCCTCGGCGCATTCGGCCACCGAGCGCACGCTCTGGCCGACTTCCAGGCCGATGTCCCAGAGCAGGGTGAGGAAGCCTTCGATGGGTTCGCGGAAGGTTTCCTGGTCCTCGCTGTCGAGCAGGATCAGCAGGTCGATGTCCGAATGCGGGTGCAGTTCGCCACGCCCGTAGCCGCCCACGGCAACCAGCGCGATGTCGGCGTCGTCGCCCCAGTCGAAGCGGTTCCAGGCCTGCTGCAGGATCTGGTCGACGAACCAGGCGCGGTCCTCGATCAGTCGGCGGATGTCGCGACCGCCGTTGAAGCGGGCATCGAGCACCTCGTTGGCCTGGCGAATGGCCTTCTTGAATGCGGCAATAGGGCTGGATTTGAGGGCCAGTTCCGCCTGGAACTGCCCGCGGTCGAATAACTCGGGATCCACCTGCGGCATGGCGGCCTTCCTGATTCAGGGATTAGGGGAGGGCAGGGGCAAGAGGGCAGCCGGGCCGTGCGCTTGGCGCAAGGCCCGGTGGCTGTGCCGGGCCGGGATTTATATGTTCTACCCAGCCGTCGGCGAGATTGCAAACCGCGACTCAGGCAGCCGAAGTGCGCGGGAAGCTTTCGTCGTTACGCAGGGTCAGGATCTCGTAGCCGTCGGCGGTGACCAGCACGGTGTGTTCCCACTGCGCGGACAACTTGCGGTCCTTGGTGATGGCGGTCCAGCCATCGCCCAGCAGGCGGGTTTCCGGGCGGCCCTGGTTGATCATCGGCTCGATGGTGAAGATCATGCCTTCCTTCAGTTCCATGCCGGTGCCGGCGCGGCCGTAGTGCAGGACCTGCGGCTCCTCGTGGAACACCTTGCCGATGCCGTGGCCGCAGTACTCGCGCACCACGGAGAAACCGTTCTTCTCGGCGTACTTCTGGATCACCTCGCCGATATCGCCCAGGCGCGCGCCGGGCTTGACCACGGCGATGCCCTTGTACATGCATTCCTGGGTGATCTGGCACAGGCGGTCAGCCCATTCCGGGGTCTTGCCGACCAGGAACATCTTGCTGGTGTCGCCGTGGTAGCCGTCCTTGATCACGGTGATATCGAGGTTGACGATATCGCCTTCCTTGAGCGGCTTGTCGTTGGGGATGCCGTGGCACACCACGTGGTTGATCGAGGTGCAGATGGACTTGGGGAAGCCCTTGTAGTTCAGCGGCGCCGGAATGGCCTTCTGCACGTTGACGATGTAGTCGTGGCAGATGCGGTCCAGTTCGTCGGTGGTGATGCCGGGCTTGACGTGCTCGCCGATCATTTCCAGCACTTCGGCGGCCAGACGGCCGGCGACGCGCATTTTCTCGATGTCTTCGGGCGTCTTGATGGTAACGGTCATGCGACTTCTCTTCAGGCGCTGCGTAGGCGCGGGTGAATAAGAGGAATACGCAAGTCTATCAGACTTGGCACCCTTCTATATAAGGGCGAAACGGGGCGGCAGGGTGGTGCCGGATATCTGTTCGGGTTTCGCTGGGGCCGAGGTTGTGGTATAAAGCGCCCCGCTTCGAAGGCTACGGCCGTTTCGAGGCACTAACCCACACATGCATCGACACGATGGCCTGGGTGCCTTTCGACTGGTTCGGAGGGTTGGCCGTTGGGATGCATGGAGGCCTAACCCGACTTATCGAGGAACTATCATGTCCCAAGTCAACATGCGCGATATGCTGAAGGCCGGTGTGCACTTCGGCCACCAGACCCGTTACTGGAACCCGAAAATGGGCAAGTTCATTTTCGGCGCGCGTAACAAGATCCACATCATCAACCTCGAAAAAACCCTGCCGATGTTCAACGAGGCCCTGACCTTCGTTGAGCGCCTGGCCCAGGGCAAGAACAAGATCCTGTTCGTCGGCACCAAGCGTTCCGCCGGCAAGATCGTTCGCGAAGAAGCTGCCCGTTGCGGCATGCCGTACGTCGACCACCGTTGGCTGGGCGGCATGCTCACCAACTACAAGACCATCCGTCAGTCGATCAAGCGCCTGCGCGAGCTGGAAACCCAGTCCCAGGACGGCACCTTCGCCAAGCTGACCAAGAAAGAAGCCCTGATGCGCACCCGTGATCTGGAAAAACTGGATCGCAGCCTGGGTGGTATCAAGGACATGGGCGGCCTGCCGGACGCTCTGTTCGTGATCGACGTTGACCACGAGCGCATCGCTATCACCGAAGCCAACAAGCTGGGCATCCCGGTCATCGGCGTCGTCGATACCAACAGCAGCCCGGAAGGCGTTGACTATGTTATCCCGGGCAACGACGACGCCATCCGCGCCGTTCAGCTGTACCTGGGTTCCATGGCCGAAGCCGTTCTGCGTGGTAAGCAGAACGCCACTGGCGGTGCTGACGAGTTCGTAGAAGAAGCGCCGGCCGAATCCGCCGAAGGCTGATTCCAGGACGTCCAGACGTCCTGCGGTGCGCGGAAAGGGGGCTAGGCCCCCTTTTTGCCACCCTGTAGATTCCGCCCGGGCATCCGGGCGATCTGGTTTTGAGAGCAACTCAAGAGGATTTCGAAATGGCAGAAATTACTGCAGCACTGGTCAAGGAACTGCGTGAGCGTACCGGCCAGGGCATGATGGAGTGCAAGAAGGCCCTGGTAGCCGCCGAAGGCGATATCGAGAAGGCCATCGACGACATGCGCGCTTCCGGCGCCATCAAGGCTGCCAAGAAGGCTGGCAACATCGCCGCCGAAGGCTCCATCGCCGTTAAAGTGGCTGACGACGCCAAGGCCGCCACCATCATCGAAGTCAACTCGCAGACCGACTTCCTGGCCCTGCAGGACGACTTCAAGGCCTTCGTGGCTGCCAGCCTGGACAAGGCTGTTGCCCAGAAGCTGACCGACGCCGCTCCGCTGATCGCGGAACAAGAGCCGGCCCGTGAAGCCCTGGTTGCCAAGTGCGGCGAAAACGTCAACATCCGTCGTCTGGCTCGCGCCGAAGGTGACGTGGTTGGCGCCTACCTGCACGGCCACCGCATCGGCGTTCTGGTCACCCTGAAGGGCGGCAACGCTGACCTGGCTCGCGACATCGCCATGCACATCGCTGCCAGCAACCCGCAGTTCCTGGATCCGTCGCAGGTTTCCGAAGAAGCCGTTGCCAAAGAGAAGGAAATCTTCCTGGCTCTGAACGCCGACAAGATCGCCGGCAAGCCGGAGAATATCGTCGAGAACATGGTCAAAGGCCGTATCTCGAAGTTCCTGGCCGAGGCCAGCCTGGTCGAGCAAGCGTTCGTCAAGGATCCGGAAGTCAAGGTCGGTGACCTGGCCAAGAAAGCCGGCGCTGAAATCGTTTCCTTCATCCGTTATGAAGTAGGCGAAGGCATCGAGAAAGTCGAAGCTGACTTCGCTGCTGAGGTTGCTGCTCAAGTAGCCGCTTCCAAGCAGTAATAGACGGTCTCACGACTGTCGCCCCGCAAGAGGCTGCCCGCTAACGCGCGCGGCCTCTTTGCCAAACTGGGGAAGCCAAATGGGGCGGTTTCCACGGCGCAGGCCCGCACGGCGGGTTAACGGCGCCGTAAGCGTGGCGGGTCCATGCTTCCAAACCAAGGCGCCGTAGGCGCCAAGCATTCAATCGCCGCAGGAGAAACAGGTCATGGCTCAGCAGCTGAGCGCTCGTCAACCTCGCTATAAACGCATTCTTCTAAAACTGAGCGGCGAAGCCCTGATGGGGTCCGAGGAATTCGGTATCGACCCCAAGGTGCTCGATCGGATGGCCCTGGAAATCGGCCAGCTCGTGGGTATCGGTGTCCAGGTCGGCCTGGTCATCGGCGGTGGCAACCTGTTCCGTGGCGCGGCGCTGTCCGCCGCTGGCATGGACCGCGTCACCGGTGACCACATGGGCATGCTGGCCACCGTGATGAACGGCCTGGCCATGCGCGATGCGCTGGAACGTTCCAACATCACCGCCATCGTCATGTCGGCCATTTCCATGGTCGGCGTCACCGATCATTACGACCGCCGCAAGGCCATGCGCCACCTCAAGAGTGGCGAAGTGGTGATCTTCTCCGCCGGTACCGGCAACCCGTTCTTCACCACTGACTCCGCTGCCTGCCTGCGCGCCATTGAAATAGATGCTGACGTAGTGCTGAAGGCGACCAAGGTGGACGGCGTGTACACTGCCGACCCGTTCAAGGACCCGAATGCCGAGAAATTCGAACGCCTGACGTACGATGAAGTGCTCGATCGCAAGCTGGGCGTGATGGACCTGACCGCCATCTGCCTGTGCCGGGACCAGAAAATGCCGCTGCGCGTGTTCAACATGAACAAGCCCGGTGCGCTGCTGAATATTGTTGTAGGTGGTGCTGAAGGCACCCTGATCGAGGAGGATTGAGATGATCAACGAGATCAAGAAGGAAGCTCAGGATCGCATGGGCAAAACCCTGGAAGCCCTGGGTCATGCCTTCGCCAAGATTCGTACCGGCCGTGCTCACCCGAGCATCCTGGATAGCGTCATGGTGTCCTACTACGGATCCGACACCCCGCTGCGTCAGGTCGCCAACATCACCGTGGAAGACTCCCGCACCCTGGCCCTGAGCGTGTTCGACAAGAGCATGATCCAGGCGGTCGAGAAGGCCATCATGACCTCCGACCTCGGGCTGAATCCGGCGACCGCCGGCACCACCATCCGCGTTCCGATGCCGGCCCTGACCGAGGAAACCCGCAAGGGCTTCACCAAGCAGGCTCGCGCCGAAGCGGAGCAGGCTCGCGTATCCGTGCGCAACATTCGCCGCGATGCCCTGGCCCAGCTCAAGGACCTGCAGAAGGAGAAGGAAATCAGCGAGGACGACGAGCGCCGCGCGGGTGACGATATCCAGAAGATCACCGACAAGTTCGTCGCCGAGATCGAAAAGGCCCTCGAGGCCAAGGAATCGGATCTGATGGCCGTCTGACGGCCGGGCTCTCGTCATGGAAAAGACCAAGCAGGTGACGCCCGTGCCACGGCATGTGGCAATCATCATGGACGGAAACAACCGCTGGGCGAAAAAACGCCTGATGCCCGGTGTCGCCGGGCATAAAGCGGGTGTGGATGCCGTCCGCGCGGTGATCAAGACCTGCGCCGAGGCGGGGGTCGAAGTGCTGACCCTGTTCGCCTTCTCCAGCGAGAACTGGCAGCGCCCGGCCGACGAGGTCGGGGCGCTGATGGAGCTGTTCCTCATGGCGCTGCGCCGTGAGGTGCGCAAGCTCAGCGCCAATGGCATCCGCCTGCGTATCATCGGTGATCGCAGCCGTTTCGCTCCCGAGCTGCAAGCGGCGATGCGCGAGGCGGAAAGCCTGACGGCCAATGGCGCCACCATGTTGCTGCAGGTGGCGGCCAACTATGGCGGTCAGTGGGATATCACCCAGGCTGCCCAGCGCCTCGCCCGCGAAGTGCAGGCCGGTCACCTGGCGCCGGACGAAATCACCCCGGAGTTGATCCAGGGGTGTCTGTCCACGGGCGACCAGCCGATGCCCGACCTGTGCATCCGTACCGGCGGCGAGCATCGCATCAGCAACTTCCTTCTCTGGCAGCTGGCGTATGCCGAGCTGTATTTCTCCGATCTCTACTGGCCCGACTTCAAGCACGATGCCATGAAGGCCGCGCTGGTTGACTACGCCTCTCGCCAGCGTCGCTTCGGCAAGACCAGCGAGCAGGTCGAGGCCGAGGCTCCCCCGACATGTTGAAACAACGAATCATCACGGCGCTGATCCTGTTGCCGATCGCGCTGGGTGGTTTCTTCCTCCTCGATGGCGCGGCGTTCTCGCTGTTCATCGGTCTGGTGGTCAGTGTCGGCGCCTGGGAATGGGCGCGTCTGGCCGGCTACAAAGAACAGTCCGCCCGAATCGGCTATGCCGCCGTGGTGGCCGCGCTGATGTTCATCCTCTCCTGGCTGCCGCAACTGGCTGGAGCGGTGCTGGTGCTGGCGCTGCTCTGGTGGCTGCTGGCGACTGTCATGGTGCTGACCTATCCGGACAGCGCATCGAGCTGGGGTGGCCGCTGGCGCCGTCTGCTGATCGGCTTGCTGATCCTGGCGCCGGCCTGGCAGGGGCTGGTGCTGCTCAAGCAGTGGCCGCTGGCCAATT
Source organism: Pseudomonas sp. B1-22 (assembly GCF_050474425.1). Classification (NCBI taxonomy): domain Bacteria; kingdom Pseudomonadati; phylum Pseudomonadota; class Gammaproteobacteria; order Pseudomonadales; family Pseudomonadaceae; genus Pseudomonas; species Pseudomonas sp. B1-22. The sequence continues at coordinate 604,574 of NZ_JBCHVH010000002.1, read as the reverse complement.
GGCTGATCGTCGCCGTGATGGTGCTGGTGTGGGCGGCCGATGTCGGCGCCTATTTCTCCGGCAAGGCCTTCGGCAAGCGCAAGCTGGCGCCGAAAGTCAGTCCGGGCAAGAGCTGGGAAGGTTTCTTTGGCGGCTTGGCGCTAAGCCTGGCAATCACCGTCGGCGTGGCGATCTACCGCGACTGGACGGTGCGCGAACTGCTGCTGGCGCTGCCGTGCGCTGCCATCGTGGTGGCGCTGTCGGTGGTGGGCGACCTGACCGAGAGCATGTTCAAGCGCCAGTCGGGTCTCAAGGACAGCAGCAACCTGCTGCCGGGACACGGTGGTGTACTCGATCGTATCGATAGCCTGACCGCGGCGATTCCGGTGTTCACCGCGCTGCTGTGGATCGTGGGCTGGGGGACGCCGTGAGCAGCCCGCAGTGGATCAGTGTGCTGGGTGCTACGGGGTCGATCGGCCTCAGTACCCTCGATGTCATCGCGCGTCATCCGGACCGTTACCGTGTCTTCGCCCTGAGTGGCTTCTCCCGGCTCGCCGAGTTGGAGGCGCTCTGTCTGCAGCATCGTCCGCGTTTTGCCGTGGTGCCGCAGGCTGACCAGGCCCGGCACCTGCAGGGTGGGTTGCTGGCAGCAGGGCTGGAAACGCGGGTGCTCGTGGGAGAGGCCGGGTTGTGCGAGATCGCCGGCCATCCTGAGGTGGACGCCGTCATGGCGGCCATTGTCGGTGCCGCCGGGTTGAAGCCCACGCTGGCTGCCGTCGAGGCTGGCAAGCGGGTGCTGCTGGCGAACAAGGAAGCGCTGGTAATGTCCGGCGCGCTGTTCATGGACGCCGTTCGCGCCAGTGGTTCGGTGCTGCTGCCGATCGACAGCGAACATAATGCGATTTTCCAGTGCATGCCCACGGACTACGCGCGCGGTCTCGGCGAAGTCGGCGTGCGTCGGATTCTGCTGACGGCCTCGGGCGGCCCTTTCCGCGAGACGCCCCTGGAAGTGCTGTCGGACGTATCCCCCGAGCAGGCCTGCGCCCATCCCAACTGGTCGATGGGGCGGAAGATTTCCGTCGATTCCGCCAGCATGATGAACAAGGGGCTGGAGCTGATCGAGGCCTGCTGGCTGTTCGATGCGCCACCCTCGAAGGTCGAGGTGGTGATTCATCCGCAGAGCGTCATTCATTCCCTGGTGGACTATGTGGATGGTTCGGTGCTCGCGCAGTTGGGCAACCCGGATATGCGTACGCCCATCGCCCACGCGCTGGCCTGGCCGCAGCGGATCGACTCCGGCGTCTCGCCGTTGGACCTGTTCGCCATTGCTCGGCTGGATTTCTGTCCGCCGGATGAGCGGCGCTTTCCCTGCCTGCGCCTGGCCCGACAAGCGGCCGAAGCCGGCGGCAGCGTCCCGGCGATGCTCAATGCGGCCAACGAAGTCGCGGTGGCGGCCTTCCTCGAGCGGCGCGTCCGCTTCACCGAGATCGCGGTTATCATCGAAGACGTGCTGAACCGTCAGGCGCATACCCCGGTCGAATCCCTCGATGCGGTGCTCGCCGCCGACCGGCGCGCACGCGACGCCGCGCAGGCGTGGTTGCAGGAACGCGGGCGTTGACGCCCAGGAGGTAGCGATGAGCGCCCTATACATGATCGTCGGGCTGGTGGTCGCACTGGGTGTGCTGGTGACCTTCCACGAGTTCGGACACTTCTGGGTGGCGCGCCGCTGCGGCGTGAAAGTGCTGCGTTTTTCCGTAGGCTTCGGTACCCCGCTGGTGCGTTGGCATGATCGCCAGGGCACAGAATTCGTCGTGGCGGCCATTCCGCTGGGCGGCTACGTGAAAATGCTCGACGAGCGCGAGGGCGATGTCCCGCCGGAACTGCTCGACCAGGCCTTCAACCGCAAGTCGGTGTTCCAGCGTATCGCCATCGTTGCCGCCGGGCCTGTGGCGAACTTCCTCCTGGCGATCCTGTTCTTCTGGGTTTTGGCCATGCTGGGCAGCCAGCAGATCAAGCCCATCATCGGCTCCGTTGTCGCTGACAGCCCCGCGGCAATGGGCGGGCTGGCCGCGGGCCAGGAAGTGGTGGCGGTCGATGGCAAGGCCGTGGATGGCTGGAATGGCGTCAACCTGCAGCTGGTGCGCCGTCTTGGTGAAACCGGCGGGCTGAGCGTCTCCGTGCTCGAGTCGGGCTCCTCCGTGCCGGTCGAGCACCAGTTGCAGCTCAATGCCTGGCTGAAGAACGCCGATAATCCCGACCCCATCGCCGGGTTGGGGATTCAGCCCTGGCGCCCGGCCATTGCGCCGGTGCTGGCGGAGCTGGACGAGAAGGGGCCGGCCAAGGCTGCCGGGCTCAAGGTTGGCGACCGTCTGCTGAGTGTCGATGGGCAGTCGGTGGACGATTGGCAGCAGGTGGTGGACAAGGTTCGCGCCCGTCCCGAGGTGCGTGTCGTGCTGGGTGTCGAGCGTGACGGTCAGCGGCAGGAGATCGCATTGACCCTGGCGGTAAAAGGCGAGGGCAAGGCGCGTACCGGATACCTGGGAGCGGGTGTCTCGGGTGGTCAATGGCCGGCGGACATGCTTCGCAAAATCAGCTACGGACCAGTGGACGCAGTGGGGCAAGCACTGTCTCGAACCTGGTCGATGAGCCTGCTAACTCTGGATTCTCTAAAGAAAATGGTGCTCGGACAGCTCTCGGTAAAAAACTTGAGCGGGCCGATAACCATTGCTAAAGTGGCGGGCGCTTCAGCCCAGTCGGGCGTGGGGGACTTTCTGCATTTCCTCGCCTATCTGAGCATCAGTTTGGGGGTTCTCAACCTATTGCCGATTCCCGTTCTCGACGGCGGGCATCTGCTGTTCTACGTGGTCGAGTGGGTGCGAGGTCGCCCACTGTCGGAGCGGGTCCAGGCGTGGGGGATGCAAATTGGCATCAGCCTGGTGGTCGGGGTGATGTTGCTGGCCCTGGTCAACGATCTGAGTCGACTGTAACCGCCATTGAATTCCGGATCTGCCGCCACCTGCGGCAGATTCTTTATTTGTCAGTTGGAATAAAAGGACTCCATGAAACGCTTTCTGCTAACCGCGGCCCTTTCCGCGCTGATGATCGCCCAGGTTCACGCCGAGTCCTTCACCGTCTCCGACATCCGGGTCAATGGTCTGCAGCGCGTTTCCGCCGGCAGCGTGTTCGCTGCACTGCCGCTGAACGTGGGGGAGCAGATCGACGACCGTCGCCTGGTCGAGGCGACTCGTTCCCTGTTCAAGACCGGTTTCTTCCAGGACATCCAGCTCAGCCGTGACGGCAATGTGCTGATCGTCAACGTGGTCGAGCGTCCGTCGATCTCCAGCATCGAGATCGAAGGCAACAAGGCGATCACCACCGAAGACCTGATGAAGGGCCTGAAGCAGTCGGGCCTCGCCGAAGGCGAAATCTTCCAGCGCGCGACCCTCGAAGGCGTGCGTAACGAACTGCAGCGCCAGTACGTGGCCCAGGGCCGCTACTCCGCCGAGATCGAGACCGAGGTGGTGCCGCAGCCGCGCAACCGCGTCGCCCTGAAGATCACCATCAACGAAGGCACCGTGGCGGCCATCGCCCACGTCAACGTGGTAGGCAATACCGTCTTCTCCGAGGAAGACCTGACCGACCTGTTCGAGCTGAAGACCACCAACTGGCTGTCCTTCTTCAAGAACGACGACAAGTATTCCCGCGAAAAACTCTCCGGTGACCTGGAGCGCCTGCGTTCCTACTACCTGGACCGTGGCTACATCCACATGGATATCGCCTCGACCCAGGTTTCCATCACCCCGGACAAGAAACACGTCTACATCACCGTCAACGTCAACGAAGGCGAGAAGTACACCGTCAGCGACGTGAAGCTCTCCGGTGACCTGAAGGTGCCGGAAGACGAAATCAAGAAGCTGCTGCTGGTGAAGAAAGGCCAGGTCTTCTCGCGCAAGGTGATGACCACCACCTCCGACCTGATCACCCGCCGCCTGGGTAACGAGGGTTATACCTTCGCCAACGTCAACGGCGTTCCCGAGCCGAACGACGAGAACAAGACCGTCGCGATCACCTACGTGGTCGATCCGGGCAAGCGTGCCTACGTCAACCGCATCAACTTCCGTGGCAACACCAAGACCGAGGACGAAGTTCTCCGTCGCGAAATGCGCCAGATGGAAGGCGGCTGGGCGTCGACCTACCTGATCGACCAGTCCAAGCAGCGCCTCGAGCGCCTGGGCTACTTCAAGGAAGTCAACGTCGAGACCCCGGCCGTGCCCGGCACCGACGACCAGGTCGACGTGAACTACAGCGTGGAAGAGCAACCGTCCGGCTCCATCACCGCGAGCATCGGCTTCGCCCAGAGCGCCGGCCTGATCCTCGGCGGCTCGATCAGCCAGAACAACTTCCTGGGTACCGGTAACAAGGTCAGCCTCGGCCTGACCAAGTCCGACTACCAGACCCGTTACAACTTCGGCTTCGTCGACCCCTACTGGACCGTCGACGGCGTGAGCCTGGGCTACAACGCCTTCTACCGCAAGACCGACTACAGCGACCTGGATGTCGACGTTTCCAGCTACTCCGTCAACAGCTATGGCGCCGGCGTCAGCATCGGCTACCCGATCAGCGAAACCTCGCGTCTGACCTACGGCCTGACCGCGCAGAAGGACGAGATCGACACCGGCATCTACACCGTCGACGAGATCTTCAACTTCATCCAGCAGGAAGGCGACAGCTTCACCAACTTCAAGGCGTCCGTCGGCTGGTCCGAATCGACCCTGAACAAGGGCGTGCTGGCCAACCGTGGTCACTCGCAGAGCCTGGTGCTGGAGTCCACTGTCCCGGGTAGCGACCTGTCGTTCTACAAGCTCGACTACCGCGGCCAGATCTTCGCTCCGCTCACCGAGAACTACACCATGCGCTTCCACACCGAGCTCGGCTACGGTGATGGCTATGGTTCCACCGACCGCCTGCCGTTCTACGAGAACTACTATGCGGGTGGCTTCAACTCGGTGCGTGGCTTCAAGGACAGCACCCTCGGCCCGCGCAGTACGCCGAGCAAGGGCACCAACCCGGGCACCGAGTACGATCCGGACCAGGACCCGCAGGCCTTTGGTGGTAGCATCCTGATCACCGGCGGCGCCGAAGTCCTGTTCCCGCTGCCGTTCGTGAAGGACCAGCGTCAGCTGCGCAGCGTGGTGTTCTGGGACGTGGGTAACGTGTTCGATGCCGACTGCCCGACCTCCACCACCCAGGGTTGCGATGGCGTCAAGTTCAATGACATGGCCATGTCCGCCGGTGTGGGCCTGACCTGGATCACTGCGCTGGGTCCGCTGAGCTTCGCCCTGGCGACCCCGATCAAGAAGCCGGACAACGCCGAAACCCAGGTCTTCCAGTTCTCCCTGGGGCAGACCTTCTAATTGGCCGTATCGTTGTAAAGACAACCATGCTTTGTGCAGGAGTGCATTGTGCGTAAGTTGACCCAGTTCGTACTGATCACCGCAGCCCTTATGGCGAGCCCTGCGTTCGCCGACATGAAGATCGCGGTGCTCAACTATCAGATGGCACTCCTCGAGTCGGACGCGGCCAAGCAGTACGCCGTGGATGCGGAGAAGAAATTCGGTCCCCAGTTGAACAAGCTCAAGGCCCTGGAAAGCGACGCCAAGGCGCTGCAGGACAAGCTGGTCAGCGGTGGCAGCAAGATGTCCCAGTCCGAGCGTGAAAAGGCCGAGAACGACTTCAAGCAGAAGGCCCGCGACTTCCAGTTCCAGTCCAAGGAGCTGAACGAAGCCAAGGCCGTCGCCGACCGCGATATGCTCAAGAAGCTCAAGCCGAAGCTGGACCAGGCCGTCGAGGAAACCATCAAGAAAGGTGGCTATGACCTCGTGGTCGAGCGTGGTGCCGTGGTGGACGTGAAGCCGCAGTACGACATCACCCGTCAAGTCATCGAGCGCATGAACCAGCTGCGCTGATGATGACCGAGCTGTCCTTTACTCTCGCTGAACTGGCTGCGCAGCTCGATGCCGAGCTGCGTGGTGATCCCACTCAAGTCATTCGCGGCCTGGCAACCCTTCAGGAAGCCGGCGCGGACCAACTGAGCTTCCTGGCCAACCCGCAGTACCGCAAGTTCCTGCCTGAGAGCAAGGCGGGCGCTGTGTTGCTGACGGCGGCCGATGCCGAAGGCTTCGCCGGCAATGCGCTGGTGGTGGCCAACCCCTACCTGGCGTATGCCGGCCTTTCGCATCAGTTCGACCGCAAGCCCAAGGCGCCGGCCGGTATCCATCCCACTGCCGTGGTCGATGAAGGCGCCCAGGTCGATCCCAGCGCCAGTATCGGCCCTTATGCGGTGATCGAGGCGGGCGCGCAGATCGGTGCCGGCGTTACCGTCGGCGCCCATTGCTTCGTCGGCGCGCGCAGCGTGATCGGTGAAGGCGGTTGGCTGGCACCCAGAGTGACCCTTTACCACGACGTGCGCATCGGCAAGCGCGTGGTGATCCAGTCCGGCGCCGTGTTGGGAGGCGAGGGCTTCGGCTTCGCCAACCAGAAGGGCATCTGGCAGAAGATTGCGCAGATTGGCGGCGTAACCCTGGGTGATGACGTCGAGATCGGCGCCAATACCACGATCGACCGCGGCGCACTGTCCGATACCCTGGTGGGTAATGGCGTGAAGCTGGACAACCAGATCATGATCGCCCACAACGTGCAGATCGGTGATCACACCGCGATGGCCGGCTGCTGCGGGATTTCCGGCAGCGCCAAGATCGGCAAGCATTGCATGCTCGCCGGCGGCGTCGGCCTGGTCGGCCACATCGAGATCTGCGACAACGTCTTCGTCACCGGTATGACAATGGTGACCCGTTCGATTACCGAGCCGGGTTCCTATTCGTCCGGTACTGCCATGCAGCCGGCCGGCGAATGGAAGAAGAGCGCTGCGCGTATTCGCCAGCTGGACGACATGGCCCGTCGTCTGCAGCAGCTGGAAAAGCGCGTGGCTGCCGTGACCCCGAGCGGCGACGATCCATCAGATGCGTGATCCACGCATTTTTTGGCGTCTCCCTTTTCTGAACAGGCTTCCCTGAACATGATGGACATCAACGAGATTCGCGAATACCTGCCTCATCGCTACCCTTTCCTGCTGGTGGATCGGGTAGTGGAGCTGGACATCGAAGGCAAGCGCATTCGCGCCTACAAGAATGTCAGCATCAACGAGCCGTTCTTCAATGGCCACTTCCCGCAGCACCCGATCATGCCGGGCGTGCTCATCATCGAAGCCATGGCCCAGGCGGCCGGTATCCTCGGCTTCAAGATGCTCGACGTGAAGCCGGCCGACGGTACCCTGTACTACTTCGTCGGCTCCGACAAGCTGCGCTTCCGCCAGCCGGTACTGCCGGGTGACCAGCTGCAGCTGCATGCCCAGTTCATCAGCGTCAAGCGCGGCATCTGGAAGTTCGATTGCCATGCCACCGTCGATGACAAGCCGGTATGCTCGGCCGAAATCATCTGTGCGGAACGCAAACTATGAGTTTGATCGATCCTCGCGCCATCATCGACCCGCGCGCAAATCTGGCTGACGACGTAGAGGTGGGCCCCTGGTCCATCGTCGGGCCGGATGTGGAGATCGGCGAAGGTACGGTGATCGGTCCGCACGTGGTGCTCAAGGGCCCCACGAAGATCGGCAAGCACAATCGCATCTTTCAGTTCTCCAGCGTCGGCGAGGATACTCCCGACCTGAAGTACAAGGGCGAGCCGACTCGCCTGGTGATCGGCGACCACAACGTGATCCGCGAGGGTGTGACCATCCATCGCGGCACCATCCAGGATCGTTCGGAAACCACCATCGGCGACCACAACCTGCTCATGGCCTACGTGCATATCGGCCATGACAGTGTGATCGGCAATAATTGCATTCTGGTGAACAATACGGCGCTGGCCGGTCATGTTCACGTGGATGACTGGGCGATCCTGTCCGGTTATACCCTGGTACACCAGTTCTGCCGCATCGGCGCGCACAGCTTCTCCGGCATGGGCAGCGCAATCGGCAAGGACGTCCCGGCCTACGTGACGGTCTTCGGCAACCCGGCCGAGGCTCGCAGCATGAACTTCGAGGGCCTGCGCCGGCGTGGTTTCAGCGCCGAGGCCATCCAGGCGCTGCGTCGGGCCTACAAGGTGGTATACCGTCAGGGGCTGACGGTGGACGAAGCCCTGGCCGAACTGGTCGAGGTTTCCGAGCAGTTCCCGGAGGTTGCGGTGTTCCGCGACTCCATCCAGAGCTCCACCCGCGGCATCACCCGCTGACCATGCAGCCGACCGTACGCAAGCTGCGCGTCGCCCTGGTCGCGGGCGAGGCGTCCGGCGATATTCTCGGCTCCGGCCTCATGCAGGCGCTCAAGCAGCGTCACCCCGACATCGAGTTCATCGGTGTCGGCGGCCCGCGCATGCAGGCCGAAGGGCTGCAATCGCATTTCCCGATGGAGCGCCTGGCCGTCATGGGCCTGGTCGAGGTGCTTGGCCGCCTGCGCGAACTGCTGCGTCGGCGCAAGGACCTCGTCCAGATGCTGATTGCGGCCAAGCCGGACGTGTTCATCGGTATCGATGCGCCGGACTTCAACCTGAACATCGAATTGAAGCTGCGCCGGGCGGGTATCCGCACGGTGCACTACGTCAGCCCGTCGGTCTGGGCCTGGCGGCAGAAGCGCGTACTGAAGATCAAGGAAGCCTGCGACCTGATGCTCGCGCTCTTCCCCTTCGAGGCGCGCTTCTACGAAGAACATGCAGTGCCGGTGCGTTTCGTCGGCCATCCGCTGGCCAATACCATCCCGCTGGAAGCCGACCGCGCCGGTGCGCGCGAGCGTCTTGGCCTGCCGCAGGACGCCAGCGTCGTTGCGCTCCTGCCCGGTAGCCGGGGAGGGGAGGTCGGCAAGCTCGGCGCGCTGTTCCTCGATACCGCCCAGCGCCTGCTGCAGGATCGCCCCGGTCTTCGCTTCGTGCTGCCCTGCGCCAGTCCTGAGCGCCGCGTGCAGATCGAAGAAATGCTCGTGGGGCGCGAATTGCCGGTGCAATTGCTCGACGGCGCCTCCCACGAGGCGCTGGCAGCCTGCGATGCGGTGCTGATCGCCTCCGGCACCGCCACGCTCGAAGCGCTGCTCTACAAACGACCGATGGTCGTCGCCTACAAGGTGGCGCCGATGACCTACCGCATCCTCCGGCGACTGGTGAAGAGTCCCTATATTTCGCTGCCGAACCTGCTGGCCGCGCGTCTGCTGGTGCCCGAGCTGATCCAGGACGCGGCGACCCCCGAGGCGCTGGCCACTACCTTACTGCCACTGCTGGACGACGGCAGCGTGCAGACCGAATCCTTCGACGCCATCCACCGCGCCCTGCGCCAGGATGCGTCCGCGCAGGCCGCCGAAGCGGTGCTCGCCCTGGTGGAGAAACACTGATGCAGATGGGCCTGGATTTCACCCTGGTGGAGGAGCTGGTCGCCGGTGTCGACGAAGTGGGTCGTGGCCCACTGTGCGGGCCCGTGGTAACGGCAGCGGTCATCCTCGATCCGGCGCGTCCGATCAAGGGGCTGAACGACTCCAAGAAACTCAGCGAAGCGCGCCGCGAGGCGTTGTTCGACGAGATCCGCGAAAAGGCCCTGGCCTGGTGCATCGCCCGCGCGGAAGTGGAAGAGATCGACCAACTGAACATCCTTCACGCCACCATGCTGGCGATGCAGCGTGCGGTGGAAGGTCTGAGCGTGACGCCGAAACTGGCGCTCATCGACGGCAACCGTTGCCCGAAACTCAAGGTGCCGTCGGCACCGGTAGTGCAGGGCGACGCCAAGGTGCCGGCGATTGCCGCTGCGTCGATCCTGGCGAAGGTCAGCCGCGACCGCGAGATGCAGGAAATGGAAGCGCTGTACCCCGGCTACGGCATCGGCGGGCACAAGGGCTACCCGACCCCGGTGCATCTGGAGGCGCTGAAGCGCCTGGGGCCGACGCCCATTCACCGTCGTTCCTTCGGGCCGGTGCGCGAGCTGCTGGAAAATCCTGTCGGCATCCTGTAACACCCTGTTATTACTCTGGAATTCCTCGCGGCCAACGGCCTGCCGGTGACTTGAATCAGCCGGCGCGACGGCTGGCCCATTGATCCCTGTAGCTTTGCACAGAGCCCCGGTACAATCCGGGGCTTGCCGTTTTTCGCGTTCGCCCAAGGACCACCATGACCGCCACCTTCGTTCACCTGCGTCTGCACACCGAATTCTCCCTGGTTGACGGCCTGGTGCGGGTCAAGCCGTTGATCAAGGCGGTCGGCGGGGCGGGCATGCCGGCGGTGGCGGTGACCGATCTGAGCAACATGTGCTCGCTGGTGAAGTTCTACAAGACGGCGATGGGCGGCGGCATCAAGCCCATCTGCGGTGCTGACATCTGGCTGGCCAATCGCGACGAGGACGGCCCGCTGACCCGCCTGACCCTGCTGGCGATGAACGCCAAGGGCTACCGCAACCTCACCGAACTGATCTCCCGTGGCTGGCAGGAAGGCCAGCGTAACGGCGAGATCATCATCGAGCGGCAGTGGGTCAAGGAGGCTGCGGAAGGCCTGATCGCGCTGTCCGGCTCCAAGGAAGGCGAGATCGGCATGGCCCTTCTGGCGGGCGACAATGCCCTGGCGGATTCCCTGCTGGCCGAGTGGCTGGAAGTCTTCCCGGACCGCTTCTACCTGGACATCCAGCGCACCAACCGGGTCAACGACGAAGAGCACGTGCATGCCGCCGTGGCGCTGTCCGAGCGCAGTGGCGCGCCGCTGGTGGCGACCAACGACGTGCGCTTCATCAAGCAGGAAGACTTCGAGGCCCACGAAACCCGCGTGTGCATCGGCGAAGGCCGCGCACTGGACGATCCGCGCCGCTCGCGTAGCTATTCCGACCAGCAGTATCTGAAGAGCCCGGCGGAAATGGCCGAGCTGTTCAGCGATATACCCGAGGCCCTGGAAAACTCCGTCGAGATCGCCAAGCGCTGCAACATCGAAGTGCAGCTGGGCAAGTACTTCCTGCCCAACTTCCCGATCCCCTACGACGACATGGACATCAACCAGTACCTGCGCCATGTGTCCTACGAGGGCCTGGAAGAGCGCCTGGCGGTGCTCTGGCCGAAGGAAACCACGCCGAACTACGAAGAGAAGCGGCAGATCTACGTCGATCGCCTGGAGTTCGAGCTGGGCACCATCATCCAGATGGGCTTCCCCGGTTACTTCCTGATCGTGATGGACTTCATCAAGTGGGCCAAGAACAACGGCGTACCGGTAGGCCCCGGCCGGGGCTCGGGTGCCGGCTCGCTGGTGGCCTACGTGCTGAAGATCACCGACCTCGACCCGCTGGCCTATGACCTGCTGTTCGAACGTTTCCTGAACCCCGAACGTATTTCCATGCCCGACTTCGACGTCGACTTCTGCATGGAAGGCCGTGACCGGGTGATCGACTACGTGGCCGGCGCCTACGGCCGTAACGCGGTCAGCCAGATCATCACCTTCGGCTCCATGGCGGCGAAGGCGGTGGTGCGCGACGTGGCACGGGTGCAGGGCAAGTCCTACGGCCTGGCCGACAAGCTGTCGAAGATGATTCCCTTCGAAGTGGGCATGACCCTGGAAAAGGCCTACGAGCAGGAGGAAATGCTCCGCGACTTCCTCCAGAGCGACGAGGAAGCCCAGGAGATCTGGGACATGGCGCTCAAGCTGGAAGGCGTCACCCGCGGTACCGGCAAGCACGCAGGGGGCGTGGTGATCGCGCCGACCAAGCTGACCGACTTCGCCCCCATCGCCTGTGACGAAGAGGGCGGCGGCCTGGTGACCCAGTTCGACAAGGACGACGTGGAGGCCGCCGGCCTGGTGAAGTTCGACTTCCTCGGCCTGCGTACCCTGACCATCATCAAGTGGGCGATGGAGATCATCCATCGCATCCAGAAGAAGGCTGGCGAGACCGAACTGGTCGACATCGACCGCATCCCGCTGGACGACAAGAAGACCTACGACCTGCTGCAGAAGGCGGAAACCACCGCGGTCTTCCAGCTTGAATCGCGCGGCATGAAGGAGCTGATCAAGAAGCTCAAGCCGGACTGCCTGGAAGACCTCATCGCACTGGTAGCGCTGTTCCGTCCCGGTCCGCTGCAGTCGGGCATGGTGGACGACTTCATCAACCGTAAGCACGGTCGCGAGGAAATCTCCTACCCGCACCCGGATTACCAGTACGCCGGCCTGGAGCCCGTGCTCAAGCCCACCTACGGCATCATCCTGTACCAGGAACAGGTAATGCAGATCGCCCAGGTGATGGCGGGCTACAGCCTTGGTGGCGCGGACATGCTGCGCCGTGCGATGGGCAAGAAAAAGCCCGAGGAGATGGCCAAGCAGCGCGGCGGCTTCATCGAAGGTTGTGCCGGCAACGGCATCGACGCCAACCTCGCGGGCAACATCTTCGACCTGGTGGAAAAGTTCGCCGGCTACGGCTTCAACAAGTCGCACTCGGCCGCCTACGGCCTGGTGTCGTACCAGACCGCCTGGCTGAAGACCCATTGGAAAGCCCCGTTCATGGCCGCGGTACTCACTGCGGATATGCAGAACACCGACAAGGTGGTGACGCTCATCGAAGAGTGCCGCCACATGAAGCTGCGCATCCTCGCGCCGGACGTGAACAACTCCGAGTTCCGCTTCACCGTGGATGACGAGGGTCAGATCGTCTACGGCCTGGGTGCGATCAAGGGCGTCGGCGAAGGCCCGGTGGAAGCCATCACCGAGTGCCGCAACGAAGGCGGGCCGTTCAAGAACCTGTTCGACTTCTGCGATCGCATCGACCTCAAGCGCGTCAACAAGCGCACCCTGGAGGCGCTGATTCGCGCCGGTGCGCTGGACCGCCTCGGCCCGCACTTCCACGAAGAGCAGAAGGCCTACCACGCCCATGTCGACATCAACCGCGCCGTGCTGCTGGCGTCCATGGAAGAGGCCGTCAAGGCCGCAGAACAGACGTCGCGCAGCCACGACAGCGGCCATATGGACCTGTTCGGCGGCGTCTTCGCCGAACCCGAGGCGGATGTCTACGCCAACCACCGCAAGGTCAAGGAGCTCAACCTCAAGGAGCGCCTGAAGGGCGAGAAGGATACTCTCGGCCTGTACCTGACCGGCCACCCGATCGATGAATACGAAGGCGAGGTACGACGTTTTGCCCGTCAGCGCATCGTCGAGCTGAAACCCGCGCGTGATACCCAGACCGTCGCCGGCCTGATCGTCAACCTGCGGGTGATGAAGAACAAGCGCGGCGACAAGATGGGCTTCGTGACCCTGGACGATCGCTCCGGGCGTATCGAGGCCTCGCTGTTCGCCGAGGCCTTCGCCGCCAACCAGGCGCTGTTGCAGACCGACGCGCTGGTGGTGATCGAGGGCGAAGTCAGCCAGGACGATTTCTCCGGCGGCCTGCGCCTGCGTGCCAAGCGTGTGATGGGGCTGGAGGAGGCCCGTACTTCGCTGGCGGAAAGCCTGCGGGTCCGCGTCCACGCCGATGCGCTCAAGGGCGACCGCCTGCGCTGGCTGGCCGACCTCTGCACCCGCCACCGTGGCAGTTGCCCGGTCACGGTGGACTACAGCGGCGAGCAGGCGCGCGCCCTGTTGCAGTTCGGCGAGCAGTGGCGGATCGACCCTGCGGATAACCTGATTCAAGCGTTGCGTGACCAGTTCGGCCGCGACAACGTCTTCCTGAACTACCGCTAGTGAGGTCGGTGGCCATAGGCCGCCCGCCCGCCAGTCTCGACCCCTTGCGCCCGATACCGTAAGGTAGGGCGCTTTACGGACCAGGCCCTGCCGCCATCATCACGACGGATAGCCCATGAACCCGAATTTTCTCGATTTCGAACAGCCCATTGCCGACCTGCACGCCAAGATCGAAGAGCTGCGCCTGGTCGGTAACGACAACGCCCTGAACATCACCGACGAAATCTCCCGTCTGCAGGAGAAGAGCAAGGCGCTGACCGAGAACATCTTCGGCAACCTGACCAGCTGGCAGATCGCCCAGCTCGCTCGCCATCCGCGTCGCCCCTACACCCTCGACTACATCGAGCACATCTTCGGCGAGTTCGAAGAGCTGCACGGCGACCGTCACTTCGCCGACGATGCCGCTATCGTCGGCGGCGTTGCCCGCCTGGACGAGCAGCCGGTGATGATCATCGGTCACCAGAAGGGCCGCGAAGTGCGCGAGAAAGTGCGCCGCAACTTCGGCATGCCGCGTCCGGAAGGCTACCGCAAGGCCTGCCGCCTGATGGAAATGGCCGAACGCTTCAAGATGCCGATCCTGACCTTCATCGACACCCCCGGCGCCTACCCGGGCATTGACGCCGAAGAGCGCGGCCAGAGCGAAGCGATCGCCTGGAACCTGCGTGTCATGGCGCGCCTGAAGACTCCGATCATCGCCACTGTGATCGGCGAAGGCGGCTCCGGCGGCGCACTGGCCATCGGTGTGTGCGACCAGCTGAACATGCTGCAGTACTCCACCTACGCGGTGATTTCGCCCGAAGGTTGCGCCTCGATCCTCTGGCGCACCGCCGAGAAGGCGCCCGATGCTGCCGAGGCCATGGGTATCACCGCCAGCCGCCTGAAGGACCTGGGTATCGTCGACAACATCATCCCCGAGCCGCTGGGCAGCGCCCACCGCGATCCGGCGGCGATGTCCGAGTCGATCCGCAAGGCCCTGACCGGCCAGCTGGATACCCTCAAGCAACTGAGCACCGAAGAGCTGCTGGCGCGCCGCTACGAGCGCCTGATGAGCTACGGCATCGCCTGATCGACGTCTTCGGCGCAGCGTGGATGACGAGGTATCCTTGCCTCGTCATCCGTCCCGCCTTCCTGCGCCATGTCCCTTGACTCCTTGTCCCTGGAAAACCGACTTCTAGCCGCACTCGCACCCTGGCGTTGTGCGCCTGCGTGGCGTGTGGCGCTGTCCGGCGGGCTGGATTCCACCGTTCTCCTGCATCTGCTGGCGCAACTCGCCCGTCGCGAGGCGTTGCCGCCGATTTCCGCTGTTCATGTTCATCACGGCCTGCAGGTTGTCGCCGACGCGTGGCCGGAACACTGCCAACGTTTTTGCGACGCGCTTGGCCTGCCGTTGCGGATCGAACGCGTGCAGGTGGGGGCGGGCGCCAGTCTCGAACGTGCTGCCCGGGACGCTCGCTACGCTGCATTCACATCGTTGCTGGGAGAAGGCGAGTGCCTGCTGACCGGGCAACACCGCGGCGACCAGGCGGAGACCGTTCTGTTCCGCCTGTTCCGTGGCGCTGGCGTGCGCGGTCTGGCGGGAATGTCCGCCTGCCGTCCGCTGGGCGCCGGTCTTCTGCTGCGCCCGCTGCTGGGTATCTCCCGCGACGAGCTGGAACACTATGCCCGCCGGCACGGCCTGGGCTGGGTAGAAGATCCTTCCAATACCAGTGACGACTACGACCGCAACTACCTGCGCAACCGGGTGCTTCCGGTCGTCGCCCGGCGCTGGCCGGCGGCAGGTGAATCCATTGCCCGCAGTGCCGAGCATCTGGCGGCGGCCGACGAACTGTTGGCGGAGTTGGCGCAGATCGATCTGACGGCGGCGGACCAGCAGACGCATTACCGGGAAATGCCATTGCCGTCCCTGGCCATCGGGCCGCTGGTCTCCCTGAGCGAGTCACGCCAGCGCAATGCCCTGCGCTACTGGCTCGCGCCCCTGGCGCGCCTGCCCGACAGCGCGCACTGGGCCGGCTGGCAGGACCTGCGCGATGCGCGCGCGGATGCCGAACCGGTCTGGCGCCTCGCCGACGGAGAACTGCGCCGCGCCAATGGCCGGCTCTGGTGGTTGGCGAATACCTGGCTCACGTTCGCGCCACAGGCGCAGCTCTGGACGGATGCCTCCCAGGCGCTGGTGCTGCCCGGAAATGGCTCGTTGCACTTCGAGGGCGATCCTTCACGCGGACCGCTGGAAGTCCGTTACCGCCAGGGTGGGGAGGTCATGGTATTGCCCGGCCGCGGCCGCCGCGATCTCAAGCGCCTGCTCAACGAAGCGGGTATTCCGGTGTTCCTCCGTGGTCGGCTGCCGCTGCTCTGGCGAGCCGACGAGCTGCTGGGTGTGGCGCTGCTTCCGGAGCTGCGCGTGGAGCCGGGGCAGGCCTGGACCCTGCGTTGGGAACCTCCGACGAATGACTCGGGTTTGAGCTGATAGCCGCTTTCCGGTAGACTACGCTCCCGTCTTATATCGCTCCTGCCGATTCCCCTGGAATCAGCGGGAGTTCGCTATTGATCACGACGAAGTCGTGAGCCGGACTCCGGTCCGACACCTTCGCTTCCCCGGCGGCCGAGCCGCCTAAACGCTGACATTCAGGGCTTTTCATGACGCGCTACATCTTCGTCACGGGTGGTGTTGTTTCTTCATTGGGGAAAGGCATCGCCTCGGCTTCCTTGGCTGCCATTCTGGAAGCGCGTGGCTTGAAGATCACGATGCTCAAGCTGGACCCCTACATCAACGTCGATCCGGGCACCATGAGCCCGTTCCAGCACGGTGAGGTGTTCGTCACCCACGACGGTGCCGAGACCGACCTCGACCTGGGCCACTACGAGCGTTTCGTTCGCACTACGATGACCCAGAACAACAACTTCACCACCGGCCGCGTCTACATGGACGTGCTCCGCAAGGAGCGCCGCGGTGATTATCTGGGCGCCACCGTGCAGGTGATCCCGCACATCACCGACGAGATCAAGCGTCGCATCATCAAGGGCGCTGGCGATGCCGACGTGGCCCTGGTTGAAGTCGGCGGCACCGTCGGTGACATCGAGTCGCAACCCTTCCTCGAGGCCATCCGCCAGCTGCGCGTGGAGATCGGCTCGCGCCGTGCCATGCTGATGCACCTGACTCTGGTCCCGTACATCGCCACCGCCGGCGAGACCAAGACCAAGCCGACCCAGCACTCGGTCAAGGAGCTGCGCTCCATCGGCCTGCAGCCGGACATCCTGGTCTGCCGCTCCGACCATCCGGTGGACGTGTCCTCCCGCCGCAAGATCGCCCTCTTCACCAACGTGGAAGAGCGCGCGGTCATCTCGCTGGAAGACGTCGACACCATCTACCGCATTCCGTCCGTACTGCACGCCCAGGGCGTCGATGACCTGGTCGTCGAGCGCTTCGGCCTGGAGTGCGGCCCGGCCGATCTGTCCGAGTGGGACCGCGTGGTCGACGCCAAGCTCAACCCCGAGCGTGAAGTCACCATCGCCATGGTCGGCAAGTACATGGAACTGCTCGACGCCTACAAGTCGCTGATCGAAGCCATGACCCACGCCGGCATCCAGAGCCGCACCAAGGTCAACCTGCGCTACATCGACTCCGAGGACATCGAGCAGCAGGGCACCAGCCTGCTCGAAGGCGCTGACGCCATCCTGGTTCCGGGCGGCTTCGGCCTGCGCGGCGTGGAAGGCAAGATCACCGCCGTGCAGTACGCCCGCGAAAACAAGGTTCCTTACCTGGGCATCTGCCTGGGCATGCAGGTGGCTGTCATCGAATACGCCCGCAACGTGCTGGGCTGGACCGATGCCAACTCCACCGAGTTCGACAAGTCCAGCGGCCACCCGGTCGTCGGCCTGATCACCGAATGGCAGGACGCCACCGGCGCCACCGAAGTGCGCACCGAGGCTTCCGACCTGGGCGGCACCATGCGCCTGGGCGCCCAGGAGTGCCTGCTGTCCGCCGGCACCCTGGTGCATGACTGCTACGGCAAGGACGTGATCGTCGAGCGTCACCGCCACCGCTATGAAGTGAACAACAACCTGCGTCCGCAACTGGAAGCCGCCGGCCTGAAGATTTCCGGCCGCTCCGGCGACGGCGCGCTGGTGGAAGTCGTGGAAGCTCCGGACCATCCGTGGTTCGTGGCCTGCCAGTTCCACCCGGAATTCACTTCCACCCCGCGTGATGGCCACCCGCTGTTCAGCGGCTTCGTCAACGCCGCCCTGAAGCAAGCCGGGAAGGCCTGAGCATGACCCAGAAGATCATCCGCGTCGGTGATATCCAGATCGGCAACGACCTGCCGTTCGTGCTGTTCGGCGGCATGAACGTGCTGGAGTCGCGCGATATGGCGATGCAGGTCTGCGAAGAGTACGTGAAGGTGACCGAGAAGCTCGGCATCCCCTACGTGTTCAAGGCCAGCTTCGACAAGGCCAACCGTTCCTCGATCACTTCGTTCCGTGGTCCGGGCATGGAAGAGGGGCTGAAGATCTTCGAAGAGATCAAGAAGACCTTCAAGGTGCCGGTCATCACCGACGTGCACGAGCCTTATCAGGCCGCTCCGGTGGCTGAGGTCTGCGACATCATCCAGCTGCCGGCCTTCCTGTCCCGGCAGACCGACCTGGTCGTGGCCATGGCCAAGACCAACGCGGTGATCAACATCAAGAAAGCCCAGTTCCTCGCGCCGCAGGAGATGAAGCACATCCTGCGCAAGTGCGAGGAGGCGGGTAACGACCAGCTGATCCTCTGCGAGCGTGGCTCCTCCTTCGGGTACAACAACCTGGTGGTGGACATGCTCGGCTTCGGCATCATGAAGCAGTTCGAGTACCCGGTGTTCTTCGACGTGACCCATGCCCTGCAGATGCCGGGTGGTCGCGCCGATTCCGCCGGCGGCCGCCGTGCCCAGGTCACCGACCTGGCCAAGGCCGGCATGAGCCAGGGCCTGGCCGGCCTGTTCCTGGAGGCCCATCCGGAGCCCGAGCAGGCGAAATGCGACGGACCGTGCGCCCTGCGCTTGAACAAGCTCGAGCCTTTCCTGTCCCAGCTCAAGCAGCTGGACGACCTGGTCAAGAGTTTCCCCACCATCGAGACTGCCTGAGAATCCGCTCGATACTGCCTTGAGCGGAATCGAGCAGGTTCTGAACGTCTCACCAGCCGCCCCGTTTATCTCTATCTTCGGAGTGTTATCAAGAATGGCAAAGATCGTCGACATCAAGGGCCGTGAGGTCCTGGACTCCCGCGGCAACCCGACTGTTGAAGCGGACGTGATCCTGGACAACGGCATCGTCGGCAGCGCCTGCGCCCCGTCCGGTGCTTCCACCGGTTCCCGTGAGGCTCTCGAACTGCGCGATGGCGACAAGAGCCGTTACCTGGGCAAGGGCGTGCTGAAGGCCGTGGCCAACATCAACGGCCCGATCCGCGACCTGCTGCTGGGCAAGGACGCGGCTGACCAGAAAGGTCTGGACCGCGCGATGATCGAGCTCGACGGTACCGAGAACAAAGGCAAGCTGGGCGCCAACGCCATCCTGGCCGTGTCCCTGGCTGCCGCCAAGGCTGCTGCCCAGGCCAAGGGCGTGCCGCTGTACGTGCACATCGCCGACCTGAACGGCACCCCGGGCCAGTACTCCATGCCGGTCCCGATGATGAACATCATCAACGGCGGCGAGCACGCCGATAACAACGTCGACATCCAGGAGTTCATGGTCCAGCCGGTTGGCGCCAAGAACTTCGCCGACGCGCTGCGCATGGGCGCCGAGATCTTCCACCACCTCAAGGCTGTGCTGAAGGCCCGTGGCCTGAACACCGCCGTGGGTGACGAAGGTGGCTTCGCGCCGAACCTGGCTTCCAACGAAGACGCCCTGGCCGCCATCGCCGAAGCCGTCGCCAACGCCGGCTACAAGCTGGGCGAAGACGTCACCCTGGCCCTGGACTGCGCCTCCTCCGAGTTCTTCAAGGACGGCCAGTACGACCTGGAAGGCGAAGGCAAGGTGTTCAGCGCCGAAGGTTTCGCCGACTACCTGGCCGGCCTGACCCAGCGCTACCCGATCATCTCCATCGAAGACGGCATGGACGAGTCCGACTGGGCTGGCTGGAAGGTCCTGACCGACAAGATCGGCGAGAAGGTGCAGCTGGTCGGTGACGACCTGTTCGTGACCAACACCAAGATCTTGAAGCGCGGCATCGAAGAGAAGATCGGCAACTCGATCCTGATCAAGTTCAACCAGATCGGCTCGCTGACCGAGACCCTGGAAGCCATCCAGATGGCCAAGGCCGCCGGCTTCACCGCGGTGATCTCGCACCGTTCGGGCGAAACCGAGGACAGCACCATCGCTGACCTGGCCGTCGGCACTGCCGCTGGTCAGATCAAGACCGGCTCCCTGTGCCGCTCCGACCGCGTTTCCAAGTACAACCAGCTGCTGCGCATCGAAGAGCAACTGGGCGCCAAGGCGCCGTACCGTGGTCGCGCGGAATTCCGCGGCTGATCTGAGTCTGGTACGGTGAAGGGGTGGCAGGAGCCACCCCTTTGCATATGGAGCTGATGGTTTGAGGTTACGTAGCCCTTACTGGCTGTTCGTCGTGCTGATCCTGGCGCTGGCCGGCCTGCAGTATCGCCTGTGGGTAGGCGATGGCAGCCTGGCGCAGGTGCGCGACCTGCAGAAGCAGATCGCCGACCAGCAGGGCGAGAACGAGCGCCTGCTCGAGCGTAACCGCATCCTCGAGGCGGAAGTCGCCGAGCTCAAGAAAGGCACCGAGACCGTCGAGGAGCGTGCGCGCCACGAACTCGGCATGGTCAAGGACAAGGAAACCCTCTACCAGCTCGCGCAATGACCACTCCCGCCTTCTGGGCCGTCATCCCGGCCGCCGGCATCGGTTCGCGAATGCGCGCCGACCGCCCCAAGCAATACCTCGACCTCGCCGGTCGCAGCATTCTCGAACGCACCCTTGACTGTTTCCTCGGCCATCCGCGGCTGAAGGGCCTGGTGGTGTGTCTGGCCGCCGACGATCCCTGGTGGCCGACGCTGCCGAGCGCTTCCAATGAGCTGATCCAGCGTGCCGAAGGGGGCCGCGAGCGCGCCGATTCCGTGCTCAACGGCCTGCTGCGTCTGACCGAACTGGGCGCCGGCATCGATGACTGGGTGCTGGTGCACGACGCTGCCCGGCCCAATCTGGCGCGCGCCGATCTGGATCGCCTGCTGGACGAGTTGGAATTCGACGCCGTGGGGGGACTGCTCGGCGTGCCCGCGCGGGACACGCTCAAGCGCGTCGGCGCCGATGGCCGTGTGCTGGAAACCATCGACCGCAGCGTGGTCTGGCAGGCCTACACCCCGCAGATGTTCCGCCTCGGCGCGCTGCATCGCGCGCTGGCCGATGCACTGGTGGCCGATGCGGCCATCACCGACGAGGCTTCTGCCATGGAATGGGCGGGCTACAAGCCGCGCATGGTGGAAGGGCGTGTGGACAATATCAAGGTTACCACCCCGGAAGACCTGCAGCGCCTGCAGCGCAATTTCGCCAAGCACTAAAGCCTTCGGAATCTCCCTGTAGGAGCGCGCCATGCGCGCGATTGCGGGCACGGCCCGCTCCTGCAGGGTGAGTCTGATGTTCGAGGCTGCGTAGGAGCGGACTTTGTCCGCGATTGACTCGCATCGCGCCGGAGACCATCGCGGACAAAGTCCGCTCCTACGAAAATCCCATCAGCCCAGCAGCGGCACCTCGATCAGAAAGCGGAACAACGCACCATGCTGTTCCACCGCCAGGCAATGATAGCCATGGCGCTTCGTGTCTTCCGGAATACCATGCACCGACTGCGAACAATCGGTGATCACCTCCAACAGATCTCCCGGCTTGAGCGTTTCCAGGGTCTCCAGGGTGGCGATGGCGTTGTACGGGCAGTGTTCGCCGCGCAGATCAAGCGACAGCGTTGGCGTCTTGGTGTCGGGCATTGGTGGTTTTCCGTTTGCGAGTGAAGCGTTGCGCGTTGAGCTGCACCAGCAGCATGCACAGGGCCAGGCCGGCGAAGGTGATCAGCAGGCCGCCGCCGGGACCGAACTCCTGCAGCAGGTTGAGTTTCGGATAGGGCAGGGCGAGGCTGGTTCCGAGCTGGTCCCAGTACACCGCGACCAGGGTGCCGCCGATCACGTTGCCGATGCCGACCACCCAGAAGTGCACCTGGCCTTCCATCGAGCGGTACATCCAGCCGGTCTCGCAACCGCCGGCCAGCACGATGCCGATACCGAACAGTACGCCGCCGATCACGGCGTTCGGGCCCATCCAGAAGATCTTCGGCGGCAGGCCGTTGTGGATCGCCGCGAAGGTGCCGACACAGGCGGCCGCCATGCCCAGCAGGATACCCAGCGCGGCCTGGGTCCGGCCGGTGGTCCAGAGATCGCGGGCGGCGCTGGTGAAGCAGATCTGCGCGCGCTCGATCAGGCCGCCGAACAGCAGGCCGAACAGGCAGGCCATGCCCAGCACCAGCGAGACTTCGAAACGCCAGGCGGCGAACAGCGCGGCAATCGCCAGCACACCCATGCCCAGGCGCCATTGCAACCTGGCGCGGCGTGCCAGGGCCTCGGCGCTCGGCAGGGCCGCCGCCTTGCCGCCGACCTTCAACGGAATACGCAGGAAGGGCAGCAGGCTGATCTTCACCCCGAACCAGGCACCGATCACGGTGGAGAACATGAAGGCCCAGGCGTGTACCGAGAACATCGGGATGCCGGTGAAGAAGGCCGCCAGGTTGCAGCCCATGGCCAGGCGCGCGCCGAAGCCGGCGATCACCCCGCCGATCAGACCCTGCAGCAGGCGACGCTTGCTGGTCGGCCAGCGCAGGCTGACGTTGCCGGCCCAGAGCGCACAGACCAACGCGCCAAGGAACATGCCGATGATCATCACGCCATTGATGCGATCCAGCGGCGTGCCCTGCAGGCCGATGATCTTGAAGTAGCTCCACTCCTGCGGCTGCTGGCCGAACCAGGACAGCACGTGGCCGCCCCAGCGGGTGAACTCGCCGGTGACCGCCCAGAAGGTGCCGGTCATGGCGAAGTAGTAGGCCGAAATGACGCCCAGGGCGACCAGGGTCGGAAGGGGGGACCAGAAGCGCAGCAGATAGCGCTCGCGGAAGGAAGATAGGGCTGACATCGCGTCGTCCTTGAAGCATTGGGTGGGAAACCGCGCATTTTAGCCAACACGATTTCCCGGTGCATGCTTCAGGGCAACGGAGACGGCTGAAGGTGCTGCAGGCCTTCCTTGAGGTGATCCACCAGTTGTCGCACCTTGGGCGACAGGTGCCGCTGCTGTGGATAAAGTGCCCAGACCCCAGTGTTCGGCGGCTGGTGGGCCTCCAGCAGGGACACCAGGCGCCCGCTGCGCAGATGTTCCAGCACGTAATAGTCCGGCAGCTGGCACAGACCGAACCCGCGCAGCACGGCATCGAGCACCGCCTGGCCGCTGTTGCAGCGCCAGTTGCCCTGCACCCGGTGCTGGGTTTCGCGGCCGTCTTCCAGGAAGCTCCACTGGTCGCTGCTGCCCACCAGGCAATTGTGCTGCGCCAGCTCCGCCAGGCTTTGCGGCGAGCCGTGGCGCGCCAGGTATTCCGGGGTGGCGCAGAGGTACATCACCCGTGGCGCCAGGCGCGTCGCCACCAGCCGCGAGTCGCTCAGGCGGCCGAGGCGAATCGCCAGGTCGAAGCCTTCATGGAGCAGGTCGAGCTGGCGGTTGGAGAGTTCGATCTCCACCCGCAACTGAGGGAAGTGCGCCATGAACTCATTCACCAGCGGCACCACGAAGCGCTCACCGTAGGCTACCGCGCAGGTCATGCGCAGCAGGCCCTTGGGTTCGGCGGACAGATCGCTGACCGCGCGCAGCGCTTCCTCACGGGCATCCTGCAGGCGCCGGCAATGCTGCAGGAAGGTCTGCCCGGCCTCGCTCAGCGTCACCTTGCGGGTGTTGCGATAGAGCAGGCGGGTCTGCAGGCGCTCTTCCAGCCGCGCCACCTGGCGGCTGACATGGGACGACGACACGCCCAGGCGCTCGGCGGCGGCGGTGAATTGGCCGGTTTCGGCGACGGCGACGAATTCGTCCAGTCCTTCCCAGCGGTGCATCTGGATTGTCCCTGTATGGCAATAATGTTTTGATTATTGCCTGATTATTCCCTGAAACGGGGTTTTCTACACTTCGAAGGCTTTAGGGTGCACTTTCTGCGAGCCGCCCTGAGCATTCCCCGACGTGGCCCGGTCCCGTCCCGGTTTCCCGGCGCAGAGCGCCGAACCCGTCCGCCCAGGCGGGCGTTGTCGTTTTCCTTCGTTCAGGAGTTTCCAGATGATCAAGTCCCGTGCCGCCGTCGCCTTCGCTCCCAACCAGCCGTTGGAAATCGTCGAAGTCGATGTGGCGCCGCCGCAGAAAGGCGAAGTGCTGGTACGCATCGTCGCCACCGGTGTCTGCCATACCGATGCCTACACCCTGTCCGGCCAGGATTCCGAGGGCGTGTTCCCCTGCATCCTCGGCCACGAAGGCGGTGGCATCGTCGAGGCGGTGGGCGAGGGCGTGACCTCGCTGAAAGTGGGCGACCACGTGATCCCGCTGTACACCGCCGAATGCCGTGAGTGCAAATTCTGCAAATCCGGCAAGACCAACCTCTGCCAGGCCGTGCGTGCCACCCAGGGCAAGGGCCTGATGCCTGACGGCACCAGTCGCTTCTCCTACAAGGGCGAGCCGATCTTCCACTACATGGGCTGCTCGACCTTCTCCGAGTACACCGTGCTGCCGGAAATCTCCCTGGCCAAGATCCCCGAAGAGGCACCGCTGGAGAAGGTCTGCCTGCTCGGCTGCGGCGTGACCACTGGCATCGGCGCGGTGCTGAACACCGCCAAGGTGGAAGAGGGCGCCACCGTTGCCATCTTCGGCCTGGGCGGCATCGGCCTGGCGGCGATCATCGGCGCGAAGATGGCCAAGGCCTCGCGCATCATTGCCATCGACATCAACCCGTCCAAGTTCGATATCGCCAAGGAACTGGGCGCCACCGACTTCGTCAATCCGAAGGACCACCAGAAGCCGATCCAGGACGTCATCGTCGAAATGACCGACGGTGGTGTGGACTATTCCTTCGAGTGCGTCGGCAATGTGCAACTGATGCGCGCGGCGCTGGAGTGCTGCCACAAGGGCTGGGGCGAATCCACCATCATCGGCGTCGCCGGTGCCGGCCAGGAAATCAGCACCCGTCCGTTCCAGCTGGTCACCGGCCGCGTCTGGCGCGGTTCCGCCTTCGGTGGCGTAAAAGGCCGCACCGAGCTGCCGAGCTACGTGGAGAAGGCGCAGAAGGGCGAAATCCCGCTGGATACCTTCATCACCCACACCATGGGCCTGGAGAAGATCAACGAGGCTTTCGACCTGATGCACGAAGGCAAGAGCATCCGTTCCGTCATCCATTACTGATCGAAGTGCCGGGCGCGCGAGCGCCCGGCTTCACAGGAGGAGGTTTCCATGGCGGATTCCATCGAACTCATCAGCAGCCAGAAGAGTTTTGGCGGCTGGCACCAGCGCTATCGCCACCGTTCCGAAACCCTCGGCTGCGACATGGTCTTCGCGGTCTACCTGCCGCCCCAGGCCGAGCCCGAGGCGGGCCTGCCGGTGCTGTACTGGTTGTCCGGCCTGACCTGCACCGACGAGAACTTCATGCAGAAGGCCGGCGCCCAGCGCATGGCGGCCGAACTGGGCTTGGTGATAGTCGCGCCGGATACCAGTCCGCGCGGCCCCGAGGTGCCGGGCGACCCGGATGGCGCCTGGGATTTCGGTCTCGGCGCCGGCTTCTACGTCAACGCGAATCAGGAGCCCTGGTCGCGCCATTACCGCATGCACGACTATGTGGTGCAGGAGCTGCCGGCGCTGATCGAGGCGAACTTCCCGGTCTCCCAGCGGCGCGGCATCACCGGCCACTCCATGGGCGGCCACGGCGCGCTGGTCTGTGCGCTGCGCAATCCGGGGCGCTACCTGTCGCTGTCGGCGTTCGCGCCCATCACCCACCCGAGCGATTGCCCCTGGGGGCAGAAGGCGCTGGGACGTTTCCTCGGCGAGGACCCGGCTGCGTGGCGCGAGTGGGACGCGGTGGAGTTGCTGGCCAATGCCAGCGAGCGCCTGCCGATCCTCGTGGATCAGGGCGACCGCGATGACTTCCTGGCCGTCCAGCTCAAGCCCGAAGCCCTGCGCGAAGCGGCAGCAGCTACCGGTCACCCGCTGGAGCTGCGCCTGCAGCCGGGCTATGACCATAGCTACTACTTCATTGCGAGCTTCATCGAGGATCACCTGCGCCACCATGCTGCGGCGCTCTGTGGCTGACCCCCTTGGGGCAGTGATCCGGTAGAATCAACGCCCTGACTTCAACAGGGCGTTTTTTCATGCGTATCGGACATGGCTACGACGTGCACCGCTTCGGCGAGGGCGACTTCATCACCCTCGGCGGCGTGCGCATTCCCCACAAGTTCGGGCTGATCGCCCATTCCGACGGCGACGTGCTGCTGCATGCCCTTTCCGATGCGCTGCTGGGCGCCTGTGCGCTGGGCGATATCGGCAAGCATTTCCCCGACACCGACCCGCAATTCAAGGGCGCCGACAGCCGCGCGCTGCTGCGCCACGTGCTGGGGCTGGTCGAGGCCAAGGGCTGGAAAGTGGAAAACGTCGACACCACCATCATCGCCCAGGCACCGAAGATGGCGCCGCATATCCAGACCATGCGCGAGACCATCGCCGCCGACCTGAAGGTCGGGCTCGACCAGGTCAACGTCAAGGCCACCACCACCGAGAAACTCGGCTTCACCGGCCGCGAAGAGGGCATCGCGGTACACGCTGTCGCCCTGCTGAGCCGCGCATGACCGAGCTGGATCTGCTGGGGCCGCGCGCCCACGGAGAGCCTTGCGGGCGCGGCGTGTTGAAGGCCGTGGCTGAGGACTTCCAGGTCGACGAAGTGCTGGACATTCCGCTGGCGGGTGACGGCGAACACCTGTGGCTGTGGGTGGAAAAGCGCGGCCTGAACACCGAAGAGGCGGCGCGCCGCCTGGCCCGTGCCGCCGGCGTGCCGGTGAAGATGATCAGCTACGCCGGCCTCAAGGACCGCCAGGCACTGACCCGCCAGTGGTTCAGCCTGCACCTGCCGGGCAAGGCCGACCCGGACCTGTCCGCCGCCGAAGACGACAGCCTGCGCATCCTCGAACGCAACCGCCATCGCCGTAAACTGCAGCGCGGCGCGCATTCCGCCAATGGCTTCACCCTGCGCCTGACCGAGCTGCAGGCGGACCGCGAGCAATTGGATGCGCGGCTGAAGGCCGTCGCGGCGATGGGCGTGCCCAACTACTTCGGCACGCAGCGCTTCGGCCATGACGGTGGCAACGTCTTCGACGCGCGGGCCTTCGCCGAGCGCGGCAAATTGCCGGATCACCGCAATATCCGCTCGCGCCTGCTCTCGGCCGCACGCAGTTACCTGTTCAACCAGGTGCTGGCGCGGCGCGTGGCACAAGGAAGCTGGAACCAGGCCCAGGTCGGCGATCTGCTGGCGTTCACCGACAGTCGCAGCTTCTTCCCGGCGGGCGAGGCGGAATGCACCGATCCGCGCCTCGCCGCGCTGGACCTGCATCCCACCGGGCCGATGTGGGGCGAGGGCGATTCTCCGGCCTGCGGTGCGCCCGGCGACATCGAGCGCAGCGTGCAGCAGGCGGAGATGGCGCTTTGCCAGTGGCTTGCCGGTGCGGACCTGGCGCACGAACGGCGCATTCTGCGCCTCCCCATCCCGGGCCTGGCATGGCATTATCCCGCCCCTGACATTCTGCAACTGGAATTCGTCCTGCCGGCTGGCTGCTTCGCCACCGCGGTCGTGCGCGAGCTGATCGAACTCGTGCCGGCAGGGCAGACGGAAAACCCATGCGCATATTGATTGCCAACGACGACGGGGTGACTGCACCCGGTATCGCCGCGCTTTACGACGCGCTGTCCGATCATGCGGACTGCGTCGTGATCGCCCCGGAAGCCGACCGTAGCGGAGCGAGCAGCTCGCTGACGCTGGACCGGCCGCTGCATCCCCATCGACTGGGCAATGGCTTCATCAGCCTCAACGGCACTCCGACCGACTGCGTGCACCTGGGCCTCAACGGCCTGCTGGACGAGCTGCCGGACATGGTCGTGTCGGGTATCAACCTGGGCGCCAACCTGGGGGACGACGTGCTCTATTCGGGCACCGTGGCAGCTGCCCTGGAAGGGCGTTTCCTGTCCCGCCCGGCGTTCGCCTTTTCGCTGTGCTCGCGCCTGACGGACAACCTGCCTGCCGCGATGCACTTCGCCCGCCTGCTGGTGGAGTCCCACGAAAAGCTCGATCTGCCGCCGCGCACCGTGCTCAACGTGAACATCCCCAACCTGCCGTTGGAGCGCATCAAAGGCATCCAGATGACCCGCCTGGGCCATCGCGCCCGCGCCGCCGCGCCGGTGAAGGTGGTCAATCCGCGCGGCAAGGAAGGCTACTGGATCGCCGCCGCCGGCGATGCCGAGGATGGCGGGGAGGGCACTGATTTCCATGCGGTGATGCAGGGCTACGTATCCATCACCCCGCTGCAGATGGACCGGACCTTCCGCGAGGCGTTCAATATCCTTGGCGATTGGATCGGAGGGCTCGACCATGGCCAATGAAATGTCTCGCCGCGGCGGGATTGGGATGACCTCCCAGCGCACCCGCGAGCGGCTGATCCAGCGCTTGTACGAGGAAGGCCTGTCCAACGCCCATGTGCTCGAAGTGATTCGCCGCACGCCGCGTCATCTGTTCGTCGACGAGGCGCTGTCGCATCGCGCCTACGAGGACACGGCACTGCCCATCGGGCATAACCAGACCATCTCGCAGCCCTTCATGGTGGCGCGGATGACCGAGCTGTTGCTGGCTGCCGGCCCCCTCGACAAGGTGCTGGAGATCGGCACTGGCTCCGGTTACCAGACTGCCGTGCTGTCGCAGCTGGTCGAACGGGTGTTCTCGGTCGAGCGCATCCAGGCGCTGCAGGATCGTGCCAAAGAGCGACTTGCGGAGCTAAACCTGCGAAATGTTGTCTTTCGTTGGGGCGATGGCTGGGAAGGCTGGTCGGCGCTGGCGCCTTACAACGGCATCATCGTTACCGCGGCGGCGGCAGAAGTTCCGCAAGCCCTGCTGGACCAGCTGGCCCCTGGCGGGCGCCTAGTGATTCCGGTAGGGGCCGGCGAGGTTCAGCAGCTGCTGCTGATCGTCCGCACCGAAGAGGGTTTCCAGCGCCAGGTGCTGGACTCCGTGCGTTTCGTTCCGCTGCTCAACGGCCCGCTGGGCTGAAACGCGCGCAGCGACAGCGGATACAATACTGGCCGACAGGCTGGACGTAATTTCATGGATAAGGGGGATGGGTGAGCTTGACAGCGACCCTGCGACAACGGAACTGGATCAAGGGCCTGGGCCACGCTGTGCTGGCCATTGCCGTTTGCTCTCTGCTGGCGGCCTGTTCTACCTCATCTCGCAGCGGCACCACCGTGGTCGACGGCGGCGCGTCCGCGCGCAAACCGGCGGTGACCAGCGGCCAGTACGTGGTACGTCGCGGCGACACCCTGTACTCCATTGCCTTCCGCTATGGCTGGGACTGGAAAGCCCTGGCCGCACGCAACAAGATCGACGCGCCTTACACCATCCGGCCCGGACAAACGATTCGTTTCGATGGCGGCCCGTCTGCGACACAACCGTCTGTCGCCAAAACTACCGCGCCTGTCGCCCCGGTGGTTGTCAATAAACCGGCTTCCGATACGTCCAGTGCCAGTAAACCGACTTCTTCCGCTACAGCGCCCTCGTCGCAGGCCAGCGCCAGCAGCCCAACTCCGGCACCCTCGGGCGGTGGTGTAAGTGGCTGGATATGGCCAACCAATGGCACGCTGATTGGGCGTTTTGCATCAAACGGCAGTTTGAATAAAGGGATTGATATAGCCGGGCAATTGGGCCAGCCTGTCTTGGCTGCGTCTAATGGCACGGTGGTGTACGCCGGTAGTGGTTTGCGGGGCTACGGCGAACTCGTGATCATCAAGCACAGCGATACCTACGTAAGCGCCTACGGTCACAACCGCAGGTTGCTGGTGCGGGAAGGGCAACAGGTCAAAGTCGGGCAGAACATTGCCGAGATGGGCTCCACAGGG
Source organism: Pseudomonas sp. B1-22 (assembly GCF_050474425.1). Taxonomy (NCBI): domain Bacteria; kingdom Pseudomonadati; phylum Pseudomonadota; class Gammaproteobacteria; order Pseudomonadales; family Pseudomonadaceae; genus Pseudomonas; species Pseudomonas sp. B1-22. The sequence goes on along the minus strand of NZ_JBCHVH010000002.1, from coordinate 574,684 downwards.
ACTGACCGGGTGAAGCTGCACTTTGAGATTCGCCGCCAGGGTAAACCTGTCGATCCTCTGCAATACCTGCCAAATCGTTGACGTTTGCTGTTCCCCTGCGTGGGTGAGCGGGCCTCGGTGTCCTAAGGATAAGGACGCACCGGGGCTTGTTGTCGAACTCAGCAAGGGATAACGACATGGCACTCAAAAAAGAAGGGCCGGAGTTTGACGTCGATGATGAAGTGCTCCTTCTCGAGCCCGGCATCATCTTTGAAGAGTCGCTTGCCGAAGAGCAGGTATCGCTTCAAGTCACTCCCAAAGCCTCTCCACTCTCCTCTCTCAAGCAACACAAGCACATCGACTACACCCGGGCGCTCGATGCGACCCAGCTGTATCTGAATGAAATCGGCTTTTCGCCGCTGCTGACCCCGGAAGAAGAAGTCCACTTCGCGCGTCTTGCGCAGAGGGGCGATCCGGCCGGCCGGCGGAGGATGATCGAGAGTAACCTGCGTCTGGTGGTGAAGATCGCGCGGCGCTACGTCAATCGTGGCCTCTCGCTGCTCGATCTGATCGAAGAGGGCAACCTCGGGCTGATCCGGGCGGTGGAAAAGTTCGATCCGGAGCGTGGCTTCCGCTTCTCCACCTATGCGACCTGGTGGATTCGACAGACCATCGAACGGGCCATCATGAACCAGACCCGCACCATTCGCCTGCCGATCCATGTGGTCAAGGAACTCAACGTCTACCTGCGGGCGGCTCGCGAGCTGACCCAGAAGCTGGACCACGAGCCTTCTCCCGAGGAAATCGCCAACCTGCTCGAGAAGCCGGTGGACGAGGTCAAGCGCATGCTCGGTCTCAACGAGCGGGTGACCTCCGTGGACGTCTCGCTCGGCCCGGATTCCGACAAGACGCTGCTCGACACGCTCACGGACGATCGGCCCACCGATCCCTGCGAGTTGCTGCAGGATGACGATCTGAGCGAGAGCATCGACCTGTGGTTGTCGGAGCTGACCGATAAGCAGCGGGAAGTGGTGATTCGCCGCTTCGGCCTGCGCGGGCATGAAAGCAGCACCCTGGAAGAGGTTGGGCAGGAAATCGGCCTGACCCGCGAGCGGGTTCGCCAGATCCAGGTCGAGGCCCTCAAGCGTCTGCGTGAGATCCTCGAGAAGAACGGTCTCTCCAGCGATGCCCTGTTCCAGTAACGCCTCGATCCGATAACCAAGGTCGACCACGAAAAAGCCCGGAGAATTCCGGGCTTTTTTATGCGTCGTGATGTAAGCATCCGCTTACAAGACGTGTGAGCATTCAGCTTGAAATACTGCTCGCCAGGGCTTCTTAATTTTTTATCTTATTATTTTATAAGGATTTTATTGTTCTTTGTCAGCGTGAGCGGCGGGCTCTTGGGGCAAACTGCCCCGGTTGCTGCGCTGCGGGAGCCGAGTAATATCACTCCTGCGTACACGGAAAGGCGCACCCGGTAAGGATACCGGTCAGGACATCGCAGGATGCGATTCATCAGGATGATGAAGAAAGGAAGAAAGAGTGGGCGGGTTATCCCGCCCCTTTTTTTTGCCCGCAGAAAAGTGCTGCAGCTGAAAGCAAAAGGCCCGCGCGAGGCGGGCCTTCATGTTTCTGCAGATTGCTGAGATCAACGCTCCAGGTGTTGCAGCTTGTTCGGCTTGCCATCCCACTCTTCGGCGTCCGGCAGCGAATCCTTCTTCTCGGTGATGTTCGGCCAGACGTCGGCCAGATCCTTGTTCAGCTCGATGAATTCCTGCATGCCATCCGGGACCTCGTCCTCGGAGAAGATCGCCTGGGCCGGGCACTCCGGTTCACACAGGGCGCAGTCGATGCACTCGTCCGGGTGAATGACCAGGAAGTTCGGGCCTTCGTAGAAGCAGTCGACCGGGCAGACTTCCACGCAGTCGGTGTATTTGCACTTGATGCAGTTGTCGGTGACGACGAAGGTCATTTTCTAATTCTCTCCTCAGGCGGGCGGCAAAGCGCGCGCGATTCTAGCAGCTTGTTTCACGGTCCGTCAGACTCGCATCTTCCATGCATATAACAAATCGAGAGCTTGGCGCGGTGTCAGGTCGTCGGGACTGATGCGCATCAGCTCGTCGACAACCGGGTGCGGCAGGCTGGCGAACAGGTCGCTCTGCAGCGGCGTCGGGCTTTTCGGGTCATTCGAGCGCGGGGCTTCGTGGGGCAGGCTGGTGGTTTCCAGACGAGCCAGGTGTTCGCGGGCGCGCTGAATTACCGCACCCGGAACCCCGGCCAGTTGCGCAACTGCCAGGCCGTAACTCTGGCTGGCCGGGCCGGGCAGTACGTGGTGCAGGAAGACGATGCGCTCGTTGTGCTCGGTGGCGTTGAGGTGCACGTTGGCCACCGCCGGTTCGCTTTCCGGCAGTACGGTCAGCTCGAAATAGTGGGTCGCGAACAGGGTGAAGGCGCGCAGCCTGGCCAGATGCTCGGCGGCGGACCAGGCAAGCGACAGGCCATCGAAGGTGCTGGTGCCACGGCCCACTTCGTCCATCAGCACCAGGCTGCGGTCAGTGGCGTTGTGCAGGATGTTCGCGGTTTCGCTCATCTCCACCATGAAGGTGGAGCGGCCGCCAGCGAGGTCGTCGGAAGAGCCGATACGAGTGAAGATGCGGTCCACCAGCGACAGCTCGCAGCGCGCCGCGGGAACGAAGCTGCCGATGTGCGCCAGCAGCACGATCAGCGCCGTTTGCCGCATATAGGTCGATTTACCGCCCATGTTCGGGCCGGTAATCACCAGCATGCGGGTGTCCTGGTCGAGGTTCAGGTCGTTGGCGACGAACGGCGTGTCCAGAACCTGCTCGACCACCGGGTGGCGGCCCTGCTCGATCAGGATGCCCGACTCCTCGACGAAGCGCGGGCGGTTCAGATCGAGGTTCAACGCGCGTTCGGCAAGGTTCGACAGCACATCCAGTTCGGCCAGAGCAGCGGCGGTGTCCTGCAGCGGCGCCAACTGGGCGATCAGCAGTTCCAGCAGTTCTTCGTAAAGCTGTTTCTCACGGGCCAGGGCGCGGCTCTGGGCCGACAGCGCCTTGTCTTCGAAGGCCTTCAGCTCCGGAGTGATGAAGCGCTCGGCGCCTTTCAGGGTCTGCCGACGGATATAGTCTGCAGGCGCCTGCTCGGCCTGGACGCGGGGCAGTTCGATGTAGTAGCCGTGGATACGGTTGTAGCCGACCTTCAGGTTCGGCAGGCCGGTGCGGGCCTTTTCCCGGGTTTCCAGGTCCATCAGGTACTGGCCGGCGTTCTCGCTGAGCATCTGTAGCTCATCCAGCTCGGCGTCGTAGCCACGGGCAATCACACCACCATCGCGGATCACCGCCGGCGGATTCTCGATCACGGCGCGGGCCAGAAGGTCAGCCAGTTCCGGGTAGGTGCGGATATTGACCGCCAGTTGACCCAGGTGCGGGGCTTCCAGTTCGGTCATGCCGTTCTGCAGCTCGGGCAGGGCGGCCAGGGCATCGCGCAGGCGGGCGAGGTCGCGGGGGCGGGCGTTACGCAGGCCGATACGGGCCAGGATGCGCTCGACGTCGCCAATTTCCTTCAGCTGCGGCTGGAGGATCTCGAAGCGATAGCGCTCCAGCAGGCAGGCGATGGACTCCTGACGCGCTTCGAGCACGGCGCGGTCGCGCAGCGGGCGGTTCAGCCAGCGGGTCAGCAGGCGGCTGCCCATGGCGGTCTGGCAGCGGTCGACCACCGATTGCAGGGTGTTGTCGCGGCCACCGGCGAGATTGGTGTCCAGCTCCAGGTTGCGGCGGCTGGCGCCGTCGAGGATCACCGTATCGTCGATGCGCTCATGGCGCAGGCTGCGCAGGTGCGGCAGGGCGGTGCGCTGGGTTTCCTTGGCGTAGGCCAGCAGGCAGCCGGCGGCGCCGATGGCTAGGGTCAGTTCCTGGCAGCCGAAGCCCTTGAGGTCCTGCACGCCGAATTGCTGGCACAGGCTCTTTTTCGCCGAGTCGCGATCGAAGTCCCAGGGCGCGCGGCGGTGCGCGCCACGGCGTTTCTCCGCCGGCAGGCCCTGGGGCCAGTCGTCGGGGATCAGCAGCTCGGCGGGGTTCATCCGCTCCAGTTCGGCCAGCAGGGTTTCCCAGCCTTTGATTTCCTGGACGTTGAAGCGGCCGCTGGTGATGTCCAGCACGGCCAGGCCGAACAGCCGTTCATCGCCCAGCACGGCGGCGATCAGGTTGTCGCGGCGCTCGTCCAGCAGCGCTTCGTCGCTGACGGTGCCGGGAGTCAGGATGCGCACCACCTGGCGCTCCACCGGGCCCTTGCTGGTGGCCGGGTCGCCGATCTGCTCGCAGATCACCACCGATTCGCCCAGCTTCACCAGCTTGGCCAGGTAGCCTTCGGCGGAGTGGAAGGGGATGCCGGCCATGGGAATGGAATTGCCGGCGGACTGGCCGCGCGCGGTCAGGGTGATGTCGAGCAGCTTGGCGGCCTTCTTGGCGTCCTCATAGAACAGTTCGTAGAAGTCGCCCATGCGGTAGAACATCAACTGATCCGGATGCTGGTTCTTCAGCTTCCAGTACTGCTGCATCATCGGTGTGTGGGCGGAGAGGTCGCTCTGACTCATGGCTTCTGGCTGTCCGGCTTCAACATGCAAAAGCGCCTAGTGTACGGTATCCGCCTGACCTTCTTTAACCCCGGAGCGCACCGTGCCCGTCACCGATTCTTCGATCACTGAACTCTCCGCCCGACTGGGTGAGCGGCTGGCCGCCAGCAAGCTGCGCGTCACCACCGCCGAATCCTGCACCGGCGGCGGGATCGCCGAGGCGATCACGCGCATTCCCGGCAGCTCGGCCTGGTTCGAGGCTGGTTACGTCACCTACTCCAATGCGCAGAAAACCCGCCAGCTGGACGTGCCGGCCGAGCTGTTCCCCAAGGTCGGCGCCGTCAGTCGCGAGGTGGTCGAAGCCATGGTTGCCGGAGCCTTGCCGCGCAGCGGTGCGGATATCGCCGTGGCGGTCAGCGGAGTTGCCGGTCCGGATGGCGGTTCTGCCGAGAAGCCTGTAGGCACCGTCTGGCTGGCCTGGCGGAAAGGCGAACAAGTGTTCAGCGAACGCCGTTTGTATGCCGGCGATCGGGAGGCTGTGCGCCGGCAGACCGTGGCGACCGCTCTGGCCGGGCTGTTGCGACTGGCGGACGGGGAAAATCCGCTCCAGGGGTAGGCGAGCGGCTTGCCCTGTGGAATAATACTGGCTACTTATACAGTTGTTCGTGGCCGTCCGGCCCCCTGACTTCGCGAGGACTTCAATGGACGAGAACAAGAAGCGCGCCCTGGCCGCGGCCCTGGGACAGATCGAACGCCAATTCGGCAAAGGCGCGGTCATGCGCATGGGCGACCATGAGCGTCAGGCCATTCCGGCCATCTCCACCGGCTCGCTGGGCCTGGACATCGCCCTGGGCATCGGCGGCCTGCCGAAGGGCCGTATCGTCGAGATCTACGGTCCGGAATCCTCGGGTAAGACCACCCTGACCCTGTCGGTCATCGCCCAGGCCCAGAAGGCCGGCGCCACCTGCGCCTTCGTCGACGCCGAACACGCGCTGGACCCGGACTACGCCGGCAAGCTGGGCGTCAACGTCGACGACCTGCTGGTTTCCCAGCCGGACACCGGCGAACAGGCCCTGGAAATCACCGACATGCTGGTGCGCTCCAACGCCGTTGACGTGATCATCGTCGACTCCGTGGCGGCCCTGGTACCCAAGGCCGAAATCGAAGGCGAGATGGGCGATCAGCACGTCGGCCTGCAGGCGCGCCTGATGTCCCAGGCCCTGCGCAAGATCACCGGCAACATCAAGAACGCCAACTGCCTGGTCATCTTCATCAACCAGATCCGTATGAAGATCGGCGTGATGTTCGGCAACCCGGAAACCACCACCGGCGGTAACGCGCTGAAGTTCTACTCCTCCGTCCGTCTCGACATCCGTCGTACCGGCGCGGTGAAGGAAGGCGACGAGGTGGTCGGCAGCGAAACCCGCGTCAAGGTCGTGAAGAACAAGGTCGCGCCGCCCTTCCGTCAGGCTGAATTCCAGATCATGTACGGCCGCGGCATCTACCGCACCGGCGAGATCATCGACCTGGGCGTGCAACTGGGCCTGATCGAGAAGTCCGGCGCCTGGTACAGCTACCAGGGCAACAAGATCGGCCAGGGCAAGGCCAATGCCGCCAAGTTCCTGGAAGACAATACCGAAATCTGCAACACCCTCGACAAGGCCATCCGCGAGCAACTGCTGACCAATCAGCCGGCGCCGACCAAGGCCGAGCTCGCGGCGGCGGAAGCCGAAGCGGAAGCTGAAGCCGACTACTGATAGCCATGTCCGTCGAGCTCGATAACCCCGTCGCGGTGCGGCGGGTCGCCATGGACCTGCTGGCGCGACGCGAGCATGGCCGGGCGGAGCTCTCGCGCAAGCTGCGGCAACGCGGTGCAGCGCAGGAACTGATCGACCCCGCCCTCGACCGTTTGGCCGAGGAGGGGCTGCTCAATGAAAGCCGCTACCTGGAAAGCTACATCGCCAGCCGTGCGCGGGCCGGTTACGGTCCGGTGCGGATTCGCGAGGAGCTTTCGCAACGCGGCCTGCCCCGTGGCGAGATCGACAGCGCCTTGAGCGAGTCGGATGTCGACTGGAGCGAGAACCTGCGCGAAGTCTGGCGCCGCAAGTTCGCCCGGCTGCCGCAGGACGCCCGCGAGCGAGCCCAGCAGGGGCGGTTCCTGAGCTATCGGGGATACTCGATGGAAGCCATCAGTCGACTCTTGAGCGGTCGACGGTCGGACGACTGAAACGATGAAGGCACCCACTCGGGTGCCTTCGTCATTTTGGGGCTGTGAATCAACGTGCCCAGTTTTCCGGCTGGTTGATGAAGTTCAGCAGTTCACGCAGCCGCCCCTGGTCGCGTCCATTGAAGGCGAAGGCCAGGCGGGTGAGGTGGGAGAACTCCGGCTCATCCAGTTCCGATTCGCTGTAGGGCTGCTGGTGGAAGCCGTCGCTCACGCAGAGGCTGCCGAACTCCTGCTCCAGTAGTTCCAGCGCGCGAGTGCTCAGGGGGTGGTTCAGGCGGATCACGAAGCGATCCTTGAGCCAGCGGCTGGAGTGAAAGTTGCTGTAGAACTGGGCGATCTCTTCCGCTGCCTCGTCGGCCGAGTGCACCAGCTTCATCAGGTTCATGTCGCTGGGCAGGATATAGCCGTTGTCTTCCAGTTGTTCCTTGATGAATTCCAGTGCGTGATCCCAGTAATGCCCGCCGGGCTGGTCGAGCAGCACCACGGGGACCAGCGGGCTCTTGCCGGTCTGGATCAGGGTGAGCACTTCCAGCGCCTCGTCGAGAGTGCCGAAGCCGCCGGGGCAGAGCACCAGGGCGTCCGCTTCCTTGACGAAGAACAGCTTGCGCAGGAAGAAGAAGTGGAACGACAGCAGGTTGCTGGTACCGTCCACGATGCGGTTGGCGTGCTGCTCGAAGGGCAGGGTGATGTTGAAACCGAGGCTGTTTTCCAGTCCGGCGCCTTCATGGGCCGCCGCCATGATGCCGCCACCGGCGCCGGTGATGACCATCATGTCGTAGCGGGCCAGGGTTTCGCCCAATTCGCGGGCCAGGGTGTAGACGGGATGGTCGACCGGTGTGCGGGCCGAACCGAATACCGTGACTTTGCGGCGACGCTTGAACTGCTCCAGGGTGCTGAAGGCATGCTCCATCTCGCGCAGGGTCTGCAGCATGATCTTGGCGTCCCAGCGGTTGCGGTCGGCCTGGGCCATGCGGGCTACGGTGGTGAGCATCTCGCGGTAGAGCGGCAGGTTCTGGCTGTTGCCGGGGGCGGCCAGTTCGGCCAGCTCCTCGATCTTCTGCGTCAGGTCGGTGCCGCTGGTCTGGAAGTGCCTGGAGAGGTAGTCGTCGGGCTCATAGGGCATGTTGATACTCCTTGTTCATCAACCCCTGTTGGCCTGTCCATGCGCCGCGGCCTGTCACGCAAGGTGTCGTCGGGACGGAAATCGCGTGCGTCATGCACAGGTCTCATGCAGGAGGCCTGTGCAGTCTGACACGCGGGGTGTGACAGTCCGTGAGACCTCCACTTCAGATCGCTATCCGGTCCCCCGGTTCCGGAATGTTTGCGTTCCAGTTCAGGCGCTCGTGGAGTGCTTTCTGCAGCGCATCCATTTTTTCTCGTTCGCCATGTATCAGGTATAGCTCGGGTTTGTGCTCGAAGTGGCCAACCCACTGAATTAATTGCGATTGTCCGGCATGCGCGGAGAACCCGCCGAGGGTGTGGATCTGCGCTTTCACACCGATGCGCTGGCGCAGGATGCGCACCGACTCGGCGCCGTCGACGATGGCGCGGCCCAGTGTGCCCTTGGCCTGGAAGCCGGGGAAGACGATATGGCACTCCTCGCGCCAGAGGTTGTGCTTGAGGTGGTGGACGATCCGTCCGCCGGTGCACATGCCGCTGCCGGCGATGATGATCGCGCCGCTCTGGATGCGGTTCAGCGCCATGGACTCCTCGGCGCTCTGGGTGGTGCGCAGGATCGGCAGCCATTCGCCCACCTTCGCCGTGCCGGTGCCGCGCATGTATTCGCGGTCGACGTCGGCGATTTCGCCGATGTGCTGCAGGTAGATGCGGTTGGCCTGGGCGGCCATTGGGCTGTCGAGGTAGACCACCTGCTGCGGCAGGCGACCTTCCTGGTAGAAACGGCCCAGATAGTAGATGAGGTCCTGGGTGCGACCGACGGCGAAGGACGGGATCAGCACGTTGCCGCCGTCACGCTGGGCCTGCGCCAGGATTCCGGCCAGTTCCAGCAGCGTCTCGTTGGCGTCGCGATGATCGCGGTCGCCGTAGGTGGACTCCAGCAAGACCACGTCGGCGCGGGTCAGCGGCGTTGGCGTGCGCATCAGTGGCGAGCAGGTACTGCCCAGGTCGCCGGAAAACACCAGGCGGCGGGTCGTGCCGAATTCGTGGATCTCGATCTCGACGATGGCCGAGCCGAGGATATGGCCGGCGTTGTGGAAGGTGATGCGAATGCCCGGCGCCACTTCGACCGTGCTGCCATAGCTGACCGGCCGGCGCTGGTTCAGCGCGCGGGAGGCGTCCTCCAGGGTGTACAGCGGTTGGACCGACGGCCGGTTGAGGCGGGCGCGCCACTTGTTCTCCCACTCGGCGTCCTTTTCCTGGATGTGCGCCGAGTCCATCAGCATCAGCTCCAGCAGGTCGCAGCAGGATTCGGTGGCATAGATCGGCCCCTTGTAGCCTTCCTTTGCCAGGCGCGGCAGCAAGCCGCTGTGGTCGAGATGGGCATGGGACAACACCACCGCGTCGAGTGCCTTGGGGTCGAACGGGAAGGGCGTGCGGTTGCTCGCTTCGTTGTCGCGGGTGCCTTTGCTCGGGCTGCGTCCCTGGCGCATGCCGCATTCGAGCAAGACGCGTACGCCATCACGGGTTTCCAGCAGGTAGCAGGAACCGGTGACTTCCTGGATCGCACCGATGAAGGTGAGTAGCGCCATGTCGCCTCCTGGTCGGAATTTTCTTTCAGCCTTGCCCGATTGGTCGGACGGGGCGTTGATACATGTCAGCGCCCCCTCGGTCTGGCGACCTAGACTCCCTGTCATACCCCAGGAGAGTCGTCATGTCCCAGATCCTGCCCAGCCCGGAAGAGCTTGCCGCCCATGCGTCCGCCGAACCGGCATATGCCCAATGGCTGCATGGCCGAGGTCCGCTTCAGCATAGCCCGCAGACCCAGGCGGCGGTCTTCCGCATGGCTCATCAATTGGTCCAGTACCGCCTCCAGCCGGACCTGGCCAGTGTCTACCGACTGTTCAGCGCGCTGGACCAACTCACCTGCGCCGGCCTCTGGCTGGTGGCGCACATGACCTATGCCCGCCGCGTGCGCCTGGACGGAGCGCCGCTCGAGGCCGGGGACTTCAAGGCGCAGCCCGAGGGGCATACCGGCGGTGCGTTGAACATGGTGCCGGCCTACGCCGGCTACCTGGCGCTCAATGCCTTGAGCGGCAAGACGCGGGGCTGGCTGATGGGGCAGGGGCATTGCGTGGCGGCGATCGATGCGCTGAACGTGCTGACCGGCAATCTGCATGCGGAACAGACCGCCGCCTACGGGCAGGGCGAGGCCGGGCTGAATCGGCTGGTGCAGGACTTCTACAGCTATGTCCAGTCATCCGACGGCAGGGTGGCCGCGCCGCTTGGCAGCCATGTCAATCCGCATACCGCCGGCGGTATCGCCGAAGGCGGCTACCTCGGTTTTGCCGAGCTGATGTATGCGCACATGCCGTTGCCGGGCGAGACCCTGGTGGCCTTTCTCTCCGACGGCGCCGCCGAGGAGCAGCGCGGCAGCGACTGGATTCCCCGCTGGTGGCGCGCCGAGGATTGCGGCGCGGCGTTGCCGGTGATGATCGCCAACGGCCGGCGCATCGAACAGCGCACCGACCTGGGCACCCATGAGGGGCTCGAAGGCTTCAAGCAGCACCTGCGCCGTTGCGGTTTCGACCCCCTCAGCTTCGACGGGCGTGACCCGGCGGCGTTCGTCTGTGCCCTGTGGGAAATGGAACAGCGGCTGGAGCACCGGGTGGAGGAAATGGCCCGCGGCATCCTCCGCTATCCCCTGCCGATTCCCTACGGCATCGCCGAAACGGTCAAGGGCTACGGCTTCTATGGCGCCGGCAGCAATGCCGCACACAACCTGCCGCTGCCGGGCAACCCGAGCGAGGATGCGCACGCGCGCGAACTGTTCAACCAGCATGTGGCGCCGCTCTGGGTCGAGCCTCACGCCCTGAGTGACGCCTGCGCGCTGTTCAGCGCCTCGCGCGCGGGCCGGGGGCTGGAGCGGGACAACCCACTGGCGGTGCGCCGCCCCATCGAACCGTCGATCCCCGAACTGCATTACCGCAGCGATTTCTGCTCGCCGATGGCGGCCCTGGACCGCTTCTACGTGGACCTGTGCGCGGCGAACCCCGACCTGCGCGCTCGCGTCGGCAACCCGGACGAGCTGGCGAGCAATCGCCTGGGCGGTGTCCTCAAGGCGCTAAAGCATCGGGTATGCGAGCCGGAGAGTGAGCTGGAAGCAGTCGACGGACGGGTGATCACCGCCCTCAACGAGGAGGCGGTGGTCTCCGCCTGCCTGGCCAACCAGGGCGGGCTCAACCTGGTGGCGAGCTATGAAGCCTTCTGCGTGAAGATGCTGGGTGCGGTGCGCCAGACGCTCATCTTCGCCCGCCAGCAGAAGGAAGTCGGCCGCCCCGCCGGATGGCTCGGCTGGCCGCTGGTGGCGACTTCGCACACCTGGGAGAACGGCAAGAACCAGCAGTCGCACCAGGACACCACCTTCTGCGAGGCGCTGCTCGGCGAGATGAGCGACATGGTGCGGGTGGTCTTCCCCGCCGACCACAACAGCGCGCTGGCGCTGCTGCCGGAGATCTACCGCAGCCGTGGGCAACTGGCCTGCATGGTGATTCCCAAGCGCGAACGTCCCTCGGAGTTCAGTCCTGCCCAGGCCGAGCAACTGGCCCGTGACGGCGCGCTGGTGCTGGAGGAGCATCCGGGCGGCGATCCGCTGCTGCTGATCGCCAACGGCAGCTATCAACTGACGGAGATGCGCCGCGCAGCGATGCGCCTGGAGGAGGCCGGTTATCCCTACCGGCTGGTGTACCTGCAGGAGCCTGGCCGCTTCCGCGCGCCGCGCGACAACTGGGAACTGCAGGCGGTCGCCGACGAGGCGCTGACTGCCCGGCTGTTCCCGGACCAATGCGAGCGCCGGATATTGCTGACCCACATGCGCCCGGAAGTGGCGCGTGGGCATCTCTGGCCGATCCTGCCGAACGCGCTGAAGACTTCGGTACTGGGTTACCGCAACCAGGGCGGCACGCTCGACGAGGCGGGCATGCTGTTCGCCAACCGCGCCTGCTGGGCCAATGTGCTGGTCGCCTGTGCACGCCTGATGGACGTGCCGCGCACGGCATTGCTGACGCCCGAGGAGGCGGCGGCAGTGGCGGGGCAGGGCGATCCGGCGTTGCTGCGCTGAGGCATGACGCGCAACCGTCGGCGGACGGTTGCGCGGGGTTCAGCGTTTCAGCGGTTTGATCAGGCCGTCGAGGCCGTCGATCTTCAGCTCCAGGGTCAGCTGCATCAGCTGGCCCAGCTCACCCTTGGGGAACTCACCCTTGCGGTGGAACCACAGCAGGTACTCTTCCGGCAGGTCTACCAGCATGCGTCCCTGGTACTTGCCGAAGGGCATCGGCGTGCGCGCGATCTTCAGCAACTGCAGTTTGTCGAGCATGACGGGGCGCGGTTACTTCTGCAGCTTGATCTTGCAGCTGCCGGCATCGAAGCGCTCGGTGGCGACCGGGGCGTTGGTCTTGTACTCGGTGAAGCTGTAGGTGAGGATCGCGCCCTTGGCCAGCAGCTGGCGATAGCCGGTGTTGGCGCAGACGCTGTCGCCCAGCTGGCTGCGTACGCTGTCGGGGTTGGCGCGCATGCGCTCGGCGTGGCTGGCGCGTACGCTGAGGTGGTTGATCAGCTGGTTGCCCTCGACGGTATAGCCCTGGTCGAGGATGTCCTCGTTGATCGCGCGCGGGGTGCCCTCGCTGCTTTCCTTGGCGACCTTGTCCAGCATGCTGGATAGTTCGTAGTCCTTCTTCGAGGCCGCGTGCGCGACAGGGAGGACGAGACAGAGGGCGAGGGCGGTGAGGCGCAGCATGGGCATCTCCTGACAATGGTGCCGATTCGACCGTGCGGACCGATTTGGGTTCGCCGGTTATTTCAAGGCCGCCATTGTCCCTGAAAAGCGAGTCCGTGCCGAGAAACAGTTGTCACACGGACGGCGAACGCCCGCTGCGGGCGATTCGCCGGTCGTCCGGATCGGGGCGGGGGCGGCTCTGGTACAATCGCCGGCCTGCCTTCGTCGTTCTGTCCGAGTCATCGATGTTCCGATTCCTTCCTTCCATCGCGGCGGCGCAGCCATGAGCCACGCTGTTGCCCGTCTGCGCGATGAGCGCCTGGCCCGCTGCGTCAAGCCGTTCGTGGCCCGTGGTTCGCGCTCGCCGCGTTGCGCCGGTTGCCGCCTGCGGCCGAACTACTGCATGTGCGACCTGCGTCCGCAGGTGGAGTCGAACGCGGCGATGTGCCTGGTGATGTTCGACACCGAACCGCTCAAGCCCAGCAACACCGGCTGGCTGATCGCCGAGACGGTGCCCGACACCTGGGCGTTCGGCTGGTCGCGCATCGAGGTCGATCCGGCCCTGGTGGCCTTGCTCGACGATCCGCAGTGGCAGCCCTATGTGGTCTTCCCTGGTGAGTTCGTCCAGCCCGAGCGGGTGGTGACCGACGTGGTGCCGCAGGAAGGCAAGCGCCCGCTGTTCATCCTGTTGGACGCGACCTGGAACGAGGCGCGCAAGATGTTCCGCAAGAGCCCGTACCTGGACCGTTTCCCGGTGCTGAGCATCACCCCCGATGCCCTGTCGCGCTACCGCCTGCGCCGCTCCAAGTTCGACGAGCACCTGTGTACCGCGGAAGTGGCGGCACTGTGCCTGGGGCTGGCGGGCGACCGCCGCGCCGGGGACGCGCTGGATGCCTACCTGGACGTGTTCAGCGAGCGCTACCTGGGCTCCAAGCGCCAGCAGCCGCTGGATGAGCAGAGCCCGGCGCATCAGGCGCTGAGGCCGTTTACCCAGCGCTGAACTGGTTGCTCTGGCGCTGGGACGAGCGTAGGAGCAACTGTCTTTTGGGCTCCCGCGTTCGCGGGAGTGACGGTTTTGTGCGTAGTCCTCCGCAATCGTCATCCCCGCGAACGCGGGGATCCAGAAGAAGGTAGAAGCGGACTTTGTCCGCGATGGCTGCGTTTGGCAATCACTGCCCAGACGGAGTGGGGAGGGTGGATCGATCGCGGACGGAATCCGCTCCTACGTCAGCCGGGACGCGCGCGGGATGAGTGTAGGAGCGCGGTGCTTCAGGCTACCTTCGCTTCAACCTTCTTCGGCCACAGCTGTGCCACCAGCATGCCGGCAAGCATCAGCGCACAGCCGATGTAGCCGCGCAGGTGCAGGTTTTCGTCGAGGAAGAGTGCACCGGCAATGGCGGCGAATACCGCCTCCAGCGAAAGGATGATCGCCGCGTGGGAGGCGATGGCGTGCTTCTGTGCCACGACCTGCAGGGTGAAACCGGTGGCGACGCCGAACAGGCCGCCGTAGATCAGTGCGGGACCGGCCTGGACGATGGCCGCCCAGTGAATCTCTTCGAAGATCAGCGCCAGGATCAGGCTCACCACCGAGCAGGTGACGAACTGCAGGAAGGCCAGGCGGATCGGGTCGTAGCGGCTGGCGAACAGGCCCACCAGCAGCATGTGGCCACCCCAGACGAAGGCGCCGGTCAGTTGCAGCCAGTCGCCGGAGGCAACCTGGAAGTCCGGCCCGATGCTCAGCAAGGCCATGCCGACCACCGCCAGCGCCGCGGCCAGCCAGGTGCCGACGCCGGCGCGATGGCCGAACAGCAGCCCCAGCAGCGGCACGATGATGACGTACAGCCCGGTGATGAAGCCGGAGTTGGTGACGCTGGTGAACAGCAGGCCGACCTGCTGCAGGTTGATCCCCAGGGTCAGCGCAACGCCGATGGCCAGACCCGCCAGCAGCAGGCCGCGGTTGAACGGCTGGGCACCGCGCTTGCGCGACCAGGCCAGCAGCGGCAGCAGCGCCAGGGCGCCCAGGGCGAAGCGCAGGCCGGTGTAGAGGAACGGGCCGATGGCGTCCATCCCCAGACGCTGCGCGACGAAGGAAACCCCCCAGATCATCGCGGTAAACAGCATCAGGATATCGGCGCGCAGCGCGTGGCTTTTCATCTTGTTGTTCTCGAACGGCAGGAAAAGAGCGGAACTCTGCCGCAAGCCTGGGCGGTTGGAAAGGGGCGCGCCTTGCGCGCGGGCGCAACGGCACGTGTACCGGGCTCGCATTGGCGCGGACACCGGGGGCTGTCTTTGCGTACAATGCACGGGCAGTGCTCTATCCGGCTCCGACCTTTCCTGCGCAGGTTTGGCTGTTATCCACGGCAAGACTCGGCGCGGCCTTCAAGGAATTTCCATGGCTTCCTACGAGATCCTGATCGCTGACGATCACCCGCTGTTCCGCAGTGCTCTGCACCAGGCCCTGACCATCGGCCTCGGACCCGAGGCGCGACTGTCGGAGGCGGCGAGCATCGCGGAGCTGGAAGCCAGGCTGAACGAAAAGGCGGACTGGGACCTGGTCCTGCTGGACCTGAACATGCCCGGCGCCTACGGCTTCTCCGGCCTGGTGCTGTTGCGCGGGCAGTATCCGCAGATTCCGGTGGTGATGGTCTCGGCCCAGGAAGACGCCGCCGTGGTGCAGCGCTCCCGCGAGTTCGGCGCCAGCGGCTTCATTCCCAAGTCCAGCGAGATGAGCACCCTGCAGCAGGCCGTACGCGCGGTGCTCGACGGCGACGTCTGGTGGCCGCCGCAGGTGGATGCGGCGACCGAGATGAGCGAGGAAGTTCGCGCGGCCAGCGCCGGCCTTGCCAGCCTCACGCCGCAGCAGTTCCGCGTGCTGACCATGGTCTGCGAAGGCCTGCTGAACAAGCAGATCGCCTTCGAGCTGAACGTCTCCGAAGCCACGGTGAAGGCCCACGTCACCGCGATCTTCCGCAAACTCAACGTACGCACCCGCACCCAGGCGGCGCTGCTGCTGCAACAGATGGAGTCGGTCCCGGGGGCGTGACTTCGTCACATCCTGTCAAACCGAATGACCCCTTTTTTACGCGCACTGGTATAGAGTGCCGCGACTTTTACCTGTGAGAATCACTCGTGTCCGCTTCCCCCTTCAAAGGCCAGACCGGCCCGAAACGCATCATCAATGCTGCTGGTTATTCCCTGGCCGGCTTCGTCGCCGCCTTCAAGGGTGAAGCGGCCTTCCGCCAGCTGGTGCTGATCAACGTCATCCTGATCCCGCTGTCGTTCTTCTGCGACGTCACCCGTGGCGAGCGCGCACTGCTGATCGCCGTGTGCCTGCTGGCACTGATCGTCGAACTGCTCAACTCCGCCATCGAGGCGGTGGTGGACCGGGTTTCGCTGGAGCGCCACCCGCTGTCGAAGAACGCCAAGGACATGGGCAGCGCCGCCCAGTTCGTGGCGCTGACCATCATCACGGTGACCTGGGCTGGCATTCTGCTGGGCTGAGCCTCGGTCATCCCCTGTAGGAGCGAGCTTGCTCGCGAACCTGCAAGGCACGGCGCGTTCCCGTTCGCGAGCAAGCTCGCTCCTACAGGTGAGGCGAAACTTCCGTAGGAGCGGACTCCGTCCGCGATGATCCTCGTCGCGGGGCGGATCGCGGACGAAGTCCGCTCCTACGAAAAGCGCAGAGCGCAGGGCGATCGCCCATCAGGGAATCATCGGCAGCACGATTTCGTCGCTGCGCGTCACGCCCGCCGTTTCGCTTCGGCACAGGTCGAGGAATTCGCGCATGGTCGCGGTCTGGTACTTCTGCCGGTGCCAGATGAAGTAGAACTGCCGGCGCAGGTCCAGGTCCGGGGTTTCCACCGGCACCAGGCTGCCGCGGCGGAAGGCGTCGCGCAGGGCCAGGCGCGAAATGCAGCCGATCCCCAGCCCCGACTCCACCGCGCGCTTGATCGCCTCGGTGTGCTCCAGCTCAAGCCTCACGTTCAACGGCTCCACATGGTGCCGCATGGCCTGGTCGAAGGTCAGGCGCGTGCCGGAGCCCTGTTCGCGCAGAATCCAGGCTTCCTCGATCAACCGTGGCAGGTCCGCGCGGCCCTCGCGCGCCAGCGGGTGCTGCGGCGCGCAGAACACCACCAGTTCGTCTTCCATCCAGGGCTGCACTTCGATGTCCGGGTGCTGGCAGTCGCCTTCGATCAGCCCCAGGTCCAGCTCGTAGTGGGCGATGCGCTGCACCACGTGGGCGGTGTTGTGCACGTGCAGACGTACCCGGCAGTCCGCCTGGCGCTGCATGAAGCGGCCGATCAGCAGGGTCGCCAGGTAGTTGCCGATGGTCAGGGTGGCGCCCAGGTCCAGCGAGCCGAAGGCGCTCTTGCCGTTGAGCATGTTCTCGATCTCGCTGCCACGGTCGAGCAGCGCCACCGCCTGGGGCAGCAGCTGGCGGCCGAGGGCGTTGAGGGTCAGGCGCTTGCCGGAGCGGTCGAACAGCTTGCAGTCGAACTGCCGCTCCAGCTCGCCGAGTGCGGTGCTGGTGGCCGACTGCGACATGGACAGTGCTTCGGCGGCGCGGGAGACGCTTTCCTGCTGGGCGACGGCGACGAAGACTTCGAGCTGGCGCAGGGTGAACTTCATGGATGGGGGCTCCGGAAAAGACCGCGCGACATTTCGTCACCCCGGCGTAGGAAGGGCCTGACGGTATCCTTTCGCGGCGACTTGGGCGGCCTTATCTGCGTTTTGGATTAGCAATATCCAGATAATTTATTTTGCGGATATTGTCGCCGCCTATAAAATGTCGCGCAATTGCGCTACGTCCGGGATTCGCTGGGGTGCGCCACGTTTCTCCTAGGAGTCCTTGATGAGCAACCTGTACACCGAACGCGTTCTCAGCGTGCACCACTGGAACGACACCCTCTTCAGCTTCAAGACCACCCGTAACCCGGGCCTGCGCTTCAAGACCGGCCAGTTCGTGATGATCGGTCTGGAAGTCAACGGTCGTCCGCTGATGCGCGCGTACAGCATTGCCAGCCCGAACTACGAAGAGCACCTGGAGTTCTTCAGTATCAAGGTCCCGGACGGTCCGTTGACTTCGCGTCTGCAGCACCTGAAGGAAGGCGACGAGCTGATGGTCAGCCGCAAGCCCACCGGCACCCTGGTGCTGGATGACCTCAAGCCCGGCAAGCACCTGTACCTGCTGAGCACCGGCACCGGCATGGCGCCGTTCCTGTCGGTCATCCAGGATCCGGAAGTCTACGAGAAGTTCGAGAAGGTCATCCTGGTCCACGGCGTGCGCTGGGTCAGCGAGCTGGCCTACGCGGACTTCATCACCAAGGTTCTGCCGGAGCACGAGTACTTCGGCGACATGGTGAAAGAGAAACTGATCTATTGCCCGCTGGTCACCCGTGAAGAGTTCCATAGCATGGGCCGCCAGACTGACCTGATGCGCAGCGGCAAGCTGTTCGCCGACATCGGCCTGCCGCCGATGAACCCGCAGGACGACCGCGCGATGATCTGCGGCAGCCCGAGCATGCTGGACGAGACCAGCGAAGTGCTGAACGGCTTCGGCCTGCAGATTTCCCCGCGCATGGGCGAGCCGGGCGACTACCTGATCGAGCGCGCCTTCGTCGAGAAGTAAACCGCGCTGTTCAGTTGAAAGAACGCCGCGATTCCTTTGGGATCGCGGCGTTTTTTTACGGCCGAATTTCTTCCGGCGACTGGATTTACGTAGGAGCGGACTCCGTCCGCGATGGTTTCCGGCGCGGTACAGACTCATCGCGGACGGAGTCCGCTCCTACAAGTGCTTCACGCCAGGCGTTGGCCGGAAACCGCCGGGTGATACAGCGGCTGCACCTTGTTCCCCGCCGGGTCGAGCAGGTGGAAGCTGCGCGCGCCGTCGCCATGGTCGAAGGGACGGTCCAGCAGGGTCACGCCACGGGCCTTGAAGTACTGGTACCAGGCTTCCAGCTCTTCCACGCTGTCGACGATGAAGCCGTAGTGATCCATGGTCTGCAAACCGTTGGCCGCGCCGACCCCTCGCCCGAGGGAGAGGTTGTCGTTGCCGCAGGTGAGGTACACCAGGTCCTCGTTGGCGCGGTTGAGCACCTGCATGCCGAGCACGTCGACGTAGAAGCGCTCGCATTCCTCCAGATTCGGTACCAGCAGGGCGAGATGGCGAAGGCCGTTGAGGCGGCCGGGGCGGGCAGGGAGATCGGACATGGACGGGATTCCTTTTTTGTATACAATTTATTTTTAAATTTAAAACAAAAGGATCGCCCTGTGTACAGTCTCTTTATCAAGACCCGTGTGAAGCCCGGCACCGCCGAGGAGTTCCTGGCTGCCATCAAGGTCAATGCCGCCGCTTCCGTAAGCAGCGAGCCGGGTTGCCTGGTGTTCGATGTTTCCCAGGACCGCGTCGATCCGAATGTGATCTACCTCTACGAGATCTACCGCGACGACGCGGCGTATGACGCGCACACCCAGACCGCGCATTTCCGCGACAGCCGTCCGCTGGTGGAGCCGCTGATCCTCGAGCAGGAATGCTTCGAGAGCGAGGTAATCGCCCTCAATCCGGCGAGCTGAGGTGCTTCAGCCTTCGCTGCGGGCGAGGTCGAGCACGCAGATTTCGCCGTCGGCGGGGTAGTGCCAGTGCACGTCCAGGTCCCACAGGCGCACGCCATAGCGGCGCTCGGGCGGCGGCTTCTGGTAGGCCGGGCGCGGGTCCTGGGCGAGGCACTGCTCGACGAGCTCGCGCACCGGCTGGCCGAGGCGCAAGCCGTGCTCGATGGCCTGGCGCAGGGCCTCGTCGCTCCAGTTCACGGCGATGGACGCAGGCGGGGCATCGGCGATGGCGTTGCGTGCGTCGGCGACAATGTCGGCGTAGGGGACGTAGGGCTTGATGTCGATCACCGGCGTGCCGTCCAGCAGGTCGATGCCGGAGAGCCAGAGGCGGCCGGGCTCGACCTTCTCCAGTTTCACCACCGACTGGCCGAGGCCGTTGGGCCGGTGGGTGGCGCGGGTGGCGAACACGCCCAGCGAGCGGTTGCCGCCCAGGCGCGGCGGGCGCACTTTCAGCCGTGGCTTGTCTTCCAGCGCCTGGTGGAAGAGGAAGATCAGCCAGACGTGGCTGACCTGCTCCAGCCCCTCCACCGCATCGCCGGTGTCGAACGGCGGCAGCAGTTCCAGCACGCCGGTCGCGGCCGGGGCCAGTTGCGGCTGGCGCGGGATGGCGAACTTCTCCTTGAAGCAGGAGCGGACGTGGCCGATCGGCGAGATGGTGTAGGACATGGCGGCATGGGCTGTAGCAGGGGCCGCCATGGTACCCGATTCGGCGATTATCCGAGGTGGAAGCCGCCATCGATGGGGATGATGTTGCCGGTCATGTAGGCGCCGGCAGCGCTCGCCAGGCTGATGGCCAGGGCGGACATTTCTTCCTCTCGGCCCCAACGGCGCATGGGGATGACGGCAGTGTCCGCGGCCATGGCCTGCTCGTCGTTGGCGATGTGACGGGTCATTTTGCTGGGGAAGCGGCCGGGGGCGATGACGTTGACGTTGATGTGGTCGCTCACCAGTTCGCGGGCGAGCATGCGCGACAGCTGGTGCAGCGCGGCCTTGCTCGGGCCATAGGCATAGGCGTTCTCGCCGTGGGAGGTGACGCCGGCCACCGAGCCGATGTTGATCACCCGCGCGGGGCTTTCGGCGCTGCCGGCCTTCTTCAGCAGCGGCAGCAGTTGCTGGATGCAGCTGAACACGGCGGTGACGTTGAGTTGCATGACCTTCTCCCAGCCCGAGGCAGGGTAGCTTTCCAGCGGCGCGCCCCAGGTGGTGCCCGCGTTGTTCACCAGGATGTCGAGGTGGTCCAGGCGCTCGCTCAGCTCGGCGGCGAGGGCGCGGGCTCCTTCCTCGGTGGCGAGGTTGGCCGGCAGGCCGATGCACTGGCCGTACTGCGACAGCTCAGCGGCGGTGTCGGCGCAGGCGGCGCCGTCGCGGGCGCAGATGATCACCTTGGCGCCGGCTTCGAGCAGGCCCTGGGCGATCATCCGGCCGATGCCACGGGTGCCGCCGGTGACCAGGGCGGTCCGTCCGGCGAGGGAAAAGTACGGGTGCATGAGCCTCTCCTGGCTGGGGTTTCGCCTCACCCTAGCGGGATCGCCGGGGCGCTCCGAGCACTATCCAACCGGGAAATGCCGACGCATTACGCGATGGCTGCATTTTCTTAACCGGCGCATAACCATCGCTGCTCTAGTGTCCGCTGTACGTTCGGGTGGCCGGGGGCCGGGTGATGCAGGGTTGGAGCAAAGATCGCAAGGCGTTGGCACTGTTGCTGGGCGTTTCCTTCCTGTTGCTGGTGTTCGGCCTGGGCGGCCGCGAGGTCTGGGGGCCGGAGGTGCGCTGGGCGGACATCGTGCTGCAGATGCTGCAGTCGCGGGACTATCTCGACCCCTACCTGAGCGGTGCGCCGTACTACGACAAGCCGCTGCTGTCCTATTGGCTGATCGCGGCGCCGGCCAGTCTGTTCGGCCTCAATCACTGGACGCTGCGCGCCAGCAGTGTGCTCGCCGGGCTGGGCAGCGTCTGGCTGGTCTGGTGGCTGGGCGAGCATCTGCTGCGCAAGGGCACCGGCCTGCTGGCCGGCTGGCTGATGGCGACCACCTTCTATTTCCTGTTCTGGGGGCGGGTGGCGACGGCGGACATGCTGACCGTGTTCGGCGTGCTGGCGGCACTGGCCTGGTACTGGCGCGGGCCGGAGGATACGCGCTTCTCGCACTACCTGGGGTTCTGTCTGATCCTGACGCTGACCTCGCTGTGCAAGGGCCTTATCGGATTCGTCCTGCCGGTCCTGGTGCTGCTGCCGCACCTATTCAGCGCCGGTCGCTGGCGGCGGCATCTCAACCTGCGGCTGGTGGCGGCGCTCGTGGTCTCCGGCGGCGTGTACGCGATTCCCTTCGTGCTGTCGCACCTGTACGGCCAGCCCACCTATGGCGAGAGCGGCCTGGCGCTGGTGTTCCGCGAGAACGTGGTGCGCTTCTTCCAGCCCTTCGACCACGAGGGGCCGATCTACACCTACCTGATTTATCTGCCGGTCTACACCTTGCCCTGGGCGCCACTGTGGATCATCGGCCTGTGGTACGCGGCGCGTCACTGGAAGCAGCTGGAGCCCAACGCGCGCTGGCTGGTCTGGGCCCTGGTGCTGCTGTTCGCGTTCTTCACCGCCAGCGGTAGCCGGCGCAGCTACTACGTGCTGCCGCTGGTGCCGTTCGCCCAGTTGCTGGCTGCCTGGTGGGTGGTGGAGGTTCGCCATCGGCGCGGTCTGGCCGGGCTGGGGCGCATCTGGCCGCGAGCGCTCGGCGCGGGCGCGGTGGTGATGCTGCTGGTGCTGGGCGTGGCCTACCCGTGGAGCAATGGTGGCGGTGGGGTTCCGGGGTTCGCCAGCGACGTGCGCAGCCAGGCTGAGCGGACGGCGCCCTGGTCGCAGTGGCGGGTACTGATCCTCGGCGAACACGATGCGCGGCTGCCCATGTATCTGGAAGAGCAAGGCTCGCGTCAGGCATATCCGTTCCGCTTCGTGCGTTCGGGCTACCCGGAACACGACAGCGCCGCGCTGTTCATCTGGCTTCGCCAGCACACCGGCGAAGACTGGGATCCGGCGCGAACCGTCATCATCACCCAGGCCTCTCGCCCGGGAGAACGCCCATTGGGCTGGCTGGCCGCGGATCATGGCGTGATCGAGTCCGGGCCGAACAACGGCCAGCGGCTGGCGCACAAGACCGGGGATGTCAGCCTGGCCTATCTACCCGCGGGGATCAGCGCGGGTGCAGTCGCCGCCGGGCCAGCAGCAGATAAGGCGGGAGATTGATCGCCAGCACCACCAGACCGAGGCCGATCTGGATCGCCTCGGTCAGCCCGGCGGGATAGATCAGCGGAATCAGGTAGTGCTCGATGAAACCGCCGTCGTAGCCAAGATCGCCCGCCGCCTGGCGGAAGTGGTTTTCCAGCGGCGTGAGCGGGCAGTAGAGGTGGAGGAACTCCACCGCCATGCCCCAGGCCGCCGCGGGCAGGTGCAGCCAGGCCAGGCGCGGCCAGCGCAGCACCAGCAGGCCGCCGAGCAGCACGAAGAGGATGAACCCCAGGTGCAGCAGGACCACGGCGTCGGCGGCAAGGCGGGCGAGCATGGCGGCCTCAGCGCTGCTGGCGCTGGGTCAGGCCCTTGAGGAAGTTGCGCAGCAGTTGGTCGCCGCAGGGCCGGTAGTTGTTGTGGCCGGGCTTGCGGAACAGCGCGCCCAGTTCCGTCTTGGTCACGATGAAGCCCACGCTGTCGAGGATCGCGAGAATGTCGTCGTCGCGCAGCTCGAAGGCCACGCGCAGCTTCTTCAGGGTGATGTTGTTGGTCAGCGGCAGTTCCACCGGCGGCAGCGGGCGCGATTCGTCGCGGCCACGGCGATGCACGATCAGGCCGTCGAGGAAGTGCGCCAGCACGCGGTCGCTGCACGGCTTGAAGTCCGGCTCGTCGTCGCGGGCGAGGAAGGCGCCGACGTCCTCGACGCTGAGGTTGAAGCCGGCCAGCGCGGTGATCTCGGCGACCTGGGCATCGCGGATGTCCAGCAGGTAGCGCAGGCTGCGCAGTACGTCGTTGTTGGTCATGTGCATCCCGATAGCAGAAATGAAAAGCCCCGCATCGGCGGGGCTTTGCGGATCAGACCAGTTCGGCCCAGAGGTCGTACTCGTCGGCGTCGGTGATGCGCACGCGCACCTTGTCGCCCGGCTTCACATCGAAGGTATCGATGTACACCGCGCCATCGATTTCCGGGGCGTCGGCGAAGGAGCGGCCGACCGCGCCTTCATCGTCCACTTCGTCGATCAGCACGTCGATTTCCTTGCCGATCTTCAGTTGCAGGCGGGCGGCGGAGATCGCCTGCTGGTGCGCCATGAAGCGCTCCCAACGATCCTGCTTGACGTCGTCGGGCACGATTTCCAGACCCAGGTCGTTGGCCGGGGCGCCTTCCACCGGGGAGTACTGGAAGCAGCCGACGCGGTCGAGCTGGGCTTCGGTCAGCCAGTCCAGCAGGTACTGGAAGTCTTCCTCGGTCTCGCCGGGGAAGCCAACGATGAAGGTGGAGCGGATGGTCAGCTCGGGGCAGATCTCGCGCCACTTCTTGATGCGCGCCAGGGTCTTGTCCTCGAAGGCGGGGCGCTTCATGGACTTGAGCACTTTCGGGCTAGCGTGCTGGAAGGGGATGTCCAGGTAGGGCAGCAGCTTGCCCTCGGCCATCAGCGGGATCACGTCGTCGACGTTGGGGTACGGGTACACGTAGTGCAGGCGCACCCATACGCCCATGGAGGAGAGCGCCTGGCAAAGCTCCAGCATGCGGGTCTTCACCGGCTGGCCGTCCCAGAAGTCCATCTTGTACTTCAGGTCCACGCCGTAGGCGCTGGTGTCCTGGGAGATGACCAGCAGTTCCTTGACGCCGGCCTTGACCAGGCGCTGGGCTTCGCTGAGCACGTCACCCACCGGGCGGCTGACCAGCTTGCCGCGCATGGACGGGATGATGCAGAAGCTGCAGCTGTGGTTGCAGCCTTCGGAAATCTTCAGGTAGGCGTAGTGGCGCGGGGTCAGCTTGATGCCCTGCGGCGGCACCAGGTCGATCAGCGGGTTGTGCTCGGCCTTGGGCGGGATCACTTCATGGACGGCGTTGACCACCTGCTCGTACTGCTGCGGGCCGGTCACGGCCAGCACGCTGGGGTGCACGTCACGGATGCTGTCTTCGGCCACGCCCATGCAACCGGTGACGATCACCTTGCCGTTCTCGGCGATGGCTTCGCCAATGGCGTCCAGAGACTCGGCCTTGGCACTGTCAATGAAACCGCAGGTGTTCACCACCACCACGTCTGCGTCCTGGTAGGTGGGGACGATTTCGTACCCCTCCATGCGCAGCTGGGTGAGGATGCGTTCGGAGTCGACAGTCGCTTTCGGGCATCCGAGCGAGACGAAACCTACTTTGGGGGTGGCGGTGGACATGTGCGGCTAACCTCGAAGGGCGCGCTGGTGGCGCCTCTGATCAAAAAGTGCGCAATTCTAGCGGCAGCCCGCGCGCTTGACCAGTCTCCCTGGGACAAGCTGTCGCAGATGCCCGCAAGCGCGTGCCAGCCGGTAATTGTGGGCAACAGGCTCTATAGTCTTTCAAATCGAATGCGACCGGCTCTTGCATCGACGAAAGGGTCGGAGCAGGATGCGCCGAATTTTTCTGAGGAATCTTGTTACATGTCCGATGCAAGCGCCGGCACCGTTGAGCATGAACAGCCCCATTCCAGCTCCGCGATCGGCCTGATGGTCGGCGCCGTGGGCGTCTGCTACGGCGATATCGGCACCAGCCCGCTGTATACCCTCAAGGAAGTCTTCGTCGGCGGTTATGGCGTACAGCCCAACCACGACGGCGTGCTCGGCGTGCTCTCGCTGATCTTCTGGTCGCTGATCTGGGTGGTGTCGATCAAGTACGTGATCTTCGTACTGCGCGCCGATAACCAGGGCGAGGGCGGGGTGATGGCGCTGTCGGCCCTGGCCCGCCGCGCCGCCACTGGCCGGCATCGGTTGCAGGCGTTCGTGGTGATCGCCGGCCTGATTGGCGCGGCGTTGTTCTACGGCGACAGCATGATCACCCCAGCGATCTCGGTGCTCTCGGCCATCGAGGGCCTGGAGATCGCATTCACCGGCCTGGAGCACTGGGTGGTGCCGCTGTCGCTGATCGTGCTGGTCGGCCTGTTCCTCATCCAGAAGCATGGCACCGCGCGCATCGGCATCCTCTTCGGGCCGATCATGGTGGCCTGGTTCGTGGCCCTGGCGGCGCTGGGCGCCTACGGCGTGTCGCAACAGCCGGAAGTGCTGAAGGCGATGAACCCGGCCTGGGCACTGAACTTCTTCATCTCCCACCCGGGCATCGGCGTGGCCATCCTCGGCGCCACCGTGCTGGCGCTGACCGGCGCCGAGGCGCTGTATGCGGATATGGGCCACTTCGGCCGCAAGCCGATCGCCCGCGCCTGGTTCGCCCTGGTGCTGCCGGCACTGGTGCTCAACTACTTCGGCCAGGGCGCGACCATCCTGGTCAACGCCGATGCCGCGCGTAACCCCTTCTACCTGACCGCGCCGGGCTGGGCACTGGTGCCGATGGTGGCGCTGTCCACCGCAGCGACCGTGATCGCGTCCCAGGCGGTGATTTCCGGCGCCTTCTCCCTGACCCGCCAGGCCATTCAGCTCGGCTTCGTGCCCCGCATGGTGATCCAGCACACCTCCAGCCATGAACAGGGCCAGATCTATATCGGCATGGTGAACTGGGCGCTGATGGTGGGCGTGGTGCTGCTGGTACTCGGTTTCGAATCCTCCGCCGCCCTGGCCTCGGCCTACGGCGTGGCGGTGACCGGCACCATGCTGATGACCACCCTGCTGATGGGCGTGGTGATCTGGCTGCTGTGGAAGTGGCCGCTGTGGCTGGCCATTCCGTTCTTCCTGATGATGCTGCTGGTGGACAGCCTGTTCTTCGCCGCCAACCTGCCCAAGGTCGTTCAGGGCGGCGCCTTCCCGGTGGTTGCCGGTATCGGCCTGTTCATCCTGATGACCACCTGGAAGCGCGGCCGCCAACTGCTGGTGGATCGCCTCGACGAAGGTTCGCTGCCGCTGCCGCTGTTCATCTCCAGCATCCGCTCGCAGCCGCCGCACCGCGTGCAGGGCACCGCCGTGTTCCTCACCGCGCGCTCCGACGCCGTGCCCCATGCGCTGTTGCACAATCTGCTGCACAACCAGGTCCTGCACGAGCAGGTGGTGCTGCTCACCGTGGTCAACGAAGACAGTCCGCGGGTCAGCCCGGATCGCCGTTTCGAGGTGGATGCCTACGGTGAGGGCTTCTTCCGCGTGGTGTTGCACTTCGGCTTCATGGAAGACCCGGACATTCCGCTGGCGCTCAAGCTCTGCCACCTCAACGAACTGGACTTCAGCCCGATGCGCACTACCTACTTCCTCAGCCGCGAGACGGTGATTCCGTCCAAGCTGATCGGCATGGCGCGCTGGCGCGAGGGGCTGTTCGCCTTCCTGCTGAAGAACGCCAACGGCAACCTGCGTTACTTCAACCTGCCGCTGAACCGGGTGATCGAACTGGGGACGCAGGTGGAGATCTGAGTTTCCACGGCATGAAAAAAGCGCGCCCGATGGCGCGCTTTTTCTTTGGGCGTCTTTTGTAGGAGCGGATTTATCCGCGATTCGACGGCAGGACCGGTGTCGGTCGGGGTCGAGAGCACGCCAGATTCAACCTGTAGGAGCGCCCCATGGGCGCGATTCGCGGGCATGGCCCGCTCCTACGGGAAGAGAGGGGCGCACAACCGCGAACGGTAGTACGCCCTGCGATTTAATCAGGCCGTGCCTCGCCCTTGCCCGGCAGCATGCGCACCAGGGTGTTGTCGCGGCTGATGTAGTGGTGGAACAGCGCCGCCAGGGCATGCAGGCCGATCATCCAGTAGCCCAGCACGGCGATGGTCTCATGCCATTCCTTGACCTGCTTGGCCAGATCCGGGTTCTTGTCCACCAGATGGGGCAGTTCCATGCCCCAGAAGGGGATCGGCTTGTCGGCGGCGCTGAGGATCACCCAGCCGGCCAGGGGCAGGCCGATCATCAGGCCGTAGAGCGCTACGTGCATCAGCTTGGCCAGCTTCATCTGCCAGCTCGGCGGCGCCGGGTAGATCGGCGGGGTCGGGTAGATGAAGCGGGCGATCAGGCGCAGCCAGACCAGCACGAAGACGCTCAGGCCGAGCACGAAGTGCCAGTGCTTGAGGAACTCGCGGGCTTCGCTGCCCTTGGGGAAGTTCCCGCGCAGTTCCATGCTGGCGTACACCGCCGCGATCAGCAGCAGCATGATCCAGTGCATGGCGATGGAAAGGCTTCCGTAGCGGGAGGGTTTCTTTGTCAGGCTCATGACGTTTCCTTGTTTGGCTTCGCGGACCCCGCTCTGGCAACGGGGCTGACAGTGTCAGTCTAGAGCCTTAAGCCAGTCTGAAGCAGCCCCGCTGCAGGGAGAAAGGGCCGCTTTGCGCGGCCCTTTGACGAGGATCAGCCTTCGTTGTCGGCCGCCTGGCGGGTGCGGATGGCGTCGACCAGGCGCTTGGCGAGCGCCGGATAGTTCTCGTCGAAATGGTGGCCGCCGGGGAGCTGGAGGTTTTCCCCGACCGACTGCGGCTGGGTGCAGCCGCTCTCGTCCTTCTCCTCGATACCGTACACACACAGCACCTTGGGTCCTGGCAGGCGGGCCATTTCCGGGCCGGTGGCGGCTTCCTGGCCGGCCTTGCCCAGCCAGCCCTGCACTTCGATCTCGAAGCTGCCGCTGCGGGCGAAGGCCAGCAGGATCACCGCGCTGACATCCTTCTTGGCGTCTGCCGGCAGGCGGTTGTAGATCGCCGGCAGCACGTCGGCGCCGAAGGAGTAGCCGGCCAGCACGAAGTGCTTGGCGCCCCATTTCTGGCGGTAGTGCTGCATCAGCACGGCGAGGTCGGCGGCGCTCTGCTCGGGGCTCTTGTGCTCCCAGAAATAGCGCAGGGCATCGACACCCACCACCGGGTAGCCCAGCTCGGCCATCTGCGCGGCGACGTCGCGGTCCAGGTCGCGCCAGCCACCGTCGCCGGAGTAGAACAGGGTGACGGTTTCCGACGGCTTGGCGGCGGGGACTTCCACCACCGGCACGTTGTCGTTGCCGCCTTGCAGCAAGTGGTGCAGCTGGTCGGCAAGGACCTTGGGCAGCGGCGTGTCGTAATCGCTGATCACCGTCTCGGCATTCTTCAGGCCACGGGCGAAGCGTGCGCTGGGATCATCCGGGTTGTCGTTCCAGGCGGCCAGCCAGTGGCCGTGGGCGGCGCTCTGCGGCAACGGCGTGGCGGCGCAGTCGGGCTTGTCCAGGGAGAAGCCGACCGACAGGGCATGGGCTTTGTCGTCACTTTGCCCGGCGAGCCAGCGCCAGGCATAGGCGCCGCCTTCTCCGATGCCGGCGACCAGGGTCGGCTGGCCCTCCAGCAGCTCGCTGGCAGCCTTGATGCGTGCCTGTTGGACGGCGCAGTCCTTGTCCGGGAAGACGAACTGCACCACGCGGGCGCCCGTGTCGTGGGCCAGGGCCAGCAGTTGGCCGTCGTCCAGTTTCTGGTCCGGCTGCACCGCCAGCAGGACGCGCGCGGTGGGTTGCTTGGCGGGGATGGCCAGGCCGACGGCGCTGCCGTCGGCCAACTGGCGGTGTTCCAGGACGGCCTGGGCGGCGGGGCGGCTCCACAGCAGCAGGCCTGCGGCGATGATGACCAGGAGGAGCAGGGCGAGCAGGTGCCGCCAGCGACGTTTCAACATTTCAGCGTTTCACCAATCCACTCAGACCGCCGGCGATCAGCGCGGCGGTATCGGCCAGGGCCACCAGCGGATCCAGTCCGGCGGGCACGGCGAGATAACGGGGCTCCCAGTCGGGCTGGAACTTGTCCTTGAAGCGGCGCAGCCCCTGGAAATTGTAGAACTGCTCGCCCCGGCGGAAGACCAGGGCGCCCAGGCGCTGGGTCAGCGGCGCGCCACGGCGCGGCTGCAGGCCGGCGAGCGGCACCATGCCCAGGCTGAAGCGGGTGTGCCCGCTTTCCTTGTAATGCAGGATCAGGCCGAGCATGAGGAATTCCATGGTCAGCTTCGGCGCGTCGGGCGCCATGCGCATCAGGTCGATGCTCGCCACGTCCTTGCTGCCGGTTTCCAGCAGGTTGGCGAAGGCCACGGCGCGGCCCTCGTGGCGGATCACCACGATGCGGAAGTAGTTCAGGTATTCGGGAGTGAAGCGGCCCAGGGAGAAGCCCTTCTCGCGGACGTTCTTGCCGCCCAGCCAGGCGTCGGAGATCGCCCGCAGTTCCTCCATCGGTGCCTGGCCCGCCTCGTGGAACTCCAGGCTCAGGCCGTCGCGCTGACCCCGGTTCCAGGTGTAGCGCAGGTCCTTCATTTCCTTGCCCTTGTTCTCCAGGTCGAAGCGGCGCAGGTCGACCCGTGCCTCCTCGCCGAGCTTGAGGGCGGTCAGGCCGATGTCCATGTACAGCGGCAGGTTCTCCGCTCGTACCTGGTAGAACACCGGGCGTGCATGATGCAGGTCGCAAAGGTCGCGGAATTGCCAGATCAGCTCGGCGCGGGACTGCGGCGGGCCCACCGGGTCGAACAGCGCCACCAGGCTGCGGCCACGGCGGGCATACATCAGGAAGGCGTCGTTGCCGGCGTGGAACAGCAGTGCCTTGTCGCCGGACAGCGCCAGGCCGCCATCCGGTTGCGAGGAGTTGGCGAGGATGCCGGCGGCGATGTTCAGTTCTTCGCGGCTGGGCTCGAGAATGGCCGGCGGCTCGGTGCGCAGCAGCCAGTACAGCGCCAGGGCGGCCAGCAGCAGGCAACTGCCCAGGGCGGCGCGCAGGCCGCGCGGCGCGTCGGCGTCCAGGGCGAACTGCCACCAGAGCTCCTGATCGTAGGGCACGTCCTGGTAGGCGAACAGCAGCAGCCAGATGGACGCGGCAATGACGCAGGCGGCCGCGCCCAGGTAAAGCGGCGAGAAGGGCAGGTCCATCAGACGGCTGCGACGGTAGAAGGCGCTGCGGAAGACCACCAGCAGCGCGGCGGTGAAGCTCAGGATCAGTGCTTCTTCCCAGTCGAAGCCCTTGAGCAGCGACAGCGCCGCGCCGGCCACCAGCAGGCCGAGGGTCAGTGCCCAGGCGGCGGACAGGCGCCGGCGCAGGCCGTAGGCGAGCAGCAGGCAGAGCACGCCGATCAGGCTGGCGGCCAGGTGCGAGGCATCGATGAGGCGGTGCGGTACCAGGAAGCCGATTTCCTCCAGACGGGTGTCGATGGAAGGCGTGGCGCCGGAGAACAGCAGCACGACGCCGGAGATGAACACCAGCAGCGAGAGGATCTGCGCGGCGAAACCGGAGGTGATCCGTACCGCCTGCTTGGCCACCAGTACCCGGCGTGCTTCGAGGAACAGCAGCAGCAGGCAGGCGACGATCAGCGGCAGTACCACGTAGATCAGGCGGTACAGCAACAGCGCGGCGGCCAGCGGCGCGGCGCCCAGTTGCCCGGCGAAGGCTGCCAGCAGCACTGCCTCGAAGACCCCGACGCCGCCAGGAACGTGGCTGAGCACGCCGGCCGCCAGGGCGATCAGGTAGACCAGCAGGAAGGCGCCGAAGGGCGGGGCTTCCGGCAGCAGCAGGTAGAGCACGGTGGCGGCAGCGGCTACGTCGAGCGCGGTGATCAGCAGCTGCAGCAGCGTCAGGCGCAGGCCGGGCAGGCGCACGGTGCGGCGGCCGATGCGCACCAGATGGCTGTCGGGCGAGGGTTGTTCCGGCAGGCGGCGACGTTCGATGCCAACCACCAGCAGGATGCAGAAGGCGATGATGCCCAGGGCGAGCACCGCGACCAGCCAACTCGGCAGGTGCAGGGCCAGTGAAGCATCGGACAAGTCGCTCAGGGCGGCCAGCGCGGCCAGTACCGGCAGAGCGCAGCCGAGGGAGAGGCTGGCGAACAGGGTCATCCGCGCGACTTCGCCAGCACCCAGACCCTGGCGGGCATACAGGCGATAACGCACCGACCCGCCGGAAAGCATCGACAGCCCGACGGCATTACCGATGGCGAAGGCCGAGAAGCCGCCGGTGAGCAGCGCCGAAGGGGAGAGCTTCACCCCGGCGAAGCGGGTGGCCGACCATTCGTAGCCCAGCAGGGTGATGAAGCCGGCGACGGTGGCGGCGAAGGCGCCGGCCAGGGAGGCGGTGGGGACGTCGAGAATGGCGTCGTGCAGGGAGTAGGCATCGATGTCGCGCAGCAGGTGGTAGCAGGCGATCAGCGCGAGGCTGAACAGCAGCAACGTGACGCCCAGACCGATCGGCTGGCGATTGGCATTGATCCAGTGCAGAAGCCCGTGTTGCTGCGGCCGTTCGCCGACTGCGGGGCTATCTGGTGGGGCAGGGTTGGCGCTCATCGGGCACCTCATCGATTTTGCGCGACAGAGTAGGGGCAGTGGCGCGATTTCCCAAGTCTCTCGGGAGGATTTCTTCCTGGGAGCGAGGATTTGCTGAAGCAGTTTCTCTGGCACAACGAAAAAAGCCACTCCTAAGAGTGGCTTTCTTCTTGATGTCTGGTTGCGGGAGCAGGATTTGAACCTACGACCTTCGGGTTATGAGCCCGACGAGCTACCAGACTGCTCCATCCCGCGGCGGCCATTCTACGCAGATGAAGGCTTGTGTCAATCGATATTTCCGTTTTCGATCAAAGATTTAAATCGCGCGCAAACGAAAAAGGCCACTCCGAAGAGTGGCCTTTTCACGGTGTCTGGTTGCGGGAGCAGGATTTGAACCTACGACCTTCGGGTTATGAGCCCGACGAGCTACCAGACTGCTCCATCCCGCGGCGGCCATTCTACGCAGATGAAAGCTCTTGTCAATCGATATTTCGCCTTCGATCAATAATTTAAATCACGTACAAACGAAAAAGGCCACTCCGAAGAGTGGCCTTTTCACGGTGTCTGGTTGCGGGAGCAGGATTTGAACCTACGACCTTCGGGTTATGAGCCCGACGAGCTACCAGACTGCTCCATCCCGCGGTGACCATTCTACGCGGGTTGACTGCCGTGTCAATTGAAAGGAGGAAAAAGTCATTTCCAATCATATGGTTAGTGGAGGTGAGGCCTGCGGGAGGCGCTCTTGCAGGCGTGGCTAACGGTGGGGTTGGACCTTATTTGAAGCCTGTATAATGGAGAGCCGTCTTTTATCGAGGCGGTAAACACGTTCGGCTAGCAGGCACTATGCGGCAACGAAAGATCATCCACATCGATTGCGACTGCTTCTATGCCGCCATCGAAATGCGCGACGACCCGAGCCTCGTGGGCAAGCCGCTGGCCGTGGGTGGTTCGCCGGACAAGCGCGGCGTGGTCGCCACCTGCAACTACGAGGCGCGCGCCTACGGCCTGCATTCGGCGATGGCGATGCGCACGGCAGTGAAGCTGTGCCCCGACCTGACCATCGTCCGCCCGCGCATGGACGTGTACCGCGAGACCTCCCGCGAGATCCACGCGATCTTCCGCGACTACACCGAGCAGATCGAACCGCTGTCGCTGGATGAGGCGTACCTGGACGTCAGCGACAGCGAGCGTTGCGGCGGCAGCGCCACGCGGATCGCCCAGGAAATTCGCCAGCGTGTCTGGGAAACCCTGCACATCACGGTGTCGGCCGGGGTAGCGCCGAACAAGTTCATCGCCAAGATTGCCAGCGACTGGCGCAAGCCCAACGGCCTGTTCGTGGTGACGCCGGACGAGGTGGACGGCTTCGTCGCCGAGCTGCCGGTGAAGAAACTGCACGGTGTGGGCAAGGTCACCGCGGAGAAGTTGGCGCGCCTGGGCATCCGTACCTGTGCGGACCTGCGCGACTGGTCGCGAATCCAGCTGGCCAAGGAGTTCGGCAGCTTCGGTGAGCGGCTCTGGGGGCTGTCGCGGGGGATCGATGAGCGCCCGGTGCAGGTGGACAGCCGGCGCCAGTCGATCAGCGTGGAGAACACTTTTGACCAGGACCTGCCCGACCTGGCCGCCTGCCAGGAGGAACTGCCGTCACTGCTGGGCGAGCTGGAGCGGCGCATGACGCGCCTGGATGCCAGCTACCGGCCGGGCAAGCCCTTCATCAAGCTGAAGTTCCACGACTTCACCCAGACCACCCTGGAACAGGCCGGTGCGGCGCGGGACCTGGACAGCTATCGGCTGTTGCTGGGGCAGGCGTTCCAGCGCGGCAACAAGGCGGTGCGGCTGATCGGCGTGGGGGTGCGCCTGGTCGACCTGCGAGGGGCGCACGAGCAGCTCAGCCTGTTCTGAGATTTCAGGAATCGAGGATCAGCCTTCCGGCCACATGCGCATGGCGCGGCCCGAAGCCGGCCACAGGCGCAGTTCGCCTTCTTCGGTGATGTCCCAGCGCTGGATTTCGCCGAGCATCTTGAGGAACTGCTGTTCCTGTTCCATCAGCGCCTCGGCGCACATCTTGCGGGTGGAACCGGGCTTGCCGAAGGTCAGCTTGTCGTCGTCCAGCGTGTAGCTGGCGAACCAGTGGTTGCAGCCGGCGCTGCCATAGGCGCGGCCGCTGCCATCGAGGGTCAGGGTGACGTGGCTGTAGTCGATCAGCGGACGCTCGCCGATCCACTCGATGCGGTAGGTCTGGTCGGCTTCAGGGACCGGCTTGCTGGCGCAACCGGCTACGGCCAGCGCCATGCAGGCGCCGGCGAACAGGGTCTTCATGCAATCTCCTTGCTCTGGCAATCCGGGCAGAGGTGGCGGGTGCCGGCCTTCGCCCAACCCAGCTCGCCGATGCGCGCTTCGGCGGCAGGCTGCTGGGCGGCCTTGCCGAGGGTAGCGTCGACGGCGAATTCGAACTTCAGTGTAGCCGCGCAACCGTCACAGTTGACCGTCCATTCGTGGATGGCCAGTTCCCGGAACACCGGCCCCTTGGCCACGGCCATCCACTGTCCCGGCGGGTTGATCAGATGGCGGACCTTTTCCACGTCCAGCGTCATGCTCAGGCTCTTGCTGCCCTTGAGGCTGACCAGCAGGATGTCGCCAGCCTGGATCGAGCCGCCGATGCCGGTGACCTGGTAGCGGCCCGGAGTCAGCGCACGGCACTCGTTGAGGGTGAATTGCGGGTTGAGCAGGGTGTAGCGGAAATCGTGCTGGGCCATGGGTCCTCCGGGAAAGCGCGGCATTCTAGGCGGCGTAGCGCTCGGATGCGAGCGCCAACCGATCAAGCTTCAACCAGATTGACCGGCGTGCCGGCCTGCCAGGCGCCGATGTTGTCCAGCGTGGTTTCGGCGATGGCGGCCAGCGCCTCGCGGGTCAGGAACCCCTGGTGGGCGGTGATGATGACGTTCGGGAAGGTCAGCAGGCGCGCCAGCACGTCGTCCTGCAGCGGCTGGTCGGAACGGTCGGCGAAGAAGATGTCGGCTTCTTCTTCATAGACGTCCAGGCC
This sequence comes from Pseudomonas sp. B1-22, assembly GCF_050474425.1. Lineage (NCBI taxonomy): Bacteria > Pseudomonadati > Pseudomonadota > Gammaproteobacteria > Pseudomonadales > Pseudomonadaceae > Pseudomonas > Pseudomonas sp. B1-22. The sequence continues at coordinate 539,989 of NZ_JBCHVH010000002.1, read as the reverse complement.
GAGGTAGCCGAGCTGGCCGCTTTTCAGCGCCTCGATCAGCGCCGGGGTGTCCACCAGCGCGCCGCGCCCGGTATTGATCAGCATGGCGCCGCGCTTCATCCGTTGCAGGCTGCGCGGGTTGATCAGGTGCCGGGTGGCATCGTTGAGCGGGCAATGCAGGCTGAGGATGTCGGACTGGGCGAGCAGGTCGTCCAGCTCGACGAAGCGGCCGCCCAGGGCCTCGATGGCGCGGTTGGGGTAAGGGTCGTAGGCCAGGATATGGCAGCCGAAGCCGCTCATGATGCGGGCGAAGACTTCGCCGATCTGGCCGCTGCCGATGAGACCGACCGTGCGCCCATGCAGGTCGAAGCCGGTCAGTCCGTGCAGCGAGAAATCGCCGTCGCGGGTGCGGTTGTAGGCGCGGTGAAGCTGCCGGCAGAGCGCCAGGACTAATCCCACGGCATGTTCCGCCACGGCATACGGCGAATAGGCCGGAACCCGCACCACGGAAAGCCCCAGGGCATGGGCGGTCTTGAGGTCGACATGGTTGTAGCCGGCCGAGCGCAGGGCGATCAGGCGGGTTCCGCCGGCGGCCAACTGTTCCAGCACCGGGCGCGACAGATCGTCATTGACGAAGGGGCAGACCACCTCGAAGCCGCTGGCCAGGGCCACGGTGTCCAGGCGCAGTTGCGCCTGCTGGAAATGCAGGTCGAAGCCGTGGCTGTGGTTGGCCGCAAGGAAGCTGTCGTGGTCGTAGGGCTGGTTGCTGAACAGGATGATGCGCATGGTCTTGCTGTCTCAGGGCGTGTCTTGCGGGAGCGCCGCGTTGGCTGCGGTTTCGGCTTCGCGGTTTTCCGTGGCCTTGGCCAGTTCGGCCATGGCCTTGTCGAGCTCGTTCAGGGCCGCGGGGGCGTCCGGGTCGTTCTGCTTGAGCAGCGTCTCCGCCCGCTGGCAGGCGGCGCGCAGCATGGGCACGCCGCAGTAGCGGGTGGCGCCGTGCAGGCGATGGATGCGTTCGAGCAGGGTGTTGCGGTCGTTGCGCTCGCGGGCCTGGCGGATCACCTGGCGGTCGGCGGACAGTGAGGCGAGCAGCATGCCGAGCATGTCGGCGGCCAGTTCCGCCTTGCCGGCAGCCAGGCGCAGGCCTTCGGCGGGGTCCAGCACGCTCAGTGCGCTCAGTCCGGATTCGCTGCTGTGCGGTTCCGTGCGCGGCGCGCCCAGGCGCATCCCGGTCCATTTCAGCAGCACCTGGGTCAACTGGCGCTCGTCGATGGGCTTGGTCAGGTAGTCGTCCATGCCGCCTTGCAGCAGGGCACGCTTCTCGTTGGCCAGGGCGTGGGCGGTGAGGGCGATGATCGGCACCGGACTGACTTCGCGCTCGGCTTCCCATCGGCGAATCGCGTCGGTGGCCTGGCGTCCGTCCATGCCGGGCATCTGCACGTCCATGAACACCAGGTCGAAGCGCTCGCGCTGCACTGCGTCCACGGCGGCCTGGCCGCTGTCGACGGCGACTACCTGGGCGCCCATGTCGCTCAGCAGGGTCTTCACCAGCAGCAGGTTGGCCGGATTGTCGTCGACGCAGAGCAGATGCGGTGCGCGCTCCAGCATGCCGTTGGCGCTCTTTTCCTTGCGGCTCGGACGCAGGTGCAGCAGTTCGTTCAGCGCCTGCTGCAGCTTGCGGGTGCAGGCCGGCTTGCTCTGCACCTGGGATTCGGGCAGCACTGCGTTGTAGTGCGCCTGCTCGATGGTCGGGCAGAGTACCAGGCTCTTGCAGCCGTGCTGTTCGAGCTCACGGATGGACTGCCGCAGCAGCTCCGGCGGGTGGGTGGCGGAGGTCACGCCGAGCAGCGCCAGACCGATCGGCGGCTGGCCCTGGGGATCGACCGCCAGCGCCCGCTCCAGCGACGCGAGATCGGGAAATTCGTTGACCTCCAGGCCGCAGTCTTCCAGCTGGTGGTGCAGTGCGGTGCGGGTCAGCTCATGGGGTTCGTAGAGCGCCACGCGCTGCCCGCCGGCCAGGGCCGGCAGCAGGTCGTCGCCGTCGTCGCGGGCCTTGGGCAGGTTGAGGCTGATCCAGAATTCGGAGCCCTCGCCAGAGCTGCTGTCGACGCCGATCTCGCCGCCCATCTGTTCGATCAGGCGCTTGGAGATGACCAGCCCCAGCCCGGTGCCGCCAGCCTGGCGCGACAGCGAGTTGTCGGCCTGGCTGAAGGCCTGGAACAACGCCCGCAGGTCCGCGTCGGTGAGGCCGACGCCGGTGTCCTGCACGCTGATGCGCAGCTGCGCGCGGTCGTCGCTCTCGTCTTCGAGCATGGCGCGCACGGCGATGCTGCCTTCGTGGGTGAACTTGATGGCGTTGCTCACCAGGTTGGTCAGCACCTGCTTCAGGCGCTGCGGATCGCCCACCAGCTGCAGCGGGGTGTCGCGGTAGATCAGGCTGACCAGCTCCAGCTGCTTTTCGTGGGCGGCGGGGGCGAGGATGGTCAGGGTGTCCTGGATCAGCTCGCGCAGGTTGAAAGGGATGTTTTCCAGCACCAGCTTGCCGGCCTCGATCTTCGAGAAGTCGAGGATCTCGTTGATGATCCCCAGCAGGCTTTCGGCGGACTTGTGGATGGTGCCAAGGTAGTCCTGCTGGCGCGAGGTCAGCTCGCTCTTCTGCAGGAGGTTGGTGAAGCCGAGGATGCCGTTGAGCGGGGTGCGGATCTCGTGGCTCATGTTGGCGAGGAACTCGGACTTGATCCGGCTCGCCTCCAGGGCCTCCTTGCGCGCCAGGTCCAGTTCGATGTTCTGGATCTCGATGGTTTCCAGGTTCTGCCGCACGTCCTCGGTGGCCTGGTCGATGTTGTGCAGCATCTCTTCCTGGGCGCTCTGCAGGGCCTCGGCCATGCGGTTGATGCCGCCAGCGAGCTCGTCCAGTTCGTGGCTGCCCAGTGCCGGCAGGCGGGTTTCCAGACGGCCCTCCTTGAGCTGCGCGACGCCCTGGGCGATCTGCGCCAGCGGCGCGTTGATCGCGCGGCTCATGCGCAGGGCGAGCAGGGCGGTGACCACCAGGCCGGTGATGATCAGCAGCAGGCTGGTGAACAGGCTGCGGTAGCCGCGCAGCAGGGTGCCGTGGTGCGACAGCTCCAGCTCTACCCAGCCGAGCAGCTTGGCGCCGTCGCTGTCCGGGTCGCCCGAAAGGTTGCGGTGCCGGCCCAGTACCGGGAGGAGGAAGTGGGTGGTATCGAGGTTGCTGGTCATGCTCAGGCGCGAACTGTCGCCGCTGGGCATGGGGGTGAGGATGCTGGGGCCGGCGTGGACCAGGCGTTCCCGCTCGGGATTGAGGAAGGTGACGGCACGCACGTCCGGCTGGTCCAGCGCTTCGGTGGCGATGCGCAACAGCAGCTCGGTATTGTTCTGCGCCAGCGCCGGAGCGGACAGTGGCGCCAGTTGCTCGGCGATCAGTTGCCCGCGCTCGATCAGTTGAGCGCGCATATCCGACAACTGCACCCAGGTGAAATAGCCACCCAATACCAGCGCCAACAGGCTAGTGGGCAGCAGGGTGAGCAGCAGGACACGTCCCTTGATGCCGAGATCCTTGAACACGCGATTCCTCCGGTGCGGTTTTCCCCGGCAGTGTAGCGGTTCAGACCTGCGGCAGGGGCCTTCGCCTTGCCGAGATTGCGCCGAATCGGGAATACTGGCCGCAATTGCTAATCACTCTTATTCAATATGAACGCATTTTCCTCCTCGGGTCTGCGCCTGCTGACCATCGAGGACGATCCAACCCTGGGCGCCCACCTGTCTTCCCACCTGAGCGAACGCGGTTTCGCGGTCACCTGGTGCCAGGATGGCGACGCGGGCCTTGCCGAGGCGTGCGGTGGCGATTACGACCTGGTGCTGATGGATATCCTGCTGCCGGGCATCGATGGCCTGGACATCCTGCGCCGGCTGCGGCGCGAGCGTTCGGTGCCGGTGATCCTGATGTCCGCCCTGGGCGCCGAGCAGGACCGCATTGCCGGCTTCTCCCAGGGCGCCGACGACTACCTGCCAAAGCCCTTCAGCCTGGTCGAATTGAGCGTGCGGGTCGATGCGGTGCTGCGCCGGGTGGCGCTGGAGCGCGGGTTGCAGGTGCCGGTGGGCGGCAGCGATGGTCTGCAACTGGACGGCGAAAAGGCCGACGCCAGCCTGGAAGGCAACTGGGCCGGGCTCACCGCGACCGAGTTCCGTCTGCTGGAGACCTTCCTCGCCAGTCCGGGCGAGATACTCAGCAAGGCCTTCCTTTACCAGCATGTCCTGCACCGCGCCTTCACCCCCCATGACCGCGCCCTGGACATGCATGTCAGCCACCTGCGTCGCAAGCTGCAGGCCATCGGCTATCTGCGTCACCAGTTGCAGACGGTGTGGGGCAAGGGCTACGTGCTCCGCGATGGCGATGGCTGACGTACCTGGACGTCACTCGCTGTTCTGGCGGTTGGCGGTCGCGCTGGTGGCCTTCTGCTTGCTGCTGATCTGGCTGTCCTGGTCGTGGGGCAAGCAGGTCGAGCGGCACAGCTACTACCTGTCCGCCGAGGCTCGGGAGGTTCTGGGCGGTTACGCTCGCGAGGCGGAGCAGGCCTGGCGCTCCGGCGGGACGGCTGGGATCGACGCCTGGTTGGAAGGGATGCGCCAGCGCGAGGCGGGCTGGATGACGGTGGTCGATGCCCGGTTGCAGGCCCTGGGCAGCGTTCCGTTGAGCCTGGAGGAAGTCTCGCACCTGACTTTCCAGCGCGGCGTGGAGTGGCCGGTGAGTTCACGCTCTGTTCAACTGCCCTACATCGGCATCCCGTTCCCCGGCGACCCGACTGCTGGCCGCCTGGTGCTGCAGCTTCCGGCGCGCTACCTGCCCAGCGGTTTCACCCTCATTCACCAGTCGCTGACCCACGGCCTGATGCCGATCGTGCTGGCGCTGTTGCTGTGCGCCTTGCTCTACCGTTACCTGGTACGCCCGCTGGCGCGCCTGCGCGAGCACGCCAATGCCCTGCGGGCCGACGACCTGGGCTCGGTGGCCGGCCCCGAGCTCAGCGCCCGACGTGACGAGCTGGGCGAGTTGGGCCGGGCCCTGGACCACATGGCGGAACGCCTGCGTAGCCATGTGGGCTTCCAGCGCCAGTTGCTGCGCGACCTGTCCCACGAACTGCGTACCCCACTCAGTCGCCTGCGGGTGGCGGGCGACAGTCGGATCAGCGAGGCGGCGCTGCGTCAGCGGCTCGAACGCGAGGTGGAGGTGATGCAGCGCCTGGTCGCCGATACCCTGGAGTTGGCCTGGCTGGATACCGAGCGACCGCACCTGGAGCGGGAGGACATCGACCTCCTGTCGCTTTGGGAATTGCTGGTGGACGACGCCCGCTTCGAAGCGGGCTGGGCACCGGAGCGCTTCCTTTATCAGGTGCCGCCCGGGTGTCGCGTGCGCGGCCACCTCAACGGCCTGGCGCGGGCGCTGGAAAACCTGCTGCGCAACGCCATCCGTCACTCGCCCGGCGATGGCCGCATTCGCCTGGGTGGTTGCCGGGAGGGCGCGTTCTGGCACCTCGTACTGGAGGATGACGGCCCCGGCGTTCCCGAGGCCGATCTCGAACGCATCTTCCAGCCCTTCACCCGTCTGTCCGCTGCGCGCAGCGAGGAGGGCTTTGGACTGGGCCTGAGCATCGCCCGCAGTTCGGTGCGCATGCAGGGCGGCGAACTCTGGGCGGATTGCGGTTCGGCGGGGCTGCGCGTGCATCTGCGATTGCCCGCCGCAAGCGGCCTCTGAGCAATTGCACACGGCTTGTTAGGAAACTTCGTATGGCGCGCCGCGGTTTGCCGTTATCATAGGTGGCCTGGTTTCAGATCCGAGTGCCTCCATGACCGTGCAGTATCCGACTATCGCCGATTGCGTCGGCAATACCCCGCTGGTGCGCCTGCAACGCCTGCCTGGGAATACTTCCAACACTCTGCTGGTGAAGCTCGAGGGCAACAACCCCGCGGGTTCGGTGAAGGATCGCCCGGCGCTGTCGATGATCACCCGTGCCGAGCTGCGCGGCGACATCAAGCCCGGCGACACGCTGATCGAAGCCACCTCCGGCAACACCGGCATCGCCCTGGCGATGGCGGCGGCGATCAAGGGCTACCGCATGATCCTGATCATGCCGGACAACTCCACCGCCGAACGCAAGGCCGCCATGACCGCCTACGGCGCCGAGCTGATCCTGGTGACCAAGGAGCAGGGCATGGAAGGCGCCCGCGACCTGGCCGACCAGATGGCGCGCGAAGGTCAGGGCAAGGTCCTCGACCAGTTCGCCAATGGCGACAACCCGATTGCTCACTACAACTCCACCGGCCCGGAAATCTGGCAGCAGACCGGTGGTGAGATCACCCATTTCATCAGCTCCATGGGCACCACCGGCACCATCATGGGGGTATCGCGCTACCTCAAGGAGCAGAACCCGGACGTGCAGATTGTCGGCCTGCAGCCGATGGAAGGCTCGGCCATTCCCGGCATCCGCCGCTGGCCCCAGGAGTACCTGCCGAAGATCTTCGACTCGACCCGTGTCGATCGCGTCGTCGACATGCAGCAGAGCGAAGCCGAAGACGTGATGCGCCGCCTGGCCCGTGAAGAGGGCATCTTCTGCGGCGTGTCGTCCGGCGGTGCGGTGGCGGCCATGCTGCGCCTGTCGCGCGAACTGGAAAACGCGACCCTGGTGGCGATCATCTGCGACCGTGGCGACCGTTATCTGTCCTCGGGCGTGTTCGATCCCCACTGACATGGCCAAGCAGAGATCCGGCCTGCGTTTCCAGCCCAGCGGCGGAGCGCGGGGCCCCGCGGTACCGGTGGGCAAGAAGCAGCGCCTGAACATCGAGCGCCTGGCCCATGACGGCCGCGGCATTGCCCATCAGGATGGCCATACCTGGTTCGTTGCCGGCGCGTTGCCGGGCGAGGCGGTGGAAGCCCGCGTGCTTGCCGCGCGCAGCAAGGTGGTGGAGGCGCGCTGCGAGCGCGTGTTCACGGCCGCCGATAATCGTCGCAATCCACCCTGTCCGGTCGCCGGCACTTGCGGTGGCTGCAGCCTGCAGCATCTGCCTCATGCCGACCAGCTGGCGCTCAAGCAGCGCACCCTCGCCGAGCAATTGGAGCGCTTCGCCGGCCTGACTCCGCAGGAGTGGGCCGCGCCGCTGGTGGGGCCGGAATTCGGCTACCGCCGCCGTGCTCGCCTCGCCGTACGCTGGGACGTCAAGGCCAAGCGTCTGGAAGTCGGTTTCCGCGCCGCCGCCAGCCAGGCCATCGTCGCGTTCGACGACTGCCTGGTGCTGGTGCCCGAACTGCAATCGCTGGCCCGCGAGTTGCCGGAGCTGCTGCGCGGCTTTGCCAAACCGCAGGCCCTCGGCCACGTCGAGCTGTTCCAGGGCACTGCCAGCGCACTGCTGCTGCGGCATATCGAACCTTTGTCCGATGGCGACCTGGCACGACTGCTGGAATTCTGTTCGGCACGCGATGTGCAATTGTGGTTGCAGGGCGACGGAGAACTGACGCCGCATGCCGGGAACGCCGACCTCGGCTTCCGGCTCGATACCTGGAACCTGACCCTGGCCTACCGTCCCGGCGACTTCGTGCAAGTGAACGCGCCGGTCAACGAGGCGATGGTCGTCCAGGCATTGGACTGGCTCAAGCCCACGGCCGACGAGCGCGTGCTGGACCTGTTCTGCGGCCTGGGAAACTTCGCCCTGCCGCTGGCGCGCCAGGTGCGCGAAGTGGTTGGAGTGGAAGGCGTGCAGGCGATGGTCGAACGCGCCGCGGCCAATGCCCGGACCAATGGCCTTGCCAATACCCGGTTCCACCAGGCGGACCTTTCGAAACCGCTTGCCGGCGCCCCCTGGGCGGCGGAGGATTTCACCGCTGTGCTGCTCGACCCTCCGCGCGACGGAGCCTTCGAGGCGGCACGGGAAATGCGTTCATTGGGCGCCGAGCGGGTACTTTATGTGTCCTGCAACCCGGCGACCCTGGCGCGCGATGCAGGCGAACTGGCCCGACAGGGCTATCGGCTGAAGCGCGCCGGCATCCTCGACATGTTCCCGCAGACGGCGCATGTGGAGGCGATGGCTTTGTTCGAGGCGAGCTAGGACGGCTCGCGCAATCCGACCGGCCCAGGCAAGAAGAAAGGCCGGCGCTGTGAGCGGTGCACCGTGGGGCACCGTGGGGAAGGGTAGACACGATGGTACAGGTGAGAGCGCACCAGCCGGTCAACACTGACGGCAGCATCAACCTCGAGGCCTGGCTGGACCATGTCCAGACCCTGGTCCCGCTACTGGATCGCAAGGTCCTGCTGGACGCCTGCGAATTCGCCCGCGAGGTCGAAAACAAGGCAACCAGCAAGGCGGACAACTCCTGGGCGGACGGCACCTCCAGCTTCCAGACGGGCCTGGAGATCGCCGAGATCCTGGCGGACCTCAAGCTCGACCAGGAATCCCTGGTCGCCGCGGTGATCTACCGTGGCGTACGCGAGGGCAAGGTCAAGCTGGAAGAGGTCCAGCAGCGCTTCGGCTCGGTGGTCGCCAAGCTGATCGAAGGCGTGCTGCGCATGGCTGCGATCAGCACCAGCCTCAATCCCCGGCAGTCGCTGGTGCTCGGCACCCAGGCGCAGATCGAGAACCTGCGCAAGATGCTGGTGGCGATGGTCGACGACGTACGCGTCGCGTTGATCAAGCTGGCCGAGCGCACCTGCGCCATCCGCGCGGTGAAGAACGGCGACGATGAAAAGCGCATGCGCGTCGCCCGCGAGGTGTTCGACATCTACGCGCCGCTGGCTCACCGCCTGGGGATCGGCCACATCAAGTGGGAGCTGGAGGACCTGTCCTTCCGCTACCTGGAACCCGACCAGTACAAGCAGATCGCCAAGCTGCTGCACGAGCGCCGGCTGGACCGCGAGCAGTACATCGCCACCGTGATGCAGCAGCTCAAGGACGCCCTGGCCGCTACCGGCATCAAGGCCGACCTCTCCGGCCGCGCCAAGCACATCTATTCCATCTGGCGGAAGATGCAGCGCAAGGGCCTGGACTTCAGCCAGATCTACGACGTGCGCGCCGTGCGCGTGCTGGTGCCGGAAATGCGCGACTGCTACACCGCGCTGGGCATCGTGCACACCCTCTGGCGGCACATCCCCAAGGAATTCGACGACTACATCGCCAACCCCAAGGAAAACGGCTACCGCTCGCTGCACACCGCGGTGATCGGTCCCGAGGGCAAGGTGCTGGAAGTGCAGATCCGCACCCACGCCATGCACGAGGAAGCCGAGCTGGGCGTGTGCGCGCACTGGCGCTACAAGGGCACCGACGTCAAGGCCAGCTCCAACCACTACGAAGAGAAGATTTCCTGGCTGCGCCAGGTGCTGGAGTGGCACGAGGAACTGGGCGACATCGGCGGACTGGCCGAACAGCTGCGGGTGGATATCGAGCCCGACCGGGTCTACGTCTTCACTCCCGACGGCCATGCCATCGACCTGCCCAAGGGCGCGACCCCGCTGGACTTCGCCTACCGCGTGCACACCGAGGTCGGCCACAACTGCCGTGGCGCCAAGATCAACGGCCGCATCGTGCCGCTGAACTACAGCCTGCAGACCGGCGAGCAGGTGGAAATCATCACCGGCAAGCAGAGCGGGCCGAGCCGTGACTGGCTGAACCAGAACCTGGGCTACGTCACCACCTCGCGGGCGCGGGCGAAGATCGTCCATTGGTTCAAGCTGCAGGCGCGCGACCAGAACGTCGCCGCCGGCAAGGCCATGCTCGAACGCGAGCTGGGCCGTCTGGCGCTGCCGCCGGTGGACTTCGAGAAGCTCGCCGAGAAGGCCAACTACAAGACCGGCGAAGACCTCTTCGCCGCCCTGGGCGCCGGCGACCTGCGCCTGGCCCACGTGGTCAGCTATGCGCAGCAGCTGGTGGAGCCCGAGCGCGGCACCGAGCAACTCGAACTCATCCCGCGCAAGCCGAGCAAGATCGGCCATGGCAAGCGCGGCGACATCCAGATCCAGGGCGTCGGCAATCTGCTCACGCAGATGGCCGGCTGCTGCCAGCCGCTGCCGGGCGACCCGATCGTCGGCTATATCACCCTCGGCCGCGGCGTCACCATCCACCGCCAGGACTGCGCCACCGCGCTGCAACTGACTGGCCGCGAGCCGGAGCGGATCATCCAGGTCAGCTGGGGACCGGTGCCGGTCAGCACCTATCCGGTGGATATCGTCATCCGCGCCTACGATCGCTCAGGCCTGCTGCGCGACGTCTCCCAGGTGCTGCTCAACGAGCGCATCAACGTCCTGGCGGTCAACACCCGCTCGGACAAGGAAGACAACACCGCGGTCATGCGCCTGACCATCGAGATTCCGGGTCTTGACGCACTGGGCCGCCTGCTGGCGCGGGTCTCCCAGCTGCCCAACATCATCGAGGCGCGCCGCGACCGCGCGGGTGGCAAGGATGTATAAGCTCGACGACCTGCTGCACCTGATGGCCCGTCTGCGCGACCCGCAGCACGGTTGCCCGTGGGACCTGAAGCAGAGCTACGCGACCATCGTTCCCTACACCCTCGAAGAAGCCTACGAAGTTGCCGACGCCATCGAGCGCGGCGACTTCGATCACCTGCGCGAGGAACTGGGCGACCTGCTGTTCCAGGTCGTCTACTACGCACAGCTGGCTCGGGAGGAGGGGCGCTTCGAATTCGACGCGGTGGTCGATGGCATCACCACAAAGCTGATCCGTCGCCACCCCCACGTGTTCCCCGACGGCGATCTCTACGGCAAGCCGGACAAGGCAAAGCTTGAGGAAGCCGCAGTCAAGCAGCGCTGGGAAGAGCTCAAGGCCGAGGAGCGCGCCGCCAAGGCCGCCGAGCCGGTGCAGCTGTCCCTGCTGGACGACGTGCCTCACGCCCTGCCGGCGCTGAGCCGCGCCAACAAGCTGCAGAAGCGTGCTTCCCAGGTCGGCTTCGACTGGGCTGACGCCCTGCCGGTGGTGGACAAGGTCCGCGAGGAGCTGGACGAGGTGCTCGAAGCCATGGCCGGCGGCGACACCGAGGCCCAGGCAGAAGAGGTGGGCGACCTGTTGTTCGTGGTGGTCAACCTGGCGCGCAAGCTCAAGGTCGACCCGGAAACCGCCCTGCGTGCGGCCAACGCCAAGTTCGAGCGGCGTTTCCGCTACATCGAGACGGCCTTGCGTGACCAGGGGCGTAGCCTCGAAGACAGCAGCCTGGAAGAAATGGACGAACTCTGGGGTGCTGCCAAGCGCGACGAGAAGAACCCGCTCAGCTGTGGATAAATTCTCCCGGCCATGAAAAAGCCCCGCAATCGCGGGGCTTTTTTGTTCTTCGTAGGACCGAGGGGGACGCCCAGTCCTTGCTCGCGAACCGCTTGATGCCGGCGCTGCCGGAAACTCTGTTCGCGAGCAAGCTCGCTCCTACAGGTATCTCAGCCGAACAGCCAGCGCAGCAGCCACACCAGCAGGATCACCGCCAGCACCGGCCGGCCGATGCGGTAGGCCTTCGGATAGCGGCGCTTGAATACTTTCACCTTGCTGCCCGCGGCATCGCCCAGGTGGATCAGCACCGAATAGGCCTGGTTGATGCCACCGACGCGCTCGCCGTCGACGTTCTGCGGCGCGGTCGCGCGACCGAGGAAGGCGCTGACGCGGCGGTTGATGCGGGTCAGCAGCGACGACTTGAGCGGGCGCTCGATATCGCAGAAGAGGATCAGGCGGGACTCGTCGGTCTCGTTCTTCACCCAGTGCACGAAGGTTTCGTCGAACATCACGTCCTGACCGTCGCGCCAGGCGTAGGGCTGGCCGTCGACGAAGATGCGGCACGCCTCGGAGTTCGGCGTGGCCAGGCCAAGGTGATAGCGCAAGGAGCCTGCGTACGGATCGCGGTGCTTGTTCAGGTGGCTGCGCGGCGGCAGGCGGGTGAACATTGCGCCCTTGACGTTGGGGATGCTGCTTACCAGCTCCACGGTCTTCGGGCAGAGCTGTTGGGCGGAGGGCAGGGGGCCGTCGTACCAGGTCAGGTAGAAGCGGGTCCAGCCCTTCTTGAAGAAGGAGCCGAAGCCGGCTTCGTTATTGTTCAGGGCGTCGCGGATGTAGCCCTCGTCGAAGAGCTTCTCGGCTTCTTCGCGGATCATTTGCCAGTTGTCGCGCAGCTTGTCGAGCTCGGGGAAGCGCTCGCGGTCCAGGTAGGGCTTGGACGGTACGCTGGAGTTCAGGTACATCAGCGAGTTGTACGGGGCGAACCAGGCGGAGTGGTTCACGACCTGGCGCAGGAGGGGCAGTCGCACCTTGCCGCGCAGATGCACGTAGAGGATGGCGATGAGGAATATGGCAAGGATCGCGAGAACGATGAGCTTGATCATATGGGCCCTGAATGAGTGAAATCGAGCTGGGCACTTGCGCAGCGCACGCACAGGCCCGAGGATTATACCCCCTGTGGGCGCGAGCGCGGGCCGTTGTGCCACCAGGAAATCTGTCCCGCGTCAATCAAGGACTGTCGAGAGTCTTATCGAATGAGCATGTCGTTACGTGACCAGCTGATGAAAGCCGGGCTGGTCAGCGAGAAGCAGGCCAAGCAGGCCGGCAAGCAGAAGCAGAAGCAGCAACGCCTGGAGCATAAGGGCCAGGTGGAGAAGGATGACAGCCAGCGTCAGGCCGCCCTGCAGGCGCAAGCCGAGAAGCAGGCCCGTGATGCCGAGCTGAATCGCCAGCAGCAGGAAAAGGCTGACAAAAAAGCCAGAACTGCCCAGATCAAGCAACTGATCGAAAGCACCCGTCTTCCGAAGCTGGATACCGAGGACTACTACAATTTCGTCGACGCGAAGAAGGTCAAGCGCATTGCGGTCAATGACCTGATCCGTGACAAGCTCAGTCGTGGCAGTCTGGCCATCGTCAGCTATGACGGCCGCTACGAAATCGTCCCCCGTGATGCCGCGCTGCGCATCCAGGAGCGCGACGAGCGTCGCATCGTGCTGCTCAACGAGCCCAGTGGCGAGCCGGACGAGGACGATCCGTACAAGGATTACGTGGTGCCCGACGACCTCATGTGGTGAGGTCGTCCGGCCGGACTTCAGGCCGGGCTCAAGACCACCCTGGCGAAGCGCGCCTCCGCCGCCAGCGGCGTGATGGCGTGCAGGCGATCCAGCCGGAGCTCCCGGCTGGCATCGTCCACCCGCACTTCCAGATACTCTTCCACCTCGCCTGCCGTCGTACGCTGCGTATGCGTGGTGAAGGCCTGGGCGTCGAAAACCAGGCCGTCGCGCAGTTCGATGCGTAGCCAATAGCGGTGCAGGCAGGCGATCTCCAGGTAATCATGGAGATCGCAGTGCAGCGGCCGGTAGGCATCCATGTCGTTGGGCATGCCTTTACTTCAGGTCGGCGATGGCGGCACCGAAGTTCAGGTGCAGCACCTGGCCATCGACCACCAGGGCGGGCACGGACTTGACCCCGGCGGCCTCGGCTTCGGCAATGCGCGGCAACTGCTCGCCCAGGTGCACCACTTCAACTTCCCGGTTCAGCAATGGCAGCAGCGTGCGTTCGGCTTCGACGCAGACGGGGCAGCCGGCATGGTAGTAAACGGCTTTGCTCATGTTCCTTCTCCTGATTGATTAAGTATCGAATCGATACCGTTTCAGTCTGCAGTTGAAAATGACCTTCTGTCAAACTGGTTTTTGATCGATACTATCTATCGGAGGGATCAGCCCATGACCGATACGACCCTGTACGACTACCTCGAACGCATCGCCAGCCTGATGCGCGCCTGGGCCCGCGAGCAGCCGCTGATGGCCGAGTTGCAGCCGATCCAGCTGAGCGCGCTGAACTACCTGGCGCGCTGCAACCGCTATTCGAATACGCCTTTGGCGGTCACGGATTTCCTTGGGTTGACCAAGGGCACGGTGTCGCAGTCACTCAAGGCGCTGGAGGCCAAGGGGCTGATCTGCAAGCGCCCGGATGCGCAGGACCGTCGCAGCGTGCATCTGGAGCTGACGGATGCGGGGCGGGAGCTGATCGGGGCGCTGGTGCCACCGGCTTTCCTGAGTCGCGCGGAAGACGCCTTGGGCGAACGGAGCGAACTGCTGGTCTCGCTGCTGCGCGAACTGCTGACGACCATCCAGCGCCAGGAGGACGTGCCCGGCTTCGGCCTGTGTCGCACCTGTCGTTTCCACCAGAGGCTGGACGACGGCGCGCTCTGCGGGTTGACCAGGGAGCGGCTGGAAACGCGCGAAGGCGAGCTGATCTGCCGCGAGCACGCGGAGCCTGACCAGGCGGCATGACAGAAGCCGCGGGCATGAAAAAGCCGGGCAGATGCCCGGCTTTTTCATGCCACGTCGGTGACGCTATCAGAAGCGATAGGTCATCTGTGCGGTCAGGCCGTGGGCGCTGTTGTCGTACTTGGCGCTGTAGGCAGGCTGCAGTTCCACGCCAGCCAGGCTCTCGCCGTTTTGCTGGTTCACGCCGGCGGTGGATTCCCACAGGTAGGCGTAGGCGAAGTCGAAGGTCATGTCGGCGTTCGGCGAGTAACCGGCACCCAGGGTGAAGATCTTGCGATCGCCCACCGGGATACGCACGTTGCGGTGGTCGTTGGTGGTCGGCGACGGGTCGTAGGCGAAACCGGTACGCAGCACCCACTGGTCGTTGTACTGGTAGGACGTACCGATGGCGGCCGACCAGGTGTCATGCCAGCTCAGGTCTTCGCCGATGGTGGCGAAGTTCGGCAGCGGCGGGTTCTCGTTCTGCACCTCGATGGATTGCAGACGGCTCCAGCGCGTCCAGGTGGTGCCACCGTAGACGGTCCAGCGGTCGTCCAGCTTCTGGGTGATCGACAGGTCCACGGACTCGGGCAGGGTGATGTCCAGGCTGGCATCCATACGCCTGTCGAACAGGCCCATGGGGGAGCCGGATACGGTGGTGTGACCTTCGAGCTCGTACTTGACCTTGGAGTGGTAGGTCGCGCCCAGGGAGGTCATCTCGGTCGGGGTGAACAGCACGCCGACGTTAAAGCCAGCGGCGGTGTCGTCGCCCTTGATACTGATCTCGGTGTCATCCTTGGCGCCAAGCAGGCCCTTGGTGGCCAGGTTGTTCTCCAGCTTGCCGTCGATACGGTTGAAGGTCGGACCGAAGCCGACGGACACCATGTCGTTGAACTTGTAGCTGATGGTCGGCTGGACGGTGATCACCTGGACCTTGCTGTAGGAACCGTGGTAACGGCCCTGGAAGCTGCCTTCGTAGTCGTTGATGATGCCGTAGGGGACGTAGATGCCCAGGCCGACGCTGACCTTGTCGTCCAGCGGGGTGGCAATGTAGCCGAAGGGTACGGCCGCCAGCGGAACGGAGTCACCCTTGTTGGTGCCGGTGGCAGCGCTGTGGGCCTGGCTGATGTCGTCCTTGGCATCGACGATGGCGAGACCGCCACTGATTTCGGTGCGCTTGAGCTTGGAAATGCCGGCCGGGTTGCCGTAGATGGTGCTGGCGTCGAGTGCGGAGGAGGCGCGACCGGCATAAGCGGTACCGGCGCCACTGGCGCTTTGCTCGTTGATTGCGATGCCGTTGGCCAGAGCCTGGGCAGAGGCGGCGCTAATGGTCAGTGCGAGCGTGGTTTTGAGCCATGTTGTTTTCATTGTAAGAGCAACTCCTGTGTATACCGGCGCGCAAGCTATCAAGATTCCCAGGTCTTGGGTAGTGTCCGTAAAGCGCTCTAGTTTGGGCTTCAGCGCTCAAACAAGCGTTCTATCGGCATGCTTGCCGTTCGTCGCTGTTGATGAAAAATATATGACCAATCGGTCAGTTTGGGACTTCTCGCTCCGCTCAGGCTACCTGGCTGAGATTTCCGACGTAGCTGTGCCAGGCGTCGACGAAATCGTGCAGGCGTCCGTGGGGATGGAAAACCCGACGCCAGACCCGGGCCAGGCCCAGGGGATCGTCGGCATGGGGCAGGGGGATGCGTTCGGCCTCGACCATCATCCAGGCGATGGCGGTGCTGTAGCGCAGGTTCACCGTGAGTTCCAGGTGGGGGGCGTCGAGGAAAGCGTGCTGACTGGCCAGCCCGCGAACCCGGCTGGCCAACTCCGGGTCGCAGGCCAGATAGCAGTCCCAGAGGGTCTGGTGACGGCTTTCACCGATGCGGTACAGCCCATGGCCATGGCTGTCGCCCAGCGCACTCCCCAGCGCCGATTGACAGGCTGCTGCCCCCAGCAGCAGTGCTTCCGCCGCGACACTATGCCGTCCCAGATAGAGCAGGGTAGGCCGGATTACGTAGTGGCACAGGTCGTTGGCGGCAATTCCCATGACATCCTCGTCCTCGGTGACCGGCGGGGCGGGGCGACTTGGCAGCTTCTAGTGATTTTCCTGGCCCCGCCGGAAGCGGACTTAGCCGCTCGATTTGAAGTGTAGTGCGATAATTGTGCTGTAAAGGCCTGTTTTTAAATTGTTTTGATGGCGCAGGAATAATCCATATTCCGTCCGGAAATTAGATGCTCGCCGGCAACTCGGGCATTGCCTCGAGTTTTTCCTCGGCTTCTTCATGCCCCTGGTCGGCGGCGCGCTGGTACCAGAGGCGGGCCTGGGCGGGGTTCTTCGCTACCCCGCGGCCCTTGGCATAACCCTCGGCCACGGCGAACTGCGCATCCACGTCGCCCTGCTCCGCGGAACGTTTGTAAAGCGCAAAGGCCTTCTTGTAGCTGCGGGTCACCCCGGTGCCGTTCTCGTACATGATCGCCAGGTTGTATTCGGCGTCCTTGTCATCCTGAGCGACCGCCTTCTGGTACCAGAACACGGCCTTCTCGGCGCTCTGCTCCACACCGTCGCCGCTGTCGTAGGCGTTGCCCAGGTTGTACTGAGCGCAGGCGTGTCCCTGTTCGGCTGCCTTCTGGTACCAGTACGCGGCCTGTTCGTAGTTCTGCTCGAACTCGTCGCTGCCGGCGTCGTACTCCAGGCCGAGGCTGTACTGGGCGGTAGCGTGGCCGGCGTTGGCCGCGGCCACCAACTCGTCGCCGTAGAGGTCGGACCATTGGTCGGTAATGGCGCAGGGTGTGGCTTCCAGCGTGGCGGCCTGGAGCGGCGTGGCAACCCACAGGCACAGCAGCGCGCTGGCGAGCAGAGTGTGACGAAGGCGGGTGGGCATGGGTTCACTCCTTTGAAAAATGGGCACGAGTCTGACGTATGCCCGGTTACCTATCCATCGGAAGACACGCGCCCGGTGTGGCGTGCCTTCCGTTTTTGCCGGTGCGGCGGGCGATCAGTCGCCCTTGGCCACCGGACGTTTCGCATCGGTGATCCATTCGCTCCAGGAGCCAGCGTACAGGCGCCCCACGGGATAGCCGGCCAGGCTCATGGCGAACAGGTTGTGGCAGGCGGTGACGCCGGAGCCGCAGTAGGCCACCAGGTCTTGCGCCGGGCGGCCGCGCAGCAGGCTGGCGAAGCGCTGGTGCAGATGTTCCGGGCGCAGGAAGCGGCCGTCGCTCCCTAGGTTATCGGTGAAGGCCGCGCACTGGGCGCCGGGGATGTGGCCGGCGACCGGGTCGATGGGTTCGACCTCGCCACGGAAGCGCGGCAGGCCGCGGGCATCCACCAGCGGCAGGTCGGACTCTCCCAGGCGCTTTCCGAGGGTGTCGGCGTCGATCAGCAGGCTGTTGTCCGGCTTGCCCTGAAAATCGCCGGGGCGTACGGGCGTCTCCGCGGTGGTCAGGCGCTGGCCGGCGGCGCGCCAGGCGCCGAGGCCGCCGTCGAGCAGGTAGACACCCTCCCGTTTGCCCAGCCACAGCAGCAGCCACCAGGCGCGGGCAGCGAAGGCACCGGGGCCGTCGTCGTAGAGCACCACTTCGCTTTCCGCATTCAGGCCCCAGGTGCGCAGGCGCTCCAGCAGTTGCTGCGGATCGGGCAGCGGGTGGCGGCCGGTCACGCCGGGAACGACGGGCGCGGACAGGTCCTTGTTGAGGTCGGCGAAGTGGGCGCCGGGAATGTGGTTTTCCTGATAGCTGCGCGCCCCGTAGCCGGGAGCGTCGAGGGAGAAGCGGCAGTCGAGCAGGACAAGATTCGGGTCATCGAGGCGGGCGGCCAGTTGCTCGGGGGTGAGCAGGCGGGCGTGGGTCATGGGCGCATTCCTGTGTCGTGACGGGGCTTGGGCGCATCATAAGGCTTGTATCGCGAACAAGTTACTGTCGGTGGGGAAATGGCGAACATGCTCAACCTGCAATCGGAGCCGCGCAAGGCCGGCCCGCTGCGCGTCGCCCTGGTGGGCCTCGCGACCGTCCTGATCACCCTGGGCTACAGCGTCCGTGTGCTGGCGCTCGGCGCCGTCGGCCGGCTGCGCCGCAGCAAGGTCGATGGCTTCACCCGCGACTGGTCAGGCAGCCTCCTGCGCCTGACCGGCGCACGCCTGAGCCGACACGGCGAGGTGCCGGACTTCGGCGATGGCCGCCGCTACATGATCCTCTGCACTCATTCCAGCTTCTATGACATCCCGGCGATCTTCGTGACCATGCCCGGCTCGATCCGCATGCTGGCGAAGAAGGAGCTGTTTGCGGTGCCGATCTGGGGCGCGGCGATGCGGGCGGCGGAGTTCCCCTCCATCGACCGGCACAACCGCCACCAGGCCTTGGCTGACCTGGCCAGGGCGCGGGAAATGATGGAAAGCGGCATCGTGCTGTGGGCTGCGCCCGAGGGCACGCGCTCCAAGGACGGCAAGCTGCAGCCGTTCAAGAAAGGCTGCTTCCGCCTGGCGCAGCAGACCGATGCGGTCATAGTCCCGGTGGCGATCCGTGGCATCCAGAAACTGCTGCCGGCCGGCGGTCTGAAGCTGAACCTGGGGATGCCGGTGGAAGTGCACGTCGGCGCACCGATCGATTCCACCCAGTTTGCCGAGGACGGCGTGGAGGCCCTGATGGCCGAGGTGCGCGGGCGCATGCAGGAACTGCTGGAGCCGTCCGCCGAGCCCGCCCCGGCGACTGCTCGCAAGGAGCAGACGCCGGCCTGAGGCGTTACTGGAGCTGGAGACGCCCGATACGGTCGTTCTCCAGGCTGCCCAGGTAGAGCGCGCCATTTACCGGCTTGGCCGAAGTGACCATGCGCAGGTGCTGGCCGCTGGTGTCGTGCAGGCTGCGGACGATCTCGCCATTCTCGTTCACCTGGATCACCAGGCCGTAGGGCACCGGCTTGGGCAGGAAGGCGCGTGGCAGCTTGGTCAGCTGGCGCTTGAGCCAGGGCAATTGCTGGATCAGGTCGGCGTCGGCCTTGCGCGGCGAGGGCAGGGCGACCCAGAAGGTGCCCTTGCGGTCGCTGGCGAGGTTGTCCGGCAGCCCCGGCAGGTTGTCGATGAATACCTCGTGCTGCCCGGCTTTCTCGCCCTTGAGCCAGTAACGGGTGATGCGGTAGCGATAGGTTTCGTTGACCAGCACGAAGTCCTCGTTCTGCGACAGCGCCACGCCGTTGGCGAAATACAGGTCCTTGAGCAGCGTCTCGGTCCTGCCAGTAGCCGGGTCATAGCGCAGCAGGCGGCCGTGGGGGCGGGCTTCGAGCAGATCGAGCAGGTAGTCCGGCTGGTGGAAACGGCTGGATGCGTCGCTGAAATAGATGCGCCCGTCGCTGGCAATGTCCAGGTCGTCGGTGAAGGCGAACGGAATGCCGTCAGCGGAATCGCTCAGCACGCGGATCTTCCCTTGTGGATCGACCTCCAGCAGGCCCTTCCAGGCGTCGGCGACGATCAGGTCTCCGGCTTTATCGAACGCCAGCCCCAGCGGCCGGCCCCCGGTTTCGACGAAGGTTTGCGCCTTGCCGTCCGCGCCGATGCGCACGATGCGGCCGTCCGCCAGGCCGGCGAAGAGGCGACCCTGGCTGTCCACCGCGGTGTCTTCCGGCCCGACTATCTGCCCCTGGGCGATCAGCTCGGCCTTCATCAGCGTGTCGTTGGGTTCCATCACGCCGGTCATCGGCGGGGCCTTGGGCGGTATCCAGGCCAGCGGATCGATGGGGCTGGGGGTGAATGCCAGGTAGACGGCCAGGGCGGCGACCAGCAGGACGACCAGCCCGAGAAGCTTCTTCATGGGGAGTTGCCTTGTTGTTGTTATGGGGCGGGCCCAGCCTAGTCGCTGCGCGTGACAGTCGACAGCCGATGGCCGAGTGGAATGCTCGCACATCATGCATCTCTATATAATGCGCGCACCGAAACGAAGGAGATGTTCGTGACCGCTCTCGATATTCAGTGGATTCGCGACGATGCCAGCCTGGCGCACAAGTGCCAGGACTGGAAAGAACTGCCGTACCTCGCGCTCGATACCGAGTTCATGCGTGTCGATACCTTCTACCCCGGAGCCGGCCTGGTGCAGGTAGGCGACGGCACTGGCGTGTGGCTGATCGACCCGCTGCTGATCCGCGACTGGTCGCCGTTCGCCGCCGTGCTGGAGTCACCGCTGGTGGTCAAGGTCTTCCATGCCTGCGGCGAGGACCTGGAAGTCTTCCAGCGCCTGACCGGCAGTCTGCCGCTACCGCTGTTCGACACCCAGCTGGCCGCCGCCTACCTGGGTATGCCGCACTCGATGGGCTACTCCAAGCTGGTGCTGGAGATCCTCGGGATCGACCTGCCCAAGGACGAAACCCGCTCCGACTGGCTGCAGCGCCCGCTGACCGAGATGCAGGTCCGTTACGCCGCCGAGGACGTACAGCATCTGGCCGAGGTCTATGTGAAGCTGGCGCCGCGCCTGAGCGACGAGAAACTGCAGTGGCTGCTGGCCGACGGTGCGGACCTGGCCGCCAACCAGACCCGCGTCAGCGATCCGCAGGACGCCTACCTCGACGTGAAGCTGGCGTGGAAGCTCAATCCGCAGCAGCTGGCCGTGCTGCGCGAGCTGTGCGCCTGGCGTGAGGAACAGGCGCGGTTGCGCAACAAGCCGCGCAACCACGTGCTGCGCGAGCACACCCTCTGGCCGCTGGCGCGTTTCCAGCCCGCCGACAAGGTGGCCCTGGCACGCATCGACGACATGCACCCGCGCACCGTGCGCCAGGATGGCGATACCCTGATCGCACTGATCGCCCACGCGGCGAAGCTGCCGGAGGCTGATCGCCCCGGGACGCTGCCCGAACCGCTGCCGCGCGAAGTCACGCCGCTGCTCAAGCAACTGCGCGAAGTCGGCCAGAGGGAGGCCGAGCGCCTCAACATGGCCCCCGAGCTGATGCTGCGCAAGAAGGTCCTCGAAGCGCTGCTCAAGACCGGCTGGCCAAACGGCCCCTACCAACTGCCCGAATCGCTGCAGGGCTGGCGCCGCGAGCTGATGGGCCAGGCCCTGCTGGACTGCCTCGCCGTCCAGACCCACGAATAACGCGGAAGACACGCCATGAAACGCATCTGCTCCATCTACAAGAGTCCGCGCAAGAACGAGATGTACCTGTACGTCGACAAGCGCGAGGCGCTGACCCGCGTCCCCGAAGGGCTGATCGCCGCGTTCGGCCCGCCGCAGCACACCTTCGACCTGGTGCTCAGCCCGGAACGCCAGCTGGCCCGCGAGGACATCAACAAGGTCCTGGAGAACATCGAGAAGCAGGGCTACCACCTGCAGATGCCGCCGGGCGAAGAAGAGTACATCGAGCACCTGCCCGAGGAGCTGCTGCGGATGAACGATCCGCTCTGACGCCTTGCCGTAGAGCAATTCCCTGCAAGCCGCGGGCGGGTACGGTGGTGGCACTGTGCAAGTTCGCGGCTTGGGCGCATTATGCGTGGAGAAAAAGGGTTCAAAGGAAGGAACGCTTGGTCTCTGGCTGTGTCTATAGCGGCCTGTCTTCCCTCGAACCTGTGCCGATATCAACGGGAAGCTCCCTTCAAGCGAGTCCAGATGCGCCAGCCGGATACATTCCACCGATCGAAGCGAAGGTCCTGAATCATGCGCCTGCTCGTTCTCGATCGAGACCATGCCCTGTACGCCGCCCTGATCATGGCGGCGGAACCGCGAATTACGGTGGTCGCCGGCGACAAGCCGGACAGCCTTCTCGAAGCCGCCGCCGAATGCCCCGTCTGGCTTGCCCAACCCGATCTCGCCGCGCAACTGCTGCGCCAGGGCGTGCATCCGGTGTGGATACAGTCCAGTTGGGCGGGCATCACCCCGCTGCTGGCGGACGACCTGCCCAAGGATTACGCGCTGACCCGTGCCGTGGGCATCTTCGGCCAGGTCATGACCGAATACCTGCTCACCTACCTGCTGGCCCATGAGCGGCAGATGCTCGGCCGCCTGGCCAGCCAGGTCGGCGTGCAGTGGGACGATCGCCTGCCCGGCAGCCTGCACGGCCGCCAGGTGCTGATCGTCGGCACCGGCGAGATCGGCCAGGCGGTGGCGCACATGCTGGCGCCCTTCGGTGTGGACCTGGTGGGCGTGGCGAAGAACCCGCGTCCACTGCTGCCGTTCAGCCGCGTGGGTGCATTGGAGGACCTGCCGCGCCTGCTGCAGACCGCCGATTACGTGGTGAACCTGCTGCCCGATACCGAGCAGACCCGCGATATCTACAACCTGCCGCTGTTCAATCGGATGAAGCCGACGGCCCTGTTCATCAACGCCGGGCGCGGCAACGCGGTGGTCGATGCCGATCTGGTGTCGGCGCTGGAGGCCAACCAGATCGCCGGTGCGGTGATCGATGTCTGCCGTGAAGAGCCGCTGCCGCCGCAACATGCGTTCTGGCATACCCCGCGCCTGCTGCTCACCGGGCACACCGCCGCGCCGACGCTGCCGGGGCCGCTGATCGAACTGTTCCGCGACAACCTCACGCGCTTCTGGGCTGGCCAGGAAATGCGCGGCGAAGTGGATTTCGCGCGCGGTTACTGACCGCTGCGAACATGAAAAAGGCCCCATTCGGGGCCTTTTTCTTTTGGCTTTTCTGTAGGAGCGGGCTATGCCCGCGATCGCGCGCATGGCGCGCTCCTACAAGGAGAATTGTCCGTCAGAGCGAGAAATCGCCCTCGGCCACGATCTCCGCCAGCGGACGGCGGGCATTGGGCACTTCGCGGGCCTGCAGGCTCTCCGAGAGAATCGACTTGTCGCCCAGTTTGCCGATGGCGATCACCGCATGGATTTCGTGATCCGCCGGGACCTTCAACTCGGTGCGTGCCAGCTCGCGGTCAAAGCCCGCCATGCCATGGGTGTGCCAGCCGGCCAGGCTTGCCTGCAGCGCCAGGAAGCCCCAGGCGGAGCCGGTGTCGAAGCTGTGCCACAGGGCTGGCTTCTCCTCGGTGGAGCCGGGCGGGGCGAAGGTGGTCTTGGACAGCACCACTACCAGCGCCGAGGCGTTCTGCGCCCAGCCGCGGTTGAATTCGCCCAGCAGGTTCAGGTAACGCTGCCAGTTCGGCGTGTCGCGGCGCGCGTAGAGGAAGCGCCAGGGCTGCGAGTTGAACGAGGAGGGCGCCCAGCGCGCGGCCTCGATGAAGCTCAGCAGGGTGGTTTCGGGAATGGCTTCGCCGCTGAACGCGCGGGGCGACCAGCGATTGATGAACTGCGGGTCAATGGGGTGCTCGGAAACGCGAGGATTGGCGCTCATGGTGGCTCCTTGAAGGGCGTGGAATCTGCCGATGGTGCCGTGGTCGGCCGGGCATCGCGGTGGGATCGGGCGCTTGGCGGGTCGCGCGGCACTGGTAGAAGGCAAGCGGACCGCACCCGTGGGGCGATCAAACTAACCAGCGCGGCCCGCTCTGGCAAGCATCCAGCGGTCAATGGTCGCCTGCGCTTGGCCTTCAGGCGCTACGGGCTTAGACTTTGCGCCCCGTGAAACAGCCCCTGTACAAAAAATGGCCGCCAAAGTCGAACCCTTCTGGAAACGCAAGACCCTCGACCAGCTCGATCAGGAAGAGTGGGAATCGCTGTGCGACGGGTGCGGCCTGTGCTGCCTGCAGAAGCTGGAAGACGAGGACGACGGCACCGTCTACTACACGCGCATCGCCTGCAAGCTGCTGGACCTGAAGACCTGCCGCTGCACCGACTACGCCAACCGCCGTGCCAGCGTGCCCGACTGCATCCAGCTCACCCCGGCGCAGGCCGACGAGTTCCAGTGGCTGCCGCCGACCTGCGGCTACCGACTGGTGTCCGAGGGCAAGGACCTGCCGCTGTGGCACCACCTGGTCTGCGGCGACCGCGATGCCGTGCACCATGAACGCATCTCCCAGTCCGGCCGCATGCTCGCCGAGGGCTCGGTGCCCGAGGAAGACTGGGAAGACCACCTGATCTTCCGCGCCGGCTGATCCCCCGACGGCGGCTCCGTCAGCCGCGCAGCCAGTAGCAGGCTTCTTCGCCGGACAAGGGTTTCTCCGCGTCCGGCAGTTCCACGCGCTTTTCCCACAGCGGGAACCAGCGGTCGTCCTTCACGTCCTCGATGGTCGCCGGGCGCACCTGCGCGCGGAAGCGCCGTTCGCAGGCACCCCATTGCACGAAGTTGACCTGCGCCTCGATCAGGCTCACGGCGTTGGCACCGCCGCGGGCGTCGGGAAAGCAGAGTTGCAGGTGATCGTCTTCCCAGAAGCAGATCTCGCAGATTTCGTACGATCCGGGCGGGTCGCCGAAACTGAAGTAGCCGCAGCACGGGCAGGTGTAGAGCATCAGGCGTTGCCTTCGATGCCCAGCACCTTGAACAGGAAGGCGTACTCCAGCGCCACGTCCTTCAGGCCCTGGTAACGGCCACTCATGCCGCCGTGGCCGGCGCCCAGGTCGGTCTTGAGCAGCAGCAGGCGGTCGTCGGTCTTGCTCACCCGCAGCTTGGCCACCCACTTGGCGGCTTCCCAATACTGCACGCGGCTGTCGTTGTAGCCGGCCACCACCAGCAGCGCGGGGTAGTCCTGGGCGCTGACATTCTCGTAGGGCGCGTAGGCGCGGATGCGCTCGTAGACCGCAGGCTCCTCTGGGTTGCCCCACTCGTCGTACTCGGTGACGGTCAGCGGCAGGTCAGGGTTGAGCATGCTGTTGAGCACGTCGACGAAGGGCACCTCGGCGATGGCGGCGGCGAACAGCTGCGGACGCTGGTTGAGCACCGCGCCGATCAGCAGGCCGCCTGCGCTGCCACCGCTGATGGCCAGCTGCTCCGGGGTGCTGTAGCCGTGGCTGAGCAGGTGTTCGGCGCAGGCGATGAAGTCGCCGAAGGTGTTCTGCTTGTGTTCGAGCTTGCCGGCGCGGTACCAGGCTTCGCCCAGTTCGCCGCCGCCACGCACATGGGCGATGGCGAAGACGAAGCCGCGTTCCAGCAGGCTCAGGCGGGCGTGGGAGAACCAGGGGTCGAGGCTCTCGCCGTAGGCGCCGTAGCCATAGAGATAGAGCGGCGCCGGCTTGCCACGCGCGACGTCTTCCAGCACGTCGCGTCGGCCGACCAGGCTGATCGGCACCTGCACGCCGTCGGCGGCGGTGGCCCAGAGGCGACGGCTTTCATAGGCGTCGGCGTCGAACGGGCCTTCCACCGGGGTTTCCTTGAGCACCTTCTGTTCGCCGCTGGAAAGTTCCAGCTGGCGGATCTGCGCCGGGCGGTTGAGCGCCTCGTAGCGCAGGCGGATCACCGGGCTGTCGAACTCCAGGCTGTCCTGCACGTAGAGGTTGTAGGCGGCGTCCGGCAATTGCACGCGGTGCGCCGGCTGGCCCTGCGGCTGCACCTCGACGATCGGCAGGCCGCCTTCGCGCAGGCTCAGGGTCAGGGCGCTGGCGCTGAGGGTCAGGCCTTCGAGCATCACCTCATCGCGGTGCGCGATCAGCGTCTGCCAGTGCTCGCGGGTCGGTTGCGCCTCGCTGGCGTGGTACAGGGCGTAGTTGATGCCGGCCTGGTTGCTGCGGATCAGCCAGGTCCATTCGCCGTTCAGACGACCGTGGTCGGGGTAGTACTCGTGGTCTTCCTCGCGCGACGCCAGGCAGGTGAACTCACCTTCGGGCGTATCGGCGTCCAGTACCCATGCCTCGCTGGTGGTCTTGCTGCCCAGCAGCAGGATCAGCTGGCGCTCGGAGCTGGCCCGGTAGCAATGCAGGAAGAAGCGCCCGTCGGGCTCCTCGAAGACCAGCTGCGCGCCGCTCTCGCCCAGGCGGTGGCGGTACAGCTTGTGCGGGCGGTGGGTGTCGTCCAGTTCGCCAAAGAACAGGGTACGGTTGTCGTTGGCCCAGGTCATGCTGCCGTCGCAGTCCTCGAAGGGCAGGGTGGTGACAGTGCCGTCGGCCAACTCCTTCACGTACAGGGTGTAGATCTCATCGCCGCTGGTATCGAGGCTGTAGGCCAGTTTCGAATGATCGGGGCTGATGCTGAAGGCACCCACTGACAGGAAACCGTCGCCGGCCAGGGCATTCGGGTCCAGCAGCAGCTCTTCGGCGGCTTCATCGACGCTCAGCGAGCCGTCGGCCGGACGCGGGCAGCGGTAGTGGCGGGGGTATTCGTCGCCAGCGGTGGTGCGCTGGTAGTAGAGCCACGGGCCCCAGGGCGTGGGCAGCGACAGGTCGGTCTCGCGGATGCGTCCCTTGATCTCCTGGAACAGCGTTTCGCGCAATTTCGTCTGAGGAAGAAGCTGATCCTCAAGGTAGGCATTTTCCGCTTTCAGGTAATCGAGGACGTCCTCGGCATCGCGGTTTTCCAGCCAGGCATAGGGATCGGCGGCGGCTTCGCGGCGGGCGAGGGGGGGCTGACGGTCGGTCATGACGACTCCTTACTGGGCGGCATGGATGACGCCCGGCTGCGCACCCATGGGTAAAAGCGGCTATCATAAGCCCCCCTCTGCCGCTACCGCACGCACGCGCATGAACGAACACGATTACCTGCTCGCCTGGGGCGCTTATCTTGGCGCCGGTCTCGGCCTGACTCTGGTCTGGTTCCTGATGACCGGCTGGATGTGGCGCTGGCTGCGCGAACCCTTGCGGGTGATCGTCATCGTCCTGCTGTTCACCCCGACCCCGGTGGACCCGGCGAACAACCTGTACGCCCCGGCCATCGCGATCACCGCGCTGGACGTGGTGTTCAAGGTCGGCAACAACGCCTGGCGCGCGGTTTCGGACCTGGCGCTGGTGCTGCTGGCGGCGTTCGGCGTGTACCTGCTGTTCGTGCTGGTCCGCTGGCCCATCGAGCGTGCGCTGAAGCAGCGCCGCAAGGTGCCGGCGCCGGAAGACGAGCCGACCCTGCGCAAGTTGATGCAGCCGGAGCTGATGCCGGACGTGGATACCCGCACCGACGAGAACGGCGACCGCCGCATGCGCATCGAGCCGCGCCTGTAGCATCGCGCCTTGCGTCCTGACCGACACGCGTCCAGCATGAACTGAACGGCCTTTCGAGGAGTTCCCATGGACTGCGTGTTCTGTGCCATCGCGGCCGGTCGCGTGCCGGCCCACGTCCTCTGCGAAGACGACCATTTCATCGTGCTGCTGGATATCTACCCGTTGCGTCCCGCGCATCTGCTGGTGGTGGCGCGGGAGCACGTGACCTTCCTGCACCAGCTGTCCGAAGGCGCGCAGCAGAGCCTGGTGCCGCTGGCCGATCGCATGCAGCGCGTACTGCGCCGGGCCGGCTACGGCCGGATCGGCATCAACCTGCTGGTCAACGATGGCCCCGCGGCCAACCAGCATGTTCCACATTTTCATCTGCACCTGATTCCGCGTGAGTTGAATGATCTGCCGGCCATAGTGCTGCGCCTGCTCACACGTTTCCTGCCGCTGGGGCGGCGCAGGATGCACAATCGCCTGGAGCGCGAGCTGCATCAGCTGCGCGAGGCACTCTTGGAGGAGAACTGATTCATGTGCGAGTTGCTCGGCATGAGCGCCAACGTCCCGACGGACATCGTGTTCAGCTTCACCGGGCTGATGCAGCGCGGCGGCGGCACCGGCCCGCACCGTGATGGCTGGGGCATCGCTTTCTACGAAGGGCGCGGGGTGCGCCTGTTCCAGGACCCGTCGGCGAGTATCGATTCGGAGGTAGCGCGCCTGGTGCAGCGCTACCCGATCAAGAGCGAAACGGTGATTGGCCACATTCGCCAGGCCAACGTCGGCAAGGTCTGCCTGTCCAATACGCACCCGTTCGTGCGCGAGATGGGCGGGCGCTACTGGACCTTCGCCCACAACGGCCAGCTCGCCGACTTCCATCCCGAGCCGGGGTTGTATCGCCCGGTGGGCGACACCGACAGCGAGGCGGCCTTCTGCGACCTGCTCAACCGTGTGCGCCGCGCCTTCCCCGAGCCGGTACCGGTGGAGGTGCTGCTGCCGACCCTGGTACGCGCCTGCGCCGCCTACCGCGAGCAGGGCGTGTTCAACTGCCTGCTCAGCGACGGCGACTGGCTGTTCACCTTCTGCAGCACCAAGCTGGCCTGGATCACCCGCCGCGCGCCGTTCGGCCCGGCGCGCCTGAAGGATGCCGACCTGACCGTCGACTTCCAGTCCGAGACCACGCCTGATGACGTGGTCACGGTAATCGCCACCGAACCGTTGACCGATAACGAGAACTGGACCCTGATGCAGGGCGGCGAGTGGATGCTCTGGTGGCGCGGCGAAATCGTCGACCAGGGACGCATCTGACGAGGCTTGCGCGCATCCGTGCGACGCAGGCCCGGACCCGGCAGGCGCCTTCGATGACAATCGGCGGCGCCTCGCGGGCGATACCAATACGATAAGAACGAAAGGGGGAGACGATGTTGCGCAGCTACATTCGCATGGTGCTGTTCGCGCTGGGCCTGATGGTCGCGGTACAGGTGCCGGGTTTCATCAAGGACTACGCCCAGCGCCTCGATGCCCATCGCATCGAGGCCGCCCAGGCGCTGCAAGGCTTCAAGGACACCTCCGGGCAATTCTTCAAGGGCGATCTGAATGCGCTGGTGGCGCATTATCGCGGCAGCGCGGACCCGGTATTCCAGCGCGATGCCGACAACATCGAGCGTCTGCTGCGCCGTGCCCAGTTGTTCGAGAACGAATGGCGCGCTTTGCAGGGCAGCTGGTTCCAGCGCGCCTGGCACATGCTGACGGCGCCGAACCCCGAGCTGCTGCAGGAAACTTACGCCAACTACCGCTACCAGGTGGTGCTGGAGCCCGAGGCCATCGGCTGGGGGCTGGGCGGAGGCCTGCTGCTGGCGTGGATTGCCGAGGTATTGATGGCGTCGGTGGCGGCGTTGGTTGGCCTGGGCGACAACCGTCACGCATCGCGCCGGCACTGGAGCTGATGCCTGACGGCTTTTCGTAGGAGCGGACTTTGTCCGCGATGCTCTTCATGTTCGGCGTTTCTGCGCCGCTTCGGCATGTGCTGAGAGATTTTGTTTCGCCCCCTCGGGCGAGTTACTTTCTCAAACTACGGATGGCCGCCCCACAGAAAGTAACCAAAGGTCTTGCCCCATCATCCGGGTCCCGCTTCGCGGGACTCCCCTCGCTCCATCGAAGTTTCAGGGGCACGCGCTGACGGGCCATCCCTGGCCCGACAGCGCTCTCGCGGCATCCATGCCGCTCAACCCCTGAAACTCCGATTCCACTCGGCCTACTGAAGGGGCGTCCGGAGAGCGCGGATATTTCTCTGGAAGCCTTCAACAGCCAGAGCAATGCGGAGCGTCCCCAAAGGTGGATCAACGCGCCAGCGCCTCTTCCGGCGACTCGTGTCGGCGATAGGGAAAGACGTCGATCACCTTGCCGGCCCGGATCTGCTCCTGCAAACCCTTCCAGTAATCGGCGTCGAACAGGTTGCCGTGCAGCCGGGCGAACAGCCGGCGCTGCTTCAGGTCGACGAACAAAAAGCGCGGGAACTCCTCGGGGAACACATCCATCGGACCCACCGAATACCAGGGCTCGGAGGACATCTCGTCCTCTTCGTAGCGTGGCGGCGGGATGTGGCGGAAGTTCACCTCGGTCAGGTAGCTGATCTCGTCGTAGTCGTAGAACACCACGCGGCCGTGGCGGGTGACGCCGAAGTTCTTCAGCAGCATGTCGCCGGGGAAGATGTTCGCCGCCGCCAGTTGCTTGATCGCCAGGCCGTAGTCGTTCAGCGCTTCCTCCACCTGCGCCTCGGTGGCGTGTTCCAGGTAGATGTTCAGCGGGGTCATGCGGCGCTCGGTCCAGCAATGGCGGATCAGCACCACGTCGCCTTCCAGCTTCACGGTGGAAGGCGCCACGTCCAGCAATTCGGCGAGGCAGTCCGGGTCGAACTTGCGCACCGGGAAGCGGAAGTCGGCGAACTGCTGGGTATCGGCCAGGCGGCCGACGCGGTCGTGGTTCTTCACCAGCTGGTACTTCTGGATCACCGTGGCGTGGTCCACGGTCTTGGCCGGGTTGAAGTTGTCCTTGATGATCTTGAACACCACGTTGAAGCCGGGCAGGGTGAACACGCTCATCACCATGCCGCGCACGCCCGGCGCCATGACGAAGAGGTCGTCGGTGGTTGCCAGGTGGTTGATCAGTGCGCGGTAGAACTCGCTCTTGCCCTGCTTGTAGAAGCCGATGGAGGTATACAGCTCGGCGATGTGCTTGCCCGGCAACAGGCGCTTGAGGAAGGCCACCAGCTCCGCCGGCACCGGCGCGTCGACCATGAAGTAGGAGCGGGTGAAGGAGAAGATGATCGAGACTTCCGCCTCGTCGGTGATCACCGTGTCGAACTGGATGCCGCGCCCTTCGTGGTGCACCAGCGGGAACACCAGCGGCCATTGCTCCTCCGGGGTGAACAGCCGGCCCACCAGGTAGGCGCCCTTGTTGCGGTAGAACACCGAGCCGATCAGCTCGATGCTCAGGGTCGGGTCCTTGCACACCCAGTCCGGCAGGTTGGCGTGCAGCAGGCTGTCCATGCGCTCCAGATCGCGCTCGCGGTCGTCGTAGTCCACGGCGAAGCGGTAGTCGTCGAAGATCTGTTCCAGGGTCGGGCGCAAGTGGCCGCCGGGGCGGTACAGGCGGGTGTGCGGGTCGCGGGCGTGGGCGCGCAGGGACGGCCGCGTGGTGTGCACGAACATGGTGCCGTCGCTGATGTTGTCGTGGCTGAACAGGCCGCAGAAGATCGAGTTGAACCAGGTCTCCGCCAGTTCGTCGTCCAGCCGTGGGTCGATCAGGGTGATATAGGCGCTCTTGGCGATGGGCCAGCGCTCCACGTCGACCAGGTCGATGTGAGCCATGGTGCGGGTCAGGCGCTCCACGGTCTCGGCGACCTTTTCCTCGTACAGGTTGATGCGCTCGGCCGAGGCTCGCTGCGCCTCCTGCCAGAGCGCCTGCTCGAAGCGCGCAGGCGCCCCGTCGGTGATCTGGTGGAAGCGTGCGCGGTAGTCGTCGAATCCTTCGAGGATCAGGGTTGCGATCTCGGTTGCTGGCCAGTGCTCAGCCATGGGAGCGCCTCCTTACATCGTCTGTGCAGCGAGCTTAGCCACGGGAAACGGGGAGGGAAAGGGCGATTTCGTACAGCCCGCACCGGGGGAAGTTGCGTATGCTGGCCCACTCGATCTCGTTGATAAGAGCCTCGGCAAGGAGCTGACACGATGGACGCCATCCGCATCGAACGCTGCACGGAGCAGCACATCAACGGCCTGACCGCCCTCTACAATGACCGCGCCGTGGCCCGCCAGGTGCTGCAGATGCCGTACCAGGCGCCGGAGCTGTGGCGCAAGCGGCTGTCCCAGGACAGCGAGCGCCAGGTGACCCTGGTGGCGCTGCATCAGGACGAAGTGGTCGGCAGCGCCAGCCTGGAACAGTACCCACGCGTGCGCCGCAGCCACTGCGGCGCCATCGGCATGGGCGTGGCGGTCGCCTGGCAGGGGCGCGGCCTTGGCACCCGGCTGTTGGCCGAGCTGCTGGAAATCGCCGATAACTGGATGAACCTGCGCCGGGTGGAGCTGACGGTCTATACCGACAACCAGCCGGCCATCGCGCTCTACCGCAAGTTCGGTTTCGAGGTGGAGGGTGAGCTGCGCGACTATGCCTTCCGCGAGGGCGCTTTTGCCGATGTTCTGAGCATGGCGCGCCTGCGCAGGAGCTGAGCATGGAGTTTGAAAGTCAGCTGTGGATGGACGGAAGGCGTCAGCGGCGTAGTCTGGTGGCTCCTACGCCAAGGAGCCATTCGCGATGAGTCCCGCCGCACTCTTGAACCTGCTCGGGCTGGCCGCCATCTGGGGTGCCAGCTTCCTGTTCATGCGCCAGCTGGTGCCTGTCATCGGGGTGATGCCGACCGCGTTCTTCCGTGTCTTCCTCTCCGCCATCGGGCTGGTGGCGATCCTGCTGGCGCTGCGTACGCGTTGGGATTTTCGCGGCAAGTTCGGCCGTCTGTTGCTGATCGGGGTGATCAGCTCGGGCATCCCGGTGCTGATGTACAGCCTGGCGGCGCGGGTGTTGCCGGCGGGCTATTCGGCGATCTTCAACGCCACCACGCCGTTGATGGGCGTACTCATCGGCTCGCTGTTCTTCGGCGAGTCGCTGAGCGGTTCCAAGGCGCTGGGCGTGCTGCTTGGCCTCGGCGGTGTGGCGGTGCTGACCGGCGCCGGCCCGGTGCCGCTGGAGGCTGCCGTACTGTGGGGCGCTGGCGCCTGCCTGGTGGCGACCATGTGCTACGGTTTCGCCGGGTTCATCACCAAGCGCTGGATCAACGACCAGGGCGGCCTGGACTTCGGCATCTCGGCGCTGGGCAGCCAGATCGGCGCAACGCTGTGCCTGCTGCCGTTCTTCCTCGGCACCAGCCTGGACATGCCGCTGGCGCCGCTGGTCGAGCCGAAGGTGGTGCTGGCATTGGCCGGGTTGGGCTTCCTCTGCACCTCCTTCGCCTATGTCCTGTACTTCCGCCTGCTGGCCAGCATCGGCCCGCTGAAGACCATGACGGTGACCTTCCTCATCCCGCTGTTCGGCGTGCTCTGGGGCGTGCTGTTGCTGGATGAGTCGCTGTCCTGGGCGCACTTGGAGGGTGGGATTCTGATTGCCGTGGCGTTGTGGCTGGTGCTGCGGCCGGCGCCGATGGCGAAGGTGGAGGCAACGAGCTGAGTGAACCGGAGGCGAGGGGAAATCCTCGCCTCCGGCTGGCATGCCAGGCAATCAGCTATCGACTGCCTGCGCGGTCTCTGACGTACGCGCCGGAGCCGCCTTGCGAAACACCAGCATCAACCCCATCACGATCAGTCCCATTCCCAGCAGACCCAGCGCGGACAGGCGATTGCCAAATACCAGGTAGTCCATCAGCGCGGTAACCGCCGGCACCAGGTAGAACAGACTGGTGACGTTGACCAGGTTACCCGCGGCGATCATCCGGTAGAGCAGCACGGTGGCCAACACCGAAACCATCAGTCCCATCCACAGCGCACTGAGGATGAAGGTCGCATTCCACTCCACGTGCAGCGGCTGGAAGGGCGCCACGGCCAGGCACAGGCTCAGGCCGGCTATGTACTGCAGGGACAGGGTACCCAGCGGATTCTCGCGGATGTTCTTCTGCAGGATCGAGCCGCCGGTGATCGATAGCAGCGCCAGCAGGCAGCAGGCCAGGCCGGCGAAGGTCAGGCCGGACAGCCCTATGCTCTGATAGACCACCATCACCAGCCCGATCAGTCCCAATGCGAGGCCGCCCAGGCGAGCTGGCGAGTGCCGGCGTTCCAGCAGGAAGCTGGTCAGCATCGGCTGCACGCCGAGCACCGTGGCGATGACGCCAGGGGTGACGTGCAGGTCCAGCGCCATCAGGTAGAAGATCGGATAGATGCCCAGCATCACCAGGCCGGTGAGCACCGCGTGGCGCATCTGCCGGCGTTCGCGTGGCCAGCGCAGGCCGATCAGCGGCGAGAGGATCAGCAGAGCCACCAGCGCGGTGCCGAAGCGGGCGATGAGGAAGACCATGGGCGAGGCGTGGGCCAGGCCCCATTTGCTGATGATGGCGGCGCTACTCCACAGCAGCACGAACAGCGAGGTACTGGCCAGGGCGGCCAAGGACGAGCGATTGAACGAAATCATGCCATTTACCTGTCGTCAGGCAGATCACGACCGGCCTTCAGGCGGCCGGCCACAATCCGGGAGCCGCGTCAGATGGGCGCGGAGAACCGGATGTCGGGAAACCCGTTAAGCGTCAGAAACGCACGCCGGGTGGCGGGCAGGCCGCGACCGGAGGCGGAGGCGACGCGATGGCGACGACAGGAGGGGGAGGGCAGGCCGCACCCGTACCCGCGCCGCGGGCCGGGGAGGCTGCAGCGATGATTGCCTGGGTGGGCAATGGGTATCGGGACATGGACGGACGCCTGTTCAGTGGGGCAGCAACGGCTGCGTGGGCTGACTATAACGGCTGATGTGCGTCGAGGCGAGCCTTGCGCGAGTCTTGCGGCAAGGCGCGAGCCCGGCGACAGAAACGACAGCGCGCGGCCGGGGCCGCGCGCTGTCAGGCAAGGGTGACGCTTACTTGCCGGTCTTGATGGTGTTCCAGATGCGGGTGCGCAGGCGGTCGATCTTCTGCGGCATGGATTCGAGGGCGAACAGCTTGGCCATCTTGTCCTGCGGCGGGTAGATCGCCGGGTCGGCCTTGATCGCCGCGTCCACCAGCGGATCGGCGGCCAGGTTGCCGTTGGCGTAGTGCACCGAGTTGCTCACGCCCGCCATCACGTCCGGACGCAGCAGATAGTTCATGAAGGCATAGCCGGCCTTCTCATCGGGTGCATCGGCCGGCATGGCGACCATGTCGAACCACAGCGGCGAGCCTTCCTTCGGGGTGGAGTACTGCACGTCCACGCCGTTCTTGGCTTCCTTGGCGCGGGTGGCGGCCTGCAGGATGTCGCCGGAGAAACCGACCACCATGCAGATCTCGCCGTTGGCCAGATCGCTGACGTACTTGGAGGAATGGAAGTAGCGGATGTACGGACGCACCTTGAGCAGTGCTTCCTCGGCCTTCTTGTAGTCTTCCTGCTTCTGGCTGTGGTGCGGCAGGCCCAGGTAGTTCAGGGTGATCGGCAGCAGTTCCGGACCGTTGTCCAGTACCGCTACACCGCACTTGGCCAGCTTCTCCATGTACTCGGGCTTGAAGAAGATGTCCCAGGAGTCGATCGGCGCGTTGTCGCCCAGCACTTCCTTGATCTTCGCCGAGTTGTAGCCGATGCCGGTGGTGCCCCATAGGTAGGGGAAGCCGTGTTCGTTGCCCGGGTCGTTCACTTCCAGCGCCTTCATCAGCACCGGGTTGAGGTTCTTCCAGTTCGGCAGCTGGCTCTTGTCCAGCTTCTTCAGTGCGCCGGCCTGGATCTGCTTGGCCATGAAGTGGTTGGACGGGAAGACGACGTCGTAGCCGGACTTGCCGGTCATCAGCTTGCCGTCGAGGGTCTCGTTGCTGTCGTAGACGTCGTAGGTCGCCTGGATGCCGGTTTCCTTGGTGAAGTTCGGCACGGTTTCCGGGGCGATGTATTCGGACCAGTTGTAGATCTTCACGGTGTCGGCCTGGGCGGCGCCTGCGGACACGGTGAGGGACAGCGCGAGGGTGGAGAGCAACGGGGCGGAAATTTTCATTCTTGTGTTCCTGACGGCGGTGCGGGATGCCCGGCGCCGTCCGCGCGGGGCGGTCGGCAAGCTGTGACGGGCTGCGCAAGAATTAACCGTTTTGCCGGAACATGGCGAGGGGCGGTGGCTGCTTGCGGGTCCGCAGACAGCCACCGTGACCCGGGTCGCGCCGGGTCGGAACCGCAGGTAGGAATCCGCCCCGGCGTGGGGCGGAGGCGTCTTACTGGACCAGGTCCTGCTCGTCGAACAGGCCGTCGAAGAGCATGCTCGACAGGTAGCGTTCGCCCGAGTCGGGCAGGATGACCACGATGGTCTTGCCCTGCATGTTCGGCTCCTCGGCCAGCTTCACCGCGGCGGCCATGGCGGCGCCGCTGGAGATGCCGCAGAGGATGCCCTCTTCCTGCATCAGGCGCAGGGCCATGGCCTTGGCGTCGTCATCGGCGATGGTGGCGACACGGTCCACCAGCGACAGGTCGAGGTTCTTCGGCACGAAGCCGGCGCCGATGCCCTGGATCTTGTGCGGGCTGGGTTTGACTTCCTCGCCGGCCAGGGTCTGGCTGATCACCGGCGAGCTGACCGGCTCCACGGCCACCGAGAGGATCGGCTTGCCCTTGGTGTTCTTGATGAAACGCGATACACCGGTGAGGGTGCCGCCGGTGCCGACGCCCGCCACCAGCACGTCCACCGCGCCGTCGGTGTCGTTCCAGATTTCCGGGCCGGTGGTCTTCTCGTGGATCGCCGGGTTGGCCGGGTTGTCGAACTGCGCCGGCATGAAGAATTTCGCCGGGTCGCTGGCGACGATTTCCTCGGCCTTGGCGATCGCGCCCTTCATGCCCTTGGCCGGCTCGGTCAGTACCAGCTCCGCGCCCAGGGCCTTGAGCACCTTGCGGCGCTCCAGGCTCATCGAGGAGGGCATGGTCAGCACCAGCTTGTAGCCACGGGCGGCGGCGACGAAGGCCAGACCGATACCGGTGTTGCCGGAGGTCGGCTCGACGATGGTCATGCCCGGCTTGAGGCGGCCGCTCGACTCGGCATCCCAGATCATGTTGGCGCCGATCCGGCACTTCACCGAGTAGCCGGGATTGCGCCCTTCGATCTTGGCCAGGATGGTGACGCCGCGCGGGGCGATACGGTTGATCTGGACCAGCGGCGTATTGCCGATGGACTGCGCGTTGTCTGCGTAGATACGGCTCATGGGGAGGGAGTCCTTGTCGCTCTTGAGTAGACCCGAAAGCCTATTCCCCGCCCGCCTCCGAGTCCAGACGCAGAACCGGCGGAAAGATCGGTCGCCGCGGCGCCTGGCGCGGGCCTCAATGAATGTCCGGGAGGCTGGATTGGCGAGAAATGGCCGGGCACGCGGTGACCGGGCATTCAGTGACTGAATGCCCGTCCTGCGTTCACAGTCGAACGCCATGCGCGTTATAGTCGCAGTCTCCCAAACGCACCTCTCCGCCCGGGTCAGCCCCGGCCGCTACCGTTCGAGGATTTCCCGATGAAGTTCGAAGGCACTCAGTCCTACGTCGCCACCGACGACCTCAAGCTGGCGGTCAACGCCGCCATCACCCTGCAGCGTCCGTTGCTGGTGAAGGGTGAGCCGGGCACCGGCAAGACCATGCTGGCCGAACAGCTGGCGGAGTCCTTCGGTGCCAAGCTGATCACCTGGCACATCAAGTCCACCACCAAGGCCCACCAGGGCCTCTACGAGTACGATGCGGTGAGCCGCCTGCGCGACTCGCAGCTGGGCGTGGACAAGGTCCACGACGTGCGCAACTACATCAAGAAGGGCAAGCTCTGGGAAGCCTTCGAGGCCGAGGAGCGCGTGATCCTGCTGATCGATGAGATCGACAAGGCCGACATCGAGTTCCCCAACGACCTGCTGCAGGAACTCGACAAGATGGAGTTCTTCGTTTACGAGACCAACGAGACCATCAAGGCCAAGCAGCGCCCGATCATCATCATCACCTCCAACAACGAGAAGGAGCTGCCGGACGCCTTCCTGCGCCGCTGCTTCTTCCACTACATCGCCTTCCCCGATCGCGAGACCCTGCAGAAGATCGTCGACGTGCACTACCCGAAGATCAGCGGCACGCTGGTCAGCGAGGCGCTGGACATCTTCTTCGACGTTCGCAAGGTGCCGGGCCTGAAGAAGAAACCCTCCACCTCCGAACTGGTGGACTGGCTGAAGCTGCTGATGGCCGACAACATCGGCGAAGCCGTACTGCGCGAGCGCGACCCCACCAAGGCCATCCCGCCGCTGGCCGGGGCCCTGGTGAAGAACGAGCAGGACGTGCAGTTGCTGGAGCGCCTCGCCTTCATGAGCCGCCGCGCCAGTCGTTAACTATCGGGCTGCTGCGCGTCGGCCATGCTGCGTTGGAATCAGACTCGGAATGCTCATTTACAGTCGTAAACTCCGCTTCCTAGTCTGATTCCGCCTTGCCTGGCTCTAGCTCGCAAGCCCTTGCACCGAGTGCAGAAGGAGCATCGCTCCTGCATCAATGAATCAACGAGGGTGCAGCCATGCTGCTCAACCTGTTCAACGAAATGCGCGCGGCCAAGGTGCCGGTGTCGGTGCGCGAGCTGCTCGACCTGATCGATGCGCTCAAGCACCGCGTCGTGTTCGCCGACATGGACGAGTTCTACTACCTCGCCCGCACCATCATGGTGAAGGACGAGCGCCATTTCGATAAGTTCGACCGGGCCTTCGGCGCTTACTTCAAGGGCCTGGAAAAGCTCGACGACCACCTCAAGGCGCTGATCCCCGAAGAGTGGCTGCGCAAGGAATTCGAGCGCCTGCTGACCGACGAGGAGCGCGCGCAGATCCAGTCCCTCGGCGGGCTGGACAAGCTCATCGAGGAGTTCAAGAAGCGCCTCGAGGAGCAGAAGGAACGCCACGCCGGCGGCAACAAGTGGATCGGAACCGGCGGCACCAGCCCGTTCGGCTCCGGCGGCTTCAACCCCGAGGGCATCCGTGTCGGCGACGCCGGCAAGCGCCAGGGCAAGGCCGCCAAGGTATGGGACCAGCGCGAGTACAAGAACCTCGACGACCAGGTCGAGCTGGGCACGCGCAACATCAAGATTGCCCTGCGCCGCCTGCGCAAGTTCGCCCGCGAGGGCGCGGCGGAAGAGCTGGACATCGACGGCACCATCGACCACACCGCCAAGGATGCCGGCCTGCTCAACATCCAGATGCGCCCCGAGCGCCGCAACACCGTGAAGCTCCTGCTGCTGCTGGATATCGGCGGCTCCATGGACGCCCACGTGAAGGTCTGCGAGGAGCTGTTCTCGGCCTGCAAGACCGAGTTCAAGCACCTGGAGTATTTCTACTTCCACAACTTCATCTACGAGTCGGTGTGGAAGAACAACCTGCGTCGCGGGAGCGAACGTACCTCCACCTTCGACCTGCTGCACAAGTACGGGCCGGACTACAAGGTGGTGTTCGTCGGCGACGCCGCCATGGCGCCCTACGAGATCACCCAGGCCGGCGGCAGCGTCGAGCACTGGAACGAGGAAGCCGGCTACGTCTGGATGCAGCGCTTCATGGAGAAGTACAAGAAGCTCATCTGGATCAACCCGTACCCGAAGGACACCTGGAACTACACCGCCTCCACGGGGCTCGTTCGCGAGCTGGTGAAGGAACAGATGTACCCGCTGACCCTGAGTGGCCTGGAAGAGGGCATGCGGTTCCTCTCCCGCGGTTAAGCTTTCCCGCGGTTGAGCGCCGGGATGGTGCACGCGCACCGTCCCGATGTCCCCAAAGGTAACCTTCCGGCGGAGGCTCGAATCTGCCGACTTGCGTTGTACGCCCCGTAGCGCGGGGATCGATCCGGCCACGCTGGGTGGCCGGCACGCAACTTGCCTGCCCCTGAGCTGTGCCCGTCGCGGTAACACCGACGGGCACGCCATCGCGTCTACCCTGGGCATGACATGACTCCGCTGACCTTCTCCCGCTCCACCTGGCTCAATTCCCTGCACATGACCTCGCTGACCGTCGCGCTGATGGAGTCGGAAGGGCACAGCCGCGAGTCGATCCTGGAAGGCAGCGGCATCACCGGCGACGACCTGCTCGACCTGCGCCGGCTGGTCAGCCCGTGGCAAGAGCAGCAGGTGTTCATCAACGTGCAGAACCTTGCCGGCGAAGCCGCGCTGGGGCTGCGCCTGGGCGTGCGCA
The DNA here is from genome assembly GCF_050474425.1 of Pseudomonas sp. B1-22. NCBI lineage: Bacteria > Pseudomonadati > Pseudomonadota > Gammaproteobacteria > Pseudomonadales > Pseudomonadaceae > Pseudomonas > Pseudomonas sp. B1-22. The sequence continues at coordinate 500,467 of NZ_JBCHVH010000002.1, read as the reverse complement.
CGCGGATCACCGCCTACGGCCTGCTGGGCTACGCGCTGCTTTCCGCGCCGACCCTGGGCGAGGCATTGCGCATTGGCCTGAGCTACCCGGTGCTGCTGGGCACCTACTTCCACCTTGTGCTGGAAGTGGACGGCGACATGGCCTGGCTGGTCGCCACCGGCTACGGCGAAACCGAGTCGATGCGGCCGTTCAACACCGAGCTGTGCCTGGGCTCGCTGAAAGTGGCCTGCGCCGACCTGCTCGGCCAACCGTTGCCGCTGGTGCGCGCCGAGTTCGACTATGACGGCCCCGAGGACCGCCGCGCCGCCTACGCGACCCTGTTCGGCTGCCAGCTGGCCTTCGGGAGCAAGCGCAGCGCCATTGGCTTCCCGGCCTCCTGGCTGGACATGCGCCTGCCCCTGGCCGACGCCGTGACCCATCGCGAGATGCTCGAACAGTGCCGCCGCCAGAACATCGACCTGGCCGCCCGCCGCGCCTGGCTGGACAAGGTCCGGGCGATCCTCGGCGAGCGCCTGCAGGAGCCGCCGGGCCTGGAAGAGCTGGCGCGCCGCCTCAACTGCTCCTCGCGCAGCCTGCGCCGCCATCTGCAGCAACAGCAGACCAGCTACCAGCAACTGCTCGACGAGCTGCGCTTCGCCCGCGCCAAGGAGCTATTGCAGGACGGCGACATGCCCATCTACCGCATCGCCGAGGAGCTCGGCTTCAGCGAAACGGCCAGTCTGCGCCACGCCTTCCAGCGCTGGAGCGGCCAGCCGCCGAGCCACTTCCGCGCCTGAAATTTCCTTCGGACCTGTCGCAGGTCAAGGTATCGGCAGAGCACGCAGGCATAGCCTTCAGGAATCCCACAAGGAAACCCGAGGGCCTGACCATGGCCAAGAAATTCCCCCTCAATCCGCCGCACCCCGAGCGTATCTGCTGGGGCTGCGACCGCTATTGCCCGTCCACCAACCTGGCCTGCGGCAACGGCGCGGACCGCACCATGCACCCGGCCGAGATGCTCGGCGAGGACTGGTACCAGTTCGGCGACTGGAACATCGAGGTGCCGGAGAAGATTGCCGTGCAGCTGGAGCCTTCCAGCTAGCGCCTTAAGCCACGCCGTCCTGGCGCGCGTAACTGACGGTGAGGATTTCCCACTGGTGGCCGTCCGGCTGGTTCCAGTAGAGGATGCGCCCGCCGTTTTCCGTGTCGACCTGATGATCCACCGGCCCGTGCACGCGGCTGCGCCAGGGGATTCCCGCGTCGCGCAGACGTCCGAGGATCGCATCGAATTCCGCTTCGCTGACCCGGAAGCAGAAATGCAGGCGGGGGAAGGGCTCTGCCCACTGGTCGAAGTCCAGGGTCAGCCCCGGATTGACGAACACCGGCACGAATGGGCCGACGCCTTCGCGCGCCCAGGGTACGTCCAGTAGTTCCGCGAGTTGCTGCGCCGCGGCCAGCTTGTCGGCGGCGGGTACCTGCAGGTGATCCAGCTCGACGCTCATGGTTGCCTCCAGTACGGATGCCCCTGAGCAGAGTCTACGCCCCTGCAAAGCGCGCATCCGGCCCTTGGTCGGGCCGGATGCGGCTGGTCGGATCAGCCCTTGGCCGGGGTGATGCCGTAGATCTTCTGGAACTTGCTGATCAGGGCGACCGGCTTGGACTCTTCCTTCTGCATCAGGTAGACCACGCGCTCGCCGTTGGGGCCGCTGGCGATCTCGGTGTGGCGGAAGATCGGTTCGCCCAGGTTGTTCATGTCGATCATGTCGCCGTAGCGCTGGGCCACGAAGATCACGCCGTCCTTGCGGATTTCGCCGTAGAAGCCGGCTGCCGGCGGCAGGCTCTGCTTGTAGAACTGGTAGGAGGCGATCTTCTTCGGATCCTTGTCCTTGTCTTCGGCGCGTACGACCAGCACGACGTTCTGGCCGAACTTGTCCTTCTCGCCCACATCCCTGGTGTAGGTGGTCTTGCCGGTCACCAGGTAGTCGCGGTAGACGGTGGCGTCGTCGAACAGGTAGAGGGTCTCGTCGGTGCGCACCAGATACCAGTCATCGTTGTTCGGGGTGACTTCCTTGCTGGCGACCGGCGGCTGCATGGCGCAGGCGCCGAGGCCGGCGACGAGCAGGGCGATGGATGCGGCTTTGAACACTTTATTGTTGAACATCGGTTTACCTCCCCAGGTTGAAAGTCAGGGAGTGTCGCCAGCGTTTGTAACGGGGTTATGACGGGTAGATGAACGATTTGTGCGCGCCGGCGGTTGCCGAAGGTCGGGCGCGTTTCCTGAATCAGCTTGAAAGGACGGCCGACCTGCGGCCGGCTCATTCTGCCGGGTCCGGCGCGGTTTTTTCCGGAGGGGGCAGTGGCTGCTGCAGCACCATGCTTTGCGGCGAGGACAGCGGGATGCCCAGCTCACGCAGGCGGCCGAGAATGGTGAACAGCAGGTCGCTGCGCGCCGTCGCCACCGCTCGCGGGCTGTTCACGTAGCCCGATATGCCCAGGGTCAGCCCGGTGGCGCCGAGCTCCTTGAACGTCACCGACGGGGCCGGCGTGGCGGTGATCGATTCGTGTTCGGCGAAAGCGGCCAGCAGCACCTCGCGGACCTTCAGCACATCGGTATCCAGCGGCAGCGTCAGGCTGATGCTGACCACCCCCAGCGCGTTGCTCATGGTCACGTTGCGCACGTTCTGCGAGATGAACTGCGAGTTGGGGACGATCACCGTGGACTGGTCGGACATCTGGATCTCCGTGGCGCGCACGTTGATCCGCCGGATGTCGCCTTCGACACCGCCGGTCAGGCTGACCCAGTCGCCGACCTTCACCGGGCGCTCGGTGAGCAGGATCAGGCCGGAGATGAAGTTCTGCACGATGGCCTGCAGGCCGAAACCGATGCCCACCGACAGGGCGCTGACCACCCAGGTCAGGCTGGTGAGGTTGATGCGCAGCGCCGAGAGCACCAGCAGCACCAGGATGACCATGCCGATGTAGCCGACCAGGGTCACCAGCGAGGCGCGCATACCCACGTCCATGCTGGTTTCCGGTAGCAGTTCGTCGGCCAGCCAACGCTTGAGCAGGCGCAGGCCGAACAGGCCGCCGCCGAGCGTCGCCAGGGCCAGCAGGATGTCCTGCGGGACGATGTTCAGTCGCCCCAGCGACTGGCCGCTTTCCACCAGCTGCAGCATGCCCTGCAGCAGTTCGCCGGGGCTGGTGCCGGAGGTGGAGAAGGCCACCAGCAGGGTCGACAGCACCAGCAGGGTACGGCCGGCACCGATCAGCAGGGTGGTGAACTGCGATTGATGCTGCGGATTGACCCCGAGGTTCTGCGCCAGGCGCTCGCCGAGCGGGTGCTTGGGTGACAGCAGGGCTTCGCAGAGGTCGCCGAACAGCGCGGTCAGCAGGTAGCCGCTGGCGCAGATGACACTGGCCCAGAGCAGCTTGCCGGCGAGGAAATAGGCCAGCGAGAGGTAGCCGGTGATGAGCGCCAGCAGGATCAGCAATACCGTGAACAGGATGGCCAGGGCGATCACGTTGGCGAGTGGGGACGTCTCATGCTCGTCCGCTTCGCGGCAGCTGCGACGGTAGCGATACAGCGCGGCGGCGAACAGCGCCGCCGTGGCCAGGGCGGTGACACCGTTGACCGCTACGGTCAGGGCAAGGCTGGCGCCGCTGGCGCTGTTCAGGCGTTCCTGGGTGCCAAGCAGCAGGAGCATCCAGGCCATCAGCCAGGGAAAGGGCGACAGGGCCTTGGCCACCGGGTCGGGCAGGTTCGGCAGGCGCCAGGACGGGCGCTGCACCGCCAGCAGGCCGCGTCCGAGACCGGCGGTGAAGGTGCAGAAAACTTCCAGGGCGAGAAACTGGTCCGCCAGGTTGGACATGGCGCCGTTGAGCTGTTCGTGCCAGTCCAGCCCTTCGCGGATCAGCGCGGCGCCACCCCCCAGGGTGAGGATGGTCGCCAGGCTCACCGACAGGGCCAGGGCACTCCGGCGCAGCCGGCCGACGGGGATCCAGCGGATCATCACCTGGGTCAGCAGCCCTTCCAGCAGGCGCCGTCCCGGTATCCACAACAGCACGGCGGCGATCAGGCAGGCAATGAAGGGCGTACGGTTGGCGGGCTGCCAGGCCTGGGCGAAACCCTCGGCAATCTGGTCGTGGACGGTATGCAGGCGCGCCAGGTCATCGTCGGTGGGGCGGATCAGGTTGGACCAGAAACGCGGGCTGAACGGGGGCGAGGAGCGCGTGGCGATCTGCGAGTTGAACTGGCTGCGGCGCAGGTTGACGATCTGCGCGGCGAGGTCCTGGGCGGCGCTGTCCAGTTGGGTGGCGCGCTGCACCTGCTTGGCCAGTGCCGTCTGCTGCGACTGGAGGTCGTTGCGCTGGCGGGTGAGGTTTTCCGCTTCGCCGGGCACTTCCGGACCGAGGACCTTGAGCTGGTCTTCCGTGCGTGCCAGGTTGGTGCTGAGGTCCCCCGCGCTCTGCTCGGCGTGCAGTTGGACCTGCAACGCGGCCTGTCGCAAGCTGGAGAGGAGGCTGTCGTCGATGTCGGCGGAGACGCGTTGGCGAATCAGTTCCAGGCGATCGCCCAACTGGTCCAGGTCGGCCGTATCGGGCAGGTCCGGCAGTTCGAGGGAGGGCGCCGGCGTCGCTTCGGTCGGCTCGTCCGCCTGCACGGCAGTAGCGCCTGCCAGCGACAACAGCAGTGCCAGCAGGGCATGGGAGCATGCCCGTGCGATGGTATTCCGCATCTTCCCCTCATCCCTTGATCATGGCGTGATACCGGGAGTAGGCCGGTTCCCGCCGTGGCGATTTCCTGAAGCATAGCGAGGCGGGGTGCCGCAGGGGAGGGTTTCGTGGTGAACTGTTGGTGAGTGCGGTTAGTTAAGGGTCATAAATTCTGGCCATATCGATCCCCTTTTGGCCGCCCACGCTGTTCTGCGCCGTGTCCAGGCTGGGCAGAATCCTGCCACCCGAGAACAAGAATCCCTGCGAGGTCACTCCCATGCTCACGGTATACAGCGACGATCACCGCCTGCACTTCGGCCAGTCCGAACTGGTCGATGGCAAACTCCAGCCCTGCTTCGAAATGCCCAGCCGCGCGGACACCGTGCTGGCCCGCGTGAAGTCGCAGAACCTCGGCGAGGTCATTGCGCCGAAGGACTTCGGCCTGGACCCGATCCTGCGCACCCACAACACCCGCTACGTAGAATTCCTCAAGGGCGCCTGGGCCCGCTGGGCGGCCGAAGGCCACACCGGCGACCTGGTCTCCACCACCTTCCCGGGCCGCCGCCTGCGCCGTGACGGTCCGATCCCCACCGCGCTGATGGGCGAGCTGGGTCACTACAGCTTCGACACCGAGGCGCCGATCACCGCCGGTACCTGGCAGGCCATCTACAGCTCGGCCCAGGTCGCGCTGACCGCCCAGGACCATATGCGTCAGGGCGCCAACATGGCCTTCGGCCTGTGCCGTCCGCCGGGCCACCACGCCGGCAGCGACTTCATGGGCGGCTACTGCTTCCTGAACAACGCCGCCATCGTCAGCCAGGCCTTCCTCGACCAGGGCGCCAGGCGTGTGGCCATCCTCGACGTGGACTACCACCACGGCAATGGCACCCAGGACATCTTCTACCGCCGCAACGATGTGCTGTTCGCCTCGATCCATGGCGACCCGCTGGTGGAGTACCCGTACTTCCTCGGCCACGCCGACGAGCACGGCGAAGGCGCCGGTGAAGGCTACAACCACAACTACCCGCTGGCCCACGGCACCGGCTGGGATGGCTGGTCCGCCGCGCTGGAAGACGCTTGCCGCAAGATCGCCGCCTACGCGCCGGACGCGGTGGTGGTCTCGCTGGGCGTGGACACCTACAAGGACGACCCGATCTCCCAGTTCAAGCTGGACAGCCCCGACTACCTGAAGATGGGCGAGCGTATCGCCGCCATGGGCATCCCGACCCTGTTCATCATGGAAGGTGGGTACGCGGTCGAGGCCATCGGCGTGAACGCGGTGAACGTGCTGCAAGGCTACGAAGGCCGCGCGCGTTGACAGATGCCATCGGGCGGACGAGAGTCCGCTCGATGGCATTCTCGCTCGCAAGGCATTTTTGCTCGTAAGGCATTGCGCGGGCGCATCCAATGGGGAAGGACATGAACAAGAATAAAGTGCTGCGCGGCCTGTTCGCCGCGGCTACCCTCGTTATCGCCTGCGCTGCCCACGCCGAGCCCGAAGTTCGCATCTACAACTGGTTCGACTACATCGGTCCGGACACCCTCAAGGGTTTCCAGCAGGAAACCGGCATCAAGCCTCAGTACGACGTCTTCGACAGCAATGAAGTGCTGGAGGCCAAGCTGCTTTCCGGCCATTCCGGCTATGACGTGGTGGTGCCCAGCGACGGCTTCCTGCCCAACTACCTGAAGGCCGGCGTGTTCCAGCCGCTGGACAAGGGCAAGCTGCCGAACTGGAAGAACCTTAACCCCGCGCTGCTCAAGGTGCTTCAGGCAAAGGACCCGGGCAACCAGTACGTGATGCCCTACATGTGGGGCACCAACGGCATCGCCTACAACGTCGACAAGGTCAAGGCCGTGCTCGGTGACGATGCGCCGGTGGATTCCTGGGACCTGGTCTTCAAGCCGGAGAACCTCGCCAAGCTGAAATCCTGCGGCGTGGCCTTCCTCGACTCGCCCACCGAAGTGATCCCGCAGGTGCTGTTCTACCTGGGCCTGTCGCCGAACAGCCGCAATCCCGAGGACTACAAGAAGGCCGAGGCATTGCTGATGCAGCTGCGTCCGCATATCACCTACTTCAGTTCCTCGAAGTTCTTCACCGATCTTGCCAATGGCGATATCTGCGTCGCCCTGGCCTGGTCCGGTGGCGCGATGCAGGCGGCCGCTCGCGCCAAGGAAGCCGGCAACGGCGTCCATATCGAGTACCGCATTCCCAAGGAGGGCGCGCCGGTCTGGTTCGACGTGCTGGCGATTCCGAAGGACTCCAGGAATGTCGATCAGGCCTATGCCTTCCTCAATTACCTGCTACGTCCGGAAGTGGTGGCGCCGATCTCCGACTACGTTGCCTACGCCAACCCCAACCAGGCGGCGGACAAGCTGATCTCGGCGGCGCTGCGCGACAACCCCAACGTCTATCCGTCGGCCGAGGTACAGGCCCGTTTGTATTCGGTGGAGATGCTCCCGCCGAAGCTGGAACGCATCCGCACCCGCACCTGGAGCCAGGTGAAGTCGGGCAAGTGATGTCGCTGGTGGCTGGCTGGACAGCGGGTTTCCGTTGGCGGCCAGTCGTCGTGAACTGAAATAATCGGCGGGCGTTAGTTGCGCTGATTTTTCCCAGGACGTTCCCATCTCACTGATGAGCCTTGCCATGCCCAGTCCGACTGTCGACCGTGCCGTTGCCCGGAGACGCCCATGATTCCCGAACGCAAGAACGCCGATGCGTTCGCCATCCAGACGATGACCGGACTGTGCGTGATCTGGGGCATCCAGCAGGTGGCGGTGAAACTGGCGGCGCCGGATGTCGCGCCGATCATGCAGGCCTTCGGGCGCAACCTGATCGCCGCCGTGCTGCTGGGCTTGTGGATGTGCTGGCGCGGCGGCTGGGAAGGGCTGCGCCAGGGCACGCTGAAGGGCGGCATGCTGGCCGGGGTGCTGTGCGCCGCGGAGTTCTTCTTCATTGCCCAGGGGCTGGTATACACCTCCGCCTCGCACATGGCGGTATTCCTCTACACGGCGCCGATCTTCTCCGCGCTGGCCCTGCACTTCCTGCTGCCCAGCGAACGCCTGCGGCGCTTGCAGTGGCTGGGTATCGCAGTGTGCTTCGGCGGCATCCTGCTGTGCTTTGGTGGCGGTTTCGACCTCGCCGGGATGGATGGCCGCATGTTGCTGGGCGATCTCTTCGGCGTGCTCGCCGGCCTGTCCTGGGGCATGACCACGGTGGCGGTGCGTACGACGCGCCTGTCCGAGGCACCGCCGAGCCTGACATTGTTCTACCAGATGTTCGTCGCCGCCTTGATGCTGCCGTTCGCCGCACTGGCGCTGGGCAAGACCCATGAGGTCAGCTTCACCGCCATCGGCGTGGGCAGCGTGCTGTTCCAGGGTGTGGTGGTGTCGTTCTTCAGCTATTTCTGCTGGTTCTGGCTGCTGCGTCGTTACCTGGCGTCGAACCTGGCGGTGTTTTCCTTCATGACGCCGATGTTCGGCATTGCCTTCGGCGTGCTGATCCTGGGTGAACCGCTGAGCCTGAACTTTGTCGGCGGCGCGGTACTGGTGCTGGCCGGCATTACCCTGGTCAGCAGCGAGCAGTGGATACGGCGAAAGCTGCGCCGGTGATCGGCCGATGTGCCGCGCCCTTGATTCAGGTCAGGCGTCGCGGCGGCGGTAACCGATAGGCTTTGTATCAAGGAATGAGTAGCGCGGGCGGAGAGTGGGACGCCGAGCTATTCTTTCCCAGGGTGGCCCATGGTGGTACGGGCCACCCGACCCGAATTGGAATGAGGAGGCATCCCATGAAAGTCTGGCTGCAAGGCATCGCGTGGAAACTGGCTGTCACGCTCGGACTGATCGAGCCTCCACGCATGCAACCCATCCCCATCCGCAGCGACGAACAGCGTCGCCTGATGGAGCAGCGCCGGCGCTACTGATCGCGCCTCGGCCAACCGCTGAAGAAAAACCCGCCTGATGGCGGGTTTTTTCTTGCCCGCTATTCGTGGGCCTTGAACCAGTCGTCGATCATCGACTTCAGGCGCTCTCCGGAAAAGCTCGGGAAATGCCCGCCGTGCACGGTGCGCACCGGCAGCTCGCGCAGGCGCGCCAGGCTTTTCGCGTAGTCATCGAGGTTCGAATGGTAGGCATCCTCGATCAGCGGGCCGTCGTAGATGATGTCGCCGGAGAATAGCGTCCGGGTCTTCTCTTCCCACAGGCTGATGCCGCCCGGGGAATGCCCCGGCGTGTGCAGCACCTGCAGGGTCCGGTCGCCCAGGTCGAGCACGTCGCCCTCGTCGATGGTGCGCGTCGCCGGCGCGGCCTTGACCCGGTATTCGGCATAGCACAGCGGGCAGTCGGGATGAGCGTCGAACATCTCGTCGCCGACGAAGGCGGTGGCCAGGGTGCGTTCGCCGTCGGGGTTGGCGAGGATGTCGGCTTCGGCCGGATGCACCAGGCGTTCGTCGAACTCGTGGTGGCCGGCGATGTGGTCGAAGTGGGTGTGGCTGGCGACTGCCAGCAGCGGGCGTTCGGTGAGCCAGGGCAGTTGCTCGCGCAGGCTGACCAGACCGGAGCCGCTGTCCACCAGCACGTCGCGGTCGCGGCCCTGGATGTGCCACAGGTTGCAGCGGTAGAAGGGGCGGACGTAGGGCTCGTGGATCAGGCTGACGCCGTCGTAGCAGTGGCGGACCTCGAACCAGCGGTCACGGGTGACGATTTTCATCTGTCGGGTTCCGGAGGAGGTGTGGGAGCGCAGCGCCGCGTGTTCTTCGTAGGAGCGAGCTTGCTCGCGAACCGCCCAGCTCGGGTTTGTTCGCGAGCAAGCTCGCTCCTACAGGGGACGTCCCCTGTGTGATGGGATTACGGCGCGAAGGGCGCCGCTTCCATCACTTCCACGATCAGCGGGCGATCGCTCGGGGCGTTGCGCAGCAGCTCCTGCAGGTGGTCATGGTCGCGGGCGCGCTCGGCGGCGCAGCCGAAGCCCTTGGCGATGGCGAGGAAGTCCGGAGTGTAGATGTCCACGCCCAGCGGGATGATGTCGCGGCGTTCCATGTAGCGCTTGATCTCGCCGTAGCCGTAGTTGTTCCACAGCAGCACGACGATGCCTACCTTGGCTTCCACGGCGCTGGCCAGTTCGGTCATGGTGAACTGCAGGCCGCCGTCGCCCATCAGGCTGATCACCGGGCGGCCCGGCTCGCCGAGCTTGGCGCCGATGGCCGCCGGCAGGCCGTAGCCCAGGGTGCCGTAGCCGGTGGAGGCGTTGAACCAGCGGCGGCCGCCGTCCAGTTCCACCAGGTGGTTGCCGCTGTAGACGGTCTGGGTGGAATCGCCGACGAAGCGGGCATCGGGCAGCACTTCGAGGATCTTGGCGAACAGGGTGCGGTAGTGCTCCCAGCCGCTGAAGTCCTCGGCCAGTTGCGCACGCACCTTGGCCGCGCGCTGGGCGCCGGGGCTGTTGGTATCGGCTTCGCGGGCCGGCAGCAGCTCCAGCAGGCCGCGCATGGCGGTGCGGGCGTCGGCGTGGATGGCGATCTTCGGCGTCTGGTTGCGCATCAGCTGCTGCGGGTCGATGTCGACGCGGATCAGCTCGCCGCCGATCTTGAAGTTGCCGTCGAACACCACGTCGTAGTCGGTCTCGCCCAGCTCGGTGCCGATGGCCAGGACCACGTCGGCCTCCAGCGCCAGTTCACGTACAGGGATCAGCGACTGGTTGCTGCCGATCAGCAGCGGATGGTCGGGCTGCAGCAGGCCCTTGGCATTGATGGTCAGTGCGGTCGGCGCATCCAGGGCGATGGCCAGGGCGCGGGCTTCGGCCTGGGCTTCGACGCAGCCGCCACCGAGCAGCAGCAGCGGCTTCTGCGCCTTGGCCAGCTTGGCGGCGGCCTCGTGCAGCGGCGAGCGCGCCGGGGCCGGGCGGGCCAGTTGCACGCGCGGGCGCACCTGCATGTGGTCGGCCGGAGCCGTGATGATGTCCAGCGGCAGCTCGATGTGTACCGGGCGCGGACGCTCGCTGTCGAACACGGCGAAGGCGCGGGCTAGCACAGCCGGCAGCTCGTCGACGCTCATCAGGGTGTGGCTGAAGGCACTGACGCCGGCGACCATGGCGCGCTGGTTCGGCAGCTCGTGCAGGTAGCCGTTGCCGTGGGCCAGGCGCGAGCGCTCGTTGACGCTCGAGATCACCAGCATGGGGATGGAGTCGGCGTAGGCCTGGCCCATGGCGGTGAGGATATTGGTCATGCCCGGGCCGGTGATGATGAAGCACACGCCCGGCTTGCCGGTGACGCGGGCATAGCCGTCGGCCATGAAGCCGGCGCCCTGTTCGTGGCGCGGGGTGATGTGGCGGATATCGCTGTGGGGCAGGCCACGGTACAGCTCGACGGTGTGCACGCCGGGGATACCGAAGACGGTGTCGACGCCCCAGGCTTCGAGTTGCTTGACGAGGAATTCGCCGCAGGTGGTCATGGCAGTTTCCTTACAGGGAGAGGTCGTGAAATGAAACGGGGCGCGGTGATCGACTCGCCGCGCCCCATTCTTTATGTGGTGCTCGATCAGGCTGCGTCGGCGACCGCAACCGGGCGGGGCGAGAGCAGGCTGACGACGATGAAGCTGACCAGGCCGACGGCCAGACTGTAGTAGATCGGGGTGTTGGCGTCGAAGCCATCCTTGAGCATGAACACCAGGGCGGTGATGAAGCCCAGGGCCATGCTGGTGATGGCGCCGGCGGTGGTAGCGCGCTTCCAGTAGATGGCACCGATCAGCGGGATCAGCATGCCGCCTACCAGCAGGTTGTAGGCCAGGGTCAGGGCGCTGATCACATCATTCACTACCAGGGCGATGGCCAGTACCACCAGACCGGTCAGGGCGGTGAACAGGCGGCTGGTGCCCAGGCTCGATTCCTTGCCGCCGCGCAGCTTGGGCAGCAGGTCTTCGGTGATGGTGGTGGAGGCGGCGAGCAGGCCGGCGCTGGCGGTGGACATCATGGCGGCCAGGGCGGCAGCGATCACCAGGCCACGGATGCCGTCCGGCAGGGCGGACTGAACGATGGCGGCGAAGGCGTTGTTGACGTTGTCCAGGTCAGGCAGCAGCACCTTGGCGCACATGCCGATCAGGGCGCCGACCAGACCGTAGATCACGCAGTACACGCCCGCGGTGGTGCCGGCGTACTTGGCCACGTTCTCATCGCGGGCGGTGAACACGCGCTGCCAGATGTCCTGGCCGATCAGGATGCCGAAGAAGTAGATCAGGAAGTAGGTGATGATGGTGTCGTAGCCGATGGTGTGGAAGCTGAAGGCGCTGGCCGGCAGTTTCGCCACCAGCTCATCCCAGCCGCCCACGCGGTACAGGCAGATCGGCAGCAGCACGAACATCAGGCCGACGGTCTTGATGATGAACTGCACGATGTCGGTCAGGGTCAGCGACCACATGCCGCCGATGGTGGAGTACACCACGACCACGCCGCCGCCCAGCAGGACGGAGACCCAGAACGGCAGACCGAACAGCACCTGCATGACGGTGCCGATGGCCAGGGTGGAGACCACGCCGATCATCAGGGCGTAGGCGAACATGATCACTGCCGAAGCCTGGCGGGCCATCGGGTTGTAGCGACGCTCCAGGACCTGGGTGACGGTGAAGATGCGCAGCTTGAGCAGCGGCTTGGCCAGGAACAGGTTCAGCGCGATGATGCCGGCGCCGAGGGCCGCGCACAGCCAGAAGCCGGAGATGCCGTGGACGTAGCCCAGGCGCACGGTGCCGACGGTGGACGCGCCACCCAGTACGGTGGCAGCCATGGTGCCCATGTAGAAGGACGGGCCGAGGTTCCGACCGGCCACCAGGAACTCCTCATGGGTCTTGGCGCGGCGCATGCCGTACCAGCCCAGGACCAACATGCCGGCGGCATAGATCAGAACAACGAATATATCCAAGGCCATGATCGGCTCCTCACACTTGCATTGTCATTGTTGCCGCACGCTTGTGGCGTGCGGTGATTCACCGGACCGACGGAGGTCGGTCCGATGGGGCTTTGGGGTATCGCTCCGCCTGGGGCGGGCGGTCGATCAGGCTGCCGGCTCGCTGATGTCCAGTACCGGACGATCATGGCTGCCTACCCAGCGCGGGCCTTTGGGGCCATACACGCCGGCGGATTCCGGGAAGGTGCGCAGCAGGGCGATGTAGAGCAGGGCGGCCATGCCGAGGGTGACCGGCAGGCTGATGTCGATACCGCCGGCCAGGTTGCCCAGCGGACCGACGAACTGGCCCGGCAGGTTGACGAAGCACAGGCCCAGGGCCGCGCTCGGGATCCACGCACCCATGCCGCGCCAGTTCCAGCCCTTGTGGAACCAGTAGGCGCCGCCTTCCTGGCCACGGGTGAACACCTGCAGGTCGTCGGCGTGGTAGAAGCCACGGCGAATCACCAGGCCGAGGATCATGATCACCATCCAGGGGCTGGTGCAGGTGATGATCAGCACGGCGAAGGTGGACACGCTCTGCACCAGGTTCGCGGCGAAGCGACCGATGAAGATGAAGGCGATGGACAGCACGCCGATCAGCAGGGTGGCCTGTACGCGGTTGAGCAGGCGCGGGAACACGCTGGACATGTCCAGGCCGGTGCCGTACAGCGAGGTGGTGCCGGTGGACATGCCGCCGATCACCGCGATCAGGCACACGGGCAGGAAGAACCAGCTCGGCGATACCGCCAGCAGGCCGCCGACGTAGTTGTTCTGCGCAATGTAGTCCGGGGCGTTGACTGCGACGATGGTGGCGGTCGCCAGGCCGAACAGGAACGGGATCAGGGTCGCCAGCTGGGCGAGGATCACTGCCAGCATGATGCGCTTCTGCGAGGTCTCGCGCGGGATGTAGCGCGCCCAGTCACCGAGGAAGGCGCCGAACGACACCGGGTTGCTCATGGCCAGCAGGGCGGCGCCGATGAAGGCGGCCCAGAAACCTTCGCCGCCCATCTGCACGGTGCCGGCATAGCTGGCATCGAAGGGGCCGGAGAAGGCGAACAGGCCGAGCAGGAACAGCAGGCTGGCGGCCCACACGGCGATCTTGTTGACCATCAGCATGAAGCGGAAGCCGTAGATGCAGACGATCAGCACCAGCACGGCGAACAGGCCGTAGGCCAGGCCCAGGGTCAGGTCGGTTTCCGGCAGGTCGAACAGGCGCTTGGCGCCACCGATCAGCGCATCGCCCGAGCTCCATACGGAGAGGGAGAAGAAGGCCACGGCGGTGAGCAGCGACAGGAACGAGCCGACGATCCGCCCGTGCACGCCGAAGTGGGCGCCCGAGGAGACCGCGTTGTTGGTGCCGTTGAGCGGGCCGAACAGGCCCATGGGCGCGAGGATCAGCGAGCCGACCAGCACGCCGAGGACGATGGCCCAGACGCCGGCCTGGAACGACAGCCCGAACAGAACCGGGAAGCTGCCGAGCACAGCGGTGGCGAAGGTGTTGGCGCCGCCGAAGATCATGCGGAACAGATCGGTGGGCGTGGCGTTGCGTTCGTGATCCGGGATCTGCTCGACCCCGAATGTCTCGATCGTTGTAATGGCGTGTGCGTTGTTCTTGTTATCCATGACTTCCTCCCGGGATGCCCTGTCTTTATGGCGTCGGAGACGGTGACAGGTGCTCGTGCGTGGCCAGCCAGCGGCCTTGTTTCGGATCACGGCGGAAGACGATGGTCTCCCGTTCGTGGTTCAGGCTTTCCTCTCCCTGGATGCGCAGCCGCGTGGCGACGTCGTGGCAGAACACGGCCACGTCGTCACTCTGCAGGCTGACAAAGGTATTGCTGGATTGGCATTCGAGGACTTCGAAGCCATCGTCACGCAGCCAGCCTTCCCACACCTCGCGATACGCCGCGCGCGACAGCAGCGGCTGCGGCCAGGTGTGGAAGATGAAGCTGGCGTCTTCGCTGAAGGCCGCGAAGTAGGCCTCGGTGTCGGTGCGCGCGAAGGCTGCCACGAGATCGCGGGCAGCCTCCAACACCTGTGCTACGCAGGCATCGTTATTCATCGGTGGTCTCGCGCGCTTAGCGGCGCTCTACGCCCGGGAGGATGCAGAGCATTTCGTACAGCAGGTTGGCGCCGAGCAGCGAGGTGTTGCCGGTGGTGTCGTAGGGCGGGGAGACTTCCACCAGGTCGCAACCGATGATGTCCAGGCCCTGGCAGCCACGCACGATTTCCATGGCCTGGATGGTGGTCAGGCCACCGATTTCCGGGGTGCCGGTACCGGGCGCCCAGGCCGGGTCGATACCGTCGATGTCGAAGGACAGGTAAACCGGGCCGCCGCCGACTTTCTCGCGTACTTCAGCCATCAGCGGGGCCAGCGATTTGTGCCAGC
Source organism: Pseudomonas sp. B1-22 (assembly GCF_050474425.1). Taxonomy (NCBI): domain Bacteria; kingdom Pseudomonadati; phylum Pseudomonadota; class Gammaproteobacteria; order Pseudomonadales; family Pseudomonadaceae; genus Pseudomonas; species Pseudomonas sp. B1-22. Next base: position 485,461 of record NZ_JBCHVH010000002.1, on the reverse strand, counting down.
ACTCTTCGGCCTGCACCACGCGGAAGCCCTGCTTGCGGCTCCAGTTGAAGTCTTCGGCGGTATAGCCCTGGGCGCGCAGGCCGATCTGCACCACGCGGTCGCAGTCGAGCAGGCCTTCTTCCACCGCACGGCGGAAGGTGGTGCCGTGGGCGATCTTCTCGCCGAACATGTGATCGTTGACGTCCGCGTGGGCGTCGATGTGCACCAGGCCGACCTTGCCATGCTTCTTGTGGATGGCACGCAGGATCGGCAGGGTGATGGTGTGGTCGCCACCCAGGGTCAGCGGGATGATGCCGCGGTCGAGAATGCCGTCGTAGGCTTCCTCGATAATGCGCACGGCTTCCAGCAGGTTGAAGGTGTTGATCGCCACGTCACCGATGTCGGCGATGTTCAGCGAGTCGAACGGCGCGGCGCCGGTGGCCATGTTGTACGGACGGATCATCACCGATTCGGCGCGGATTTCGCGCGGCCCGAAACGAGTGCCGGAGCGCAGGGAGGTGCCGATGTCCAGGGGCACGCCGACGAAGGCGGCATCGAGCTCGTTGAGCTCTTCGGGGGACTGGATATGCGGCAGGCGCATCATGGTGGCGATGCCGCCGAAACGCGGCATTTCGTTACCGCCCAGGGGCTGGTGAAGTTTCTTGTCCATGGGGAGGGCCTCAGGCTGATCGCTGTCTTCGTGGAAACAGGCTTGTTGATACTGAGGTCGGATTCTCATCAGGTTGGGTAGTGGGAAAAATCGCTGGCTACAAATAATCAGTTCAGAGTTTTCTAAACTTTCCCTGGGCGCTAGACTGCGCCACCTCGTCGCAGGGGTAAGGTTGCCGGGCGCATGGGACCTGACCTGCGGATCGATAGGCAGCTTGCTATCGTTCGTTTCGCTGGTGCAGAAAGTACTGAACTAGAGCGGCTTTGCCGCCGTTTTACGGAGTCCATATGACCGCCAGTGCATTGCCTGACATCAAGCTGCTGCGGATTTTTGCCTGCGTGGTGCGCAGCCAGGGCTTCGCCGCCGCCCAGCAGGAGCTGAACCTGTCGACCTCGGCGATCAGCACCTACATGAGCCAGCTGGAGAACCAGCTGGGCATCGTGCTCTGCCACCGCGGCCGTGGCGGCTTCGGGCTGACCAGCAAAGGTGAGCTGTTCTACCAGGAAACCTTGCGCATCCTCGGCGAACTGGAAGGCTTCGAGCGCTACGCGGCGACCCTGAAGGGCGAGTTGCGCGGCACCCTCAACCTCGGCGTGCTGGACTCCACCGTGAGCGATCCGGCACTGCCGCTGGCCGACGTCATCGGCTCTTTCAGCAGCCTGCACCCGGCGGTGCACCTGCATTTGCAGGTGCAGAGTCCCTACGAGTTGCAGCTGGCGGTATTGGACAACCGCCTGGACCTGGCCATCGGCTCCTTCTTCAGCCGGATGAACGGCCTGGTCTACCAGCCTCTCTATAGGGAGCAGCACTGGTTGTACTGCAGCGACCGCCACCCGCTGTTCGATGGCCGGCGCATTCCCGCCGAGCTGATCACCCAGCAGCGCATGGTCGGCCGCGGCTATTGGAGCCAGGCGGAGCTGGCGCGGCACGGCTTCAAGCACAGTGCCGGCACCGTGGAGAGTATGGAGGCGCAGCTGATCCTGATCCTCTCCGGCGGCTACATCGGCTACCTGCCCGAGCACTACGCCCACCCCTGGGTGGAGCAGGGCCGCCTGCGGGCCTTGCTGCCGACCACCTTCGGCTACCAGGCACCGTTCTCCCTGATCCTGCGTCGCGGCCGCTCCCGCGAGCCGCTGATCCAGAATTTCCGCGACCTGCTGCGTACGCAGCCGAACACGCCATGAGCCGCGCCCGCTGCCCGCGTTGCGAGCGCCCGTTGACGCACTGTCTGTGCGCGCTGATCCCGCATCTGGACAACCGCACCCATGTGCTCCTGCTGCAGCATCCGAGCGAGGTCGGCCATGCGCTGAACACCGCGCGGCTGGCAGTGCTCGGCTTGGCTAATGCCGAGCTGCGGGTGGGGGAAGATTTCAGCGGACTGGACCTGTCGGCCTGGGATGCCTGGCTGTTGTTCCCTGGCGAGTCCGCCGTCACGCTTGCCGATGTGGCGGCGCGGCCCGTGGATAAACCGCGCTTGCTGGTGGTGCCCGACGGCACCTGGCGCAAGGCGCGCAAGTTGTTGCACCTCAACCCCGATCTTGCAGCGCTCCCGCGAGTCGTCCTGCCGGAGGGGCTGACCTCGCGCTATCGCCTGCGCAAGGCGCCGGCCGAAGGCGCGCTGTCGACCATCGAGGCGGTGGTGCATGCCCTCGATGCGCTGGATGCGCCGCAGTCCCATGCCGAACTGCTGCAGCCGTTCGATGCGCTGATCGAAGGGCAGATCGCGGCGATGGGAGAGGAGATCTTCCAGCGTAATCACGGGCCGCGTCCTTCATCCTGACAACGGCGGACCTTGTCCGCCATCGCGTGCATGGCACGCTCCTACAATTTGGCACCGCGCGTCTCTTGCAGGAGCAACTGTCTTCTTCTGGACAATCTGTGCCGACACGCCCCCTCACCCCAGCCCTGGCTGCGCGCCCCGCTCCTGAGGGAGAGGGGGCAGATCGTGCCGGCTGACGTCATGGTTTCATCCTGCACCGGACGGTCCCCTCTCCCGCTTGAGGAGCGGGGCGCGCAGCCAGGGTTAGGGTGAGGGGCTTTTGATCTCGTAGGAGCGGGCCATGCCCGCGAACCGGCCGGCAGGCCGGCGCTCCTGCCACGGGCGCAGGATTGTTATACTGCACCCCTCATTCCCCTTCGCGAGGTGTTCGTCCGATGCGCAATTGATGCCGCCGTGGTTTCACGGCCCGTTTCCGTCCCAGGTTCTGCCTGGGGGATTTCCGGCATCAATCTGGATGGCATATGACGAGCCCTCTCACCCTGGCGCTGCACGGCGTCTCCTTCCATCTGCCCAGTGGCGAACCGCTGCTGAGCGACCTCAACGAAACTTTCGACGATCGCCGCACCGCGCTGGTCGGGCGCAATGGCGCGGGCAAGTCGGTGCTGGCGCGCATCATGGCCGGCCAGCTGCAGCCCAGCGGCGGGCGCTGCCTGCGTTCGGGGCCTGCGCATTACCTGCCACAACGCATCGAACCGCAGGCGTTTCGCAGCGTGGCCGATCTTGCTGGCGTACAGCCCTTGCTGGATGCGCTGGCTCGGGTCGAGGCAGGCGGCGTCGACCCCACCGATTTCGAGTGCCTCGACGGGCGCTGGGATATCCGCGCGCGCCTGGAGGCCGAGTTGGCAGCCAGCGGACTTGGGCACCTGCGACCCGACACGCCGGCCGCACAACTGAGCGGCGGCGAGTGCACGCGGGTCGCGCTGCTCGGCGCCTGGCTCAGCGGAGCGGACTGGTTGATCCTCGACGAGCCGAGCAACCACCTCGACCGTGCCGGGCGCGAAGCGCTTCGTGAACAGTTGCAGCGCTGGCGCGGCGGGGTGGTACTGATCAGTCATGACCGCCTGCTGCTGGACGACCTGCCGCGCATCGTCGAACTGTCTTGCGCCGGGCTGCGCAGCTACGCCGGCGGCTACGGCTTCTATCGCGACGTTCGCCAGCAGGAGCAGGACAACGCGCAGCGCGAATTGCAGCACCGCAAGCTGGAGCGCGACCGGCAGCTACGGGCGATGCAGGAGCAGCGCGAGCGCCAGGAACATCGGCAGGCAAAAGGACGGAAGGAAGCGCGTGAGGCCAACCAGGCGAAGATCCTCGTCGACCGGCAAAAGGAGCGTAGTCAGGCCAGCATCGCCCGCCTGAACACCCAGCACGGCGATCGCCGCGAGCAGCTGGCGCGCGAGGTGCGGGAGGCATTCGGGCAGCTGCGCGAGGCGGTCGAGGTGGTGCTCAACGCACCGGACTGCGAGCTGCCCGAGCAGCGCGGCGTACTCTCGCTGGAGGCGGTGCGCTTGCCGTTCGGCAATGCCGCGCCGCTGGATCTGCAACTGATGGGGCCGCGCCGCGTGGCGGTGATCGGAGGCAATGGCAGCGGCAAGTCGACCTTGCTCAGGATTGTGGCCGGCCAATTGAGCCCTGCGTCAGGTGCGTGCGAGGTGAAGGTGCGCGGTGCCTATCTGGATCAGCATCTGACGGCGCTGCTGCCCGGGCGCTCGGTGCTGGAGCAGCTGCAGGCGCGCAATCGAGTGGTGGAGCAGTCCGTGCTGCGCACGCGACTGGCGCAACTGGGATTGCCCGCCGCGCGGGTCGATCAGCCGGCCGGCGTGCTGAGCGGCGGCGAGCGATTGAAGGCGGCGCTGGCGTGCGAAATCTACGCGGAACAACCGGCGCAGCTGCTGTTGCTGGACGAGCCGGACAACCATCTGGACCTGGCGTCCCGCGAGGCGCTGGAGATCCTGCTACGGCAATACCGGGGGGCGCTGCTGGTGGTCTCCCACGACGACGCGTTCCTCGCCCGGCTGGAGCTGGAAGCGCGCCTGGAATGCAGGGAGGACGGCTGGCGCTGGCACCGCGAGTGAGGCTTTACCCGCCGGGAAAGGCTGGTTAGGATCGACGTCCCTTCTTTTCCGGCTGCCTCTGCCGTGCTCCGCCCAGGCGTTGAATCGCGAAGCGGGCATTCATGCTGCCGACGCTCCAACGGCCGTCACCCTGCGTGGCGTGCTATCCCTTTGTGATCTGCTGAATCAGGATGCATTCATGCTCATTCGCCAACGCATCGCCGCGGACAATCCGCGCCTGCTCGACATCTGGCTGCACGCCGTGCGCGCCACCCATCACTTCCTCCAGGCGTCGGATATCGACGCGCTGCTGCCGCAGGTCCGCGACCTGTACCTGCCCGCCGTCGAGGTGTGGGTGGCGGTGGACAGCGACGACCAGCCATTGGGCTTCATCGGGCTCAATGAGAACCATGTGGAAATGCTCTTCATCGATCCCGAGGTGCGCGGCCAGGGCATCGGCACCCGGCTGCTCGATTTCCTGCGCGAGTCGCGCGATTCGCTGAGTGTCGACGTCAATGAGCAGAACCCGCAGGCGGTGGGGTTCTATCTGCACTACGGCTTCGTGCAGACCGGACGTTCGCCCACCGATGGGGAGGGGCGACCGTTTCCGCTGTTGCACATGAGCCTGCCGGGCACAGCCCCCTTGTAGGAGCGCCCCATGGGCGCGATCGCGGGCATGGCCCGCTCCTACAGGTAAAGCAAGGCTGTGCGCCCTATGCCAGGACCTGCTCCGTCTCCCCACTGCCGAATCGAATACTCCGCGCACCGAGCTTGAGCAGGCTGTCGGCGAACAGGTCACTGGCGGTGCTGCGGCAATCCCAGGCGGCTTCCCAGTCTTCCCGGCGGCGCCAGTGCAGGCGGCCGACCAGGCGTTGCGGTTCGCTTTCGGCGTGCAGTTCGCTGGTGAGGTAGCCGGGGCGCTGGTGGAAGAGTTGCTGGAGATGCTCCAGGTAGTCACCCAGTTTCGCGGCGATCTGTGCGCGCTGCTGCGGCGTCACGCCGATCTCGATCTGCAGGACGAAATGCGGATTGTCCACGCAGGCGTGGGTCAGGCTGGGCTGGGTCATGGTTCTTGGCTCCTGTCTTGAACCGAATGCCCGGCGAGGGTAAAACCTCAACTTAAGTTGAGGTCAATAGCCCATGAGAGAATCTTCTTCCTGTTCGCTCCATCGGGAGCTGAGTGTCGGCGAGCTGGCCAGGCGCGCTGGCGTGGCGGTTTCGGCCCTGCATTTCTACGAGGCCAAGGGGCTGATCAGCAGCAGCCGCAATGCCGGCAACCAGCGTCGTTATCCGCGCGACACGCTGCGGCGGGTGGCGGTGATCAAGGTCGCGCAAAGGGTTGGCATTCCCCTGGGGGAAATTGCCGCGGCGCTGGATTCACTGCCCAGGGGCCACAGCCCGACGGCGGCGGACTGGGCGCGATTGTCGGCGCGCTGGCGGGATGATCTGAACGAGCGGATCGAGAAATTGCTGCTGTTGCGCGATCAGCTCGACGGCTGTATCGGCTGCGGTTGTCTGTCGATGGAGGCCTGCCCGCTGCGCAATCCGGGGGATCGGCTGGCGGAGGAGGGGCCGGGGGCGCATTGGCGAGGGGACGAGTGATGGAGGGTTCGCGAGCAAGCTCGCTCCTACAGGTGACGGTGCTCTTCATGTAGGAGCGAGCTTGCTCGCGAAAATATGTCTCACCGCTCCCGCAACGCTTCCCACCGTGCCTTGAGCACAGGCTTGAGAATGTAGTCGAGCACGCTCTTCTCACCGGTGATGATGTCCACCGTCGCCACCATGCCGGGGATGATCAGCAGCGGCTTGGCGTCGGTGCCCAGGTGGTTCTTGTCGGTGCGCACCTGGATCAGATAGAAGCTGTTGCCCTTGTCGTCGGTGATGGTGTCGGCGCTGATCAGCTCCAGCTTGGCCTTGAGCCCGCCGTAGATGGTGTAGTCGTAGGCGGTGAATTTCACCGTGGCGCTTTGCCCGGGATGGAGGAAGGCGATGTCCTGCGGGCGCACCCGCGCTTCCACCAGCAGGTTGTCCTCCAGCGGGACGATTTCGATCATGTCGCTACCCGGCTGCACCACGCCGCCGATGGTGTTGACCTTGAGCTGCTTGACGATGCCGCGCATGGGCGAGACCACCAGGGTGCGGTTGACCTTGTCGTCGATGGCGCGGCTGGTGGCGGTGAGTTTGTTGAAGTCGGTGCGGACTTCGTTGAGCTCCTTCAGCGCGTCGCTGCGAAAGCCCAGCTTCGACTCCTCGACCTTGCGCTGGATTTCGTTCACCGCCGCTTCCGCGCGGGGAATGGCCAGGCTGGTGGCGTTGAGGTCGCCGTTGATCTCCACGGCGCTGCGGCGCAGGCGCAGCAGCTCCACGGGAGAGACGGCGCCGCTTTTCACCAGCGGCTCGGACATGTTGATCTCCTGCTGCACCAGGCCGAGGCTCGAGCGGTACTGCTGTTGCTTGGCGCGGAACTCCTGGAGTTCCTGGCTCTTCTGCCGCAGCTGTTCCTGGAGGATGTTCTGCTCGCTGTTCTGGCGCTGCTGGCGGGTCTGGTAGAGGGCCAGCTGGTCTTCCACCACCTGCGGGGCGTCTTTCTTCAGCGCATCGGTGAATACCGGTTCGCGGCCTTCGGCTTCCGCGCTCAGGCGCTCGACGCGGGCTTCGAGGGAGTTGCGGTCGGCTTCGGTTTCGCCCTTGTTGGAGACGAAGCGGGTGTCGTCCAGGCGCAGCAGCGGCTGGTTCTTGTTCACCACCTGGCCTTCGCGAACGAAGATTTCCGAGACGATGCCGCCTTCCAGGTTCTGAATGGTCTGCACCTTGGAGGAGGGGATAGCCTTGCCTTCGCCCTTGGTCACTTCCTCGATGTCGGCGAAATAGGCCCAGACGATGGCCACCACCAGCAGGGCGAAGGCTGCCCAGAGGGTGATGCGGGTGGCGTTGGGCGAGTCTTCCAGCAAGGTGCCCTGGACCTCGGGCATGAACTCGGTGTCGCGGGCGCCGTTGCCGCCGAGGTAGTCGCGGATCGATTGGGAGAACTGCATGGCGATTACCCCGCTGCCGGGCCGACGTGGCCCTTGCGCAATGCTTCGATGACCGCGTCTTTCGGGCCGTCGGCGACGATGCGGCCGCTGTCGAGCACCAGCAGGCGGTCGACCAGGCTGAGCATCGAGGTACGGTGGGTGACCAGCAGCAGGGTCTTGTCGCGGCAGGCTTCGTGGAGACGCTTGCGGAGGATTTCCTCGCTGCTGTTGTCCATGGCGCTGGTGGGCTCGTCCAGCAGCAGGATCGGCGGGTCGAGCAGCATGGCACGGGCCATCAGCACGGCCTGGCGCTGGCCACCGGAGAGCAGTTGGCCACGCTCGCCCACCGGGCGGTCGAAGCCGGCCGGGTGCTGCCGGGCCAGCTCGCTGACCCCGGTCAGCTCGGCCACCTCCAGCATCCGCGCATCGCTGATGTAGCGTGCGCCGAGGGTGAGGTTGTCGCGCAGGCTGCCGGCCAGCAGCGGCAGGTCATGGGCCACGTAGCCGATCTGCTGGCGCAGGTCGGCGACGTCGATCTGCCGCAGGTCCAGGCCGTCGAGCAGGATCTGTCCTTCGTCGGGCTGGTAGAAACCCATCAGCAGGCGGCCGAAGGTGCTCTTGCCGGAACCGCTCTTGCCGATGATGCCGACCTTCTCGCCGGGCGCCAGGCGCAGGCTGATGTGGTTCAGCGCGGGGGTGGTCTGGCCCTGGTAGCTGAAACTGAGCTGGCGGACTTCCAGGGCGCCGTGCAGTTGCGTGCGTTCCAGCGGACGCTGGCGCGGCTGGCGCTCCTGCGGCAGGGCCATCAGCGCGTCGGTGCTGGTCATGGTCAGGCGCGCCTGCTGGTAGCGGGTGATCAGCCCGGCGATCTGCCCCAGTGGGGCGAGCACGCGGCTGTTGAGCATGTAGCTGGCGACCAGCGCGCCGACGCTGAGGTTGCCGTCGAGAATGCTGTAGACCCCGGCGCAGATCATCGCCAAGCCGGCGAACTGCTGCAGGAACAGGGTGCCGTTGGTGGCCAGGGCAGAGAGGAAGCGGGCGTGGTTGTCCAGGCGGGCGAGGGCGCCGTGGGTGCTTTCCCAGCGGTACTGGCGCTCGCTCTCGGCGCCGCAGGCCTTGAGGGTTTCCAGGCCGCCGAGGGTTTCGATCAGCAGTGCCTGGCGCTCGGCGCCCAGGGTCAGGCTCTTCTGCACCGTGTCGCGCAGGCGGCTCTGGATGATCAGGGCGAAGACGATGGTGATCGGGAAGGCCAGCAGCGGGATCGCGATGAGCCAGCCGCCGAGCAGACCGATGACCAGGATCATCAGCAGCGAGAAGGGCAGGTCGATCAGGCTGGTCAGGGTCAGCGCGGTGAGGAATTCACGCAGGCCCTGGAAGTCATGGATGCTCTGGGCGAAGCCGCCGACCGTCTCGGGCTTGGCCACCATCGACATGCCGGTGATGCGTTCGAAGAGGGTCGCCGAGAGCACCACGTCGGTCTTCTTGCCGGCCATGTCCAGCAGGTTGGAACGCAGTACCCGCAGCAGCAGTTCGAACATCGTCCCCAGCAGCAGGCCGGCGGCCAGTACCCAGAGGGTCGAGAGTGCCTGGTTGGGCACCACGCGGTCGTAGGTCTGCATGACGAACAGCGGCACCAGCATGCCCAGCAGGTTGATCAGCAGGCTGGCCACCAGCGCGTCGGTGTACAGCCAGCGCGACAGCCCGAGGGTATCGCGGAACCAGGCTTCCACCCGCGGCACCAGCGGTTTGCGCGCGGCCTCCAGCTCGTGGCGCGGGCGAGCGAACAGGGCCTGGCCGCTGTACTGGGCGGCCAGCTCTTCGGCGCTGACGGACTGCTCGCCACCTTCGGTCTCGCAGGGCAGGATCAGCGCCTGGCCGTCGTCGCGCCATTGGCGCAGCACGGCGCTGCGGCCGTCGTTGAGCAGCAGCAGCACCGGCAGGTTGAGGCTGGAGATGCTCTTCAGTTCACGGCGCAGCAGGCGGCCCTGCAGCCCGGCGCGAGCCGCCGCACGGGGCAGCAGGCTGGCGGACAGGCGCTGGTCGGGCAGCGGCAGGCCGGCGGCCAGGGTGTTGCGGCTGACCGTGCAGCCGTGCAGGCGGCAGAGGATCAGCAGACCGTCGAGCAGAGGGTCGTCATGGCTCAGGCGTGGGTCGCCGGGCGCGGGTACGCCGCGCTCCTGGATGATCATGGTCACGCTACTTCCTCCCGGGCCCAGTCGCCGCCGGTCGCCCCCCGCGGGGTGCCGGCCTATCGCCGCACGACGGTTCCGCGCCCTCTGTCGTATCGCTTCACGACCGCCACCCCGGTGCCGGATGGCACGGGGGTACGGAGGGCGGCCGTGTGCGACTTTCTTATTTCAGATCAGGCAGGCGTGCCTCGTTCTTCACATCCGTGAGGGCCACGGCTTCGTGCGGCGCCACCACGTGCTGGGACTTGAGCAGGTAACCCATGCTGGCGAGCACGCGGTACATCGAGTACTCCTCGGTGTAGCGGACCTCGGTATAGCGGCGGTTGGCGGTGAACAGTTCGTTCTCGCTGTCCAGCAGGTCGAGCAGGGTGCGCTGGCCGAGGGTGAACTGCTGCTGGTACGCCTCACGCACTTTGCGGGTGTAGTCGGCGTATTCGCGGGCCGGTTGGGTCTGTTTCTTGGCGTTCTCCATCGCGTCCCAGGCCAGCGAGAGGTTCTCGTTGATCAGGCGCAGGGCGTTGTTGCGGATGTCCTGGGCCTCGTTGATCTCGTGCGAGGTAGCGTTCAGGTGGGCCTTGTCGCGCATCCCGTTGAACAGGTTGTAGCGCATCACCACCTGGGCTTGCCACTGGTTGAAATGGCCTTCCTCGCCGTCGATGTTGTTGTTGGCGCTCTTGGCCAGTTCGGCGTCGAAGCGCGGGTAGAAGGGCGCCTTGGCGGCCTCGTACTGGGCTTCGGCGGCGTTCACGTCGGCTTGGGCGGATTTGAGCAGCGGGTTGTCGCTGAGCATGTTCTGCCGTGCCGCCAGCAAGTCCGGCGGCACTTCCGCCTTCACGGTGGAGGGCGACTCCAGCTGGTCCGGCATCCGTCCGGTGGCGCTATAGAAGCTGGCTTCGGCGTCGGCCAGGTTCACCTCTTCGGTGTAGAGGTTGTTCTGCGCCAGGGCCAGACGGGCGATGGCCTGATCGTTGTCGGCGGTGCTGCCAACGCCACGCTCGCTGCGCAGGCGGATCTGGTCACCGATGCGTTCGTGGGCCTGCAGGTTGTTCTTCGCCAGGGCCACCATCTCGCGACGCTTGAGCACGTCGAGGTAGACCTCGACGGTGCGCAGGGCGGCGTTCTCCGAGGTGCCGAGGATACGGAAGGCCTTGGAGTTGACGTTGGCCTCGTTGCGCTTGACCTCGTTGGGAGTGCCGAAACCGTCGAACAGCATCTGCCGAAGGCGGATTTCGGACTCGCCGCGGTTCATGGTTTCGTCATTGTGGTCGCCCTGGGCGCGGGTGGAGGGACTGTCGGTGTTCTCCCGGCCGTAGCCGAGCAGAAGGTCGACGGTTGGCAGATAGCCGCCCCTGGCAAACTTCAGTTCCTCGTCCGCAGTCAGGCGGCTGTTTACGCTCTGGCTGATTTCCGGGTGGTATTGCAGTGTGCTTTGTATAGCCTCGGTCAGTGTCATGGCCTGCCCATGGGCGCATGATGCTGCGATAAATACACCGCTCCATAGTGCCGCGTTACGACTGCGCATGGCTTTGCTCCTAGCGTTCTCTTACCTGTGATGCCCTTTGAGTCGCCAATTTTTTGGCTTTTTTCTCTTATCAAGCGTTTCACGCCTGTAACATCACAGCTAAGAACAACTTTCCAAACAGCTCAGAAGAATTTTTCACAAGACTTATTCAGAAAAAATCTTATGAGACATCTGAAAAGCAGCACATTGTTTAAGCCTGCAAGCCCCGGTATTTCCCGGGTATGGGCGAGGACGGTGCTTGTAAACGAAGCCAGGTACGGTTTGGAGCAGTTAGGGCGGGGACTACAGCAGAAGGACACGAAAAAGCGTCGTCGTAGTGACAAAAAAATGTCGCTGGCTTTTTGATGCTGAGACGCCACCAGTCCTTTTCGCCACCTTCGCAACTTTCTTCGCGCATCCGAATACACAAGCGTGCCTTGGCCTGTTTCGGATAGCTGCATGCCGGTGGAACCGGTTCAGGCAGTGGAGCGGAGGAAGGACTCATGGCTACGTTGATGGGTGTCGTCAGTAAAGTGGTCGGCGAAGTGTTTGCGGTAGCCGCCGATGGATCGCGTCGTCCTTTGAGCCAGGGAGACAAGGTGTTCGTTGGTGAACAGCTGGTCACCGGTGCCCATGGCTCTGTAGTGCTGAAAATCGCCGGCGGCGGCGAAGTCACCCTCGGGCGCGACAGCTCCCTTCCCATGACCGCGCAGCTGCAGTCTGCAGCCCACCACTCGCAGGACGGCCAGCAACAGCAGGCTGTCACCCAGCAGCCCGCGACACCGACCAAGCAGGACATCACTGACGTGAAGGCCCTGCAAGCGGCAATCGCCGCTGGCGTGGACCCGACCAAGGCAGCCGAAGCCACCGCCGCCGGCCCGAGTGCCGGTACTGCCGGCGGTGCCAACGGGCAGCCGGGCGGTGGGCACTCCTTCGTACTCCTGACCGAGGTTGCCGGGCATGTCGGCCCGGAGATCGGTTTCCCTACCGGCCCGATCACCTGGGGCCCATTGTTCCCGCAAGACCGCGTTGCCGCGCCGCTCGATGAGGCGTCCAGCTCCGGTCCCGGTGCCATCAGCATCGGTGAAAATGCCTTGGGCGGCCCCGGTGGCGCGACTCAGGGCGGCAGTCTGAACTACGACTTCGGCTCCAATGGCGTCGGCGGTTTCACTTGGGGCACGGCCGGCCTGCCCAACCTGACGTCCGGCGGCGTGCCGCTGACCTACACCGTCAGCGCCGATGGCCATACGCTCACCGCCAGTGCCAACGGCACTCCGGTGTTCACCCTGACGCTGACCAACATCAACACCGGCGCCTTCGAACTCACCCTGCTGCAGCCGGTGGACCATCCGGGGGCGGGGCAGGACACCCTGACCCTCAACGTGCCCTACACCATCACTGACGGCACTGGAGGCACCAGCACCAGCAACCTGGCCGTCGGTATCGTCGACGCCCTGCCGAATGCTGCGCTTTCCGCCAACGGTGGGGTGGACGGCGCGCTGCTGACCCACGACGCCGCTACCCTGGGCGTTGCGTCCGATAGCAACAGCGCCGATTTCAGCGCGGCCTTCCAGGTCAACGCCAACTACGGCGCCGACGGCGCCGGCAGCACCGTGCTGAGCTACAGCCTCCATCTGGCCGGCGCAGACGGCAGCAACTCCGGATTGACCAGCGGCGGCGCCGCCATCTTCCTGCACAGCATCGGCGGCGTGATCGTGGCGTCCACCTCCGCCAGCGTGGCCGGTGTCTCTGCGGCGAACACCATCTTCTCGCTGTCGGTGAACGGCAGCACCGGCGTGGTCACCCTGACCCAGTTCAGCGCGATCGACCATGCACAGCCGGGCAGCGACGCCAACTTCGCCGGCCAGCATGCCGTGCTCGACCTGGGTCTGGTGCAGTTGCAGGGCACGCTGGTGGTCACCGACCGTGACGGCGACACCGCTACGTCCTCCAGTACGCTGGACCTGGGTGGCCGCGTGAGCTTCGCCGATGATGGTCCGAGCATTGCGATCGGCCTTGGCGAGGGGCAGGTGGGAGCCCTGGTTACCCATGATGCGCTGACCATCGGTAGCGCTTCCGACAGCTCCACGGCCGACTTCTCCGGTGCCTTCACCATCACCCAGCAGAGCACCGGTGCCGACACTCCGGCCTCGGTGGTGAGCTGGACCTACGCCGTGCACCTGGACGTGAACGGAGGAACCGCTTCGGGGCTTTCCAGCGGCGGCCAGGCCATCTACCTGTATCAGATCGGCAATCAGGTGGTGGGCAGCACTGCGAGCACTCAGGCTGGCGTGACCGCCGGCAACACCGTGTTCGGCCTGAGTGTCGACGGTAGCGGCAAGGTCACCCTGACCCAGTACGCCGAACTCGATCATCCCAAGCCGGGCCATGATCAGCAGATCTCTCTCGATACCGGTCTGGTCAGCCTGCAGGGCACCGCCAGCATCACCGACTTCGACGGTGACAAGGCCACCTCTTCGGCAAGCCTCGATCTCGGTGGCAAGGTGGCCTTCAGCGACGATCGCCCAAGCATTGGCGTTGGCGTCAATGGTGCGCAGGCGGGGGCTCTGGAGACCCATGATGCGCTGACCATCGGCGGCGCTTCGGACAGTTCTACGGCCAACTTCTCCGGCGTCTTCACCATCACCCAGCAGAGCAGCGGCGCCGACACCCCGGCCTCGGCGGTGAGCTGGAGCTACAGCGTGCACCTGGACGTTCCCGGTGGCAGCGCTTCGGGGCTTTCCAGCGGCGGCCAGGCCATCTTCCTGTATCAGGTTGGCAACCAGGTGGTGGGCAGCACGGCCAGCTCCCTGGCTGGCGTGACCCCCGGCAACACTGTGTTCGGCCTCAGCGTCGACGGCAGCGGCAAGGTGACCCTGACCCAATACGCCGAACTCGACCATACCCAGCCGGGGCATGATCAGCAGATTTCCCTTGATACCGGTCTGGTCAGCCTGCAGGGCACTGCCAGCATCACCGACTTCGACGGTGACAAGGCTACCTCTACCGCCAGTCTCGACCTGGGCGGCAAGGTGACCTTCCATGACGACGGCCCGAGTATCCACGTTGGCCCCGGCAATGCCGAGATCGGTAATCTGGAAACCCATGATCACCTGACCATCGGTAACGCCTCCGATAGCGATACAACCGATTTCTCCGGTGCCTTCGCCATCACCCAGCAGAGCAGTGGTGCCGATACTCCGGCCTCGGCGGTGAGCTGGACCTATGCCGTGCACCTGGACGTGAACGGAGGAACCGCTTCCGGCCTGACCAGCGGTGGGCAGACCATCTACCTGTACCAGATCGGCAATCAGGTGGTGGGCAGCACGGCGAGCACTCAGGGTGCCGTGACCGCCGGCAACACCGTGTTCGGCCTCAGCGTCGACGGCAGCGGCAAGGTCACCCTGACCCAGTACGCCGAACTCGACCATCCCAAGTCGGGCAATGACCAGCAGATATCCCTGGGCAGCGACCTGGTGAGCCTGCAGGGCACCGCGAGCATCACCGACTTCGACGGCGACAAGGCCACCTCCACGGCGAGCCTGGATCTCGGTGGCAAGGTGACCTTCGATGACGACGGTCCGAGCATCAGCGTGGGTCTCAGCAATGCCCAGGTCGGCGGTCTGGAAACCCATGATCACCTGACCATCGGTAACGCTTCCGACAGCGATACAACCGATTTCTCCGGTGCCTTCGCCATCACCCAGCAGAGCAGCGGTGCCGATACTCCGGCCTCGGCGGTGAGCTGGACCTATGCCGTGCATCTGGATGTCGGCGCGGGGACCTCCTCGGGCCTGACCAGCGGCGGGCAGGCCATCTACCTGTACCAGATCGGCAATCAGGTGGTGGGCAGCACGGCGAGCACTCAGGGTGCCGTGACCGCCGGCAACACCGTGTTCGGCCTCAGCGTCGACGGTAGCGGCAAGGTGACCCTGACCCAGTACGCCGAACTCGATCATCCCAAGCCGGGCAGTGACCAGCAGATCTCCCTGGGCAGCGACCTGGTGAGCCTGCAGGGCACCGCGAGCATCACCGACTTCGACGGCGACAAGGCCACTTCCACCGCCAGTCTCGACCTGGGCGGCAAGGTGACCTTCAACGACGATGGCCCGAGCATTACCGCCGATCTCAGTGGCGCACAGATCGCTGACCTGGAAACCCAGGACGCGCTGACTATCGGCAATGCCTCCGACCACGATACCGTGGACTTCTCCGGCGCCTTCACGGTCACCCAGCAGAGCAGCGGCGCCGATACTCCGGCCTCGGCGGTGAGCTGGACCTATGCCGTGCATCTGGACGTGGCGGGCGGCACCGCCTCCGGCCTGACCAGCGGTGGGCAGACCATCTACCTGTACCAGATCGGCAATCAGGTGGTGGGCAGCACGGCCAGCACCCAAGGTGCGGTGGATACCAGCAACACCGTGTTCGGCCTGAGTGTCGACGGCAGCGGCAAGGTCACCCTGACCCAATATGCCGAACTCGATCATCCCAAGCCGGGCAGTGACCAGCAGATATCCCTGGGCAGCGACCTAGTGAGCCTGCAGGGCACCGCGAGCATCACCGACTTCGACGGCGACAAGGCCACTTCCACCGCCAGTCTCGACCTGGGCGGCAAGGTGACCTTCAACGACGATGGTCCGAGCATCAGCGTGGGCCTCGGCAATGCCGAGATCGGTAACCTGGAAACCCATGATCATCTGACCATTGGTAACGCCTCCGACACTGCGACGACCGACTTCTCCGGTGCCTTCGTCATCACCCAGCAGAACAGCGGTGCCGATACTCCGGCCTCGGCAGTGAGCTGGACCTATGCTGTGCACCTGGACGTGGCGGGCGGCACCGCTTCCGGTCTGAGCAGCGGTGGCCAGGCCATCTTCCTGTACCAGGTTGGCACGCAGGTAGTGGGTAGCACCTCCAGCACCTTGGCGGGTGTGACCCCCGGCAACACCGTGTTCGGCTTGAGCGTTGACGGCAGCGGCAAGGTGACCCTGACCCAGTACGCTGCTATCGATCATACCCAGCCCGACCATGATCAACAGATCTCCCTGGGCAGCGACCTGGTGAGCCTGCAGGGTACAGCGAGCATCACCGACTTCGACGGTGACAAGGCCACCTCCACCGCCAGTCTTGACCTGGGCGGTAAGGTGACCTTCGACGACGACACCCCGAGCAGCAACATCAGCCTCAGTGATGCTCAGGTCGGCAGTCTGGAAACCCATGACGCGCTGACTATTGGCGATGCCTCCGACCACGATACGGTGGACTTCTCCGGTGCCTTCACCATCACCCAGGAAATCGCTGGCGCCGACATCCCTGCCTCGGCAGTGAGCTGGACCTATGCCATGCATCTGGACGTGGCGGGCGGCACTGCCTCCGGCCTGACCAGCGGCGGCCAGACCATCTACCTGTACCAGATCGGCACGCAGGTGGTGGGCAGCACGGCGAGCACTCAGGCTGGCGTGACCGCCGGCAACACCGTGTTCGGCCTGAGTGTCGACGGCAGCGGCAAGGTCACCCTGACCCAGTACGCCGAACTCGATCATCCCAAGCCGGGCAGTGACCAGCAGATTTCCCTGGGCAGCGACCTGGTGAGCCTGCAGGGCACCGCGAGCATCACCGACTTCGACGGCGACAAGGCCACTTCCACCGCCAGTCTCGACCTGGGCGGCAAGGTGACCTTCGATGATGACGGTCCGAGCATCAGCGTTGGTTTGAGCAACGCTCAGATCGATGCACTGGAAACCCATGACGCCTTGACCATAGGCAGCGCTTCCGACAGCGATACGGTCGACTTCTCCGGTGCCTTCACCGTCACCCAGCAAAATGCCGGTGCCGACACTCCGGCCTCGGCAGTGAGCTGGACCTATGCCGTGCACCTGGATGTCGGCGCGGGGACCTCCTCGGGCCTGACCAGCGGTGGGCAGGCCATCTACCTGTACCAGATCGGCAATCAGGTGGTGGGCAGCACGGCCACTACCCAGGGCGGTGTGCTTGCCGGCAACACGGTGTTCGGCCTGAGCGTCGACGGCAGCGGCAAGGTGACCCTGACCCAATATGCCGAACTCGATCATCCCAAGCCGGGCAGTGACCTGCAGATCTCCCTGGGCAGCAACCTGGTGAGCCTGCAGGGCACCGCGAGCATCACTGACTTTGACGGTGACAAGGCCAGCGCCACGAAGAGCCTCGACCTGGGTGGCAAGGTCACCTTCGACGACGATGGTCCGAGCATCAGCGTTGGCTTGAGCAACGCTCAGATCGATGCGCTGGAAACCCATGATGCCCTGACCATCGGTGCCAACTCCGACCACGATACGGTCGACTTCTCCGGTGCCTTCACCGTCACCCAGCAAAATGCCGGTGCCGACACTCCGGCCTCGGCAGTGAGCTGGACCTATGCCGTGCACCTGGATGTCGGCGCGGGGACCTCCTCGGGCCTGACCAGCGGCGGGCAGGCCATCTACCTGTACCAGATCGGCAATCAGGTGGTGGGCAGCACTGCGAGCACTCAGGCTGGCGTGACCGCCGGCAACACCGTGTTCGGCCTCAGCGTCGACGGCAGCGGCAAGGTGACCCTGACCCAGTACGCCGAACTCGATCATCCCAAGCCGGGCAGCGACCTGCAGATCTCCCTGGGCAGCAACCTGGTGAGCCTGCAGGGCACCGCGAGCATCACCGACTTTGACGGTGACAAGGCCAACGCCACGAAGAGCCTTGACCTGGGTGGCAAGGTCACCTTCGATGACGACGGTCCGAGCATCAGCGTAGGTTTGAGCAACGCTCAGATCGATGCACTGGAAACCCATGATGCCCTGACCATCGGTGCCAACTCCGACCACGATACGGTCGACTTCTCCGGTGCCTTCACCGTCACCCAGCAAAATGCCGGTGCCGACACTCCAGCCTCGGCAGTGAGCTGGACCTATGCCGTGCACCTGGATGTCGGCGCGGGGACCTCCTCGGGCCTGACCAGCGGTGGGCAGACCATCTACCTGTACCAGATCGGCAATCAGGTGGTGGGCAGCACGGCGAGCACCCAGGCTGGCGTGACCGCCGGTAACACCGTGTTCGGCCTCAGCGTCGACGGCAGCGGCAAGGTGACCCTGACCCAGTATTCCGAACTCGATCATCCCAAGCCGGGCAGTGACCTGCAGATATCCCTGGGCAGCAACCTGGTGAGCCTGCAGGGCACCGCGAGCATCACTGACTTTGACGGTGACAAGGCCAACGCCACGAAGAGCCTTGACCTGGGTGGCAAGGTCACCTTCGACGACGATGGTCCGAGCATCAGCGTTGGCTTGAGCAACGCTCAGATCGATGCGCTGGAAACCCATGATGCCCTGACCATCGGTGCCAACTCCGACCACGATACGGCCGACTTCTCCGGTGCCTTCACCGTCACCCAGCAGAGTGCGGGTGCCGACAGCCCGGCCTCGGCGGTGAGTTGGACCTACGCACTTCAATTGAGTGCAGGCGTGACGCAGGGAAGTTTCTCCGGGCTGAGCAGTGGCGGCGCGGCAATTTACCTCTACACCATCGGTGGCCAGGTCGTCGGCAGCACCGCCAACAGCCTTGGGGCGGTGAGCGCCGGCAATACCGTCTTCTCGCTCTCGGCGAACAGCAGTACCGGGGTAGTCACCCTGACCCAGAACAGCGCAATCGACCATGCGCTGCCGGGCAGCGACAGCAACTATGACAGCCAAGAGGCCATGCTCAATACGGGCCTGGTGCAGTTGCACGGTACCGCCAGCATCACCGACTTCGACGGTGACACCTCCACCTCCTCCACTAACCTCGACCTTGGCGGCAAAGTGACCTTCGCCGATGACGGCCCCTCGGTGAACATGCTGCCGCCCATCCAGAACGTCTTCGATGCCAAAGGCTTCCACCTGGACGGCATCCTGGACGTCAACTTCGGCGCCGACGGTCCCGGGGGCTTCGACCTCAGCGGCAACACCGCGCCCAGCGGCCTGCACTACGTGGTCACCAGCCTGGCGGGCGGCGGCTCCCTGTTGACTGCACTGGATGCCGGCAACAAACCCTTCTTCACGCTCCAGGTCAATGGCGACGGCAGCTACAGCTTCGATGTGGTCAATTCGCGGCCGACTGCCCAGGTGGGGTATGACCTGACCAAGATCGTTGCCAGTGGGCCGGCACCTTCGTTCACCCTGACGTCGTCCGGACTCAGCGCAACCTTCACCACCACCACCGGTCACCTGGTGAACCCGTCAACCAATGGTATGGGGATCGACAACAACACGATCGATACCGGTGAGCAACTCAACATCGCCTTCAGCGATACCGTCTATAACGCGAGCTTCAAGGTTCAAAAGCTCTCTACCGGCGACACCCTCACCTGGAGCGTGCTGAGTGCGGCCGGGGCGCTACTGGCCACCGGCACCTTCGTACCGCCGGCCGGTACCGGGGAGGGCGACACCACGACCTGGAACCTGTTGACCAATGGGCATTTCGTCACCGGTTCGGCTGCCCAACTGGTGGAGAGCGGATTCAGTACGGTGATACTGGGCAGCAGCGATGGCGATTACCGGGTCCAGACCCTGTCCGCCGACCGCGCCGTGCTGCCGCCGGACCTGGCGCTCAACTTCGGTGTTGGCGTCACTGATGGCGATGGCGACCATGCCAACCTGAATATTGGCCTGGAAATGAATACCCCGACCCTGCTGGTGGTGGGTAGCAATGACAGCGACAGCGGCACCTCGACGGCCCAGCACACCATTCCGAATCCGACCGATGCCGACAAGAGCGGCGATATCGTGGGCGGCAACGGCAGCGATGTGCTGGTGGGGGACAAGGGAGGTACAGCGCAGCCGCTCGGGAATGACCACCTGGTGGGCGGTGCAGGCAACGATATCCTCTTCGGCGACTCCATCAACACCGATAACCTGAGCTGGGCAGGCCATGCCGCGGGCACTCACAACGGTGCCGGTCTCCAGGGGCTGGTGGACTACCTGACCGCCACCAATGGCGGAACGGCGCCGTCCACCGCGCAATTGCTCAACTACATCGCCGCGCACGCCCCGGAGCTCAGTGCCGTAGGCGATAGCATTGGCGGCAATGACATCCTCGAAGGCGGGGCGGGCAATGACCTGATGTTCGGCCAGGGCGGCAATGACAAGCTGATCGGCGGCCCGGGCGACGACATGATGTTCGGCGGCACAGGCGCGGATGAGTTCATCTGGAAGGCGGGCGACACCGGCCACGATGTGATCAAGGATTTCAACATCGCCGAAGGTGACACGCTGAACCTGACCGACCTGCTACAGGGAGAGACCGCCACGGTTTCGTCGTTGGAGAATTACTTGCACTTCTCGGTGACCTCCGGCACCACCAGCATTGGCATCATGCCCACCGGCACCGGCCCGGTGACCCAGACCATCGACCTGGCCAACGTCGATCTGTCCGCGAAGTATGCCGGCCATGCGGGCAACGGTGTGCTCTCGTCGGGCGATACCCAGGCTGTGCTCAACGGCCTCCTGGGCGACCATGTGATCAAGACCGACACTGTCTGACCGCTGTCGCCTCGTACTCGAAACCGCCGCCTCCGGGCGGCGGTTTCGTTTGCGCCGGCCCAACGAGGCTGGAGGCACACCTATACGGCTGGTGAATGATCGTCGCCGTGCGTCCGCTCTGCCGCCTATGCTCGGGGCCTCGCATTCCTCCCATCGAACAACAAGCAACGAGGTTTCCCATGCGCGAAGTGGTGATCGTCGACAGCGTCCGTACCGGCCTGGCCAAGTCCATCCGGGGTAAGTTCAACATGACCCGCCCGGACGACATGGTCGCCCATTGCATCGATGCGCTGCTGATGCGCAATCACCTCGACCCGCTGCTGGTGGACGACTGCGTGGTGGGGGCCGGTTCCAACGAAGGCGCCCAGGGCCACAACATCGGCCGCAACGCGGCAGTGCTGTCGAAGCTCGGCATCCACGTCGCCGGCATGACCCTCAACCGCTACTGCTCCTCCGGCCTGCAGGCCATCGCGATTGCCGCCAACCAGGTGGCCTCCGGCTGCAGCGACATCCTGGTTGCCGGTGGCGTCGAGTCCATCACCATGACCATGGGCAAGCAGAACCTCGACAACTTCGTGAATCCGCGCCTGAAGGCCGAGTTTCCCGGCATCTACTACCCCATGGGCCAGACTGCCGAGATCGTCGCCCGCCGCTACAACGTCACCCGCGAGCAGCAGGACCTCTACGCCCTGCAAAGCCAGCAGCGCACCGCCCGCGCCCAGGCCGAAGGCCTGTTCAACGATGAAATCGTGCCGATGAGCGTGAAGTACCAGGTGGAGGACAAGGCCACCGGCGAGAAGAAGGTGCTCGACGGTGTGGTCGACCGCGATGACTGCAACCGCCCGGACACCACCCTCGAGGGCCTGAACTCCCTCAAGCCGGTGTTCGCCGAGGACGGCTCGGTCACTGCCGGCAACGCCTCGCAGCTTTCCGACGGTGCCTCCATGACCCTCGTCATGAGCCTGGAAAAAGCCCTGGAACTGGGCCTGAAACCCAAGGCCTTCTTCCGCGGCTTCACCGTCGCCGGCTGCGAGCCCGACGAAATGGGTATCGGTCCGGTGTTCTCGGTGCCCAAACTGCTCAAGGCCAAGGGCCTGCAGGTGAGTGACATCGACCTCTGGGAGCTCAACGAAGCCTTCGCTTCGCAGTGCCTCTACGCTCGCGATCGCCTGGGCATCGACAACGAGAAGTACAACGTCAACGGCGGCTCCATCTCCATCGGCCACCCCTTCGGCATGACTGGCTCGCGCCAGGTCGGTCACCTGGTACGCGAGCTGCAGCGCCGCAACCTGCGCTACGGCATCGTCACCATGTGCGTAGGCGGCGGCATGGGGGCCACCGGTTTGTTCGAGGCGGTGCGCTGAGCCGCGCCCGGTAGTGCGTTCCTCGGTCCCGCTCCACGCAAGCGGGATCGTCGTGACGAAAAAGCCCCCGACACAGGTGTCGGGGGCTTTTCATTTCGGGAAGCCAGGGATTCTGGCAGGACGGCCATTCGCTTGCCGCGATCTGCTGACGAATCCCGAATGTGGCGTATCGGACGACGTTGATTGGCAGGGGCGAGCAGGCTCGCGAACAACGATTTTCGGCTGAGCGAGCAGGCCGGACGGATGCGAAGGCAAGCGCCCGGTGTTTCCCTTTCCGCTACGTCGGATCAGCGCGCCGCGCGTACGAACAGGCCGGCAGCTACCTTCATGCGGTCGATGTACTTCGTAATCGCGCGTTCGGCATCGAAGCGGGTGAAGTACGGCCCTTCCAGTGTCCCCTCCCGGGTGGAGAAGAAGTATTGGCCGTTGACCGAAGTGATTCGGTCGCTGCGGTAGTGGGTTGCCGACTGGGCGTCGTTAGACCGTTGTCCGACCATGAAGTTGCCTCCTTTCCCAAAGGATCAATTACCTAGGAGTGTATGCGGCCAACTCGCGTATCTCCGGGCTTGCGACGAACGGCAGGGGTTTCGTCCCGGCGTCGAAACTTACTGACTGGAAGGTTTGCTGAAGCGCCGACGGCGAATGCCGGCAGGGAAGTGTTATGGTTTTATTTTGGTTATAAGAAAATCAAAATATATTCTTTTTAATGCGTAAACGCCTTGTGCATAGTGGATCCCAACACGAACAAGGAGAGACCCATGAGCTTGCGACTTGGCGACATCGCCCCCGACTTCGAACAGGAATCCAGCGAAGGCCGCATCCGTTTCCATGAATGGCTCGGCAACAGCTGGGGCGTTCTGTTCTCCCACCCGGCCGACTTCACCCCGGTGTGCACCACCGAACTGGGCCTTACCGCCAAGCTGAAAGACCAGTTCGCCGAGCGCGGCGTCAAGGCGATCGCCCTGTCCGTCGATCCGGTGGACTCCCACGTGAAGTGGATCGACGACATCAACGAGACCCAGAACACCGTGGTCAACTTCCCGATCCTCGCCGACGCCGACCGCAAGGTGTCCGAGCTGTATGACCTGATCCACCCGAACGCCAACGACACCCTCACCGTGCGTTCGCTGTTCGTCATCGACCCGAACAAGAAGGTGCGCCTGACCATCACCTACCCGGCGAGCACCGGGCGCAACTTCAACGAGATCCTGCGGGTGATCGATTCGCTGCAGCTCACTGACAACCACAAGGTCGCCACGCCGGGCAACTGGCAGGACGGCGATGACGTGGTGATCGTGCCCTCGCTCAAGGACGAGGACGAAATCAGGCAGCGCTTCCCCAAGGGCTATCGTGCCATCAGGCCGTACCTGCGCCTGACGCCCCAACCGAACAAGTGATCCGAAGCGGCTGCGCGTCGGCCAGCCTGCGTTGCCAGCGACAGCGAGATGCTCATGTGCCGTAGCACACTCCGCTCTCACTGCCACTGGCGCCTTGCCTGGCTCTAGCTCGCGCGCTCCGGGTCTTGATGTTTCAACCTCGAGCAGGGTAATAGGGCCGGTTCGCCGGCCCATTTTTTTCATCTTTTACGCGCGGACCACGCCGCGCTTTTTTCTTCCAGATCTGACTTGCCCGCCACACGGGGAGAAGACGTCAGCCCACGCCAAGGAGAACGACCATGGGTCATTCCACCTGGCGCCGCAGCCTGGCCGTCGCTCTTCTCGCGAGCCTGCCGATCGGCGCCTACAACAGTTCCGCCCAAGCCGCAGACGCACCGAAAGAGGTGCGCCTGGATTACGCCTATTACGCGCCCACCAGCCTGGTGCTCAAGCACTTCGGCTGGCTGGAAAAGTCCCTCAAGCCGCAGGGCACCGAGGTGCGCTGGGTGTTCAGCCAGGGCAGCAATCGCTCGCTGGAATACCTCAACGCCGGCAGCACCGACTTCGCCTCCACCGCCGGCCTGGCCGCCGTGCTCAGCCGCGCCAATGGCAGCCCGCTGAAGACCGTCTACATCGCCAGCCGCCCGGAGTGGACCGCTCTGGTGGTGCCCAAGGATTCGCCGCTCAAATCCGTCGCCGACCTCAAGGGCAAGAAGATCGCCGCCACCAAGGGCACCGACCCCTACCTGTTCCTGCTGCGTAGCCTGCAGCAGGCGGGGCTGGACAAGAACGACGTGGAGATCGTCCACCTGCAGCACCCGGACGGCCGCGCCGCGCTGGAGCAGGGCAGGGTGGACGCCTGGGCTGGCCTCGATCCACACATGGCCGCCAGCGAGCTGCAGGCCGGCTCGCGGCTGCTGTACCGCAACGTCGACTTCAACAGCTACGGCGTGCTCAGCGTCACCGAGAAGTTCGAGCAGGAGCAGCCGGCGCTGATCAAGCAGGTCATCGCCGCCTACGAAGAGGCGCGCCAGTGGGCCATCGCCCATCCGGAGGAGACCGCCAAGCTGCTCGCCGAGGAAGCCAAGCTGCCGCTGGAAGTGGCCAAGCTTCAGCTCTCGCGCACCGACTTCAGCAAGCCGCTGCCGGGTGCCGAGCAGATCGTCGCGCTGAAGGCCGCCGCGCCCATCCTGGTGGACGAACAACTGGTGCGCCCGGGGACTGACGTCACCGCCGTGGTCGATCAGTTGATCGACCCGCAACTGGCCGGGGAAGTGATCGGCAAACCCGCCGTCGCCAAGGCGGAGCAGTAATCCATGCCAACCCAGAGCCTGCGCCTGGCCCGCCTGCGTCGCGCACCGAATCTGCGCTGGCCACGGCTGGGCTGGCGTGCCTGGCTGGTGCCGCTGCTGCTGTGCGCGGGGCTGGAGTTGTCGGTGCGCGTCGGTTGGTTGGCCGAGCACCAGATGCCGGCGCCCAGCAGCGTCGCGCTGACGCTCTGGCAACTGGCCCAGGGCGAGCTGTGGAAGCATGTTGCCGCCAGCCTGGCGCGGGTCGCTGCCGGTTTCTTCATCGGCGCGGTCGCCGCCGTGCTGATCGGCACCTGGGTAGGCCTGAGCCAACGGGCCGAAGCCTATCTGGAGCCGACTTTCCAGGCGCTGCGGGCTATCCCCAGCCTGGCCTGGGTGCCGTTGCTGCTGCTTTGGCTGGGCATCGATGAAACCCCGAAGATCGTGCTGATCGCCCTCGGCGCCTTCTTCCCCGTCTACCTCTCGCTGGTGGCCGGCGTGCGCAATGTCGACCGCAAGTGGGTGGAGCTGGGCCGGCTGTATCACCTGTCGCCCTTCGCCCTGGTGCGGCGCATCCTCCTCCCCGCCGCGCTGCCAAGCCTGTTTACCGGCCTGCGCGGCGCGCTGAGCCTGAGCTGGATGTTCCTCGTCGCCGCCGAACTGATCGCCGCCACCCGCGGCCTGGGCTACCTGCTCAGCGATGGCCGGGAAACCTCGCGGCCGGACATTGTAATTGCCGCCATCCTGGTGCTGGCGGTACTCGGCAAGCTCAGCGACAGCCTGCTCAAGGCGCTGGAACAACGTGCGTTGGCCTGGCGCGATACCTTCCTTGGCAATGGTGAGCAGTGATGAGCGCGCTGCTGGAACTACGTGATATCCGCAAAAGCTTCTCCGGCGTGCGCGTGCTCGACGACGTCAGCCTGAGCCTGGCGCCGGGCGAAGTGGTCAGCCTGCTCGGCCCCAGCGGCTGCGGCAAGAGCACCTTGCTGCGCATCGCCGCCGGGCTGGACGATGAATTCTCCGGTGTACTGGAGCGCAACCCGCTGCTGGGTTTCGGCCCGGACGGCGACACCGGTCGCGGCGGCGGTGGCGTCGGCGTGGTGTTCCAGGAGCCGCGCCTGCTGCCCTGGCTGACCGTGGCGCAGAACGTTGGCTTCGCCGACGGCTGGCTGGCCGACGACCACCGCATCGCACACCTGCTGCGCGACGTGGGCCTGGAAGGCAAGGGCGACCTGCTGCCCAAGCAGCTCTCCGGCGGCATGGCGCAGCGCGCAGCCATCGCCCGTGGCCTCTACGGTCGGCCGCAGGTGCTGCTGCTGGACGAACCCTTCAGCGCGGTGGACGCCTTTACCCGCATTCGTCTGCAGGACCTGATCCAGCAACTGGCGCTGGAGTACGACATCAGCATCCTGCTGGTCACCCACGACCTCGACGAGGCCTTCTACCTCAGTGACCGGGTCCTGCTGCTGGGCGGCAGCCCCAGCCGCCTGCGCCGCGAATTCCCCGTGCCCCTGCCGCGCCCGCGTGATCGCCGCGCGGTGGAGCTGGCCTACCTGCGCGGCGAAGCGCTGACCGAGCTGCACCAGTCCCACGTCATCTGACGCCCCCCATGCACCAGACTTCCCCTGTAGGAGCGGGCCATGCCCGCGATTCGCGCGCATGGCGCGCTCCTGCTTTTGAAACAAAATAGAATAACTAAATGAATAAATAACATTTATTGGAATATGCGGAGGGCTGTTAAGGTCTATGCACATTGGTTAGCAGGAGAATGGCTAACCAGCTCTGATCGTTATAAGGAATCGCGCAAATGTACGTAGTCACCCTTGCCGGCAGCCCCAGCCAGCGTTCCCGTTCCGGCGTCCTTCTGGACATCGCGCGGAACTGGCTGCATGCCCACGGCGCCGAGGTGCGCTCCTACAGCGTGCGCGACTTCCCGGCCGAAGACCTGCTGCACGCACGCTTCGACAGCCCCCGGGTCATCGAGCTGATCGAGCAGGTGGCCCGTGCCGACGGCCTGGTGATTGCCACCCCCGTTTACAAGGCGTCCATCGCCGGTGCGCTGAAGGTCCTGCTGGACCTGCTGCCGGAGCGGGCGCTGAGCCACAAGGTAGTGCTGCCCCTGGCCACGGGCGGCAGCAACGCCCACATGCTGGCGGTGGACTACGCGCTCAAGCCGGTTCTCGCCGCGCTCAAGGCCCAGGAGACCCTGCACGGCGTGTTCGCCGAGGACAACCAGGTGCAGTACGCCGAAGGCAGCACGCCGGCACGCCTCGACCCGGCCCTGGAGCATCGCCTGCTGGATTCGCTGGAGCAGTTCCACGGCGCCCTGGCGCGTCGCCCCAGACCCATCGACCCGAACCTGCTCAACGAACGGCTGATCAACGCCCGCTGGAGCATCTGACCGACATTTTCCAGGGAGACGAACGCCAAGCCCCGACCCGGCAGGCAACGACTTCCGAACAACACGAAAAGGCCCTCACCGTCCCGACAACGGGACCGCAGGTCCGGCAAGCACACTCGATAAAGGAGCACTCCCATGCGGACCCTCACTTTGCGTAGTGGACTGGCGGCCCTGCTGATCGCGGCCCTGTCCTACAACGCCCAGGCAGACGAACAACCCGGTACCCTGCGTATCGGCTACCAGAAGTACGGCACCCTGGTGCTGCTCAAGGCCCGCGGCACGCTGGAGAAACGCCTGGCCGAGCAGGGCGTCAAGGTGCAATGGACCGAATTCCCCGGTGGCCCGCAGCTGCTGGAAGGCCTGAACGTCGGCAGCATCGACTTCGGTGTCACCGGCGAAACCCCGCCGGTGTTCGCCCAGGCCGCGGGTGCCGATCTGGTCTACGTCGCCCACGAACCGCCGGCGCCGACCAGCGAGGCGATCCTGCTGCCCAAGGATTCGCCGATCAAATCCCTCGCCGAACTCAAGGGCAAGAAGGTCGCCCTGAACAAGGGCTCCAACGTGCACTACCTGCTGGTGCGCGCCCTGGAGAAGGGCGGGCTGAAGTACAGCGATATCCAGCCCGTCTACCTGCCGCCGGCTGACGCCCGCGCCGCCTTCGAGCGCGGCAGCGTGGATGCCTGGGTGATCTGGGACCCGTACCAGGCCGCCGCCGAGAAGCAGCTCTCCGCCCGCACCCTGGTGGATGGCACCGGCCTGGTGGACAACCACCAGTTCTACCTCGCCTCCCGCCCGTACGCGAACAACCACCCGCAGGTGATCACCACCCTGATCGACGAAGTGCGCTCGGTGGGCGAATGGTCGGCGCACAACCCGCAGCAGGTCACCGACCAGGTCGCGCCGCTGCTCGGCCTGCCGGCGGACATCACCCTCACTGCGGTGAAACGCCAGGGCTACGGTGCCCAGCCGATTACCCCGGAGGTCACCGCCGCGCAACAGAAGATCGCCGACACCTTCACCGACCTGAAGCTGATCCCCAAGAAGCTGAGCATCAAGGACGTGGTGTGGACGGCGCCGGCCAAGGTGGCCGCCGCCCAATGACATACCTGTAGGAGCGAGCTTGCTCGCGAACGGATTTCCTGGCGGCTCAGCAGCCGTGCGGGTTCGCGAGCAAGCTCGCTCCTACAAAAGCAGCACGACGCACACCAAACCCATCATCGCGCGGCTACGCCACGCCGGCGCGCTTATCTGGAGTTACTGCGATGAGTCTCAACATCTTCTGGTTCCTGCCGACCCACGGCGACGGCCACTACCTGGGCACCGCCGAAGGCGCCCGCGCGGTGGACCACGGTTATCTGCAACAGGTCGCCCAGGCAGCCGACCGCCTCGGCTTCGGCGGCGTGCTGATCCCCACCGGTCGCTCCTGCGAGGACTCCTGGCTGGTGGCCGCCTCGCTGATCCCGGTGACCCAGCGCCTGAAGTTCCTGGTCGCGCTGCGCCCGGGCATCATTTCCCCGACCGTGGCCGCCCGCCAGGCCGCAACCCTCGACCGGCTCTCCGGCGGGCGCGCGCTGTTCAACCTGGTGACTGGTGGCGACCCGGACGAGCTGGCCGGCGACGGCCTGCACCTGAGCCACGCCGAACGCTACGAAGCCTCGGTGGAGTTCACCCGCATCTGGCGCCGCGTACTGGAAGGCGAGACCGTCGACTACGATGGCAAGCACCTGCAGGTGAAGGGCGCCAAGCTGCTCTATCCGCCGATCCAGCAACCGCGTCCGTCGCTGTATTTCGGTGGCTCCTCCGATGCCGCCCAGGACCTCGCCGCCGAGCAGGTCGAGCTGTACCTGACCTGGGGCGAGCCGCCGGCCGCCGTCGCCGAGAAGATCGCCCAGGTCCGCGAGAAGGCCGCCAAGCAGGGCCGCACTGTGCGCTTCGGCATCCGCCTGCATGTGATCGTCCGCGAGACCAACGAAGAAGCCTGGCAGGCCGCTGACCGCCTGATTTCCCACCTGGACGACGACACTATCGCCCGCGCCCAGGCCTCCCTGGCGCGCTTCGATTCCGTCGGCCAGCAACGCATGGCCGCCCTGCACGGCGGCAGCAAGGACAACCTGGAAGTCAGCCCCAACCTCTGGGCCGGTGTCGGCCTGGTGCGTGGCGGGGCCGGCACCGCGCTGGTGGGCGATGGCCCGACCGTGGCGGCCCGTGTGAAGGAGTACGCGGACCTCGGCATCGACACCTTCATCTTCTCCGGCTACCCGCATCTGGAAGAGTCCTACCGGGTTGCCGAACTGCTCTTCCCGCACCTGGACATCGCCCGTCCGCAGGCGCCGCAAGCACGTGGCTACGTCAGTCCGTTCGGCGAGATGGTGGCGAACGACATCCTGCCGAAAGCCGCCTCTGCGAGCTGAGGAGACGACGCGGCGGATTGCGCCCACGCGCCATCCGCCCGGTGTAGGAGCGGGCCATGCCCGCGATGCATGAGAGCAGAAGATGAGCAACAGACACGTGAACTCAATCGCCCAACGCCTCGCGCCCTGGGCCCTGCCGGTCGGCCTGCTGCTGATCTGGCAACTGGCCGTGGAAACCGGCTGGCTGTCCAGCCGCATCCTGCCCGCGCCCAGCGCGGTGGCCGAGGCCGGCTATCACCTGGTGGTCAGCGGCGAGCTCTGGCAACACCTGGCGATCAGCACCTGGCGTGCCGCCGTCGGCTTCCTCATCGGTGGCAGCATCGGCCTGGTGCTGGGCCTGATCACCGGCCTGTCGAAATGGGGCGAGCGCTTCCTCGACAGCTCGGTGCAGATGATCCGCAACGTGCCGCACCTGGCGCTGATCCCGCTGGTGATCCTGTGGTTCGGCATCGACGAGTCGGCGAAGATCTTCCTGGTCGCCCTCGGCACCCTGTTCCCGATCTACCTCAACACCTACCACGGTATCCGCAACATCGATCCGGGCCTGCTGGAAATGTCGCGCAGCTACGGGCTGTCCGGCTTCGCGCTGTTCCGCCAGGTGATCCTGCCCGGCGCGCTGCCCTCGATCCTGGTCGGCGTGCGTTTCGCCCTGGGCTTCATGTGGCTGACCCTGATCGTCGCCGAGACCATCTCCGCCAACTCCGGCATCGGCTACCTGGCGATGAACGCCCGGGAGTTCCTGCAGACCGACGTGGTGGTGCTGGCGATCCTCCTGTACGCCGTGCTCGGCAAGCTGGCCGACCTCGCCGCTCGCGGCCTGGAACGCATCTGGCTGCGCTGGCACCCGGCTTACCAGAGCAAGGCAGGTGCCGCATGAATGCCCTGAATCCCCTGTCGTCAAATCATCTGCCGCAACAACTCAAGCCGGGCATCCCCCTGGTGGTCGACGGCGTGGTCAAGCGCTTCGGCGAGCGTGAGGTGCTCAAGGGCATCGACCTGCGGATTCCCGCCGGCCAGTTCGTCGCCATCGTCGGTCGCAGTGGTTGCGGCAAGAGCACCCTGCTGCGCCTGCTGGCCGGGCTCGACACCGCCAGCGAGGGCCAGCTGCTGGCCGGCTCCGCGCCGCTGGAAAGCGCCCGCGAAGAGACCCGCCTGATGTTCCAGGATTCGCGCCTGCTGCCCTGGAAGCGGGTGATCGACAACGTCGGCCTGGGCCTGAAGGGCGACTGGCGCGCCAAGGCGCTTGAAGCGCTGGAAGCCGTCGGCCTGTCCGACCGCGCCAACGAATGGCCGGCGGGCTTGTCCGGCGGCCAGAAGCAGCGCGTGGCCCTGGCTCGCGCACTGATCCACCGGCCGCGCCTGCTGTTGCTCGACGAGCCGCTGGGCGCGCTGGATGCCCTGACCCGCATCGAGATGCAGCAGCTGATCGAGCGCCTCTGGCAGCAGCATGGCTTCACCGTGCTGCTGGTCACCCACGACGTCAGCGAGGCCGTGGCCGTGGCTGACCGGGTGATCCTCATCGAGGACGGGGCGATCGGCCTGGACCTCAACGTCGAGCTGCACCGGCCGCGTGCCCGTGGCTCGGCCAGGCTGGCCGCGCTGGAGGCCGAAGTGCTCGAACGCGTGCTGTCGCTGCCGGCTCAGCCACCCGAGCCGGAACCCGTATCCCCACTGCCCACGCAATTGCGCTGGGCACTTTGATCCAACGTTCATCCGTGACACCCCCATTCTCCCAAGGAGCTACGCCATGACCATCAAAGCCATCAACGTCCGCAACCAGTTCAAAGGCACCATCAAGGAAATCATCGAAGGCCCGGTACTGTCGGAAATCGACGTACAGACCGCCGCCGGCATCGTCACCTCGGTGATCACCACCCGTTCCGTGCGCGAGCTGGAACTGGGCATCGGTAGCGAAGTGATCGCCTTCGTCAAATCCACCGAGGTGTCCATCGCCAAGCTGTGATGCAAGCAGGCGAGGAGGGCGGGCAGTCCGGCGACGGGCTGCCCGTTTTCGTTTCGCCGATCGACGATCTAGCCGGCGTGCGTAGGAGCGGACTTCGTCCGCGATCGATTCCCGGCAGCTCCGATCTGGCCGGTTGCCCATCGCGGACGAAGTCCGCTCCTACCCCAAGCCCACCTTTGTGCTGGCTAGAGCAATTGCTCTACTTCTCCTAGACTCCCGCTCAAACCTACAAGAGAAAGGAGTCCTGCATGTCCCTGAGTCCCTCTGCCTTCGCGTTGCTCGGCCTGGTCGCCTGGACCGTGCTGCTGGTCCTGCTGCTGGTCAGCCAGCGTGGCCTGCTGGTAATGGCCGGCCGCATGCAGGTCAACGTCTTCGCCGCCGATGGCAGCAATACGCCCGGCACCTTCGGCCAGCGCCTGGTGCGCGCCCACGCCAACTGCGTGGAGAACGTACCGCTGTTCGCCGCCGTGCTGCTCTATGCGATGGTCACTGGCCAGAGCCTGGTGACCGATCCGCTGGCGCCGGCCCTGCTGGGCGCGCGCATCCTGCAGTCGGTGGTGCACCTGATCAGTACCTCCGCGCTGGCGGTGTGGATTCGCTTCGCCGCGTTCTTCGTCCAGTTGCTGATCCTGGTCTGGTGGCTGCTGCGCCTGTCGACCCTGATCTAGGGCCTTGACCGGGAGCGACGCGGCGTTGTCGCCGGGCGACCGGAACAGTTGCGTCGCGCAACTGTTCCTATGGCGTGATACCGCCATGACTTAGCATGGCGAACCGCACACGCGTCGAGGCTCCCATGCACGTTTCTTCCGGCCGCTGGCAATTCGGCCTGTTCCTCGCCCTGATCACCGCCGTGCTCTGGGGCATCCTGCCGATCAAGCTCAAGGAAGTCCTGAAGACCATGGACCCGGTCACCGTGACCTGGTACCGCCTGGTGGTCTCCGGTGGCGTGCTGCTCGTCTACCTGACACTGACCCGCCAGTTGCCGGCCTTCCGCCCCATCGGCCGGCGCGGTGCGGGACTGGTGCTGGCGGCCGTGCTCGGCCTGACCGGCAACTACGTGTTCTACCTGATCGGCCTACGCATGCTCACGCCGGGCACCACGCAACTGGTGATCCAGATCGCGCCGATCCTCCTGTTGCTGGGCAGCCTGCTGGTGTTCAAGGAAAGCTTCAGCGTCGGCCAGGGCCTCGGGCTCGCCGTATTGCTGCTGGGGTTCGGGCTGTTCTTCAACCAGCGCCTGGCGGAACTGTTCGGCTCGCTGGGCAACTACACCACCGGCGTGCTGATCGTCGTCTTCGCCGCCTTCATCTGGACCGCCTACGGCCTGGCGCAGAAGCAACTGCTCACGCAGTGGAGCTCGGTGCAGGTGATGATGGTGATCTACCTGGGCTGCGCCGCGTTACTCACGCCCTGGGCGCACCCGCTGGAGGCATTGCAGCTGAGCCCGCTGCAGGGCTGGCTGCTGCTGGCCTGCTGCCTGAACACCCTGGTCGCCTATGGCGCCTTCGCCGAGGCCCTGGCGCACTGGGAGGCGTCCCGCGTCAGCGCCACGCTCGCCATCACGCCGCTGGTGACCTTCGCCTCGGTGGCGCTGGCCGCCTCGCTGTGGCCCGACTACGTGCACCCGGAAAACCTCAATGGCCTGGCTTACCTCGGCGCACTGCTGGTGGTGAGCGGCTCGGCACTGACCGCCCTGGCGCCTTCGCTGCTGCGCAGCTACCGGGCGCGCCGCCAGCGTCTGGCGGATACCTGAGTCCCTGGGGGCTGCACGTTCTTGCTTTTCGTAGGCCTTGAATGCGCCTGTTACGCATTGCACTGGGGCCAATGAGCTTTCTTCTGAAACGAAAACGGGCGCCCTCAGGCGCCCGTCTCGTATCCAGGCGATCTCGGTGGCTCAGGCCGCCGGACGCACCACGCGATAGACCAGCGCACCGATCACCCCGCCCACCAGCGGGCCGACCCAGAACAGCCATAGCTGCTTCATGAACAGTGGGTCGGCGAAGATCGCCACGCCCAGGCTGCGTGCCGGGTTCACCGAGGTATTGTCGATCGGGATGCTGATCAGGTGGATCAGGGTCAGAGTCAGGCCGATGGCGATCGGGGCAAAGCCTGCCGGGGCCAGCTTGCTGTCGGTGGCGCCCATGATCACGAACAGGAAGAACGCGGTCAGCAGCACCTCGATGGCCAGCGCCGACTGCATGCTGTAGCCGGTCGGCGAGCCTTCACCGAAGCCGTTGGCGGCAAAGCCCGCCAGCGCGTCGAAGCCCGGCTTGCCGGAAGCGATGTAGAACAGTACGGCACCGGCGAGCACACCGCCGATGACCTGAGCAACGATGTACGGCACGACGTCCAGGGTGCGGACGCGACCGCCGGCCCACAGGCCGAGGGTGACGGCGGGGTTGAGGTGGCAGCCGGAAATCGGGCCGATGGCATAGGCCATGGTGACCACGGTCAGGCCGAAGGCCAGGGCGACACCCAGAACACCAATGGCGTGGGCCGCGAAGATGGCGCTGCCGCAACCACCGAACACCAGCCAGAAGGTGCCGATCATTTCGGCGGAAAGTTTGCGAAGCATATTGCCTCCAGAGGCAAGAGAGACGCCCGGGGATGGGCGCTGGCATCCTAAGGAAGGCGCTTGCGGATTGGAGGTCGGAGAATTCCCAAGACGGCTGTGGAAACGGCTGCTGATCGGAGGGAAGGAGGGTAGTGGCCGGCTACCCTCCGGGTGCTTACACCTGCGTGCCCAGCTGCTCCGCCCGGCGCAGCCAGGTCTGGCGTTGCTCCTCGCTGGAGCCGCGGATCGGGCTGAATTCCTCCAGATGGTGGAGCTCGATACCGCAGGGCGCGAGGATGCAACGGGTCATCTGGCGATGCGCCGGAGCACCCTGGCGCAGGCGGTAGTGCCAGTGGGTCTGGTCGTGGCTGACCAGCAGGTCGGCGGTGCGCCCGCCGAGCAGCGGTTCGAACTCGCGGGATTCGGCCGAGCGGTAGCGGAAGGCGAAACCCGGCTGCAGCACGCGGTCGAAGAAGCCCTGCAGCAGCGCCGGCAGGCCGCCCCACCAGACCGGGTAGATGAATGCCAGGTGCTGCGCCCAGTGGATCTGCCGTTGCGCTTCCAGCACGTCCGGCTCCAGGCTCTGGCTCTGCTCGTAGCCGCCGCGCAATACCGGGTCGAAGTTCAGTTCACCGAGCTTCAGCGTGTGCAGCACATGGCCCTTGGCGCGGGCGCCCTGGGCGTAGGCTTCGGCCACCGCATGGCAGAAGCCGCCGGGTTTGGGGGAACCGACCACCAGCAGCACGCGCTTGCCGTCGCCCTCGATCGGTGTGGCGCCATGCTTGGCCGCATCAACCATTCTGGCCTGCCTCCAGCATGGTTTCCGGGCGTACCCACTGGTCGAACTCGGCGTCGGTCAGGTAGCCCAGCTCCAGAGCCGCTTCGCGCAGGGTCTTGCCTTCGGCGTAGGCCTTCTTGGCGATCTCGGCGGCCTTGTCGTAGCCGATGTGCGGGTTCAGCGCGGTGACCAGCATCAGGCCGCGCTCCAGGTGTTCGCGCATCTTCGCCGCGTCCGGCTCCATGCCGGCCACGCAGTGGCTGTTGAAGTTGCGGCAGCCGTCGGCGAGCAGGCGCACGGATTCGAGCAGGTTGTGGATGATCACCGGCTTGAACACGTTCAGCTGCAGGTGGCCCTGGCTGGCGGCGAAGGTGACGGTCGCGTCGTTGCCGAACACCTGGCAGGCGAGCATCGACAGCGCCTCGCACTGGGTCGGGTTGACCTTGCCGGGCATGATCGAGGAGCCCGGCTCGTTGGCCGGCAGCTTCACCTCGGCGAAGCCCGCGCGGGGGCCGGAGCCGAGCAGGCGCAGGTCGTTGGCGATTTTCATCAGCGCGGTGGCCAGAGCTTTCAGGGCGCCGGAGAGGATCACCAGCGGCTCGTGGCCGGCGAGGGCGGCGAACTTGTTCGGTGCGGAGACGAAGGGCAGGCCGGTGAGATCGGCCAGCTCGGCGGCGATGGCATCGGCGAATTCCTTCGGCGCGTTCAGCCCGGTACCGACGGCGGTGCCGCCCTGCGCCAGTTCAAGGACCGCCGGCAACGCCGCGCGGATGGCGCGCTCGGCGTAGTCCAACTGGGCGACGAAGGCGGAGAGTTCCTGGCCGAAGGTGATGGGCGTGGCATCCATCAGGTGGGTACGGCCGGTCTTCACCAGGCTGGCGTGGCGCGCGGCCTGGTGAGCCAGGCCGCCGCGGAGTTCGGCGATGGCTGGCAGCAGGTCGCCATGCACGGCGCGGGCGGCGGCCAGGTGCATGGCGGTGGGAAAGCTGTCGTTGGAGCTCTGCGCGCGGTTGACGTGATCATTGGGGTGCACCGGCTTCTTGCCGCCGCGACCGTTGCCGGCGATCTCGTTGGCGCGGCCGGCGATCACCTCGTTGACGTTCATGTTGCTCTGCGTGCCGCTGCCGGTCTGCCAGACCACCAGCGGGAACTGGTCGTCGTGCTCGCCGGCAAGCACTTCATCGGCGGCCTCTTCGATCAGGCTGGTGATGTTCTCCGGCAACTCGCCCAACTGCGCGTTCACACGGGCCGCGGCCTTCTTCACCAACGCCAGGGCATGCACCACGGCCAGCGGCATGCGCTGGCCGCCGATGGCGAAGTTCTCCAGCGAACGCTGGGTCTGCGCGCCCCAATAGGCGTCGTCGGGGACCTCGATGGGGCCGAGGCTGTCGGTTTCGGTGCGGCTCATGATGCGTTCTCCTGGAGTGACTCGGGCAGTTTAGGCCGTTGTCGGAGCTCCGGGTTCCGCGTCGGATCAATTGCCGCGATAGAGCAGCTTCACCAGCGTGCCCGGGTCGCGCCCACCCAGCCGAGGGCTTCGCGTACCGGAACGTGCTCGCCGTCGAGGCTGCGTAGCGATCCATCGAAATGGCCGAACCACTGGCTGGTCTCGGCATACAGCGGCCCCAGGCGCGGACAGGCGCGGTGCAGCTTGCGCGGGGTGAAGGTGAGGTCGACCCGCTCGCAGGGGCTGCGCAGGCGCCACGGCGCCAGGGGATCGTGGGGCGTCTGCTGGATTTCGACGTCGTGCTCCAGGCGCTGCAGCTCGCCGCCGAACCACAGGGCGTTTTCCTTGAGCGGGGTGTGGTCCGTCCAGCCGCTGCCGAAGTTGCCGGCGATTCCGCCGGGTGCGGCGAAGGCGGCGCGCGTCCAGTGGCTGCGGAAGGGCCACACGCCGCGGCCGAAGTCCAGGGCGGCGAAGCTCTCGCCGACGCTGCACGGGTAGACGCGGCGGCCCAGTTGCAGGCTGCCGCGCACCGGCAGGCCCATCTGCCGGCTGCAGGCGTGGAAGCACTGGCCGGCCATGGGCACGACCAGATTGACCGACTCCAGGTGCGCGGGGCGCTGGACTTCCAGCGCCAGGTCCAGCGGCTGGCCGCCGAGGTCGGGGGCGCTGGCGGTGATGCGCAACTGGCCGGGCTGTTCGACGAAGCTCAGGCTCAGGTCGCCGTGCTGGAAGCTGTGGCTCTGGTTCGGCACGTCGGGCAGCTCGCAGCCGCGGCCCAGCGGGGTGATCTGGGTGCGATGCACCGAGCGGCCGCTTTCCAGGTCGAGGAAGTAGATGGCGCCGTAGCCCAGGTAGTCGAGGTCGGCGATGGTCAGCGAGAGCATCCAGCCCGGTGCATTGATGCACCAGTGGTTC
The DNA here is from genome assembly GCF_050474425.1 of Pseudomonas sp. B1-22. NCBI lineage: Bacteria > Pseudomonadati > Pseudomonadota > Gammaproteobacteria > Pseudomonadales > Pseudomonadaceae > Pseudomonas > Pseudomonas sp. B1-22. The sequence continues at coordinate 448,252 of NZ_JBCHVH010000002.1, read as the reverse complement.
CAGCGCTTGCGCCGGCCCGGATTGCCCGGCAGGCGGCAGACCGTCTGTGGCCGGCTCGACCAACCAATGGCCGCGTCGTTCAGGCGGCCCCGCGCGTCGCACAGGGGGCGCGCGTTCGCGTAGGGCGGAACATGGGTAAAGGTATTCATTGGACACATCCATGTGGCAACGCGGTGCAGCATGCCGGTTTGCCGATAGGTCGACAAGAGAAGGTGGTCACTTCCCTGCTGTTCGGCGGTCTCTTGAGCACTTTCCGAACTTAGGCGCAGAATGGCGGGTCCCACCCGGACACACTTTCAGACTCAAGGACTGCCCCATGACCGCTCTTCGTACTCTCTGCACCGCAGCTCTACTGGTGGGTTTCAGCTCCATCGCCCTGGCCGACGCCAACACCGAGGCGGAGAAATTCCTCAAGCAGGTTCACGCCGACAAACTCACCGTGCCGGTCTATGCGCAGGTCCAGCAGATGCTCGCCCAGCGTTTCGCCCAGTCCAAGGCGCCCGAAAGCAAGAAGCCGGTGCTGGAGCGCTACCAGGCCAAGGCCAACGCCGAGCTCGATCGCGCGGTAGGCTGGAACAAGCTGCAGCCTGAACTGGTCAAGCTCTACACCAGCAACTTCAGCGAGTCCGAGCTCAAGCAGATCAACGATTTCTACGCGTCCCCGGTGGGCCGCAAGATGCTCGAGAAGATGCCGCGCCTGACCGCCGAATCCGCCCAGCTGACCCAGGCCAAGCTGCAGACCGCCGTGGAGCCGGTGAACAAGCTGATGGCCGACATGGACAAGGAACTGGGCGTCAAGGCCCCGGCTGCTCCGGCCCAGAAGCCCTGATTTCCCTGGCTTTTCCTGAATTGCTGACAGAGAACCGACATGAGCATGCGTGACCGTATCCAATCCGCCCTGGGCGCCCTCGAACCGCAGCACCTCGATGTGCTCGACGAGAGCCACATGCACAGCCGCGGGCAGGAAACGCACTACAAGGCCGTGATCGTCAGCCCGGTATTCGCCGGGCTGAACGCGGTGAAGCGGCACCAGAAGGTCTACGCCAGCCTGGGCGACTTGATGGGGCAGTTCCACGCGTTGGCCCTGCACACCTACACCCCGGAGGAGTGGGCGCAGCAGGGACAGGCGCCGGAGTCGCCGACCTGCCGTGGCGGCAGCAAGCATGATCTGCATTGACGGCAGGCCGCACTGATCAGCTGCGGATGCGGGCAACGCCCCGCTCCGGTAGAATGCGACTCCCAGCGCCGGCTCTCGCCGGCGCTGTCATTTTCAGCTGTTGTAATTCCCAAGACCCGGTCCGCCCTTTACGCGGGCGACCACTGGAGTGATGCATGACCACCGAACGAATCGTCGTCGCGGCGTTGTACAAGTTCGTCTCCCTGCCCGACTACGTCGCCCTGCGCGAACCCCTGCTGCAAACCCTGCTGGACAATGGCGTGAAGGGCACCCTGCTGCTTGCCGAGGAAGGCATCAACGGCACCGTCTCCGGCACCCGCGCCGGTATAGACGGCCTGCTCGCCTGGCTGCGCAATGACCCGCGCCTGGCCGACGTGGACCACAAGGAGTCCTACTGCGACGAGCAACCCTTCTACCGCACCAAGGTGAAGCTGAAGAAGGAGATCGTCACCCTCGGCGTGCCGGGCGTGGACCCGAACGCCAAGGTCGGCACCTACGTCGAGCCCAGGGACTGGAACGCGCTGATTTCCGACCCGGAAGTGCTGCTGATCGACACCCGCAACGACTACGAAGTGGCCATCGGCACCTTCGAGGGCGCCATCGATCCGAAGACCAAGTCGTTCCGCGAGTTCCCCGACTACATCCGCGCGCATTACGACCCGGCCAAGCACAAGAAGGTCGCGATGTTCTGCACCGGCGGTATCCGCTGCGAGAAGGCGTCGAGCTACATGCTCAGCGAAGGCTTCGAAGAGGTGTTCCACCTCAAGGGCGGCATCCTCAAGTACCTGGAGGAGGTGCCCGAGGCCGAAACCCTCTGGCGTGGCGACTGCTTCGTGTTCGACAACCGCGTGACCGTGCGCCATGACCTGACCGAGGGCGACTACGATCAGTGCCATGCCTGCCGTAATCCGATCTCGGCCGAGGACCGTGCCTCCGAGCATTACGCCCCGGGCATCAGTTGCCCGCACTGCTGGGATTCGCTGCCGGAGAAGACCCGCGCCAGCGCCCGCGAGCGGCAGAAACAGATCGAGCTGGCGCGCGAGCGCAACCAGCCGCACCCCATTGGCCGTGACCCCCGCGCGGAGAACTGACACGTGAAAAGCCGCCTGCTCTATGTGATGGACCCGATGTGCTCCTGGTGCTGGGGGTTCGCCCCGGTGGCCGGGCAGCTGGTCGAGCAGGCGCGCGCCGCCGGCGTGCCGCTGGCGCTGGTGATGGGCGGGCTGCGCACGGGGCAGGGCGCCGCACTGGAGCCGGCCACCAAGCGCTACATCCTCGAGCACTGGCAGGCGGTGCACGACGCTACCGGCCAGCCGTTCCGCTTCGAGGGTGCGCTGCCCGACGGTTTCGTCTACGACACCGAGCCGGCCTGCCGGGCGGTGGTCACCGCCCGACGCCTCGACGAGGACTGCGCCTGGGCGCTGGTCGGCCTGATCCAGCAGGCGTTCTACGCCGAAGGCCGTGACGTCACCCAGGCCAGCGTGCTCACCGAGCTGGCCGAACGCGCCGGTCTGCCGCGCATCGAGTTCGCCGCAGCCTTCGACAGCCAGGAAAACCACCTGGCGACCCTGGCCGATTTCTCCTGGGCCCGCGACCTGGGTATCGCCGGCTTCCCCACGCTGCTGGCCGAGCGCGATGGCCAGTTGGCCCTGCTGACAAACGGCTACCAGCCGCTCAACGAGCTGGCGCCGCTGCTGGATCGCTGGCTGGAGCGCGGGCGGCATGCCTGAGCTGTCCGCTGACCGCCTGAGCTGGGCGGAGATTCGTCGGCTCGCTTTCCGCCACCGCAAGGCCCTGCTCCTCGCCAACCTGGTCACCGTGCTGGCTACTGCCTGCAGCGTGCCGATCCCGCTGCTGCTGCCGCTGCTGGTGGACGAAGTGCTGCTGGGCAAGGGCGACGCCGCCTTGCAGGTGATGAACCACTGGCTGCCCGACGGCTGGCAGAAGCCCGCCGGCTACATCGGCCTGATGCTGCTGGTGACCCTGATGCTGCGCAGCTGCGCGCTGGTGTTCAATGTGCTCCAGGCCAGGCTGTTCGCACGGCTGTCCAAGGACGTGGTGTACCGCATCCGCCTGCGTCTGATCGAGCGCCTGAAGCGCATCGCCCTGAGCGAGTACGAAACCCTCGGCGGCGGCTCGGTCAGCGCGCACCTGGTCACCGATCTCGATACCCTCGACAAGTTCGTCGGCGACACCCTGAGCCGCTTCCTGGTGGCGCTGCTGACCCTCTGTGGCACCGCCGGCATCCTGATCTGGATGCACTGGAAGCTGGCGCTGCTGATCCTGCTGTTCAACCCGCTGGTGATCTTCGCCACGGTGCAGCTGGGCAAGCGCGTCAAGCACCTGAAGAAACTGGAGAACGACAGCACGGCGCGCTTCACCCAGGCGCTGACCGAAACCCTGGAAGCCATCCAGGAAGTGCGCGCCGGCAACCGCCAGGGCTTTTTCCTCGGCCGCCTGGGTGTGCGCGCTCGCGAGGTACGCGACTATGCGGTGGCCTCGCAGTGGAAGAGCGACGCGGCCGGACGCGCCAGTGGCCTGTTGTTCCAGTTCGGCATCGACCTGTTCCGTGCGGCGGCGATGCTCACCGTGCTGTTTTCCGACCTGTCGATCGGCCAGATGCTGGCGGTGTTCAGCTACCTCTGGTTCATGATCGGCCCGGTGGAGCAACTGCTCAGCCTGCAATACGCCTTCTACGCCGCCGGCGGCGCGCTGACCCGCATCAACGAGCTGCTGGCCCGCGCCGACGAGCCGCAGTATCCGCCGCGCCGCGATCCCTTCGTCGGTCAGGGCACGGTTGGCATCCAGGTGCGCGACCTGAGCTTCGCCTACCGCGACGAACGGGTGCTCGATGGCATGGACCTGGACATTGCCGCCGGCGAGAAAGTCGCCATTGTCGGCGCCAGCGGCGGCGGCAAGAGCACCCTGGTGCAGTTGCTGCTGGGTCTTTACCAGCCGCAGTCCGGCAGCATCCGCTACGGCGGCGTGGCGCTGGAAGAAATCGGCCTGGCTTGCGTGCGCGAGCATGTGGCCGTGGTGCTGCAGCACCCGGCGCTGTTCAACGACACGGTGCGCGCCAACCTGACCATGGGCCGCGAACGCAGCGACGAAGCCTGCTGGCGCGCGCTGGAAGTGGCGCAACTGGCGGACACCATCCTCACCCTGCCGCAAGGCCTGGACAGCGTGGTGGGCCGCTCCGGCGTGCGGCTCTCCGGCGGCCAGCGGCAGCGCCTGGCCATCGCCCGCATGGTGCTGGCCGAACCCCGGGTGGTGATCCTCGACGAGGCGACCTCGGCGCTGGATGCGGCCACCGAGTACGCCTTGCACCAGGCGCTGGGGCGCTTCCTGGAAGGGCGCACCACCCTGATCATCGCCCACCGCCTGTCAGCGGTTAAGCAGGCGGACCGGGTGCTGGTGTTCGATGGTGGGCGCATTGCCGAGGATGGCGATCATCAGCAACTGATCGCCGAAGGCGGGCTCTATGCCCGCCTGTACGGTCACTTGCAGCAGAACTGATCAGCCGAAGCGGGTGACCTCGAGGAAGCTCACGCAGTTACCCAGGTCGTGGAAGATTCGCGTTTGGCTGATGTCCTTGTGGGTGATGCCCTGCAGCAGGTCGATCAGCTCGGCGTCGCTGCGGTAGTGCGGCTCCCAGTCCAGCAGCCCCTCCAGATAGGCGATGTCCGGTATCCCCGGCAGGAAGTTGCTCAGCAGCAGGCGCCCGCCCGGCAGCAGGCGGGCGAACAGGTTGCGGGTGAGGTCGTGGGCGTCCTGGTCGTTGAGGACTTCATAGAGCCCGGCGCAGTAGATCAGGTCGAAATGACGCAGGTCGTTGCGGCTGTAGAACAGCTCGTCGAGGCCGCAATGCACGGCCCGGATGCCTTGCGCGGCGTAGCAGGATTCCACGGTTTGCAGCGACTGGAGCTGGGCGTCGAGGGCGACGAACTCGCGGAAATGCCCGTCGCGCACGGCTCGCGAAAGGTCCGCCTCGCGCAGGTGGCCGCAGCCCACGCAGAGGATGCGCGCCTGACCCCCGAATTGCTCGCAGGTGCGGTCGATCTCCCGTGCCAGCAACTGGCGGCGCGAGCGCAGGGCGCGCGAGGCGGGCGCGGAACTGGCGTAGCGGAACAGCTCATCGGTGGGCCCGTCGGGCAGCACGGAGGGCAGGGTGCTGTCGATGCCGTAGAGATAATCCAGCAGCACGGCGTTGCCGGCACCTTCGCCCATCGGCCGCTCGCGCCGGCGGGGGAAGGGCAGGACCCGGGATTGCTCCACGGGCGCTGAGTGACCGATGGCCAGCGCCAGCAACTCGGAGTTGCTGTCCTTGATGCGGCGCAGTTGCCGTTCGAGTTCTTCGATGGCTTGAGTGATCGATTCCGGATTCTGCTGGGTCCGATTGTCCATTGCCGTCCACCTGGGATGCCGATTGCGTGGCCGGCCCTTGCCGGGCCGGTACTTCAGTCATCACGTTAGGGGGGACGCGGCCGCAGGCCATCATCTGAATGAATGATGAAGTTCGCCGGATCAGCGCTGCCCCAGGCGCATCAGCAGGCTGACCAGCTCCGCCTGGCGGCTGGTGTGGGTCTTGCGGAACAGCGCGCGCAGCTGGCTGCGCACGGTATTGATGGAGGTGCCCAGGTACTCGGTGCATTGCTCCGGCGAAAGTCCGCGTACCAGAAGGTCGCCCAGGCGCTGCTCGGCCGGGGTGAGGCCGAACAGTTCGCTGAGCAGGCGGCTCTGGCGCTGCGGGTCGAGCAGGGCGAGCAGGGCCAGCGGGCGCTGGAAGTTCTGGTTGAAACCGGCCTCGGCCGGCACCGGGGTGACCAGCAGCTCCAGCGCGCTGCCATCGCTGAGCGGCAGCCATCCCGCCTTCCCCTTGCCCTGGCGCGGTGCGGCGTGGCGCACCAGCGCCTGCAGGCGGGCATTGTGCTGGCGGCAATGCAGGCGCCCGAACACTTCGTAGAACGCCGCCTTGGGCTGCCCCAGTTGCCGTTGCGCGGCCTGGTTGGCATAGAGCACCCGGGTGTCGCCGTCGAGCAGCCACAGCGGCGTGGGATGCTGGTCGAGCAGCAGGTCGCGCTTGGCCAGTTCCTGGCGCATGTCGCCGATCCGCTCGAACATCCGTGCGGCGCGGATCAGGTGCTGGCTCAGGCGGTTCAGCAGGGCCTGTTCGTCGGCTGTGGGGTAGCGTGCGCCGACGCTGGTCAGCACCGACAGGTAGATGCCGGCGGTGGCCTGCTCGTTGAGCTTCAGACACGACACGTTGAGCATGTCGTTGGGCAGCTGGAACTCCTGGTAGTAAGGGTCGCGGCGGATTCGCTCCGGGCCGTACTCCATCAGGTCGTGGTACCAGTTGCCCACGGGGCGGTGGAGCATGAAGCCCTTGGACGGATCGATATTGCAGAAATCGCGGTTGTAGAGCTCGATGGCGCCGGGATCGCACAGATTGATCTCGCTGGCCAGGGCACCGTCCTGGGTCTGGTCCCAGAACAGCAGGGCGCCCTGTTGGCGGCCGGTGGCGTCGATCAGTCCCGAGAGCAAGGGCAGCCAGGCGCTCTCGTCCAGCACGCATTCATAGGAAAGCCCCACCAACTGGTCGTACAGCACTTCCATATCCCGACTCTGCATGGGGTTACTCCGGGCTTGCAGATTGCACGATTGGCAGAGGTATGACTCATGGCATTTGTTCGCGCAAGTGCCGGGAAGGTGCATCGTGGCGGGCCGCCGGTCGGACGCAGGGCTACCGACGAATGGCTGTGAGGAGCAAGAAGAGGCATTGGGCCATCAGCGTTTCAGCAGAACAACACGTCGACAGCCGAGCGGGAGCCCTGCAATGCGGTTTGAGGATTTTCCGTGATCGGCTATGAGTAAAGGGTAGTAATAGAGAATTTCCCCTAGGCGGCGCGAGCCTGATCCGCCCGGTGCGGCTTTCCAGGGATAAGAAGAAGGAAGTCTGAGCACGTTATGGATGCCTTGGGGCTTATGCCGACTCGTCGAAGAACCCGGCTGCTGCGGCTGATATGGCCGTTCATGGCAGTGGTACTGCTGCAGGCGCTGATTGCCGCGGGCAGCCTGTACATTCTTTCCGGCGTGCGGGCGTACGTGGGCGGGGAAAGCCTCTGGTCCAAGGGGCAGAAGGATGCCATCCACTACCTGCAACGCTATGGCCAGACCCGCGCCCCGGAAGACTACCGCCGCTACCAGACCGCCATTGCCATCCCGCTGGGCGACCGCACCTTCCGCACGGCCCTCGACCAGGACCCGCCGGACATCGAGCTGGCGCGGCAGGGCGCGCTGGAGGGCGGCAATCATCCGGACGACGTCAACAGCCTGATCTGGCTGTACCGCTATTTCCACGAATACAGCTTCTTCGACGAGGCGGTGAAGCGCTGGATCATCGGCGATACCTACCTCGACCAACTCCTGCAGGTGGCCGACGAGATGCACGGCAGCATCCGCGCCGGCACCGTGAATCCCGGCGACCTGAGCTACTGGAACGACCGCATCCAGGGCATCAACGACGGCGTGACGCCGGCTGCCATGGCCTTCTCCGCGGCCCTGGGCAAGGGCTCGCGGATGTTGATGTGGGTGCTGCTGGTGATCAACTGCCTGGCGGGGCTGGCGCTGATCCTCCTGGCGATCTGGCGCACCCTCAAGCTGGTGCATCAGCAACGGGTCTTCGAAAGTGCCCTGGACACCGAGCGGGAGCGCGCCCAGACCACCCTGGCGGCGATCGGCGACGGCGTGGTGACCCTCGATGCCCAGGAGTGCATCGCCTATTTCAACCCGGCCGCCGAGCGCCTGATCGGCTGGGACAGTGCCATGGCCGTGGGCCTGCCGCTGCGTTCGCTGCTACGGATAATCGACGAGGCCGACCAGGAGGAGGGCCTGCCGCTGGTAGGGCAGATCCTGCGCGGCGAAGTGGACGGCGGCAGCGAGTCGAGCAAGCTGATCCAGCGCCTGGACGGCACCAGCGTGGCGGTGACGCTGGTGGGCACGCCGATCCATGCCGATGGCAAGGTGGTCGGCGTGGTGCTGGTAATGCATGACATGACCCGCGAACGCCAGTACATGGCCAGCCTGTCCTGGCAGGCGACCCACGACGCGCTGACCGGCCTGACCAACCGCCGCGAGTTCGAATTCCGCCTGAAGCAGGCGATGGAGCGCTCGGTGCACATGGACGACCGCCATGCGCTGATGTACCTGGACCTGGACCAGTTCAAGCTGGTCAACGACACCTGCGGCCACGCCGCCGGCGACGAACTGCTGCGCCAGGTGTGCTCGGTGCTGCAGCAGTGCCTGCGCGACGGCGACACCCTGGCGCGGCTGGGTGGCGACGAGTTCGGCATCCTGCTGGAGAACTGCCCGCCGGAAATGGCCGAGCAGATCGGCGAGCGCATCCGCCTGACCGTCCAGGGCCTGCATTTCATCTGGGAGACCCGGCCCTTCAACATCACCGTCAGCATTGGCGTGGTGCATGTGTCGTCGATGCTGGTGTCGGTGGAGGAGGCGCTGCGCTGCGCCGACATGGCCTGCTACATGGCCAAGGAAAAGGGCCGCAACCGCGCACAGGTGTTCCGCCCCGACGATACCGAACTGTCGACCCGCGTCGGCGAGATGGCCTGGGTCCAGCGCATCCGCCTGGCGCTGGACGAGGAGCGTTTCTGCCTGTACGGACAGCCGATCTACCCGGTCGATCCGGACGCGCAGGAGGGCGCCCATGTCGAATTGCTGCTGCGCCTGAACGACGAGAGCGGGCGGCTGGTGGCGCCGATCAATTTCATCCCGGCCGCGGAGCGCTATGGCCTGATGACGGAGATTGACCGCTGGGTGGTCGAAAACGCCTTCAAGATCCTGGCTGCCCGCGCGCTGGAGGGGGACTACGAGCCGATCCATACCTGCGCGATCAACCTGTCCGGAGCGACCATCGGCGACGACACCTTCCTCGATTTCCTCCGCGACCTGCAGCCGCGCTACGGCATCGCCCCGGCGAGCATCTGTTTCGAGGTCACCGAAACCAGCGCGATCGCCAACCTGGTCAACGCGACCCGCTTCATCCAGGAGCTCAAGGCCCTGGGCTACCGCTTCTCCCTCGACGACTTCTGCGCCGGCATGTCCTCCTTCGTCTACCTCAAGCATTTGCCGGTGGATTACCTGAAGATCGACGGCAGTTTCATCAAGGACATGCTCGAAGACCCCATCGACCGGGCCATGGTCCAGGTGATCAACCAGATCGGCCATGTCATGGGCAAGCGCACGGTGGCGGAGTTCGTCGAATCGCAGGAAATCCTCGAAGTTTTGCGGGAGATCGGCGTCGATTATGCTCAGGGCTATGGCCTCGCCCGGCCGCAACCCTTCACTCGCAGCTTCCTGCGTGAGGCGGAAATGGCGACCGCTGGAGCGAACACAACCTCCGGACGGTGACGCCAGCGGCGCGGAGGACTAATCTGAGGCCAGTTTGACCGGTGCTTGCATGGATTGATCGGCAACGGAGCCTTGGATGAACGAGACCTTTGTTCGTAGTGGGCCGCTCAAGGAGCTTTCCAGTTACCCCCTCTGGGCCCAGCACCTGGTGCAGGACTGCGAGAGCAGTCGCCTGGCGGTGGTCGGCCACCCGTTCTACGCGCGCCTGCGCGACGGTCAGCTCAGCCGCCAAGCGCTGCGCGCCTTCCTCATCGGCGGCTGGCCGGTGGTGGAGCAGTTCCCCCTGTACATGTCGCAGAACCTGCTCAAGACCCGCTTCGGCCGCAGCCCTGGCGAAGACATGGCGCGGCGCTGGCTGATGCGCAACATCCGCGTCGAGCTCAACCATGCCGACTACTGGCTGCACTGGGCCGAGAGCTACGGCGTGACCCTGGCCGAACTCAAGGCCCAGCTGGTGCCGGGCGAGCTGCATGCCCTCAGCCACTGGTGCTGGTACACCTGCTCCAGCGATGAGCTGGCGCTGGCCATGGCGGCCACCAACTATGCCATCGAAGGCGTCACCGGCGAGTGGTCGGCGCTGGTCTGTTCCAGCGACGCCTACGAGCGCACCCTGCCGACGGGCTGCCGCAAGAGCGCCATGCGCTGGCTGAAGGTACATGCCCGCTACGACGACGATCACCCGTGGGAGGCGCTGGAGATCATCTGCACCCTCAACGGCCCGCAACTCTCGGTACCGCGCTGCCTGGCCCTGCGCGAGGCGATCTGCAAGAGCTACGGCTACATGCGCATGTTCCTCGATCACTGCATGGTGCTGGAGCAGGCGCACAGCGGCTCGCGGCGGCGGCCGATGCAGGCCGCGGGGTAGATCGCGGGGCAGGTCGGCACGGGCGCATGACCTGCCTCGTGCGGCCAATCAAGGCACCAGAATGATCTTCTCGCTGCTCCCTTCATTGATCTCCCGGTAACGCTGCACACCCTCGCTCAGCGGCACTTCGCGCAGGCCGGAGGGCAGCGGCAGCTTGCCGTCGTCGAACCACTGGCCGAACTCCCGCAGCATGCCGGCGCAGGCCACCGGATCGTAAAGCAGCGAATTGACCCCGACCACCGTGCCGCCACGACGGTACAGCGCCAGGGCCGGCAGGTGCACGTGGCCATCCACCGGCGCTGCGATGATGGCGATGCGACCGAATGTACCCAAGGCGGCAACCGCCGCCGGCAGCCAGAAGCCGGTGGTGTCGAAGATCACCTCGGCACCGCCCGGAAAGTGCTCTTCCACCTGGGCAGGCAGCGCTTCGGCAGAGCCCAGCAGGATGCTCCGGATACCCTGCGCCAGCAGCTCCGCTTGCGAATCGGCGCGGCGCACCGCGCCCAGCACCTCGGCGCCACGGGCCGTGGCCAGGGCGATGGCTGCAGCGCCAACCGCGCCCGAACCTATCACCAGCAGGCGCGTGCCGGCGCGCACCTGGCTGCGCTCCAGGGCGTCCCAGGCGGTGGTGTAGGGCACGCCGCAGCTGGCGGCCTGGGCGAAACTCATGCGCTCGGGCATCAGCGCCACGCCGCCGGCCGGCACACTCATCAGCTGCGCGTGGCTGCCATCGCGGGTGAAGCCCAGGCCCTTGCCGGTGCCCCAGACGGACTTGCCCAGCAACTCGGCCGGGCCTTTCACCACGGTCCCGGCGAAGTCGCGGCCCGGCACGCGCGGGACAGTGGTGTAGGGGAAGCGACCCAATACGTTCTTCACGTCACTGGGGTTGAGGCCGGCGGCGTGGATTTCCACCAGGACCTCGTCGGCGGCGGGCACCGGGTCGGGCAGTTCGGTGAAGCTCAGGGCGGCGAGGTCGCCGGTACGGTCGAATTGCAGGGCTTTCATGGCACGGGTCCGTAATTGTGAGTGGTCAATGCAGCCAGCGACTGAGCAGTGGCATGGCGTTCTCGCCGATCTGCATGCCGAGCAGGCCGATCAGCGCCACCAGCGGCGGCGCCGGCGAGCGGAAATCGAGAAAGTGGTAGGCCAGGCCGACGGCGATGCCGATGGCCAGGGAAATCAGGTAGCTCATGCTGGTCTCCGCGCGGTGCTTGGCGGCTGAAGAGGGATGTATGAAGTCTAGGGCGGGGGACCGGTTGGCGCCGGTCATTGGCTTCGGAATATCGGACAGATGTGGGGCGGGCGGATTGGATCGGTCTGTCGGCTGGCGCTTTCCTAGGAGCGGACTCTGTCCGCGATGCTCTTGCTCTTCGTAGGGCGAATAACGCCTATGGCGTTATCCGCCGTTTTGGCTTTGGGTGTTTCTGCGCCGCTTCGGAGTGTGCTGGGGCTTTTTGTTTCGCCCCCTCGGGCGAGTCACTTTTGGGCCCCAAAAGGAACCAAAAGGGCCCGTCCCGGCATCCGGGTCTTCGCTTCGCTCAGACTTCCCTCCTTCCGGTATCGCTCCGAGGGTCGGCTCGCAAGGGCCATCCATGGCCCTTCAAGCCTCTCGCGGCATCCATGCCGCTCGCCCCTCTGCGCAATACCTCCACTCGGCCTCCTGACGGGACTCTGCGCGCGCCTGGGACTTTGGCTGCTTCATGCTTGCTCTTCGTAGGATGGCGTGGAGCGAAGCGATACCCATCACGGCGGATAACGCTGCGCGTTATTCGCCCTACAAGAGCATCGCGGACGGAGTCCGCTCCTACGTAGGCGCGATGCATTGGCATTCCCCTGTACGAGAGGAGCCATCCGCGATGGATTTCACCGATAAGATCCGCTCCTACGGGAGCGCAGCTCCGCTCTGGCTCACTAAGACTTCCAGAGAAATCTCCGCGCACTCCGGACGCCCCTTCAGGAGGCCGAGTGGAATCGGAGTTTCAGGGGTTGAGCGGCATGGATGCCGCGAGAGCGTCGTTGGGCCAGGGATGGCCCGTCGACGCGTGCCCCTGAAACTTCGATGGAGCGAGGGAATTTTTCGCCTAAGCGAAAAACCGGATGACAGGGGCAAGACCTTTGCCTTCTTTGGGTCGTTTGCCAAAGAAGGTCGCCCGAGGGGGCGAAACAGAAGACATCCGAGCACGCCGAAGCGGCGCAGGAACACCGGGCAAGACGGCGGATAACGCATAGGCAGCAGAAACCTGCTGCGATCCTGTGAGGCGATTACCTCCCGCAATACTCCGAAGGCGACACCCCCAGCTCCCTCCGAAACATCTCGCTGAAACTCCCCGGCTGATACCCCAGGGCATGGGCAATCTGCCCCACCGGCAGCCCCTCGCTCAACTGCGCCACCGCGGTTGCCAGCTGCACCTGCCGGCGCCATTGGGCGAAGCCCATTCCCAGGCTGCGCTGGAACAGGCGGGCGAGGGTGCGCACGCTGGCGCCGGCGTCGGCGGCGTGCTGCTCGAAGGGGATTTCCTGGGACGGCTCGGCCATCACCGCCAGGCAGAGATTCAGCAGGCGGCGGTCGGACTCATCCGGCAGCGGCACGCGTAGCAACAGGCTGCGGGCCCGTTGCAGCTCCAGCACGGCCAGCTGCGACAGCGCCTGGTAATAGTCGGTGTCCGGTTCGCGCTCATGCTCGACCAGGTGCACGATCAGCTCGCGCAGCAGGCCGCCGACCTCGAAGGCCTGCACCTGCTCGCCCAGCGAATCGGCGGTGCCGGGCCGCAGGTAGATATTGCGCATCTGCAACTCGCTCACCACCCGGATGCCATGGGGCACCTGCGGTGGCAGCCAGACGGCGCGGTTGGGCGGCACCAGCATGGCTTCCTGCGGCGTCTCCACCCACATCACCCCGGACATCGCATAGAGCACCTGCCCCCAGTCGTGGGAGTGCGGCTCGATGTGCAGGCCGCGCGGGTAGCTGCGAGCCAGGGCGCGGAGGGACGCGGTGGTGGCGTCGAAATCGGGGGGAGCGGCGCGGGCCATGGCGGGATTCGGCGGTGGAGATGCGCCGCATGGTAGCCGCTGGCCGCGCCCGCTGGCGAGCCGGGTTGCACGCGGTGGCACGCTGGCACACCGCATTGTAACGAATTCTTTACGGTGCGGCGGCGCGCCGCAGGGGGCTTTGCCCGGCGTAAGGTTTTCTTGCCGCGCAGCCAGGGCCGGACGGGGTGGCGCGGCGTGGGGGTGGCTTGTCCGAAGGGGCGCGGACGGTTGAGATGAAGGCATTCCAGACGCCTGGACGGCCCGCGCCGTACCAGCCGATAACGACAATGAGGAGGCCGGATGAACGCCGTGTCCAAGATCGAGCAGCACAACCCCATCGGTACCGACGGCTTCGAGTTCGTCGAATTCACCGCCCCCGACGCCCAGGGCATCGAGCAACTGCGCCAGCTGTTCACCGGCATGGGCTTCACCGAGACCGCCAAGCACCGTTCCAAGGAAGTCTTCCTGTTCCAGCAGAACGACATCAACATCGTGCTCAACGGCAGCCCCACCGGTCACGTCCACGAGTTCGCCAAGAAGCACGGCCCGAGCGCCTGCGCCATGGCCTTCCGGGTGAAGAACGCCGCCCAGGCCGCCGCCTACGTCGAGTCCAAGGGTGCCAAGCTGGTGGGCAGCCACGCCAACTTCGGCGAGTTGAACATCCCCTGCGTCGAAGGCATCGGCGGTTCGCTGCTGTATCTCGTCGACCGTTATGGCGACAAGAGCATCTATGACGTCGATTTCGAGTTCATCGAAGGCCGCAGCGCCAACGACAACGCCGTCGGCCTGCTGTCCATCGACCACCTGACCCACAACGTCAAGCGCGGCCAGATGGATGTCTGGTCCGGCTTCTACGAGCGCATCGCCAACTTCCGCGAAATCCGCTACTTCGACATCGAAGGCAAGCTCACCGGCCTGCTGTCCCGCGCGATGACCGCGCCGTGCGGCAAGATCCGCATCCCGATCAACGAGTCGGCCGACGACAAGTCGCAGATCGAGGAATTCATCCGCGAGTACCACGGCGAAGGCATCCAGCACATCGCCCTGGCCACCGACGACATTTACGCTACCGTGCGCCAGCTGCGAGCCAACGGCGTGGACTTCATGGTCACCCCGGACACCTACTACGCGAAGGTCGACACTCGCGTCCCCGGCCACGGCGAGCCGCTGGACCAGCTGCGCGAACTGAACATCCTGATCGACGGCGCGCCGGGCGACGACGGCATCCTGCTGCAGATCTTCACCAACACGGTGATCGGCCCGATCTTCTTCGAAATCATCCAGCGCAAGGGCAACCAGGGCTTCGGCGAGGGTAACTTCAAGGCCCTGTTCGAATCCATCGAGGAAGACCAGATTCGCCGTGGCGTGATCTCCGAGACCAAGTAACCGTCACTCGCGCCGACCGCTTTTCGCGGTCGGCGCCGGAGAGCCGCCATGCTGACCCTCTATTCCTACTGGCGCTCCAGCGCCGCCTACCGGGTGCGCATCGCGCTCGGCCTCAAGGGCCTGGCCTACCGTCAGGTGCCGGTGCACCTGGTCAAGGACGGCGGCCAGCAGCACGCCGCCGACTACCGGTTGCTCAACCCGCAGGAGCTGGTGCCGCTGCTGGTGGACGGTGAAGCGCGAATTCCCCAGTCCCTGGCCATCCTCGAATACCTTGAAGAAACCCATCCGCAACCGAGCCTGCTGCCGCGCGATGCGCTGCAACGCGCCCAGGTCCGCGCGCTGTCCCTGCACATCGCCTGCGACATCCACCCGCTGAACAACCTGCGCGTGCTGCAGTACCTCAGCGGCCCGCTGGGCGTGGCGGACGAGGCGAAGAACGCCTGGATCCGCCATTGGGTCGAGACTGGCCTGCACGCGGTGGAAAAAGGCGTCTCCGGCTGGACCGGCCCGCTGTCCCTCGGCGAGCGGCCCGGCTACTTCGAAGCCTGCCTGATTCCCCAGCTGTACAACGCCCGCCGCTTCGATTGCGACCTCTCCGGTTGCCCGCGCCTGCTCGCCATTGCCGCGCGCTGCGAGTCCCTCGAAGCCTTCCAGCAGGCCGCCCCGGAGGTGCAGCCGGACGCCCAGTAAGTCCTTCCGTTCCACCGCTCTTTAGCCTTGCCTTGCCCGCACCGCCCAGCCACAAGCCGGGCGGCCGATTCACGTCACAGATAAAAACAACAGGTGACGCATGACGCGTGAAACTCAACACGCAGGCCAGCTCCAGCGCGGCCTGAAGAATCGCCATATCCAGCTGATCGCTCTCGGCGGTGCCATCGGTACCGGGCTGTTCCTCGGCTCGGCCGGGGTGCTCAAGTCCGCCGGGCCCTCGATGATCCTCGGTTACGCCATTGCCGGTTTCATCGCCTTCCTGATCATGCGCCAGCTCGGCGAGATGATCGTCGAGGAGCCCGTCGCCGGCTCCTTCAGCCACTTCGCGCACAAGTACTGGGGCGGCTTCGCCGGCTTCCTCTCGGGCTGGAACTGTTGGGTGCTGTACATCCTGGTGGGCATGTCGGAGCTCACCGCCGTGGGCAAGTACATCCACTACTGGTGGCCGGACGTGCCGACATGGGCCACCGCCGCGCTGTTCTTCGTGGTGGTCAACGCCATCAACCTGTTCAACGTGAAGGCCTTCGGCGAGGCGGAGTTCTGGTTCGCCATCATCAAGGTCGCCGCCATCGTCGGCATGATCGTCCTGGGCTGCTACCTGCTGGCCAGCGGCACCGGCGGCGAGCAGGCGGCGGTGAGCAACCTGTGGAGCCACGGCGGGTTCTTCCCCAATGGCATCAGCGGGCTGGTGATGGCCATGGCGATCATCATGTTCTCCTTCGGTGGCCTGGAGATGCTCGGCTTCACCGCCGCCGAGGCCGACCAGCCGAAGACGGTGATCCCCAAGGCGATCAACCAGGTGATCTACCGCATCCTGATCTTCTACATCGGCGCGCTCGCCGTGCTGCTCTCGCTGACCCCCTGGGACAGCCTGCTGCAGACCCTGAATGCCTCCGGCGACGCCTACAGCGGCAGCCCCTTCGTGCAGATATTCTCGATGATCGGCAGCAGCACCGCCGCCCACGTCCTCAACTTCGTGGTGCTCACCGCCGCGCTGTCGGTCTACAACAGCGGCACCTACTGCAACGGCCGCATGCTGGTCGGCCTGGCGGAGCAGGGCGACGCACCGCGCGGCCTGGCCAAGGTGGACGAGCGTGGCGTGCCGGTGCGCTCGCTGCTGGTGTCGGCGGCGGTGACCTTCCTCGCCGTGCTGGTGAACTACCTGGTGCCGGCCCGTGCCCTGGAGCTGCTGATGTCCCTGGTGGTCGCCGCGCTGGTGATCAACTGGGCGATGATCAGCCTGGCGCACCTGAAGTTCCGTGCACGCATGGATGCCGAGGGCAAGCGCACCGTCTTCCGCGCCGTGGCTTATCCGACGGCCAACTGGCTGTGCCTGGGCTTCGTGGTGTTCATCCTCGGCGTCATGCTGCTCACCCCGGGCATCCAGGTGTCGGTCTACGCCATCCCGGTGTGGCTGCTGGTGATGTACGGCTGCTATCGCCTCAAGCGCCATCCGGCGGCGCGTGGCGAGCGCGGCGCGGTACTGGCCGACTGACAAAGTCGCCTGCTCCTACGAAAGGTCGGGCCCTGTGCGATTGACCGCGCGGACCGACCTTTCCTAGAGTGACCGGGCCATTTTTCGTCAGAGGGAAACCCATGAAAAAAGCACGTTGGCTGCTCGCGGCGGCCGTGCCGGTCCTGCTCGTCGCTTGTGGCGGCGAAGAGAAGAAGGCGCCGCAGGTGGATGCGCTGGTCCTGCCGGGCGACGCCAAGCTGGATTCGCGCAGCGTCTCCTACAAGTGCGAGGACGGCCGCAAGTTCGGCGTCCAGTACCTGAACAAGGGTGACAACAGCTTGGCCGTGGTGCCGGTGACCGATGCCTCGACCCTGGTGTTCGCCAATGTCATCTCCGCCTCCGGCGCCAAGTACGCCGCCGGCCAGTACGTGTGGTGGACCAAGGGCCAGGACGCCACCCTCTACAAGGACTGGAAGGGCGGCGAGCCGGCGGATGGCGTGGCCTGCAAGGAGAACTGACCTCTTTTCCCGCCCATGAAAAAGCCCGGCTCATGCCGGGCTTTTTCATGGGCGTGCCTTCGGTGGGATTGTGCCGGGCGGGTTCGCGAGCAAGCTCGCTCCTACGAAAAGCTTGTCCTGCGCGGGCCGCTCCCTGTAGGAGCGAGCTTGCTCGCGAACCGCCGCCACTCCCGACGCTAGAAGGTGAACTCCAGGTTCACTGTCGGCGTCGAGGTACGGGTACCGCGACCGCCGTCCACGCCGAACTTGTTGTGCCAGTACTCGTAGCCCACGCCGACCCAGAAGTTCGGCTGGCGCTTGGTGCCCGGCAGGGTGGCGAACATCAGCGAGGTGCGGACCAGGGTTTCCGGCGCGGTGTCGTTGTCGTTGTAGTCCTCGCCCTTTTCCCCGGTGTAGTTCATGAAGCCCTGGAACTTCGCCCCGTGGTCGCCCAGCTGGAACGGCCGCAACCAGGTCAGGTTGACCATGTAGGTAGCGTCGAAGGTGTGGTCGGGGTGTTTCACGTTGGGGATGCCCGAGTGGTTCTTCTCGCGGTAGTAGAACAGCGAGAGGTCCAGTACGCCGGGGCTGTTGAACTTGAGGGTCGGGCCGAACACCAGGGCGCGCTTCTTCGCCGAGCCACGGTTGTTGTTGCGGCTGGCATCGAAGCCGAAGGTGAAGGCGTAGTCCTTCACCAGCCCCGTGCCCAGCGGCGTGTCGAGTACCCGTGAGGCGAACAGCTGGCTGCGGAACACCCCGTAGACCTCGCTGCTGCCCTCGTTGGTGCCCTTGCGCGGATCGTTGTTGTCGGATTCCAGCACGTCCAGGTGGAAGAAGTTGCTGCCGTAGCGGTAACCGTCCGCGTGGCTGAAGCTGAAGATGTTCTTGCTGATGTAGTTCGGGTTGTTCGGGTTGGTGAAGTCCTTGCCGTAGCGGTACCCGAGGGTATTGCTGGTCCACTCGAAAATACGACCATCATCGGCCTGCGCCACGCCCCAGGGGGCGACGATCAGCGCGGTGCCGAGGGCGAGCCAGCGACCGTTGCTCAGGCGGCGGCTGGAACGCGGTTGGAGGCGGGCGGCTTCAGTGGCCGCTGGCGCCAACACGGTTGGAAACATGCTGCACCTCAATCTTGTTTTTGTTATGGGGCCCGCGTGCCGCAGTTCGCGCTGCGGCCGGTGACAGGAAAGGGTTCTAATGGCGAATTGACGACATTGCAAGAAAAACTTGTACACAACTTCGTATACAAAAGTTGATCCAAAAGTCAGGAAATGGCTCTGCGCAGCGGCCTAGATAGCTTGGGGACAGATGTGCCCCGGCGCGATATGCTGCAGATATTTCCCAGCAGAACCGCCGCCATGTTGCAGATTTCCAACGCCGTGCAGATCCCCGACGCCGAGATCGAGCTGAACGCCATTCGCGCCCAGGGCGCCGGCGGGCAGAACGTCAACAAGGTGTCCAGCGCCGTGCACCTGCGCTTCGACATCCGTGCGTCGTCGCTGCCGGAGTTCTACAAGGAGCGCCTGCTCGCCCTGAGCGACCAGCGGATCACCGATGAGGGCGTGGTGGTGATCAAGGCGCAGCAGTACCGCACCCAGGAACAGAACCGCGAAGATGCGCTGAACCGTTTGGCGGAGCTGATCTGCAGTGCCGGGAAGGTGGAGAAGAAACGCCGCCCGACCAAGCCGACGCTGGGTTCCAAGACGCGTCGACTGGAGGGCAAGAGCAAGCGCGGGGCGATCAAGGCCGGTAGGGGGAAGGTGGATTACTGAGTGCAGGGCCCTGAGTGCTCGCGTAACCGTGGCAACGGATGTTCAGCATCAGCCATGCAGAAATGGCGGGCCGGAGCCCCCTGTAGGAGCGGGCCATGCCCGCTATCGCGCGCATGGCGCGCTTCTACAGGTACGGTGCTCCCCCCTCGAAGCTGCACCCAACCCGCCCCAGCCCTTCGATCTCCAGCTCGAACACATCCCCCGGCGCGACCTGCGACATCGGCGCCAGCGCCCCGCACAGCAGGACGTCGCCCGCTTTCAGCGGCGCCCCCAGGCGCGCCATGCGCCGGGCCAGCCACAGGGCGATGTCGAGCACCGCCGCGATGCTGGTCTGGGTGGGCGGGAACGCGGGGCCGCCGTTGCGCTGTAACTGCACCGCCAGCGCCTTGCCCTCCAGTTTCTCCAGCGCGACCGGCTGGCTGCCGATGAGATAGAGACCCGCGCAGAGATTGTCGGCAATCGAGTCGAGCAGGCCGATCTGCCAGTTGGCCACGGCGGTGTCGTTGATCTCGATGGCCGGGACGGCGCCGTCGAGGCAGGCGCGCAGGGTGGCTGGATCAGGTTCTTCGGCGGGCAGGTCACGGCCCACCAGCAGGGCAATTTCCGCCTCGATGCGCGGCTGCAGCAGACGCTCGCGGGAGATACGCGCGCCGCTCTGGCAGCGCAGTTCGGCAAGCAGTCGGCCATACACGGGCTCGTCGACCTTCAACGCGGCCTGCATCACCGGCGAGATCAACCCGGCCTTGGCGCCTGCCAGGCGTTGCCCTGCGGCCAGTGCGAGGTCAATGCCCAGTGCCTGTACGTGGTAGGCATCGTCCAGCCCGGCCAGGGCGTAGGTGGCCGCCGGGGCGGCGATGGGCGTTCGACTGGCCCGCGCGTCGGCCAGGGCGCGGGCGGCGGCTTGGTGGTTGTCGGTGCTCATGGCGCGTCTCCTCAGCGGCTGGGGATGTCGCCGACTACGGTGGTGCGGTACATCTCGCGGCGCATGCCGTGGTAGTCCGACACCGGGTAGTGCCAGGTGCTGCGGTTGTCCCAGATTGCCAGGGTACCCTGGGTCCAGCGCATGCGGCAGGTGAAGGCGGGCTGGGTGGCGATGCCGAACAGGTAGTCCAGCAGCGGTTGCGACTCGGCGGGGCGCATGCCCTTGATGCCGCTGGTGTAGGCGGGGTTGATGAAGAGGATCTTCTTGCCGGTTTCCGGATGGCGGGTGACCAGCGGGTGGGAGCGCACTTCGCCGTCGTGGCTGCCGTAGCGCACCGCCATGTTTTCCATCAGGTCGTTGTGCTTGGCCTCGGCGCCGTAGGCGCGCTCCGGGCTGTGGATGGCGTCGAGGGTTTCCAGCTGGGCGCGCAGCTTGGGCGACAGCCATTCGTAGGCCAGCGCCAGGTTGGCGTAGAGCGTGTCACCGCCGAACGGCGGGATGTCATGGCCATAGAGCAGGGTGAAGGCCGGCGGACGCTCCTGGAAGGACCAGTCGGTGTGCCAGGCGCCGCCGAACACCACCGGCGTCTTCTCGTTGGCCTCCTTCACCACTCGCACCACGTGGGGATGGTCGTCCATGCCGACCACATAGGGTTCGCGGCCGAATTCGCCGAAGCGCAGGGTCACGGCTTCGAGGCCTTCCACGTCCAGCGACTGGCCACGGATGAACAGCACCTTGTGCGCCAGCAGGGCCTGGCGCAGTTCGGCGTAACCATCCTCGCCCAGCTGCCGCAGATCGACGCCGGTGACGTCCGCGCCGATGGCGCCGGTGGCGGGGACGATGCCGAAGTGGCTGTACTCGGCCGCTCGGTTCTGGCTCGGCAGGGTGTAGAAGAACTCGAACATGGGGAAGCCTCTTGTGGGTGTTATTGGCCACTCAAGGATGGTCAGCATGCGCGCTTTCTTCCATGATGATCAGCGCCAAAAATTGATTTTCTCCGCCAGCAGGTACCGACAGGGAGGCCGCGATGGATTGGCGTCAGGTTCGTGAGATCACCGGGGTGCGTTACCTGCTCGATACCGCACGTGAAGCAGGGTTGGCG
This sequence comes from Pseudomonas sp. B1-22, assembly GCF_050474425.1. Lineage (NCBI taxonomy): Bacteria > Pseudomonadati > Pseudomonadota > Gammaproteobacteria > Pseudomonadales > Pseudomonadaceae > Pseudomonas > Pseudomonas sp. B1-22. The sequence continues at coordinate 426,910 of NZ_JBCHVH010000002.1, read as the reverse complement.
CCGGAGGCCTGTTTGGTGGGCAGCGCCATCACGCTGGCGGACCTGCAGGCGCGTGCGGTACGTATCCAGGCCTGGCAGGAGCTGGCGGTGATCCGCAATGTATTGCAGCACATCGGCCGTCCCGGCCTGGGACTGGACGCTGGCCAGCGCTACCACCTGACTTCCCTCGGCCACCTCGGTTTCACCATGCTCGCCAGCCGAACCTTGCAGGAGGCCTTCGAGACGTTCGGTCGCTTCCAGAGCCTGGCGCTGACCCTCTGCCCGGTCAGCAGCGAGCCCGAGGCGCGCGGCGTCTGGCTGGTCTACGACGACACGGTGCTGCCCGAGGACGCCCGGCCCTTCGTGGTGGAGCGTGGCATCGCCGGGTGCCTGCAACTGTCGCGGGAGCTGCTGCAGCGTCCGCTGCACCCGTTGGCTATCGAGCTGAAGAGTGCCGAGCCGACGGACGTGTCGTTGTTCCATGCGCTGTTCGGATTGGTCCCGCGCTTCGCCGCGCGGCGCAACGCGATGCTGTTCGCCAAGGAGGACCTGCTGGCTCCGCTGCCGCAGGCGCACATCAGCGCTCGCGACAGTGGCGAGCAATTGTGCGAGCAGTTATGCGGCGAGCTGGCTCTGACCCTCGCCGCCACGCCTACTGCGCGCCAGGTGCAGCAATTGTTGTTGCGCGAGTCCGCCAGTCTGCTGGGCGGCGGCCAGGTAGCTGGGCGGCTGGGGGTGTCCGAACGCACTTTGCAGCGTCGCCTGGCGGAGGAAGGGCAGAGCCTGCAGGCGCTCAACGACGGCATCAAGCAGCGGCTCGCCGAGCGCCTGCTGCGGGAGTCGCGCATGGACCTGCAGGAGGTCGCCCAGTGTCTGGGCTATGCCGAGGCGGCCAGTTTTTCCCGTGCATTCCGGCGCTGGACGGGGCAGACGCCGGGGCGCTGGAAGCGTCGGGGGGACGCGCTGGTCCAGCCTTCCTGATACGGGCACAGGCGCAACCTTTCTGGGCGGACCCGTAGGATGGCGTGGAGCGAAGCGATACCCATCACGGCGGACAACGCCGCGCGTTATTCGCTCTACGGGGGAGGGGGCGCGCCGGCTGCATTTCGTAGGTGCTCATCCGGCTGCGTGAGTGCAGTGCTGGGCCTTCGCGGACAAGGTCCGCTCCTACCGTCCCGACGCTTGTATCGAAGCGTTCTGCCGGCAAAAAAAGACCGGCCAATGGGCCGGTCGAGGGGGAAGAAAGCGGCTTCAGCGGCAGACGCTGGCGATGGCCAGCGCCAGGTCGCCCAGGCGTTCGGCATCGAGCCCGGCGACGTTGGCGCGGCCACTGCCGACCATGTACACGCTGTGCTCCTCGCGCAGGCGGCGCACCTGCTCCGGCGTCAGGCCGGTGTAGGAGAACATCCCGCGCTGGATGGCGATGTGGGCGAAGCGCTCGGCCAGGCCGTGCGGGCGCAGCGCTTCCACCAGCCCCAGACGCAGGTCGGCGATGCGCGCGCGCATGCCGTCCAGCTCGTCCAGCCAGAGCCCCTTGAGGTCGCTGTCGCCGAGGATGGTGGCGACCACTTCGGCGCCGTGGGCGGGCGGGGTGGACCAGAGGTTGCGCGCCATCAGCGCCAGTTGGCTGCGTACGTCGGTGAGCTTGGCGGCACTGCCGGCGCAGACGATCAGCGCGCCAGTGCGGTCGCGGTAGAGGCCGAAGTTCTTCGAGCAGGAGCTGGTGATCAGCATCTCCGACAGGTTGTCGGCGAACAGCCGTACGGCGCGGGCGTCCTCTTCCAACCCATCGCCCAGGCCCTGGTAGGCGAAGTCCATCAACGGCAGCAGCTCGCGGCGGCGCACCACGTCCAGCACGCGCTGCCAGTCGTTGTAGGCCAGGTCGAAGCCGGTAGGGTTGTGGCAGCAGGCGTGCAGCAGCACCACGTCGCCATGAGGGACGCGCTCCAGGGCGCTGATCATGGCTTCGACGTCGAGGCGGTTGTCGGCGTCCACATAGGGGTAGTGCGACACACGCACGCCGGCGGCGGCGAACAGGCTTTCGTGGATCGGCCAGGTCGGGTCGCTCAGCCAGATGCTCCTGCCGGGCAGGCAGCGGGCGATGAAGTCTGCCGCCAGGCGCAGGGCGCCAGTGCCGCCCGGAGTCTGGGTGGCGTCGGCGCGCTGGGTGGCCAGCAGGCGCGAGTCGGCGCCCAGCACCAGCTCGCACAGGCGGGCGGCGAACAGCGCGTCACCGTGGCCGCCGACATAGCTCTTGGTGGTCTCGGTTTCCACCAGGCGCTGCTCGGCAAGCTTCACCGCGCGGGGGATCGGCGTCAGGCCCTGGGCGTCCTTGTAGACGCCCACGCCAAGGTCGAGCCGCGCCGGGTTCGGGTCGGCCCGGTAGGCGTCGAGCAGGCCGAGGATCGGGTCGCCCGGCACGCGGGTGACCTTGGCGAAATGACTCATTTGCGTCCCTCTGCCTTCGCCGCCAGTTCGTCGGTGCGCGCGGCCATGATGAAGTCGTTGCGGTGCAGGCCCTTGAGCTCGTGGCTCCACCAGGTGACGGTGACCTTACCCCACTGGGTCAGCAGGTCGGGGTGGTGGCCTTCTTTCTCGGCGATGGCGCCGATGGCGTTGGTGAACGCCAGGGCATGGCGGAAGTTCTTGAACAGGAAGACCCGCTCCAGCTCCATGTGGCCGTCGCGGACTTCGATGTTCCAGTCCGGAATCTGCTTGATCAGTACCGCCAGTTCTTCGTCGGACACCTTCGGGGCGTCGGCACGGCAGGCTTCGCAATGGGCTTGGGTGAGTGCGGTCATGGGATTCTCCTCAATAGGGGCCTTGTGGGAGGCGTAGGAGCGGACTCGCGAATCATCTTACGTTCGCGATCGAGTCCGGTCCTAGGCGCAGATAGGGGGAAATGCAGCGGATCAGGCCGCCTGCTTGGGCGGAAACTTCGGCGCGTGCAGGCCCAGGTGCATGGCTTCGCGCACCAGCGCCATGATGTCCTGGTGAGCCAGTTCGAACAGGCGCTTGAGTTCCGGCAGCACGAAGTACAGCGGCTGCAGGATGTCGATGCGGTACGGCGTGCGCATGCATTCCAGCGGATCGAAGGCCTGATGCTCGGGGACATTGGAGAGACTGTAGACGGTCTCCTTCGGCGAGGAGAGGATGCCGCCGCCGTAGATGCGCGTGCCCTGCGGGGTATCGAGCAGGCCGAATTCGATGGTCATCCAGTACAGGCGGGCGAGGAACACGCGCTCTTCCTTGCTGGCGGCCAGGCCGAGCTTGCCGTAGGTGTGGGTGAACTCGGCGAACCAGGGGTTGGTCAGCAACGGGCAGTGGCCGAAGATCTCGTGGAAGATGTCCGGCTCCTGCAGGTAGTCCAGTTCTTCCGGGGTACGGATGAAGGTGGCCACCGGGAACTGCTGGCTGGCCAGCAGTTCGAAGAAGGTCTGGAAGGGAATCAGCGCCGGCACCCGCGCCACGCGCCAGCCGGTGCTGGCTTGGAGCACCTGGTTGATCTCGCCCAGTTGCGGGATGCGGTCATGGGGCAGGCCGAGTTGTTCGATGCCGTCCAGGTATTCCTGACACGCGCGGCCCTCGATCACTTTCAACTGGCGGGTGATCAGGGTGTTCCAGACCTGGTGTTCGGTTTCCGGGTAATGGATGAAACCGTTCTCGTCAGGTTGGCGGGCCACGTACTGCGTTGTCTTCATGGGTCCTCCGGCGGCGAGGCCTTGTTGTTGTGATGACCCAGAAATAGCGCGAGCGATGCCGGCGCACAGCCCCCGGATAGAGCCTCGGCGGCTCGGATAGTCATCAAATCCGTAAAGAAATACTTACGACTTGGCGTAAAAGCATCGGGCCACGGCTTGAAGGTGCGTCCACGTGTCACATATTCTTGACGGAAATTTCCGGCGGCCTTGCGAATATCCACGCCGGAACGCCCATCAGAACCACAATCACGGGCCCGCCATGCGCATCAAAGTGCACTGCCAGAACCGCGTCGGCATCCTGCGCGACATCCTCAACCTGCTGGTCGACTACGGCATCAACGTCAACCGCGGCGAAGTCGGCGGCGAGCAGGGCAACGCCATCTACCTGCTCTGCCCGAACCTCATCAACCTGCAGTTCCAGTCGCTCAAGCCCAAGCTCGAAGCGGTGCCCGGCGTGTTCGGCGTCAAGCGCGTCGGCCTGATGCCCAGTGAGCGCCGCCACCTGGAGCTGAACGCGCTGCTGGCGGCGCTGGATTTCCCGGTGCTGTCCATCGACATGGCCGGGCAGATCGTCGCTGGCAATCGCGCGGCCGCGCAGCTGCTGGGCGTGCGCGTCGACGAGGTGCCGGGCATCCCGCTGTCGCGCTACGTGGAGGACCTCGACCTGCCCGAGCTGGTGCGGGCCAACAAGGCGCGCATCAATGGCCTGCGGGTCAAGGTGAAGGGCGACGTGTTCCTCGCCGACATCGCGCCGCTGCAATCCGAGCATGATGAGAGCGAGGCGCTGGCCGGTGCCGTGCTGACCCTGCACCGCGCCGACCGCGTCGGCGAGCGTATCTACAACGTGCGGCGCCTGGAGTTGCGCGGCTTCGACAGCATCTTCCAGAGCTCGCGGGTGATGGCCGCTGTGGTGCGTGAGGCACGGCGCATGGCGCCGCTGGACGCACCGCTGTTGATCGAAGGCGAGACCGGCACCGGCAAGGAATTGCTGGCCCGCGCCTGCCACCTGGCCAGCCCGCGCGGGCAGTCGCCGTTCATGGCGCTGAACTGCGCCGGCCTGCCCGAGTCCATGGCCGAGACCGAGCTGTTCGGCTACGGCCCCGGCGCCTTCGAAGGCGCTCGCCCGGAAGGCAAGCTCGGCCTGCTGGAGCTGACCGCTGGCGGCACCCTGTTCCTCGATGGCGTGGGCGAGATGAGCCCGCGTTTGCAGGCCAAGCTGCTGCGCTTCCTGCAGGACGGCTGCTTCCGCCGGGTGGGCAGCGACGAGGAGGTGTACCTCGACGTGCGGGTGATCTGCGCCACCCAGGTCGACCTGTCCGAACTCTGCACCAAGGGCGAGTTCCGCCAGGACCTCTACCACCGTCTCAACGTGCTGTCGCTGCACATTCCGCCGCTGCGCGAATGCCTCGACGGCCTGGAGCCGCTGGTGGAGCATTTCCTCGACCAGGCCAGCCGGCAGATCGGCTGCGGCCTGCCCAAGCTGGCGTCGCAAGCGCTGGACCGCCTCGGCCGCTACCACTGGCCGGGCAACGTGCGGCAACTGGAGAACGTGCTGTTCCAGGCGGTTTCGTTGTGCGAGGGCGGCACCATCAAGCCTGAGCACATCCGCTTGCCGGATTATGGCGCGCCGCATCCGTTGGGGGACTTCTCCCTGGAAGGCGGGCTGGATGTCATCGTCGGGCGTTTCGAGAGGGCGGTGCTGGAGCGGCTTTATCGCGAGCACCCGAGCAGCCGGCAGTTGGGCAAGCGGTTGGGGGTGTCGCATACGACCATTGCCAACAAGTTGCGGCAGCATGGGTTGGGGCAGAGTGACGAGTCGTAGGGCGTATAACGCCTAAGGCGTTATCCGCCGTTTTGTTCGGTGTTCCTGCGCCGCTTCGGAGTGTGCTGGGGCTTTTTGTTTCGCCCCCTCGGGCGAGTTACTTTCTCAAACGACAGAAAGTAACCAAAGGTCTTTGCCCCATCATCCGGGTCCCGCTTCGCGGGACTTCCCTCGCTCCATCGAAGTTTCAGGGGCACGCGTCGACGGGCCATCCCTGGCCCGACGACGCTCTCGCGACATCCATGTCGCTCAACCCCTGAAACTCCGATTCCACTCGGCCTCCTGAAGGGGCGTTCGGAGTGCGCAGATATTTCTCTGGAAGCCGCTTTTCGCAGGAGCGGACCCTGTCCGCGAAATCCATCGCGGCGAAATCCACGCTGACAGGGAAACGCCTGGATATGCCGCCGATCTGTAGGACCGAGGGGGACGCCCAGTCCTTGCTCGCGACCCTTGGCTGATCGCGGACGGAGTCCGCTCCTACGTAGGCGGGATACGTGGGTATTGCCCTGTTGGAACGGATTCATCCGCGATGGATTTCGCGGATGAGATCCGCCTACGAGGGCTGCATGTATCCGTAGGAGCGGACTCCGTCCGCGATGCTTGTGTAGGGCGAATAACGCGCAGCGTTATCCGCCGTGATGGGTATCGCTTCGCTCCACGCCATCCTACGAAGAGCAATCCAGCATGAAGCAGCCAAAGTTGCAGGCGCGCGCAGAGTCCCGTCAGGAGGCCGAGTGGAGGTATTGCGCAGAGGGGCGAGCGGCATGGATGCCGCGAGAGGCGTAAAGGGCCAGGGACGGCCCTTGTACGCCGACCCTCGGAGCGATACCGGAAGCCGGGGCCGGATGTCAGGACGGGCCCTTTTGGTTCCTTTTGGGGCCCAAAAGGGACTCGCCCGAGGGGGCGAAACAAGAAACCCCAGCGCACGCCGAAGCGGCGCAGAAACACCCAAAGCCAAAACGGCGGATAACGCCATAGGCGTTATTCGCCCTACGAAGAGCAAGAGCATCGCGGACGGAGTCCGCTCCTACAGAGCAGGCAGGCGCGACTCACCAGGTCTTCGGCCGATACCCTTTCACGCAGGCGCGCACGTCGTCGTCGATCACATTGCCAGGCTTGATGCACTGGGCCAGTGTGCGCGGGCTGTCGGTGTAGCGCGACGGCGCGGGGGCGGCGGTCTCAGGTGCGCTGGCCAGCCCCAGGCGGCTTTGCAGCAGCACCCAGCGCTCCTGCAGCCAGTGCTGGCTGGCGGGATCGCGCCAGAGCGCCGTGCCGGCGGCGATGAGCAGCAGCGGGATGAGCAGCCAGAGCAGCGGCTTGATCCACAGACGCCAGCTGCGCCGCGATTGCGCCTCCTGCTCGGCCTGCTTCTGGTTCTGTTGCTTGACCTGCTGCCAGTACCAGTCGCGGTCTTTTTCGCTCATGTCGGTGTGTCCGGATGCCGTTCTGCGCAGCGTAGCGGGAAGCGCGACGGCCGGCGAGCCACGATCGGCGGTCCTTGTGACGGGCATCGCGCGCCACCATAGTGAGGCCATGACTTCCACCTCGCTCTCTCCCCGCAACCGGGACGTGCTGGCCGCCTTCCACCCGGCGGTGGCCGCCTGGTTCCGCGCCCACTTTCCCGCGCCGACCCAGGCGCAGGCCCTGGCGTGGCCTGCGATCCAGGCCGGCGAATCGACCCTGGTAGCCGCGCCCACCGGTTCGGGCAAGACGCTCACCGCCTTCCTCGCCGCCATCGACGCGCTGGTGCACGAGGGGCTGGCCAACGGCGGCGAGCTGCCGGACCGCACCACGGTGGTCTACGTCTCGCCGCTCAAGGCACTGTCCAACGATATTCGCATCAACCTGGAAGAGCCGCTGGCCGGCATTCGCGCCGCACTGGGCGAGCAGGGCCTGCCGGAGGTGGACATCCGTACCGCCGTGCGTACCGGCGACACTACCTCCAGCGAACGCGAGGCGATGCGCCGACAGGTGCCGCACATCCTGGTGACCACCCCGGAATCCCTCTACGTGCTGCTCGGCTCCGACTCCGGCCGCGCCATGCTTGCCGGGGCGCGCAGCGTGATCGTCGACGAAATCCACGCCCTGGCGGCGAGCAAGCGCGGCAGTCACCTGGCGCTGTCGCTGGAGCGCCTGCAGGCGCTGTGCGAAGCGCCGCTGGTGCGCATCGGCCTGTCTGCCACGCAGAAGCCCATCAAGGCGGTGGCGGCGTTCCTGGTCGGCCGCCATCAGGCCTGCCGCATCATCGACATCGGCTACAGCCGCCAGCGCGACCTGAACCTGGAAGTACCGCCGGCGCCGCTGGAAGCAGTGATGTCCCACGACGTCTGGGACAAGGTCTACGACCGCCTCGCCGAACTGGCCGAGGAGCACCGTACCACCCTGGTTTTCGTCAATACGCGACGGCAGGCCGAGCGGGTCACCCGGCACCTGGGCGAGCGCATCGGTGCCGGCTGGGTGGCGGCGCACCACGGCAGCCTGTCCAAGGAATTGCGCCTGGGCGCCGAACGGCGGCTTAAGGCAGGACAACTGAAGGTGCTGGTGGCCACTGCGTCGCTGGAGCTGGGCATCGATATCGGTGACGTGGAGCTTGTCTGCCAGCTCGGCTCGCCGCGTTCCATCGCCGCCTTCCTGCAACGCGTCGGACGCTCCGGGCACAGTGTCGGCGGGACGCCCAAGGGGCGGCTGTTCCCGGCCTCGCGGGACGATCTGATCGAATGCGTGGCACTGCTCGACAGCGTGCGCCGCGACGAGCTGGACGCCCTGACGATTCCGCGCGCGCCGCTGGATGTGCTCGCCCAGCAGATCGTCGCCGAAGTGGCCTGCCGGGAGTGGGACGAGGACGCACTGTTCGAGCTGTTCACCGCTGCCCAGCCCTACGCGGAACTGACCCGCGAACACTTCGACGCCGTGCTGCGCACCCTGACCGAGGGCTACACCAGCCGTATCGGTCAGCGCGGCGCCTACCTGCACCGCGACGTTGTGCACCAGCGCCTGCGTGGGCGGCGCGGAGCCAAGCTGACGGCGGTGACCTCCGGCGGCACCATTCCCGATACCGGCGACTACGCCGTTCTGCTGGAACCTCAGGGCCTGACCGTGGGCACGGTGAACGAGGATTTCGCCGTGGAAAGCCTGGCCGGCGACGTGTTCCAGCTGGGCAATATTTCCTACCGCATCCTGCGTATCGAGCCGGGGCGGGTACGGGTCGAGGATGCCCAGGGCCAGCCGCCGAACATTCCCTTCTGGCTCGGCGAAGCGCCGGGGCGCAGCGATGAGCTGTCATTCAGCGTTGCGCGCCTGCGTGCCCGGCTGGATGAGTTGCTGGCCCAGGGCGAGGGCGATGCCGAACCTCTTGCGCGGGCCATTGGCTGGTTGCAGGACGAACTGAAGCTGGGCGAGGGCGCGGCGCGCCAACTGGTGGAATACCTGGCCCGCGCCCGTCATGCGCTGGGTGCGTTGCCGACGCAGAAGACGCTGATCCTCGAACGCTTCTTCGACGAATCCGGCGGCATGCAACTGGTCATCCATTCGCCCTACGGCAGCCGTCTCAATCGCGCCTGGGGCCTGGCGCTGCGCAAGCGCTTCTGCCGCACCTTCAACTTCGAGCTGCAGGCCGCCGCCACCGAAAACGCCATCATCCTCTCGCTGTCCACCAGCCACAGCTTCCCGCTGGAGGAGGTGTGGCGCTACTTGCATGCCAACAGCGCCGAACAGGTGCTGATCCAGGCGCTGCTCGATGCGCCGCTGTTCGGCGTGCGCTGGCGCTGGAACGCCACCACCGCGCTGGCGCTGCCGCGCTACGCCGGTGGACGCAAGGTTGCTCCGCAATTGCAGCGCATGCGCAGCGAAGACCTGTTGGCCTCGGTGTTCCCCGACCAGGTGGCGTGCCTGGAGAACATCGTCGGCGAGCGCGAGATTCCCGATCACCCGCTGGTTGCGCAGACCCTCGACGACTGCCTGCACGAGGCCATGGACAGCGAAGGCTGGCTGGCGCTGCTGCGGCGCATGGAGCGCGGCGAGGTGACCTTGCTGGCGCGCGACCTGCCGGCCCCTTCACCGCTGGCGGCGGAAGTGCTGACGGCCAGCCCCTACGCCTTCCTTGATGACGCACCGCTGGAAGAGCGCCGCACCCAGGCCGTGCAGAGTCGGCGCTGGACTGACCCGGAAAGCGCCGACGACCTGGGCGCGCTGGACGCCGAGGCCATTGCCGCAGTGCGCGACGAAGCCTGGCCGGAGGCGCGCGATGCCGACGAGATGCACGAGGCCCTGACCGGCTTGGGCGGTATCCGCGACAGCGAGGCGCAGGCCAACGACGGCTGGCCCTTCCTGCTCAAGTCACTGGCCAAGGCGGGCAGGGCGACACGTCTGTCATTGCCGGTTGGTGAAGTTTGGGTGGCGGCGGAACGACTCAGCCAGTGGCAGGCGTTGCACCCGCAGGTGGCGATGACGCCGGTTCTTGAACTGCCGCCCGCGTTGCGCGAAGTCTGTGCGGCGAATGAGGCGCAAGTCGAACTGGTCCGTGCACGGCTCACCGGCTTCGGCCCTCGTCTGCAACGCGAGCTGGCCGAGGACCTGGGCATCTCCGCCGGCGATACCGGCTTCGCCCTGGCCAGCCTGGAGCGCGAGGGCTATGTGCTGCGCGGCCGCTTCACGCCGGGCGCGAGCGAGGAGGAGTGGTGCGAACGCCATCTGCTGGCGCGCATCCATCGTTATACGGTCAAGCGCCTGCGCCGGGAGATCGAGCCGGTGCAGCGCGCCGATTTCATGCGTTTCCTGTTCGACTGGCAGCGCGTGTCCAGCGGCTCGCGGGTGCGTGGCGCGGAATCCCTGGCCGGCGTGCTCAGCCAGCTGGAAGGTTTCCAGGCCGCCGCCGGCGCCTGGGAGAGCGACATTCTGCCGGCGCGGGTGGCCGACTACGGGATCAACTGGCTGGACGACCTGTGCCGCGCCGGCCGGCTGGTCTGGGCGCGGTTGCCCAGCCGCAATTCTGCGCGCGGACGGGGCGGACCGTTGAAGAGCACGCCGATCGTCCTGCTGCCGCGCGCGCAGATGGCGCTGTGGAGCTCGCTCAGCGTGGCGCAGCCGGAGGCCGAACTGTCCGCCAAGGCCAGCAAGGTGCTGGAAGTGCTCAAGGAACACGGCGCGTCCTTCTTCGACGAACTGGCCAGCGACAGCCACCTGCTGCGTACCGAGCTGGAAACGGTGCTGGGCGAACTGGTGGCCGCGGGACGGGTGAATGCCGACAGCTTCGCCGGCCTGCGCGCACTGCTGATGCCGGCGGCGCGACGTCATCCGCAACGGCGCTCGCGCACACCGCTGTTCGGCATGGTCGATGCCGGGCGTTGGGCGCTGTTGCGCCGCTCCAGGCTGGAGCCGGGCACACGACTACCGGCGGAAACCCTGGAACACGTCGCCATGACCCTGCTGCGCCGCTACGGCGTGGTCTGCTGGCGGCTGCTCGACCGCGAGGCCGACTGGCTGCCGCCCTGGCGCGACCTGCTGCGGGTCTATCACCGCCTGGAAGCGCGCGGGGAAATCCGTGGCGGGCGCTTCGTCGCCGGGCTCACCGGCGAGCAGTTCGCCCTGCCCGAGGCGGTCGGACTGCTGCGCGAGGTGCGTCGCCGCGAGTCGGGCGGGGAGTGGGTGGTGGTCTCGGCGGTCGACCCGCTGAACCTGTCCGGCACCCTGCTGCCGGGGCGCAAGGTGCCGGCGCTGGCGGGCAACCGGGTGCTCTACCGCGAGGGTGTGCCGGTGGGCGCGCTGATTTCCGGCGATGTGGAGTGGCTGGCGGAACTGGCGCCGGAGGACCAGGCACGGGCGCGGGAGTTGCTGATCCGTCGGTAACCGGGCCTCGGCTGGCTTACACTCAGCGACACGAACCTCTTCTGCATGAGACTGCGATGTCGTCCCGCGAGCCGCCGAATCTGTCCGCCTTGCTGCGCCAATGGTGGTTTCTGCCACTGGTGCTGCTCGCCACTGTCCTGCGTCTGCACGAACTGACCGAATCGGCGATCTGGGGCGATGAAAGCTCCAGCCTGCTCCTGGCCCTCTATTCGCCGCTGGAGCTCCTGCGTCATGCCGCCCATGACGTGCACCCGCCGCTGTATTTCTTCCTCCTGCACCTGTGGGTACAGGTGCTGGGCGAAGGCGTGCTGGCGTTGCGCCTGTTCAGTGCGCTGTTCGGCTCGCTGGCGGTGTTCCTCGGCGGCTGGCTGGCCTGGCGGCTTGCCAGTCAGCGCGTGGCCTTCCTCGCCACCTTGCTGCTGGCGCTGCTGCCCACGGCGGTGCGCTACAGCCAGGAAGTGCGCATGTATTCGCTGCTGGGCTGCTGGTTGCTGGCGGCGACGCTGGCGCTGCTCTACTGGCTGGACACGGGGCGGCGACGCCATCTGGTGGCCTATGCGCTGCTGATGACGGCGGCGTTCTATACCCATTACTTCAGCGTGTTCGGCCTGCTGGTGCACTGGCTCTGGCTGGCGTCGCTGCCCGACAGCCCGTTGCGGCGGCGCGACTGGTGGCTGGCCAACCTGGCCGTGGCCGTGCTGTTCCTGCCCTGGCTGCCGGGGATGCTCGACCTGGCGCGGCACATGGCCGACCTGGTGGCGGGCGGCGATGTGGGCTGGGAGCCGCCCGTGGATGCCCTGTCGGTGCCCTCGATGCTCTGGCAGTGGCTGGCGCAGTCGGACGGCAACGAACTGCCCTGGCCCTTGCTGCTGGGCGTGCCGGTGCTGCTGGTGGCGGTGATGCTGCTGGTGCTGCGCCGGGACCGCAGCCGCCTGCGCGTCGGGGTGCTGGCGGCGCTCTATTGCGGCGTGCCGCTGCTGATGTTGTATGGCGTGTCGTTCGTCTCGTCGGTGTTCGTCGAGCGCTACCTGACCGCCTTTGCCCTCGGCCTGCCGTTGCTCCTGGCGTTGGGGCTGGACCGCCTGCTGGCATCGCGCCGGGCAATGGGCGTCGCACTCCTGGTGACCCTGGTGGGCCTCGAGTGCTCGGGACTCGGGCGCCTCTACGAGGCCGATCCGGACGAGCAGTTCGACGGCATGGCCGCCTACGTCAACCAGCACTATCGCGCCGGCGACCGCATCGTGGTGGACGACATCCTCTGGTACCTGGCCTTCCGTTACTACAACCACACCGGCAGCGCGCCGCTGCTGTACACCGCGCCGGCGGAGGATGGCTCTTCCGGGCGGCCGACGCTCTATGGCTTCGGCTCGCTGATCGATGACCGGCGGCATTCCTTCGTCGACCGCCTGGCCGACCTGCCGCAGGACGAGGGACGGGTCTGGCTGGTGATGAGCCGTTACAACGACAACGAGATTCCCGACGTGCCGCCCCACTGGCGGCGGGTGGCGCAGCATGCCGGGGGGGAAGTGCAGGCGATGCTGTTCGAGCGCGCGGGGCAGCGCAACGCCGCGCGCTGAGGGCTTTTTTCAAGCGCAGCGCTGAGGGCTCGGTTCAAAAGCGGATGCGCCCGGTGAAGGCGTCCTTGAGCATCACCCAGTCGCCCATGAAGGACCACAGCGGGTACTTGAAGGTGGCCGGGCGGTTCTTCTCGAACACGAAATGCCCGACCCAGGCGAAGCCGTAACCGGCCAGCGGCAAGGCCAGCAGCCACAACCATTGCCCGCTGACGATGGCGTAGCCGAGCAGGGACAGCACCAGCAGGCTGCCCACGTAGTGCAGGCGGCGGCAGGTCGGGTTGCTGTGCTCCTGCAGGTAGTAGGGATAGAACTCGGCGAAGCTCTGGAATCGATCGGCGGTCCGGGTGCTCATGGCGCACCTCCTGTTGTCGTGGTGGCCCAGTGTAGGCGCGGGCCCGTGGACTTGCGGATGACATGGGGGGCCAGTTTAGTATCCCGCTACGCCGCGCCGCTGGCGCGAGTCATTCGCATAACTAGAAGAATCGAGCATGCCTGAGCGTACAACCCTGTCGAGCTGGGTGCGGGGGATCGTCCGGTCGTTGGAACTGGAAGGTCTGGACAGCAGGGCGTTGTTCGCCGAACTGGGGCTGGACTACACCGCTCTCGACGACCCCGACGCGCGCTTTCCGCAGGACGCCATGAGCCGCCTGTGGAACCGCGCGGTGGAGCTGTCCGGCAACCCGGCCATCGGCCTGAACATCGCCCGCGTGCACACCCCGGCGTTCCCGGTGGTGGGCTATGCGCTGATGTCCAGCCGCAACCTCGGCGAGGGTTTCGAGCGCCTGGAGCGCTACCAGCGGATCATCGCCGAGGGCGCCGACCTGACCTTCCGCCGCCTGCCCGAAGGCTGCCTGTACCGCATCGTGGTGCACGGCGACCGCCTGCCGGTGCCCCGCCAGAGCGCCGAGTGCTCGCTGGCCAGCCTGATCAGCATGTTGCGCTGGATCACCGGGCGGCCGATCAAACCCCTGGAAGTCCACCTGGCCGGCGAGCCGCCGCAGGATGCCGCGCCTTATCGCGAGCTGTTCCAGGCGCCGCTGATGTTCGGCCATACGCACTGCGCCATGCTGTTCTCCCACGAAGACATGGCTGCGCCGTTGCCGACCGCGAACGAGGAATTGGCGCGCCTGCATGACCGCTTTGCCGGGGAATACCTGGCGCGCTTCGTCAGCAGCCGATTCAGCCACCAGACCCGCCAGGTGCTGTGCCGCCTGCTGCCCCAGGGCGAGCCCCGGCGCGAGAGCGTGGCGCAGGCGCTGCACCTGTCCGAGCGCACCTTGCAGCGGCGTCTGCAGGAGGAGGGCACCAGCTACCAGCAACTGCTCGACGACACCCGCCGCGAGCTGGCCCAGCAGTATCTGGCGACGCCGCGCATGACGCTGCTGGAGATCGCCTATCTGCTGGGGTTCTCCGAGCCGAGCAACTTCTTCCGGGCATTCCGCCGCTGGTTCGGGATGACGCCGGGGGAGTATCGGGAAGGGTTGTGATTAACGCAGCGCCTGTCGGCGCTGATCGCGGGCATGGCCCGCTCCTACAGGTTTCAGCGAGCGTCACGCAGCTCTTGTAGGAGCGGGCCATGCCCGCGATGGATTCCCGCCGGACTCAGTGCCGCCAGAACGCCGGGGTGAACAGCACCAGCACGGTGATGATTTCCAGCCGGCCGAACAGCATCCCGGCGCTGAGCAGCCATTTGGCGGCGTCCGGCAGCGGTGCGAAGTTGCCCGACGGTCCGATGATCGGCCCCATTCCCGGCCCCACGCCAGCGACGGTGCTGGCCGCGCCGGTCAGGGCGGTCATCCAGTCCAGGCCGAGGAACGACAGGCCCAGCGCCAGTACCCCGACGGTGCCGCCGAAGAAGAACGAGAAGGTCAGGATCGAGCGGACGATTTCCTCGTCCAGGCGGTGGCCGTTGTAGCTCTGCTTGATCACCGCGCGCGGGTGGATCAGCTGGTAGAGGCTGGCACGCAGCAGGGTGAAGGCGACCTGGAAGCGGAAGATCTTGATGCCGCCGGCGGTGGAGCCGGAGCAGCCGCCGATGAAGCCCAGGTAGAAGAACAGCATGATCGAGAAGTGCCCCCACAGGCTGTAGTCGCCCAGGGCGAAGCCGGTGGTGGTGACCACCGAGGTAACGTTCACCGCGACGATGCGGAAGGCGTCGAACCAGGCGAGGTCGGAGTTCACCGAGTACCAGGTGCCCATCACCACCCAGGTGAACAGCAGCAGGCCGAGGAAGCCGTGCACCTGGTGGTCCTTGAGCAACGCCTTGCGGTGGCCGCGCAGGGTGGCGACGTAGAGCGCGAAGGGAATGCTGCCCAGGATCATGATCACCACCGCCACCCAGTGCACCGCCGGCTGGTGCCACTTGGCCAGCGACTGGTCGGAGGTGGAGAAACCGCCGGTGGAAATCGCCGACATGGCGTGGTTCACCGCGTCGAACAGGCCCATGCCGGCCCACCACAGGGCCAGCGCGCCAAGGATGGTGATACCCACGTACACCCCGACGATGTACTTGGCCACCATGTGCGAGCGCGGCATGACCTTGTCGGAGCGGTCCGAGGATTCGGTCTGGAACAGGCGCATGCCGCCGATGCGCAGCATCGGCAGGATCGCCACCGCCATGCCGATGAAGCCGATGCCGCCCAGCCAGTGCAGCAGCGAGCGCCAGATCAGCAGGCCCGGCGACATCCTGTCCAGCCCACTGAGCACGGTGGAGCCGGTGGCGGTGATGCCGGACATGCTCTCGAAGATCGCGTCGGTGAAGCTGATGTGCCGGGCGAACATGAAGGGCAGGGCGGAGAAGAAGCAGACGATCACCCAGCTCGATACGGTGAGCATGTACATGTCCCGCGGGCGCAGGTGCACCTGCTCCGGACGGCCGGGGATGACCATGCCCAGCCCGCAGGTGAAGGTGATGATCGCCGACCAGATGTAGGGATGCAGCTCGCTGCCGCGACCGTAGTAGAGCAGGGTGGCCATCGGCACCAGCATGGCGACCGCCAGGGTGATCACGAAGATGCCGATGATGAATCCAAGGGTGCGTAGTGTCGGCAGGGCCATGCAGCGGAGCTCGGGTGTCGGTGAACCGGCCATTCTACCTGCCGTCGGGCAAGTGTAAACCGAGTGAATCCGCCCTCTTCACAAGTCCGGCGGGATGGATAGAATCTTGCGCTGCCCGCCGGCGCTCGCCGGTTTCTCTGGTGCATTCGCATCCATGTCCAATAACAATCCGTGTCTGAATTGCGGTGCCTGCTGCGCGCATTTCCGTGTGTCCTTCTATTTCGGCGAGTGCCAATCCGCCGGTGGCGTCGTCCCGGATGATCAGGTCGTCCAGGTCAGCCCGTATAGGGTTGCCATGCGCGGCACCGAGGTGCGCCCGGTGCGCTGTGTCGGCCTGCTTGGCGACGTCGGTTGCGGCGTGCGCTGCACGATGTACGAGCAGCGCTCCTCGACCTGCCGGGAATTCGAAGCCTCCTGGACCGATGGCGTCCACAACCCCAACTGCGACGCCGCCCGCGCCGCCTATGGCCTGCCACCGCTGACGCCACCGGTGATGCCGACGCTTTCGCCGGACCGGGTAGCCTGAGAGCCTATTCAATGTCTGTCTGCGCTTACTCATGCTGCGTTAAAAGCAGACTCAAAATGCTCATTTACAACTTGTAAACTGCGCTTTTTCGCCTGCTTTTGCCTTGCCTGAGTTGCGCTCGACGAGACCTTGAACAGGCTCTGACGGCGCAGCGAGCGCTGGGCAGATGCGAACCCTTTGCGTCTACAATGGCGCCTTTCGAGTTTGTCTGGAGGTGGCCCATGGAGGCTCTCGTCGCGTTGCACAATCGTGTATCCCACGCTCGCCTGGGTGAGCCGGCGCCGTCCGCCGAACAGCTGGACGGCCTGTTCCGCGCCGCCCTGCGCGCGCCGGATCACGGCCAGCTGCGCCCCTGGCGCTTCCTGACCGTGGAAGGGGATGCGCGCTTACGCCTGGGCGAATTGTTCGCCCGTGCCTTGCAGGCCGGGCAACCCGACGCGGCGCCCGAGGCGCTGGACAAGGCCCGCGCCATGCCGATGCGTGCACCGACCCTGGTGGTCGCCGTAGCGCGCCTGCAGGAGCACCCCAAGGTGCCGGAAATCGAGCAGTGGCTGGCCGCTGGCTGTGCGGCTTACGGCATCATCGAGGCTGCCTATGCACAGGGGCTGGGCGCGATGTGGCGCACCGGCGCCATGGCCTTCGATCCGTTCGTGCGTGAAGGATTGGGGCTGGCGGCCAACGAGCGCATCGTCGGCTTCATCTACCTGGGGACGCCGATCGGCGAGCTGCGCCGCCCGACGCCGCTCGATCCGGCCGCCTTCGTTACTGCCTGGCAGGGCTGAGCGGCAGCCCCAGGCGAATCTTCCAGCCCTTTCCGTGGGCGCGCCAGAGCAGGCGTCCGCCCTGCCACGCGGCAAGGCGCTGAGCCGGGCGCAGGGCGTCCGGCAGCCAGGCCCGCGCCTGCGGGTCGTGGCCCTGCAGATCCACTCTCACGAGTCCCCGCGTTGAGCTGAGCGTCAGCTCCAGCGCGGCGTTCGGCCGTCGTTGCAGCGCGGCCTGCAACAGCGCATCCAATGCTCCGCGCAGGGCTTCGGGCCAGCTTTCCAGTGGCCAGGTGCCCGATTGCGGCAGGTTCAGGCGCAGGCCGGGCCAGCGCTCGCGCCACTGCGTGGCCAGGCGCGCCAGTTCCACCGCCAGTACCAGGCTCTGCGGGTCGTCCGGCGGCGTGCCGAATGGCCGCGCGACGGGCGGCACGGGGGCTTGCGGGAACGGGGTGGCCAGGGCGGGAAGGCTCATGCGGGTTCTCCGGAAAAGGGGGCGTCGCTCAGGCGGCCGGCCGGTGCAACGGCAGGTCGATGCTGGCCTGGAAGCCGCCGTCGGGATGGTTGCCCAGGCGCAGCCGGCCGCCGTGGCGCTCGATGGCGCGGCGGGCGATGGCCAGGCCCAGGCCATGACCGGGGCTGCTCTGGTTGGGCGCACGGAAGAAGGGTTCGCCCAGCTGCGCCAGATGCTCCGCGTCGGCGCCGGGGCCGTGGTCGCGCACGTGGATGTGCAGGCGTTCGCCCTCGGCCTGGGCGTGCACTTCCAGTGGTCGCCCGGCGGGATTGAAGCGCAGGGCGTTGCGCAGCAGGTTGTCGAGGGCGCGTTCGAGCATGTCTGGCCAGCCGTCGAGCGCGAGCTCCGGTGCGATGTCCAGTTGGATCTGCTGGTCCGGGTAGAGCAGCTGGGCGTCGTCGCGCAGGCGTTCGAGCAGCGGCAGCAGGGCGATCCGGCTGGCCGGGCCGGGTTCCGCGTCGAGTCGGGCGAGGGCGAGGATTTCGCCGATCAGGGCTTCCAGGCGATCGCACTCCTGCTCCAGGCGCGGCCACATGGCGGCGCGCTGCTCCGGGTCGGCGCGCTCGGCCAGGGCCAGCGCGATGCGCAGACGTGCCAGCGGCGAGCGCAACTCGTGGGAGACATCGCGCAGCAACTGGCGCTGGCTGCTGATCAGGCGTTGCAGGCGGGCGCCCATGCGGTTGAAGTCGCGCGCCAGTACGCCCAGTTCGTCGCCACGGCGCGACAGGCGGGCGAGGCTGTCCTGTTGGTAGGTGGTCTGGCCGAGGTCATGCACGGCGCGGCGCAGGCGGTTCAGCGGGCGGGTGATGGAGAGCGTCAGCAGCAGGCTGAACACGGTCAGCACCACCAGGGCGATGCCCAGCGCACTGAGGGGCCACAGGAGGCTGCCACGGTGCCAGGCCTGCAGCGCCGGGTGTGGGATTCGGTAGATGAACAGGTAGGTCTGTTCGGTACGCGGGCTGACGTATTCCTGGCTCAGTTGGCGCCAGGGGAAGCGCGGCAGGCTTTCCCGGTCGAAGGCGCCGCCGGGCCGGGGCGGACGCGGCAGGTAGGTGCCGTTGACCAGGCGCTGGCCGCTCTCGTCGAGGACCTGCACCGAGAGTTCGTACTGCTTGCGACGCGCGTCCAGCATTCCCTGTGCGGCTTCCGGCCCCTGGGTTTCGTAGAGCAGGGTCCATTGTTTGGCGAGGTCATGCAGTCCGGGATAGCGGGCGATGACCCTGGTGTCCTGGTTGAGGGCGCGGCCCAGCAGGATCGACAGTCCGGCCACCAGCAGCAGGGCGAGCCAGAAGGCGGCGAGGATCCGCCAGAAGAGTGAGCGCATGGTTTTCCTGTTCAGCCGCATGGTTTGTCCGTATTGGCGCGCCACTGACGGCAGGACGCCGGGATGATCCCGGCGCCTGTGCTTTTACTGGGCGATCAGTTGGTCGTGGTGGCTTTCTGGGACTTGGCCCATTCGGCGTGGCGCTGTTCGCGCTGCTGTTTCAGTTCGTCGAACTTCTTCTGCTGGTCGGGCGTCAGCAGGCCGCGGATGCTGGCTTCGGACTTCTCGCGGTTGGCCTTGAGCTCTTCCTGCATGGCCTTGCGGTCGGCCTCGGGCAGCTTGTTCCAGTACTTCTCGGTGATCTCGTGGCGATTCTTCATCGAGTCGCCCATCAGCTTGCCGATCTGCTGGCGCTGGTCCGGGGTCAGGTTCAGTTCGCGGAGCATGCCGCCGCGTTCGCCGCGCATCATGCCGTGGCCATGGTCTTTCATGTACGGGGCCGGCGGCGGTGCGTCGGTCGGCGCGGGAGTGGCCGCCAGTGCGACAGTCGGCAGTGCGGCGGCGATCAGCAGGGCGGTCAGGGTCTTGCGCATGGTGTTTCTCCTTTCAGGGACCGGTCGTTACCGGATGGGCCCAGTCTAGGGTCGGCAAGGTCAAGGGCAGTCAGCCACAGGTAAAGCTTCGGTAAAGATTACGTGAAGCATCGCTACGAACTTTACGAAAGCCCGCGCCGGGGCGGCTCGGGGCGTCTGGCCCGGGCGTTTCAGGGCGCGTAGAAATACCCGCGGCCGCGCAGGGCGAGGATGCGCGGGCGGCCGTCGGGATGGCCGCCGAGCTTCTTGCGCAGGTTGCTGACGTGCATGTCGAGGCTGCGGTCGTACAGGGTCAGCTTGCGGCCCAGGGCGAGCTGGGCCAGGGCCTGCTTGTCCAGCGGTTCGCCCGGCTGGCGCAGCAGGGCTTCGAGGATGCGGCTCTCGGAGAGGGTGAGGCTGATTTCCTGTTCGCCGATGCTCGCCACGCCGCGCGTGAGGTTCAGCGCGAGGTCGCCCAGCTCCAGCTGCGCGCTGGGTTGCGCCGGGTGGCTGCGGCGCAGCACGGCGCGCAGGCGGGCGGTGAGTTCGCGCGGGTCGCAGGGCTTGGCCAGGTAGTCGTCGGCGCCCAGCTCCAGGCCGAGGATGCGGTCCAGCGGTTCGCCACGGGCGGAGAGCATCAGCACCGGCAGGTCCGGGTGTTCGCCGCGCAATTGCTTGAGCAGTTCCAGCCCACTGCCGTCGGGCAGCATCACGTCGAGCACGACTGCATCCGGGGCGCGGCTGGCCAGCGCGGCGCGGGCCTGCGCACCGTCGTGGGCGGCGCGGATGCTGAAGCCTTCCTGGACCAGCCAGGTGGCGAGCAGCTCGCAGAGCTCGCGGTCGTCGTCGATCAGCAGCAGTTCACTCATGAAATCGGTTCTTTCAGTTGATCCATTCGCGGCGTTGCCGGCGGCGGCTGCCACGGCTCAGCGCGCCGAGGAGGAAGGCCAGCACGGCGGTGGCGCCACCGACGGCGTACCAGGTCTGCTGCTCGTTCAGCAGGCGCGGCGGCTGTTGCGACTGGGCTTCGCGCAGTTGCAGCTTCAGGCGCTGGTTTTCCTGGCGCAGGCGACCGATGACGGCATCGTCCTGGCTGTTGTCCTGGTCGGTGGATTGCGTGGCCAGTTGGGCGGCCAGCGCCTGGCGTTGCTGTTCGCTCTCGGCCAGTCGGCGTTCGAGGTCGCTGTGGGCGCTGGTGCTGGCGGCGTCGATGACTTCGACAGCGGCGGGCGGAGGCTGTTCCGGAGCGGAATCTTCGGCCTGGACGGCCAGGGGCAGGGCGAGACAGGCGAGCAGGGGCAGGCGGCGCATCGGGACTCCTTGTTCGATGATGGTCCGCCGTTCACGGCCATCCCGGCGGTGTCCGGCTGCTGTTCCCCGCGAACGTCCGTGCCGCGGGGCTGCTACAGGCGCGCGGTTACGGCAGGACTTTCTTGAACGGCTTGACCACGACTTCGGCATAGACGCCGGCGGCGCGGTAGGGGTCGGCATCGGCCCAGGCCTGCGCGGCGGCCAGGGACTCGAACTCGGCGACGATCAGGCTGCCGGTGAAGCCGGCGGCGCCCGGGTCGTTGCTGTCGATGGCCGGGTGCGGGCCGGCCAGTACCAGGCGGCCTTCTTCCTTCAGTTGCTCCAGGCGGGCGATGTGCGCGGGGCGAGTGGCCAGGCGGCGTTCTTGGGAAGCGGTGATGTCACGGGCAATGATCGCGTAGAGCATGTCAGTCCTTGGGTTTTTCGCCGGTAGGTTCATCGTGCATGTGGCGGGCCAGGAACACGCCCTGGCCGATCAGGAACAGCAGGGTCATGCCCAGGCTGCCGAACACCTTGAAGTCCACCCAGATGCTCTGGAAGGTGAAGGCGACGAACAGCTGGACACAGCCGCAGATCAGGAAGAACAGCACCCAGGCGATGTTCAGCTTCGCCCAGAGGGAATCGGTGAGGTGCACCGCGTGGCCCATGATCCGCTGGATCAGTGGCTGGCCGCCGATGAAGTGGCTGCCGGCGAAGGCCAGGGCGAACAGCCAGTTCACCACCGGCGCCTTCCATTTGAGGAAGGTTTCGCTGTGGAAGGCCAGGGTCATGCCGCCGAACAGCAGGCAGGCGGCGAGGGTGACCCACTGGCCCTTGTCGAGCTTGCGCTGCTTGATCAGCAGGGCGCCGTAGACCACCACGGAGGCCGCGATGAGCATGGCGGTGGCGCTGTAGATGCCGCCGACCGAGAAGCTCTGGCCGGCGAATTCGACGTTGCGCGGGTCGAGCTTGTAGACGAGGAAGAACAGAATGAGGGGGATGAAATCGATGAATTGCTTCATTACGTCAGCCAGAGACTGGTAGAGCCGGCATAATACCAACCTGCCGGTGAACTGAAAGCCTCATCCGCCCAACGCCGCACCCGCGCATGGTTTCAATCGATTACCGGCAGAGCGGGCGCGCATAAGCGTCTATACAGAAATAAACCGTCCCCAGCCTACGGAAGCCCTGCATGCGAGTTGACCTGCACTGCCACAGCACCGCGTCCGACGGACTGCTCAGCCCGACGGCCCTGGTCGAGCGCGCCCATGGGCGCGGCGTGCACGTGCTGGCGCTGACCGACCACGACACCCTCGACGGCCTCCCCGAGGCCCGCGAAGCCGCACGTCAGTTGGGCATGGAGCTGGTCGATGGAGTGGAACTGTCGTGCACCTGGGGCGGGGCGACCATCCATGTGCTGGGCTATGGCTTCGATCCGCTCGCCGAGTCGCTGGTCAAGGCACTGGACGACCTGCACCGCGCCCGCTGGACCCGCGCCGAAGAAATCGGCCGGCGCCTGGACGCCAAGGGCATGCCCGGTGCCTTCGACGGCGCGCGGGCGGTGCAGGGCGAGCTGGGCGACAGCGAGAACGCCCCGGCGCGCCCGCACTTCGCCGAATTCCTGCTGCGCCAGGGCTACGTCAAGGACCGCGCCGAAGCCTTCCGCAAGTGGCTGGGCGCCGGCAAGCTGGGCGACGTCAAGCAGCACTGGCCGGCCCTCGCCGATGCGGTCGGCACCCTGCGTGACGCCGGCGCCTGGATCAGCCTGGCGCACCCCTACCAATACGATTTCACCCGGACCAAGCGCCGCAAGCTGGTGGCCGACTTCATCGCCGCCGGTGGCCACGCCATCGAGGTGGTCAACGGCCCGCAGCCGGCGGAGCAGGTCGGCGTGCTCAGCATCCTCGCCCGCGAGTTCGGCCTGATGGTCACCGCCGGCAGCGATTTCCACGGCCCCAGCGACTGGTCCGAACTGGGCCTGTACCGCGCGGTGCCGGACGATCTGCCACCGCTCTGGCCGCGTTTCGCCAGTGCGGACAACGCCCTAGGGAACAAGGAGACTCAATGAGCCAGTTCTTTCAGGTCCACCCGGAGAACCCCCAGTCGCGCCTGATCAAGCAGGCGGTGGAGATCGTCCGCCAGGGCGGCGTGATCGTCTATCCCACCGACTCCTCCTATGCGCTGGGCTGCCGGATCGGCGAAAAGTCGGCGGTGGAGCGCATCCGCCACATCCGCCGGCTGGACGACAAGCACAACTTCACCCTGGTCTGCCGCGACCTGTCCGAGCTGGGGCTCTACGCCAAGGTCGACACCGGCCTGTTCCGCCTGCTCAAGGCGCACACCCCCGGCCCCTACACCTTCATCCTCAACGCCACCCGCGAAGTGCCGCGCATGCTGCTGCACCCCAAGCGCCGCACCATCGGTCTGCGCGTGCCGGCCTGCCCCATTGCCCTGGCGCTGCTGGAGGAACTGGGTGAGCCGCTGATGAGCGTCAGCCTGATCCTGCCGGGGCAGACCGAGCCGCTGAACGACCCGTACGAGATGCGCGACCTGCTGCAGCATCAGGTGGACCTGATCATCGATGGCGGTTACGGCGGCGGTGAGGCCTCCACGGTGATTGCCCTGACCGACGAGGACCCGGTGGTGGTGCGCGTCGGCTGCGGCGATCCGGAACCCTTCATGGTCAATGCCTGAGGGCCGCTTCACGAGCTTGCGGGCCCGCTCAACGCATCGGGCCCGACGCGCAGCAGTTTCTGAACGGACCCTGCGCCTATACTGCGCACTTCGTCCGATGACTCCGCGAGGTTGATCCTTGGCCAGCGTCGATTCCCAACGCCGCGTGCTGTCCGGCATGCGCCCCACCGGGCGCCTGCACCTGGGGCATTACCACGGCGTGCTGCAGAACTGGGTGAAGCTGCAGCACGAATACGAGTGTTTCTTCTCCATCGTCGACTGGCATGCCCTGACCACCGAGTACGACGAGACCGAAAGCATCCGACAGCACGTGCGCGACATGGCCATCGACTGGCTGGCCGTGGGCGTCAGCCCCAGCGCGGCGACGATGTTCATCCAGTCCCAGGTGCCCGAGCACGCCGAACTGCACCTGCTGCTGTCGATGATCTGTCCGCTGTCCTGGCTGGAGCGGGTGCCGACCTACAAGGAACTGCAGGAAAAGCTCAGCCACAAGGACCTCTCCACCTACGGCTTCCTCGGCTATCCGCTGCTACAGGCGGCGGACATCCTGATCTACCGCGCCGGCTGGGTGCCGGTGGGCTCCGATCAGTTCGCCCACGTCGAGTTCAGCCGCGAGATCGCCCGCCGCTTCAACCACCTGTACGGCGGCGAGGACGACTTCGAGGAGCGGGTGCAGACCGCCATCGGCCGCCTGGGCAAGAAGACCGGCAAGCTCTACTCCAGCCTGCGCCGCACCTGGCAGGAGCAGGGGGATAGCGAAGCGCTGGAAACCGCGCGGGCGCTGCTCAAGGAGCAGCAGAGCCTGACCCTGGGCGACCGCGAGCGACTGTTCGGCTACCTGGAAGGCAGCAGCCGGTTGCTGTTGCCCGAACCCCAGACCCTGGTCAGTCACGAACCGAAGATGCCGGGGCTGGATGGCCACAAGATGTCCAAGTCCCACGGCAACACCATCGCCCTGCGCGACAGCCCGGCGGAGGTGGAGGAAAAGATCGCGCGGATGCCCACCGACCCCGCGCGGGTGCACCGCAACGATCCCGGTAATCCGGATCTTTGCCCGGTGTGGCAGTGGCATCTGATCTATTCCGACTCCGGTTGCCAGCAGTGGGTGCAGGAAGGCTGCCGCAGTGCCGGCATTGGCTGCCTGGACTGCAAGCGGCCGCTGATCGAGGCGATCCAGCAGGAACTGGCGCCGATCCAGGAGCGCGCTCTGGACTACGAGGACAACCCCGAGCTGGTGCGCAGCATCCTCGCCGAGGGCGCCGAGCACGCCCGTGAAACCGCTCGCGAGACGCTGGTGGAGGTGCGGCATGCCATGGGGTTGTCTTACCGCTAGGCGCGGCTCTTGCCTTTTGTAGGAGCGAGCTTGCTCGCGAACCAAACCCCGCTGCGATGTTGGGTTCGCGAGCAAGCTCGCTCCTACGAAGAGCACTCGTACCGTGCGATGTGACACCGCCCATCCCTTCCGCCATTTCCCCCACCCACGGCCGGCAAAAGCAGGGATAATGCCGCCCATATCTCCCCCAAGAGCCTGACGAGTGGCCGATGAGTGACCTGACCGAGCCGGACGATCCTTCCAGCGCCAGCGAATACCGCGCACCGGTACAGCTGGCGCTGGTCTACGGCGAGGCCCTGACCGAGCTGCCGCAGGACCTGTACATCCCGCCGGACGCCCTGGAAGTCTTCCTCGAAGCCTTCGAAGGCCCGCTCGACCTGCTGCTCTACCTGATCCGCAAGCAGAACATCAACATCCTCGACATCCCGGTGGCGGAAATCACCCGCCAGTACATGGGCTACGTCGAGCTGATGAAGTCGGTGCGCCTGGAACTGGCCGCCGAGTACCTGGTGATGGCCGCCATGCTCGCCGAGATCAAGTCGCGCATGCTGCTGCCGCGCTCGGCCGAGGCCGAGGAAGAAGAGGAAGACCCGCGCGCCGAGCTGATCCGCCGCCTGCAGGAGTACGAGCGCTTCAAGAAGGCCGCCGAGGACCTCGACACCCTGCCGCGCCTGGGGCGCGACATCATCCTGCCCAGCGTCGCCGCGCCGGATGCGCGGGCGCGCAAGCTGCTGCCCGATGTCGACATGCAGGAGCTGATGCTGTGCATGGCCGAGGTGCTGCGCCGCGCCGACCTGTTCGAGAGCCACCAGGTCACCCGCGAGATGCTCTCCACCCGCGAGCGCATGAGCGAAATCCTCGAACGCCTGAAGGGCGAGGGTTTCGTGCCCTTCATCAGTCTGTTCCGGGTCGAGGAGGGCAAGCTCGGCGTGGTGGTCACCTTCATGGCGGTGCTCGAACTGGTGAAGGAACAACTGGTGGAACTGGTGCAGAACGCCGCCTTCGCGCCGATCCACGTGCGCGCCCGCACCGAGAGCACGGAAGGCGCGCCTGCCGCCGAAGCCACGCAGGACGAGGGCGAGGGCGCCTTCGAACCCGAGGAGGCGGAGCCTCCGGAGCCTACACTCGATGACCTTGAAGATTCGCTCTGAGCAACCCGGCGATCACGCCGCCATCGACGCGCTGCTGCGCGCGGCCTTCGCCGACCATCCGCACAGCCGGCAGACCGAGCACCTGTTGGTCCGGGCCCTGCGCGAGGAAGGCGCACTCAGCCTGGCGCTGGTGGCCGAAGACGCCGGCGAAGTGGTCGGTTACCTGGCCGCCTCGGCGGTGACCATCGACGGTCAATCCATCGGCTGGCTGGGCCTGGGGCCGCTGGCGGTGCTGCCGGCGCGGCAGAAGGCCGGCATCGGCGCCGCCTTGGCACAGGCCTGCCTGGAACAGTTGCGAGCCGATGGCGTGGCTGGCTGTGTACTGGTGGGCGATCCGGCTTACTATGCGCGCTTTGGCTTCGTTGCCGACGACACCCTGGTATTCCCCGGCATTCCCGCCCCGTATTGCCAATGCCTGCGCCTGACCCCGCAGGCCCGGATGGCGCGCGGCGAAGTGGCCTACCACCCGGCCTTCACCCGTTTCGGCTGACCCACTGAGCGACTCGATGAACCTGTCCGACCCCAAAGAACTGGCGACCCTGCTCGAAGGCATCCTCCTGGCGGCCGGCAAGCCGCTGTCGCTGGAGCGCCTCGGCGAGCTGTTCGAGGAGGCCGAACGGCCGGAGCCGCAGCAGTTCCGCGATGCGCTGGCGGTGCTGTCGCTGTCCTGCGCCGGTCGGGCCTTCGAGCTGAAGGAGGTAGCCACCGGCTACCGCCTGCAGGTGCGCGAGAAGCTCGCCCCCTGGGTCGGCCGCCTCTGGGAAGAGCGCCCGCAGCGCTATTCCCGTGCGCTGCTGGAGACCCTGGCGCTGATCGCCTACCGCCAGCCCATCACCCGGGGCGAGATCGAGGAAATCCGTGGCGTCGCGGTGAACACCCAGATCGTCAAGACGCTGATGGAGCGCGAGTGGATCCGCATCGTCGGCTACCGCGAAGTCCCCGGTCGCCCGGCCATGCTCGCCACCACCCGCACCTTCCTCGACTACTTCAACCTCAAAAGCCTGGAAGAACTGCCGCCGCTGGCCGAGCTGAAGCTGATGGAGCCCGAGCCGCAGCCGATCCTCGAAGACATGGCGCCAACGGTCAGCCTGCCGGGTCCCGAGGAGTACGACGAGGACTACATTCCGCCGTCGCTGCAGGCGCTGGCCGACCAGGCGCTGCGCGATGCCGGCGAGGAGCCGGAACCCGCGCTGCCGGAGGAAAAACCGGAAGAAACCAGCTTCCGCAGCCTGCTCGCCGAGCTGGACGAGATGGAGCAGGGCCTGAAGACCGACTTCGACGACCTCATCGACCTGCCGCCAGCGGACGCCGAGGACAATGGCGTGGATGCCGATTTCAGCGGCGTCTTCGGCTTGCCTGAGGTCCAGCCGCAGGACCCGGCGCCGGAAGACACCGAGGAGCCTGCCGCCCCTGAACCCGCGCCGGCCGCCACGCCCCCGGCCGCCGAGGCCGAAGAGGAGTGGGACGAGGAGCGCGCCCTGCGCGAGGCGATGCTCGAGGAAATGGAGTTCAACGCGCGCAATCGCGACCATTGAGGCCGCTCTTCCCAGCAGATCAGCGGCGCTTTCCAGCCGTTCGGTGATTGACTTCCGCCTTCGGCGCGACGACCTTATGTGCCGCGTTCGAAAGGCGCTGGCGGCAACACCCGGGGGAGCCGCCGGAATCCCCGTCCCTTCGACGACCCTCGATAACAATCCACAGTGGCCCGGCGCTTCGCGCAGGCTGCTGAGTACCCATATGAAAACAACTCCAATCAGCCGTATCTGCTGGCTCGGCCTCCTGCTGGGCCTCAATAGCGCTTCGCTTTCCGCCGCCCAGGCGCCCGCCGCCGCACCCGCCGTGCCGCTGCCTGGCCAGTCGAAGGATGCCTTCATCGACAGCCTGATGCAGCGCATGACGCAGGAAGAGAAGATCGGCCAGCTGCGCCTGGTCAGCGTCGGTCCCGACCATCCCAAACCGGTGCTGCTGGAGGAGATCGCCTCCGGTACCACCGGCGCGGTGTTCAACACCGTGGTGCGTCCGGGCATTCGCGACCTGCAGGATGCGGCGATGAAGAGCCGCCTGAAGATCCCGCTGTTCTTCGCCTATGACGTGGTCCACGGCCATCGCACCGTGTTCCCCATCGGTCTGGGCCTGGCGGCGAGTTGGGACCTGGCGTCGATCGAGCGCAGCGCCCGCGTTTCGGCCATCGAGGCCAGCGCCGACGGCCTCAACCTGACCTATTCGCCCACCGTCGACATCGCCCGCGACCCGCGCTGGGGCCGTGTCTCCGAAGGCTTCGGCGAAGACGCCTGGCTGACCAGCAAGGTCACCGCCGCCGTGGTCAAGGGCTACCAGGGCAAGGGCCTGGACCAGCCGGAAACCATCATGGCCGGGGTCAAGCACTTCGCCCTGTACGGTGCCGGTGAAGGCGGCCGCGACTACAACACCGTGGACATGAGCCCGCAGCGCATGTTCCAGGACTACCTGCCGCCGTACCGTGCGGCCATCGATGCCGGCGCCGGTGCGGTGATGGTCTCGCTGAACAGCATCAACGGCGTGCCCGCCACCGCCAACAAGTGGCTGCTGCAGGACCTGCTGCGCGGCCAGTGGGGCTACAAGGGCCTGACCCTGAGCGACCACGGCGCGGTGGGCGAGCTGATCAAGCACGGTGTAGCCGCCAACGAGCGCGACGCCACCCGCCTGGCGATCAACGCCGGCGTCGAAATGAACATGAACGACGACCTCTACGGCAAGCACATGCCCGAGCTGCTCAAGGCCGGGCTGATCAGCCAGGCAGAGATCGACCGCGCCTGCCGCGACGTGCTCGCCGCCAAGTGGGACATGGGCCTGTTCAAGGACCCTTACCGCTACCTGCAGGGCAAGGACCCGGTGGATACCGACGCCGAGGAGCGCCTGCACCGCGCCGACGCCCGCGAGATCGCGCGCAAGGGCATGGTCCTGCTGAAGAACCAGAACGGCGTGCTGCCGCTCAAGCGTGACGGCGTGATCGCCCTGGTCGGCCCGCTGGCCGACAGCAAGCGCGACGTGATGGGCAGCTGGTCCGCCGCCGGCAAGGCCTTCCAGGCGGTGACCGTACTCCAGGGCATGGGCACCGCGACCCGTGGCAAGGCCGCATTGCTCTATGCCAAGGGCGCCAACGTCACCGATGACCAGGAGATCATCAAGTACCTCAACGAGTACAACGAGGACGTCAGCGTCGACTCCCGCAGCCCGAAAGAGATGATCGACGAGGCCGTGGCCAAGGCGAAGCAGGCCGACGTGGTGGTGGCCGTGGTCGGCGAGGCCCAGGGCATGGCCCACGAGGCGTCGAGCAAGACCAACCTGCACATCGCGCAGAGCCAGGTCGAGCTGCTCAAGGCCCTCAAGGCCACCGGCAAGCCGCTGGTACTGGTGCTGATGAATGGCCGCCCGCTGGACCTGCGCTGGGAGAGCGCCAACGCCGACGCCATCCTGGAAACCTGGTTCAGCGGCACCGAGGGCGGCAACGCCATCGCCGACGTGCTGTTCGGCGACTACAACCCGGCCGGTAAGCTGAGCATGACCTTCCCGCGTTCTGTGGGCCAGGTGCCGATCTACTACAACCACCTGAACACCGGCCGCCCGTTCGACCATGAGCACCCGAACAAGTACACCTCGCGCTACTTCGACTCGCAGAACGGCCCGCTGTACCCCTTCGGCTACGGCCTGAGCTACACCGATTTCAGCGTCTCGGACGTGAAAATGTCGGGCAGCAAGCTGAAGAAGGGCGACCAGCTCACCGCCAGCGTGACCGTGAAGAACACCGGCAAGCTCGCCGGCGAGACCGTGGTGCAGCTCTACCTGCGCGACGTCGCCGCCTCCATCAGCCGTCCGGTGAAGGAGCTCAAGGGCTTCAGCAAGATCATGCTGCAGCCGGGCGAGTCGAAGGTGGTGCAGTTCCCGATCCGCGAGGAAGACCTGCGCTTCTACGACAGCCAGCTGCGCTATGCCTCGGAGCCGGGCGAGTTCAAGGTCTACGTCGGCCTGGACTCGGACAACGTGAAGGAGCAGAGCTTCACGCTGCTCTGAACGTCACTCGCTGCCGCAAACGAAAACGCCACGGCTCATCGAGCCGTGGCGTTTTTCTTTATTCAGGCCGCCGTGTTCGCCAGCTTTCTGGCCCGGCGCCCGTTCATCCAGCGCAACGCACCCTGCACCAGCACCGACAGCAATGCCGCTTCGGCGAAGCTCTGCAGGGTGTCGACCTGCGGCAGCCGCAAGGCCAGCCACAGGCAGAAGGCGCCGAAGGCCGGGCGTCCAGTGACCATGCCGCGCAGCAGGACGATGACGAAGCCCGCGCCATTGAGCCGTTGCGACGATACGCAGAGCACGATGGAAAGCAGCGGGAACACTGCCAGCAGGCCGCTCCAGCTCGGCCCGGCCCAGCCGGCGAGGGCGGTGACGGAGAGCGTCAGCACGGCACCGGCGAACATGCGCAGGCCCAGCTCGAAGCGGCCGATGGGCGAGATGACGGCCGGCAGTTCCGCGCGCGGCATGAACCATTGGCTGGTCAGCGTGCCCAACGCCGCAGCGCCCAGTGCCCAGGCGGGCAGGACCGGCAGTTGCGTCAGCCCCCAGGCGGCGACCAGCCAGGCGAGCATCGCGCCGCCCAGCGCCAGCGGCCACGCGTGGCGTCGGCAGATCCAGGCATAAGTGAAGTTGAACGCTTCCGAAGCGAAGATCGCCGCCAGCGCGAGCAACGCGGCCTGGGCGCCGAAGTCGCGGCCGTGCTCGATTGTGATCAGGTAGAGGATCGGCCCGGTGATCGCGGGCAGGGTGGCGAGGCAGCCGGCGACGGCAGGCCCCCACCAGCGGCCGGAGAGCGAGATCAGCAGCAGGAACAGCGGAACCAGGGTGAGCTTGAGGGCGAGCATGGGGGCGGCGGATGCAGGTGGACGGCGGATTCTAGTGTGTGGGGCGCATAACGCGAAGCGTTATGTGCCGTTGCTATTGTGCTCTGGCTGTTCGCGAGCAAGCTCGCTCCTACGAAGAGCGTACGCTCCGCCCTTGTAGGAGCGAGCTTGCTCGCGAACCCCGGCGGCCGAAGAGCCTCAGCCCCGATACGGCCCCGAGTAGAGTGCGCGGAGGACGTTCCGACCAATGCGGCCGAATCCACTGATCGCCAGGCGTATAGTCATGGAGGTCGTCTCTTTTCTTTTGTTGTGGTAAAAAACATTAAATTTCCGCTTCGAAGAAAAGTAATCGCGCTTTATTCGAAGATTATGTTGTAAAAACAACAACTGATAGTCTGTAGGAGAATGCTGCCATGCACCCCCGTGTGCTCGAAGTCACCCAGCGCATCCAGGCTCGTAGCGCCGCCACGCGACAGCGCTACCTTGATCTGGTCAAGGCAGCCGCCACCAAGGGCCCGCACCGCGGCACGCTGCCCTGCGGCAACCTCGCCCACGGCGTCGCGGCCTGCGGTGAGTCGGACAAACAGGCGCTGCGGCTGATGAACCAGGCCAACGTCGCCATCGTCTCCGCCTACAACGACATGCTCTCCGCGCACCAGCCGCTGGAGCGCTTCCCGGAGCTGATCAAGGACGCCCTGCGGCAGATCGGCTCGGTCGGCCAGTTCGCCGGCGGCGTGCCGGCCATGTGCGACGGCGTGACCCAGGGCGAGCCGGGGATGGAACTGTCCCTGGCCAGCCGCGACGTGATCGCCATGGGCACCGCCATTGCGCTGTCCCACAACATGTTCGACGCGGCGCTGTGCCTGGGCGTGTGCGACAAGATCGTCCCCGGTCTGCTGATCGGCTCGCTACGCTTCGGCCACCTGCCGGTGGTGTTCGTGCCCGCCGGCCCCATGCCCACCGGTATCTCCAACAAGGAGAAGGCCGCGGTGCGCCAGCTGTTCGCCGAAGGCAAGGCCACCCGTGAGGAGCTGCTGGCCTCGGAAATGGCCTCCTATCATGCGCCGGGCACCTGCACCTTCTACGGCACCGCCAACACCAACCAGCTGCTGGTGGAAGTGATGGGCCTGCACCTGCCGGGCGCCTCCTTCGTCAACCCGAACACCCCGCTGCGCGACGAGCTGACCCGCGAAGCCGCCCGCCAGGCCGCGCGCCTGACGCCGGAAAACGGCCAGTTCGTGCCCATGGCCGAAATCGTCGACGAGAAGGCCATGGTCAACTCCGTGGTGGCGCTGCTGGCCACCGGCGGCTCGACCAACCACACCCTGCACCTGTTGGCCATCGCCCAGGCCGCTGGCATCCAGCTGACCTGGCAGGACATGGCCGACCTCTCCGAAGTGGTGCCGACCCTGGCGCGCATCTATCCCAACGGCCAGGCCGACATCAACCACTTCCAGGCGGCGGGCGGCATGTCCTTCCTGATCCGCCAGCTGCTCGATGGCGGCCTGCTGCATGAAGACGTGCAGACCGTGGTCGGCAAGGGCCTGCGCCGTTACGTGCAGGAGCCTTTCCTCGAAGACGGCAAGCTGGTCTGGCGCGAAGGTCCGGCGGCGAGCCTGGACGAGAACATCCTGCGCCCCATCGACAAGCCGTTCTCCCCCGAAGGCGGCCTGCGCCTGATGGAAGGCAACCTCGGCCGTGGCGTGATGAAGGTGTCCGCCGTGGCGCCGGAGCACCAGATCGTCGAGGCGCCGGTGCGCATTTTCCACGACCAGGCCAGCCTGGCCGCCGCCTTCAAGGCCGGCGAGCTGGAGCGCGACCTGGTGGCCGTGGTGCGCTTCCAGGGGCCGCGCGCCAACGGCATGCCGGAGCTGCACAAGCTCACGCCCTTCCTCGGCGTGCTGCAGGACCGTGGCTTCAAGGTAGCGCTGGTGACCGACGGGCGCATGTCGGGCGCGTCCGGCAAGGTGCCGGCGGCGATCCACGTGTCCCCGGAAGCGCTCAACGGCGGCCCGCTGGCCAAGCTGCGCGACGGCGACGTGGTGCGTGTCGACGGCACCACCGGCGAGCTGCGCGTGCTGGTGGATGCGGCGGAATGGGAAGCCCGTCCGCTGGTGGAAACTCCGGTCATCGATAACCTTGGCATGGGCCGGGAACTCTTCGCCTTCATGCGCCAGGCCTTCAGCCCGGCGGAGCAGGGGGCCTGCAGCTTCACCGCCGAACTCAACGGCTCGATCTGAGACGCGCGCCCGCGCGCGCGATGGAGTGACCGTCGCGCGGGTGGGCCCGGGTCGATGTCCTATGCTGGCATGAGCCCTTTCCCACAACTTCCAGGCCGAGCTCGCCATGAATTCCAGCAACGCCCAGAACGCTTTCGCCCTGGTCGGCGACATTGGTGGCACCAACGCCCGCTTCGCCCTGTGGCGCGGTGAGGTACTCGAATCCATCCAGGTCCTGGCCTGCGCCGACTATCAGCGTCCGGAAGATGCCGTGCGCGACTACCTGCAGCGCATCGGCCAGCCACTCTCCGCCATCCACATCGTCTGCCTGGCCTGCGCCGGGCCGGTGGGCGCCGGCGACTTCCGCTTCACCAACAATCACTGGGTGATCAAGCGCGACGCCTTTCGCGCCGCACTGGGCCTTAGGCATCTGCTGCTGGTCAATGACTTCAGCACCATGGCCTGGGCGGCCTCGCGGCTCTCGGAAGAGCACCTGGTGCAGGTGCGTCCCGGCAACGCGTTGGAGGGCCGGGCGAAACTGATCATCGGCCCCGGCACCGGCCTGGGGGTCGCCAGCCTGATGCCGCTGCCGGCCGGCGGTTGGGAGGTGTTGCCCTGCGAGGGCGGGCACGTCGACCTGCCGGTGACCTCCGAGCGGGATTTCGCCCTTTGGCAATTGCTGCGCGAGAAGTACGGGCATGTTTCGGCCGAGCGCGTGCTATCCGGCAGCGGCCTGGAAAACCTCTACCGCATGAGTTGCCAGATCGATGGCGTCGAGCCGCAATGCGCCACTGCGGCGCAGATCGGTGAACGCGCCATGAGCGGCGATGCCTATGCCGACGCGGTGCTCGAACATTTCTTCCTGTGGCTGGCGCGGGTCGCCGGCAACGCGGCGCTGACGGTGGGCGCGCTGGGTGGTGTGTACATCACTGGCGGTATCGTTCCGCGCTTCCTCGAACGCTTCCAGCGCAGCGGTTTCGCCGCAGCCTTCGCGGCACGCGGCAAGACCAGCGGGCCATACCTGGAGCAGGTGCCGGTGTGGGTGATGATGGCGGAGTATCCCGGTCTGTTCGGTGCTGGTGTTGCCTTGGAACAGGCCCTGCGGGCCAAATCCTGAGCCGGGCGGGCGGTGCGGGGCGCTTTTCGTTGGCGTGGACGCTGCGCGTGACTAGGCTTTGCGGGTAGAATCGCCGCCTTTCATCGAATGTAGTGAAACTACAGCCTCTTTACGCCCCGGAGTGTCCGGGCAGGGATTGGATCAGGACATCCGGATAATGCTCGAGCATCCGCTGCAGCGCTTTTTTCATTCCATGCGGGCCAAGCGCCCCTTCGACTGGGTGCGCTTCCAGCGTCGCGACCTGCTGCTGATCGACCATCCGCAGTGCCAGGCGGTATTCAGCCGCCAGGGCGCGCAATTGCTGCACTTCCAGCCGCGCGGCGCGCGCCCACTGCTGTGGTGTTCCAGCCAGTGGCCGAGCCTGAGCACGGCGCCCATCCGTGGCGGCATCCCGGTGTGCTGGCCCTGGTTCGGCAGCCATCCGGTCGAGCCCGACTGGCCCCAGCACGGCTGGGCGCGCCAGCGCGAATGGCGGATGCTCGACGCCTGGGCTGACGACAGCAAGGTGGTGGTCAGCTGGCAACTGGACGTCGAGGACTGGCATGTGCGCCTGGAGGCGCGCCTGGGCCAGGACCTGGATATCGAACTCTCCAGCTATCACGAAGATGACAGCGACTGCCTGTTCAGCTTTGCCCTGCAGCCTTACTGGCGCGTGGGCTCGCTGCGCCGCTCCGTGGTCCACGGGATGGAGCTGGACGGCAAGGCCAGCGGCCTGCCCAATACCTGGGCCCCTCGGGGGGCAGTCAAGCAGGTGCTCTACAACACGGGCGCCCTGGTGCTGGAAGATGCCGGCTGGCAGCGTCGCTTGCGCATCGACAAGAATGTCGGCGCCGGCAGCGTCATCTGGCACCCCGGTAGCCGCGTGGTGGAGCAGGTGGCGGCGGCCGAGGCGGATCGCTTCCTGTGCATCGGCGCTGCCGGCTATCGCGCGGGTGGGCTGATCCTGGCGCAGGGCGAGCGGATGCTGCTGAACCTGCGGGCCGGGTTGGTCTGACTGATCATGCGTAGGGCGTACAACCGTTCGCGGTTGTACGCCGATTCAGACCGATATCGTGGTCAAGCGGCGTATAACGCGGAGCGTTATACGCCCTACGTCTGGGCGTAATGCTTTGCGTAGGAGCGGACTCTGTCCGCGATAGGCTCGGTGCCGCTGAGGGTCATCCGGCGTCGCTGCAGGCCCATCAATCTTCCTCATCGAGCTGGTAGCGCGTCGGCACCAGGCTCTCCTTGATCCTGCGCAGGTGCGGCTGGAAATCCACACCGCGGCGCAGGGTCACGCCGGTGGCGAGCACGTCGAGCACGGTGAGCTGAATGATCCGCGAGGTCATCGGCATGTAGATGTCGGTGTCTTCCGGCAGCGGGATGTCCAGACTCAGGGTGCTGGCGCGGGCCAGGGGCGAATCGGCGGCGGTCAGGCCGAGCACCGAGGCGCCGTTCTGCCGCGCCAGGTGCGCCACTTCCACCAGCTCGCGGGTACGCCCTGTGTAGGAAATCACTACGAACAGGTCGCCGGTGTGCGCCACCGAGGCGATCATCCGCTGCATCAGCACGTCGCTGTGGGCCGACACCGCCAGGTTGAAACGGAAGAATTTGTGCTGCGCGTCCAGCGCCACCGAGCTTGACGCGCCGAGCCCGAAGAAATGGATCTGCCGGGCCTGGATCAGCAGGTCCACGGCGCGGTCGATCACCTTCGGGTCGAGCAGTTTGTAGGCGCTGTCCAGCGAGGCGATGGTGCTGCTGAAGATCTTCCGCGTGTAGGCCTCGGGCCCGTCGTTCTCGGCCACTGCCTGGGCGACGAAGGCCGCGCCGCTGGCCAGGCTCTGGGCCAGCTGGATCTTCAGTTCCGGATAGCCGCTCATGCCGAAGGAGCGGCAGAAGCGGTTCACCGTCGGCTCGCTGACGCTGGATGCCTGGGCCAGCGCGGCAATGCTGAAGCGCGTGGCCTGCTGCGGGTCGCGCAGTATCACTTCGGCGACCTTGCGCTCGGCCTTGTTCAGCTGTTCCAGACGGCTCTGGATCTGCTCCAGCAGGTTTTTCATCCGTGCTCCTTGGGCAATCGACGGTTGGCCGGGTAGGGGCGGCCAGCGGCGCTATCCTAACGTCAGGCCGGCAGGCGACCAACAACGGCGCGAAACGGCAAAAATATGTTGTTTAATTACTACATATTTGTCTTAATGCCGGCGTGGAAGGCTAACTATCGTTCAAAATTTGGTTGGTAACAACAAATGCCTGATGTCCGCGTTCTGCCCTGCACCCTGGCGCTGTTCGGCGCACTGGGTGATCTCGCCCTGCGCAAGCTGCTCCCCGCGCTGTACCAGCTCGATCGCGAGAGCCTGCTGCACGGCGATACCCGTATTCTCACCCTGGCCCGTGATGAGGGAGCAGGCGAAGCCCCGCTGGCCATCGTCGAACAACGCCTGCGCCTGGCGGTGCCGGCGAAGGAGTGGGATGAATCGGTGTGGACGCGCTTTCGCGCACGCCTGACTCACCTGAACATGGATTTCCTCGATGCCGGTTCCTATGCGGCGCTGGCCGAACAGGTCGGTGAGGAACGAACCCTGGTGGCCTACTTCGCCACCGCCGCTTCGGTGTTCGGCGGTATCTGCGAGAACCTCGCTGCCGTCGGCCTCGCCGAGCGCACCCGGGTGGTGCTGGAGAAGCCCATCGGCCACGACCTGGAGTCGTCCCGCGCGGTGAACGACGCGGTAGCGCGCTTCTTCCCGGAAAACCGCATCTACCGGATCGACCACTACCTGGGCAAGGAGACGGTGCAGAACCTCATTGCACTGCGTTTCGCCAACAGCCTGTTCGAGACCCAGTGGAACCAGAACAACATTTCCCACGTGGAAATCACCGTGGCCGAGAAGGTCGGGATCGAAGGCCGCTGGGGCTACTTCGACAAGGCCGGCCAACTGCGCGACATGGTGCAGAACCATTTGCTGCAGCTGCTCTGCCTGATCGCCATGGACCCGCCGGCTGACCTGACCGCCGACAGCATCCGCGACGAGAAGGTGAAGGTGCTGCGCGCGCTGGAGCCCATTGCGCCGGAGCAACTGGCCACCCGCGTGGTACGCGGGCAGTACACCGCCGGTTTCATCGACGGCAAGGCGGTGCCCGGCTACCTCGCCGAGGAAAATGCCAACCCCAACAGTGATGCCGAGACCTTTGTTGCGCTGCGCGTGGACATCCGCAACTGGCGCTGGTCCGGCGTGCCGTTCTATCTGCGTACCGGCAAGCGCATGCCGCAGAAGCTGTCGCAGATCGTCATCCACTTCAAGGAGCCGCCGCACTACATCTTTGCTCCGGAGCAGCGTTCGCTGATCAGCAACCGCCTGATCATCCGCCTGCAGCCGGACGAGGGCATTTCCCTGCAGGTGATGACCAAGGACCAGGGCCTGGGCAAGGGCATGCAACTGCGCACCGGCCCGCTGCAACTGAATTTCTCCGAGACCTTCCACACAGCCCGTACGCCGGATGCCTACGAGCGACTGCTGCTGGAAGTCATGCAAGGCAATCAGTACCTGTTCGTACGCAAGGACGAGGTGGAGTTCGCCTGGAAATGGTGTGACCACCTGATCGCCGGCTGGGGACGTCTGGGCGAACAGCCCAAGCCGTACCCGGCGGGCAGTTGGGGACCGCAGGCGGCTGTTGCCCTGATCGCGCGCGACGGGAGGGACTGGTATGGCGATCACTGAACCGAAACTGGCTGAAGGCATGGCCTGGACGACCTGGAACAACGCCGCGGAGCAGGCTCTCGGCCTGGCCGAAGCGGTAGCCGATGCCCTGCGCGAGGCGTTGAACGCGCGTGGTCACGCGCTGTTGGTGGTATCCGGCGGGCGCAGCCCGGTGGCCTTCCTCGAAGCGTTGAGCGGCGCCGAGCTGGACTGGTCGAAGGTGTCCGTCAGCCTGGCCGACGAGCGCTGGGTGCCCGAATCGCACCCGGACAGCAATGCCGGCCTGCTGCGCCGCCACCTGCTCAAGGGCATGGCGGCCAGGGCGCACTTTATCGGTCTTTATCAGCCGGCGGCCTCGCTGGACGAGGCGGCGGACAAGGCCGACCGATTCCTGCATGAACTGAGCCTGCCCATCGATGTGCTGGTGCTCGGCATGGGCGACGATGGCCACACGGCGTCGTTGTTCCCCGGCAGCGCCGGCCTGGCTGAAGCGCTCGACCCCGTGAGCACGCGCCGCTGCCTGCCGATGTGGGCACCGAGCGTGCCCCGTCAGCGCCTGACCCTGACCCGCGCCGTGCTGCAGGGCGCGC
Organism: Pseudomonas sp. B1-22; assembly: GCF_050474425.1. Classification (NCBI taxonomy): domain Bacteria; kingdom Pseudomonadati; phylum Pseudomonadota; class Gammaproteobacteria; order Pseudomonadales; family Pseudomonadaceae; genus Pseudomonas; species Pseudomonas sp. B1-22. The sequence continues at coordinate 388,351 of NZ_JBCHVH010000002.1, read as the reverse complement.
GGGTGCAGATCCTGGCGATCCAGGGCGAGGCCAAGCTGGCCACCCTGAGCCAGGCGCTCAGTGACAACGACGACCTGCGCATGCCGGTGAACGCGTTCCTGCGCGCGCCTCTTTCGATCCACTGGTGCCCCTGAGGCACGGAGTTACCGCAATGTCTGAACAACACATCCAGCAGATCGATGCCCTGGCGCAGCGTGCACGCATCCTGCCGGTGATCACCATCGACCGCGAGGCGGACATCCTGCCCATGGCGGATGCCCTTGCCGCTGGCGGGATCACCGTCCTGGAAGTCACGTTGCGGACGTCGCTGGGGCTCACCGCGATCCGCCAGTTGAGCGAACAACGCCCTGAGCTGCTGGTCGGCGCCGGCACCGTGCTCGATCCGCAGACCTTCCGCCAGGCGGAAGAGGCGGGGGCGAAGTTCATCGTCACGCCGGGTTGCACCGATGAGTTGCTGCAATACGCCATTGGCCGCCCTGTGCCGCTGCTGCCGGGCGTGGCCACTGCGTCGGAAATCATGACGGCTTACCGCTACGGGCTGCGCCGCTTCAAGCTGTTCCCGGCGAAGGTCTGCGGTGGCGTGGAAGCGCTCAAGGCCTTTGGCGGGCCGTTCCCGGAGGTGCGTTTCTGCCCCACCGGCGGCGTCGGCCCGGACAACCTGAATGACTACTACCGGCTGGCCAACGTGATGTGCGTGGGCGGCAGCTGGATGCTGCCCAAGGCCGCCATCGACAGCGGCGACTGGGCCACGGTCGAACGCCTGAGCCGCGAGGCGCTGGCGCTACTGGACACACACTGAGCTGTCCTGATCTGGACGTGCTCGGCCTTGCGCCGGGCTTTTTTATGGGGATGGCTTTTCGTAGGAGCGGTCTCCGTCCGCGATTCGCTTCGGTGCTGGGCTATCGCGGACAGAGTCCGCTCCTACTGGTTCACCACCTGTCTCAGTCCTCCAGCCACTCCCTCGGCACTTCGCTTTTCAGCATCAGCTGGCACTGCTGGCTTTCCGGATCGAAGACGATCACCGCCTCGCCACGCTTCAAGGCATGCCGCGCGCGCTCCACGCGCACGTCCAGCGGCGTGTCGTCGCCGTTGTCGGTGCCTTCGCGGGTGACGAAGTCTTCCAGCAGGTTGTTGAGGGTGTCGGCTTCGATCAGGTCAAAGGGAATCAGCATGGCGGGTACTCGCAAATCGCAGCGCGGGATTGTAGTCCCGCGCCGCGGCGAGTGCAGCTTCAGTTCCTGTTCTTGTCCGTGCTGTCGCCGTTCTCCAGCAGATCGTCCACTGGCGGCACATGGGTGGTGCTCTCCATGTGCACCGGATGTTCCAGCTGTTTGCTGAAGCGCTCCAGCGCGCCTTCGCTCGGTTCGGCGTCGCTGTCGAACACCGGCGGGCTCAGCAGGTAGGCCGTCAGCAATTTCGACAGGGCAGACAGGCTGTCGATGTGGGTGCGCTCGTAGCCGTGGGTGGCGTCGCAGCCGAACGCCAGCAGTGCGGTGCGGATGTCGTGGCCGGCGGTGATCGCCGACTGCGCATCGCTGTGGTAGTAGCGGAACAGGTCGCGGCGTACGGCGATCTCGTGGCGCTCGCTCAGCCGCAGCAGGTGCCGCGACAGGTGGTAGTCGTACGGTCCGCCGGAGTCCTGCAGGGCCACGCTTACCGCGTGCTCGCTGGAGTTCTGCCCCTCGGCCACCGGGGCGATGTCGATGCCGACGAACTCGCTGACGTCCCAGGGCAGCGCGCCCGCCGCGCCGGAGCCGATTTCCTCGGTGATGGTGAACAGCGGGTGGCAGTCGATCGGCGGTTGCTGGCCGCTCTCGCGGATCGCCTTCAGCGCCGCCAGCAGCGCGGCGACCCCGGCCTTGTCGTCGAGGTGGCGGGCGCTGATGTGGCCGCTCTCGGTGAACTCCGGCAGGGGATCGAAGGCGACGAAATCGCCGATGGCCACGCCCAGGGTCTCGCTGTCGGCGCGGCTGACGGTGTAGGTGTCCAGCCGCAGTTCGACGTGGTCCCAGCTGATCGGCAAGGTATCCACGGCGGTATTGAAGGCGTGCCCGGAAGCCATCAGCGGCAGCACGCTGCCACGCAGCACGCCGTTCTCGCAGAACACCGTGACCCGGCTGCCCTCGGCGAAGCGGCTCGACCAGCAGCCGACCGGCGCCAGCGCCAGGCGGCCGTTGGGCTTGATCTCGCGGACGATGGCGCCAATGGTGTCCAGGTGCGCCGAGACCGCACGGTCCGGGCTGTTGCGCCGGCCGGAGAGCGTCGCGCGGATGGTTCCGCGGCGGGTCATCTCGAAGGGCACGCCGATCTCCTCCAGACGTTCGGCGACGTAGCGCACGATGGTGTCGGTGAAGCCGGTGGGGCTGGGGATGGCGAGCATTTCCAGCAGCACGCGCTGCAGGTAGTTGAGGTCGGGTTGTGGCAATGAATTCATGCAGATGCCTCCATGCCCGGGGGCGATTCGCGGTTGAGCAGCTCGCGGCTCAGCGGGAACAGCAGGTCGAGGAAGCGCTCGGCGGTGGGCTGCGGCTCATGGTTGGCCAGCCCGGGCCGCTCGTTGGCTTCGATGATCACGTATTCCGGCTGGTCGGCGTCGCGTACCAGCAGGTCGAGGCCGGTGACCGGGATTTCCAGCGCGCGCGCCGCGCGGATCGCCGCTTCGGCCAGTTTCGGATGCAGCCGCTCGGTGACGTCCTCCAGGGTACCGCCGGTGTGCAGGTTGGCGGTGCGGCGCACGGCCAGGCGCTGGCCGCTGGGCAGCACGTCGTCGTAGCCGAAGCCGGCGGCGGCCAGGGTGCGCTCGGTCTCGCCGTCCAGCGGGATGCGGCTTTCGCCGCCGGTGGCGGCCTGCCGGCGGCGGCTCTGCGCCTCGATCAGCCGGCGGATGCTGTGCCGGCCATCGCCGATCACTTCGGCGGGGCGACGGATCGCGGCGGCCACCACTTCATAGCCGATCACTACGATGCGCAGGTCCTGGCCGGGGTGGTAGCTCTCCAGCAGCACGCGGGTGTCGAACTGCCGGGCATGGGCGATGGCGCTTTCCACTTCGCCGGTGCTGCGCAGGTCCACGGCAACCCCCTGGCCCTGTTCGCCGTCCACCGGCTTGACCACCAATGAGCCGTGTTCGGCGAGGAACTTCGCGTTGTCCCTGGCGCAGCCCGCCAGGCGCTGCTGCGGCTGGCGCAGGCCGACCCGGTCGAGGGCGCGGTGGGTGAGGGTCTTGTCCTGGCACAGGCTCATGCTGACCGCGCTGGTCAGGTCGCACAGCGATTCGCGGCAGCGGATGCGCCGGCCACCCTGGGTGAGGATGAACAGTCCGGCGTCGGCGTCCTGCACCTGCACGTCGATGCCGCGCCGATGGGCTTCGTCGACGATGATCCGGGCGTAGGGGTTCAGGCCTTCTTCCGGGCCGGGGCCGAGGAACAGCGACTGGTTGATGCCGTTCTTGCACTTCACCGCGAAGGTCGGCAGCTCGCGGAAGCGCAGCTTGCGGTACAGCGACTTGGCCTGCTGGTTGCCGTGCAGCACCGACAGGTCGAGATAGGCCAGGCCCCGGCTCATGAAGTGCTCGATCAGGTGGCGCACCAGCGCTTCGCCGACGCCTGGGCGGCTGGACTGCGGGTCCACCGCCAGGCACCAGAGGCTGGAGCCGCCTTCCGGGTCGCGGAAGGCCTTGGCGTGGTTGATGCCCATGACGGTGCCGATCACCGTACCGGTCTCGTCGTCCTCGGCCAGCCAGTAGGCCGGCCCGCCTTGGTGGCGCGGCGTGACGTTGGCCGGATCGACCGGCAGCATGCCGCGCGAGAGGTACAGGCGGTTGATCGCGGCCCAGTCTTCGTCGCTGTGTACCCGGCGGATTCGGAAGCCGCGGAACGGCCGGCGCGCCGGGCGATAGTCGGTGAACCACAGGCGCAGCGCATCGGAGGGGTCGAGGAAGAGTTGCTGCGGGGCCTTGGCCAGCACCTGTTGTGGCGCCGCCACGTAGAGGGCGATGTCACGCTCGCCCGGGCGTTCGTTGAGCAGCTCGGCGGCCAGTTGCTCGGCCGTGGCGAAGGTGTGGCCGATCAGCAGGCGGCCCCAGCCGCATTGCAGGATCAGCGGGCCCTCGGGGCGCTGCGCATGGTCGCCGGCGAAGCGCGCCTGGAGGCGTTCGTAGGTGGGCGTCTGGCCTCGCAGCAGGCGCTGGTTGTGCGGGTGAGGCAGGTTCAAATGGGTCTTCATGGTCAACTCCGTGAAAAGCATTCGTCCTGGGCTTCACAAACCTTGTTCGGTCAGCCAGAGATTGAGCGCGGCCAACTGCCAGAGCTTGGAGCCCCGCAGCGGCGTGAGGTCGGTCGACGGGTCGCTGAGCAGGCGGTCGAACATCGCCGTCTCGAACAGGCCTCGATCCTGGCTCGGGTCCAGCAGCAGTTCGCTGACCCAGGCACGGGTGTTGCCTTGCAGGTGCTTGAGGCCCGGCACCGGGAAGTAGCCCTTGGGCCGGTCGATGACCGCGTTGGGGATGACCTTTCGCGCAGCGGCCTTGAGCACCTGCTTGCCGCCGTCGCCGAGCTTGAAGCGCGAAGGGATGCGCGCCGACAGCTCCGCCACCCGGTAGTCGAGGAATGGCACGCGGGCTTCCAGGCTCCAGGCCATGGTCATGTTGTCGACCCGCTTGACCGGGTCGTCGACCAGCATGATGGTGCTGTCCAGGCGCAGGGCCTTGTCCACCGGGTCGTCGGCGCCGGGCTGGGCGAAGTGCTCGCGGACGAACTCACCGGCCACGTCCTCCACCCGCAGGGCTGCGCGCACGGTTTCCAGATACTCGCCGTGGCTGCGGTCGAAGAACGCGGTGCGGTAGGCCTGCAGCGGGTCCTTGGCGCCGGCCACCTTCGGGTACCAGTGATAGCCGGCGAACAGCTCGTCGGCGCCCTGGCCGCTCTGTACCACCTTGCAGTGCTTCGACACTTCGCGGGAGAGCAGGTAGAAGGCAATGCAGTCATGGCTGACCATGGGCTCGCTCATGGCCTGGAAGGCCGCCGGCAACTGCTCGATGACTTCCTTCTCGGCGATGCGCAGCTGGTGGTGGCGGGTGCCGTAGTGCCGGGCGATCAGGTCGGAGTACTGGAACTCGTCGCCGCGCTCGCCGCCGGCATCCTCGAAGCCGATGGAGAAGGTCAGCAGGTTGTCGACCCCCGCTTCGTGCAGCAGCCCGACCAGCAGGCTCGAATCGACTCCGCCGGAGAGCAGCACGCCGACTTCGCGGGCGGCGCGCTGGCGCACGCTCACGGCGTCGCGCAGGCTGCCCAGCAGGCGGTCTTCCCAGTCGTCCAGGGTCAGTTCCCGCTCATCGGGCAGCGGGCCGTAATCGAGGTTCCACCAGCGCTGGCGCTCGGTGTGGCCTTCGGCGTCGATGCTCATCCAGGTGGCCGGCGGCAGCTTCTGCACCTCGGCCAGCAGGGTGCGCGGTGCGGGCACCACGGCGTGGAAGTTGAGGTAGTGGTTGAGCGCCACCGGGTCCAGCGCCGGATCGATGTCGCCACCCTTTAGCAGCGCCGGCAGGCTGGAGGCGAAGCGCAGGCGCTGGCCGGTCTTCGATAGGTACAGCGGCTTGATGCCCAGCCGGTCGCGGGCGATGAACAGACGCCGTTTGTCGCGTTCCCAGATGGCGAACGCAAACATGCCATTGAGGCGAGGCAATAGTTCTTCGCCCCAGGCGTGGTATCCCTTTAGAAGGACTTCGGTATCGCCTCCGGAAAAAAAGTGGTAGCCGAGGGCTTCCAGCTCCCCGCGTAGCTCGGGGTAGTTGTAGATTGCACCGTTGAACACCAGCGACAGGCCCAGCGTCGGGTCGATCATCGGCTGGCCGGACGCTTCGGCCAGGTCCATGATCTTCAGGCGCCGGTGTCCCAGGGCCAATGGCCCTTCGCTGTGGAAACCCCAGGCATCGGGGCCCCGCGGGGCGAGGTGGTGGGTGATGCGTTCGACCGCGGCGAGATCGGCGGCCTGTTTATCGAAACGAAGTTCTCCTGCTATTCCGCACATGTCCTTACCGGTTCTCCGTTGGGGATGAGTGGGTGGTCCCTCCAGGGGGGCCATAGGGGAGGACCGTCCGATTGGTTGAGAGTTCTATTTGATTTCATTGAGGAAAGTTCGAAGGCGCAGGTGAGCGATGATGGCCGATAGCAAATCCAAGACGCGCAATGCCCATGCCCTGTCGATGCTGCAGGCGTTGCGTCGGTTGCAGCAGGCGGCCGACGTGCACTCCAAGAGCCTGGGGCGCGATGGCGAATTGACGCCGCTGCAACTGCTGATCCTGCAGGTGGTGGCGCTGGAGGGGGAAATTACCGCTGGTCAGTTGGCCGGGCAGGTCGCGCTGTCCCAGTCGTCGCTGTCAGGCGCCCTGGCGCGCCTGGAAAGCCAGCGGCTGCTGACCCGCCGGCGCGATACCGACGACCGCCGCAAGCAGTGGCTGAGTCTGAACGACGCGGGCCTGGAGGCGCTGCGCGACGGACCGGAGCTGCTGCCCGAGCACGCCCTGGAGCGTTTTGCCGGACTGCCGGAATGGGAGCAGCACACCATTCTCGCCGGGCTGCTGCGCGCTGCCGAACTGTTCGAGACACCCGACGCGGCGGTTGAGGAAGAAGAGGCGAGCTAGGACGTCAGCAACTTCTGCGCAGCCAGCGACAGACTGACCGCCACCAGCATCAGGGCGAACAGACGTTGCAGCGTCGCGCCACCCAGGCGCACCGCCAGGCGGTTGCCGAACAGCACGCCGAGCGCGCCGCCCGCCGCAAGGCACGCCAGCAACGGCAGCGGCGGCTGGGCATGGGTTAGATAGAGCAGGAAGCCGCCGCCGGACACCAGTGCGATCACTGCCATCGAGGTCGCCGTTGCCGCCAGCATCGACAGCGGGGTGAACCACAGCAGCCCCGGCACGATCAGGAAGCCGCCGCCCACGCCCATCAGGCCGGAGAGTAGTCCCACCGCAAGGCCGACGCCGAGCAACGGCCCGTTGCGCATCGGCTTGTTGCAGGTGCGTGGCTGGCTGGAGCCCTGCCACATGCGCCAGGCCGACCACAGCACCAGCAGGCAGAAGCCGACGATCAGCCAGGAGTCTGGTACGAATTTCCCCAGCCACTGGCCGACGGCATTGCCCGGCCAGCCGGTGATCACCAGCCAGAACAGCGGCTTCCATGCCACCTGGCCCTGCCGCGCGCGCGGCACCGCACCAATGGCCGCCGACAGCGCCACGGCGCCGAGGCTGACGCCGATGGCATCGTGCAGCGGCAGGTGCAGGCTGAGCAGCAGGGGCAGGGCCACCAGCGAACCGCCGGCGCCGGTGAGGCCCAGCAGCAGGCCCAGGATCAGGCCGATGGCGGAGGATTCGAACAGCAGTGCATCCATGTCGGTGGTCCGCTCTGGAAGTGTTGCCGCGGCCCGTCCGGCCGCGCGGTGATCAGGATGTCTTCTGCCCGCGTACCACTTCGCGCAGGAAGAAACGATTGGGGTGACAGGCTTCGGCCACGGCGCGCGGCAGGGGCAGCGGCTCGTCGTCCAGCCAGGCCGCCAGCAGCTCGCCGGCCAGCGGAGCGGTGACCAGCCCGCGCGAACCGTGGGCGCTGTTCAAGTACAGGCCGTCCAGCCAGGGACAGGGCGTTTCCGGCACCTGCCGGGCGTCCTTGCCGAGCACCGCGTAGGCCGCCGCGAAGGCAGCGTGGTCGGCCAGCGGGCCCACCAGCGGCAGGTAGTCCGGCGTGGTGCAGCGGAAGGCTGCGCGGCCTTGCAGGGTTGCCGGGTCGAGCTGGGCGACGTGCAGGCGTTCGCTCAGGTCTGTGGATATCTCCGCCAGCAGGTCGAGGTTGCCCAGGTGTTCTTCCAATGATGGCTCAGTGTCGTCTCGCTTGAATTCGAAACTGGCGCCCAAGGTGTGCTCGCCGTGGCGTGGCGGGGCGACGTAGCCTTCGGCACAGACCACGGTGCTCAGCGCTGCGCTCTCGGCGGTGACCGGCAGGCGGGTGATCTGCCCGCGGATGCGCTTCATCGGCAGGCCCTGCGCGCCCTCGAAGCGGCGCACCTCGGCGGCGGTGGCGAGGATGGCGACCGGCGCGCTGGCGAGCTTGTCGCCGCCGCTCCAGGCGCTCCAGCCGTCGGCCTCGCGCTGAAGGCGGACTTCCTCGCCGGTCAGCACACGGATATTCGGATGTTGCGCCAGATGCCGGCACAGGGCTGGCGGATGCACCCAGCCGCCCTCGGGGTAGAACAGGCCGCCGGCCGGCAGGCCGATACCGGCGATGGCCTCGGCTTCGGCCTTGTCCAGCTGGCGCAGCAGCGTGTCGGGGAAGGCCTCGGCCAGCTTCGCCTGGCGCTCGGTTTCGGCCTCGTCGAACCCCAGTTGCAATACGCCGCAGTCGGACCAGTCCTGGTCTTTCTGCAACCTTTCGATCAGCCGCCGGGTATGCCCGAATCCGCTGACGATCAGGCGCGACAATGCGGTGCCGTGGGCCGACAGCTTGAGGTAGAGCACGCCCTGGGGATTGCCCGAGGCTTCCTCGGCCAGGGCGCCGTGGCGTTCGATCAGCGTCACCTGCCAACCGCGTGCGGCGAGGCTGGCGGCGCTGGCGCAACCGGCCATGCCGCCGCCGATCACCAGTGCCTCGCGCGGGCCCTCGCCGTCCTGGGGAGAGCGACGGGCAGGGCGGGCGTACCAGGGTTTAGCGGCAGGCGGTTCGGCGCCGACGTATTCGCCCTGGGACATTTCCCATTTCTTGCCGAAGCCCAGGGTGCGACGGATCTTGAAGCCGGCGGCGCCCAATCCACGGCGGACGAAACCGGCGCTGGTGAAGGTAGCCAGGGTCGTGCCCGGCGCCGAGAGCCTGGCAAGCTGGGCGTACAGCGCGTCGTTCCACATCTCGGGGTTCTTCGACGGGGAGAAGCCATCGAGGAACCAGGCGTCGATGCGTGCGTCCAGCTCCGGCAGCATGTCCAGCACGTCGCCCACCAGCAGGGTCAGTACCACGCGGCCGCCGGCGAAGACGAAGCGCTGGAAGCCGGGGTTGATCCCGACGTACTGCGCCAGCAGCTGCTCCGACAGGTGCGCCAGCTCCGGCCAGAGGGCGAAGGCACGACGCAGGTCCTCCAGCGCCACCGGGAACTTCTCCACGCTGACGAAATGCAGCCGCGCATCGGCCGGCGCCAGCGCCTCGAACTGCTGCCAGGCGCAGAGGAAGTTCAGCCCGGTACCGAAGCCTGTCTCGCCGATGCACAGCCGTCCGCCGGCCGGCAGTGCGGCGAAGCGTTCGGGCAGGCGGTTGCCGGCGATGAACACGTGGTGCGTCTCCGCGATGCCGGAGGCGCGGGAGAAGTACACGTCGCCGTAGACGCGGGAGGTGGGTTGGCCGTTTTCGTCCCAGTCGATCTGGGCGCTATGGGGTTTGGGTGGGGTAGGGGACATGCGTCGATCGTGGTGAAAGCAAAGGCGGCAGTTTAGCCGATCCGTCGCGCGGACCTCAGCGGTTGGCGATGTTTCGATGTGCGCCGCGTTGCCGCGGCGGATGGTCGGCTAGCTGCCGATCCTGCGTGTCATTGTCACGGGCACGACAAAATCTCGACAGTGCTGCCGGCACATCCGCTACCTTTTATGGCATTCGGAAACAAGGAGAGGTGCATGTTCGAATCCGCCGAGATCGGCCATTCCATCGACAAGGAAACCTACGAGAAGGAGGTCGCCGTCCTGCGCGAGGCCTTGCTCGAAGCCCAGTACGAGCTCAAGCAGCAGGCGCGCTTCCCGGTAATCATCCTGATCAACGGCATCGAGGGCGCCGGCAAGGGCGAGACGGTGAAGCTGCTCAACGAATGGATGGACCCGCGCCTGATCCAGGTGGAGAGCTTCCTCCTGCCCACCGACGAGGAACTCTCCCGCCCGCCGCAATGGCGTTTCTGGCGCAAACTGCCGCCCAAGGGGCGCATCGGCATCTTCTTCGGCAACTGGTACAGCCAGATGCTCTATTCGCGGGTGACCGGCGAGATCAAGGACAGCCAGCTGGACGGCCTGATCGGCGACGCCGAGCGCTTCGAACGCATGTATTCCGACGAAGGCGCGCTGATCTTCAAGTTCTGGTTCCACCTGTCCAAGAAGCAGCTCAAGGAACGCCTCAAGACCCTGGAGAACGACCCGCAGCGCAGCTGGCAGCTCAGCGACCTGGACTGGAAGCAGAGCGAGGTCTACGACAAGTTCGTGCGCTACGGCGAGCGCGTGCTGCGCCGCACCAGCCGCGACTATGCGCCCTGGTACGTGGTCGAGGGCGCCGATGAGCGCTACCGCAGCCTGACGGTGGGCCGCACCATCCTCGAAGGCCTGCAGGCGGCGCTCAAGCGCGAGGGCCGCCCCACACCGCAACCCCATGCCGCGCCCCTGGTTTCCAGCCTGGACAACAAGGGGCTGCTCGGCGCGCTCGACCTGAGCCTGGCGCTGGACAAGGACCAGTACAAGGAGCAGATGGCCAAGGAGCAGGCGCGCCTGGCCACGTTGATGCGCGACAAGCGCTTCCGCAGCCATTCGCTGGTCGCCGTGTTCGAGGGCAACGACGCCGCCGGCAAGGGCGGCGCCATCCGCCGCGTGACCGACGCACTGGACCCGCGGCAGTACCACATCGTGCCGATCGCCGCGCCCACCGAGGAGGAGCGCGCGCAGCCGTACCTGTGGCGTTTCTGGCGGCACATGCCGGCGCGCCGGCAGTTCACCATCTTCGACCGCTCCTGGTATGGCCGCGTACTGGTGGAACGGGTCGAGGGCTTCGCCTCGGATGCGGACTGGTTGCGCGCCTACGCGGAGATCAACGACTTCGAGGAGCAGTTGGTCAACTTCGGCATCGTGGTGGTGAAGTTCTGGCTGTCCATCGATCAGGAGACCCAGCTGGAGCGCTTCAAGGAGCGCGAGTCGATTCCGTTCAAGCGCTTCAAGATCACCGAGGAAGACTGGCGCAACCGTGACAAGTGGGATCTTTATGTGGACGCGGTGGGGGACATGGTCGACCGCACCAGCACCGAGATCGCGCCGTGGACGCTGGTGGAGGCCAATGACAAGCGGTTTGCGCGGGTGAAGGTGCTGCGCACCATCAACGATGCGCTGGAGGCGGCGTACGCGAAGAAGAAGGGGTGAGGGCATTCCTTAGGAGCGAGGGGGCGCCTGGTTCTTCTGCGAACCCGCGATGCTTTTGGTTTGGGTGTGTATGCGCCGCTTCGGCGTGTGCTGATGTATTGGGTTTCGCCCCCTCGGGCGAGTTACTTTCTCAAACGACAGAAAGTAACCAAAGGTCTTGCCCCTGCATCCGGCCCCGGCTTCGCCGGGGTTCCCTCGCTCCATCGAAGTTTCAGGGGCACGCGTCGACGGGCCATCCATGGCCCAACGACGCTCTCGCGGCATCCATGCCGCTCAACCCCTGAAACTCCGATTCCACTCGGCCTCCTGAAGGGGCGTTCGGAGTGCGCGGAGGTTTCTCTGGAAGTCTTCAAGAGCTAGTGCAGAGCATCTTGATCCGCGCTGCTTTTGCTCCCGTAGGAGCGGACTCCGTCCGCGATGCTCTTGCGCTGCGTAGGGCGCCAAAAGGGACTCGCCCGAGGGGGCGAAACAAAATCTCACAGCACACGCCGAAGCGGCGCAGAAATGCCCAACCCCAAGCATCGCGGACCGTTGCTCCTACCTTCTTCTGGATCCCCGCGTTCGCGGGGATGACCTGTGCGGGGGCGATACCTTGCACCGTCACTCCCGCGAACGCGGGACAGCGCTTGCGCTGAACGCACTTCAGTGCGGCCCGAAGGGTGAGCGCAGCGAATAGCCCAAAAGACAGCTGCTCCTACGCCCCATTCTTCTGCGACGGCCGCGGCGCCCCGATGAGGCGGCCCATGGCCCCGGCGATCCCCATCTCCCGCAATACCTTCAGCTCACCCTCGCTTTCCACCATCTCCGCGATCAGCGGCAGGTCGATGCTGTTGGCCGCACGGAACACCGCCTCGATGAACAGGCGCTTGTCGTTGTCCTGGTCGATGGCACGGATGTAGCTGCCGTCGATCTTCAGGTAGGCCAGGCCCAGGCGGGTGAGGTTGCCGATCAGGCTGAAACGGCCGCCGAAGTGCTGCAGGCCGACGCGGGAGCCGACTTCCTGCACGGACTGGGCGAGTTTCTCCAGCTCCGCCGGCGGCGGCAGGTAGCGTTCGTCCACTTCCAGGGTGATCAGCCGGGCTTCCTGGGGATGGGCGCGCAGGACGTCGAACAGCTGGCGCAGCGGTGCGGCGCCGCGCACGGTTTCCGCCGAAAGCGACAGCGCCAGCGGTGCTGGTTGCTGGGCGAGATGGGCGAGGGCGTGTTCGAGCATCGCCAGGTCAAAGCGCGCGGACCAGCCGAAGCGTTCGATCCAGGGCAGGAACTGGCCGGCGGCCACGGCTTCGCCTTGCGGGTCGAGCAGGCGGGCGAGGACTTTCTGGTGCAGCAGTTCGCCGCCTTCGGCGCAGGCGCGCACGGGTTGGAACCAGAGCTGCAGCTTGCCTTTCTGCAGGGCGTCGTCGAGCCAGTCGCGCCAGGCGTGGGAGTCCTGCGCCGGCTGGCTGCCGGAGCTGTCCAGGCGCTGCCAGGGGCGGTCCGGCGAGGCTTGCGACTGCGCCAGTGCCTGGTCGGCGCGGGATAGCACGCTGGCGGGGGCTTCGCCGGGGCGGAAGGCCGACAGGCCCAGGTGCGCCACCGGCGTGCAGTCGCTGGCGCCGGTGCCGCGCAGGTTTTCCAGGGAGGCGCTCAGCTCGTCCGCCAGCTGCTCGGCGCTGGCGCTGTCCAGGCCGGGGGCGAGCAGGGTGAATTCGCCGCCGCGGCTGCGCGCGGCCAGCCATTCCGGGGTGCCGTGGTGCTGGCGCACCCGCTCCAGCAGCTCGGCCACATCGCGGATCAATGCGTCGGTGCGTTGTCCGCCCAGGCGATGGTTGAGTCCGGCCAGGTCGTTCAGGCGCAGCAGCAGCAGGTAGCCGGCGGCGTTCTGTTCGCTGGGTGAGAGTTGCGCATTCAGGCGCGCATCGAACAGGCGGCGGTTGGCCAGGCCCGAGAGGCTGTCCTGGTAGGCCTCTTCGCGCAGCTTCTCGCTGCGCGAGGCTTCCTCGGCGAACAGCGCCTTGAGCTTGTCGACCATCTGGTTCATCGCCTGGACCACGCGTTTGAGCTCGGGGGTACGCGGCTCCTTGGGCAGGGTGAGGAATTCGCGGCGGGTGATGGCCTGGGCCTGCTGCACCATCTGGTCCAGCGGCTTCAACTGGGTGCGCAGCAGCCAGCCGCCGAGGATGGCGCTGATCAGCCCGCACAGCAGCAACCAGGCCAGGCTGCCCAGCGCGCTGTCCCACAGCTTGGCCAGGGCGAACTGCGGATGGCTGACCACCTCGACCCGCGCGGCCTGTTCCCAGCCGCGCATGATCAGCGCGTCGCCGCCCTGGGCCTTGAGGTTCACCAGGCGGGCGAACCAGTGCGGCACCTGTTCGGACTGGGTGTCGGTATCCCGTTCGACGATGACCTTGCCGTCCGCGATGCTGACCACGCGGATGGTGGCGAAGTAGCCGGAGTCGAAGATCGAGCTGACCATCAGTTCGATCATCGCCGGGTCGTCCACGTGCGGCGTCAGCGACAGGCCCAGCGCGGTGGCAGCGTCCTGGGCGTGGGAGCGCAACTGGCTGATCATCTGCTCGCGGGAGCTCTCCAGGCTGGTGACGAAGCTGCCGGCGAAGGCCACTACGAGGAACAGGCAGATCGCCAGGAACAGTTGCTTGAGCAATGACATGCCGGGTTTCTCCTATCGCGTCTCGTCGAGGTCCAGGCCCTCGGCGCGCATCTTGGTCAACAGGTCCTGCCAGCGCGACAGCTTCTTGCTGTCGCCGGTGCGCTTGCCGCCGCCGGGGCCGGGCAACCACAGCCCTTCTGCGTTGAAGGCGTAGACGGGCAGGAGGTCCCTGCGCTGGGAGGCGGGCCTGATCTGCGGGATCAGGTTGTCCAGCACCAGCGGGTCGGCAGTGGGGGTGGGGTAATAGGTGAGCACCATGTGCGCCTGGTTCTGCTGCAGCGCCTTGACGTAGGTGATGCGCAGCTTGTCGCTGGCGACTCCGAGGCGGCGCAGGGTGACGTACTTGGCGATGGAGTAGTCCTCGCAGTCGCCGGCGCCCTTGTAGAGGGATTCCACGGGCGTCGCCCAGTAGTCCTCCTGGTGCCAGACGGTACGGTCGTCGGTGAACACCAGGGCGCCATTGAAGAAGGCGTTGACCGCCTTGAGCTTGGCTGCTTCGTCGAGGTTTTCGCTGTCGTCGATCAGCCGGCCCCAGGACTGGATGCGGGTTTTCGCGGTGCCCAGGTTGCCGTATTGCTGTTCGGCGTTCTGCAGGATGGTGTCGAAGTTCCAGGCGGCGCCGGCCGTCAGCGCGAGGAGCGCGAGCAGCAGCGCACCGGCCCGCAGACGCAGCGGGCTGGCGAACAGCCTAAGGGCTCCTCCGGTTGGCTGCATCGCCAGCGCTCCATGTGGGATGAATGGAGTCTAGGCGGTCCGTGGAAAGTTGCGCTGGCGTATTGCCAGTGAGTGGGGCTGTGCGGTCTAGTCCAGTCGACGTGTCTTGACCCGGAGCAGATAGATCGTCACCAGCGTCGCGCTGGTCAGCATGAAGCCCCAGGCCCACGGCCGCTGCACCAGGTAGCAGGAGAGGGCGATGCTGCTCCACATCAGGCCGATGGCGTAGACCTTGCCCTTGAGCGGAATACCTTCGCCGTCCAGGTAGTCACGGATCCAGGGGCCGAGCTTGGGGTGGTTCACCAGCCAGTCGTAGAAGCGCTGGGAGCTGCGCATGAAGCAGGCGGCGGCGAGCAGGAGGAAGGGCGTGGTGGGCAGCACCGGCAGGAAGATGCCGATCACGCCCAGCGCCACGCTGAGCCAGCCGACGCCGAGCAGCAGATAGCGAACCCAGGCGTGGCGGCTTTGGCGGATTTGCCGTGACATCGGTGTGCGCGATCGAGTCCGGAGCCGCAGGGCGCGGCTCCGGCGCCGGATCAATGAGTGCGGGGTTTCAGCAGGGCCGGCTTCTCTTCCGGGGCCTGGCACAGCAGGAACAGGTTGGTCAGCAGCTCGGGAATCTGAGCGACCATGTCGTCGACCAGTTGGCGGTCGCGGGCGATCTCGTCGAACTCGGGCTGTTCGTCGAACAGGCCGGAACCGACCATGATCGGCAGCAGCAGTTCGCTGACTTCTTCCTCGGCCTGCTCGAACCACACCGCTTCGCGCAGGAACACACCTTCCATGAAGCCGATGCACCAGCCGCGGATGTCGGAGTCGTCCGGCTCGTCGCCCAGGTAGGGCTCGCACGGCAGTTCCAGTTCTTCGTCACCGGCCATCTGGCGGGTGATGTGCGCCTTGAGCTGGACCAGGGTGCCTTCGATCTCGGCACGTTCTTCGTCGCTGCGGTAGTGCGGCGGCTCGGCGAACAGGGCGTCGATCCACTCGCGCTCCGGCACTTCCTCCGGGCAGATCGCCAGGGCGGTCAGGTAGCCGTGTGCCGCCACGTAGTCCAAGGCTTCCTCGTGCAGGTCATCGGCATCGAGAAAGGCTTGCAGGCGGGACAATTGGTCGGCGAAGGACATCGGGTACTACCTCGGAGGTGATCGGCCCCCGATTGTAGTCGTTCCGGGGCCTCGCGGCAAAAGCGAAATACCCGCGCGGCCCGTGCTGACGCGGGCTTCGGACGCATGTGGCGGATTTTTCCGCAGTTTCCCGGACAAGGTGCCGGTCGCAGGCGGACGGCTTGCGTATAATGCCCGGCTTCATTCGGAGTCCCCCATGCTCGACCAGGCCCAGCGCATCCTCAAAGACGTTTTCGGTTACGACGCCTTCCGTGGCAATCAGGCGCGGATCATCGAGCGCGTGGCCAGTGGCGGCGATGCCCTGGTGCTGATGCCCACCGGCGGCGGCAAGTCGCTGTGCTTCCAGGTCCCGGCGCTGCTGCGCGACGGCCTGACGGTGGTGGTTTCGCCGCTGATCGCGCTGATGGAGGACCAGGTCGCCACGCTGGACGAGCTGGGCGTGCCGGTGGCGGCGCTGAACTCCTCGCTCAGCCCCGACGCCCAGCGCGAGATCGCCGACCGTCTGCAGCGCGGCGAGATCAAGCTGCTTTACCTGGCCCCCGAACGCCTGGTGCAGCCGCGCATGCTGGCGTTCCTGCAGCGCCTGCAGATCGGCCTGTTCGCCATCGACGAAGCGCACTGCGTGTCGCAGTGGGGCCACGACTTCCGTCCCGAATACCTGCAACTGGGCCAACTCGCCGAGTTGTTCCCGGACGTGCCGCGCATCGCCCTGACCGCCACGGCGGACATGCGCACCCGCGAGGAGATGATCCAGCGCCTGCACCTGCAGAACGCCGAGCAGTTCCTCTCCAGCTTCGACCGGCCGAACATTTTCTACCGCATCGTGCCCAAGGAGCAGCCGCGCAAGCAGCTGCTGGGCTTCCTCGCCGAGCGGCGCGGCGATGCGGGCATCGTCTACTGCATGTCGCGCAAGAAGGTCGAGGAGGTCGCCGAGTTCCTCTCCGCCCAGGGCTTCCCGGCGCTGCCGTACCACGCGGGGCTGTCCAACGACCTGCGTGCCTATCACCAGAAGCGCTTCCTCAACGAGGAAGGGCTGATCATGGTGGCCACCATCGCCTTTGGCATGGGCATCGACAAGCCCAACGTACGCTTCGTCGCGCACCTGGACCTGCCGAAAAGCCTGGAAGCGTACTACCAGGAAACCGGCCGCGCCGGCCGTGACGGCCTGCCCGCCGATGCCTGGATGGCCTACGGCCTGCAGGATGTGTTGCTGCTGCGGCAGATGATGCAGAACTCCGAGGGCGACGAGCGCCACAAGCGCGTCGAGCGGCACAAGCTCGAAGCCATGCTGGCGCTGTGCGAGGAAACCCGCTGCCGCCGCCAGGCGCTGCTGGCCTACTTCGACGAGGTGATGCCCAACCCTTGCGGCCACTGCGACATCTGCGTCGACGGGGTGGAAACCTGGGATGCCACCGAACCCGCGCGCCAGGCCTTGTCGGCCATCTATCGCAGCGGCCAGCGCTACGGCGTCGGCCACCTGGTGGACGTGCTGCTGGGCAAGGACACCGAGAAGGTGCGCAGCGTGGGCCACCAGCACCTGGCGGTGTTCGGCATCGGCAAGTCCCGTGGCGAGGACGAGTGGCGCACGCTGTTCCGCCAACTGGTCGCCCGGGGCTTTGCCGACGTGGATGTCGACGGCTTCAACGGCCTGCGCCTGACCGAGGCCTGCCGTCCGCTGCTGCGCGGCGAAGAAACGCTGGCCCTGCGCCGCGATCCCAAGCCGCAGCGCAGCAAGTCTTCCTCCTCCGGCGGAGCCAGCCCGGCCAGCCAACTGGTGCGCCAGGAAGAGCGCGAGATGTGGGAAGCCCTGCGCACGCTGCGGCGCAAGCTGGCCGAGGAGCACTCGGTGCCGCCCTACGTCATCTTCCCCGACGCCACCCTGCTGGAAATGCTGCGCAGCCAGCCGACCACGCTGTCCGCCATGGCGCAGGTCAGCGGCGTGGGTGCGCGCAAGCTGGAGCGCTACGGCCAGGCCTTCCTCGATGTGCTCACCGAGTCGGACAAGGCACCGGACACCCCGGCCCCGGTCACCGACCTGCGCCACGAACTGGTGACCCTGGCCCGCGCCGGCATGACCCCGGCACAGATCGCCCGCCAGCTCGATTGCAGCGAGAAGAACGTCTACAGCCTGCTGGCCGAGGCCATCGGCCGCCAGCAACTGACTTTGGAACAGGCGCTGGACCTGCCCGAGGAGCTGCTCGGCGAAGTGCAGGACGCCTTCCTCGACGAGGATGGCGAACTGCCGCCAGTGAGCGCCATCGCCGAGTTGTTCGAAGGTCGCGTGCCGCTGGGCGTGCTGCATTGCGTGCGCGCCGCGCTGCAGGCTGAACTTGAGGTCTGACCGGCTGGCGCTGATGTAGGAGCGGACTTCGTCCGCGATCGACTCACCGCCCACTCCGGCCTACCCGGGAGCGGGGCATAGCCATCGCGGACGGAGTCCGCTCCTACGGGGGTGAACCTGAAGCGTCGAAGGAAATGGCCGTCAGTTTCGTGACGGAGCAAAACGACAAACTTGTGACGCGCGTCCCGAACGGCTATGGTGGCACTTAGACCTCCACGAGAAGAGGTGAGCGTGTCACAACAACAAAACTGGCTGGACGACGTCCACACCAATGCCTATGCCGAACAGCTCTCCCGGGGCTTTCGCCGCCTGCGTTTCGAACCCGACCTCGAAGTCCAATACCGTCACTACCTGCTCGAAGACAGCTTCGATCTCAAGCGCACCGCGCTGACCATCGGGGTGCTGATCTGGCTGGCTCTGGCGGTCATCGACTTTCTCCTCATCAGCGGCCCGGTGCATTGGCAGATGCTTGCCGTGCGCCTCGGCGTACTGGTGCTGCTGGTGGCCTGCGGCGCGTTGATCCTGCAGCGACGCCACACCCAGCTGCTGGTTCCGCTGAGCCTGGCCTGCATCCTCTGTATCGGCGTCGGTGCCGCTGCAGTGGTGGCCATCGCCCACTCGGTCGACCAGACCTATCCCTACGAGGGATTGCTGCTGGTCAGCATGGCTGCCTACTTCCTCATCGGCCTGCGCTTTTCCGAGGCGGTGGCCTGCGCCTTCGTCATCCTGCTGGCGTACGTGGGCGGCGAGCTGTATGTCGGGCTGCCACTGCCCAAGTTGATCAACAACGTGGTGTTCCTGCTGTTCGGCAACCTGGTCGGCGCGGTGGGGTGTTACCTGCTGGAGTACAAGTCCCGCCAGCATTTCCTGATCAGCCGCCTGCTGCGGGTGATGGCCGAGCACGACAGCCTCACCGGACTGCACAACCGGCGCAGCTTCAACCGCCAGCTGGAACGCCTGTGGCGCCAGGCGCAGCGCGAGAGCGTGGGGCTGGCGCTGCTGCTCTGCGACGTCGACCACTTCAAGGCCTACAACGACCGCTATGGCCACCAGGCCGGCGATACCGTGCTGCAGCGCATCGGCGAGGTGCTTGCGGCCTGCGCCCGGCGGCCGCTGGACATGGCCGTGCGCCTGGGCGGCGAGGAGTTCGCCGTATTGCTCTACGGCGCCAGCGAGCGCGAGGCCAGGGATCGCGCCGAGGTGCTGCGCGAGGCGGTGCAGGGGCTGGGCATCGCCCACGAGGGTTCGCTGACGGCGAACGAGGTGACGTTGTCCATTGGTGTCTCCTGCCTGTGGCCGGAGACCGGGCATCCGTTGCGCAGCATCTATGAACACGCCGATCGGGCGCTGTACGAGGCGAAGGCGTTCGGGCGCAACCAGGTGGTGGCCTGAAACATTCCGACCCTGTAGGAGCGGGCCATGCCCGCGAATAGCGCCTGTAGGGCGCTTACTTTAGCTTGCGCCAGGCCGTCGGTACGTGCCGGTCACGCGGACCTTGTCCGTGATCGCGCGCATGGCGCGCTCCTACAGGGATATTGGTGCTGGCCGATGTGGCCCATTCCGTCCCTCGCACTGGCGCCGTGCGTGACTGCGGCGCCCGCAGGCCCGGTGCTAGGATGCGCCGGACCCCGCCACCGAGCCCGCGCCCATGCAGCAGCTGATCCAGCCCAACGGCCAACCGCACTACGGCATCTTTCCCACCACCCCGGCGACGATCAACTACCGCGACTTCGACTTCCGCTCGCCCATGGGCCGCCGTCTCGGCGCGCTGAGCAAATGGCGCAGCTTCCACCAGTTCCAGTACTTCGGCCTGATCAGCCCGACCCTGATCGGTGGTTGCGCCCTGGCCGATATCAGCCTGCTCACCGTCGGCTTCGTCTACCTCTACCATCCCGAAAGCGGGCGGATGATCGAGCGCCAGTTCAAGTGCCCGCTGGGCATGGGCGCGAACTTCTCGCAGAGCCCTGACGACGGCGTCTGCGAACTGCGCCAGGGGCGCAACCGGCTGCGCCTGGAAAACGGCTCGTCGCCGCTGGAGAAGCGGCTGCTGGTGGAACTGGACGACAGCACCCGCATCGATGCGCGCTTCAGCGAGGAGCAGCCGGCCTTCGAGCCGATGAGCCTGTGCACGCCGACGGCGGCGAATGGCTGGGTGTACGCGCGCAAGGTGGCCGGCGTGCACTGCCACGGCGAGGTGCGCAGCGCCCTGGGCAACTACGACCTGCGCGAGCTGGATGCCTACGCCCATCATGACTGGTCCGCCGGCTACATGCGCCGCGAGACCTTCTGGAACTGGGCCTGCTTGTCCGGCGAGGCGCAGGGCCAGCGCGTCGGCCTGAACCTGTCGTGCGGGGTCAACGAGACCAGTTTCACCGAGAACTGCTACTGGCTGGACGGCAGGCTGGTGAAGGTGGACACGGTGCGCTTCGAGTTCGACCGCGACCATCCGCTGGGGCCCTGGAGCATCCGTTCCTTCGATGGTCAGGTCGAGCTGCGCTTCGAGGCCCACGGCCTGCACCAGGAGCGTCTCAACCTCGGTGTGTTGGCGAGCAACTTCAAGCAGATATTCGGTCGCTTCAGTGGCGTGCTGCGGCCGGCGGGGCGGGCGGAGGTGAGTATCAACAACCTGTGGGGGTTCGTCGAGGACCAATATGCCAAGTGGTGAGGTGTTGCGTCACACCCTGCGACAATCTGTCATTGTACGGGCTTGATTAGCTGGCTAATAATTAGTCAAATCAACTTCGCTGAATCATCCCGATTCGTGACCTGAAAAACGCGACGCAATGGCAGACAACGATAAGCACTACTTCGGCACCCAACTGGCCCAGGCCTCCCGTGCATGGCGGGCTGAACTCGACCGCCGCCTCAGCCACCTGGGACTGTCCCAGGCGCGCTGGCTGGTGCTGCTGCACCTGGCACGCCACTCCGCCGCGCCCACCCAGCGCGAGCTCGCGCAATCGGTCGGTGTCGAAGGGCCGACCCTGGCCCGCCTGCTCGACGGCCTCGAAGCTCAGGGGCTGGTTCGCCGCCAGGCCGTGGCCGAGGACCGCCGCGCCAAGCGCATCGCCCTGACGCCCAAGGCTGACGTCCTGATCGCCGACATCGAGAGCATTGCCGCTGCGGTGCGCAATGAGGTGCTCAACGGCATCACCGAGGACGAGATTGCCCTGTGCCAGCAGGTGCTCAGCCGGATTCTTGGCAACCTCGAGAAAAACTGAGCTTCTCATCACATTAAATTCGGTAAGATAGCCATTTTTCTGGCGGTTTCTCGCGAGGTCGCCCGTTCAGCACTCGATTGCCCTGACCATTCGCCGGTTTTTCGACGATTTGTCTTGACCAAACCCGTTGTAGCACCTAATCCCTGATATCAATCGGCCTGTACCTTTCGGGTGCAGTGGTAGGGCGCGTGCGGTCTGTCATCCGGCATTACGTTCGAGTGCGGACAAGGTGATACCTGCCGCTTTCGGGTGGTCAGGGAACGGCTAGCAGACCCGAACAATGGGATGGGGTTATGGCACTAATAACAAATAGAATTCCGCTGACGCTCGCTGCGCTTTCGGTGTTTGTTTCTGCTCATGCGCATGCCCTGAGCCTGGGTGAAATCACCCTGCATTCATCGCTGAACCAGCCGCTGGATGCGGAGATCGCCCTGCTGCAGACGGGCGATATGACCTCCGATGAACTGATCGCTCGCCTGGCGAGCCAGGCCGACTTCGAGAAGGCTGGCGTCGATCGCTTCATGTTCCTGCAGAACCTGCGCTTCACTCCGGTGATCCGCAGCGGACGCGGCTACATCAAGGTGGTCTCCACCCAGCCGGTGCACGAGCCTTATCTGAATTTTCTGGTGGAAGTGGAGCGGCCCAACGGGCGCATGCTGCGCGAGTACACCGTGCTGCTCGATCCGCCGAGCTACAACAGCGCGCGGACGTCCGTCGCCGCCAGCATCCCGCTTCCCGAACGTAGCGCGCCTGACTCCTCCAGCCGACGTGCCGCCCCCGTTCGCAGTGCCCCTGCGGCGCCGCCCATTCCGGCAGGCGAAGGGCGCTACACCACCGTACGCAACGACACGCTGTGGCGGATCGCCTCGCGTCTCTCCGGTACCGGCGCCTCGCACAGCCAGCTGATGGACAGCATTCTCGCGCTCAATCCCCAGGCCTTCGTCAATGGCGATCCGCACCGCCTGAAGGTCGGGCAGACGCTGATCCTGCCGCAGGGGCAGCAGTACGCCGGGCATGGCAACGCTCCCGCGCCGCAGCCCACAACCCGCGCGCCTGCCACCGATTCCGCAGTACCGGCTGCACCGGGTGCCGCTCCGGCCGGCACGGCGACTGCCGCCACGCCGGCCGCCGCTGCGCCAACTGCCGTTGCGCCGGTTGCACCGACGGTCGATGGCGGCCTGGCCAAGGTCGAAGCCGATCTCGCCCTGAGCAACGCCCAGCGCGACCAGTTGAACCAGCGCATGGACGCCATGCAGAAGCAGCTGGAGTCGCTGCAGAAAGCCCTGGAAAGCCGCGACCAGCAGGTGCAGAGCCTGCAGGCCGAACTGGCCCGCCGCGATGGGACGGCCACGCCGGCGGCTCCGGCCGCGCCCAAGGCTGAGCAGTCGGCTCCCGTGCCGGTCGTTGCCACTCCTGCCAGCGATGCCCTGGGCTCGTCGTTCAACTTCTGGCCGTGGCTGGGTGTGGGCGCGCTCGGTACCTTGCTGGCCGGGCTCCTGCTGATGCGCCGCAAGCGTGAGGAACAGCCGCCGGTCAAGGACACCCGAGTCCAGCCAGTCCAACCCAAGCCCATCCCGCCGGCCAGGCCCGTGGCCGCCGCGGTAGTGCCGCCGGCGCCCGCTCCGGTCCAGCGCCCGCAGCCGGTGGCCGTGCCCGATGCCGGTGTGGCTCGCCTTCCGGCGGCCAGCGCGGACAGCCTGGAAGGGGCGGATATCTACATCGCTTATGGCCGTTTCAACCAGGCGCGCGACATGCTGCGCAAGGCTGTGGCCCAGGAGCCCGAGCGCCGCGAACTGCGCATGAAGCTGCTGCTGGTGTTCGCCGAGCTGGGCGACGTGGCGGGCTTCCATGAGCAGGAACGCGAGCTCATGGCGCAGGGGGCGGACCAGAAGCAGATCGACCAGATCAAGTCGCGTTACCCGGCGATGCTCGAACGTGCGCAGGACGTCCCTCCGGCGCCGACGGGCGAAACCCTGACCGACTGGGACGACCTGTCGCTGGGTGAAACCCCCGCATCCACTGCAGGCGCCACCACCGCCGAGACGGACCCGGACTTCGCGCTGAATCTGAGCGACATGTCGCTGGACCTGGACTGGGACACCCTCGATCCCTTCGAGACGCCGCAGCGCAGCAAGAACGCGCCGGTAGCCGAGCAACCCGTTCCCGCCGATTTCCGCAGCAACCTGCGCGAGCTGCCGGAGATCACCGAGCTGGATCTGGATGGCGAGCATGCCAGCATGTTCGGGCAGGCTACGGAGACCGACCTGGTGTTCGACTTGCCGGACGATCTGCACGAGCATGACGAGCTACTGGCCAGCCTCGACGAAGCCCGTGCCTGCATCGACAAGGGCAATCTGGAGGAGGCCTACCGCATCCTCAAGCAGGTGATCGAGAACGGCGACTCCAAGGCCAAGGCCGAGGCACGCGAGCTGTTGGCGCTGATTGCCTGATTCGCGTGGTGAATGAAAAAGCCCGGCCCTGTGCCGGGCTTTTTCATGGGAGCTGACCGGCTTTTCGTAGGAGCGGACTCTGTCCGCGATCACCTGCGCGCGGGGCGAATCGCGGACGGAGTCCGCTCCTACGAGAGTCTGATGTAGAGCTCAACCCAGCATGGGGCTCGGTACCGCTTTTCGTAGGAACGGACCTTGTCCGCGAAGGGTCGGCCCCGCAGAAGAGCATCGCGGAGAAGCTCCGCTCCTACGAGAGCAGCCCAGGCTCGGCACTGACGATTGCGTGAGGTATGTCGGCGTACAACCGTGAGCGGCTGTACGCCCTACATGGGATGACGCGTCGTTAGAAATTCCGCCCCAGGTTGACGTACACCGCGTGCTCGCTGGCGCTGTTCAGGCCGTAGCTGAAGGACAGTGGCCCCAGCGGCGTCTCGAAGCCCATCAGCAGGCTGCCGGCATTGATGTAGCCGGTGTCGTAGCTGTTGTCGTTGTTCCAGACCCGGCCACGCTCCAGGCTGCCGCCCAGGTAGAAGGGGAAGTCCAGTGGCAGGAAGGAGCGCTCGGTCATGCGCCGGTAGTAGATGACCCGGCCCAGGCTGTAATTCTGCCCGGCCAGGGCGTCCTGGCGGTAGCCGGAGAGCTGCCGGGCGCCGCCGAGAAGGAAGCTCGATTCCACCACGTTGGCGTCGTCGAGGGTGCGGCCGTAGCCACCGCCCAGCACGAAGGTGTCCGGGCCGCTGCTCATGGCCTTGTCCAGGCGGATGTCCCACTGCCGGTAGCGGTCGTCGTCGCCCAGCGAGGGGGTGTGCTCACGGAAGGACGTCTCGATGTTCTCGCCTTCGCGGGGGAAGTCGACGTTGTCCATGGTGTCGAAGGAATACTGGAGCTGGGCATAGCCTTCGTTGAAGCGGTAATTGGGCAGGTCCTGCTCGCCCACGCGGACATCGGCCTTGCCGTAGGCCTGGGCCACGCCGAAACGGAATTCGCCGTTGTTGGCGATCTGCCGGCCAAGGTTGATGCCGTAGCCGTAGCGCTCCAGCCGGTATTCGGCGATGGGGTCGTTGTCGTCGGTCGCCTCGACGTTCTGTGCCTCGTTGAACAGGAAGGGCGCGACGAAGTAGCGCGAGCCCACGTCCAGCGGCTGGTAGAACTCGCTGTAGAGTTCCTGGTGGTCGCCGATCTGCAGGCGCGTCAGCCACTCCGCGCCGAGGCGGTTGATGCCGTTCATGCGGTAGCTGGCGCCGACGTTGAAGGTGCTGTCGCCGCGCAGGTCGTCGGAGAGGTTCAGCCCCAGGCGCAGGTAATCGGTGCCGCCGCGCTTGCCGTAGGCGTGGATGACCAGGGCGTTGCCCTCCGGGCGGTGTACGACGCGGTATTGCACCTGGTCGAAGTAGTCCAGGCCGTAGAGCGTGCTCATGTCGCGCTGCAGGCGATCGAGGTCCAGGCGTTCGCCCAGCGGTTGGCGGATGTAGTGGAGGATCACCTCGTCGCTGACCTTGGAGTTGTTCTCCACTTCGATGCGCGTGATCACCGGCTGGCGCTCGCCGGGCGTGCGCGCCTGGTTCAGCGCCAGGGCGTGCTCGTCCTCGCGATGGCCCAGGCTGGCCAGGCGCGGCGCGAGGATGCGGGTGGCGCGGTAGCCGGCGTCGATCAGTTGCGGCACCCTGCCGAAGTCCGTGGAGCTGTAACCGCTGAGCGGCGGCTGGATCAGCACGTCGCTGGCGGTCAGGGTGGCCAGTTGGGCCTCGGAGTTCTTGCGGGTCATCAGGGTGACGGACTGGTTGAGCATGTCCACCACGGTGGTCAGTTGCTTGCGGTCCAGCAGCGGGTTGCCGATGTCGACCACGATCACCACGTCGACGCCCATCTGCCGGGCCACGTCCACCGGGATGTTGTCGACCATGCCGCCGTCCACCAGCAGCTTGCCGTTCACATCCACCGGCGCGAACACCGCCGGGATCGACATGCTGGCGCGGATCGCCTGGGGCAGGTGGCCCTTGCTGAACACGACCTTCTCGCCTGTGGATATGTCGGTGGCCACTGCACGGAAGGGGATGGCCAGCTTGTCGAAGTCGCGGGTATCGCTGGTGTGCACCAGCAGGCTTTCCAGCAGCATCGACAGGTTCTGCCCCTGGAGAGCGCCCAGCGGCAGGCCGAGGGTGCCGTCGTCGCGGAAGCTGAGTTTCTGCTTCACCAGGAAGTCGCGGTCGTCCTGCTTGCGGCGGAAGGGCATGTCGACCCGTGGCGGGGCGTCGGAAAGGGCCTGTTGCCAGTCCAGGCCCAGGGCCAGCTTTTCCAGTTCATCGGGCGTGTAGCCCGCCGCGTAGAGCCCGCCGATCACCGCGCCCATGCTGGTGCCGGCGATGGCGTCGACGTGGATGCCCTGTTCGTCCAGCGCCTTGAGCACGCCGATATGCGCAAGGCCCCTGGCCGCGCCGCCGGAGAGCACCAGCCCGATCTTCGGCGGCGAGTTGGCCGCCAGGACGCCGAGGGGCAGGAGCAGGAGGAGGACGAACAGCAGGCGGCGCATGACAGAAGCATCCGGGTAAGCGTATGGGCCGGTATTATAGGTGCGCGTCCTACAGCCGAGTCTGATTCATGTCCGAAGCCAAAGCCGAAATCGTCATCACCTATTGCACCCAGTGCCAGTGGCTGCTGCGCGCCGCCTGGCTGGCGCAGGAACTGCTGAGCACCTTCGGCGACGATCTGGGAAAGGTCAGCCTGGTGCCGGGCACGGGTGGCGTTTTCCACATCACCTGCGACGGCGAGCAGATCTGGGAACGCAAGGCCGACGGCGGCTTCCCCGAGGCCAAGGTGCTCAAGCAACGGGTGCGCGACCGCATCGATCCGCAGCGCGACCTGGGCCACAACGACCGTTCCTGATCCGTGGGAAATTCATTTCGATAGCAGGCTAACTTCCTTGCTTCATGTCAACGGGGTACGTCCGTACCGCTCGTAGTCTCAAGGCATCCATTCTCCGCAGGGGATGCCTGACATGAGCATCATTGTCACGGGCGCCGCCGGATTCATCGGCAGCAATCTCGTCAAGGCGCTGAATGCGCGTGGCGAGACCGACATCATCGCGGTCGACGACCTGACCGATGGCGACAAGTTCGCCAACCTCGCCGACTGCGACATCAGCGACTACCTGGACAAGCGCGACTTCATCGAGCGCTTTGCCCGGGGCGACTTCGGCGTGGTGCGCGCATTGCTGCACCAGGGCGCCTGCTCCAGCACCGTTGAGCGCGACGGCCGCTACATGATGGACAACAACTACCGCTATAGCGTCGAGTTGCTGGAGGCCAGCCTGTCGCTGGGCGTGCCTTTCCTTTATGCCTCCTCGGCGGCGGTGTACGGCGGCGGCCACGAGTTCCGCGAGATGCGAGCCTGCGAGCGGCCGCTGAACGTCTATGGCTATTCGAAATTCCTTTTCGACCAGCGGGTGCGCAAGGCGCTGCCGCAGGCGCGCAGCCAGGTTGCCGGCTTCCGCTACTTCAACGTCTACGGCCCGCGCGAGCAGCACAAGGGACGCATGGCCTCGGTGGCGTTCCACTGCTTCAACCAGTTCCGCGAGACGGGCAAGGTGACGCTGTTCGGTGAATATGGCGACTACCCGGCCGGCGGCCACCTGCGCGACTTCGTCTCGGTGGAGGACGTGGCGCGGGTCAACCTGCATTTCCTCGACCACCCCGAGCGCAGCGGCATCTTCAACCTGGGCAGTGGCCGTGCGCAGCCGTTCAATGATGTGGCGCTGGCGGTGATCAACACCCTGCGTGCGCAGCAGGACCTGCAGCCGCTGACCCTGGATGCGGCGGTTCGCGCCGGGTTGCTGGAATACTGCGTATTCCCCGATGAGTTACGTGGCAAGTACCAGTGCTACACCTGCGCCGATATCGCTCTTCTGCGCGAGGCGGGCTACCGCGAACCGATGCTGGGCGTGGAGGAGGGCGTGGAGCGCTATTGCCGCGCGTTGCTGCAAGCGGCGTGAGGCGTCGTGCATGGCCGGGTTTACCCAGTCTTTACCCTGAGCTGACACTCAAGGACGGGTGAGCGCGCGATCATTGCATCCCGAGCGGCGGATACCGGTCCGCCGGATACCGCGTCAACCGAGGCTTCTGGAACATGGGGGCCGACACCGGACAGGCCGCTTCGCAGGCTGTCATGCGAGGAACCCTTGGCAATCCCTCCCCGGGGCAAGGGTTCGCAATCCGCATGCTGCGAAGCGGCCTTTTTTTGCGCCGCAGATGGTATCTGCCTTTTGTAGGAGCGAGCTTGCTCGCGAACAGCTCACGCTCTGCTGCCAAGAGGTTCGTGAGCAAGCTCGCTCCTACGAAAGCACTCCAGGCTCAGCCTTGGCAGAGACGATGGCGCGTGGTGTATCGGCGTACAACCGCGAACGGTTGTACGCCCTACGCGTCAGTGTGATCCGCGGGCGCTGAGGAAGGTGGCGAAGATGATCAACGCGCCGCCCGCCAGCATCCGCAGGCTCGGTGTCTCGCCGAACAGCACGGTGGCGAAGGCGATGCCGTAGACCGGCTCCAGGGCGAAGATCACAGCAGCCGTGCGCGCCTTGATCAGCCGCAGACTGGCGACGAACAGGCTGTGGGCGACGCCGGTGCAGAGCACGCCCAACAGGATCAGCCACAGCCAGTCCATCCCGCGCACAGCGGGCAGTTCGACGAACACCAGCGGCAACAGGCAGGCGATGATGGTCAGGTTCTGGCACAGCGCTGCCTGGATCGGGTCGATGCCGCGCACGCTCACCCGGTTGGCCAGCGACAGCAGGGCGAATAGCAGGCCGGATACCGTGCCCCAGAGCAGCCCGGCGGTGGCGCCGTCGCGAAGGTCCAGGGTCGGGGTAACCATCACCAGGCCGATGCACACCAGCGCTACCACCCCGTACTCGCCCTTGCGGATACGTTCGCGGAACAGCAGTCCCTCCAGCAGCACGGTGAAGGCGGGGAAACTGGCGAAGCCAAGGGTGGCGACGGCAACGTTGCCGACCTTCACTGCGAGGAAGAAGGTCAGCCAATGAGTGCACAGCAGCACGCCGCCGCCGACCAGCATGGCCACCTGTTTCAGCGTGGGCCTTTGCTGCTCGCGCAGATGCCTGGCGAACACCGCAGCCAACGACAGCGAGCCGAACAGTGCGCGGCCGAAGACGATGACCAGGGGGCCGGCGAGGATGAGTTTGCCGAAGATGCCGGACAGCCCGAACATCAGGGCGCCGATGTGCAGGCCGATCAGGGCGCCGCGGGGAGTGAGTCGGGAAACGGAAATCATGCCTGCGAACCCGCCGACTGCCGTGGCGGGGCCTTGATGAATAGAGAAGAGGCGCGCCGGATCGGCCGGCCCGTGGTGAGGCGCAAGTCAGGCCAGCCGCGCGCCATTGGGCAGCGGCTTGTCGAAGCCGGCCAGCACCACCTTGTCGTCGCTGTCGTAGACGCCGGTGACCAGCACTTCCGAGCGCACCCCGGCGATGGACTTGGGCGCGAAGTTGCACACGCAGAGCACCTGGCGGCCGATCAGGTCTTCGATCGCGTAGTGCGCGGTGATCTGCGCGCTGGAGGTCTTCAGGCCGAGGGGGCCCAGGTCAACCTGGAGGATGTAGGCGGGCTTGCGCGCCTTCACGTTGGGTTCGGCCTGGACGATGGTGCCCACGCGCAGTTCGACGCGTTCGAAGTCCTGCCATTCGATGGTGTCTGCCGACATCGCTGCTCTCTTTGTTCAGTTCGATGGCCGGCAGTCTAGGCCCTGGGCGCGCGGCTGTCTGTCGTGCGGCTAGCGGGAATTGTCGCGCGCCTCCTGGCGCAGCTGGCGCGCCGTGGTGCCGAACTGGCGCACCAGGGCGGCGGTGAAGGCGCTCTGCGAGGCGTAGCCGACTTGCGCAGCGATCTCGCCTACGGGCAGGTGCGTGCTGCGCAACAGGTCGCGAGCCTGTTGCAGGCGGCGCTGGCGCACATAGTCCATGGGCGTCTGCCCGGTCTCGGCGAGGAAGCGGGCGTGGAAGCGCGCAGCGGAAAGGCCGGCGAGGCGCGCGAGATCGGCGACCTGCAGCGGGTGGGCGGCATGGCGATCAATGTAGCTGTCGAGGCTGGCCAGCGGCAGTTGCGCCGGCTCCTCGATGCGCTGCTGGCCGGCGGCGAGGCTGGCGAGCAGCAGGATGGCGCCCTGGCGGGCCAGTACCGGGTCGTGCAGTGAGCTGCTGGCCAGCCAGTTAACCAGTTGCGCCTGGTCGCCATTGAGCAGGCGCTGGCCGGGAGTTTCCAGCAGGCGACGGCCGGCATCGGCATGCTGGCCAAGGCCTGCGAGCAGATCGTCCTCGTCGTCGAGGTCGACCACCAGGCAGCGGCTACCGTCGGGGCTGGCGCAGGCGTGGTGGGTTTCGCGCGGGACCACCGCGAAGCACTGCCGGGTCACCAGGCTGCCGCGCCCGCCGACCTCGAAGTCCAGGCTGCCGGAAAGGCCCAGCACCAGTTGCGCGTGGCTGTGGCTATGGGCGAGGTGGTCGTGGCTGTAGGTGCGCAGGGAGAGAATCGGGCTCATCGGGGCGGCTCATCGGGCTCTGGCGGCTGGCCGTCAGTCTAGCGCGGCGTGGGCTGTAACGGGACTGTCGCCAGTCGGTCACGTTTGCTTCACCCCCAGCGCCGAAAATCGGACGAACCCCACCGGAGGTCGCCGACGATGAGCAGCGCGCAACGCATGACGCCGACGAAGAAACAACGGGTACGGACCCTGTGGATATCCGATGTCCACCTCGGCACCCGCGATTGCCAGGCCGAGCATCTGGCGGCTTTCCTCAAGCGCTACCACGCCGATCGCATCTACCTGGTCGGCGACATCATCGATGGCTGGAAGCTGCGCGGCGGCATGTACTGGCCGCAGGCGCACACCAATGTGATCCGCCGCCTGCTGACCATGAGCAAGCGTGGCACCGAGGTGATCTACGTCACCGGCAACCATGACGAATTCCTGCGTCGCTATTCCTCGCTGCTGCTGGGCAACATCCGCCTGGTGGACGAGATCGAGCACACCACTGCCGACGGTCGACGTCTGCTGGTGATCCATGGCGACCAGTTCGACGTGATCACCCGCTACCACAAGTGGCTGGCCTTCCTCGGCGACTGGGCCTACGAGTTCACCCTGACCCTGAACCGCTGGCTGAACCACTGGCGCAGCCGCTACGGCTATGGCTACTGGTCGCTGTCGGCGTACCTCAAGCACAAGGTGAAGACGGCGGTGAACTTCATCAGCGACTTCGAAGAAGCCATCGCCCACGAGGTGCACAAGCGTGGGCTCAACGGGGTGGTCTGCGGGCACATCCACCACGCGGAAATCCGCCAGATCGGTGAGGTGGAGTACCTCAACTGTGGCGATTGGGTCGAATCCTGCAGCGCGCTGATCGAGCACTGGGACGGCAGCATCCAGCTTTACCGGTTGGCCGAGGAGCAGACGCAGGTCACCGAGCTTGCGGCGGTCGAGTCGGCGGCATGAGGCTGCTGATCGTCACCGATGCCTGGCTGCCGCAGGTCAACGGCGTGGTCACCAGCCTCGAGGCGCTGGTGACGGAGCTGGAAGGGTTGGGCCATACGATCGGCCTGATCACACCGCTGGATTTCCGTCACCGTCCGTGTCCGAGCTACCCGGAAATTCCGCTGGCCTGGGACCTGTGGAAGGTTGGCGGGAAGATCAGCGAGTTCGCCCCCGATTGCGTTCACCTCGCCACCGAAGGTCCGCTCGGCTGGGCCGCCCGGCGCTGGCTGATGCGCCGGGGCCTGAGGTTCAGCAGCGCCATCCATACCCGCTTTCCCGAATACGTGAACACCCGCTGGCCCTGGTTGCCGCTTTCCTGGGGCTATGCCTTCCTGCGCCGCTTCCACACGCCCAGCCAGGCCGTGCTGGTGAGCAGCGAACGGATGCGCGGGGCCTTTGCCGAACAGGGGCTGCAGCGCCTGGCGTTGTGGCGCAAGGGTGTCGATCTGTCCCGCTTCCAGCCGGGCGATGGGGCGCCGATGACAGAGCCGGTGTTCCTCTACGTCGGCCGCCTGGCGCGGGAGAAGAATCTCGAAGCCTTCCTCGATCTCGACCTGCCCGGAGTCAAGCGCGTGGTGGGCGACGGCCCGCAGCGATTGGAGCTGCAAGCGCGTTATCCACAGGTGGAATTCCTCGGCTATCGCCACGGCGATGAACTGGCGGCGGCCTATCGCGGCGCCAGTGTGCTGGTGTTCCCCTCGCGGACCGATACCCTGGGGCTGGTGATGTACGAGGCGCTGGCCTGCGGCACGCCGGTGGCGGCGTTCCCGGTGGCGGGACCGCTGGACGTGCTGGAGGAGGGCGTGACCGGTGCGCTGGACGACAACCTGCACAACGCCTGCCTGAGGGCGCTGGAACTGGACCGCCAGGCCTGCGCGCTCTGGGCGCAGGGGCAATCCTGGCGGTCGTCGACGCAGGAGTTCCTTTCCTTGCAGGTACGCCTGAACCCGCTGCCGGTCAGCGAAGTACCGGCCTGCTGATCAGAACAGCTGACGGTCGTGGTCCAGGCTCTGGTCCACCAGCCATTTGCCGTGGGCGATGGAAGCGTGCTGGGCCTTTTCCAGGTCCGCCATGAAGGCGAATTCCACCGGCAGCGTCTTGCGCTTGGTGGTCTGGCCGTCGGGGCTGGTGATGTGGCAGCCGCCAGCCCAGGGCGTGGGCAGGCCGGGGTGTTCAACGACATCGGCGGTGATGGTGTACTTGCGGTATTCGCATTGCATCAGGCTCATGGGTCGTCCTCCGGGCAAATCGCCACTGGCCCGGGCCGGGCGCGTGGCGGGCGGAATGGAGCCGGCTGAGGTTGCCGGCAAGCCTTTTCAATCCCCACCATAGACCAGTCGTTGGGCCCGTTTGCCGGATACCGACGAACGTGAATGTCACTGGCGCGGGCTTTTCCTGCGCCAATCTTCCCTTCCCGGGCGCTGCGCGCCAGACTGTCGGCCATGCCTATCCAGACCCTTGCCCGCCTCGCCGATGTGGATGCCCGTCAGTGGGATGCCCTGCTGCCGGACGACCAGCCGTTCCTGCGTCATGCCTTTCTTTCCGCGCTGGAGGAAAGCGGCAGCGTCGGCGGGCGCACCGGCTGGGCGCCGGCCCATCGCGTCCTGTTCGGCGACGATGGCCGCCTGCTCGCCGCCGCACCGACCTACCTGAAGAGCCATTCCTACGGCGAGTACGTATTCGACTGGAGCTGGGCCGATGCCTGCCAGCGTGCCGGCATTCGCTACTACCCCAAGCTGCTGGTGGGCGTTCCTTTCACGCCGGTGGGTGGCGCGCGTCTGCTCGGTGCGCCCGAAGCGGCGCTGAGCCTGGTCGGCGCGCTGGCGGGGGAGGTGGACGAGGCGCGCTGCTCCGGCGTGCACGTGAACTTCACCGATGGCGCCGCCGATGCGCTGCTCGGCGGTGCCGATGGCTGGATGGAGCGCCTGGGCTGCCAGTACCACTGGCGTAACCGGGGGTACCGGGACTTTTCGGACTTCCTCGATGCTTTGAGTTCGCGCAAGCGCAAGCAACTGCGCAAGGAGCGGGAGCAGGTTGCGGGGCTGGGCATCGATTTCGTCTGGATGGAGGGGCGGGAGCTTTCCGAGGCGCACTGGGACTTCGTCTATGCCTGCTACAGCAGCACCTACGAGGTTCGTGGGCAGGCGCCCTATCTGGCGCGGGCGTTCTTCAGCCTGCTCGGCGAGCGGATGCCGGAGGCCGTTCGGGTGGTCTTCGCCCATCGCGGCGGTCGTCCGGTGGCCATGGCCTTCAGCCTGGTCGGTGGCGACACGCTGTACGGCCGCTATTGGGGTTGCCTGGCGGAGTTCGACCGGCTGCATTTCGAGACCTGCTTCTACCAGGGCCTCGATTACGCCATCGGCCATGGTCTGCAACGCTTCGACGCCGGGGCGCAGGGCGAGCACAAGCTGATTCGCGGCTTCGAGCCGGTGATCACACGGTCCTGGCATCGCCTGGGGCATCCCGGATTGCGGGAGGCGGTGGCGGAGTTTCTGCAGCAGGAGCGCGCCGGCATTCTCGCCTACGCGGAAGAGGCGCGGGCGGCGCTGCCGTATCGGAAAGATAGCCCTTTGCAGGACTGAGGGTGACGCATCGCTCAGATGCTCGGCTGGATTCCTCCGCGATGGATTTCGTGGACAAGGGCCAGGCGCCCCGTCTCGCCTACAAGAGCGGAATGTATCCGTAGGAGAGGACTCCGTCCGCGATGCTGTGGCTCCTTGTAGGGCGAATAACGCACAGCGTTATCCGCCTTGATGGGTATCGCTTCGCTCCACACCATCCTACGAAAAAGCCAAAATCACCGGCGTGCGCAGAGTCCCGTCAGGAGGCCGAGTGGAGGTATTGCGCAGAGGGGCGAGCGGCATGGATGCCGCGAGAGGCTTGAAGGGCCATGGATGGCCCTTGCGAGCCGACCCTCGGAGTGATACCGGAGCGAGGGGAGTCCGACGCAGTCGGACCCGTATGTTGGGACGAGACCTTTTGGTTCCTTTTGGGGCGTTTGCCAAAAGGGACTCGCCCGAGGGGGCGAAACAAAAGCTCCCAGCACACGCTGAAGCGGCGCATGAACACCGAACAAGACGGCGGATAACGCCTTAAGCGTTATTCGCCCTACGAAGAGCAAGAGCATCGCGGACGAAGTCCGCTCCTACGCGGCGACAGAGCCTGTCAGTCAGGATCGCCCCCCGACCGCCACCACAGGCTCGCGGGGTTTGGCCAAGGCGGCCGGAGGGCGATGCTCGGTGGGGCTCAGCTCTGGCTGGTGCGGCCGCCCCATTCGAGGAAGCGGACCTTGTGGGCTTCGCCCTGGTGGTCCAGGTAGACCATGTAGGCCGGGACGATGCCGACCTTGCTGGAGTTGTCGGTGCGGTGCAGCACCTTGTCCACGTCCAGGGCCATGCCGTAGTGGTACTCGGTGGTGGGCAGGTCGGCGCCGGGGTTCTTGATGGCGTCCTGGGCAAAGGCCATCGGGGCGAGGCTGGAGATAACGGCCGACACGACAGAGGCAAGCTTCATTCGGTATTCCTCGATTAGGGGCTCGATGAATGGGGTGAAGCCCCACCGGGGAGCGCTGGCATCTGGTGTCTGCCCTGGGGTCCGGGCAGGGCAGTGGACGATGCTTCAGGCATCCATCGGTGGCGGGGCACGGGACAGATAGTTCCATCCTGGCCGCCCGCCGGGAAATTGATGTGCTTGCTAATGAAGATTGATGAAGGTGATGCGACGCTCTGTCGCAGACGTGCTGCCAAGGTGGCGCGCTAGGGCGTCCAGTCGCGCCAGTGCTCGCAGTCGCCCCGGCACTGGCCGGGGCAGGCACAGCCGGTGCGGCTGCGCCCGGTGGCTTTCTCCATGCGCCGGGCGACTTCCTCGTCATCGGCGAAGGGCAGCATGCTGGCCTCCTCGATGCCGCGTGCGCGGTGCGCCCGCAGGCTCCAGCCGACGCCGAAGTACAGCGCCAGCAAGCCGGCCAGCCCCAGCCACAGCGTCATCTCAGGCCATCCGTTCGGCGGCGAGCATGGCCTGGGGTTGCGCGTGGCGCACGGTCTTCCAGGTGTTCCAGGCCATCAGCAGCATGCCGCTGAGGAACATCAGGCCGCCGGTCATGCGTACCACGAAGCCCGGATGGCTGGCCTGCAGCGCCTCGACGAAGGAGTAGGTGAGCGTGCCGTCGGCGTTGACCGCGCGCCACATCAGGCCCTGGGTAATGCCGTTGACCCACATGGAAGCGATGTACAGTACGGTGCCGATGGTCGCCAGCCAGAAATGCGCGTTGATCAGGCCGACACTGTGCATCTGCTCGCGGCCGAACACCTTGGGAATCAAGTGGTAGAGCGAGCCGATGGAGATCATCGCCACCCAGCCCAGCGCCCCGGCGTGCACATGGCCGATGGTCCAGTCGGTGTAGTGGGAGAGGGCGTTGACGGTCTTGATCGCCATCATCGGCCCCTCGAAGGTGGACATACCGTAGAAGGCCAGGGATACCACCAGGAAGCGCAGGATCGGATCGGTGCGCAACTTATGCCAGGCGCCGGAGAGCGTCATCATGCCGTTGATCATCCCGCCCCAGCTCGGCGCCAGCAGGATCAAGGACATCACCATGCCCAGGGACTGCGCCCAGTCCGGCAGCGCGGTGTAGTGCAAGTGGTGCGGGCCGGCCCAGATGTACAGGGTGATCAGCGCCCAGAAATGCACGATGGACAGCCGGTAGGAGTACACCGGGCGCCCGGCCTGCTTGGGAACGAAGTAGTACATCATCCCGAGGAAACCGGTGGTGAGGAAGAAGCCCACGGCGTTGTGCCCGTACCACCACTGCACCATGGCGTCGGTGGCGCCGGAGTACACCGGGTAGGACTTGAACCAGTCCACCGGAATCGCCAGGTGGTTGACGATGTGCAGCATCGCGGTGACCACGATGAAGGCGGCGAAGAACCAGTTGCCCACATAGATGTGCGAGGTCTTGCGCTTGAGCAGTGTGCCGAAGAACACCACCGCGTAGGCGACCCAGACGATGGTCATCCACACCGCGCCGCTGAACTCGATCTCGGCGTATTCCTTGGTGGTGGTGTAGCCCAGCGGCAGCGTGATCATCATGGTCACGATCAGCGCCTGCCAGCCCCAGAAAGTGAAGGCGGCCAGGCTGTCCGAGAACAGTCGCACCTGGCACGTGCGCTGCACCGTGTAGTAGCTGGTGGCGAACAGCGCGCAACCGCCGAAGGCGAAGATCACCAGGCTGGTGTGCAGTGGGCGCAGGCGCCCGAAACTGGTCCACGGCAGGTCAAGGTTCAGTTGCGGCCAGACCAGCTGGGAGGCGATCAGTACCCCCATGGCCATGCCGACCACGCCCCAGACCACCGTCATGATGGCGAACTGGCGGACCACCTTGTAGTTGTACGCCTGCTCCGTGCTTCTCGTGTTCATGCTGGATTCCCGCTTGTGTCAGAACGTCCGGGCGCGCGCAGGTGGGCCGGCGGCGTGCTCCGGTGAGCGGGCAATCTAAGGAGATGCGTCAGCGGGAAACAGATTCAGATGGGCCGTGCAAATGCATATCAGCGGGGCAGTCCGCGGATTCAGTCGATTTCGACGCGCCCTGCGAGGAAATGCCGCAGGCGTTTCTGCAGGTAATCCACCGCCCGCTCGTGGGTGAGGTATTCGCTGACGCGCATCAGCCGCCAGAACTGGCCTTCATCGCCGAAGCGGATGGCGTCGAACTCGGCCTGTTCCAGCCGCGCCACCAGGAACCAGGCCCAGGGCGCGGAGCCGTGGGTGGCGCGGTAGCGGCGCTGCCATTCGATACGCTGTTCATCTAGGCGCACGGAGAATTCTTCTTCCAGCTCGCGCAAAGCACATTGCACCGGGGTTTCGTTCCCCTCGCGACCGCCGCCGGGAAAGTCCCAGTAGCCGGGGTAGGGGATGCCGGGCTTGTCGTCGCGCTTGTAGACCACCAGCTGGCCGCCATGGAACAGCGCGAGCTTGGCGCCGGTGAAGTCGTCCTGATGCATGGCGCCTCCGAGTAACTCGACTAGTCTTTCCCGATCGCGGACGGTGCTTTGCTGCCCGCAAGCGCGTATGATGCGCGACCTTTTTATTCGTTGCATGCCACACCGGGAGGTGCCCAGATGACCGACACGCACGAAAACCTAGAAGAACTTACCCCAGCCCCGGCCGGCGAGAAACTGCAGAAAGTCCTCGCGCGCATGGGCGTGGGCTCTCGTCGTGACGTCGAGGCCTGGATCGAAGAAGGCCGCGTCAAGGTCAATGGCGCCGTGGCGACCCTCGGCCAGCGCGTGGGCGACCGCGACGCCATCGCCGTCGACGACCGCCTGCTCAAGCGCGAGAAGATCGAAGAACACGTCCGCCGCGTGCTGATCTACAACAAGCCCGAAGGCGAAGTCTGCACCCGTGACGATCCGGAAGGCCGTCCGACCGTATTCGACCGCCTGCCGCGCCTGCGCAGCGGCCGCTGGATCAACGTCGGCCGCCTGGACATCAACACCACCGGCCTGCTGATGTTCACCACCGACGGTGAGCTGGCCAACCGCCTGATGCACCCGTCCTACGAGATGGACCGCGAGTACGCCGTGCGCGTGCGTGGCGAAGTCGACGAAGAGATGATCGAACGCCTGAAAGCCGGCGTGATGCTCGAAGACGGCCCGGCCAAGTTCAGCGACATCCAGGAAGCGCCCGGTGGCGAAGGCTTCAACCACTGGTACCACGTGGTGGTGATGGAAGGCCGTAACCGCGAGGTC
This sequence comes from Pseudomonas sp. B1-22, assembly GCF_050474425.1. Taxonomy (NCBI): domain Bacteria; kingdom Pseudomonadati; phylum Pseudomonadota; class Gammaproteobacteria; order Pseudomonadales; family Pseudomonadaceae; genus Pseudomonas; species Pseudomonas sp. B1-22. The sequence goes on along the minus strand of NZ_JBCHVH010000002.1, from coordinate 350,438 downwards.
CGTCGCCTGTGGGAGTCCCAGGGCGTGGTGGTCAGCCGCCTGAAGCGCGTGCGCTTCGGACCGGTGTTCCTGACCTCCGAGCTGACCATGGGCCGCTACCGCGAGATGGGCCAGCGCGAGCTGGACATCCTCAGCGAGGAAGTCGGCCTGAAGCCGGTCGCGCTGCCTGCGGTCTCCACCAAGACCAAGGAAAAGGTCGAGCGCCAGGAGCGCAAGCTCGGCAAGAAGCTGGCGCCCAGCGAGCGTCCGGGCCGTGGCTCGCGTACTCGCAAGGAGCACGCCGAAGGCGAGCGTCCGCAACGCGCTCCGCGTCCGGCGGCAGGCGAGCGTCCGGCCCGTGCTCCGCGTGACGGCGACGAGCGTCCGGCTCGCGCCCCGCGTGGTGAAGACAGCCGTGCGCCGCGCAAGCCGCGTGACGCTGGCAGTGATCGTCCCGCTCGCGCTCCGCGTGACGCCGGCGATCGTCCGGCCCGTGGCCCGCGCAGCGATTCCGGCGAAGGCCGCGCTCCGCGCAAGCCGCGTGATGCCGGTGGCGACCGTCCTGCCCGCGCTCCGCGTGATGGCGATCGTCCGGCCCGTGGCCCGCGTAGCGATGCCGGCGAAGGCCGTGCTCCGCGCAAGGCACCGAGCGACCGTCCGGCTCGCGCCCCCGAGCGCGACAAGGGCGCTCCGCTGGCCGAGCGTCCGGGCAAGCCGGCGCGCAAGCCGATTGCCAAGCGTCGCCCGCAAGCGGCCGGCGACGGCATGCGCCCGGGCTTCAAGCGCTAAGCGTTAGCGACAAATAAAAAAGGGCTCTTCGGAGCCCTTTTTTATTGCCTGCGATCTGCTGGGATGGGGATTTTCGTAGGACCGAGGGGGACGCCTGGTTCTTGCTCGCGAACCCGCTTGACGCCAGAGCTGCGGGGAAACCCGTTCGCGAGCAAGCTCGCTCCTACAGGTACCCGTGTTCGCCGGGAAATTTCGGTCACCAGCATCCTGTAGGAGCGGGCCATGCCCGTGATCGCGCGCATGGCGCGCTCCTACAATCCAGCGCCGGGGCGGGTTCGTCGAATCAGCTCGCGCAAGCCAGCCGATTGCGCCCATCGCGCTTGGCTTCGTACAGGGCGTTATCGGCGCGGCGCAGCAGATCGTCCACCGACTCGCCGGCATTGAGCGAGGCACAGCCCAGGCTGATGGAGAGCGGCAAGGATTTGCCGTCGATGACCAGATCCAGCTCCTCCACGGCACGCCGCAGCCGCTCGCCCACATGGGCGGCGGCGCTGCCGGAGGTGTTGGACAGCAGCACGAGGAACTCCTCGCCGCCAAAGCGGAACACCATGTCGACGTTGCGCAGGCTGGCCTTGATCGCCGCCGCCACCGCGCGCAGGGCGTCATCGCCGATGCTGTGGCCGTGCCGGTCGTTGATCTGCTTGAAGTGATCCAGGTCGAGCATCAGCACCGACAGCGGTTGCAGGTGGCGCCGGGCGACCTCGACCTCGCGGGTCAGGGCCTGGTCCATGGCGATGCGATTGCCGGTGCCGGTGAGCGCGTCGCGCAGGGCCGACTGCACCGCGGCGCGGTAGAGCAGGGCGTTGCGCAGCGGGTAGAGCAGGCAGGCCATCAGCGATTCGAGCTGGGCCAGTTCGGCCTCGGAGAAGCGCTGGCGGCGGCGGAAGCAGAGTTCGCCCAGGTATTCGCTGTCATGAATGAGGCGATAGTCGGCGCTGTGTTGTGCCGAGTCGCCGAACTCCAGCCGCAGGTCGGCACCGGTGTGCTGGTAGGCCAGGTAATCCACCGGCAACAGGCGCTGAATCTCGCTGAAGAACACCGCCAGGATGCGCTCCGCCTCCAGGCTCACCTGCAGTTGCAGGTTCAGCTGCTGGCGCAGTTCCAGCAGGTCGAGCGGACGCCCGGCGCGCTGGCGCGGCTCCTGGGCGGCCAGGCGCTGGAGCTTGGCGGCATCGAAATCGATGGTATTGGACTGCTTGGGGGGAACCATGGCGCGAGGCAACCTCTGACGCGTTTCATACGGCGACAGGAGGGACAGAGCGATTTCCGTGCCAGCCCTCGAAAAGTCTCGAAAAGAGGGCTTATGGACCGACCGAAGGCCGTTTGGGTTCCAAAGAGAGGGAAGATTCGTCAGAAGACTGGCGAAATGATGGCACTTTACTGGGGAGATAAATGACGAGTAGCCAGAAAACCGGCGGAGTGCGGGCGCCCTCGATGCGGGGCGAGGGCGCCGTGGTTCGGGACGTCAGTCCTGGGCGTTGAAGGCCTGGCCGTTGACGCCTTTGCTGTCCGGGCCCATGAGGTACAGGTAGACCGGCATGATGTCTTCGGGCAGCGGGTTGTTGAACGCGTTCTCGCCCGGATAGGCATGGGCGCGCATGGCGGTACGGGTGGCGCCGGGGTTGACACTGTTGGCGCGGACGCTGGAGATGTCCTCGCACTCGTCCGCCAGCACCTGCATCAGGCCTTCGGTGGCGAACTTCGACACCGCGTAGGCGCCCCAGTAGGCGCGACCCTTGCGGCCGACGCTGCTGGAGGTGAAGACCACCGAGGCGTCCTCGGAGAGCTTGAGCAGCGGCAGCAGGGTGTGGGTGAGGCTGAACATGGCGTTGACGTTCACCTGCATGACGCGGGTGAAGTTGTCGGTGGAAATCTGCTCGATGGGCGAGCGCAGGCCAAGGATCGAGGCGTTGTGCAGCAGGCCGTCGAGCTTGCCGAATTCCTTCTCGATCATGGCTGCCAGTTCGTCGTACTGGTGCGGCAGGGTGGTTTCCAGGTTCAGCGGAATCACCACCGGTTCCGGATGGCCGGCGGCGACGATCTCGTCGTACACCTCGTTGAGGAAGTCTTCGGTCTTGCCCAGCAGCAGCACGGTGGCGCCGTGGGCGGCGAAGGTGAGCGAGGCGGCCCGGCCGATGCCACGGCCGGCACCGGTCACCAGGATCACGCGGCCCTTGAGCAGGTCGGGGCGGGCGGAATAGTCGAACATGGTTTCTCCTTGGCGGAGCCCGTCAGTGCGGTACACGACGGGCTCGCGGGAATGGGGCTCAGCAGGAGCAGAGGGCGCGGTCGAGAACTGCCAGCAGGTCGCGGGGCTGGTCGACGATGACGTCGGCGCCCCAGTGCGCGGGGTTGTCGTCCGGGTGGATGTAGCCATAGCGCACGGCGGCGGTCTTGGTCCCGGCGGCGCGGCCCGACTCGATGTCGCGCAGGTCGTCACCGATGAACAGCACTTCGGACGGGTCGACCTTCAGCTGGCTGCAGGCCAGCAGGAGCATTTCCGGGTCCGGCTTGCTTCGGGTCACGTGGTCCGGGCAGACCAGCACGGCGGAACGTTCGGCCAGGCCCAGCTGCTCCATGATCGGAGCGGCGAAGCGCACCGGCTTGTTGGTCACCACGCCCCAGATCAGGCGCGATTGCTCGATGCTGGCCAGCAGCTCGGGCATGCCGTCGTACGGGCGGGTGAAGACGGCACAGTGCTCCTGGTAGCGATCGAGGAACTCCTGGCGCAGGGGCTCGAAGCCAGGGGCTTCCGGGTCCATGTCGAAGGTTGCGGCGACCATGGCGCGGGCGCCGCCGGAGACCACATCCTGGATGCGCTGGTCGTCGATCGGCGCGCGGCCGTGGGCCTTGAGCATCGCCTGGCAGACGGCGATGAAGTCCGGCGCGGTGTCGAGCAGCGTGCCGTCCATGTCGAAGAGAACCGCCTTGAGCATGCGATTCACTCCTCGCGCAGGGTCTGGATCATGTAGTTGACGTCAACGTCGTCGGCCAGCTTGTAGTGCTTGGTCAGCGGGTTGTAGGTCAGGCCGATGATGTCCTTGACCGCGAGGCCGGCGTCGCGCGACCAGGCGCCCAGCTCGGAGGGGCGGATGAACTTCTTGAAGTCGTGGGTGCCGCGCGGCAGCAGGCGCATCACGTATTCCGCGCCGACGATGGCGAACAGGTAGGCCTTCGGGTTGCGGTTGATGGTGGAGAAGAACACCTGGCCGCCGGGCTTGACCATCCTGTAGCAGGCGCGGATGACCGAGGCCGGGTCCGGCACGTGCTCGAGCATCTCCAGGCAGGTCACCACGTCGAACTGCTCGGGCATCTCTTCGGCCAGTTCCTCGGCGGTGATGCGGCGGTATTCCACCGGCACGCCGGACTCCAGCTGGTGCAGCTGGGCGACCGCCAGGGGCGCTTCGCCCATGTCGATGCCGGTGACGGTGGCGCCGCGCTGGGCCATGGCTTCGCTGAGGATGCCGCCGCCGCAGCCGACGTCGAGCACCTTCTTGCCGGCGAGGCTGACGCGCTCGTCGATCCAGTTGACCCGCAACGGGTTGATGTCGTGCAGGGGCTTGAACTCGCTTTCGCGGTCCCACCAGCGGTGGGCGAGGGCCTCGAATTTGGCGATCTCGGCGTGGTCGACGTTGCTCATGGTGTCCCTATTGATCGAAAAGCTGGAAACGAAGGCTGACTATGATGCCAGCTTCGTGCGGCAGATGGGGCGCGGCATGACAGATTGTCGCAGCCGCGGCCCGTATCCGGGCCGCGCTGCTCAAGGACTGGGCTCAGGCGCCGGCGATCTTGCGGCCCCATTCGCCGGCCACGGCGATCAGGCGCTCTTCGTCCATACGGGTGAGCTTGCCGTGTTCCAGCAATTGCTTGCCGCCGACCCAAACGTGGCGCACACAGTCGCGCCCGCTGGCATAGATCAGCTGGGAAACCGGCTCATAGACCGGTTGCTGGGCCAGGCCCGAGAGGTCGAAGGCGGTCAGGTCGGCGGCCTTGCCCAGTTCCAGGCTGCCGGTTTCCTGCTCCATGCCCAGGGCGCGTGCGCCGTTCAGGGTGGCCATGCGCAGGGCGCGGTGGGCGTCCAGCGCGGTGGCCTGGCCGGCCACGGCCTTGGCCAGGAGAGCGGCGGTACGGGTTTCGCCGAGCAGGTCCAGGTCATTGTTGCTGGCGGCGCCGTCGGTGCCGATGGCGACGTTGACGCCGGCCTGCCACAGGCGCTCCACCGGGCAGAAGCCGCTGGCCAGCTTGAGGTTGGATTCGGGGCAGTGCACCACCGAGCTGTTGGTTTCCACCAGCATGGCCAGGTCGTCGTCGTTCACCTGAGTCATGTGCACGGCCTGGAAGCGCGGGCCGAGCAGGCCGAGGCGATGCAGGCGGGCCAGCGGCCGCTCGCCGTTCTTCTCCAGCGCCTGCTGGACCTCGAAGGCGGTCTCGTGGACGTGCATGTGGATGCCCGCATCCAGCTCCTCGGCGAGCATCAGGATGTTTTCCAGCTTGTCGTCGCTCACCGTGTAGGGCGCGTGGGGGCCGAAGGCGACCTTGATGCGCGGGTGGTGCTTGAGGTCGTCGCGCAGCGCCAGGCCCTGGCGGATCGCCTCGTCAGCGTCGCGGGCGCCGGGCACCGGGAAGTCCAGCACTGGCACGCTGATCTGCGCGCGTACGCCGGCCTTGTGCACCGCCTCGCAAGCCACCTGCGGATGGAAATACATGTCGGAGAAGCAGGTGATGCCACCCTTGAGCTGCTCGGCGATGGCCAGTTCGGTGCCGTCGCGGACGAAGTCCTCGCCGACCCATTTGGCTTCCGCAGGCCAGATGTGCTCCTGCAGCCAGGTCATCAGCGCCAGGTCGTCCGCCAGGCCACGGAACAGGCTCATCGCCGCATGACCGTGGGCGTTGATCAGGCCGGGGGCGAGCAGCATGCCCGGCAGCTCGCGGGTTTCCGTGGCCGGGTGGCGCAGGGCTTCGGCGCGCGGGGCGAGCAGGGCGATGCGGCCGTCGCGGATGCCCAGGGCATGATCGCGCAAGACGATGCCGGCAGGTTCCACGGGGACGATCCAGGTAGGGAGCAGAAGCAGGTCGAGCGGGGCTTTGGCGGTGGGCATGAAGCGCATCCTGGGCGCGGCGGAGAGTGCGCCGGAGTATAGCCGAGCACCGCTGCCGCAGGCTCGGTATACTCGGCGCTTTTACCCGCTTGCGGGAAGATTTCTGGGGGCCGGGAATGGCCCGCGATTCCATTCGAATGACGAGGTGTTCCATGCGTGAGCGACTGTTGGCGGCCGAACGGGTTACGGCCATTGATTGGCGCAAGGGGACCCTCCGCCTGCTGGACCAGCGCCTGCTGCCGCTGGAAGAAACCTGGCTGACCTACGAGAGCGCGGCGGGCGTGGCCGAGGCCATCCGCCAGATGGTGGTGCGCGGCGCGCCGGCCATCGGCATTGCCGCCGCCTATGGCGTGGTGCTGGGCTTGCGCGCCCGCGTATCTGCCGGCGGCGACTGGCGCGCGGCGCTGGAAGACGACTTCACCCTGCTGGCCGAGTCGCGTCCGACGGCGGTCAACCTGTTCTGGGCGCTGAACCGCATGCGCGACCGCCTGGAGCGGCTGAAGCCCGGCGAAGACCCGATGCCTGTGTTGGAGGCGGAAGCCATCGCCATCCATGAAAGCGACCGCGAGGCCAACCTGACCATGGCCCAGCTGGGCGTGGAACTGATCCGCAAGCAGCACAGCGGGCCGCAGAAGATCCTCACCCACTGCAACACCGGCGCCCTGGCCACCGGCGGCTTCGGTACCGCGCTGGGGGTGATCCGCGCCGCGCACCTGGAAGGGCTGATCGAGCGCGTCTACGCCGATGAAACCCGCCCCTGGCTGCAGGGCGCGCGCCTGACCGCCTGGGAGCTGGCCAACGAGAACGTGCCGGTCACGCTCAATGCGGATGCCGCCGCCGCGCACCTGATGAAGACCGAAAGCATCACCTGGGTCATCGTCGGGGCCGACCGCATCACCGCCAACGGCGACGTGGCCAACAAGATCGGCACCTACCAGCTGGCGGTCAACGCCATGCACCACGGCGTGCGTTTCATGGTAGTGGCGCCCAGTTCGACCATCGACATGAGCCTGGAAAGTGGCGAGGACATCCCGATCGAAGAGCGCGACGGTCGCGAACTCCTGGAAATCGGCGGCAAACGTGTGGCTGCCGAGGTCGAAGCCTTCAATCCGGTGTTCGATGTGACTCCGGCTGACCTGATCGATGCCATCGTGACCGAGCGCGGCGTCGTCGAGCGTCCCGATGCCGAGCGGATGGCTCAGCTGATGAGTCGCAAGCGCCTGCATTGATGGGGCCTGCGGCAATTCATCGTGGGGCTTGGGCGAGGGTAGGGTTTGACCCTGGCTTGTGGTAAGCTCCGACGGTTCTTCGGGGGGCGTTTTCGCACCCCCTTCAGCATCGCGGATCAGCGCAATAAGTCGTTGATTTGTAGAGAGTCGGTGGCGCTTTGATGGCGCGCCGCGCTCCGCCGGGCCCAGGACGGGCGTGGCGGAGTCACATTTGAAAAAGGAACCAGGCTTCTCATGGGCGAACTGGCCAAAGAAATCCTCCCGGTCAACATCGAAGACGAACTCCGACAGTCCTACCTCGATTACGCCATGAGCGTGATCGTCGGTCGTGCCCTGCCCGATGCGCGCGACGGCTTGAAGCCCGTGCATCGCCGCGTCCTGTACGCCATGAGCGAGCTGGGCAACGACTGGAACAAGCCCTACAAGAAATCCGCCCGTGTGGTCGGCGACGTGATCGGTAAGTACCACCCGCACGGCGACACCGCGGTGTACGACACCATCGTCCGCATGGCCCAGCCGTTCTCGCTGCGCTACATGCTGGTAGACGGCCAGGGCAACTTCGGTTCGGTGGACGGCGACAACGCCGCGGCCATGCGATACACCGAAGTGCGCATGGCCAAGCTCGCCCATGAGCTGCTGGCGGACCTGGACAAGGAAACCGTCGACTGGGTGCCCAACTACGACGGCACCGAGCAGATCCCGGCGGTCATGCCGACCAAGATCCCGAACCTGCTGGTCAACGGTTCCAGCGGTATCGCCGTGGGCATGGCGACCAACATCCCACCGCACAACCTCACCGAGGTGATCGACGGCTGCCTGGCGCTGATGGACAACCCCGAGCTGTCCATCGACGACCTGATGAACTACATCCCCGGCCCGGACTTCCCGACCGCGGGCATCATCAACGGCCGTGCGGGCATCATCGAGGCCTATCGCACCGGTCGTGGCCGCATCTATATCCGTGCCCGTGCCACCATCGAGGACATGGAAAAGGGCGGCAACCGCCAGCAGATCATCATCACCGAGCTGCCCTACCAGCTGAACAAGGCCCGCCTGATCGAGAAGATCGCCGAGCTGGTGAAAGAGAAGAAGATCGAAGGCATCACCGAGCTGCGCGACGAGTCCGACAAGGACGGCATGCGTGTGGTCATCGAGCTGCGCCGTGGTGAAGTGGGCGAGGTCGTGCTGAACAACCTCTACGCCCAGACCCAGCTGCAGAGCGTCTTCGGCATCAACGTGGTGGCCCTGGTCGACGGCCAGCCGCGCACGATGAACCTCAAGGAAATGCTCGAGGTGTTCATCCGTCACCGCCGTGAAGTGGTGACCCGCCGGACCGTCTACGAGCTGCGCAAGGCCCGTGAGCGCGGCCACATCCTAGAAGGCCAGGCCGTCGCCCTGTCGAACATCGACCCGGTGATCGAGCTGATCAAGACCTCGCCGACCCCGGCCGAAGCCAAGGAACGCCTGATCGCCACCGCCTGGGAATCCAGCGCCGTGGAAGCCATGGTCGAGCGCGCCGGCGCCGATTCCTGCCGTCCGGAAGACCTGGACGAGCAGTACGGCCTGCGCGACGGCAAGTACTACCTGTCCCCGGAACAGGCCCAGGCCATCCTGGAACTGCGCCTGCACCGCCTGACCGGCCTGGAGCACGAGAAGCTCCTGTCCGAGTACCAGGAAATCCTCACCCTGATCGGTGAGCTGATCCGCATCCTGACCAGCCCCGAGCGCCTGATGGAAGTCATCCGCGAGGAGCTGGAGAAGGTCAAGGCCGAGTTCGGCGATGCCCGCCGCACCGAGATCGTCGCGTCGCAGATGGACCTGACCATCGCCGACCTGATCACCGAAGAAGAGCGCGTGGTGACCATCTCCCACGGCGGCTACGCCAAGTCCCAGCCGCTGGCCGCCTACGAGGCCCAGCGTCGCGGTGGCAAGGGCAAGTCGGCCAGTGGCGTGAAGGACGAGGACTACATCGAACACCTGCTGGTCGCCAACAGCCACGCCACCCTGCTGCTGTTCTCCAGCAAGGGCAAGGTCTACTGGCTGCGCACCTTCGAGATCCCGGAAGCCTCGCGTACCGCCCGTGGCCGTCCGCTGGTGAACCTGCTGCCGCTGGACGAAGGCGAGCGCATCACCGCGATGCTGCAGATCGACTTGGAAGCCGTGCGCGCCCAGTTCGCCGGTGAAGAAGGCGATGACGACGACGTGGTCGCCGAGCAGGTCGCCGAAGTGGTGGAAGCCGAAGAAGGCGAAGAGGGCGACGACGCCGACTTCAGCCAGGACGAGCCGACCGGCGCGTACATCTTCATGGCCACCATGAAAGGCACCGTGAAGAAGACCCCGCTGATCCAGTTCACCAAGCCGCGCTCCAACGGCCTGATCGCCCTGAAGCTGGAAGAGGGCGACTCGCTGATCGCCGCCGCCATCACCGACGGTTCGAAGGACGTGATGATGTTCTCCAACGCCGGCAAGGTGATCCGCTTCAAGGAAAGCAAGGTGCGCATCATGGGCCGTAACGCCCGTGGCGTGCGCGGCATGCGTCTGGCCGAAGACCAGCGCATCATCTCCATGCTGATCCCGGAATGCCGCGAGGCGCAGATCCTCACTGCCTCCGAGCGCGGCTACGGCAAGCGCACCCCGCTAGCCGACTACCCGCGTCGCGGTCGTGGTGGCCAGGGCGTGATCGCCATGGTGATCAACGAACGTAACGGCAACCTGGTCGGCGCCGTGCAGGTGCTGGATGGCGAGGAAATCATGCTGATTTCCGACCAGGGCACCCTGGTGCGTACCCGTGTCGACGAAGTTCGCGGCGCTGGCCGTAACACCCAGGGCGTGATCCTCATCAAGCTGGCCGCCGACGAAACCGTCGTGGGCCTGGAGCGGGTGCAGGAGCCGACCGTGGTCGAAGACGACGTCATCGACGGCGAGATCGTCGAAGGCGAAGTCTCGGACGAGAACCAAGAAGCAGGCGAAGCTGCGGCGGAAGAAGCCCCGCAGGCCAGCGAAGACTGATAGCGAGAGTGGATGTGAGCAAGCGAGCCTTTAACTTCTGCGCCGGTCCCGCGGCGCTTCCCACCGAGGTGCTGGAGCGCGCCCGCGCCGAGCTGCTGGATTGGCAGGGCAAGGGCCTGTCGGTCATGGAGATGAGCCACCGCAGCGACGACTACGTGGCCATCGCCGAGAAGGCCGAGCAGGACCTGCGCGACCTGATGGGCGTGCCGTCGAACTACAAGGTGCTGTTCCTGCAGGGCGGCGCCAGCCAGCAGTTCGCCGAGATTCCGCTGAACCTGCTGCCCGAAGACGGCGTGGCGGACTACGTGGAAACCGGCATCTGGTCGAAGAAGGCCATCGAAGAGGCTCGCCGCTACGGCAACGTCAACGTGGTTGCCAGCGCATCCAAGTACGACTACTTCGCCATCCCCGGGCAGAACGAGTGGAACCTGTCCAAGGACGCCGCCTACCTGCACTACGCGTCCAACGAGACCATCGGCGGCCTGGAGTTCGACTGGATTCCGGAAGTCGGCGATGTTCCGCTGGTGGTGGACATGTCCTCGGACATCCTCTCCCGCCCGATCGACGTGTCGAAGTTCGGCCTGATCTATGCCGGCGCGCAGAAGAACATCGGCCCATCCGGCCTGGTGGTCGTCATCGTTCGTGAAGACCTGCTGGGCCGCGCCCGCAGCATCTGCCCGACCATGCTCAACTACAAGGTCGCCGCCGATAACGGCTCCATGTACAACACCCCGGCGACCTATTCCTGGTACCTCTCCGGCCTGGTCTTCCAGTGGCTGAAGGAGCAGGGTGGCGTCGACGCCATGGAGAAGCGCAACCGCGCCAAGAAGGACATGCTGTACGGCTTCATCGACAGCAGCGACTTCTATACCAACCCGATCCAGCCCAGCGCCCGTTCCTGGATGAACGTGCCGTTCCGCCTGGCCGACGAGAAGCTCGACAAGGCCTTCCTCGAAGGCGCCGACGCGCGCGGCCTGCTCAACCTGAAGGGCCACCGTTCGGTGGGCGGCATGCGCGCCTCCATCTATAACGCCCTGGGCCTGGACGCCATCGAGGCCCTGGTCGGCTACATGGCCGAGTTCGAGAAGGAGCACGGCTGATGAGCGACGCTGACCAGCTCAAGGCTTTGCGCGTACGCATCGACAGCCTCGACGAGAAGATCCTCGAGCTGATCAGCGAACGCGCCCGCTGCGCCACCGACGTGGCGCGGGTGAAGATGGCTTCCCTGGCCGAAGGCGAGAAGCCGGTGTTCTACCGGCCCGAGCGCGAGGCCTGGGTGCTCAAGCACATCATGGAGCTGAACAAGGGCCCACTGGACAACGAGGAGGTCGCGCGTCTGTTCCGCGAGATCATGTCCTCCTGCCTGGCTCTGGAGCAGCCGCTGAAAGTGGCCTACCTCGGCCCGGAAGGTACCTTCACCCAGGCCGCGGCGCTCAAGCACTTCGGCCACGCGGTGATCAGCACGCCGATGGCGGCCATCGACGAAGTGTTCCGCGAAGTCGCCGCCGGTGCGGTGAACTTCGGCGTGGTGCCGGTGGAAAACTCCACCGAGGGCGCGGTCAACCACACCCTCGACAGCTTCCTCGAGCACGACCTGGTGATCTGCGGCGAGGTGGAGCTGCGCATCCACCACCACCTGCTGGTGGGCGAGAACACCAAGACCAACAACATCACCCGCATCTATTCCCATGCCCAGTCCCTGGCCCAGTGCCGCAAGTGGCTGGACGCGCACTACCCGAACGTCGAGCGCGTGGCGGTTTCCAGCAACGCCGACGCCGCCAAGCGGGTGAAGAGCGAGTGGAACAGCGCGGCGATTGCCGGCGACATGGCGGCCAGCCTGTACGGCCTGGACAAGCTGCACGAGAAGATCGAGGACCGCCCGGACAACTCCACGCGCTTCCTCATGATCGGCAACCAGGAAGTGCCGCCCACCGGCGACGACAAGACCTCCATCATCGTCTCCATGCGCAACAAGCCGGGCGCCCTGCACGAGCTGCTGGTGCCGTTCCACACCAACGGCATCGACCTGACCCGCATCGAGACCCGCCCGTCGCGCAGCGGCAAGTGGACCTACGTGTTCTTCATCGACTTCGTTGGCCACCACAAGGACCCGTTGATCAAGGACGTGCTGGAAAAGATCAGCAGCGAAGCCGTTGCCCTGAAGGTGCTGGGTTCCTACCCGAAAGCGGTTCTTTGATTCTGCTGCAGGCCGCAGGCGGCGCTTCGAAAGGGGCGAGCTGAACCTGCGGCCTGGAGCGCCAAGCCTGAGGCCTTCCCATGAGCTGTGATTTCCTTGCCCTGGCCCAGCCGGGCGTGCAGAAGCTTTCCCCCTATGTTCCCGGCAAGCCGGTCGACGAACTGGCGCGCGAGCTGAATCTCGACCCCGCCGGCATCATCAAGCTGGCCAGCAACGAGAACCCGCTGGGCCCGAGCCCGAAGGCGCTCGAAGCCATCCGCGCCGAACTGGCCGAGCTGACCCGCTACCCCGATGGCAACGGCTTCGAGCTGAAGAGCCGCCTGGCCGCCCGTTGTGGCGTAGGCACCGCGCAGGTGACCCTGGGCAACGGCTCCAACGACATCCTCGACCTGGTCGCCCGCGCCTACCTCGCGCCCGGCCTGAACGCCGTGTTCAGCCAGTACGCCTTCGCCGTCTACCCGATCTCCACCCAGGCCGTTGGCGCCCAGGGCAAGGTCGTGCCGGCCAAGGACTGGGGCCATGACCTGGAAGCCATGCTGGCGGCTATCGACGCCAACACCCGCGTGGTCTTTATCGCCAACCCCAACAACCCCACCGGCACCTGGTTCGGCCCGGACGCGCTGGAGCGCTTCCTGTCGCAGGTTCCGGAGAACGTCCTGGTGGTGCTCGACGAGGCCTACATCGAATACGCCGAAGGCGAGGAGCTGCCGGACGGCCTGAAGTACCTGGCCCGCTACCCGAACCTGCTGGTGTCGCGCACCTTCTCCAAGGCCTACGGCCTGGCGTCGCTGCGCGTCGGCTTCGCGATCTCCTCGGCGCAGGTCGCCGACGTGCTCAACCGCGTGCGCCAGCCGTTCAACGTCAACAGCCTGGCCCTGGCCGCCGCCTGCGCCGCGCTGGACGACGCCGAGTACCTGGCTGAAGGCAAGCGCATCAACGACGAAGGCATGCTGCAGCTGGAAAACGGCCTGCGCGCCCTCGACCTGCAGTGGATTCCGTCCAAGGGCAACTTCATCGCCGTGGACCTCAAGCGCGACGCCGGCCCGGTCTACCAGGCACTGCTTGCCGAAGGCGTGATCGTCCGTCCGGTGGGCGGCTACGGCATGCCGCAGCACCTGCGCATCTCCATCGGCCTGCCGGCCGAGAACGCCCGCTTCCTCGAGGCGCTGGCCAAGGTGCTCGCCCGTGCCTGATGTCCAGCCGCACAAGCTGCGCCGCCTGGTGGTGGTGGGGCTCGGCCTGATCGGCGGCTCCTTCGCCAAGGGCATCCGCCAGAAGGGGCTGTTCGAGGAAGTGGTCGGCGTCGACCGTGACCCGGAAACCCGCCGCCTGGCGGTGGAGCTGGGCGTGGTCGACCGCTGCGAGGAAAGCCTCGCGGCCGGCTGTCGCGACGCCGACGTGATCCAGCTCGCCGTGCCGATCCTGGCCATGGAGAAGGTCCTCGGCGAACTCGCCACCTTTGACCTGGGTAACGCCATCCTCACCGATGTGGGCAGCGCCAAGGGCAACGTGGTGCGCGCGGCGAAGGCGGTGTTCGGCGGCATGCCGGCGCGCTTCATTCCCGGCCACCCGATCGCCGGCTCCGAGCAGAGCGGAGTGGAGGCGGCCAACGCGAAACTGTTCCGCCGTCATAAAGTCATCCTCACGCCGCTGGATAATGCCGACGCGGATGCGGTCCGGTGCGTCGAAAGCCTCTGGCGCGAGCTGGGCGCGGATGTCGAGCAGATGGACGTCGAGCACCACGACGAAGTCCTGGCGGCGACCAGCCACCTGCCGCACCTGCTGGCCTTCACGCTGGTCGACTCGCTGGCCAAACGCAGCGAGAATCTGGAAATCTTCCGCTATGCCGCTGGCGGCTTCCGCGACTTCACGCGGATCGCCGGCAGCGACCCGGTGATGTGGCACGACATCTTCCTCGCCAATCGCGAGGCGGTGCTGCGCATCCTCGACGTATTCCGTGACGACCTCGACGCCCTGCGCGAGGCTGTCGACAAGGGGGACGGGCAGCAACTGATGGGCGTCTTCACCCGCGCCCGGGTTGCCCGCGAGCATTTCAGCAAAATCCTGGCCCAACGGGCCTATGTGGACGCCATGCATAACAATGACCTGATTTACCTGGCCCAGCCGGGTGGCCGCCTGTCCGGACGTGTTCGCGTACCGGGCGACAAGTCCATCTCCCACCGCTCGATCATGCTCGGCTCCCTGGCCGAAGGCACGACCGAGGTGCAAGGCTTCCTCGAGGGCGAAGATGCCCTGGCCACCATTCAGGCGTTCCGCGACATGGGCGTGGTCATCGAAGGCCCGCACCACGGCCGCGTGACCGTCCACGGCGTCGGCCTGCACGGCCTGAAGCCGCCGCCCGGTCCGATCTACCTGGGCAACTCCGGCACCTCCATGCGCCTGCTCAGCGGCCTGCTGGCGGCCCAGCCGTTCGACTCCACCCTGACCGGCGACCCGTCGCTGTCCAAGCGTCCGATGAACCGCGTCGCCAAGCCGCTGCGCGAGATGGGCGCGGTGATCGAGACCGGCCCCGAAGGCCGTCCGCCGCTGACCATTCGTGGTGGCAAGAAGCTCACCGGCATGCACTACGACATGCCGATGGCCAGCGCCCAGGTGAAATCCTGCCTGCTGCTCGCCGGCCTCTATGCAGCCGGCCAGACCTCCACCACCGAGCCGGCTCCGACCCGCGACCATACCGAGCGCATGCTGCGCGGCTTCGGCTACCCGGTCGATGTCGAAGGCGCCACCGCCCGCGTCGAGTCCGGCCACAAGCTGACCGCCACCTCCATCGAAGTCCCGGCCGACATCTCCTCGGCTGCCTTCTTCCTGGTCGCGGCGAGCATCGCCGAAGGTTCCGACCTGACCCTGGAGCACGTCGGCATCAACCCGACCCGCACCGGCGTCATCGACATCCTCAAGCTCATGGGCGCCGACATCACCCTGGAAAACCAGCGTGAAGTGGGCGGCGAGCCGGTTGCCGACATTCGCGTGCGCTCGGCCCAACTGAAGGGCATCGACATCCCCGAAGACCTGGTGCCGCTGGCCATCGACGAATTCCCGGTACTCTTCGTCGCCGCCGCCAACGCCCAGGGCCGCACCGTCCTGCGCGGTGCTGAAGAGCTGCGCGTGAAGGAATCCGACCGCATCCAGGTCATGGCCGATGGCCTGATCGCCCTGGGCGTGAAGTGCGAGCCGACCCCGGACGGCATCATCATCGACGGCGGCAGCTATGGCGGCGGCGAAGTCTGGAGCCATGGCGACCACCGTATCGCCATGTCCTTCAGCGTGGCCTCCCTGCGTGCCGGCGCGCCGATCCGCATCCACGACTGCGCCAATGTCGCGACTTCCTTCCCGAACTTCCTCGGGCTGGCCTCCGGCGCGGGCATCCGCGTCGCCGAGGAGAAAAACTGATGAACGCTGAATGGCCGGTCCTGGCCATCGACGGCCCCAGCGGCTCGGGCAAGGGCACCGTCGCCGGCCTGCTGGCCAAGCGCCTGGGCTGGAACCTGCTGGACTCCGGTGCGCTGTACCGCCTGCTGGCGTTCGCCGCCGGTAACCACGGCATCGACCTGACCAACGAGGAAGCCCTCAAGGTTCTGGCTGCGCACCTCGACGTGCAATTCACCCACGGCAAGGGTGGGCAGGGCCAGCACATCATCCTCGAAGGCGAAGACGTCACCGACACCATCCGCACCGAACAGGTCGGCGCCGGTGCCTCGCAGGTCGCCGCACTGCCGGCGGTGCGTGACGCCCTGCTGCAACGCCAGCGCGCCTTCCTCGAAGCGCCCGGCCTGGTGGCCGATGGTCGCGACATGGGCACCGTGGTCTTCCCCGGCGCCCAGTTGAAGATATTCCTCACCGCTTCGGCCGAGGAGCGCGCCCGCCGCCGCTACCTGCAGCTGAAGAACAAGGGCATCGACAGCGACCAGGCGCAACTGGCCGAAGAAATCCGCACCCGCGACGAGCGCGACAGCCAACGCGCCGTGGCGCCGCTGAAGCCGGCCAAGGGAGCCATCCTGGTGGACTCCACCTCGATGGGCATCGACGAGGTGGTCGACAGCATCCTCGCTGAGGTTTCGCGCCTGGGCCTGGCTGACTAGTCGAGCGGCAAATGAAAATCCCCGGCAGTGCCGGGGATTTTTCTTTAAGGGTGGGGCGGGTCCGCAGGATGGATCTGACAGGCGGTTCCCCCACTTTCCGAGGCTGGGCGAAAATGAAGGAATGAGGCTGGAGTCAACAAGGGCATTGGGCGCCAGGGGCTTCGATTGACGCAATCGCCATCCATTGCTACCATTCCAGACCTTGTATCGGGAGGGTTTCGCCCATATTGAGCGAAGCGTTCCCTTAAAATCTGAATGTGGAGCATCCGTTTCGGCGGGTGCAACAGGGGGCCGGCGGGATACCAGTCTTGATCCCGCTGGCTTCTTTTTCATCACTTGACCGTGTTCGCTGGTGGCGCGGAATCGGGCTTACAAGCCTTTGACTACAGGTATAGACATGAGCGAAAGCTTCGCAGAACTCTTTGAAGAAAGTCTGAAATCCCTCGACATGCAGCCGGGTGCAATCATCACCGGCATCGTGGTCGACATCGATGGTGACTGGGTCACCGTCCATGCCGGTCTGAAATCCGAGGGCGTCATCCCGGTCGAGCAGTTCTACAACGAACAGGGCGAGCTGACCATCAATGTGGGTGACGAAGTCCACGTTGCGCTGGACGCGGTAGAAGATGGCTTCGGTGAAACCAAGCTGTCCCGCGAGAAAGCCAAGCGTGCCGAGAGCTGGATTGTTCTGGAAGCTGCTTTCTCTGCCGACGAAGTGGTCAAGGGCGTCATCAACGGCAAGGTCAAGGGTGGCTTCACCGTTGACGTCAACGGCATCCGCGCGTTCCTGCCGGGTTCGCTGGTCGACGTGCGTCCGGTGCGTGACACCACTCACCTGGAAGGCAAAGAGCTCGAGTTCAAGGTCATCAAGCTGGACCAGAAGCGCAACAACGTTGTCGTTTCCCGCCGCAGCGTGCTGGAAGCCGAGAACAGCGCCGAGCGCGAGGCTCTGCTGGAATCCCTGCAGGAAGGCCAGCAGGTCAAAGGTATCGTCAAGAACCTCACCGACTACGGTGCGTTCGTTGACCTGGGCGGCGTCGATGGTCTGCTGCACATCACCGACATGGCCTGGAAGCGTATCAAGCATCCGTCGGAAATCGTCAACGTTGGCGACGAGATCGATGTCAAGGTTCTGAAGTTCGACCGCGAGCGCAACCGCGTATCCCTGGGTCTGAAGCAACTGGGCGAAGACCCATGGGTTGCTATCAAGGCTCGTTACCCGGAAGGCACCCGCGTTACCGCGCGCGTCACCAACCTCACCGACTACGGCTGCTTCGCCGAGCTGGAAGAGGGCGTGGAAGGCCTGGTACACGTCTCCGAAATGGACTGGACCAACAAGAACATCCACCCGTCGAAAGTCGTTCAGGTTGGCGACGAAGTGGAAGTTCAGGTTCTGGACATCGACGAAGAGCGTCGTCGTATCTCCCTGGGCATCAAGCAGTGCAAGTCCAACCCGTGGGAAGACTTCTCCGGCCGCTTCAACAAGGGCGACAAGATCTCCGGCACCATCAAGTCGATCACCGATTTCGGTATCTTCATCGGCCTGGAAGGCGGCATCGACGGTCTGGTTCACCTGTCCGACATCTCCTGGAACGAAGTTGGCGAAGAAGCCGTTCGCCGCTTCAAGAAGGGCGACGAGCTGGAAACCGTCATCCTCTCCGTTGATCCGGAGCGTGAGCGCATCTCCCTGGGCATCAAGCAGCTGGAAGACGATCCGTTCTCCAACTACGCCTCGATGCACGAGAAGGGCACCATCGTTCGCGGCACCGTGAAGGAAGTTGACGCCAAGGGCGCTGTCATCACCCTGGCCGGCGAAATCGAAGGCATCCTGAAAGCCTCCGAAATCAGCCGTGACCGCGTTGAAGACGCTCGCAACGTTCTGAAAGAAGGCGAAGAAGTCGAAGCCAAGATCATCAGCATCGACCGTAAGAGCCGCGTCATTTCCCTCTCCATCAAGTCCAAGGACGTTGATGACGAGAAGGATGCGATGAAAGAACTGCGTAGCAAGCAAGACGCAGAAAGCACTGGTCCGACCACCATCGGTGACCTGATCCGTGCTCAGATGGAGAACCAGGGCTAATCCCTGCTTCCTCATCCAAGGAAAAGGGCGACTTCGGTCGCCCTTTTTCGTTTCTGCCTTTCGCTGGCGGCGGGCGCGCAGCGCTATTCTCCGGTGTGAGACAGACGCTATGGTGCTTGCCCCGTTCCGGTCGTATCCCTCATGCCTTACCTGCTTTTCGTTACCGTCCTTTGGGCGTTTTCCTTCAGCCTGATCGGTGAGTATCTCGCCGGGCAGGTCGACAGCTATTTCGCGGTACTGACCCGTGTGGTGCTCGCCGGCCTGGTGTTCCTGCCGTTGACCCGCTGGCGCGGCGTCGATCCGCGTTTCATTGCCGGGGTGATGCTGGCCGGCGCGCTGCAGTTTGGCATTACCTATGTCTGCCTCTACCAGAGCTTCCGGGTGCTGACGGTGCCGGAAGTGCTGCTGTTCACCGTGCTGACGCCGCTGCACGTGGCGCTGATCGATGACGCGCTGAACCGTCGTTTCAATGCCTGGGCGCTGCTGGCGGCCGCCGTGGCGGTGCTGGGGGCGGGGATCATTCGCTACGACGGCGTCAGCGGCGATTACATCCAGGGCTTCCTGCTGCTGCAGCTGGCCAACGCGACCTTCGCCGCCGGGCAGGTGTTCTACAAGCACCTGGTACAGCGCTACCCCTCGGATATCCCGCAATACCGCCGCTTCGGCTACTTCTTCGTCGGCGCGCTGCTGATCGCGCTGCCGGGCTGGCTGCTGTTCGGTAACCCGCAAAAGCTGCCCAGCACCGAGGTGCAATGGGGGGTGCTGGTATGGATGGGGTTGCTGGCCACGGCATTGGGGCAGTTCTGGTGGAACAAGGGCGGCACCCTGGTGGATGCCGGAACCCTGGCGGTGATGAATAACCTGCACGTGCCAGTGGGACTGCTGATCAATCTGCTGATCTGGGGCGAACAGGCCGATCTGCCGCGCCTGGCCCTGGGCGGTGCGGTGATCGTCGCATCCCTGGGCGTCAATCGCCTCGGCCTGCGCCGCCACAAGGAGCGTTTCGCATGAATATCTCCGGACGTGGCGTGGCGCTGTCCCTGGCGTCGTCGGTGCTGTTCGTGACCCTGCCGGCCTATATCCATGCATTGGAGCCGCTGAGCAGCATCCAGGTGATCGCTCACCGGGTGGTCTGGTCAATTCCCATGGTGCTGCTGCTGGTGTGGTTCACCCGCCAGGGAAATGTCCTGCGTGACGCAGCCCGACGCCTGCTGCGTGAGCCTTGGCTGCTGGCGTGCTTCCCGCTGACGGCGGCGATGATGCTGGTGCAGTGGGGCGTGTTCATCTGGGCGCCCATGGTCGGGCGCACCCTGGAGTTGTCGCTGGGCTACTTCCTGCTGCCGTTGACCATGGTGCTCTGCGGGCGGCTGTTCTATGGCGAGCGCCTGACGCCGCTGCAAGCCATCGCCGTGGTCTTCGCCGTTGCCGGGGTACTGCATGAGCTGTGGCTGACCCGGGCGTTTTCCTGGTTCAGCCTGATCACGGCGCTGGGCTATCCGCCGTACTTCATGCTGCGCCGCAAGATGGCGGTGGACTCGCTATCGGGCTTCGTCTTCGAGATGGCCGTGCTGCTGCCGTTCGCGCTGGCGACGCTATGGATCACCGGCAGTGGCGAGGTACTGGAGGCGGTGCCGCGCCTGTGGGCATTGCTGCCGCTGCTTGGCCTGATCAGTGCGCTGGCCTTTGGCGCCATGATGGCGTCCAGCCGGTTGCTGCCGATGGGGCTGTTCGGGATTCTGAGCTACGTCGAGCCGGTGCTGTTATTCGCCATCGCCGTGCTGTTCCTGGGCGAGGCGTTCAATCCGGCGCAGATATGGACCTACGGACCGATCTGGATCGCCGTGCTGCTGACCGGTTGGGATAGCGCGCGACTGTTGCGCCGTCAGGCGCGTCGAGGCTTGTAAGCGAGGAGGGAAGCGCTCTCCCAGGAAGGGAGAGCGCAGGCCGTCAGTCGAAGCTGCGGCCGCCGACGTCGGCCTTGGCCAGGGTTTCCGGCAGGATGCGGCGGGCGGCGGTGTAGTGACGTTTCCAGTAGTCGCCATTGAGGTCGGAGACGCGGACCTTCTGGCCGCGGCGCGGCGCATGGACGAACTGGTTGTCGCCGACGTAGATGCCGACGTGGTCGACATTGCGGCGATTGTGAATGCGGAAGAACACCAGGTCGCCGGGCTGCAGATCGTCGCGGGCCACCTTCGGGTTGCCGCGCATGCTGAAGATCTCGCGGGCGGTACGCGGCAGGTCGACTTCATCCACGTTCTGGAACACGTAGTTCACCAGGCCGCTGCAATCGAAGCCGCGCTTGGGCGTGGTGCCGCCCCAGCGGTAGGGCGTGCCGATCATGCTGTAGGCGCGCTGGGTGACCTGGTGTGCCTCGCTCTTGGCCGGTTTTTCGGCCTGAGGCGTCATGGTCAGCAGGGCGCTGCCCTGGACCGGGACGCGCAGGTCGACCGGAGCAGGGTGGTAAGTGCGTGAGACCTTGGATGAGGCGGTAGCCCCGGTGGCGGCCAAGAGGGTCGCCAAGCCTATGGAAAGGCATGTCAAAATGTTACGTCGCATTCGGCATGTCTTCTTGCTGGTTGATGTCACCCAGACTCCGCTGGATCGCCGTTGCTGTCGGCGTGGTTTCCTTTTTGTCCGTCTAAAAAGTCCGGGCATTCTGAACGAGTTTTCATGACAGTTTTTACCGTCTGTCGACTCTGCAAATCGTCATGTGACTTGCTGGAAGATCCGTGACATGTGCTCGGACCCATCGGTCAGGGCCGTGGCTTATAGCAGGAAGCCCTATGCCATGGGGGTTTGGGCTATGACGGCAGGGCGCCATGCCCCTGATGGCGCAAAGCCAGGGAAGGTGTGCCGTCGCAGGTAAAAACCCGACGAAATGCAGGTTCTTGCGCTGACCAGGAATCAGCCCAGGTGCTGGAGAAGGGCCGGCAGGACGTGTTCGCGCAACAGCGGCGCGAGATTGTGCGGGACGCTTTTGCCAGGGGCCAGGTCAGTGGGGGCGAGCCAGGCCAGTTCTTCCAGCTCCGCCGCGGGGCTTACCGGGTGGGGCAGGGCGGCCAGGTAGACCTGCGCGTCGATCTGGGTATCGGGCTCATTGGCCGCGTCGGCGTGGAAATGGCCCAGCAGCGTCAGCGCGTTTTCCGTCAGGCGCAGGTTGAGCTCTTCATCCAGTTCGCGCAGCAGAGCCTGCACCGAGGTTTCACCGGGCTCGTGCTTGCCGCCGGGCAGCATGAAGGCGTGGGTGCCGCGCTTGCGCACCAGCAGCAGGCGTCCGCTGTCGTCGAGCAGGCAGGCGGCGGCGATGCTGAGGGTGGCGAGGGTCATGGCGAGGGGCTTTCCTTGAGAACCTGGTAACGCAGTTGCACGATGCCGCTGGGAAAACTGCGCTGTTCCAGCAGTTGCAGGCGTTGTTCGAGCCCGATGCTGAACAGCGGAATGCCGGCTCCGAGCAGGTGGGGGATGATGCTGACGATCAGCTCGTCGAGCAACCCCGCGGCAAGAAAGTTTCCCGCCAGGCTCCCGCCGCCGACCAGCCAGATGCGCCGACAACCCTTGGCCTGCAGGGCCTCCAGGGCTTCGCTCGGTGGGCTGTGCATCAACTCGACGGTGGGGCTTGCCAGCGGAAGGTGGTTGGCACGGGTCAGGATGAGGGCCGGTTTGCCCGGATAGGGCCAGTCGCCCAATCCGAGGGAGTGGAGGTAGGTGGCGCGCCCCATCAGCAGGCCGTCGATACTGGCATAGAAGGCGCCGTAGCCATGGTCGTCGGTCGCGCTGTCGTAACCCTGCAGCCAGTCCACGCTGCCATCGGGCCGGGCGATATACCCGTCCAGGCTGGCAGCGACGAAATAAATGAGAGTCGATTGCACCCTGTTTCTCCGTTGCGTAAGGCTCGATCAGAGCATGGCACGGTGGCTGTAGGGTGCTGGTACGTTCGTCCGATTCCTGCCTGCGTTGGGCGGCACGTCAGCCGGCGAGTTCCTCCAGGGTTCGGCCACGCGTTTCGATGCCGAAGATCCAGACCACGCCGGCGGCGAGCAGGAAGCACAGTGCGCCGAGGGTGAACACGCCTCCCTGGCCGGCCACCGGCAGGATCAGGCCGGCGACGGTGGGGCCGAGCAGCGAGCCGATGCGTCCGACTGCCGAGGCGAAGCCGGAACCGGTGGCGCGCGCCGAGGTGGGGTAGAGCTCCGGCGTGTAGGTGTAGAGCACCGCCCACATGCCGAACAGGAAGAACTGCATGGCCAGACCGAAGCCGATCAGCAGGCCCAGGCTGCCGCCGAACACCGCCGTCTGCCCGTAGGCGTAGGCCATGGCGCCGCCGCCCAGGAGCATCAGTACGCAACTTGGCTTGCGTCCCCAGCGTTCGACCAGCCAGGCCGCGCAGAGGAAACCGGGAATGCCGGCCAGGGAGATCAGCACCGTGTAGTAGACCGACTGGGTGGCGGCGAAGCCCGATTGCTGGAGCAGCGCGCTGAGCCAGGAGGTGAGGCCGTAGAAGCCGAGCAGGGCGAAGAACCACAGGTTCCAGACCGTCAGCGTGCGGCGTCGATAGGCGGGCGACCAGAGTTCGGCGAAGGCGCGGAAGAACCCCGGCGCACTCGGCTCCGGGCGCGCCAGCGGGCGCGGTTCGGGCAGGCTGGTCAGCTTGAGTGAGGCCATCACCCGCGCTTCGATGCGTTGCAGGGAGCGCTCGGCCTGATCGAGCAGTCCGGCCTGTTCCAGCCAGCGCGGCGATTCCGGGATCATGAAGCGGATCGCCAGGACGAAGATCGCCGGGAACGCCAGCAGCAGGAACAGGCTGCGCCAGCCGGCCACCGGCAGGATGAAGTAGGACAGACAGCCCGCGGCGATGAAACCCAGCGGCCAGAAACCGTCCATCAGCGCGATGTACTTGCCGCGCTTCTGCGCCGGGATCATTTCCGAGAGCAGCGACTGGGCGATGGGGAACTCCATGCCCATGCCGATCCCCAGCAGCACGCGGTAGAGGGTCAACTGCTGCACGTCGCCGGCGGTGGAGCAGAGGTAGCTGGCGATGCCCCAGAGCACGATGCTCCACTGGAACACCGGCTTGCGCCCGAAGCGGTCGGCGAGCAGACCGGACAGCGCCGCGCCGATCACCATGCCAACGAAGCTGGAGCTGGCCAGCAGGCCGGCCTGGGCGCTGGAGAGCCCGAACTCGGCTTTGATCGAGCCGAGCAGGAAGGTCATCATCGCCAGGTCCATGGAGTCGAAGAAGAACGCCAGGGCGATGATCACGAAGATCAACCGGTGGTAAGGACTCAGCGGCAGGCGCTCCAGACGTTCGGCGGCGGTTGGGCGGTGCGTCATCGCGGCTATCCTTGTGCGGCGTTCTTGGGCGTTGCGGCCAGTCTGGGAGCGGCTCCCGAGGCTGTCTGTCCCCTACGCGACCCGTGCCGTGCCGATTGCGACCGGCGATTAAAAGCTGCGCATCGGTTACGCTATGCAGCTATTTGGTCTTTACGTGATATCGAGGTCTGCCTTGTTCTCCCAATTCGCCCTGCACGAACGCCTGCTCAAGGCGCTCGATTCGTTGTCCTTCTCCGAGCCGACCCCGGTCCAGGCTGCGGCCATCCCGAAGGCCCTGGAGGGACGCGACCTGCGGGTAACGGCGCAGACCGGCAGCGGCAAGACCGCCGCCTTCGTGCTGCCGTTGCTGCACCGCCTGCTGAGCGAAGAGAAGCCCAAGAGCGGCGCCCGCGCGCTGATCCTGCTGCCGACCCGCGAGCTGGCCCAGCAGACCCTCAAGGAAGTCGAGCGCTTTGCCCAGTTCACCTTCATCAAGGCCTGCCTGATCACCGGCGGCGAAGACTTCAAGGTGCAGGGCGCGCGCCTGCGCAAGAACCCGGAAATCATCATCGGCACTCCGGGCCGCCTGAACGAGCAGTTCAACGCCGGCAACCTGCCGCTGGGGGACGTGGAAGTGCTGATCCTCGACGAAGCCGACCGCATGCTCGACATGGGCTTCTCCGAGGACGTGCTCAAGCTTGCCGCGCAGTGCCCGGCCGAGCGCCAGACCCTGCTGTTCTCCGCCACCAGCGGCAGCGGCCTGCACGAGATGGTCGAGAAGGTGCTGCGCGAGCCGGAGAACCTGCAGCTCAACCGCGTCAGCGAGCTGAACGAGGATGTGCAGCAGCAGGTGATCCTGACCGACGACGTGGCGCACAAGGAAGCCCTGGTGCACTGGCTGATCGGCAACGAGACCTACGACAAGGCGATCATCTTCACCAACACCCGCGTCGCCGCCGATCGTCTTACCGGTCGCCTGATCGCTGCCGGGCACAAGGTCTTCGTCTTGCATGGCGAGAAGGACCAGAAGGACCGCAAGCTGGCCATCGAGCGCCTGAAGCAGGGCGCGGTGAAGATCCTCGTCGCCACCGACGTGGCCGCCCGTGGCCTGGATGTCGATGGCCTGGACCTGGTGATCAACTTCGACATCCCGCGCCGTGGTGACGAGTACGTGCACCGCATCGGCCGTACCGGCCGCGCCGGCGCTGCCGGCACCGCGATTTCGCTGGTCGGCCATGGCGACTGGAACCTGATGTCGAGCATCGAACGCTACCTCAAGCTGCGCTTCGAGCTGCGTACCATCAAGGAACTCAAAGGCACCTACAAGGGACCGAAGAAGGTCAAGGCATCCGGCAAGGCCGCTGGCACCAAGAAGAAAAAGGACGATGCGAAGAAGGGTGGCAGCAAGGCGTCGGCCAAGAAGAAGCCCGCCGCCAAACCCAAGGCTGGCCCGTCCAAGGTGGTGAGCCAGGACGGCCTGGCGCCGCTCAAGCGCAAGAAGCCCGCAGCGGAGTAATCCTTCCGCGTTACCGAAAACGCCTCTCCTGACCGAGAGGCGTTTTTGTTTCTACGCGATTAGCCCAGGGACTCCGGCGGCGGCTCGTAACTTCCCGACTCGTAGCTCACCCCGTGGCGTATCACCGGCGGCGCGTCGCCCGCATGCAGGCTGGTGACGTTGTCGATGATGGTCTTGTCCTCAAGGGTGAGGCGGTCGAGCATCCGCAGGTGGCCGATCCAGTTGTCCACCAGGAACAACTCCTGCCAGATTTCCTGGTTGCTCACGTCGCGGTACAGCGCCCAGCGCTCCGCCCCGTTGCGCAGGCGCAGGCGGCGCAGCGGCTTGGCAGCGCGAACGAAGTCACGGGTACGCTCGGCGGGGATCCGGTACTCGATGGAGACCAGCACCGAGCCGCGCTCCGGGTTGAAGACGAAGGTCGGCTGCCCCGGCACGCCGACCGGTGCGCGGGCGATGCTGGCGGAGTTCAGCTCCGGCAGGCGCGAGTTGTACAGCAGCGCCACCGAGATCAGCAGCAGGCAACCGGCGGCGATCAGCGCGCCTTGCACCCCCATGGTTTCGGCAAAGTGGCCCCAAAGGAAGGAGCCCGCCGCGAGCCCGCCATAGATCGCGGTCTGGTAGAGCGCCAGGGCCCGGGCCTTGACCCAGTCGGGCACGAGAATCTGCACGGCGGAGTTGTAGGTGGCTACCGCCGCGATCCAGCAGGCGCCGCCCAGCACCAGTGCGGGGAAGATCACCCAGAGGTTGTCGACCCAGCCCAGGATGAGCATGACCAGTGCGAGCGTGGCGGCGGCGAAGCTGATCAGCCTGCTGCTGCCCAGCAGCAGGCGAGCCTTGCTGACCACGGTACTGGCGACGATGGCGCCCAGGCCGAGGGCGCCGAGCATGTAGCCATACACCGAGGCGCTGCCGTCCGGATTACGGTGTGCCAGCAGCGGCAACAAGGCCCAGATGGCGCTGGCCGACAGGCCGAACACCGCCGAGCGCATCATCACCAGGCGGGTGACGCTGGAATATTGGGTGAAGCGCAGTGCGGCGATCACGCCTTCGAAGATGTGCTCCGGCGGCAGGGTGCGTTTGGGCACGTCGCGGCGCCATTGCCAGATCGCCCAGATCAGTGCGGCGTAGCACAGGCAGTTGAACAGGAACACCCAGGACGGCCCGGTGGCCGACAGCAGCAGGCCGCCGATGGCCGGACCGACCGCGCGGGCGACGTTGTAGTTGACGCTGTTGAGCAGCACCGCGTCGCCGAGCATGCGCGGTGGCACCTGCTCGTTCACCGCCGCCTGCCAGGCCGGGATGGTGATCGAGCTGCCCAGCGACAGCCAGAGGATCGACACGATCAGCAGCAGCGGGTCGAGGTAGCCCATGAACGCCAGCACCGTCACCAGCGCGGCACCGGAGAGCTCCACCGTCAGGCCCACCAGCATGATCTTGCGCCGGTCGTGGTTGTCGGCCAGCACGCCGGACATGATCGACAGCAGCACCAGCGGCAGCGCCGAGGCGACCTGGATCATCGCCACCATCAGGGGGCTGGCGTGGGCCTCGGTGACTACCCAGGCGGCCGCCACCGATTGCGCCCAGGTGCCCAGGTTGGCGAACAGGTTGCAGATCCAGATGATGCGGAACGCGGCGATGCTGAAGGGGGCGAGAACGCCGCTGCGGGGTTCTACTGGATCGGGTTTGAGGGGGAGGTCGTGCTTGGGTGAAACGGACTGCAGCATGGGAACGCCCTTATTTCGAGTGGTCGGTACGCGCGTGGCCGCGGTGCCTTTCCATGCCGGGCAAGTGTAGTGGCTGGGGCCATATGCGCCATTGATGATGGTCAGCCATGGCGTTATCGGTGACTCGTGCTGGCAAGCTTCGACAGTGCCGGCGTGGCTTCGGATTGTTAGGCTGCGTCGGAATTTTCCGCATTGCATTGCCAATAAGAGCGAAGAGCCGATGAAGCGATTTTCAACCTGCCTGCTGGCCGGCCTATTGGCCCTGCCGCAAAGCCTCTGGGCCTGGTCCAATCACACCCTGGGCAGCTATATCGCCCTGCAGCAATTGCCGGCGATCACCCAGGCGCCAGAGGTCGAGGTGGAGCCGCTGGAAAGCTTCATCAGCCAGCAGCGCGCGGGCCTGGTGAAGCTGCTGGACGAGCAGGAAACCTATGCCCGCGAGCACTTCCGCGCGTACCCGCCGCGCCCGGATGACCTGCGCCTGACCGAGGACGGCCGCGACGACCTGAGCAAAGCGTTCCTCATGGCGCTGCGCCTGAACCCGGAAATCAAGCTGGCCACCGCCGTGCAGCTGCCACCGGGAGGTGAGCTGCCGGGCCATGCCGTACTCAAGCCGGCCGATGTGCTGGTGTTCCACAATCTGTCCGGCTGGAGCCAGTGGCGTTTCGTGCAACTGCAGCCGGGGGAGAAGATTCCGGCACTGGATGTGCTGGCCAGCGCCGCCGACGAGCCGGACTTCGGCCACGACATCAACCTGTTCAGCGACAACCCCGGCGAGGCCGGCCAGCGCTACGGCTTCGGCACCCAGCCGTTCGGCGACCCGCGCTACGAGTTCAGCTCCCAGGCGCCGTTCCACATGGGCTTCTACCACGAGGACGCGATCATCTTCGCCGGCGCGCCATACCTTGAGCGCAACTGGCCGGAGTGGCGCGCCTACCAGTTCTACGGCCTGGCGCGCTTCGCCTTCGACACGGGGCACCCGTACTGGGGCTACCGTTTCCTCGGCTGGGCGATGCATTACATCCAGGACATGACCCAGCCCTACCATTCGACGCCGTTGCCGGGGGAGACCACCAGCAGCATGTTGTGGACGGCGGGCAAGTCCATGGCCGGCTTCGATGCCGACAAGCAGGCGGCGATCCAGCGCGTGGCGGACCGGCATACCGGCGTCGAGCGTTATCAGGTGGACTGGCTGCGCGAGACCTTGCGCCAGGGTGGGCAGTCGCCGTTGCTGGCGGTCTATGCCGACACCAGCACCGATGGAAGTTATCCACCGTACTCGACGGAGTACCTGCGTGACGTGGTGGCGAGCGAGTCCCATGCCCATGCGGCGGCATTCGATGCGGCCATCGGTCATTGGTTGGAGAACGAGAAGACGCCGGCGGGGGATTTCAGCGCGGGGAACTCACCGCAGCCGTTCCGCCATGATGAGGCGTTGGATGAACAGATCCTGCAATTGATCCGGCACTTTGGCGCGCACAGTCGCAACCTCGCGAAGGCGGCGCTTCAGCCGTAAGGGAGCATCCCCGTCGGGGCGGCGTGGAGCCCCGGCGGGAATGTCTTGGAACCCGCTCCTGATCCGACGAGCTAGAGCAGGGCAAGGCGAAAGTGGGCGAGGGAGCGGAGTTTGCTGCTGCAAATGAGCATCCCGAGCCCAGTTTCAACGCAGCCCTGCCGACGCGCAGTCGATCAGAGCAGGTTCTAAGCCGGTTAGCCGCCGGAGCAGCCGTTGCCCCACACCTGGTATTCGACGGTGTGGCGCTGACCCTGGGAGTCTTCGTAGGTCATGCGTGCCGGCACGATGCCGCACTGGGTGGACACGTCCGTGGTGGAGATCACATGGGCGACGTCCAGCTTCATGTCGTAGGTGTACTGCTCCGCGGCCGCGCTTTGCGCCTGGTCGGCGGCGTTCACCTGCTCGGCCAGGGCGAGCGAAGAGAAGCCCAGCATGGCCAGGATGACTACAGCTTTCATGAATTTACCTGCCTTGTTCCCGGTGTCCGGGCATGACCTGCCCGTGACGCTCAGCCGGAGCTGCGTCGGGAAGCGTTGGGGATGGTTACGGGTCTTGGATGGTGTTGCGGCGCGCGCTGTAACAGCACGGAAATAATAGGATTTGCCTGACTTGAGTCATATATCCAGGCGCCAACAAGACTTCGTACTCAGAGGCAACAATCCAGGCGTGGTGCGGGTTTGAGGAGAGGTCTTGTAGCGGGCTGTCGCAGATTCGAAGGATTCGCGCGGGGTTGTCGGCAGGCGTCGGAGCGGACTCCGTCCGCGATTGGTCCGCAGCGCGCCGGAAAGCATCGCGGACGGAGTCCGCTCCTACGAACAATCTGAAATCCTGTGCCGTGCGGTTCGCGAGCAAGCTCGCTCCTACGAAGAGCGCGCCGGCGCATACCTGTAGGAGCGAGCTTGCTCGCGAACCCGCCCAGCTCAATCGCGCAGCGGCGACTGCGGATCGAGCAGCGAGGTGCGGATGAAGTGCAGGTAGCTGCACACCCGGCGCAGGGGCGAGGAGTCGAAGTGCGGCGGTCGATGGTCGTCGGTGCTGCGCGTCGCATGGATGGCATGCTCAACCGCCGCCAGAGCGCGCTGCCGGTTGCTCTCGCTGGGCTGGATGAACAGGCGGATCAGCGAGCGTCCTAGTGCACGGATCGCCCGGCGCCAGGGCATGCGCTCGGCGTACCAGGGCTCCTTGGGCAAGGCTGCCTGTTCGCGGCGCAGCTCGATGATCGACAGGCCGATCTCCTGCACCTGGAAGGTCCAGCGCAGCAGCCGGCGCTGCACGTCCGGGCGGCCTGTGGATAACCCGTAGGCCTGGTTCAGCAGATCGCGGGTGCCGCTTTCGAAGTTCGACGACAGGCCCTTCAGCGGATCGCTGATCACCCGCACCACGCGCAGGCGCAGCTCGGCTTCCAGACGCTCCCACAACCATGGCCGGTTCGGCGGCAGGATGACGATCGAGGCGACCACCGCCATGCCCATCGACAGCAGCATCGCCAGGTACTCGTTGATGAAGGTGTAGGCGTCGTAGCGCGCCAGGTTCGCCGGCAGCGAGGCGATGCAGAACCACACCAGCAGGCCGACGCCGTAGCCACTCCACTTGGGACGGGTGATGAGGAAGGCGCCGAGGGCGAACACCGGGGCAAGCACGAAGCACAGCAGCGGGAAGCCATCGATGTGCGGCAGCACGCGGAAGGTGAGGATGAAGCCGAGCGTGGCGCCGAGCAGGGTGCCGAGAGTCAGTTGCAGTGACAGGCGTTTGGGATTGGGTGAAGCGGATGAAAGCGCGGCGATCAGCACGGAGGTCAGCGCGAAGGTGGCGCCGCTGAGCCAGGAGGTCTCGATCCAGAACACCCCGCCGACTATCACCAGCAACGCACAGCGGAAGCCGGCGACCGCTGCCGCCAGGGCATTGGCCTTGGGCGTGAAGCGCTCCTTCCACTGCTCGCGCTCGTGCTTGTGCGCGGCCAGCGAAGCGTGGGTCTGGGCGTAGTTGTGCATATCGTCGGCGAAGCGGTAGAGCAGCTCGGCGGCGGTCTCGAAATCCAGCTGGTCGGCTTCCCGCGGGCAAGTATGGCCGAGGGTGGAGCGGGCCTCGCGGATGCGCGGCATCAGATGGTGCTTGCACAATTCCAGCTGCACGCTGAGCCGCTCGGCGTCGGCCTCGGAGAGCGGTCGGCCGTGCCAGCTGGCGAGCAGTTCACTGACGTCGATCAGGCACGGCATCAGCACTTCCAGCACGTTGCTGGCCTGGCGCTGACGCAGGCGGTCGAGCAGGCGCTGCAGGGCGTGGAAGCGCGTGGTCAGCTGCATGAACTCACTGTTCAGGCGCGCCAGGCGGCCGCTGCGCAGGCGCATGTGCGGGTCTTCGAAGGCGGTGACGTTACGCAGGCTTTCCAGGCCGACCACTTCGGCGGCGATGCGCGCACTGGCTTGCTCGAAGCGTTCGGGATCGAGCGTGCCGTTGAGCCCGGCGCTGGCGAGGCCGGCAAAATCGCCGAAGCGGGTGTTCAGCGCGTTGCGCAGGGCGGCGGTGCTGGTCTGCGGCAGGACCACGGCGCTGACCACGCCGGTGCAGAGAATCCCGAGGCTGATCTCGATCACCCGCCACAGTGCCTGCATGAAGGCGCCTTCGGGGTGCAGGGTGGCGGGGATGCCGATCATCACCGCGGTGTAGCCGGCGAGCAGGCAGGCGTACGCGCGGAAATCCCGGTAGCGCGCCGCGCCGGCCGTGCACAGGCCGACCCAGATCGCCACGCAAAGCAGGAACAGCACGCGCTCCTGGGCGAACAGGGCGATGAAGGTGACCATCACCGTCAGCCCGGTCAACGTGCCGAGGATGCGGTAGAAACTCTTCGCCAGTACCTGCCCGCTCTGCGGCTGCAGCACGATGAAGGCGCTCACCAGCACGGTGTTGGGCTGCGGCAATTCCAGGCGATAGGCCAGCCACAAGGCGGTGAAGGCGGTGATCAGCGTCTTGAGGATGAACATCCAGGTAACGCCGTCGGTATGCGCCCAGTCGGACAGGGCGAAGCGCAGCGCGGCAGCCTTGGGCAGGCGCACGGAGAGACTGCTCATCGGGCTTATCTCGTCTGGCTTTGGGTGGGGATCAGGCCTTCAGGGCCTTGTAGTCGGGAGATGAAACGAGGGGGTGGAAGCACGTTGCGCGAAAGGCGGAGCACGGCTGCTTGTCCTGGGGCGTGGCGGGAGACCGCGTTGGGGACGGCGATTCTAGAAGTGCGCCGGGGGCAGGATAAGCTGACGGATGGGCGAATTATTGTTACCTGAAAGTACAATAATCCCCGCGCGACACCTGTGCGACAATTCGCCGCCTGTCATGAATCTGTAACAAGGCGTTGCTCGGTCGAGCGCCGTTGCAGAGGCCGCCCGCCGTGGTGCGCCGACAGGCTCTTATGGAGAAATGATGGACCTGCTGCACAACATGCGTGCTTTCGTCTGTGTCGCCGAGACCGGCAGTTTCACCGCCGCCGCCCAGCGCATGGACCTCACCACCGCGTACGTCTCGCGGACGGTGGCCAAACTCGAAGCGCACCTGCGCACCCGCCTGCTGCACCGCACCACCCGCCGCATCGCCCTCACCGAAGCCGGCCAGCGCTACCTGCAGCGCTGCCAGCAGATCCTCGGCTACATCGAGGAAGCCGAGGCCGAAGCGGGCGACGCCCACGCCCGGCCCCATGGCAAGGTGAAGGTGCATGCCATGACCGGTATCGGCCAGCACTACCTGATCCGCGC
The DNA here is from genome assembly GCF_050474425.1 of Pseudomonas sp. B1-22. NCBI lineage: Bacteria > Pseudomonadati > Pseudomonadota > Gammaproteobacteria > Pseudomonadales > Pseudomonadaceae > Pseudomonas > Pseudomonas sp. B1-22. The sequence goes on along the minus strand of NZ_JBCHVH010000002.1, from coordinate 318,147 downwards.
GATCTCGCAGTACTGCGAGATCTACCCCGAGGTCAGCTTCGACCTGACCCTGGCCAACCGCATCACCGACATCCTCGACGAGGGTTACGACATCTCCGTGGTCATCGCCCAGGAGCTGCCGGATTCGGGCTTCGTCTCCAAGCGTATCGGCAAGACCTACAGCGTGCTCTGCGCGTCGCCCGAGTACGTGGCGCGCAACGGCATGCCGACAAAGCTGGCCGAGCTTACCGATCACCGTTGCCTGCGCCTGGTGAACTCGGTGATGTCCCTGGACAAGTGGCTGTTCGACGGCCCGGGCGGCCAGGAGCTGGTCGGCATCAACCACAGTCATTTCCAGGTGAACACCGCCGACGCCATGACCGAGGCGGTGCGCGCCGGCATGGGGATCGGCGCGCTGCCGGTGTACTCCGCCGTGCAGGGGCTCAAGGACGGCAGCCTGGTGCGCGTGCTGCCCGACTACAGCCTGTTCCACCTCAACGTCTATGCATTGTACCCGTCGCGCCAGTACCTCGACGCGAAGATCCGCACCTGGGTGGAGTTCCTGCGTGACTGCGTACCCGGCATGCTCGAGGAGCACGAACGGATGATGGTGCAGCACGGGCGTACGGCTTTGGTCTGAGGTCGCTACAACCGCCAGAAGTCGCACTTATGGGGCCCATCAGTACAGGGCCCCGAGTGGTAAGACCATGGTCGAATGGTTCGGAGGAGGGTGTCGCCGTTACAACTGACGGCAACAAAAACAACACTCTTCACCGAGGTAGAACGCCATGACTGCGGCATCCGTGTACCCCGTGCGTCCCGAAGTGGCCGCGACCACTTTGACCGACGAGGCCACCTACAAGAAGCTGTACCAGCAGTCGGTGGTCAACCCCGACGGCTTCTGGCGCGAACAGGCCCAGCGCATCGACTGGATCAAGCCGTTCACCAAGGTCAAGCAAACCTCCTTCGACGACCACCACGTCGACATCAAGTGGTTTGCCGACGGCACCCTGAACCTCTCCTACAACTGCCTCGACCGCCACCTGGCCGAGCGCGGCGACCAGATCGCCATCATCTGGGAAGGCGACGATCCTTCCGAGCACAAGGAAATCACCTACCGCGAACTGCACGAACAGGTCTGCAAGTTCGCCAACGCCCTGCGTGGCCAGGACGTGCACCGTGGCGACGTGGTGACCATCTACATGCCGATGATCCCGGAAGCCGTGGTTGCCATGCTGGCCTGCGCCCGCATCGGTGCGATCCATTCCGTGGTGTTCGGCGGCTTCTCTCCCGAAGCCCTGGCCGGCCGCATCATCGACTGCCGCTCCAAGGTGGTGATCACCGCCGACGAAGGCGTGCGCGGCGGCAAGAAGACCCCGCTGAAAGCCAACGTCGACGACGCGCTGACTAACCCGGAAACCAGCAGCGTGCAGAAGATCATCGTCTGCAAGCGCACCGGTTCGAACATCAAGTGGAACCAGCACCGCGACGTGTGGTTCGAGGACCTGATGAAGGTCGCCGGCTCCACCTGCGCGCCGAAGGAAATGGGCGCCGAGGACCCGCTGTTCATCCTCTACACCTCCGGCTCCACCGGCAAACCCAAGGGTGTGCTGCACACCACTGGCGGCTACCTGGTCTATGCCTCGCTGACCCATGAGCGCGTATTCGACTACCGCCCGGGCGAAGTCTTCTGGTGCACCGCCGACATCGGCTGGGTCACCGGCCACACCTACGTCGTCTACGGCCCGTTGGCCAACGGCGCGACCACCGTGCTGTTCGAGGGCGTGCCGAACTACCCGGACATCTCCCGCGTTGCGAAGATTGTCGACAAGCACAAGGTCAACATCCTCTACACCGCGCCGACTGCCATCCGCGCCATGATGGCCGAGGGCAAGGCCGCGGTCGAAGGCGCCGACGGCTCCAGCCTGCGCCTGCTGGGTTCGGTGGGCGAGCCGATCAACCCGGAAGCCTGGCAGTGGTACTACGAGACCGTCGGCCAGTCGCGCTGCCCGATCGTCGACACCTGGTGGCAGACCGAAACCGGCGCCTGCCTGATGACCCCTCTGCCGGGCGCCCATGGCCTGAAGCCGGGCTCCGCTGCCAAGCCGTTCTTCGGCGTGGTGCCGGCGCTGGTGGACAACCTGGGCAACATCCTGGAAGGGGCCACCGAGGGCAACCTGGTGATCCTCGATTCCTGGCCGGGCCAGGCGCGCACCCTCTACGGCGACCACGACCGCTACGTGGACACCTACTTCAAGACCTTCAAGGGCATGTACTTCACCGGCGACGGCGCCCGTCGCGACGAGGACGGCTACTACTGGATCACCGGCCGCGTCGATGACGTGCTCAACGTCTCCGGCCACCGCATGGGCACCGCCGAGATCGAGAGCGCCCTGGTCGCCCACCCGAAAGTGGCCGAGGCCGCGGTGGTTGGCGTGCCGCACGACATCAAGGGGCAGGGCATTTATGTCTACGTCACTTTGAATGCCGGCGAGGAAAACAGCGAACAACTGCGCCAGGAACTGCGTGCCTGGGTCCGCAAGGAAATCGGCCCGATCGCCACCCCGGACGTGATCCAGTGGGCGCCCGGCCTGCCGAAGACTCGCTCGGGCAAGATCATGCGCCGCATCCTGCGCAAGATCGCCACGGCCGAGTACGATGCGCTGGGTGACATCTCCACCCTGGCCGATCCGAGCGTGGTGCAGCATCTGGTGGAGACGCACCAGTCCATGCGCGCTGCCTGATCCTAGGCTCCATGAAAGACGCCCCGCTTGCCGGGGCGTTTTTCTTTTCTGCGCTTCTATCTAGTGGGAGCGAGGGACGAGGGATATGCGCGCGAACTGTATGGCACGGCATTCCCCTGTAGGAGCGGGCCATGCCCGCGATCGCGCGCGTGGCGCGCTCCTACAGGTCTATTCCCGTCGTTTCCATTCTCGTAGGAGCGGACCTTGTCCGCAAAGTCCCTCGCGGATGAATCCATTTCCACAGGGGGTGACGGTGCTTTGCGCTTGCGTAGGAGGGGACTCTGTCCGCGATGAGGCAGTGCGGTTCGCGAGCAAGCTCGTTCCTACAGTGTGCGTTGTGCTCCCCGGTAACATTTCAGTGCGACAAATTGAGGCGTCAGGAAACAATTCGTATGGGCTTGGTGTGCATTTCCTGTCGACTTCAAACACCAAAACTTATCGCAACCCGCATGATTACTGGGTGGTAAAATTGTTGGCCTGATAACTGCAGGTAAAATTGGTTTTACTACTCACTTCTGCATCACGTATTATCCGCGCCGTCAAGCCGCAGGGGCTCTGTCTCCAGCGCTTCTATAATTACTTGTCGCATTGAAGAAATAACCGCTCAGGGGCTGTCGCTAGAATGCCGTTCACCCCGGTAGGCGTGCTTTTCCACGAGAAACACGCCGGCAATGCGCAGAGAAACAATAACCTTCACTTCTGCCGGGCAGCCTGGGCCAACCCCTTTTCTCCTGCCAATCGAAGTCTTACCCTCGAAGGAGTTACTGATGAAGAAGTTTGCACTTCTCGGTGCGCTGGCCCTGTCCGCGCTTTCCCTGGTTGCCCACGCTGACGACAAGCCGGTCCGCATCGGCATCGAAGCCGGTTACCCGCCGTTCTCCTTCAAGACGCCCGACGGCAAGCTCGCCGGTTTCGACGTGGATATCGGCAACGCCCTGTGCGAAGAAATGAAGGTCAAGTGCACCTGGGTCGAGCAGGAATTCGATGGCCTGATCCCGGCGCTGAAAGTTCGCAAGATCGACGCCATTCTCTCGTCCATGACCATCACCGACGAGCGCAAGAAGTCCGTCGACTTCACCAACAAGTACTACCACACCCCCGCGCGCTTCGTGATGAAGGAAGGCGCCACCCTGGCCGATCCGCTGAAGGATCTGAAGGGCAAGAAAGTCGGCGTGCTGCGCGCTTCCACCCACGACCGCTACGCCACCGACGTCCTGGCTCCGGCCGGCATCGAAGTCGTGCGCTACAACTCCCAGCAGGAAGCCAACATGGACCTGGTCTCCGGCCGCCTCGACGCGGTCATGGCTGACTCGGTCAACCTCGACGACGGCTTCCTGAAAACCGACGCCGGCAAGGGCTACGCTTTCGTAGGTCCGGAATACAACGATCCGAAGTACTTCGGTGGCGGTGCCGGCATCGCCGTGCGCAAGGGCGATACTGCCCTGGCCGAGAAATTCAACGCGGCCATCGCTGGCATCCGTGCCAACGGCAAGTACAAGCAGGTACAGGACAAGTACTTCAAGTTCGACGTCTACGGCGAGAACTGATCAACGTCCACGAAAGTGGCGCAAACCCGGGCCTGTTCCTGAAGTTTGTGCCACTTTTTTATTGGGTGCGATCCCGCGTCGGGTGATCGCCCTGCAGCGTCCGTACGGTTGCGGACGGCGTCCGGTCTAGAGGTGCGAAACTATGTTCAATGGCTACGGAGCCACCATCGTCGATGGTGCCTGGCTGACGCTCCAGCTGTCGTTGCTGTCGATGGCGCTGGCGATCGCGCTGGGCCTGCTCGGTGCGGCCATCCGCCTGTCGCCGGTGAGGTGGCTGGCCTGGTGCGGCGACCTCTACGCCACCGTGATCCGCGGCGTGCCGGACCTGGTGCTGATCCTGCTGATCTTCTACGGCGGCCAGGCTGCGGTGAACTGGGTCGCGCCCATGGTTGGCTATGAGGATTACATCGACCTCAATCCCTTCGCCTCCGGCGTCGGCACCCTGGGCTTCATCTTCGGCGCCTACCTGTCCGAGACCTTCCGTGGCGCCTTCATGGCCATTCCGAAAGGGCAGGGCGAGGCCGGCTTCGCCTACGGCATGAGCCCGCTGCAGGTGTTCTTCCGCATCCAGGTGCCGCAGATGATCCGCCTGGCCATCCCCGGCTTCACCAACAACTGGCTGGTGCTGGTCAAGGCCACCGCGCTGATCTCCGTGGTCGGCCTGCAGGACATGATGTTCAAGGCCAAGCAGGCCTCGGATGCCACCCGCGAACCCTTCACCTATTTCCTCGCCGTGGCGGCGCTGTACCTGGTGGTCACCACCGTTTCCCTGGTACTGCTGCGCTTGCTCGAACGCCGCTATTCGGTCGGCGTGAAAGTCGCCGAGCTTTGAGTCAGAGGACGCCATCGTGATATTCGACTTCTCCGTTATCTGGGACAGTCTGCCGCTCTACTTCAGCGGCCTGCTGGTGACCCTCAAGCTGCTGGCGATCTCGCTGTTCTTCGGCCTGGTCGCGGCGGTGCCGCTGGCGCTGATGCGCTGCTCGAAGAACCCGGCGGTGAACCTGCCGGCCTGGCTGTACACCTACGTGATTCGCGGCACCCCGATGCTGGTGCAGCTGTTCCTCATCTACTACGGCCTGGCCCAGTTCGAGGCGGTACGTGAAAGCTCGCTGTGGCCGCTGCTGTCCAACGCCACGTTCTGCGCCTGCGCCGCGTTCGCCATCAATACCAGCGCCTACACCGCCGAGATCCTCGCCGGCAGCATTCGCGCCACCCCGCATGGCGAGATCGAAGCGGCCAAGGCCATGGGCATGTCGCGAATCAAGATGTACCGCCGCATCCTCCTGCCCTCGGCGCTGCGCCGCGCGCTGCCGCAGTACAGCAACGAAGTGATCATGATGCTGCAGACCACCAGCCTGGCGTCCATCGTCACCCTGGTGGACGTCACCGGCGCCGCGCGCACCGTGTACTCGCAGTACTACCTGCCGTTCGAGGCGTTCATCACCGCCGGCATCTTCTACCTGATCATGACCTTCACCCTGGTGCGCCTGTTCAAGGCCGCCGAGCGCCGCTGGCTGGCCTATCTCGCGCCGCGCAAGCACTGAGGAGTCGACTGTGGAACGTATCGATCATCTGTTGCCGTGGAGCAGCCTGGGTAGCGAACGCCGCCTGAGCGTGTTCCGCTACGGCAAGGGCCCGCGCAAGGTCTACATCCAGTCCAGCCTGCACGCCGACGAACTACCGGGCATGCGTACCGCCTGGGAGCTCAAGCAGCGCCTGGCCGACCTGGAGTCGCAAGGGCTGCTCAAGTGCGTCGTCGAACTGGTGCCGGTGGCCAACCCCATCGGCCTGGGCCAGACCTTGCAGGCCAGCCACCTGGGCCGTTTTGAATTCGGCAGCGGGAAGAACTTCAACCGCGATTTCGTCGAGCTCTCCGCGCTGGTGGCCGAGCGTGTCGGTGACAAACTCGGTGCCGATGAAGCCGCCAACGTCGAGCTGATCCGCCAGGCCATGCGCGACGGCCTCGATGCGCTGCCGCCGGCCGCGTCCGAGCTGCAGGGCATGCAGCGCGTCCTGCTGCGCCACGCCTGCGACGCCGATGTGGTGCTCGACCTGCACTGCGACTTCGACGCCGCCATCCATGTCTATGCGATCCCGCAGCACTGGCCGCGCTGGAAATCCCTGGCCGCGCGACTCAAGGCCGGTGTGGCGCTGCTCGCCGAAGATTCCGGCGGCAGCTCCTTCGACGAATCCTGCTCGCTGCCCTGGCTGCGCCTGTCGCAAGCCTACCCGCAGGCGGCGATTCCGCTGGCGTGCCTGGCGACCACCGTCGAGCTGGGTGGCGTGGCCGATACCCGTGTCGACCAGGCCCGGGACAACGCCGAAGCCATTCTCGGCTTCCTCGCCGAGCAGGGGCTGATCGCAGGCGACTGGCCGGCGGCCCCGACCGAATGCTGCGAAGGCATGCCCTTCGAAGGCACCGAATACCTCCACGCGCCCCATGCCGGTGTCGTGAGCTTCCTGCGCAAGGCGGGGGAGTGGGTGGAGAAGGGCGACGCGCTGTTCGAGGTAGTCGACCCGCTGAACGACAAGGTCAGCACCGTTTGCGCCGGGACTTCCGGCGTGCTGTTCGCCATCGAGCGTGGGCGCTATGCCCAGCCAGGGCTTTGGCTGGCCAAGGTGGCCGGGCGTGAGCCGTTCCGCAAGGGCCGGCTGATCAACGACTGAATTCGAGAACCGACACCATGTACAAACTGGAAATCCAGGACCTGCACAAGCGCTACGGCAACCACGAGGTGCTCAAGGGCGTCTCCCTGGCGGCGAAGGCGGGCGACGTGATCAGCATCATCGGCTCCTCCGGCTCGGGCAAGAGTACCTTCCTGCGCTGCATCAACCTGCTGGAGCAGCCCCACGCCGGCAAGATCCTGCTCAACGGCGAAGAGCTCAAGCTCACCCCGAACAAGGACGGCGCACTCAAGGCCGCCGACGCCAAACAGCTGCAGCGCATGCGCTCGCGCCTGTCGATGGTGTTCCAGCACTTCAACCTGTGGTCGCACATGAGCGCCCTGGAAAACGTCATCGAAGCGCCGGTCCATGTACTGGGCGTGTCGAAGAAAGAGGCGCTGGAAAAGGCCGAGCACTACCTGGCGAAAGTCGGCGTGGCGCACCGCAAGGATGCCTATCCCGCGCACATGTCTGGTGGCGAGCAGCAGCGCGTGGCCATCGCCCGTGCCCTGGCGGTCGAGCCGGAAGTCATGCTGTTCGACGAACCGACCTCGGCGCTCGACCCTGAGCTGGTCGGCGAAGTGCTGCGCGTGATGCAGGACCTGGCCCAGGAAGGCCGCACCATGGTGGTGGTGACCCATGAGATGGGCTTTGCCCGTGAGGTTTCCAACCAGCTGGTATTCCTCCACAAGGGCCTGGTGGAAGAGGCGGGCTGTCCGAAGGAAGTCCTGGCCAATCCGCAATCGGATCGCCTGAAGCAGTTCCTTTCCGGCAGCTTGAAGTAAGCTGTCTGTCATCCCGTGTCGCCTGGTGACCTCGTCGCATGACTGCACAACGCATCGGATTCCTCCTCTGGCCGCACACCCGTGCGCTGACCCTGGCGCTGGCCGAGGAGGCCCTGCGGGTCGCCCGCCGGCTGCATCCGGAGGCGCTCTACGATCCGGTGTTCATGAGCGCCGAAACGGTTGCCGAGGCCGACGGCTGGCGCCTGCCGGGCCAGCCCTGGGCGGGAGCGCTGGAGCAGTGCCAGCGCATTTTCCTGGTCGCCGATGAAGTTCCCCATACGGTCTCCGCACCGCTGGCCTCCGCGCTCAAGCAGCTGTCGCGCAGCGGCGTGAGCATCGGCGCGCTGTCCGCCGGCATCTACCCGCTGGCGCAGCTCGGCCTGCTCGACGGCTACCGCACCGCCGTGCACTGGCGCTGGCACGACGACTTCACCGAGCGTTACCCCAAGGTCATCGCCACCAACCACCTGTTCGAGTGGGACCGCGACCGCCTGAGCGCCTGTGGCGGCATGGCGGTGCTCGACCTGCTGCTGGCGGTGCTGTCCCGTGACCATGGTGCGGAACTGGCGGGCGCGGTGTCCGAAGAGCTGGTGGTGGAGCGCATCCGCGAAGGCTCCGAACGCCAGCGCATCCCGCTGAAGAACCGCCTCGGCTCCAGCCACCCGAAGCTCACCCAGGCGGTGCTGCTGATGGAGGCGAACATCGAGGAGCCGCTGACCACCGACGAGATCGCTCAGCACGTGTGTGTCTCGCGCCGCCAGCTGGAGCGCATCTTCAAGCAGTACCTGACCCGCGTGCCCAGCCAGTACTACCTGGAACTGCGCCTGAACCGCGCGCGGCAGATGCTCATGCAGACCAGCAAGTCGATCATCCAGATCGGCCTGTCCTGCGGCTTCTCCAGCGGTCCGCACTTCTCCAGCGCCTACCGCAATTTCTTCGGCGTGACCCCGCGCGAAGACCGCAACCAGCGCCGCGGCCAGAGCGCCGCCGAGGCTGCTCCGGTTGTAGCCGAGCGCGGCTGACGCAGCGCTTTTCGTAGGGCGAATAACCTGGAACAGGTTATCCGTCGCTGTGGTCACGGCGGATAACGCTGGCGCGTTATGCGCCCTACATGCCTGTTCTTTGTAGGAGCGAGCTTGCTCGCGAACAATCTTGTCGGATACGCCGGTTTAAAGCGGTTCGCGAGCAAGCTCGCTCCTACGAAAACTCCCTCTGCTTTATTTCTGACCGTTCATTCGCCACGCGAACAAATTCCACGTCCCCGTGTACCCGCAGCAGTCCGCAGGCCTTACACTGCGCCTTCCCGACGCTTTCTGTCGCATTTCCGTAAAGCTCGGCAATCCATGGGTTGGCGCTATAACAAGTTGTCGCATGGCGACAATGCCGACCCGACAATCGTCCCTACAATCCTTCCATCGATAGCCGCCTCAACCAGGCAGGAGAACACCGATGTCCGCTCCGCAAGCTCAGGTCCAACGTTCCGATTTCGACCAGGTCATGGTTCCCAACTATTCGCCGGCCGCTTTCATTCCGGTGCGTGGCGAGGGTTCCCGAGTCTGGGATCAGAGCGGCCGAGAGCTGATCGACTTCGCCGGCGGCATCGCAGTGAACTCCCTGGGCCACGCCCACCCGGCGTTGATGCAGGCGCTGACCGAGCAGGCCGGCAAGATCTGGCACGTCTCCAACGTGTTCACCAACGAGCCGGCCCTGCGCCTGGCCAAGAAGCTGATCGACTCCACCTTCGCTGAACGCGTGTTCTTCGCCAACTCCGGCGCCGAGGCCAACGAGGCTGCGCTGAAGCTGGCCCGTCGTTATGCCCATGATGTCTACGGCCCCGAGAAGTACGAGATCATCTCGATGGTCAACAGCTTCCACGGCCGTACCCTGTTCACCGTCAACGTCGGTGGCCAGGCCAAGTACTCCGACGGCTTCGGCCCGAAAGTGCAGGGCATCACCCACATTCCGTTCAACGACCTGGACGCGCTGAAGGCCGCCATCTCCGACAAGACCTGCGCCGTGATCATCGAGCCGGTACAGGGCGAGAGCGGCGTGCTGCCGGCCGACAAGGCCTATCTGGAAGGCGTGCGCAAGCTGTGCGACGAGAACAACGCACTGCTGATCTTCGACGAAGTGCAGAGCGGTTTCGGTCGTATCGGCTACCTCTACGCCCACCAGTACTACGGCGTGAACCCGGACATCCTGTCCAGCGCCAAGGGCCTGGGCGGCGGCTTCCCGATCGGCGCCATGCTGACCACCGCGAAGATCGCCGAACACCTGGTCGTCGGCACCCACGGCACCACCTACGGCGGCAACCCGCTGGCCTGCGCCGTGGCCGGTGCGGCCTTCGACGTGATCAACACCCCGGAAGTGCTCGAAGGCGTGAAAGCCAAGCACGAGCGCTTCAAGGTCCGCCTGGAGAAGATCGCCGCCGAATACGGCATCTTCACCCAGGTTCGCGGCATGGGCATGCTGATCGGCGCCGTGCTGGCCGACGCCTGGAAAGGCAAGGCCAAGGACGTGCTGAACGCTGCCGAGAAAGAGGCCGTGATGGTCCTGCAGGCCGGCCCGGACGTGGTGCGCTTCGCCCCCAGCCTGGTGATCCCGGATGCGGACATCGACGAAGGCCTGGATCGCCTGGAGCGCGCCATCGCCAAGCTGACCCGCGGCTAACAGCTGCGACTAAGCTGAATCTGCGGCGGAGCGATTTCGCCGCGCCACCGGCCGGGACACCCCGGCCGGTCTTCCGAATGCCCTGGTGAGTGCGGCACAGGTTGTGTCGCGCCCGCGAATCATGAACTTTTGTCTGGTTAGAGGAGTGACGCCATGCTGGTGATGCGCCCCGCCCAAGTGGCCGACCTGCAGCAGGTGCAGCGTCTCGCCGCGGACAGCCCGGTCGGCGTCACGTCGCTGCCGGACGACGCGGAACGTCTGCGGGAAAAGATCCTTGCCTCGGAGGCCTCGTTCGCCGCCGAAGTGAGCTTCAACGGTGAAGAGAGCTATTTCTTCGTGCTGGAAGACAGCCTCAGCGGCCGCCTGGTCGGCTGCTCGGCGATCGTCGCGTCGGCCGGCTTCTCCGAGCCCTTCTACAGCTTCCGCAACGAGACCTTCGTGCATGCCTCCCGCGAGCTGAAGATCCACAACAAGATCCACGTCCTCTCGCTGTGCCACGACCTCACCGGCAACAGCCTGCTGACCAGCTTCTACGTCGAGCGCGACCTGGTGAACACGCCGGTCGCCGAGCTCAACTCCCGCGGCCGCCTGCTGTTCATGGCCAGCCATCCGGAGCGCTTCGCCGATGCAGTGGTGGTGGAGATCGTCGGCTACAGCGACGACCAGGGCCAATCGCCGTTCTGGAACGCCATCGGCCGCAACTTCTTCGACCTCGACTATTCCGAGGCCGAGAGGCTTTCGGGCCTCAAGAGCCGCACCTTCCTCGCCGAGCTGATGCCGCACTACCCGATCTACGTGCCGCTGCTGCCGGACGAGGCACAGGAGTCCATGGGCCAGGTGCACCCGCGTGCGCAGATCACCTTCGACATCCTGATGCGCGATGGCTTCGAGTCCGACAACTACATCGACATCTTCGACGGCGGCCCGACCCTGCACGCGCCCATCTCCAGCATCCGTTCCATCGCCCAGAGCCGGCAGGTGCCGGTGCGTATCGGCGAAGGCGGCAAGGGGAATCGCGGCTACCTGGTCACCAACGGCCAGCTGCAGGACTTCCGCGCCATCGTCGCCGAACTCGACTGGGCACCCGGCAAGCCGGTGACCCTGAACCAGGAAGCCGCTGACGCTCTGGGCGTCGGCGAAGGCGCCAGCGTGCGCCTGGTCGCGATCTGAGGGGAGAGAACATGATCGTCCGTCCCGTAACCAGCGCCGACCTTCCGGCCCTGTTCGACCTGGCCCGCAGCACCGGCACCGGCCTGACCACCCTGCCGGCCAACGAGCAGCGCCTGCAGCACCGCGTCAGCTGGGCCGAAAAGGCCTTCCGTGGCGAGGCCGAGCGTGCCGACGCCGACTACCTGTTCGTCCTCGAGGATGACGACGGCAAGGTGGTGGGGATTTCCGCCGTGGCCGGCGCCGTCGGCCTGCGCGAGCCCTGGTACAACTACCGTGTCGGCCTGACCGTCAGCGCCTCCCAGGAACTGGGTATCCACCGCGAGATTCCTACGCTGTTTCTGGCCAACGACCTCACCGGTCAGTCCGAGCTGTGCTCGCTGTTCCTGCATGCCGACCACCGCACCGGCCTCAATGGCCGCCTGCTGTCCAAGGCGCGTTTCCTGTTCATCGCCGAGTTCCGCGAACTCTTCGGTGACAAGGTGATCGCCGAGATGCGCGGCATGTCCGACAGCGAAGGTCGCTCGCCGTTCTGGGAGAGCCTGGGCCGGCACTTCTTCAAGATGGAGTTCAGCCAGGCCGACTACCTGACCGGCGTGGGCAACAAGTCCTTCATCGCCGAACTGATGCCCAAGTTCCCGCTCTACACCTGCTTCCTCTCGGAAGAGGCGCGTGCGGTGATCGGCCGCGTACACCCGGACACCGAGCCGGCGCTGGCCATGCTCAAGGCCGAAGGCTTCAGCTACCAGGGCTATGTCGACATCTTCGACGCCGGCCCCGCCATCGAGGCGCCGACCGACAAGATCCGTCCGATCGCCGACAGCCAGACCCTGGTGCTGGCCATCGGTACGCCGGGCGACGACGCCGAACCCTTCCTGATTCACAACCGCAAGCGCGAGGAAAGCCGCATCACCGCGGCTCCGGCGCGCGTGGCTGCCGGCTCGCTGGTGGTCGACGCGCTGACCGCCAAGCGCCTGCGCCTGTCCGCCGGTGCTTCGGTCCGCGCGGTGCCTCTCTCCGGAAAACGCAACTGACGCCGCGAGGCGTCAGGGGAGCCTGATGATGAATACCCACTACATTGCCGGCCAGTGGCTGGCGGGCGAAGGCGAGTCGCTGGAGTCCCTCTGCCCGGTCAGCCAGACCGTGGTCTGGAGCGGCCGCGCCGCCTCGGCCGCGCAGGTCGGCGCCGCCGTTGCCGCCGCACGCGCCGCTTTCCCGGCCTGGGCCCGTCGCCCGGTGGAAGAGCGCATTGCCGTGCTGGAGCGCTTCGCCGCCGCCCTCAAGGGGCGCTCCGAGGAACTGGCCCGCGCCATCGGCGAGGAAACCGGCAAGCCGCTGTGGGAAGCCGCCACCGAAGTGACCAGCATGGTCAACAAGGTCGCCATCTCGGTCCAGGCCTTCCGTGAACGTACCGGCGAGAAGAGCGGCCCGCTGGCCGACGCCACCGCCGTGCTGCGCCACAAGCCCCATGGCGTGGTCGCCGTGTTCGGCCCCTACAACTTCCCGGGTCACCTGCCCAACGGCCATATCGTGCCGGCCCTGCTGGCAGGCAACGCCGTGGTGTTCAAGCCCAGCGAGCTGACTCCGAAGGTCGCCGAGCTGACCCTGCAGGCCTGGATCGAGGCGGGTATTCCCGCCGGCGTGATCAATCTGGTGCAGGGCGCCCGCGACACCGGCGTGGCACTGGCTGGCAACGATGACATCGACGGCCTGTTCTTCACCGGCTCCAGCCGTACCGGCAACCTGCTGCACAGCCAGTTCGGCGGCCGTCCGCAGAAGATCCTGGCGCTGGAGATGGGCGGCAACAACCCGCTGGTGGTCGATGAAGTGAAAGACGTTGACGCTGCCGTCTACACCATCATCCAGTCCGCCTTCATTTCCGCCGGCCAGCGCTGCACCTGCGCCCGCCGCCTGCTGGTACCGCAGGGCGCCTGGGGCGACGCGCTGATCGAGCGCCTGGTGGCCGTGGCCTCGACCATCAAAGTCGGCCGCTTCGACGAGCAACCGGCGCCTTTCATGGGCTCGGTGATCTCGCTTGCCGCCGCCGAACACCTGATCAAGGCCCAGGAGCAACTGCTGGCCAAGGGCGCCAAGCCGCTGCTGGCGATGACCCAGCCGCTGGCCGGCGCCGCGCTGCTGACGCCGGGCATCCTCGATGTCACCGCCGTGGCCGAGCGCCCGGACGAAGAATTCTTCGGCCCGCTGCTGCAGGTGATCCGCTATGCCGACTTCGACGCCGCCGTGCGCGAAGCCAACGCCACCCAGTACGGCCTGGCCGCCGGCCTGCTGTCGGATTCCCGCGAGCGCTATGAGGACTTCCTCATCGAAAGCCGCGCCGGCATCGTCAACTGGAACAAACAACTGACCGGCGCTGCCAGCAGCGCGCCCTTCGGCGGTATCGGCGCTTCGGGCAACCACCGCCCGAGCGCCTACTACGCCGCCGACTACTGCGCCTATCCGGTCGCCTCTCTGGAAAGCGAAAGCCTGAGCCTGCCTGCAACCTTGACCCCGGGAGTGAGCCTGTGATGACCGCCTATGAAATGAACTTCGATGGTCTGGTCGGACCGACCCACAACTACGGTGGCCTGTCCTACGGCAACGTTGCTTCGCAGAGCAACAGCCAGGCGGCGTCCAACCCGCGCGAAGCCGCCAAGCAGGGCCTGGCGAAGATGAAGGCGCTGATGGAGATGGGCTTCAAGCAGGGCGTATTCGCCCCGCAGGAGCGCCCGGCCGTTGCCTCGCTGCGCGCCCTGGGTTTCTCCGGCACCGACGCCGAGGTCATCGCCAAGGCCGCCAAGGAGGCCATGCCGTTGCTGGCCGCCACCAGCTCGGCGTCCTGCATGTGGACCGCCAACGCGGCCACCGTCAGCCCCGGGGCAGATACGGCCGACGGCCGCGTGCACTTCACCGCCGCCAACCTGAACTGCAAGTTCCACCGCTCCATCGAGCATCCGCAGACCAGCCGTATCCTCGCGGCGATGTTCAATGACGAGAAGCACTTCGCCCATCACGCCGCACTGCCGGCGGTCGCCCAGTTCGGCGACGAGGGCGCAGCCAACCACACGCGCTTCTGCAAGTCCTACGGCGAGGCCGGCGTGGAGTTCTTCGTGTTCGGCCGCAGCGCCTTCGACAGCCGCTTCCCGGCGCCGCAGCGCTACCCGGCGCGGCAGACCCTGGAAGCCTGCCAGGCGGTGGCCCGCCTGCACGGCCTGAGCGATGACGGCGTGGTCTACGCCCAGCAGAACCCGGCGGTGATCGACCAGGGCGTGTTCCACAACGACGTGATCGCAGTGGGCAACGGCGAAGTGCTGTTCCACCACGAAGACGCCTTCCTCGACACCGAGCGCGTGCTCGCCGAGCTGCACGACAAGCTGGGTCGCCGTGGCGGTCGCTTCCAGGCCGTGTGCGTGCCGCGCGACCAGGTCACGGTCGAGGACGCGGTGAAGTCCTACCTGTTCAACAGCCAGTTGCTCACGCGCGCCGACGGCAGCATGCTGCTGATCGTCCCGGAGGAGTGCCGCAAGAACGAGCGCGTGTGGAACTACCTGTCGCGCCTGACCGCCGAGGACGGCCCGATCCGCGAGGTGAAGGTGTTCGATCTCAAGCAGAGCATGCAGAACGGCGGCGGCCCTGCCTGCCTGCGCCTGCGCGTGGCGCTGACCGACAAGGAGCTGGCGGCGGTCAATCCGGGCGTGATCATGACCCCGACCCTGCACGACACGCTGGTCACCTGGGTCGACAAGCACTACCGTGATCGGCTGTCCGAGTCCGATCTGGCCGACCCGCAACTGCTCATCGAGTGCCGTACGGCGTTGGATGAATTGACCCAGATCCTTAAACTGGGCTCGGTTTATCCCTTCCAGCAGATTTGAGTAACCGACATGACCGAAAGCCTCCCGCTGATTCTCGAAGACAACAAGGGCGAGCGCCGCGAGACCCATACCGCGCGCCTGGCCATTCGCCTGGAAGGGCGCGAGCTGTGGCTGGAGGCCGACGGCAAGGGCGGTTTGGTGATCTACGCCGACTCCCATGAGGACGACACCGAGATCCCGCTGCTGGTGGTGCGCCCGCAGGCAGTCAACCAACTGGGCCTGACTCTGGAGCTGGAAGCCGCCGAAGTCCACGAACATGGTCCAGACTGTGGATGTGACCATCACCACTGATCGCGGAGTCCACGGCCCGATCCGGCCGTGGGACTGATGGAGGCGTCCGCATGCTAGCTCTGGGCAAACTGCTCGAACTGACCCTCGCCGGCCGTGAGCCGACGGAAAAGATCCAGCTCACCGCAGACGGCACCCGCCTGCACTGGCTGGCCGAGGGCGCCTTGGAAATCAACCCGTCCACGACCCGCGACCAGGGTGGCGATCTGCTGCTCTCGGCCGGCATTCACGGCAACGAGACCGCGCCCATCGAGCTGCTCGACCGCCTGGTGCAGCGCATCGCCCGTGGCGAGCTGAAGCCGGCGGTGCGGATCCTGATCCTGCTGGGTAACCCCGAGGCCATGCGCCGCGGCGAGCGCTACCTGGAGCAGGACATCAACCGCCTGTTCTGCGGTCGCCACGAAGAGGGCAGCGGCAACGAAGCCCTGCGTGCGTCCGAGCTTGAGCGCCTGGCCGCTGCGTTCTTCGCCCGCGAAGGGCGCACCCGCCTGCATTACGACCTGCACACCGCCATTCGCGGTTCGAAGATCGAGCAGTTCGCCCTATATCCCTGGAGCGAGGGGCGTCAGCATTCCCGCGACGAACTGGCGCGTCTGCGCAGCGCCGGCATCGACGCGGTGCTGCTGCAGAGCAAACCGGGCATTACCTTCAGCGCCTACACCTACAGCCACCTGGGCGCCGAGGCCTTCACCCTGGAACTGGGCAAGGCGCGGCCGTTCGGGCAGAACCAGGCGGTCAACCTTGACCGCCTGGAAAGTATGCTGCAAAGCCTGATCCGTGGTGACGCGCCGGAGGCCGATGGCAGCCAGCTCGACGGCCTCAAGCTGTTCGCCGTGTCCCGCGAGGTGATCAAGCACAGTGACCATTTCCGCCTGCACCTGGACGATGCTGTGGATAACTTCACCGAGCTGGACCAGGGCTACCTGCTCGCCGAGGACATCGGCGGCACCCGCTGGATCGTGGAAGAGCAGGGCGCACGGATCATCTTCCCCAACCCCCGGGTGAAGAACGGATTGCGCGCCGGCATCCTGGTCGTCCCCACCGAGCTCTGACCGCTTTTTGCTCTCGTAGGAGCGAGCTTGCTCGCGAACGGAATTGTCGGCGGCTCCTGCGCTGGGCGGTTCGCGAGCAAGCTCGCTCCTACAGTTATCCAACCCTTGTCCCGCCACTGGCGAGCGCTTAGCATCGGCCTTTCCGCCTGATGCCCGAGGAGCCCGCCATGCCCATCATCGACCTTCGCAGCGACACCGTGACCCTGCCCACCGCCGGGATGCGCGAGGCCATGGCGCGCGCCGAACTGGGCGATGACGTGTATGGCGAAGACCCCACCGTCAACCGCCTCGAAGCGACCCTGGCCGAGCGCCTGGGGTTCGCCGCCGCGCTGTTCGTGCCCACCGGCACCATGAGCAACCTGCTCGGGCTGATGGCCCACTGCGGCCGGGGCGACGAGTACATCGTCGGCCAGCAGGCGCACACCTATAAATACGAAGGCGGTGGCGCTGCAGTCCTCGGCTCCATCCAGCCGCAGCCCATCGATGGCGAAGCCGATGGTTCGCTGGATCTGGCCAAGGTCGAGGCGGCCATCAAGCAGGACGACTTCCACTTCGCCCGCACCCGCCTGCTGGCGCTGGAAAACACCATGCAGGGCAAGGTCCTGCCCCAGGCCTATCTCGCCGCCGCGCGCGCGATGACCCGCCGCCGTGGCCTGGCACTGCACTTGGACGGTGCGCGCCTGTACAACGCGGTGGTGAAGCTGGGCGTGGATGCCCGCGAGATCACCCGCCACTTCGACTCCGTTTCCGTGTGCCTGTCCAAGGGGCTGGGCGCGCCAGTGGGTTCGGTGCTCTGCGGCGACGCCGAGCTGATCGGCCGCGCGCGCCGCCTGCGCAAGATGGTCGGCGGTGGCATGCGCCAGGCCGGCGGTCTGGCGGCGGCGGGATTGTATGCGCTGGACCACCAGGTCGAGCGTCTGGCTGAGGACCATGCCAATGCCGAGGCGCTGGGCCGTGGTCTGGCCGAACTGGGCTATGCCGTCGAGCCGGTGCAGACCAACATGGTCTACGTCGGCCTCGGTGAGCAGGCCGGCGCGCTGGCGACTCACCTTGCCGAGCGCGGCATTCGTGTCAGCCCGGCGGCACGCCTGCGGCTGGTCACGCATCTCGACGTGAAATCGGCGGATATTCCGCGTATCGTCGAAGCTTTCGCCGCCTTTCGTCGCAACTGAGCAAGCGTAAGGCGCAATAGCCGCCGGCTATCGCACAAACACACTGTACCGAGCACGCAGGGCCGATCATAATGCGGCCCTTTGCCGGCGATTTGTGGCCGCATTTTTCCGTGGAAGAATCTATGAAAAGCGCTGAAATCCGTGAAGCCTTCCTCCGCTTCTTCGAAGAGAAGGGGCACACCCGCGTAGCGTCCAGTTCGCTGATCCCCGCGAACGACCCGACCCTGCTGTTCACCAACGCAGGCATGAACCAGTTCAAGGACTGCTTCCTGGGCCTGGAAAAGCGCGCCTACACCCGCGCCACCACCAGCCAGAAGTGCGTACGCGCCGGCGGCAAGCACAACGACCTGGAAAACGTCGGCTACACCGCGCGCCACCACACCTTCTTCGAGATGCTGGGCAACTTCAGCTTCGGCGACTACTTCAAGCGCGACGCCATCACCTACGCCTGGGAATTCCTGACCTCGGACAAGTGGCTGAACCTGCCCAAGGAAAAGCTCTGGGTCACCGTCTACGCCACCGATGACGAGGCCTACGACATCTGGACCAAGGAAGTCGGCATTCCCGCCGAGCGCATGGTCCGCATCGGCGACAACAAGGGCGCACCCTACGCCTCGGACAACTTCTGGGCGATGGGCGATACCGGTCCGTGCGGTCCGTGCACCGAGATCTTCTTCGACCACGGCGCCGACATCTGGGGCGGCCCGCCCGGCTCGCCGGAAGAAGACGGTGACCGCTACATCGAGATCTGGAACAACGTCTTCATGCAGTTCAACCGCACCGCGGACGGCGTCATGCACCCGCTGCCGGCGCCGAGCGTGGACACCGGCATGGGCCTGGAGCGCATCAGCGCCGTGCTGCAGCACGTCCACTCGAACTACGAGATCGACCTGTTCCAGAGCCTGCTGAAGGCTTCCGCCGACGCCATCGGCTGCGCCAACGACAACGCGCCGTCGCTGAAAGTCGTTGCCGACCACATCCGTTCCTGCGGCTTCCTGATCGCCGACGGCGTGCTGCCGTCCAACGAGGGCCGCGGCTACGTGCTGCGCCGCATCATCCGTCGCGCCTGCCGCCACGGTAACAAGCTGGGCGCCAAGGGCACCTTCTTCCACAAGATCGTCGCCGCGCTGGTGGGCGAGATGGGCGAGGCGTTCCCGGAGCTCAAGCAGCAGCAGGCGCACATCGAGCGCGTGCTGAAAACCGAGGAAGAGCAGTTCGCCAAGACCCTGGAGCAGGGCCTGAAGATCCTCGAGCAGGACCTGTCCGAACTCAAAGGCAGCGTCATCCCCGGCAACGTGGTGTTCAAGCTGTACGACACCTACGGCTTCCCGGTCGACCTGACCAACGACATCGCCCGCGAGCGCAGCCTGACCCTCGACGAGGAAGGCTTCGAGCGCGAGATGGAGGCCCAGCGTGAGCGCGCCCGCTCCGCCAGCGCCTTCGGCATGGACTACAACAGCCTGGTGAAAGTCGACGGCGACACCCGCTTCCTCGGCTACCAGGGCGTTTCCGGTGCCGGCCAGATCATCGCGCTGTTCAAGGACGGCAAGGCCGTCGAGCAGCTGGGTGAAGGCGAGGAGGGCGTGGTCGTCCTCGACCAGACCCCGTTCTATGCCGAGTCCGGCGGCCAGGTTGGCGACTGCGGTTACCTCGCCGGTGCCGGCGTGCGCTTCGACGTGCGCGACACCACCAAGGCCGGCGGCGCGCACCTGCACCACGGTGTGGTCGCCCAGGGCAGCCTGAGCGTCGGCGCCGCGGTGAAGGCCGAGGTCGACGCCAGCGTGCGCCAGGCCACCGCGCTGAACCACTCCGCCACCCACCTGCTGCACTCCGCGCTGCGCCAGGTGCTGGGCGATCACGTCCAGCAGAAGGGCTCGCTGGTGAACAGTCAGCGCCTGCGCTTCGACTTCAGTCACTTCGAGGCGATCAAGCCCGAGCAACTGAAGCAGCTGGAAGACATCGTCAACGCCGAGATTCGCAAGAACACCGAAGTCGAGACCGAAGAGACCGACATCGACACCGCCAAGGCCAAGGGCGCCACCGCGCTGTTTGGCGAGAAGTACGGCGACCTGGTGCGCGTGCTGAGCATGGGCGGCGACTTCTCCGTCGAGCTGTGCGGCGGCACCCACGTGTCCCGTACCGGCGACATCGGCCTGTTCAAGATCACCAGCGAGGGCGGCGTGGCCTCCGGCGTGCGTCGTATCGAGGCGGTCACCGGCGCTGCGGCGCTGGCCTACCTGAACGGTGCGGAAGAGCAGCTCAAGGAAGCGGCCGGCCTGGTCAAGGGCAGCCGTGACAACCTGCTGGACAAGCTGTCCGGCCTGATCGAGCGCAACCGTCAGTTGGAGAAGGAACTGGAACAGCTCAAGGCCAAGGCTGCCAGTGCGGCCGGCGATGACCTGGCTTCCTCGGCCATCGAGGTCAGCGGTTCCAAGGTGCTCGCCGCGCGTCTCGACGGCGTGGACGGCAAGGCGCTGCTGGCGCTGGTCGACCAGCTCAAGAACAAGCTCGGCAGCGGCGTGATCCTGCTCGGCGGCGTGTTCGAGGAGAAGGTCGTGCTGGTTGCCGGCGTGACCCAGGACCTGACCGCCAAGCTCAAGGCCGGCGATCTGATGAAGCAGGCCGCTGCGGCCGTGGGCGGGAAGGGCGGTGGTCGCCCGGACATGGCCCAGGGCGGCGGCGTTGACGCCGGCAAGCTGGACGAGGCTCTGGCGCTGGCACGCAGTTTTGTCGAACAGGGCCTCTAAGGCCCTGAAATACCGGGGTCCGCAGCGCGTCCGGCGGACCTTGGCAGCATGCGGTGATGCATGTTAAATGGGCGCCCTTCAGGAATCAGGCGGCTTTTGAAATGGCTTTGATCGTACAGAAGTTTGGAGGGACCTCCGTCGGCACCGTCGAGCGAATCGAGCAGGTGGCCGAGAAGGTGAAGAAATTCCGTGAGGCGGGCGACGACATCGTCGTGGTGGTGTCCGCCATGAGCGGCGAGACCAATCGCCTGATTGGCCTGGCGAAACAGATCATGGACCAGCCGATTCCGCGCGAGCTGGACGTGATGGTCTCCACCGGCGAGCAGGTGACTATTGCACTGCTGAGCATGGCGCTGCTCAAGCGCGGCGTGCCGGCGGTGTCCTACACCGGCAACCAGGTACGTATCCTGACCGACAGTTCCCACACCAAGGCGCGTATTCTGAGCATCGATGATGCGAACATTCGCGCAGATCTGAAGGCCGGCCGCGTTGTCGTGGTCGCAGGCTTCCAGGGTGTGGACGAGCACGGCAACATCACCACCCTCGGCCGTGGCGGTTCCGACACCACTGGCGTGGCCCTGGCCGCGGCGCTGAAGGCTGACGAGTGCCAGATCTACACCGATGTCGATGGCGTCTACACCACCGATCCGCGCGTCGTGCCGCAGGCGCAGCGTCTGGACAAGATCACCTTCGAGGAGATGCTGGAAATGGCCAGCCTCGGCTCCAAGGTCCTGCAGATCCGTTCGGTCGAGTTCGCCGGCAAGTACAACGTCCCGCTGCGCGTGCTGCACAGCTTCCAGGAGGGTCCGGGCACCCTCATTACCCTTGATGAAGAGGAATCCATGGAACAGCCGATCATCTCCGGCATCGCCTTCAACCGCGACGAAGCCAAGCTGACCATCCGTGGCGTACCGGATACCCCCGGCGTTGCTTTCAAGATCCTTGGTCCGATCAGCGCTGCGAACATCGAAGTCGACATGATCGTGCAGAACGTTTCGCACGATAACACCACCGACTTCACCTTCACCGTGCACCGCAACGATTACCAGGCCGCCCTGGATATCCTCAAGCAGACCGCCACCAGCATCGGTGCGCGCGAAGCCACCGGCGACACCAATATCGCCAAGGTTTCCATCGTCGGTGTCGGCATGCGTTCCCACGCCGGTGTCGCCAGCCGCATGTTCGAGGCTCTGGCCAAGGAATCCATCAACATCCAGATGATCTCCACCTCGGAAATCAAGGTGTCCGTGGTCATCGAAGAGAAGTACCTCGAACTGGCGGTCCGTGCCCTGCACACCGCGTTCGAACTCGACGCCCCGGCCCGACAGGGCGAGTAAGGCGGGATATACCGAAAGGCGCGGCTACCCCGCGCCTTTTGTCGTTTTTGACTGGCTGACAGGAACTTTCATTCCGACAGGACTGGTCAATACTTGGTGAAGGATTCGCGCACTTGATCTTCACGAATCTGCCACCATTTCTATTTTTGCAGACTGTTTATCCGTAATTCGTAAGGAGAAAGGAATGCTGATTCTGACTCGCCGGGTCGGAGAGACCCTGATGGTCGGTGATGACGTCACCGTGACTGTGTTGGGTGTCAAAGGAAATCAGGTGCGAATCGGTGTGAATGCGCCGAAGGAAGTCGCTGTGCACCGTGAGGAAATCTACCAGCGCATCCAGAAAGAGAAAGACCAAGAACCAAACCATTAATTTTCTTAAAAATTTTCTTTGCAAACGGGGAAAACATGGTTATCATGCGCCCCGTGTTGCGGAGAGGTGGCCGAGTGGCCGAAGGCGCTCCCCTGCTAAGGGAGTACACCTCAAAAGGGTGTCGGGGGTTCGAATCCCCCCCTCTCCGCCATTGCATCCTCTGGTGCGATGAGTTGTCCGGTTACGTAAGTGACTGAAATGATTGAAAAATCTTGTTGACAGCTCAGAAAAATCGCTCTAGAATTTGCGCCCTCATCAGCGCACTCATAGCTCAGCTGGATAGAGTACTCGGCTACGAACCGAGCGGTCGGAGGTTCGAATCCTCCTGAGTGCGCCATATACGAGGCAACGCGAAAGCGGGGCTTCAGTGGCGAAAGGGCTGAAAAGCCATTAGCTGCAACCAGTTGGTGAATCTGGTTAAACTTTGCCAACGACGCACTCATAGCTCAGCTGGATAGAGTACTCGGCTACGAACCGAGCGGTCGGAGGTTCGAATCCTCCTGAGTGCGCCACATACGAAAGGGCCTGCAGAAATGCAGGCCCTTTTTCTTTGTGCGGTAAAAAGCCTTTGTGCGGTAAATAGCCATTGCACAGTCAAAGGCCTTTGTACTGTGGAAAGTTTCCCGCAGACGCTTCGTGTCGCGAATTTCAGCGTTTTTTCTTGCCCGCCACGCAGCCGTCCTCGTCGAAGGTCACGCTGCGCGCGCCGCGCTTCTTGTCCGCCTCGTAGTGATAGCGCAGCGTCCCGTTGTGCTGGCTGACCTTGTCCGGCCTGCCGAGGGCGCTTTCCACGTCGCTGCGGGTCATCCCGGTCCTGATCCGGCCTTCGATGATCGCCTTGCGCCGGGCTGCTCCGGTCACGCGATTGCCACAGCCGTTCTGCTGTTCGCCAACCACGACCACTTCATTGTCGATTTTCTGGTCTTTCCCGCGCGTTGCGGCACGGGGTTGCGCTGCGGGCTTGGGATTCGCCAGCGGCACCGGTTCGCCGCTGCCGGGCGTGGCGTTGAAGGCTTCCTGTTGGTCCTGATGCTGGTCGCCGGGGCAGCCATACTGGCTGAAGAGGACTTTTCCACTGGCGGATGTGCAACGGAACACCATTGCCGCTTCGCTGGTCGGTAACAGAAGCAAGGTCGAGAAGAGCAGGGCGGGCAGGCGCATGGTGTCCTCCGTGACGGCGGGTCTGCCAGGAGCCTAGGTGGCGGGTTTGTAATCCGGGTCCGGGTGTCTTGTCGGGGATTTCGCGCGTCGAACCGACCGATGAACCTGCACTGAGCTTTCGGGCGCAAGCGATTGTTCTTGCCGCGATTTTGTAACGCGTACCGACCCCCGGAGTGTTATCATTTCCCGCATCTGCCCTTGATGGGCGCATGGGACAACCACCATGGACTTACCCAGTAGTTACTCAGAACCCCGATTGCGTACACACGACCTGATGTATTGATCCCCAATGGCGCGTTCTGCCACTGGGGGTGGAGCGTGCTATGACCGAAGTAGAAGCCAAGAAGCCGCAGGAAAGCCTGCAGGACCGCCTCAGCCAGGTGGTCGACCTGCTGCACAAGCACAAGCTGGTGGAAGACCTGACGCACCGTCAGGAGGGCCAGCATCACGATCTCGTCGAAAACCTGGTCCACCGCCAGAATCTTGCCGAACTTCAGCGCAAGCTGGACGAGCTGCACCCGGCCGACATCGCCCACATCCTCGAATCCCTTCCGCTGGATGACCGCCTGACGGTCTGGCAGCTGGTCAAGGCCGAGCGCGACGGCGACATCCTCCTCGAAGTTTCCGACGCTGTGAGGGAAACCCTGATCGCCGACATGGACGATCACGAGATTCTCGCCGCCGCCAAGGACATGGATGCCGACGAGCTCGCGGACCTGGCGCCGGAGCTGCCGCGCGATGTAGTCCATGAGCTGATGGAAAGCCTCGATGCGCAACAGCGCGAGCGCGTGCGTTCGGCGCTGTCCTACGAGGAAGATCAGGTCGGCGCGCTGATGGACTTCGAGATGGTCACCATCCGCGACGACGTCAGCCTGGAAGTGGTGCTGCGCTACCTGCGCCGCCTGAAGGAGCTGCCGGGCCATACCGACAAGCTCTTCGTGGTCGACTACGACGGCGTGCTCAAGGGCGTGCTGCCGATCAAGCGCCTGCTGGTGAACGATCCGGAGAAGGACGTGGCCGAGGTCATGGCCACCGATCCGGTGACCTTCACCCCCGACGAGGACGGCTACGATGCCGCCCAGGCGTTCGAGCGCTACGACCTGATTTCCGCCCCGGTGGTGGACAAGAACGGCAAGCTGATCGGTCGTCTGACCATCGACGAGATGGTCGACCTGATCCGTGAGGAGAGCGAGAGCGAAGTGCTGAGCATGGCCGGTCTGCGCGAAGAGGAAGACATCTTCGCCTCGGTCTGGAAGTCGGTACGCAACCGCTGGGCCTGGCTGGCCACCAACCTGATCACCGCCTTCATCGCCTCGCGGGTGATCGGCCTGTTCGAAGGCTCCATCGAGAAGCTGGTGGCGCTGGCCGCGCTGATGCCCATCGTCGCCGGCATCGGCGGCAACTCCGGCAATCAGACCATCACCATGATCGTTCGCGCGATGGCTCTGGACCAGATCCAGACCAACAGCGCCAACCGCCTGCTGCGCAAGGAACTGGGTGTGGCCCTGGTCAACGGCCTGGTGTGGGGCGGTGTGATCGGCCTGGTGGCCTACTACCTGTATGGCAACTGGGAGCTGGGCGCGGTGATGACCGGCGCCATGACCCTGAACCTGCTGCTGGCGGCGTTGATGGGCGTGCTGATCCCCATGACCCTGTTGCGTCTGGGGCGCGATCCGGCCATGGGCTCCAGCGTGATGATCACCGCCATGACCGACAGCGGCGGCTTCTTCATCTTCCTCGGGCTGGCCACGCTGTTCCTCATGTAGCAACCAGCCCCGCCGAAAAGGCCGCCCGCGGGGCGGCTTTTTTGTGCCCGGAACAAAAGCGGCAGGCATGAAAAAGCCGGCGCGAGGCCGGCTGTTTCGGTGCTGTGTACGACTCAGGCGTCGTTCTGCGCCATTTCGGCGTCGTGCGCGATCAGGGCGATCAGCGCGTTCTGCTGACGATGGGTCAGCTGGCGGAAGCGTTGCAGCAGTTCGCGTTCGTGCAGGCTCAGCTCCGGGCTGTCCAGACGAATGCCGAGATTGTCTTGCAATGCGCCTTCCTGGAGCAGGCTCTGCTCCAGGCGCGCGATGATCTCGGAGTTCATGCTGCGATGGTGGCTGCGAGCAACTTCAGCGATGCGCTCGCGCATGCCTTCCGGCAGACGTACGACGAATTTGTCAGCGGTGCGGCTGGAGTAGGTAGGGGTTGCCTGTTTCATTGGGCGCATACATTAAACCTGTAAGTCAGGGAGGCCGATGCCATGGGTCAGCGTTCGTTCAGGCCCTTTGACAGCAATTTCTGTTGGCCGTTCAGCGCGTCGTCAACGGTTTCGAAAAAAACCAATAACTTGACGTCAAATCTGCGACATATTGTGGCGCGGGTGAAGGCTAAATGCCAGCACCAATCATCCGAAATGCGACGTCCTCGGCAGACCTTTCTTTCGATGGGTTGAGGCGACGTCAGGCCCGATGTTGACAGCTTAGCCGAACGAATGACGGCTCCGCGCCAGCACTGCGACGGGGGGCGGCGTGTATCCGATGAGGGGCGCGCATGATGGCACAGCTGAGGTTATATGGGGCGTGTCGGCGAAAATCCAGGCGAGATTCGCTGATTTCGTACAAGGCCGCGAGTATCATGCGTCAGGCGGATCAGAATCGATGTATCGCCGAGCCGCCGGCCCCTCCAGAGAGTGTCATGACCCCAGGCAGACTTATTTACCTGATGGGCCCTTCGGGCTCCGGCAAGGACAGCCTGTTGCAGGCCGCCAGCGTTCCACTGGCGGCGCGGGACTGCCGGATTGTCCGGCGCGTCATCACACGCTCCGCCGAGGCGCGAGGGGAAGAGGCGCATTCAGTGAGCGTCGAGGAGTTCGCACGGTTGGAGCAGTCCGCTGCCTTCGCCATGAGCTGGCGCGCCAACGGCCTGCACTATGGGATTCCCCGCGAAATCGATGACTGGCTCGCTGCTGGGCACGACGTGCTGGTCAATGGTTCGCGCAAGTACCTGCCTGAAGCGCGGCGCCGCTATCCCAGGCTGATTGCAGTATTGCTGCGGGTCGAGCCCGAGGTGCTGCGTCAGCGTCTGCTCGAGCGCGGACGCGAGACGCTGGCAGAGATCGAGGAGCGCCTGGCCCGCAATGCGCATTTCGCCGATGGCCTGCCCGGCCCCCTGGTGGAGCTGGACAACTCGGTGTCCCTGGATGTCACCGTCGGCCATCTGCTGGACCTGCTCGATCCGCCGGATGCCCAGGCGAGCTGAGGGTCAGTCCAGCTGCAGCGACAGGCTCACGCCGTGGGGAGCGAAGCCCATCGCCGCATAGAAACGATGGGCCATCTCCCGGTCCTGGTGGCTGGACAGCGCCAGCTTGTAGCAGCCCCAGCCGCCGGCCCATTCCACCGCACGCCGGATCAGTGCCTGGCCTATGCCCTGGCCGCGGGCGCGGCTGTCCACCACCATGTCTTCGAGGATTGCCGAACGGGCGAAGCTGTGGGCGATGTGCTCGATGAGGTGAAGGGTGCAGGTGCCCAGCAGGGTGCCGTCGCGCTCGGCCACCAGCGTGACCCGGGTCGGTCGCTGGTGGCCCAGCTCCAGCGCCAGCAGTGCGACGTCCGGGCTTGGGTCATGGAGGCCCAGTTGCTGCAGTAGCGGCGCGAGGGCAGGGGCATCGTCCGGCGTGGCGACGCGCACGTCGAAGGTGGCGAATGGCGAATCGGGTGTCGCTTCGTGGTCCGGTGAGCTGGTGTTCACGGCAGTCCTCCACAGTTGGAAAAATTATGGACCCGTCCGGTGGCAGCGACATGACAAATTCGCCATCGGTGGTTAACATGCCGACCCGATCATGTCCCGGTAGCTCAATTGGATAGAGCGTCCCCCTCCTAAGGGGAAGGTTGGAGGTTCGACCCCTCTCCGGGACACCAGCATGCCAAGGCCCGCACTCGCGGGCCTTTTGTTTTTGCAGGGCCGATGGAAAGGGCGGCCATCATCGGAAGGCGATGAGTGCGCCAATGCACCATCGTCGAGGTGCTGTCCCATGGCGACCATGTGGGCCCGCCGCAGTTCATAATGAGAGCGGCTCTGATCCCGGCCGGTATGCGGCCAGTCCTCGTCTCAGAGGGCTGGCAAAGCCTGGACGCGTATCGATGATTTCTACCAACGAGCGAGTCTAGCGGATGCTGAGTGCGGAACTGAAAGCGTTCTATCGGGTGGCGAAGCTGGGCAGCATCACCCAGGCGGCGAAGAAGCTCGGCCTGAGCCAGCCCACCGTCACAACCCAGATCCGCAACCTGGAAAGCCAGTACGCGGTGGAGCTGTTCTACCGTGGCGGCCGCCGCCTGACCCTGAGCGACGAGGGCGCCCGTCTGCTGCCGATGGTCGAGGCGTTGCTGCAGCAGGAAGCCGACATCGAGTTCTACCTGCGCAACTGCGGGCAGATGCAGGGCGCGCTACGCATCGGCGCCACCTCTCCTTATTACGTGCTTGGCCTGATCAAGACCTTCCGCGAGCGTTATCCACAGATTGAGGTGTCGGTGGAGATCGGCAATTCCCAACAGGTGCTCGAAGCGCTGGTGGAGTGCCGGGTCGACCTGGCGGCGTCCTCGCAGCAAGTGGACGACGCCCGCCTGACCCGCGTCGTGCTGGGCAGCGACCCGCTGGTGCTGGCGGTGCACCGCAGCCATCCGCTGGCGATGCAACAGTCGGTGGCCCTGGGTGATCTGCGCAGTCACTGCCTGCTGATGCGCGAGGCCGGCTCCACCACCCGCCAGCTCACCGAGGCGATGCTGTTGGAAGCCGGTGTGACGCCGGCCTCGATGCTGGAGATCGGCAGCCGCGAGTCGATCCGCGAGGCGGTGATCCGCAACCTGGGGGTGAGCATCATCGCCCGCCAGGAGGTGCCGGATAATCCGCAGTTGTGCGTCCTGGAGATCACCGGGGCGCGGAGGATCGATGAGTACCTGTATTGCCTGAAGGACCGGCGGCAGGCGCGGTTGCCGAGTGTTTTTCTGGGGTTGGCGCAGGCGTGATTCGGTGAATCAGTGCCACGTCGGTGGCTTTTGTTGCACATCCGAAGGGCATCGCGGACGGAGTCCGCTCCTACGCAGGCGCAAAGCACTGGCGCGTTCCTGTCGGAGCGGATTCATCCGCGATGGATTTCGCGGACAAGGTCCGCTCCTACGAAGAGCGCCCTCGGCTCTGGCTTTGGAGACTTCCAGAAAAATTGCCGCACACGCCGGAGCGCCCCTTCAGGAGGCCGAGTGGAATCGGAGTTTCAGGGGTTGAGCGGCATGGATGCCGCGAGAGCCGCGATGGGCCAGGGATGGCCCTTCGCGGCGTGCCCCTGAAACTTCGATGGAGCGAGGGAACCCCGGCGAAGCCGGGGCCGGATGATGGGGCAAGACCTTTTGGTTCCTTTTGTGTCGTTTGACAAAAGGGACTCGCCCGAGGGGGCGAAATAAAACCTTTCAGCACACGCCGAAGCGACGCAGAAACACCCAAAGCCAAAGCGGCGGATAACGCCAGAGGCGTTATGCGCCCTACGAAGAGCCAGAGCATCGCGGGCATGGCCCGCTCCTACAGGAAGAGCTGGCGCCCGCTCAATCCCGCCCCCTTCACAAATTTTTTCTCTCTCATACCAAAAATTGCCTATGGATCTATCGGTGCACTTTTAGTCATCGCAACAGAGCCGTCGCAATCCCTCCCTAGCATGAACCTCGTCAAATCACGCCGCCGCCCACGGCAACGTGAGCCACAGGAATACGAGGTACCGCCATGCACACGACTATCGCCGGCACGCCGCTCAGCGTGCGCCACATCCGCAAGCGCTTCGGCCAGTTCGTCGCCCTCGACGGCGTGTCGCTGGACGTCAAGGCGGGCGAACTGGTCTGCCTGCTCGGCCCCTCCGGTTGCGGCAAGACCACGCTGCTGCGCTGCATCGCCGGCCTGGAGCGCCAGGACGAGGGCGCCCTGCACCTGGGCCCGCGAGATGTTTCCCTGCTGCCGCCGCAGGCGCGGGACTACGGCATCCTGTTCCAGTCCTACGCGCTGTTCCCCAACCTGACCGTCGAGCAGAACATCGCCTACGGCCTGGCCAACGTCAGCAAGGACGACGCCCGCCGCCGCGTCGCCGAGATGCTCGAACTGGTCGGCCTCTCCGGCAGCGAGAAGAAGTATCCCGGCCAGCTCTCCGGCGGTCAGCAGCAACGCGTGGCCATGGCCCGTGCGCTGGCACCGAGCCCGTCGCTGCTGCTGCTCGACGAGCCGATGTCCGCGCTGGACGCCCGCGTCCGCGAGCACCTCTGCGGTGAGCTGCGCCAACTGCAGAAGAGCCTGGGCATCACCACCGTGATGGTCACCCACAACCAGGACGAGGCGATGCTGATGGCCGACCGCATCGCGGTGATGAACCACGGGCGCATCGAGCAGTACGGCACCGCCCAGGAGATCTACAGCACCCCGGCGACGCCCTTCGTCGCCGAGTTCGTCGGTCAGGGCAACTGGCTGCCGTTCGAGCGCGGCAGCGATGGCCATGCCCGTGTCGGCAGCCTCAACCTGCGCCTGCAGGGGCAGGCCGCGAGCGCTTCGGGCCGGTTGTTCTGCCGCCCGGAAGCGATCAGCGTGAACCCGGTGGTGCACCAGGAAAACCTGTTCCGCGCGCAGATCCGAGAGATCACTTTCCTCGGCAACCGCTGCCGCATGAGCTTCGAGCTGGAACAACTGCCGGGCCACCCGCTGTTGGCCGAGCTGGCGCCGGAGGACATGCCGCGCCTGGGCTCCCCGGATGTCTGGGTCTCCCTTCCTCCGCGCAGCCTGCAGGTGTTCGCCTGAGATGGATGCCGTGGTGAATCACAATCCGGCGCTGTCCGCCGGCAAGCTCCGTAGCGATCTCGGTGATCGCCTGTTCGTGCGCGGTGGCAAATGCCTGCTGCTGGTGCTGCTCACTGTCGCCGTGCTGCTGCCGCTGCTGGTCATCTTCTGGCGCGGTTTCAGCAGCGCGGCGGGGCAGGGCGGTGGCGTCGCCGCCATGGGCGAGTTGCTGCGCAGCGACAATTTCCACTGGCTGCTGGGCAATAGTCTGAAGGTTTCGCTCAGCGTCGCCGCCATCGTGGTGCCGCTGGCCTATGCGTTCGCCTATGCCCTGCAGCGCACGCTGATTCCGGCCAAGGGCCTGTGGCGGGGGATTTCGCTGCTACCGCTGCTGGCGCCGTCGATGCTGCCGGGTATTGCGCTGATCTACCTTTTCGGCAACCAGGGCCTGCTGCGCGGCTGGGTGCCGGACAATATCTATGGCTTCTGGGGCATCGTCCTCGGCGAGGCCATCTACACCTTCCCCCACGCGCTGATGATCCTGCTGTCGGCGCTGTCGCTGGCCGACGCGCGCCTGTTCGACGCCGCTTCGAGCATGGGCGCCGGCCCCTGGAAGGCCTTCCGCAGCATCACCTGGCCGGCCTCGCGCCAGGGCGTGTTCGCCGCCTTCTGCCTGGTGTTCACCCTGACCATCACCGACTTCGGCGTGCCGGTGGTGGTGGGCGGCGACTACCAGGTGCTGGCGCTGGAAGCCTACAAGGCGGTGGTCGGCCAGCAGCAGTTCGGCCGTGGTGCGCAGATCGGCATGATCCTGTTGCTGCCGGCGCTGCTTAGTTTCGCCGTGGACACCTGGCTGCGCCTGCGCCAGCGCGAGGCCATGAGCGGCCGCGCGCAGGTCTACCATCCCAAGCCGTCGCGCCGCCGCGATGCCGCCTTCCTCGCCATCGTGCTGCTGATCTGCGCGGTGCTGCTGGGCGTGCTGGGCATGGCCGTGTACTCCTCGCTGGTGAAGTTCTGGCCGTACAACCTGTCGCTGTCGCTGCATCACTACGACTTCGACACCACCGCCGGCGGCGGCTGGCTGGCCTACCGCAACAGCCTGACCCTGGCCGCCTGCACCGCCATCATCGGCAGCGCGGTGATCTTCACCGGCGCCTACCTGATGGAGAAGACCCGCGAGCAACCATGGTTGAACCAGTTGCTGCGGATGCTCTGCTTCGTGCCCATGGCTGTTCCCGGCCTGGTGCTGGGCCTGGGCTACGTGTTCTTCTTCAACCTGCCGGGCAACCCGCTGCATGTGTTCTACGGCAGCATGGCGCTGCTGGTGGTGTGCACCATCGCCCACTACCTGACCACCGCGCAGATGACCGCCACCGCCGCGCTGCGCCAGCTCGACGGCGAGTTCGAGGCCGCCGCGCTGTCGCTGAAGATGCCGCTGTGGCGCCACTACCTGCGCGTCACCGTGCCGATCTGCCTGCCGGCGCTGCTGGACATCATCCGCTACCTGTTCGTCTCGGCGATGACCACGGTGTCGGCGGCGATCTTCCTCTACAACCCGGACACCATCATCGCCGCCGTCGCCGTGCTGAACATGGACGACTCCGGCAACGTCGGCGGTGCCGCCGCCATGTCCACGCTGATCCTCTTCACTTCCGCCGCCGTGTCGCTGCTGCTGGCCGGCGCCTCGCGCGGCCTGCTGCGCCGCTCCCAGGCCTGGAGGAAGTGATGCCCGGTTTCCCGTTGCACCTCGCTGAACACCAACCGTCGCACTGATCGTCATCCCCGCGAACGCGGGACGCAGCCTCATCGCGAACAGCGCTTGCGCTGGCCCGAAGGGGAATCAACCAACAGACACTGCCAAGGAGCTCCACATGTTCAAACGTCTTGCCCTCGCCGCCGCCGTGGTTGCCGGTTTCGCCGCACAGGTCCATGCCGCCGACACCGAGCTGACCGTCTACACCGCCCTGGAGCCGGAACAGCTGACCGCCTACAAGCAGGCCTTCGAAGCCGAGAACCCGGACATCAAGATCAAGTGGGTGCGTGACTCCACCGGTATCGTCACCGCCAAGCTGCTGGCCGAGAAGGATCGCCCGCAGGCCGACGCCGTTTGGGGCCTGGCGGCTTCCAGCCTGGCCATCCTCGATGCGCAGGGCATGCTGGAGAAGTACGCGCCCAAGCACCTGGACGCCATTGGCAAGAACTACCGCGACCCGGCCAACCCGCCGGCGTGGGTGGGCATGGACGTGTGGGCCGCCACCATCTGCTTCAACACCGTCGAGGCGCAGAAGCTGGGCCTGGAGAAGCCGGTGAGCTGGCAGGACCTGACCAAGCCTGAGTACAAGGGCAAGATCGTCATGCCGAACCCGGCGTCTTCCGGGACCGGCTTCCTCGATGTTTCCGCCTGGCTGCAGACGTTCGGCGAGAAGCAGGGCTGGGCCTACATGGACGCCCTGCACGAGAACATCGGCCAGTACGTCCATTCCGGTTCCAAGCCGTGCAAGCTGGCCGCCGCCGGCGAGTTCCCGATCGGTATCTCCTTCGAGTACCCGGCCGTGCAGCTCAAGCGCCAGGGCGCGCCGCTGGACATCGTCCTGCCGAAGGAAGGCCTGGGCTGGGAGATCGAAGCCACCGGCATCGTCAAGGGCACCCAGCATGAAGCCGCGGCGAAGAAGCTCGCCGACTTCTCCGCCAGCCCGAAAGCCATGGAGCTGTACAAGGAAAACTTCGCCGTGCTGGCCCAGCCGGGCATCGCCAAGCCGCAGACCGAACTGCCGGCCGACTACGAGCAGCGCCTGATCAAGAACGACTTCGCCTGGGCCTCGAAGAACCGCGACGAGATCCTGGCCGAGTGGCGCAAGCGCTACGACGGCAAGTCGGAGAAGGTTGCGCAGAAGTAAGCGCGTGAGCCCTCTTTCCAGCGGGAAGAGGGCGCTGCTCCGGCAACATCGTTGAACCCTCGCGCCTGCCGCAAGCTGCGCGGCCGGCGCGAAGGGCACCTCGCAAGAAGGATTTCCCCATGACCCAGACCCACTGCGACGTCG
The DNA here is from genome assembly GCF_050474425.1 of Pseudomonas sp. B1-22. Lineage (NCBI taxonomy): Bacteria > Pseudomonadati > Pseudomonadota > Gammaproteobacteria > Pseudomonadales > Pseudomonadaceae > Pseudomonas > Pseudomonas sp. B1-22. The sequence continues at coordinate 284,762 of NZ_JBCHVH010000002.1, read as the reverse complement.
CCATCGTCGGCGCCGGCATCCTCGGCCTTTCCCACGCCTACGCCGCTGCCCGCCGCGGCCTGTCCGTACGCGTCTTCGAGCGGACCGCCACGCCCCTGGGCGCCTCGGTGCGCAACTTCGGCCAGGCCCTGGTCACCGGTCAGCCGCCGGGCGTGATGTCGGACCTGGCGCGGGCCAGCCGCTCGATCTGGGCGCACTGGGCCGAGCAGGCCGGGTTCTCCCTGCGCCGCCATGGCTCGCTGCTGTTCGCCCGTACCGAAGCCGAGGAGCACCTGCTGGAGGTCTTCTGCGCCGGCCGCGCCAAGGAGCTGGACTACCGCGTGGGCCTGCTGCGCGGCAGCGAACTTAATGACCTCTACCAAGGCCACTTCCGCCACCACCGCGCCGCGCTACTGGGGTTCGACGACCAGCAGCTGTATTCCCGCGAGGCGTTGCCGGCCCTGATCGACTACCTGCGCCGCGAGTACGGCGTAGCGTTCCATTTCTCCACCCTGGTGCGGGACGTCGACACCGGCGTGCTGCGTACCACGGCGGGCAGCTTCACCGCCGGGCAGGTGATCGTCTGCTCCGGTCACGATTATCAGACCCTGCTGGCCGATAGCATTGCTCCGCTGGAGCTGCAGGTGTGCCGCTTGCAGATGCTGCGCGCGCGTCTGCAGGTCGACTTCGGACTGGGGCACGCGGTGCTGACCGGACTGAGCTGCGTGCACTACGGTGCCTTCGCCGACCTGCCGGAAGCCGAGGCGATCCGCGTGCAGATCCGCCGCGAGACGCCGGAGCTGGAGGCGCAGGGCATCCACCTGCTGATCAGCCCGACGCCCCACGGTGAGCTGCTCATCGGCGACTCGCACCACTACGGTAGCGACGCCACACCGTTCAACGCGGAGGCTGTGGATAAGCTGATGCTGGCGCTGGCCGAGGACACCCTGGGCATGCGCGTGGAAGTGGTCGAGCGCTGGCAGGGCGTTTATGGCGCGCGCGGGCCGGGGCCGTTCTCGGTGCTGCACGCGGCGGACGGCGTCACAGCTGTATTGATGCATACCGGCGTGGGCATGAGCGTCGGCCCGGAACTGGGCGAGCGTACCGTCGCCGCGCTGTTTGGCTGACACGGGGGCTGTCATCTGACTTTCACCGGGTTCTGTTACTACCGGCTGACGCGGATTCGCTTTTTGTAGGAGCGAGCTTGCTCGCGAACCTGCACGGCACGGAGCTATGCGGTTCGCGAGCAAGCTCGCTCCTACACGCACCTTCCACCTGCGTGCACGGAGTCCCATGAACCACAGCATCGTCCAGAGCCACCAGGATTCCGACCTGTTCGGCCTGCTCTACGGCTTCAGCTTTCGCCCCGATCAGCCCGGCCTGGAAATCGACTCGCCCACCGCCTTGCAGCGCCTGCGGGAACCGCACGCGGAAGATGAGTTCCTCTGGCTGCACCTGAACCTGGCGCACGCGGCCTGCGAGCGCTGGATGAAGTCGCACCTGGAACTGCCCGACTACTTCTTCGAGACCCTGCGCGAAGGCTCGCGCTCCACCCGCATCGAGCATGTGGACGGTGCGCTGCTGGCGGTAGTCAACGACGTGGTGTTCGACTTCGGCAGCCGTATGTCCTCGGACGTCTCTACCCTGTGGGTCTGTGCCCGTGGCCGCCTGCTGGTCACCGCTCGCGCCCAGCCGCTGCGCTCGGTCGACACCCTGCGCTCTTCGGTCAAGCACGGCGAGCGTTTCCGCTCGCCGCTGGAGTTGCTGGTGCACCTGCTGCGCGACCAGGGCGACATCCTCACCCGCATCCTGCGCGAGACCAGCATCAGCGTGGATCGCATCGAGGATCAGCTGCTGTCAGCGCGGCTTTCCGATAATCGTGCCGACCTGGGCGCGATGCGCCGCGTGCTGGTGCGCCTGCAACGCCTGCTGGCGCTGGAGCCGGGCTCGCTGATGCGCCTGCTCAACCGCCCGCCGGTGTGGCTGAAGGAGGGTGACGTGCGTGTGCTGCGCGAGGCCACCGAGGAATTCTCCCTGGTGATCAACGACCTCACCGCCCTAGGCGAGCGCATCAAGCTGCTGCAGGAAGAGATCGCCGCGAAGATCAACGAGCAGAGCAACCGCACCCTGTTCACCCTCACCGTGGTCACGGTGCTGGCGCTGCCGATCAACATCATTGCCGGCTTCTTCGGCATGAACGTTGGCGGCATTCCCTTTTCCAGTGACCCGGAAGGTTTCTGGATTCTCGTCGTGCTGGTGGCCAGCTTTACCGGGCTGGCCGGGCGCTGGGCGTTTCGCAAGCGGGATGATTATTGAGTTGGCCCTGTAGGAGCGGGCCATGCCCGCGATTCGCGCGCATGGCGCGCTCCTACAGGGGAATTCCGTGTTTCCCGCTGGGTCTGCTTGAAATATCGAACGAGCGGTGCGTATTTTGTACGGGGTCGCGCGCATCGCGCGGCGTCCTGTAACAGGGACAAGAAGAACAAGGATAAGAAGTCATGAGTAGCGATCCAACAATCCCGCTCGCCGAACGCTTGGCTGGAGTGGAAGAGATCGAGTGCGTCACCCCCGACCTCAACGGGGTGCCGCGTGGCAAGGTGATGACCGGGGAAGGCTTCCTCACCGGCCGACGCCTGCAGCTGGCGCGCGGCGTCCTGTTGCAGTGCATCATGGGTGGTTACCCGCCCGCGCGGTTCTATGGCAGCGACGACGGCGACCTCGCCCTGGTCGCCGAACCGACCCAGATCCACCGCCTGCCCTGGAGCGACGAGCCGCGCGCCTTCGCCATCTGCGACGCGGTCGAGCTCGATGGCCAACCCTCCGGCCTGTCTACCCGTGGCCTGCTCAAGCGTGTGCTGGCGCGTTACGCCGAGCGCGGCTGGAGCCCGGTGGTGGCCACCGAGCTGGAATTCTTCGTCTTCGCGCCCAATCCTGACGCCAACGAGCCTTTCCAGGCGCCGCTCGGTCCGGACGGTCGCCGCGAGATCGGCCACTCGGCCTTCAGCGTGTCCTCCAACAACGGACTGCGTCCGTTCTTCCAGGACGTCTACCGCTGCATGGCGGCGGTGGGGCTGGAGCGAGACACCTTCATGCACGAGATGGGGACCAGCCAGTTCGAGATCAACTTCCTGCATGGCGACCCGGTGCTGCTGGCCGACCAGACCTTCCTGTTCAAGCACCTGCTCAAGGAAGTCGCGCTCAAGCATGGGCTGATCGTGGTGTGCATGGCCAAGCCGCTGGCGAAGACGCCGGGCAGTTCGATGCACATCCACCAGAGCATCGTCGACGGCGAAGGCCGCAACATTTTCACCGACGCCAACGGCGAGGCCACGCCGGCCTTCCGTCACTTCATCGGCGGCCAGCAGGCGTGCCTGGCGGACTTCACCCTGCTGTTCGCGCCGAACGTGAACTCCTTCCAGCGCCTGTGCCACCCCTACGCTTCGCCGAACAACGCCTGCTGGTCCCATGACAACCGCGCCGCCGGCCTGCGTATTCCAGCCAGTGCGCCGGTGGCTCGTCGGGTGGAGAATCGCCTGCCGGGCGCCGACGCCAACCCCTACCTGGCGATTGCCGCCAGCCTCGCCGCCGGCTTGCATGGCATCGAGCATGCGCTGGAGCCGACCGAGGCGATCCAGGGCGAGTTCGAGGTGCCCGAAGCCCTGCTGCTGCCATGCACGATGTATGACGCGCTGCAACGCCTCAAGCGCAGCCAGCTGGCGCGCGAGGTGTTCGGCAACGAGTTCATCGATGGCTACACGGCGACCAAGTCGATGGAGCTGACCAGTTTCTTCGACGAAATCACCCCGTGGGAGCGCCGCGTGCTGGCCGCCCAGGCCTGACGCGCGGGCACGCCGACAGAGCTGCGCGCCGGTACGGGCGCAGCTGCGATCGGCAGCCATTTCCAGCGTTCTCCAACCCATCCTCGTTCATCCCGTCGTCATCCTTCAGGATGCCCGGCAGCACACTCCGCGACCCGCTCTGTTCCAGGTCCGGCAGCCCTCTCGACGCGCCCTCCGGCAAGCTCTAAGGTGTCACCGCAAGTCCCGCTTTCCGTCACCCGGGGACCGTCCCGGGGTTGTTCTGGGCCAGGAGGTCCGATGCTCCGGATCGTCACCGCTTTTCGCGCTCTGTATTTCGCTGCCGTCATGCTCCTGACCGGTTCCGGTCTGCTCAGTACCTACCTTGCCTTGCGCCTCGGCGCGGAGAAGGTCGATGGGCTGTGGATCGGCGCCATGATGGCGGCCTATTACCTCGGCCTGGTGCTGGGCGGCAAGATCGGCCACCGGCTGATCGCCCGCGTCGGCCACATCCGCGCCTACGTCGCCTGCGGCGGCTTGGTGACGGCGGCGGTGCTGGGCATCGGCCTGTTGCCCTGGCTGGGCTTCTGGCTGGTGCTGCGAACGGCCATCGGCCTGGGCATGATGTGCCAGTACATGGTCATCGAGAGCTGGCTCAACGAGCAGGCCGAGGCGCGCCAGCGCGGCCTGGTATTCGCCGGCTACATGGTGTCGTCCTACCTCGGCCTGGTGCTCGGCCAACTGGTGCTGGTGGTGCACCCGGGGCTGGGGCCGGAGCTGCCGATGATGATCGCGCTGTGCTTCGCCCTGTCGCTGATTCCGGTGGCGATCACCCATAAGGTCCACCCCGCGCCGCTGCGTCCGGCGCCGCTGGAACCGCGCTTCTTCCTCAAGCGGGTGCCGCAGTCGCTGACCACGGTGCTGGTGTCGGGCCTGGTGATCGGCGCCTTCTACGGCCTGGCGCCGCTCTACGCCTCGCAGCAAGGGCTCACCACCGAGCAGATCGGTCTGTTCATGGGCGGCTGCATCTTCGCCGGCCTGCTGGTGCAATGGCCGCTGGGCTGGCTCTCGGACCGCTACGACCGCGCCGTGCTGATCCGCAACGCGGCGATCCTGCTGCTGCTCTTCGCACTGCCGCTGGCGCTGCTGCCGATGCTGCCGCTGCCGGATATGTCGCTGCCGCTGGTATTGCTGTTGCCGGCGGGTTTCCTGGTCTGCCTGGTGCAGTTCACCCTCTATCCGCTGGCGGTGGCATTTTCCAACGACCACGTCGAAGGCGACCGCCGCGTGTCGCTGACGGCGATGCTGCTGGTGACCTTCGGCGTTGGCGCCTGCATCGGGCCGCTGGCGGCCGGTGCGCTGATGAAGCTGTTCGGCCCGAACATGCTCTACGCCTTCGTCTGCGCCTGCTCGCTGATCCTGATCTGGCGCGTGCAGCCGGAGAAGGTCAGCGGCATGCACCGGGTCGACGAGGCGCCGGTCAAGCACGTGGCCACGCCGGACAGCATGGTCTCGTCGCCGCTCTCGGCGGCGCTCGATCCGCGGGTCGATGACCGGGCGGTGGCCGAACAGATGAAAGGCACCGACAGCAAGGTGTCGGCGCCGGAAGCGGAAGAGGAAAGCCGGCCCGCATAAGGGCCGTGGGTGAGGGCGGCAAAGCGTTGCCGCCCGACTCTCGTGGCGGGCTAGAACAGCTCGTCTTTTTCGAAGCGCCGGGCTTCGCGCTGCAGCTGGTAGACGAAACGCTCGATGTTGCGCTGGACCAGGCCGCTGACCTGCTGGAAGCGCAGGCCGGCGAAGCTTACGCCGACCTTTTCCTCGAAGTGCACGTGGCGCAGCTCCACCTCCAGGGTGATGGCGCCGATGGGCAGGCGGGCGGTGAAGCGCTCGTAGACCTGGCCCGGTTGCAGGCGGCTGCTGACGTCGCCTTCCAGGCGTACCTTGCAGCCCGTGGCGGAAATGTCGATCAGGCTGCCCTTGAGCGGGGCCTTGAGCTTGTCGCCGGCGATTTCCACCGTTACCGGCTGGCTCTGGCTGACGCTGGCGCGGAAGGCGTTGCGGCGTTGGTGGTAGAGCACCTCGGCCGGTACTGGCAGCCAGTAGCAGCGGGCGCCGTCGATCTCGGCGAAATAGGCGTTCTGGGTGGCTTCCCAGGCGATGCGCACGCCGTCGTGGAAGGCTTCGATGCGGAACGGCTCGCCGTTCTGCAGGAAGCGTTCGCCGTCGTTGGGGATCAGTTCGTCCAGGGCGATCAGGTTGCGTTCGCGGTTGACCTCGACAACGAAGCTCTGGAAACGCTGGGTACGGCCTTCGAAGGTGAGCAGCAGGGGATCGTGGCTGTCCATGAGCGTGCGCAGGCAGGCATGGATCTCCACCGGGGCCTTGAGCATCTTCGGTGGTTGAGGGCCGTTCTCCTCGACAAACAGGTTGGCCACGGTCCGCAAGTCTCCATCTAGATTATGTTTGTTATGGCGTTGGCACGGGGCGATGCCGATGCTGGCATTGTGCCCAAAGGCGGGCCGTCAGGCCAGTGCTCAGGCCTGGCTGAGCGGACGCTGCCGGCTGCTCTGGGTCGAGCTGCCGCGGCGGTCGTAGAGATTGGGAGTGTCCTGCCCGCGCAGGATGTCGAGCAGGCGGCCGGTGCTGGCCTGACCGGCGCGGATGATCCGGCCGTTGCGCTGGTTGGCGTCCTGGCACTGGTCGAGCAGGGCGCCCAGCTCATCGCCACGCGCCAGCAACTCGCTGTTGCCGCTGCGCTGGGCGAATTGCTCGAGTCCCTGGCGATCAACGCTGACACCGGCCTGTTGCAGGGCGGTGGCGCGTTCGCGGCCGTTGCGCTCGAGCTGCTGCATCAAGGGTACCTTGCGTTCCAGCAGCTGTTGCAGCTGCGCCAGATCGCGCGCTTGCAGCGCCTGGTATTCGTCGTCGATCAGCTGCAGCAGCTGACGGGCTGCGTCGATGTCACCGGTGATCAGGGAAAGCAGGGCATCGGACATCTTGGGCTCGGCACTTTTGCGGGCTGGTCCCCGGCGCGACGCGTAGGTCAGCGCTGGGATTCGAAATCGAGCAGCTTGCTGGCGACTTTCTGACTGTCGACCTGGTAGCTGCCATCGGCGATCGCCTGCTTGAGGCGGGCCACTTTTTCCTTGTCGACCACGGGCTGATCCTTCAGCTGATCGCTGACTTTCTGCAACTGCTGGGCGGTATCGCTGAGTTGCACCGATTCGCCGCTCTTGGTCGGGGCGCTGGTGGTGGCAGACTCGGCCGGGGCTTCGCTGCGACCGTTCTGCGCAGCTCCGCTACGGCCAGTGGTCGCTGGCGTAGAGGCTGGATTCAGCCGGTTGAAGTCGATAACCATGTTGAAAACCTCTGGAGGTATTTGGACGCTTGCCAAGCTTTTCGGCCGGCTGGCGGAAAACTTTAGGCCGATTTTTTGCGCACCCGAACACAGTTTAGTGAAGGCTGCGCCCATCATGCCAGACTCGGCTTACTACAGGCTGACTTCGACGGTTCCGGGCTCCACCACGCGTGCCTTGACGATACGCTGCGAGCGCAGGTTGCGCACGCGGATCTGCTGTCCGGGGACGCCGTCGGAGAGCGCCTCGCCAGGCATCACCACGTTGACGGCGCTGGTGCGCGCGCGGATCACCACCTGGTCGCCCTTGCGGATCGCTTCGGCCTGTTCGAGGAAGACCGGCGCGAGTACCTGATCGTTCACCGTGGCGCGCTTCAGCTTGAGGCCGATCACCTGTTGCGGGTCGGTCAGGTAGCCCTGTTTCAGCGGACCGACGTCGCGTTCCACCACCGAGATGTCGGCGGCGTCGATGACATGGTCGCGCTTGAGTGGCAGGGTGGTGACGACCACCTGGCGGAACAGTTTCACCGTGGCCGGTACGAACACCGTCCAGGGCGAACTGCCGTCGCAGCGCACCCGCACGGTGACGCGCCCGACCGGCTGCGCCGGACTTTCCAAGGCCTGCGTCAAGTCCTTGTCGCACTGCACCAGGCGCAGGCGGGGATCGATGCGCGCCACTTCGATTTCGTAGCGTGCTTCAATTCCGCTGGTCTGCAGATAATCTTCGACTTTGAACTCAAGAAAGCCCTGGGTGGAGCCGATAAGGATTTCAGGCGCGGTAAAGCCCTCGGCTCTCGTGGAGCCGGCGGCGAGCGCAGCACACACCCCGAGCACGGCGGCCATCAGGTCGCGCGCGCTTCGGAGCTGTCGGGAAAATGTCGTTGCCTGTTTCATGCAACGGGTTAAGCAATGGTCGTGCCGCCTGACGGGTCAGGTGGCGTTGCGTGCAGGGGAGGCTCAATGGCCGGAGTCATGGATTCAGTCAACCAGCGTACGCAGCTGGTCGGCCAGAATCGTCTCGAGCTGCTGCTGTTCCGGCTGAACGGCAGCCAGTTGTACGGGATCAACGTGTTCAAGGTGAAAGAGGTACTGCAGTGCCCGCGCCTGACGGTGATGCCCAAATCCAGCCAGGTGGTGCGCGGGGTGGCGAACATCCGTGGCGGCACCATCCCGATCCTCGATCTGGCGCTCGCCACGGGGCGTCATGCCCTGCGGGACATCGGCAACAGCTTCGTGATCATCACCGAGTACAACACCAAGGTGCAGGGCTTCCTGGTGCATTCGGTGGAGCGCATCGTCAACATGAACTGGGAGTCGATCCATCCGCCACCCAAGGGTACCGGCCGCGACCACTATCTGACGGCGGTCACGCGGGTCGACAACCAACTGGTGGAAATCATCGACGTGGAGAAGATCCTCGCCGAGGTGGCGCCGACTTCGGAAGACATCTCCGAAGGTGTGCTGGATGCCGACACCCAGGCCCGCGCGGTGAGCAAGCGCGTGCTGGTGGTGGACGATTCCTCGGTGGCGCGCAAGCAACTGGTGCGTTGCCTGGAAACCGTCGGCGTGGAAGTGCTGGCGCTCAACGATGGCCGCCAGGCGCTGGACTACCTGCGGCAGATGGTGGAGGCGGGCGGGCATCCGGGCAGCGATCTGCTGATGGTCATCTCGGATATCGAGATGCCGGAAATGGACGGCTATACGCTTACGGCGGAAATCCGTCACGACCCGCGCATGCAGGACCTGCACATTCTCCTGCATACTTCGCTGTCCGGGGTGTTCAACCAGGCCATGGTGAAGAAGGTCGGCGCTGACGACTTCCTCGCCAAGTTCCGTCCCGATGACCTGGCCGCCCGCGTGGCGGAGCGGATCAAGGCAGTGGACGGCACGGCGGTCTGACGCCGCGGGAAAAACGGGCGGCGCCGGTGCCGCCCCGGACCCTGGTCTTCGACTATGGTTTTTGGAACACCGGTCAGACGGTTGCCGCCACGGAGGCGGCAACCGTCCACGAGTAAAGAGGTCTATCTGTGACATCCACCAATGCTGAATTCGAGCTGTTCCGGGATTTCCTGGAGAAGACCTGCGGCATCCTCCTGGGCGCCAACAAGCAGTATCTGGTCTCCAGCCGCTTGAACAAGTTGATGGAGCAGCAGGGCATCAAGTCCCTCGGCGAGCTGGTGCAGAAAGTCCAGATGCGCAGCCAGCTGCGGGAGCAGGTGGTGGATGCGATGACCACCAACGAGACCTTGTGGTTTCGCGATACCTATCCCTTCGAGGTGCTGAAGAACCGCGTGCTGCCGGAGATGATCAAGGCGTCGCCGGGGCAGCGCCTGCGCATCTGGTCGGCGGCCTGCTCCTCGGGGCAGGAGCCTTACTCGCTGTCGATGTCCATCGACGAGTTCGAGCGCACCAACCTCGGCCAGCTCAAGGCGGGCGTGCAGATCGTCGCCACCGACCTCTCCGGCTCCATGCTCACCGCGTGCAAGGCGGGCGAGTACGACAGCCTGGCCATTGGCCGTGGGCTGTCCCAGGAACGCCTGGCTCGCTACTTCGACCAGAAGACGCCGGGGCGCTGGACGGTCAAGCCGGCGGTGAAGAGCCGCGTGGAGTTCCGCGCGCTGAACCTGCTGGACAGCTACGCCACCCTCGGCAAGTTCGACATGGTGTTCTGCCGCAACGTGCTCATCTATTTCTCCGCCGAGGTGAAGCGCGACATCCTGCTGCGCATCCATGCCACGCTGAAGCCGGGTGGGTACCTGTTCCTCGGCGCCTCCGAGGCGCTCAATGCGTTGCCGGAGCATTACCAGATGGTTCAGTGCAGTCCGGGGATCATCTACAAGGCCAAGTGATGGCCGCTGCCTCGGGCCGTTCGGGCGGGGTTCTCTCTTGAAACGTTGCGGGTGTGGGCTGCTCCTTCCCTTGTAGGAGCGGGCCGTGCCCGCGATGCTCTCGCCTTTCATGGGGCGGATAACGCCTAAGGCGTTATCCGCCGTTGTGGGGTATGGGTGTTCCAGCGCCGCTTCGGCGTGTGCTGAGAGATTTTGTTTCGCCCCCTCGTGCGAGTCCCTTTTGGGGCCCCAAAAGGAACCAAAAGGGCCCGTCCCGGCATCCGGGTCTTCGCTGCGCTCAGACTGCCCTCCTTCCGGTATTGCTCCGAGGGTCGGCGTACAAGGGCCATCCCTGGCCCTTTACGCCTCTCGCGGCATCCATGCCGCTCGCCCCTCTGCGCAATACCTCCACTCGGCCTCCTGACGGGACTCTGCGCGCGCCTGCAACTTTGGCTGCTTCATGCTTGCTTGCTCTTCGTAGGATGGGGTGGAGCGAAGCGATACCCATCACGGCGGATAACGCTGCGCGTTATTCGCCCTACAAGAGCATCGCGGACAGAGTCCGCTCCTACGCGGGCGCTCAGCATTAGTGTTTTCCGGTAGGAGAGGAATCCATCCGCGAGGGATTTCGCGGGCATGGCCCGCTCCTACGGGAGCCCCTCCGCTCTGGCTTTAGCTTTGGCTCTTGAGGACTTCCAGAGAAATATCTGCACACTCCGAGCGCCCCTTCGCGGCGGGCCCCTGAAACTTCGATGGAGCGAGGGAAACGAAGCGAAGCGTAGTAACAGCCGAAGGCTGGCCCGCAGGGTGAGCGAAGCGAATCAGTCCCGCGAAGCGGGACCCGGATGATGGGGCAAAGACCTTTGGTTACTTTCTGTCGTTTGAGAAAGTAACTCGCCCGAGGGGGCGAAACAAAATCTCTCAGCACACGCCGAAGCGGCGCAGTAACTCCTAACAAGACGGCGGATAACGCCAAAGGCGTTATGCGCCCTACGAAGAGAATTGCATCGCGGACGAAGTCCGCTCCTACGAAAAGCGACCGCGAGCGGCAATGATGGAGGATGGCGGCAAGCTTGCCGCTTTCTCCCCGGCGGCAAGGAAACCGGTTGCCGCTTGCCGCTGTTTGCCGCCCATTGCCGCTCCCGATATATGATCAAGTCATTGATTTTAAAGGATATATAAATCTGGCACGCACCTTGCTGAAGTGTTGGCAGGCCCACACCGGCAAACAGGTTCGCGATCATGAGCATCAGCTTCGACAAAGCCCTCGGCATCCACCAGCAAGCACTGAGCTTCCGCTCCCAGCGCGCTGAAGTCCTGGCCAACAACCTGGCCAACGCCGACACGCCGAACTACAAGGCGCGCGACCTGGATTTCGCCTCGGTGCTTGCGGCCCAGTCCGACAAGATGAAGAACGGCACCTTCAATGCCACCCGTACCAATGCGCATCACATCGCCGCTGGCGGTTTCAGCATGGGCGAGGATGCGCTGAAGTACCGCACGCCGTTCCAGCCCTCGATGGACCAGAACACCGTGGATGAGCAGATCGAACAGTCCAACTACGCGGAGAACTCCGTGCAGTTCCAGGCTTCGTTCACCTTCCTCAACAACAAGTTCAAAGGGCTGATGAACGCCCTGCGCGGGGAGTAATCGCCATGTCGCTTGCCAGTGTCTTCAACATCGCCGGTACCGGCATGAGTGCCCAGAGCACCCGTCTGAACACCACCGCCTCGAACATCGCCAACGCCGAGACCGTCTCCTCCAGCGTCGACAAGACCTACCGCGCGCGTCACCCGGTGTTCGCCACCATGTTCCAGCAGGCCCAGGGCGACCAGGGTTCGCTGTTCGCCGACACCGACCAGTCCGGCTCGGGCGTGCAGGTGCTGGGCGTGATCGAGGACAAGAGCTCGCTGATGCCGCGTTACGAGCCCAACCACCCGGCCGCCGACAAGGACGGCTACGTGTACTACCCGAACGTCAACGTGGTGGAGGAGATGGCCGACATGATCTCCGCCAGCCGTGCGTTCCAGACCAACGCGGAAATGATGAACACCGCCAAGCAGATGATGCAGAAGGTCCTGACCCTGGGTCAGTAAGCGCTGAGGAAGCACGATGAGCATCGACAACAGCAGCATCAACGGCTCCAGCTCGGTTCTGGACCAGTATGCGATCAACAAGGACAGCAGCAGCGGCTCCGCGGGCGGCAATAGCAAGCTCGGCAAGGATGAGTTCCTCAAGCTGCTGGTGGCGCAGATGAACAACCAGGACCCGATGTCGCCCCAGCAGAACGGCGAGTTCATTGCCCAGCTGGCGCAGTTCAGCACCGTGGAAGGCATCCAGTCGCTGAACAGCAGCATGGACAGCATGCTCTCCAACTACCAGTCGTCCCAGGCGCTGCAAGCCTCGTCCCTGGTGGGGCGCAAGGTCATCGTGCCGACCGACAAGTCGATGGTCGATACCTCCGAGACCTTCAAGGGCACCTACACGATGCCGATTTCCACCGCCAACAGCTGGGTCAACGTCTATGACGACAAGGGCGCCCTGGTGAACCGTGTCGAGATGGGCCAGCAGGCGGCCGGCAACGTCAGCTTCATGTGGGACGGCAAGGATTCGAGCGGCAATCTCGCGCCGCCGGGGCGCTACAAGTTCGAGGCGCAGACCAACTACGAAGGCAAGACCTACGCCCTGACCACCTTCCTGCCGGCCAACGTCGACAGCGTGACCCTCGGGCAGAACGGCGGCGAGCTGACGCTGAACCTCGCCGGGCTGGGCAGCATCGGCCTTTCCAAGGTCCAGATCATCGGCCAGTAAAGCGCCGCTGGCGGGCCCTGGGCCCGACTGAACAGATTCGAGTCGGCGATACCGACAAGGAGATAACAGATGTCTTTCAATATCGGGCTCAGCGGTATCAATGCCGCCTCCAGTGACCTGAATACCACCGGCAACAACATCGCCAACGCCAGCACCGTCGGCTTCAAGCAGTCGCGCTCGGAGTTCTCCGATGTGTATGCGGCGTCCGTGCTGGGTTCCGGCAGCAACCCGGTCGGCAGCGGCGTGCGGCTGTCCAACGTCTCGCAGCTGTTCAACCAGGGCACCATCGACTCGACGCAGAACGCGCTGGACATGGCCATCAACGGCAACGGCTTCTTCGTCACCAGCAACAACGGTGCGGTCAGCTACACCCGCGCGGGCTACTTCGGCACCGACAAGAACGGCTACGTGGTCGACAACAACGGTTACCGCCTGCAGGGTTATGCGGTGAATGCCCAGGGCCAGCTGCAGAACGGCGTGGTTGGCGACCTGCACATCGAAACCAGCAACCAGGCGCCGAAGGCCACCAGCCAGGTCGACCAGACCTTCAACCTGAACTCCACCAACACCACGCCGACGGTCACCCCGTTCAACGCCAGCGATCCGACGACCTACAACTCGTCGACCTCGGTGAACATCTATGACAGCCAGGGCAACGCCCACGTGCTGACCCAGTACTTCACCAAGACCGGTCCCAACGACTGGACCATGAACGTGCTGGTGGACGGCCGCAACCCGGCCAATCCGACCGATGACACCACGGCCATCAGCGCCGCGACCACGGCGGCCGGTGTTGCCGGGGCGACGGCTGCGGATGTCTCCAACGCGGTGGCGGCATCCACGGCAACGCCCGCCGCCAAGGCGGCAGCCGCTGCCGCCGCCGCTGCGGCCGGCGCGACCCCGGCCAGCGTGTTGGCTGCCGTCAATGGCATGGGTACCAGCCCGTACCAGGTCAACCTGACCTTCAGCGCGGCAGGGCAGTTGCAGACCCAGACCCCGGTGAGCAACCTCACCGGAGACGGCTTCGTCCCGAACCCCAGCGGCGACGGTACTCTGGTCCTGAGCAACTGGGTGCCGGCAATCTCCGACGGCAAGACGCCGCCGACCTGGAGCGCCAACGGCGCCACCGCGAATTCGGGTGGCATCAACCTGGACATCCGCAGCTCCACCCAGTACGCCACCGCCTTCGCGGTGAACAGCGTCAACCAGGACGGCTACACCACCGGCCAGCTCTCGGGCCTGGAAATCGACGACCAGGGCAACATCTTCGCCCGCTACACCAACGGCCAGTCCAAGATTCAGGGGCAGGTGGTGCTGGCGAACTTCGCCAACGTCCAGGGCCTGACGCCGATCGGCAAAACCTCCTGGGTACAGTCCTCGCAGTCCGGCGAGCCGGTGGTCGGCACTCCGCGTTCGGGCACCCTCGGCGCCTTGCAGTCCGGCGCGCTGGAAGCGTCCAACGTCGACCTGTCCAGCGAGCTGGTGGACCTGATCGTCGCCCAGCGCAACTACCAGGCCAACGCCAAGACCATCCAGACCGAGGATGCGGTTACCCAGACCATCATCAACCTGCGGTAACCGTCCGTAGGGCGTACAACCGTTCGCGGTTGTACGCCGTTGCACCTTGCTCGTCGCCGCTGCCCGGTTCGAACTCGGAGCGGATTGGCGTCAAGGCTGATCGGCGTATAACGCGGAGCGTTATACGCCCTGCGTCCAGGCTCCTTCATATAAGGCGTCGTGGAAGCGGCAAATCTCTCTTGCCGGTGGCGGCAGACACTCGCCGCCACCGGCTTCGAAAGGCTCCTTCGGGAGCTTTTTCTTTTTGTTAGCCCTTTTAAATCAAAGGCTTAATCTAGAAGTTCAGTTCTGGCACGCCCCTTGCTGAATAGCCTCCATGACGCCCGCGACCGGCAATCGCCGCGGGTCTGGAGGATTCGATGGACAAGATGCTGTACGTCTCGATGAGCGGAGCGAGCCAGAACACCCTGGCCATGCGCGCTCACGCCAACAACCTGGCAAACATCTCCACCAACGGCTTCCGCCGTGACTTCGAGCAAGCACGCTCGATGCAGGTGTTCGGCGACAGTTTCCCGGCGCGGGTCTATGCCATGACCGAGCGTCCGGCCACCGACTTCACCCCCGGCAGCCTGCAGGCAACCGGCCGCGACCTCGACGTCGCCGCCAAGGGCGATGCATGGATCGCCGTGCAGGCGCCCGATGGCGGCGAAGCCTACGTGCGCACCGGCAGCCTGGAAATCGATGCCCTCGGCCAGCTGCGCACCGGCGACGGTTTGCCGGTGATCGGCAATGGCGGGCCGATTGCCGTGCCGCCGGAGGAAAAGATCGACATCGGCGAAGACGGCACCATCAGCATCCGCGGCCTGGGCGATAGCCCCAGCGTGGTGGCCGAGGTCGACCGCATCAAGCTGGTCACCCCGGACCCGAAGAAGCTGGAGAAGGGCCTCGACGGCCTGGTGCGCATCAAGCAGGAGCCGGGCAAGCCGGCACCGCAGCCCGATGCCAGCGCCAGGCTCGAATCCGGCTTCCTCGAAGCGAGCAACGTCAACGCGGTGGAGGAGATGACTTCGATCCTCTCGCTGTCCCGCCAGTTCGAGCTCCACGTAAAGATGATGCGCACCGCCGAGGACGATTCGGCAGCCATGGCGCGGGTTTTGCAATTCAGCTAATCACCTGATCGAGGCGCCATGAATCCGGCGCCCGAGGAGAACGACGATGCTTTCGGCACTGTGGGTCAGCAAGACGGGTCTTTCGGCCCAGGACATGAACCTGACCACCATTTCCAACAACCTGGCGAACGTTTCGACCACGGGCTTCAAGCGCGACCGCGCGGAGTTCCAGGACCTGCTGTACCAGATCAAACGCCAGCCCGGCGCCAACTCCACCCAGGACAGCGAGCTGCCTTCGGGCCTGCAGCTGGGCACCGGTGTGCGCATCGTCGGCACTCAGAAGAACTTCAGCGAAGGCAGCCTGCAGACCACCGACCAGCCGCTGGACATGGCGGTCAACGGTCGCGGCTTCTTCCAGGTCCTGATGCCCGACGGCACCGTCGGCTACACCCGTGACGGCAGCTTCCACCTGAACTCCGACGGCCAGATCGTCACCGCCAACGGTTACGCGCTGGAGCCGGCCGTGGTCGTGCCGAACGAGACCCAGACCTTCACCGTCGGCCAGGACGGCACCGTCTCGGTGACGACCCCGGGCAACCCGCAACCGCAGATCATCGGCAACATCCAGACCGCTGACTTCGTCAACCCGGCCGGCCTCGAGGCCATTGGCGGCAACCTGTTCCTGGAAACCGGCGCCAGCGGCGCGCCGCAGGTCGGCACGCCGGGCCTCAACGGCCTGGGCACCGTGCAGCAGAACACCCTGGAAAACTCCAACGTCAACGTGGTCGAGGAACTGGTGAACATGATCACCACCCAGCGCGCCTACGAGATGAACTCCAAGGTCATCTCCACCGCTGACCAGATGCTGTCGTTCGTCACCCAGAACCTTTAGTGAATGACGGAGCCTCCGGGCTCTGGTGAAACCGTAGTCGCTCTCCCCGAGAGGTAGCTGTAAATGAACCGTTCCCACCTTCTTCCGCTGCTGGCCATCGCCGCGCTGGCCGGGTGCGTCAGTCCTCCGCCGAAACCGGACGACCCCTATTACGCCCCCGTGCTGCCGCGCACCCCGGTGCCCGCCGCGCAGAACAACGGTTCGATCTACCAGAGCGGTTTCGACAACAACCTCTACGGCGACCGCAAGGCCTTCCGTGTCGGTGACATCATCACCATCACCCTCAACGAGAAGACCCAGGCCAGCAAGAAAGCCAACTCGGACATCTCCAAGGACAGCAAGACCAAGATGGGCCTGACCTCGATGCTCGGCAGCGGCCTGACCACCGACAACCCCATCGGTGGCGGCGAGCTGAGCCTGAGCGCCGAGTACGGCGGCTCCCGCGATGCCAAGGGCGACAGCCAGGCAGGGCAGAGCAACAGCCTGACCGGTTCGGTGACCGTCACCGTGGCCGACGTCATGCCCAACGGCATCCTTGCCGTGCGCGGCGAGAAGTGGATGACCCTGAACACCGGCAACGAGCTGGTGCGCATCGCCGGGCTGATCCGCGCCGACGACATCGCCACCGACAACACCGTGCCCTCCACCCGCGTGGCCGATGCGCGCATCACCTACTCGGGCACCGGTGCGTTCGCCGATGCGAGCCAGCCGGGCTGGTTCGATCGCTTCTTCCTCAGCCCGCTGTTCCCGTTCTGAGGTGGTGAGCATGATTGCCTCTGGAAAAACGTGGATAGCGATCGCGGACGGAGTCCGCTCCTACGCTCTGGCGGTGCTTTGTGCGTTGCTGGTGATTCCGGCTGCCCAGGCTGAGCGCCTCAAGGACATCGCAACCATCCAGGGTGTGCGCAACAACCAGCTGATCGGCTACGGCCTGGTCGTGGGCCTGGATGGCAGCGGCGACCAGACCACCCAGACGCCCTTCACCCTGCAGACCTTCAACAACATGCTGGCGCAGTTCGGCATCAAGGTGCCGGCCAACGTCGGCAACGTGCAGCTGAAGAACGTCGCCGCGGTGTCCGTGCATGCCGACCTGCCGGCCTTCGCCAAGCCGGGCCAGACCATCGACATCACCGTGTCCTCCATCGGCAACGCCAAGAGCCTGCGCGGCGGCAGCCTGCTGATGACCCAGCTCAAGGGCATCGACGGCCAGACCTACGCCGTGGCCCAGGGCAACCTGGTGGTCGGCGGCTTCGACGCCGAAGGCCGCGACGGCTCGAAGATCACCGTCAACGTACCGTCGGCCGGCCGCATCCCCGCCGGTGCCACCGTGGAGCGCTCGGTGCCGAGCGGCTTCGACCAGGGCAACAGCCTGACCCTGAACCTCAACCGCCCGGACTTCACCACCGCCAAGCACATCGTCGACCGCATCAACGAACTGCTCGGCCCGGGCGTTGCCCAGGCCATCGATGGCGGTTCGGTACGGGTCAGCGCGCCGCTGGATCCGAACCAGCGCGTGGACTACATGTCGGTGCTGGAAAACCTCGACGTGCAGTCGGGCGAGGCAGTGGCCAAGGTCATCATCAACTCGCGCACCGGCACCATCGTGATCGGCCAGAACGTGCGTGTGTCGCCGGCCGCCGTGACCCACGGCAGCCTCACCGTGACCATCACCGAAGACCCCATCGTCAGCCAGCCCGGCCCGTTCTCCAACGGTCAGACCGCCGTGGTGCCGAAGTCGAACGTGAGCGCCAACCAGGAAGCCAAGCCGATGTTCAAGTTCGGCCCCGGCACCACCCTGGATGAAATCGTCCGCGCCGTTAACCAGGTGGGCGCCGCGCCCAGCGACCTGATGGCGATCCTCGAAGCCCTGAAACAGGCCGGCGCGCTGCAAGCCGACCTGATCGTGATCTGAGGACGCCGCCTTGGATGCCAAACTGTTTTCCGCCGGTGCCTCGGGCACCAACTCCGGGGCCTACACCGACCTCAACCGCCTGGCACAGCTGAAGAACGGCGCCGGGCGCGACAGCGAAGCCAACATCCGCAAGGTCGCCCAGGAATTCGAATCGCTGTTCATGAACGAAATGCTCAAGTCGATGCGCTCGGCCAACGACGTGCTCGCCGAAGGCAACTTCATGAACACCCAGACCACCAAGCAGTACCAGGAAATGTACGACCAGCAGCTGGCCGTCAGCCTGTCCACCAAAGGGCATGGCATTGGCCTGTCAGACGTGCTGACCCGCCAGCTGTCGCACATGAACAGCGGCAAGCGCA
This sequence comes from Pseudomonas sp. B1-22, assembly GCF_050474425.1. NCBI lineage: Bacteria > Pseudomonadati > Pseudomonadota > Gammaproteobacteria > Pseudomonadales > Pseudomonadaceae > Pseudomonas > Pseudomonas sp. B1-22. Next base: position 266,202 of record NZ_JBCHVH010000002.1, on the reverse strand, counting down.
CGGGCGCGGCGAACCCCTTCGCCAAGGTCGGCCAGACCTCCGCCTGGCCGTCCACAACCGGCGTCAACGCCAGTGGCAAGCCCTTGCCGCAGCCGGCGGAAGGCCGTGATGACTCGAAGATGCTCAATGCTCGTCGCCTGTCCCTGCCGGGCAAGCTGGCCGACCGCGTGATGGCCGGTATCGTGCCGGGCGCGGCGACCTCCGAAGAGCAGGGCAAGCCGCTGGCCGGCAACGACTGGCAGACCGCCAAGTCCTACGCCAATGCCGTGGACGCCATCGATGCCGCCGCCGGCGCCCAGGACGTCAGCGGCCGTCGCTACGCCCAGCCGCCGCTGGCGCCGGGCAAGTCGGCCTTCGGTTCGGCAGACGAATTCGTCGCCACCATGCTGCCCATGGCGCAGAAAGCCGCCCAGCGCATCGGCGTCGATGCGCGCTACCTGGTGGCCCAGGCCGCGCTGGAAACCGGCTGGGGCAAATCCATCATCCGCGACCAGGACGGTTCCAGCAGCCACAACCTGTTCGGCATCAAGTCCGGTTCCAGCTGGGACGGCGACTCCGCGCGGGCGGTGACCAGCGAATACGTGAACGGCAAGAAAGTGAAGGAAGTCGCGGCGTTCCGCTCCTACGACTCCTTCGAGCAGAGCTTCAACGACTACGTGAGCTTCCTGCAGAACAACGACCGCTATTCGGACGCGCTGGATTCCACCGGGCGCCCCGAGCAATTCATGAAGGAACTGCAGCGCGCCGGCTATGCCACCGATCCGAACTACGCCCGCAAGGTCGCGCAGATCGCCAAGCAGATGCAGGTGTACCAGGCGGTTGCCGCGGCGGACACCCCGCCCCTGGGATAAGGACCAAGAGTTATGAGCGATCTACTGTCCATTGGCCTGTCGGGCCTGCGTTCGAGCCAGACCTCGTTGACGGTGACCGGCCACAACATCACCAACGTCAACACGCCCGGCTATTCCCGCCAGCAATCGGTGCAGCAGAGCGGCATCCCGCAGTACACCGGGGCCGGCTACATCGGCTCGGGCAGCCAGGTGGTCGACGTGCGCCGGCTGGCCAGCGACTTTCTGTTCACCCAGGTGCGCAGCGCCACCAGCCAGACCAATGAGCTGAGTGCCTTCCAGGGGCAGATCGAGCAGCTCGATGCCTTGCTCTCGGACACCACCACCGGCATCAGCCCGGCGTTGCAGAAGTTCTTCGCCGCGCTGCAGACCGCCGCCGCCAACCCGTCCGCCACCGAGGGCCGCGAGGCGCTGCTGGCGGAGGCGCAGGGCGTATCGAAGTCCTTCAACACCCTGTACGACCAGCTCGACAAGCAGAACAGCCTGATCAACCAGCAGCTCGGCTCGCTGGCCAACCAGGTCAATTCCCTGGCGACCAGCGTCGCCAGCTACAACGACGCCATCGCCAAGGCCAAGGCCGCCGGCGGCCAGCCCAACGACCTGATCGATGCGCGCGAAGAGACCATCCGCAAACTCTCCGAGCTGATCGGCGTACAGGCCGTGCCGCAGGACGACAGCAGCGTCAACCTGTTCATCGGCACCGGCCAGCCGCTGGTGGTGGGCACCACCACGTCGGCGTTGCAGGTGGTGCCGGGCACGGACGACCCGACCCGCTTCCAGGTGCAACTGGTCAGCGGCAGCGCCATCCAGACCATCAGCAGCCAGGTTTCCGGCGGCCAGATGGGCGGCCTGCTGGCGTATCGCGATACCGCGCTGGACGCCTCGTACAACAAGCTCGGGCAGATCGCCGTCACCTTCGCCGACGCCGTCAACAAGCAGCTCGGCCAGGGCCTGGACCTCTCCGGCAATGCCGGCAGCCGGCTGTTCGGCGACATCAACGACCCCAGCATCACCGCGCTGCGGGTCATCGCCCAGTCCGGCAACACCGGCACCGTCAGCCCCAGCCTGAACATCACCGACACCAGCAAGCTCGGCGTCAGCGACTACCGCCTGGAGTACGACGGCACCAACTTCACGGCGCGGCGCCTGTCCGACAATGCGCCGATCAACGTCACGGTGAGCGGCAGCGGTCCCTACACCCTGAGCTTCGCCGACGGCAGTGGGGGCGACCAGGGCTTCCAGGTGACCATGAACAGCCTGCCGCCGGCCGGCGATGGCTTCACCCTGCAACCCACCCGCCGTGGTGCGTCGGACATCAATACGGCGCTGACCAAGGGCGACCAGCTGGCCTTCGCCGGCACCGCCCGCAGCGAAGCCACCACCAACAACCGTGGCACCGGTTCCATTGGCCAGCCCAGGCTCACCAGCGGCCCGTCGCCGGTAGTAACCAGCGAATTGCAGAACCTGTTCGGCGCCAACGGCCTCAGCCTGAGCTTCGATTCCACCACCAATACCCTGACCGGCACGCTGCCGGCGGGTGCGACCCTGAGCTACGTGTCGCCCTCGACCACAGGCCTGACCTCGGGGCAGACCAACACGGTGCGCCTGGACTACACCGATCCGGGCAGCGGCAACAGCTACAGCTACGAATTCACCCTGAGCGGCGTGCCTCAGGCCGGCGACAGCTTCACCCTGGGCATGAACACCAAGGGCATCTCCGACAACAGCAACGCCCTGGCGCTCTCCGGCCTGCAGAGCAAACCCACTGTGGGCGGCACCGGCAGCACCGGCGCCAGCTTCAACGACTCCTACGGCGGCCTGGTGGAGCGCATCGGCACCCTGACCGCGCAGGTGCGCAACAACGCCGACGCCAGCGCCACCGTGCTCAAACAGGCGCAGGACAACCGCGACTCGCTGTCGGGCGTGAACCTCGACGAAGAGGCGGCCAACCTCATCCAGTTCCAGCAGTACTACAGTGCGTCGGCCCAGGTGATCCAGGTCGCCCGTTCCCTGTTCGACACGCTGATCGGCGCGTTCCGCTGATAGAGGAAGTTGACCATGCGTATCTCCACCATCCAGGCCTACAACAACTCGGTCGGCGGCCTGCAGAAGAACTACGGCAACGTCACCCGCACCCAGGAACAGATCAGCACCGGCAAGCGCATCCTCACCCCGGCGGACGACCCGGTGGCCTCGGTGCGGCTGTTGCAACTGAGCCAGGAGCAGTCGCTCAACGACCAGTACAAGAGCAACATCACGGCGGCGAAGAACAATCTCACCTCGGAGGACGCGATCCTCAACTCGGTGGGCAATATCCTCCAGCGCGTCCGTGAGATCGCCGTGCAGGCCGGCAACGGCGCACTGGACCATACCGACCGTGCCTCCCTTGCCACCGAGCTGTCGCAGCGCGAGGACGAGCTGCTGAACCTGCTCAACAGCAAGGACGCCAGCGGCAAGTACCTGTTCTCCGGCTCCCAGGGTGACACCCAGCCCTACGTGCGCAATCCGGACGGCACCTTCACCTACCAGGGCGACGAGAGCCAGCGCCAGGTGCAGATCGCCAGCAGCACCACGCTGCCGATCAGCGACAGCGGCAAGGCGCTGTTCGAGGATGTCACCAACGCCAACCGTGTGATCACCGGTGCGGCGGCGGGCAATACCGGCAGCGGGAGGATTTCCGCAGGTCTGGTGGAAGACAAGCAGGCCTACGACGCGACCTTCCCATCGAGCACGCCACCAGCGGCCACCGATGGCGTCGGCATCCACTTCCTCGATGACAAGAACTACGTCGTCTACGACCTCAAGGACATTCCCGCCGGCTATGACTGGACCACCACCGACCCGGCGGCGCCGTCCTTTCCGACCAAGTCGGCGGGCACCCTTGATGACAACCCCGCGACCAACGACTTTATCCGTTACGGCGGGGTGAAGGTGCAGCTGGATGGCCAGGTGAAGGGTGGCGACAGCTTCTCCATCAACCGCGATCCGTCCGCGGAAAAACGCAGCCTGCTCAACGTCGTCTCCGACCTGCGCAAGGCATTGCAGAGTGCGGGCGACACCCAGGCCGACACCTACGCGATACGCGATGCGACGGCGGTGGCAATCAGCAATCTCGACACGGCGAACGGCCAGGTGCTGACCGGGCAGGGCAAGATCGGCGCGCGGCTCAATGTGATCGACTCCACCGAGACCTTCATCGATGACGTCAAGCTAGTGAACACTGGGGTCATCTCCGATCTGCAGGACCTGGACTACGCCGAGGCGCTGTCGCGTCTCTCGATGCAGTCAACCGTGCTGCAGGCGGCGCAGCAGAGCTACGTGAAGATCAGCGGGCTGAGCCTGTTCAACTACCTCAACTGATCGCCCGGCGGGAGTCAAAAAAAGCCCACGCGCCTAAAGCCGTGGGCTTTTTTGTCGACACAGTTTGTACGCAGAAATCTTCTCGCTTCTACGCCTGCCTCTGGCGGCAAGCATCTGCAAGTGACTGATTCAAAAGCCGAAAAAAATCTGCGGAAATTTCGCTAAAGCTCACTGGATCAGCGCCGATACAGTTTACGAATGCGAATTCTTGGGGAGCCTGAGCAAACAGACCCAGGGGTCGCAACATCAGGCACCCGACCACAAGGTTCTTTGGAGGAACTCACCATGGCCCTGACAGTCAACACGAACATTTCTTCCCTGAACACTCAGCGCAACCTGTCGTCTTCTTCCAACGCCCTGGGTACTTCGCTGCAGCGCCTGTCCACCGGTAGCCGCATCAACAGCGCCAAGGACGACGCCGCCGGTCTGCAGATCTCCAACCGTCTGTCCAACCAGATCAGCGGCCTGAACGTTGCCGTGCGCAACGCCAACGACGGCATCTCCCTGGCGCAGACCGCTGAAGGCGCCCTGCAGCAGTCCACCAACATCCTGCAGCGCATGCGTGACCTGTCCCTGCAATCGGCCAACGGCAGCAACAGCGAGACCGACCGCGCCTCCCTGCAGAAGGAAGTGGGCCAGCTGCAATCGGAACTGAGCCGTATCTCCGACACCACCACCTTCGGTGGCCGCAAGCTGCTCGACGGTTCCTTCGGCACCAGCTCCTTCCAGGTCGGCTCCAACGCCAACGAAACCATCAACGTGACCCTGAAGTCGGCCTCGGCCAACTCCCTGGGCATGAACTACAACGATTTCACCGGCGCAGCTGCTGGTGGTGTCGGCACCGTGTCTCTGGCTGCCGGTGCAGTCAACGCTGTGGGTGCGGATACCCTGGCCATCACTGGCTCCCGGGGCAGCGCCAGCGCTACCGTTGCTGCCAACGATTCGGCCAAGAACATTGCGCAAAGCATCAACGCACAAACCGGTAAAACCGGCGTGACCGCTGATGCCCGTACTGGTGTAGAGATCTCCGGTCTCTCCGCAGCAGGTACCTACTCCTTCAACCTGCAGGGTTCGAACGGTACCGCGGTGGCCATTACCGCTACTGCGACCTCGACCACCGACTTCGCCGACTTTGCCGACAAGATCAACTCGGTCAGCGGCAGCACTGGCATCGTGGCCGTTGCGGACTCCTCCGGTAAACTGCGTCTGACCAACGAAGCCGGCGATGACATCAAGATCACCGGTTTTGCAGGCAACGGTGCTGGTAACCAGACCGCAAGTCTGAAGGCTCTGGATTATGACAACAATGCTGTCGGTGCAGCTGTAACCCTGACTGAAGGCGCTGCTGCTACGGCAGATGCCAACGTGGTCGGCGTAGTACGTACCTCCAGCTCGGGTTCGTTCTCGGTAACTGCAACTGGCACCACTGTTACCGGTACTGCCGGCACTGAAACCTCGACCCTGAAAGCCATCTCTTCGGTCGACATCAGCTCGCAGAACGGCGCCCAGGCCGCCATCGCCGTGATCGATGCCGCCCTGGAGTCGATCGACAGCCAGCGTGCCGACCTCGGTGCGGTGCAGAACCGCTTCGACAACACCATCAGCAACCTGACCAACATCGCGGAAAACGCCACCTCCGCCCGCAGCCGCATCAAGGACACCGACTTCGCCGCGGAAACCGCGAACCTGTCGAAGAACCAGGTGCTGCAACAGGCTGGTACCGCGATCCTGGCTCAAGCCAACCAGCTGCCGCAGTCGGTCCTCAGCCTGCTCCGGTAAGCCCCGGCCAACGGCTGATGTGAAGACAGGAGGAAGGGGCAACCCTTCCTCCTTTTTGGCATTCGCGAGGTGAGAAGAATGGACGTCGGAAACGTTGCTACCCTGAGTGTGGCCGGCATGACCGCAGCGAACCGCGCCGTCGGTAACGATCCTCAAGTGAGCGCGCGCGGGGAAGGGCAGAGTCAGCCGGGCGAGCGCACGGGCAGTGCCGACGCCATGCGTGGCCAACTGGATTCGGCCGTGGCCGATATCCAGAAGTTTGTCCAGGCGTCGCGCCGAGACCTGAACTTCAGCATCGACGAATCCACCGGCGATGTGGTGGTGAAGGTGATCGACGGCGAGTCTGGCAAGGTGGTGCGGCAAATTCCTTCCGAGGAAGTGCTGAAACTTGCCGCCCAGCTCGACGACATGCGCAGCCTGATGTTCGAAACCCGCGCCTGACACGCTTGTGCCAGGTTGGCACGACGCTTGCTTTGGTTCGGGACGATAGCGCGTTCTGTGCGGAATCTTGACGGAGAAGGGATATGACCAGCATCACCGGTCTGGGCTCGGGCCTCGACATCAACAGCATCGTCAGTGCGATGGTGAATGCCGAGAAGACGCCCAAGCAGAACCAGATCACCACGCTGAGCAAGAACACCACCGAGCAGATCACCGCTCTGGGTGCCGTCAAGAGCGCCATCAGCGATTTCCAGACTGCGCTTGCCGCGCTGAACAAGCCCGAGAACTTCCAGGGGCGCGCTGTCAGCTCGTCCAAAACCGACCTGTTGACCGCCACCGCCAAGGTCACGGCAGGGGTTGGCAGCTACCAGGTCGAGGTCCAGCAACTGGCCCAGGGCAGCAAGGTGGCCCTTGGCGCCGTGCCGTCCAATGGCGCCCAGGCGGCGACCTTCGGCAAGGGCAGCCTGACTATCAAGGTCGGCGACACCGCGCTGCCGGATATCGTCGTCGATAGCAGCAATAACACACTGGCGGGCGTGCGCGACGCGATCAACAAGGCCGGTAAGGATCAGGGCGTCAGCGCCACCATCGTCACCGATGCGCAAGGCTCGCGGCTGGTCCTGAGCAGCAGCAAGATGGGCGATGGCAAGGACATCTCCGTCAGCGTCAGCGGCGACGATGGCAGCGGCAGCGCCAGCCTGAACAGTCTGGCCTTCACTCCCAGCGCCGCGCCGAGCGATCCGGCCGTGGTCGATCCGCCGGTGCCGAGCGACCCGACTGCCGCGCGCATGCTCACCCGCGCCAAGAGCGCCGAGCTGACCATCGATGGCCTGCAGATCAAAAGCGATTCCAACACCGTCGAGGATGCTGTCGAAGGCGTCACTCTCACGCTCAAGGGCGTCACCGAAGCTGGCAAGCCGCTGACCATCGGCGTGACCCAGGACGAGGCTGGGGTGAAGAGCAACGTCAAGAAGTTCGTCGACTCCTACAACAAGCTGATGGGCGTCATCAAACTGCAGACCGCGGTGACTACTGTCGGCGAGGACAAGGCCCCGGTCACCGGTGCGCTGGTCGGCGACGCCACCATGCGTTCGCTGCTGAGCACCGTGCGCAACGAGCTGGTCAGCACCCAGGGCGACAGCAATGACGGCGTTCGCGTGCTGGCCGACCTCGGTATCACCACCAAGCAGGACGGCACCCTCGACCTCGACTCCACCAAGCTGGACAAGATGGTCAGTTCCAACTTCCAGGATGTCGCCAATCTGTTCGTCGGCGACAACGGCCTGGCGACCCGCCTGGACGCCAAGCTCAAGCCCTATACCCAGTCCGGCGGTGTGTTCGATCTGCGCAACAAGGCCCTGCAGAGCACGCTGAAGAATGCGGACAAGCAGCAGGCCGACCTCGACCGGCGCATTTCCGCGTTGCAGGAGCGTCTGCTCAAGCAGTTCAACACCATGGATTCGCTGGTGAGCAGCCTGACCTCCACCGCCAACAGCCTCACCAGCCAGCTCGCCAGCCTGCCGTTCGCCAAGAGCTGATCCTGAGCGCCGTGGCCGGCTTGTGCGGCCACGGCAAAAATATTCTCCAACTCACCTTCAAGCTCCCGCACTACCGGCCGATACCTTGGTCAGTAGATGAAATTCCCCGCAGGAGCCTGCCATGTACGCCATGAGAGCCATGAAGCAATATCAGCAAGTCAGCCTGGAGTCGCGCGTTGCCGAGTCCTCGCCGCACGGTCTGATCCAGCTGCTGATGCAGGGCGGCCTGGAGCGCATGGCGCAGGCCCGTGGTGCCATCGAGCGCGGCCAGCTGGCCGAGCGTGGCGAGCTGATCAGCAAGGCCATCGGCATCGTCGGCGGTCTGCGCGAGGCGCTGAACCTGGAGCAGGGCGGCGAACTGGCGTTGAATCTCGACAATCTTTACGTTTACATGACCGAGCGCCTGCTGGAGGCGAACCGCAATGGCGATGCCGCGATCCTCGACGAGGTTTCCGGCTTGCTGCGCGAAGTGAAATCGGGCTGGGACGCGATCGCCGCCTGAAGGAAGGACGAGTCATGAGTCAGGCCATGCAACAACTCAACGAAACCCGCGCCGCGCTCTCTGCCGCGATGCAGAGCAAGGACTGGGAAGCCATCAGCGAACTGGACCGGATGTGCCGCGAGCAGGTAGACGTGGCCATGCAGGACGCCGAGCGCGACGAGCAGGCCCTGCGCGACACCATGGAGCAGCTGCTGGCGCTCTACGGCGAGCTGGTCAAGGTCTGCACCGCCCAGCGCACCGCCATCGGCGAGGAGCTGACTGCGGTGCGTCGCTCCAGTCAGGGCGCCAAGGTCTACCAGATGTTCGGCTGATCCGTTCGGATCGGTTTCCCCCGGCGGCCCACGGGCCGCCGCCGTGTTTGTGCGAACCGCTCCTCGGTTCGATTGCCATGATCCGGGTCAACGCCCTTCGTCGGGCAGCATCAAAAAAAGCACGCCATAAATTTGACTCTTGCCACATTTTTGACTTTACTAGTGGCCAAATGCTGGCGACTTCTTGGAATTGTGTCGTCGTCAGTCTCGTGTCAGCAGCCGTTCGACGGCCTCAAAGCCCCGGGATGACAAGCTAAAGATGTGGCGCGAAACCAAGATTCTCCTGATCGACGACAACCAGGAACGGTGCCGTGACCTCTCGGTCATCATCGGCTTCCTGGGTGAGGACCAGATCGCCTGCGGCAGCCACGACTGGCGCCAGGCCGTCGACGCACTGCCCAACGGCAGCCGCGACGTGCTCTGCGTGCTGCTCGGCAACGTGGAAAGCAAGGGCGGGGCGCTGGAGCTGCTCAAGCAGGTAGCCGCCTGGGACGAGTTCCTGCCCGTGCTGCTGATCGGCGAATCGGCTCCCGCCGACTGGCCCGAAGAGCTGCGCCGCCGCGTGCTGGCCAGCCTGGAAATGCCGCCCAGCTACAACAAGCTGCTCGACTCCCTGCACCGCGCCCAGGTCTACCGCGAGATGTACGACCAGGCCCGCGAGCGCGGCCGCCAGCGCGAGCCCAACCTGTTCCGCAGCCTGGTCGGCACCAGTCGCGCCATCCAGCAGGTGCGGCAGATGATGCAGCAGGTCGCCGACACCGACGCCAGCGTGCTGATCCTTGGCGAGTCCGGCACCGGCAAGGAAGTGGTCGCGCGCAACCTGCACTACCACTCCAAGCGCCGCGACGCGCCCTTCGTGCCGGTCAACTGCGGCGCGATCCCGGCGGAGCTGCTGGAAAGCGAACTGTTCGGCCACGAGAAGGGTGCCTTCACCGGCGCCATCACCAGTCGCGCCGGACGTTTCGAACTAGCCAACGGCGGCACCCTGTTCCTCGACGAGATCGGCGACATGCCTCTGCCGATGCAGGTCAAGCTATTGCGCGTGCTGCAGGAGCGCACCTTCGAGCGCGTCGGCAGCAACAAGACGCAGAACGTGGACGTGCGCATCATCGCCGCGACCCACAAGAACCTCGAGAAGATGATCGAGGAAGGCAGTTTCCGCGAAGACTTGTACTACCGCCTCAACGTCTTCCCCATCGAGATGGCCCCGCTGCGCGAGCGCGTGGAGGACATCCCGCTGCTGATGAACGAACTCATCTCGCGCATGGAGCACGAGAAGCGCGGTTCGATCCGCTTCAACTCCGCCGCCATCATGTCGCTCTGCCGTCACGACTGGCCGGGCAACGTGCGCGAGCTGGCGAACCTGGTCGAGCGCCTGGCGATCATGCATCCCTACGGCGTGATCGGCGTGGGTGAATTGCCGAAGAAATTCCGTCACGTCGACGACGAGGACGAGCAACTGGCGACCAGCCTGCGCGAGGAACTGGAAGAGCGCGCGGCGATCAGCGCCGGCCTGCCGGGCCTCGACTCGCCGGCCATGCTGCCGGCCGAGGGCATCGACCTGAAGGACTACCTCGCGAACCTGGAGCAGGGACTGATCCAGCAGGCGCTGGACGATGCTGCCGGTGTTGTCGCCCGTGCCGCCGAGCGCCTGCGCATCCGCCGCACCACCCTGGTGGAGAAGATGCGCAAGTACGGCATGAGCCGTCGCGAGGAGGAAATGGCGGAGGATTGACGCCTCCGCCATGCTCGTTTCTCCAACTCGTTGAAAAACAACGAGTAATTTTTAGGCACGCGGTTTGCTAAGACTCATCCGACCGACAGTTCTACGACGTCGGACGGATGAGAGAGCCGCATGATGCCAGTCGCCCAACGCCAGCCCGAAGCCACTTCCCTTGTGTCTGTTGACGCCCTTGCGCCCGTCGAAGAAAGCAGGCCGGTGGAGGAGAGCAGCCGCGCGAACCTGGAACAGGCTTTTGCCCTGTTCAACCAGATGTCCAGCCAGCTCAGCGAGTCCTACAGCCTGCTGGAAGCGCGCGTCACCGAGCTCAAGGGCCAACTGGCCCTGGTCAGCGCCCAGCGCATGCAGGAGCTGGCCGAGAAGGAGCGCCTGGCCAACCGCCTGCAGAGCCTGCTCGACGTGCTACCCGGCGGCGTCATCGTGCTCGATGCCCAGGGCGTGGTGCGCGACGCCAACCCGGTGGCCTGCGCGCTGCTCGGCAAGCCGCTGGTGGGCATGCTCTGGCGCGAGGTGATCGCCCGCAGCTTCGCTCCCCGTGCCGACGACGGCCATGAAGTTTCCCTGCGCGATGGCCGCCGTGTGTCCATCGCCATCCGCTCGCTGAACGGCGAACCCGGCCAGCTCATCCTGCTCAACGACCTGACGGAAACCCGGCGCCTGCAGGACCAACTGGCCCGTCACGAGCGCCTGTCCGCCCTGGGCCGGATGGTCGCCTCGCTGGCCCATCAGATCCGCACGCCGCTTTCCGCCGCCATGCTCTATGCCAGCCACCTGAGCGAGCAGGAGCTGCCGCTGGAACAGCAGCAGCGCTTCGCCGGGCGCATCAAGGAACGCCTGCACGAACTGGAAAACCAGGTCCGCGACATGCTGGTGTTCGCCCGTGGCGAGCTGCCGCTGCCAGACCGCCTGGCGCCGGCGCAGCTGTTCACCAGCCTGCGTGCCGCCGCCGAATCCCACGTCGCCGGCCTGAACGTCCGCTGGCAGTGCGACGCCCGGGCGGGCGAGTTGCTGTGCAACCGCGACACCCTGGTCGGCACCGTGCTCAACCTGGTGGAGAACGCCATCCAGGCCGCCGGCCGTGACCTGCGCTTGAAGGTTCACCTGTATGCGCGCGGCGACAGCCTGCGCCTGGCCATCAGCGACAACGGCCCGGGCATGAGCGCCGAAACCCTGACGCGCCTGGGCGAACCCTTCTTCACCACCAGGACCACCGGCACCGGCCTCGGGCTGGCCGTGGTCAAGGCTGTCGCCAAGGCCCACCAGGGCGAGCTGCGCCTGCGCTCGCGCGCCGGCCGCGGCACCTGCGCCACGCTGATCCTGCCGTTGATCAACGCCCAATCCATCGCTCACAAGGAATGAACACCATGGCCGCCAAAGTCCTGCTGGTCGAAGACGACCGCGCCCTGCGTGAAGCCCTTTCCGACACCCTGATGCTCGGCGGGCACGACTTCGTCGCCGTCGACTGCGCCGAGGCCGCGTTGCCGGCTCTGGAGAAGGACGCCTTCAGCCTGGTGATCAGCGATGTGAACATGCCGGGCATGGATGGGCACCAGTTGCTGGGCCTGATTCGCGCACGTTATCCACAGCTGCCGGTGCTGCTGATGACCGCCTATGGCGCGGTGGACCGCGCCGTGGAAGCCATGCGCCAGGGCGCGGCGGATTACCTGGTCAAGCCCTTCGAGCCGAAGGCCCTGCTGGAACTGGTGGCGCGTCATGCGCTGGGCACGGTTGCTCGCGTCGAAGGCGACGGTCCGGTGGCGCTGGAGCCGGCCAGCCGGCAACTGCTGGAGCTGGCCGCCCGCGTAGCGCGCAGCGATTCCACCGTGCTGATCTCCGGCGAGTCCGGTACCGGCAAGGAAGTGCTGGCGCAGTACATCCACCAGCAGTCGCCGCGCGCGGCCAAACCGTTCGTGGCGATCAACTGTGCGGCGATTCCGGACAACATGCTCGAGGCCACCCTGTTCGGCCACGAGAAGGGGGCCTTCACCGGCGCCATCGCCGCCCAGCCAGGCAAGTTCGAACTGGCCGACGGCGGCACCATCCTGCTCGACGAAATCTCCGAGATGCCGCTGGGGTTGCAGGCCAAGCTGCTGCGCGTGCTGCAGGAGCGTGAAGTCGAGCGCGTCGGTGCGCGCAAGCCGATCAGCCTGGATATCCGCGTGCTCGCCACCACCAACCGCGACCTGCTCGGCGAAGTGGCGGCGGGGCGCTTCCGTGAAGACCTGTACTACCGCCTTTCGGTGTTCCCGCTGGCCTGGCGCCCGCTGCGCGAACGCCCGGCGGACATCCTGCCGCTGGCCGAGCGCCTGCTGGCCAAGTACAGCCGCAAGATGAACCTGGCGCCGGTCAGCCTCGGCGCCGATGCTCGCGCCGCCTTGCTGGCGCATCCGTGGCCGGGCAACGTGCGTGAGCTGGACAACGCCATCCAGCGCTCGCTGATCCTGCAGCAGGGCGGCCAGGTGCAGGCGGCCGACCTCTGCCTGACCGCGCCCATCGGCCATGCGCCGCGCCCGGTGCTGGCCGCTGTGCCGGCGGCGTCGGCTCCGGCCAGCGTCGAAATTCCGTCACCTGCCGTGCAGGATGCCGGAGCGCTGGGGGAAGACCTCAAGCGCCGCGAGTTCCAGATGATCATCGATACCCTGCGCAGCGAGCGCGGCCGCCGCAAGGAAGCCGCCGAGCGGCTGGGCATCAGCCCGCGTACCCTGCGCTACAAGCTGGCGCAGATGCGCGATGCGGGGATGGATGTGGAGGCGTATCTGTACGCCAGTTGATGGATTGACGAGTTCCCCTCTTGGCCCGCCGTTGTGCGGGCTTTTTCTTGGTGGGGTGGTGGGCCTTGACCCCTGTAGGAGTGGACTTTGTCCGCGATGTTTTTGTTCTCGTATGGGTGTTTCTGCGCCGCTTCGGCGTGCGCTGGGACTTTTTGTTTCGCCCCCTCGGGCGAGTTACTTTCTCAAACGACAGAAAGTAACCAAAGGTCTTTGCCCCATCATCCGGGTCCCGCTTCGCGGGACTTCCCTCGTTCCATCGAAGTTTCAGGGGCCCGCCGCGAAGGGCCATCCCTGGCCCATCGCGGCTCTCGCGACATCCATGTCGCTCAACCCCTGAAACTCCGATTCCACTCGGCCTCCTGAAGGGGCGCTCCGGTGTGCGCGGAAGTTTCTCTGGAAGTCGATTTTTGTAGGAGCGAGCAATCCAGCATGAAGCAGCCAAAGTTGCAGGCGCGCGAAGAGTCCCGTCAGGAGGCCGAGTGGAGGTATTGCGCAGAGGGGCGAGCGGCATGGATGCCGCGAGAGGCTTGAAGGGCCATGGATGGCCCTTGCGAGCCGACCCTCGGAGCAATACCGGAAGGAGGGCAGTCTGAGCGAAGCGAAGACCCGGATGTCGGGACAAGCCCTTTGGTTACTTTCTGGGGGCGGCCATCCGTCGTTTGAGAAAGTGACTCGCCCGAGGGGGCGAAATAAAATCTCCCAGCACTCGCCGATGCGGCGCAGAAACGCTGAGCAAGACGGCGGGTAAAGCTCAAGGCGTTATGTGCCCTTGCTCCAGGCAGGCGAGATACTTAGGTATTTCCCTGTTGGAGCGGACTCACCCGCGATGGATTTCGCGGATAAGATCCGCTCCTACGGGGGGTGCCCCGGAACGCCCATCCCAGAGCTCTTTCGTCCAAATCTCCATCACCCCAAAACCTGGCACCCAAGTTGCAATCCCCTGTGCAAAGCGCCGCGTAGCGTCAAAAAACCGCGGCCAGTCGGAGGGGTAGGTAATGAGTCAGGGTGTCGAATTCAATCGTCTGCTGCTGGAAATGCGCTCCATGCAAATGGAAGCCATGGCCAAGTCGAAGGCCCAGGCTGTACAGCCGGCCGAGCCGGGCGCGCCGAGCTTCTCGCAGATGCTCACCCAGGCGGTCGACAAGGTGAACGGCACCCAGCAGGTCGCCACCGACATGGCAACCGCCTTCGAAGTCGGCCAGAGCGGCGTCGATCTCACCGACGTGATGATCGCCTCGCAGAAAGCCAGTGTGTCCTTCCAGGCCATGACCCAGGTACGCAACAAGCTCGTCCAGGCGTACCAGGACATCATGCAGATGCCGGTCTGAGGTAGCAGGTCATGGCTGAAGCCACCGTAGACAGTCAGGTTCCCGCCAAGCTCGGCGCAGCGAAAAAGCCGCTGCTGGGCCTGACCTTCCTCGAAAACCTCGCGGACATGCCCGTGCTGCGCCAGGTCGGTCTGCTCGTCGGCCTCGCCGCGAGCATCGCCGTCGGCTTCGGCATGGTGCTGTGGTCGCAGCAGCCGGACTACAAGCCGCTGTACGGCAGCCTGAACGGCGTCGACGCCAACAAGGTGGTCGAGGCGCTGAGCGCCGCCGATATTCCCTACAAGGTCGAGCCCAACTCCGGCGCGCTGCTGGTGAAGGCCGACGACCTCGGCCGCGCGCGGATGAAAGTCGCCGGGGCCGGCGTCGCGCCGACCGACAACAATGTCGGCTTCGAGATCCTCGACAAGGAACAGGCCCTGGGCACCAGCCAGTTCATGGAGGCGACCAATTACCGTCGCGGCCTGGAAGGCGAGCTGGCCCGCACCATCTCCAGCCTGAACAACGTCAAGGGCGCCCGCGTGCACCTGGCGATCCCGAAGAGCTCGGTGTTCGTCCGTGACGACCGCAAGCCCAGTGCCTCGGTGCTGGTCGAACTCTATCCGGGCCGCTCCCTGGAGCCGAGCCAGGTGCTGGCCATCGTCAACCTGGTCGCCACCAGCGTGCCGGAACTGGACAAGTCCCAGGTCACCGTGGTCGACCAGAAGGGCACGCTGCTCTCCGACCAGCAGGAGCTCTCCGAGCTGACCATGGCCGGCAAGCAGTTCGATTTCACCCGCCGCATGGAAAGCAACTTCACCCAGCGCGTGCACAGCATCCTCGCGCCGGTACTGGGCAACGGCCGTTACAAGGCCGAAGTCTCCGCCGACGTCGATTTCAGTGCGGTGGAGTCCACCTCCGAGTCCTACAACCCGGACCAGCCGGCGCTGCGCAGCGAGCAGACCAACAACGAGGAACGGCAGAACAGCAACGGCCCGCAGGGCGTGCCGGGGGCGCTGTCGAACCAGCCGCCGGGGCCCTCCAGCGCGCCGCAGACCACCGCGCAGAATGCGCCCGCCGACTTCATTGCGCCGGGCCAGCCGTTCAAGGACGCCAACGGCCAGCCGATGATCGATCCGAAGACCGGCAAGCCGGAACTGGCGCCGTACCCGACCGACAAGCGCCAGCAGAACACTCGCAACTACGAGCTGGACCGCTCGGTGAGCTACACCAAGCAGCAGCAGGGCCGCCTGCGCCGGCTTTCCGTCGCGGTGGTGCTGGATGACCGGATGATCACCGACGCCAAGACCGGCGAGGTGACCCACAAGCCGTGGAGCGCCGAAGAACTGTCGCGCTTCACCCGCCTGGTGCAGGATGCGGTCGGCTACGACGCCAGCCGTGGCGACAGCGTCAGCGTGATCAACGCGCCGTTCGCTCCGGAGCAGGGCGATGAAATCGTCGCGCCGCCGTTCTACTCGCAGCCCTGGTTCTGGGACGTGGTCAAGCAGGTGCTGGGCATCGTCTTCATTCTGGTGCTGGTGCTGGGCGTGCTGCGCCCGGTGCTGAACAACCTGTCGGGCAACAAGGGCAAGGCCCTGGTGGCCGGCGGCGCTGGCGCCGACGGCGGCCTGGGCGAGCTGGGTGGTCTGGACGGCGAGCTGTCGGACGACCGCGTCAGCCTCGGCGGCCCGGCGAGTATTCTGCTGCCCAGCCCGTCCGAGGGTTACGATGCGCAGCTCAACGCGATCAAGAGTCTGGTCGCGCAGGACCCCGGGCGTGTCGCTCAGGTGGTGAAAGAGTGGATCAATTCCGATGAGTGACCGCACATGAGCGAGCCGCGGGCGAACGCCAAACTGAGCAAGGTCGACAAGGCCGCCATCCTCCTGCTGTCCCTCGGCGAGACCGACGCGGCGCAGGTGCTGCGGCACATGGGGCCCAAGGAAGTGCAGAAGGTCGGCGTGGCCATGGCGCAGATGCGCAATGTGCACCGTGAGCAGGTCGAGCAGGTGATGGGCGAGTTCGTCGAGATCGTCGGCGACCAGACCAGCCTGGGCGTCGGCGCCGACAGCTACATCCGCAAGATGCTCACCCAGGCCCTGGGCGAGGACAAGGCCAACAACCTGATCGACCGCATCCTGCTGGGCGGCAACACCAGCGGCCTGGACAGCCTGAAGTGGATGGAGCCGCGCGCCGTGGCCGACGTGATCCGCTACGAACACCCGCAGATCCAGGCCATCGTGGTCGCCTACCTCGATCCGGACCAGGCCGCCGAAGTGCTCAGCCACTTCGACCACAAGGTGCGCCTGGACATCGTCCTGCGCGTGTCCTCGTTGAATACCGTGCAGCCGTCCGCGCTCAAGGAACTGAACCTGATCCTGGAGAAGCAGTTCGCCGGCAACGCCAACTCCACCCGCACCACCATGGGCGGCGTGAAGCGCGCGGCAGACATCATGAACTACCTCGACAGCTCGGTCGAAGGCGCGCTGATGGACGCCATCCGCGACGTGGACGAAGACCTCTCCGGGCAGATCGAAGACCTCATGTTCGTCTTCGACAACCTCGCCGACGTCGACGACCGCGGCATCCAGGCGCTGCTGCGGGAAGTGTCCTCCGACGTGCTGGTGCTCGCGCTCAAGGGCTCCGACGAGGCGATCCGCGAGAAGATCTTCCGCAACATGTCCAAGCGTGCCGCCGAACTGCTGCGCGACGACCTGGAGGCCAAGGGCCCGGTGCGCGTCAGCGAAGTGGAGGGCGCGCAGAAGGAAATCCTCACCATTGCGCGGCGCATGGCCGAGTCCGGCGAGATCGTGCTCGGCGGCAAGGGCGGCGAGGAGATGATCTAAGTGGTGCCCCCGGCCAAAGACGAGCAGGAACTCAGCGAGCTGATCCGCGCGCGGGATGTCGCGGGCTTCGACCGCTGGTCGCTGCCCAGTTTCGACCCGATCAAGCCGCAGCCCGAACCCGAGCCGGAACCCGAACCTGTGGCCGAGGAGCCGCAGATCGAGGAGGTGCCGGAGGAAGAGGTCAAGCCGCTGACGCTGGAGGAGCTCGAGGCGATCCGCCAGGACGCCTATAACGAGGGCTTCTCCACCGGCGAGAAGGACGGCTTCCACGCCGGCCAGCTGAAGGCGCGTCAGGAAGCCGACGCGGCCTTGCAACCGCGCCTGCAGAGCCTGGAAACCCTGATGGGCCAGCTGCTGGAGCCGATCGCCGAGCAGGACCAGATGCTGGAGCAGGGCATGCTCAACCTGGTGACCCACGTGGTGCGCCAGGTGGTGCAGCGCGAGCTGGCTACCGACTCCAGCCAGATTCGCCAGGTGCTGCGTGAGGCGCTGAAGCTGCTGCCCATGGGCGCCGGCAATATCCGCATCCAGGTCAACCCGCAGGACTTCGAACTGGTGAAGGCCCTGCGCGACCGCCATGAGGAAAGCTGGCGGATCATCGAGGACGACGCTCTGCTGCCCGGCGGCTGCCGCATCGAGACCGAACACTCGCGCATCGATGCCAGCATCGAGACGCGCCTGGCCCAGGCGATCAAGCAGCTCTTCGAGCAGCAGCGTGAACAGGCGACCCATGCGCTGGCGCCGGACCTGCACATCGACCTGGGCGCGCCCGATGCGTCTTGACCGGGTCAGCTTCGCCCGCCGCCTGCAAGGCTACAGCGAGGCGGTGAACCTGCCGGCGCAGCCGGTGGTGGAAGGCCGCCTGCTGCGCATGGTCGGCCTGACCCTGGAGGCCGAAGGCCTGCAGGCTTCGGTTGGCAGCCGCTGCCAGGTCATCAACGACGGCGGCTATCACCCGGTGCAGGTGGAGGCCGAGGTGATGGGCTTCTCCGGCAGCAAGATCTACCTGATGCCGGTGGGCAGCCTCGCCGGCATCGCCCCCGGCGCCCGCGTGGTGCCGCTGCCGGATTCCGGCCGCCTGCCCATGGGCATGTCCATGCTCGGCCGCGTGCTTGACGGCGTCGGCCGCGCGCTGGACGGCAAGGGCGGGATGCGTGCCGAAGACTGGGTGCCGATGGAAGGGCCGATCATCAACCCGTTGGCACGCGACCCGATCCACGAACCGATGGACGTCGGCATCCGCTCGATCAACTCCCTGCTCACCGTCGGCCGTGGCCAGCGCCTGGGTCTGTTCGCCGGTACCGGCGTGGGTAAATCCGTGCTGCTGGGCATGATGACCCGCTTCACCAAGGCCGACATCATCGTGGTCGGGCTGATCGGCGAGCGGGGCCGCGAGGTGAAGGAATTCATCGAGCACATCCTCGGCGAGGAAGGCCTCAAGCGTTCCGTGGTGGTCGCATCCCCGGCGGACGACGCGCCGTTGATGCGCCTGCGTGCCGCGCAGTACTGCACGCGCATCGCCGAATACTTCCGCGACAAGGGCAAGAACGTCCTGCTGCTGATGGATTCGCTGACCCGTTACGCCCAGGCCCAGCGCGAGATCGCCCTGGCCATCGGCGAGCCGCCGGCGACCAAGGGCTATCCGCCGTCGGTGTTCGCCAAGCTGCCGCGCCTGGTGGAACGGGCCGGCAACGGCGAGAAGGGCGGTGGTTCGATCACCGCCTTCTACACCGTGCTCAGCGAGGGCGACGACCAGCAGGACCCGATCGCCGACGCCGCCCGTGGCGTGCTCGACGGCCACTTCGTGCTGTCGCGCCGGCTGGCCGAGGAAGGCCATTACCCGGCCATCGACATCGAGGCTTCCATCAGTCGGGTGATGCCCCAGGTCACCACCCCCGAACACCTGCGCGACGCCCAGCGCTTCAAGCAGCTCTGGTCGCGTTATCAGCAGAGCCGCGACCTGATCAGCGTCGGCGCCTACGTGGCGGGCGGCGATGCCGAGACGGACCTGGCGATCCAGCGCTTCCCGATCATGCGCCAGTTCCTCCGCCAGAGCCTGGACGAGAGCCAGAACCTCGACGACAGCCGCCTGCTGCTGGACGCCGTGGTCAGCGGCAAGGCCGGCTGATGACAGACACGCGCGCTCGTAGGATGGGTGGAGCTTGCGATACCCATCGTTTTTCCGCTGGTGATTACCTGCAGCATGGGTATCGCTTCGCTCCACCCATCCTACGGTCACGTCATGAGGCGAGTGAATGAACCGCCGCGCCGAACGCCTCGCGCCGGTGGTGGACATGGCCCTCAAGGCCGAACGCGAGTCCGCCCGCCAGCTCGGCCTGGTGCAGAACCAGCTGGTGCAGGCGCAGCGCAAGCTCGCCGAGCTCGAACGCTACCGGCTGGACTACCAGCAACAGTGGATCCGCAACGGCCAGCAGGGCGTCACCGGGCAGTGGCTGATCAATTACCAGCGCTTCCTCTCGCAGCTGGAAACCGCCGTCGAGCAGCAGAACCGTGCCGTGGATTGGCACCAGGGCAGCGTCGACAAGGCCCGCGCCGCCTGGCAGGAGAAGTACGCCCGGCTGGAGGGCCTGCGCAAGCTGGTGGAGCGCTACCGCGAGGAAGCGCGCGCCGCCGCCGACAAGTACGAGCAGAAGCAGCTCGACGAGTTCGCCCAGCGCCTGAAGCCTTCGCCGGATTGAGCGGGGGCGCGTGCTAGTCTCCGGTCAGACCCTCGACTGGAATGCCTGATCCATGCCCATCCTGCCGTCCCAGCCCGAACTCTCCCGCTATCCGCAACTGTGGAGTTGCGAATCCATGGAGCTGGAGCGCACGCCATGCTGCGCTTGAATCGCGCCTTCCTCAGCGCGCATCCGCGCCTGATCGCCGCCTTTGCCGGGGGGCTGCTGGTGGCGGTTGCCTGTTATCGCCTGGACCCGATGATGCGGGTGCTGGTGGGGTGGAACTGCATGGCCTGGCTGTATGTCCTGCTGATCGGCTGGCTGGCTTGGCGCGCCGACCCGCAGGAGGTGCGGCGCCTGGCCGAGATCGAGGACGAGAATGCTGAGGCGGTGCTGGTGCTGATCAGCGTCGCCGCGCTGGCCAGCCTGGTGGCCATCGTGTTCGAGCTGGCCGCCGCCGGCCATGCCGACGGGGGTGAAAAACTCTGGCGCTATGCCTTCACCGCCAGCACCGTGCTGGGCTCCTGGTTCCTTATCGGCATGGTGTTCACCATGCACTATGCGCGGATGTTCTACGCCTGCAGCGGCGAACCGGCGCTGCGTTTTCCGGACGGGGAGGCGAGCCCGGACTACTGGGACTTCCTCTACTTCTCCTTCACCCTGAGCGTGGCGGTGCAGACCTCCGACGTGGCCGTCGCCTCACGGGCCATGCGCAAGGTGGTGCTGGCGCATTCGGTGATCGGCTTCCTGTTCAATACCGCGATTCTCGGGTTGGCGATCAACCTGGGGGCGGGGTTGATCGGGTAGTGGGGCGGATTGATCTGTGCTCGGATTGGCCCTCACCCCAACCCTCTCCCAGGGGGAGAGGGGGCTGATCGGAGTGAGGATGAGTTCTTGCCCAAGCCTGTGCTCTGGTTTCCTGGGCGCGTAAGTCTCAGTAAGTACGCCAAGGTTCGAATAGCAGAGGACGGCCCCCTCTCCCTCCGGGAGAGGGCTGGGGTGAGGGGCTCTTTCCGCCGTGTCAGAACAGCGGCTTCGAAGCCTTGATCATCACTGTCGTATCGCAATAGCTGTTGTGCCCCGAATAGGCGCTGCAATCGCTGCCGGTCAGGCTGCTGCCGCTGTAGGAGAAGTCCAGGTCGATACCCAGCCAGGGCCGGCTGAGGTTCACCGACCAGTCGCCGAAGCTGCTGACGCTGCCTCCGTTGTCCAGGCTGGCGGGCGTGGCGAGGCTGTAGGCGGAGTACTTGAAGGACACATCGAACCCCGTGTCCTGCGCCAGGCCCAGGTCGGTGAACAGCGTGGCGGTGCTGCGGCCTTCCAGGTTGCTGTAGGCCGCACCGAGGCGGCTGCCGAACACCGAGAGGCCGCCGTACAACGCCTGGCTGTCGAAGTCCGGCTGCTCGGGGCGGCTGTAGCGCAGGGTGCCCAGTTCGTAGCCCAGGTTGCCGTCGCCCAGCGGGTGCTTGAAGCCCGCGTAGGTGTCGACCTCCAGTGGCTTTTCCTGCTCCAGGTTCGAGGTCCAACTGCCGACGTACCAACCGGTGGTGTGGCTGACGTCCACGCCACCCAGGGCGCTGTTCGCCTGGCCGGGGCGGACCAGGCCCTGGGCCATGCTGCGGGTGGGCGAGTGGGCGAGTTTCAGCTCGAAATCGCCCAGCTCGCGCTGCGTCACCTGGGCATTCGTGCACGACACCACGCAGACAGCGCAGGCCACGACGAGAATGGACTTGTACATGCTCCCTCTCCATTGCCTGGTGCGGCCCGGCGCAGGCCTTGGGCGAGCCTTGGCCGGTGTATCGCACCGCAAAAGGGTAACGGCATTTGCCAAGCCATTGGGGCCCGGTGGTCCATTTGGCGGAAATTCGACGTGGCCCGTTGATGGCGTTCCGATAGCCGCCGAGGTTGCTGCTGTCATGAGTTGCTGCTACATCTGAAAGCTCGCGCGTGCCATCACCGATAAGGAGAATCCCATGGCCATCACTTCCGTTCCCTCCGCTGACGGGCAGGAACTGACCATCGTGGTCCAGGGCCGTTTCGATTTCGGTGCGCACCAGGAATTCCGCGACGCCTACGAGCGCGTCGATACCACGCCCAAGCGCTATGTGGTCGACCTCAAGGGCGCCACCTACCTGGACAGCTCGGCACTGGGCATGCTGCTCCTGCTGCGCGACCACGCCGGTGGCGAGAACGCGCAGATCCGCCTGGAGCACTGCAACGCCGATGTGCGCAAGATTCTCGCCATCTCCAATTTCGAGCAGCTGTTCACCATCAGCTGACTGTCCTGCATCCGAGAGCGGCCATGGCTGATTACCTTACGGTCCTGATCGCCGACGACAACGCCGCCGACCGCCTGCTGCTGTCCACCCTCGTCAGCCGCCAGGGGCATCGGGTGATCACCGCAGCCAATGGCCTGGAGGCCCTGGCGCTGTTCGCCCAGGAGCGCCCGCAGCTGGTGCTGATGGACGCATTGATGCCGGTGATGGATGGCTTCGAGGCGGCGCGCAGGATTCGCCGGCAGGCGGGCGAAGAGCTGGTGCCGATCATCTTCCTCACCTCCCTGAGCGAGCCCGAGGCGCTGGTGCAGAGCCTGGAGGCGGGCGGCGACGACTTTGTTTCCAAGCCCTACAATCGGGTCATCCTCGAGGCCAAGATCCGCGCCATGGGGCGCCTGCACCACCTGCAGCGGATGGTGCTGGAGCAGCGCGACCTGATCGCCAGGCATAACGAGCACCTGCTCAACGAGCAGCGGGTGGCCAAGGCGGTGTTCGACAAGGTGGCACACTCCGGCTGCCTCAACGCGGCGAACATCCGCTACCTGCAATCGCCCTTCGCACTGTTCAACGGCGACCTGCTGCTGGCGGCGTTCAAGCCCTCCGGGGGGATGCACATTCTGCTCGGCGACTTCACCGGGCACGGCCTGCCGGCGGCCATCGGCGCCATGCCGCTGGCGGAGGTGTTCTACGGCATGACCGCCAAGGGCTACCCCATGGCGGACATCCTTCGCGAAATGAACGCCAAGCTCAAACGCATCCTGCCCGTGGGCGTGTTCTGCTGCGCGGCGATGCTCAACCTGAGCTTCCAGCGCGGCCTGGTGGAGGTCTGGAACGGCGGATTGCCCACTGGCTACCTGCTGCGCCACGACAAGCGCGAGGCGTTGCCGCTGGTGTCGCGCCACTTGCCGCTGGGCATACTCGACGCGGCCTCGTTCAACGAGCACTACGAGGTCTACGCGATGGAGGAGGGCGACCGCGTGTTCCTCTTCTCCGATGGCGTGACCGAGGCGCGCAACGCCGCCGGCGAGATGTTCGGCGAACAGCGCCTGCGCGAGGTCTACGAAGGCGAGCCGGAGCCGTCGCGTCTGTTCGATGTCATCCAGTCGGCGCTCGCGCGGTTCCGTGGCGAGGCGCAGGACGACGTCAGCATGCTGGAAGTCGTGCTGGTGCCGGAACATGCCTTGCAGCGGCCGCCGCTGGCGTTTTCCGACAACGGCCTGAGCAGCCCGCTGGACTGGTCCGCCAGCTTCGAATTCCGCGCGCCGACCCTGCGGCACTTCAATCCGCTGCCGTTCCTGCTGCAACTGCTGATGGAAGTGCAGGACCTGCGGCCCAAGGGCGGCGCGCTCTATACCGTGCTCGCCGAGCTGTATTCCAACGCCCTGGAACACGGCGTGATGGGCCTGGACTCTTCGCTCAAGTGCGATGCCGCAGGTTTCGCCCGCTATTACCAGCAGCGCAGCCAGCGCCTGGACACGCTGCGCGATGGTTTCGTGCGCTTCCATCTCGACCTCGCGCCCCATGGCGAGGGCGGGCGTCTGCTGGTGCGGGTGGAGGACAGCGGCGACGGCTTCGACGTTGGCGCGGTGCTGGCCTCCCAGCGCGCCGCCGGCAGCCTCTGCGGCCGAGGCCTGGCGCTGGTGCGGCAGCTGGCCGACCGTTGCCAGTGGTCGGCTGATGGCAAATCGGTCTCCGTGGAGTTCTTCTGGTCGGCTCAGGCATAATCCGGCCTTCGCTCGCCATCCAGCCCCGTGGCGAGCAGTCCTACCGGGAGTGCCGAATGTCCGTGCCGCATCTCGACGACGCCGTGCAGCGCAATCTGCTGGAAATCATGGAAGACGAGTACCCATTGCTGGTGGAAACCTTCCTGAGCGATTCCGAGGAGCGCCTGAGCAGCATTCGCGCGGCCTTCACCGCCGCCGACGGCAACGCATTGCGCCATGCCGCACACAGCTTCAAGGGCAGCTGCGGGAACATGGGCGCCGCCGTGCTGAGCGGCCTGTGCAAGCAGCTCGAAGAGGCCGCCCGGCACAACGACCTGGAGACCGCTCAAGGGCTGATCACCAAAGTCGAGCGCGAATTCACCCTCGTCCGCACCTTGTTGCAGCCCGGCCGCGGCTGACCGTCTGCGCCAGATCGGCTTGAAAAGCGACTTGGCCCGCCCCTTGCTATCTCCGTGATGGATATTCACATCAACGGAGAACTCCGATGGCTGTCGCCCCGGATATTTTATTGACGCCTACGCCTGATCCCAGGCCCAAGGCGGCGCTCTCCAAGCCTGCGCAGAATTCGCCCGACGCCACGGGTGACAAGGGTTCCAGCTTCGCCGACGTCTACGCGCAGGAGCAGCGTCCGGCGTCCAGCGAGCGCCCGGACAAGGCGGCCAAGCCCAAGGCCGAGAAGGCCAGGGACGCTTCCGACAAGGACGCCGAGGCCAGCGATTCCAAGGACGCCGCTGCCGCTGACAAGCCAGTGGTTGCCGAAGACGGCAAAGCCTTGCCGGCCGATGGCGAGGTCAAGGTGGCGGAAGGCGAGGAGAAGCCTGAGGCTACCCTCGACCCCCTGCTGATGCTGGGCATGACCGGCCAGATGCCTGCCCCGGCTACCGAGGCGCCGCCGCTGGTGATCAGCAGCGGCGTTGGCGAGAAGACCGTAGCCAGCACCGACGGCGACCTGGAAAAGCTCAACGCGCTGCCGGGCGTGACCCTGGCCCTCGGCCAGGGTGCCCAGGACCAGGCGCAGCAGGTCCAGCAGGCGCAGGTGGCCGGTGACGTGGCGGCCAAGGCCGGCGATAAGCCGGTGGAAGGCAATGCCAAGGCCGACCTGTCGGCGATGCTCTCGGCGCTGGGCCCGGATGCGCCAGCCAGGACCGCCGAGGGCAAGCTGGCCGAAGGCGCCGTGCAGGCCAGCACGGACCTGAGCCAGCAGTTGCCGGAACTCCAGGTCGAGGCCAAGCCCGAGGCGCCGCGCACCGAGTCCTTCGCCGCGCGGCTGGAGTCGCTGACCCAGGCGCTCAACACGCCGCAGGCCATGACCAATCGTCCGGTAAACCCGCTGGTGCCAGGGCAGCCGGTGTCGGTGCAGCAGAATGGCTGGACCGACCAGGTGGTGGACCGGGTGATGTGGATGTCCGCGCAGAACCTGAAGTCCGCCGAAATCCAGATGGACCCGGCCGAACTTGGGCGCCTGGAAGTGCGCATCCACATGAGCGCCGACCAGACCCAGGTGAACTTCGTTAGCGCCAACGCCGGCGTGCGCGAAGCGCTGGACAGCCAGCAGCACCGCCTGCGCGAGATGTTCAGCCAACAGGGCATGGGGCAGCTCGACGTCAACGTTTCCGACCAGTCCGCCCGCGGCTGGCAGCAGCAGGGCGGTGATGATCGCGGCGGTTCGCGGCGTGCCGGTCGTTCCGAAGGCGGAGAGGACGAGCCGATGATCGGCGGGGTCTCCGAGATCCGCCCGCAGGTGGCGGCGCAGGGCAGGGGCCTGGTGGATTACTACGCCTGATGCTCAAGCCGTAGGGCGTACAACCGTTCGCGGTTGTACGCCGATACACCATGCCTGTCTGCCACTGCAGGGTCGAACCGGGCGCCCAGTTCATACCCGAGTCGGCCATCGGCCACGGCCAGTCGGCGTATAACGCGGAGCGTTATACGCCCTACGCCAAGGTCGACTCTTGCGTGGCATGTGTGATCGCACGCCGATATACCTCGGAAATTTCTCTTCCGGCCCCGTGACATCCTCCGTCTAGCCTGTAATATCCGCGGCGGCGCCAGTCAGACAATTGCAAACTGGCACAGCCCTTGCTCCTCCCCCGGTATCTGCGCATCGCGCCGGAAAAGTGACGGATATTTGGCATGGCCAAGAAAGATCAGACGCCTCCCTTCCCTGATGGACAGGCCCCCGGCAAGGGCAAGCTGAAACTCATCATTCTCATCGCCCTGGCATTCCTGCTGGCGGTGGGGCTGTCGGTCGGCGGTACCTGGTTCTTCCTCAGCAAGCACGCCAAGCCCGCCGAGGCCGAGGCGAAAGCCGAGGAAGGCGCGGCGCCGGGCAAGAAGCAGGCGATCTACGAAATCCTCGCACCGTCCTTCGTGGTCAACTTCAATCAGAACGGCCGCCAGCGTTATCTTCAGGTAGCGGTGGCGCTGATGGGCCGCGACCAGGCGCAGATGGATGCGCTGCGCGAGCAGATGCCGCTGGTGCGCAACCAGCTGGTGATGCTGTTCTCCAGCCAGAATTTCGATTCGCTGGTGACCCCGGTGGGCAAGGAGATGCTGCGCCAGCAGGCGACCTCCAGCCTTCAGGAACTGGCGAAGAAGGCCACCGGTCAGTTGACCGTAGAGCAAGTGCTTTTCACCAACTTCGTATTGCAGTAGGTACCCGCCATGGCCATGCAGGATCTACTTTCCCAGGACGAGATCGACGCGCTGTTGCACGGCGTCGACGACGGCCTCGTGGAAACCGAGTCCGACGTCGAGCCGGGGGCGATCAAGTCCTACGACCTGACCAGCCAGGACCGCATCGTCCGGGGCCGCATGCCGACCCTGGAGATGATCAACGAGCGTTTCGCCCGTTACACCCGCATCAGCATGTTCAACCTGCTGCGCCGCTCGGCGGATGTCGCCGTGGGCGGCGTGCAGGTGATGAAGTTCGGCGAGTACGTGCACTCGCTGTACGTACCCACCAGCCTCAACCTGGTGAAGATGAAGCCGCTGCGCGGCACCGCGCTGTTCATCCTCGACGCCAAGCTGGTGTTCAAGCTGGTGGACAACTTCTTCGGCGGCGATGGCCGTCACGCCAAGATCGAAGGCCGCGAGTTCACCCCCACCGAGCTGCGGGTGGTGCGCATGGTCATCGAGCAGGCCTTCGTCGACCTCGCCGAGGCCTGGCATGCGGTGATGCCGATCGCCTTCGAGTACGTGAACTCCGAGGTGAACCCGGCGATGGCCAACATCGTCAGCCCCAGCGAAGTGGTGGTGGTCTCCACCTTCCACATCGAGCTCGACGGTGGCGGTGGCGACCTGCACATCACCCTGCCGTATTCGATGATCGAGCCGATCCGCGAGATGCTCGATGCCGGCTTCCAATCCGACGTGGACGACCAGGACGAGCGCTGGATCAACGCCTTGCGCGAGGACATCCTCGACGTCCAGGTACCGGTCGGCGCCACCGTCGTGCGCCGCCAGCTCAAGCTGCGGGACATCCTGCACATGCAGCCGGGCGACGTGATCCCGGTGGAGCTGCCCGAACACATGATCATGCGCGCCAACGGCGTGCCTTCCTTCAAGGTCAAGCTGGGTTCGCACAAGGGCAACCTGGCCTTGCAGATTCTCGATCCGCTCGAGCGCCCGCGCTGAGCAAGAGGACCCACCATGGCAGACGAAGACAACGTAACTCCCGAAGAACAGGCCCTGGCCGATGAGTGGGCTGCCGCCCTCTCCGAGGCGGGCGACGCCAACCAGGACGACATCGACGCGCTGATGGCCCAGGGCGGCGCCACTCCGGTGGCACCGGCCGCGCCGCGCGCACCGATGGAAGAGTTCGGCATGGCGCCCAAGGCGCCGACCATCGCCGGCCTGGAAGGGCCGAATCTGGACGTGATCCTGGATATCCCGGTGACCATTTCCATGGAGGTCGGCAACACCGACATCAATATCCGCAACCTGCTGCAGCTCAACCAGGGCTCGGTGATCGAACTCGATCGCCTGGCCGGCGAGCCGCTGGACGTGCTGGTCAACGGCACCCTGATCGCCCACGGCGAAGTGGTGGTGGTGAACGAGAAGTTCGGCATCCGCCTCACCGACGTGATCAGCCCCAGCGAACGCATCAAGAAGCTGCGCTGACATGGCCCGCCTCTCCGCGATCCTCAGCGCCCTGCCGCTGGCGGGGCTGTCCGCGCTGGCGTTCGGCGAGGAAGGCACGGCGCCGGTGTCGACGCCGGCCATCGTCCACGCCAGCTCCGCGCCGAGCATGATCACCGGCAGTGCCGGCGGGCAGTTGCTGCAACTGCTGCTGGGCCTGGTGCTGGTGGTCGGCCTGATCTTCCTGCTCGCCTGGCTGGTGCGCCGCGTGCAGCAGGTCGGCCCGCGCAGCAACCAGGCGATCCGCCTGGTGTCCAGCCAGGCCCTCGGCCCGCGCGACCGTCTGGTGCTGGTGCAGGTGGGCGAGGAGCAGATCCTGCTCGGCCTGACTCCCGGCCGTATCACCCCGCTGCACGTCCTGCGCCAGCCGGTGCATGCCACCGAATCGGAACCGGCGCAGCCGGAATTCGCCCAGCGCCTGCTGGAGTTGCTGAACAAGGACAAGGGCCGCCCGCAGTGACCCGTTCACCGAACCTTTCCGCGCTGCCCGGCGCGCTCAAGCGCATTGCGCCGTGGCTGCTGGCTATGCTCGCGATTGCCGTGCCGCAGGCCTTCGCCGCCGATCCGACGCAGATCTCGGCGATCACCGTGACCACCAACGCGCAGGGTCAGCAGGAGTACTCGGTCAGCCTGCAGATCCTGCTGATCATGACCGCGCTGAGCTTCATCCCGGCGTTCGTCATGCTGATGACCAGCTTCACCCGGATCATCATCGTCTTCTCCATCCTGCGCCAGGCGCTGGGCCTGCAGAGCACGCCGTCGAACCAGGTGCTGATCGGCCTGGCGCTGTTCCTGACGCTGTTCGTCATGGCGCCGGTGTTCGACAAGATCAACGCCAACGCGCTGCAGCCCTACCTCAACGAGCAGATTCCGGCGCAGGAGGCGATCAGCCGCGCCGAGGTGCCGCTGAAAGCCTTCATGCTGGCGCAGACCCGGCAGTCGGACCTGGAGCTGTTCGTGCGGCTGTCCAAGCGCACCGATATCCAGAGCGCCGACGCCACGCCCCTGACCATCCTGGTCCCGGCGTTCGTCACCTCGGAGTTGAAGACGGCGTTCCAGATCGGCTTCATGATCTTCATCCCGTTCCTGATCATTGACCTGGTGGTCTCCAGCGTACTGATGGCGATGGGCATGATGATGCTGTCGCCGCTGATCATCTCGCTGCCGTTCAAGATCATGCTGTTCGTGCTGGTGGACGGCTGGGCGCTGATCATCGGCACGCTCGCCGGCAGTTTCGGGACCGTGTAGCGATGCCCGCCGCCCTTGTAGGAGCGAGCTTGCTCGCGAACCGCAGCAACACAAGAGCTTCGCGAGCAAGCTCGCTCCTACAGGCTGCCGAACACGAGGAGCAATCATGACCCCCGAAGTTGCCGTAGACCTGTTTCGCGAAGCGCTCTGGCTGACGGCGATGATCGTCGCCATCCTGATCCTGCCCAGCCTGCTGGTGGGCCTGGTGGTGGCGATGTTCCAGGCCGCCACGCAGATCAACGAGCAGACCCTGAGCTTCCTGCCGCGCCTGCTGGTGGTGCTGCTCACCCTGATCGTGCTGGGCCCCTGGCTGATACGGCAGCTGATGGAGTACACCCAGACGCTGATCAGCAGCATCCCGACGCTGATCGGCTGATGCTGGAGCTCACCAACGCGCAGATCGGCGGCTGGGTCGGGGCCTTCCTGTTCCCGCTGTTCCGCATCGCCGCGCTGCTGATGGTGATGCCGATCTTCGGCACCCAGCTGGTGCCGACCCGCGTGCGCCTCTACCTGGCCCTGGCGATCGCCGTGGTGCTGGTGCCCAACCTGCCGCCCATGCCGCAGGTGGACGCGCTGAGCGTGAAGGCCATGCTGCTGATCGGCGAGCAGATTCTCATCGGCGCCATGCTCGGCTTCACCCTGCAGCTGATGTTCCACGCCTTCGTCATCGCCGGGCAGATCATCTCCATGCAGATGGGCCTGGGCTTCGCCTCCATGGTCGACCCCACCAACGGCATCTCGGTGCCGGTGCTCGGGCAGTTCTTCACCCTGCTGGTGACCCTGCTGTTCCTGGCCATGAACGGCCATCTGGTGGTGTTCGAGGTGCTGGCTGAGAGCTTCGTCACCCTGCCGGTGGGTGAGGGGCTGTCGGGCAACCACCTGATCACCGTCGCCGGCAAGCTCGGCTGGGTGATCGGCGCTGGGCTGCTGCTGGCGCTGCCGGCGGTCACCGCGCTGCTGGTGGTCAACCTGGCGTTCGGCGCCATGACCCGCGCCGCGCCGCAACTGAACATCTTCTCCATCGGCTTCCCGCTGACCCTGATCATGGGCTTCATCATCGTCTGGATCGGCAGCGCCGACATTCTGTCGCAGTACCAGTCCCTCGCCAGCGAGGGCCTGCAGCTGCTCCGTGACCTGGTTCGAGCGAGGTAGCCGGCGATGGCTGAGAGCGAGAGCGGTCAGGACAAGACAGAGGAACCCACAGAGAAACGGCGCCGGGAGGCGCGCGAGAAAGGCCAGCTGCCGCGTTCGCGGGAGCTGAACACCCTCGCTGTGCTCGTCGCCGGCGCCGGCGGCCTGCTGATCTACGGCGCGGGCCTGGCGGATGCGCTGATGCGCCTGATGCGCGGCAGCTTCGAGCTGTCCCGCGAGACGGTGATGAACAGCGACAACATGCTCAGGCTGCTGGCCAGCGCCGCGCAGATCGCCGGCGAAGGCCTGTGGCCGATCCTTGCCCTGCTGCTGGCGGCGGCCCTGCTGGGGCCGATCGCGCTCGGCGGCTGGCTGTTCTCCAGCGAGGCGCTGGCGCCCAAGTTCAGCCGCCTGAACCCGCTGGAGGGGCTCAAGCGGATGTTCTCGGCCAAGTCGCTGCTGGAGCTGTTCAAGGCGCTGATCAAGTTCACCGTGGTGCTCGCCGTGGCGATCCTGGTGTTGCAGTCGGACAAGGACGACCTGCTGGCGATGGCCCACGAGCCCACCGAACAGGCCCTGGTGCACTGTGCCAAAGTCGTCGGCTGGAGCGCCTTCTGGCTGGCCTGCAGCCTGATGCTGATCGCCGCCGTGGACGTGCCCTACCAGCTCTGGGACAACCGCCAGAAGCTGATGATGACCAAGCAGGAAGTGCGCGACGAGTACAAGGACTCCGAGGGCAAGCCCGAGGTCAAGGCCAAGGTCCGCCAGATGCAGCGCGAGATGGCCAACCGGCGGATGATGCAGGCGGTGCCGGAGGCCGACGTGGTCATCACCAACCCGACGCACTTCGCCGTCGCCCTCAAGTACGACCCCGGCGCAACCGGCGCGCCCAAGCTGCTGGCCAAGGGCAACGACTTCATGGCGCTCAAAATCCGCGAGGTAGCCCAGGAGCACAAGGTCACGGTGCTGGAGTCGCCGGCGCTGGCGCGGGCGGTGTACTACTCCACCGAACTGGATCACGAGATTCCCGCCGGCCTTTACCTCGCCGTCGCCCAGGTACTGGCCTACGTCTACCAGCTCAAGCAGTTCCGCGCCGGCAAGGGCAAGCGCCCGGGCCCGATGCCGGACCTGCCGATTCCGCCGGATTTGCGGCGGGACGAGTGATGGTCTGCATCGGTCCGGCGAACTATTCTGCGGTTTCTGTTCGCACCCGGTCTGCCTAGCACCAGGTTTCCCATGGCCGGTTCGATTGCGTCGGTCTCACTGCCTTCAGGGATGGAAGGAATGAACAACTGGATTCGCCTCGCATTCTGCCTGCTCATGTCGTTGAGCGCTCCCGTGGTCCATGCCGAGGCGTTCGGTGACGAGCCAGTGGCCGAGTCGGTCGCTGCCGACGCCGCGCGGGCTCCCTCTGAGCAGATAGTGGCCGTGCCCATGCTGGAGCGCCCAGTTACCGACCTGACGGCGACCCTGGGTGCAGCCTGGGTCGCGGGCATGGAGCAACGCCTGCTCGCCCTGCAGCAGCGCAAGGGCTCGCAGATTGCCATCCTGATGCTGCCCAGTACCGGCGAGGAAAGCATCGAGCAATACGCCACGCGGGTGTTCGAGCAGTGGCGCCTGGGGCGTGCGGATGTCGATGACGGCGTGCTGGTTCTGGTGGCCAAGGACGACAGGGCGATGCGCATCGAGGTCGGCTACGGGCTCGAGGGTGCAATTCCCGACGTCACAGCCGGCCGCATCATTCGTGATGAGATGGTCCCGGCGTTTCGCCAGGGCGACTTCGCCGGTGGCATCGAAAACGCCGTGAATGTACTGGAGCGGCTGATCGACGGAGAAGCCTTGCCCGAGCAGGCGCAGGGCGGTGGCCTGACTCGTGAGGGCTGGTTGCTGCTGATCGCCATGCTCTGTGGTGCCGTGGCGGGCGTGGCGTTGCGCCGCAACCTGTTCGCCACCCGTAGGGTCGTCGGCGTGTCGGTGGGGCTGATGGTGCTGCTGTCGTTTGGTGCCGGCTTCAAGACTGCGCCGCTGTTCTTCATGGCCGTGTCCTTCAGCATGGTGCTGGGCGGGGCGCTCGGTGCCCTGGCGGCGGGGTCGCGCAAGTCTGCCTGTATCGTCGGCACCGTCGTTGGCTACATCGTCGCGCTGTCGGTGGCGGCCAGTCAGTACGGCGCCGAGGTGCTGCTCTACGGATTGGGTGGCCCCATCGCTCTGGGCCTTGGGCTGGCGTTGCTTTGCTTGCCGTTCATCCTCGCCCGCGCTGCCTGGAGGCGCAGCCGGCTGGAGTTCTTCGTTCGACTGGTGCTGGCCTCGGGCATCTGCGTGTTCCTCATGACGGTCACCTGCATCGTCGAACGTCTCGGCGAGTTTCCGGATTCGCTGGCGCTGCTGCCGATGATCTACTTCCCGCTGCTGCTCGCCTTCACTCGTGGTTGGGCGGCCAATTCGGGCTCCGGTTCCAGTGGTGGCGGCAGTTCGTCTTCCGGTGGCGGCGGCAGCTATTCCGGTGGCGGTGGCTCCAGCGGCGGGGGTGGCGCTTCCGGGAGCTGGTGAGGTAGGGCGTATAACGCTCCGCGTTATACGCCGGTTGGCCTTGGTTCCAAGGCGCTCCGGGTTCGACCTGGGCGTCGTCGGAAAACGTGGTGTATCGGCGTACAACCACGAACGGTTGTACGCCCTACGGGTCGCTCTGGAATGGGGGTTTCCGCCCTTTCGAAAAAGTTGGAACGCTTCCTGCTAAAGCTCCTGCAAACGCCCATCCGGGCGTCAAAAGTTTGATAGGGCGGGCGCAAGACCCGTCGCAGGGCAGGGGAGTCAAGGGTGGACCGCACGCAACTGATCAGCAACGTTCGCAGCAATCTGGCGGGCCTGGGCCGGGGCAATCTCGGCGTGCCGCTCCTGCTGCTGGCCATGCTGGGCATGATGACCCTGCCGATCCCGCCGTTCCTGCTGGACGTGCTGTTCACCTTCAACATCGCCCTGTCCATCGTGGTCCTGCTGGTCTGCGTGTACGCACTGCGTCCGCTGGACTTCGCGGTATTCCCGACCATCCTGCTGGTCGCCACCCTGCTGCGCCTGGCGCTGAACGTCGCCTCCACCCGCGTGGTGCTGCTCCACGGCCATGACGGCCACGCCGCCGCGGGCAAGGTGATCCAGGCCTTTGGCGAGGTGGTGATCGGCGGCAACTACGTGGTCGGTATCGTGGTCTTCGCGATCCTCATGATCATCAACTTCGTGGTGGTGACCAAGGGCGCCGGGCGTATCTCCGAAGTGAGCGCGCGCTTCACCCTCGACGCCATGCCCGGCAAGCAGATGGCCATCGACGCCGACCTCAACGCCGGCCTGATCGAGCAGGCGGAAGCCAAGAAGCGCCGCGCCGAGGTGGCCCAGGAAGCCGACTTCTACGGCTCCATGGACGGTGCCAGCAAGTTCGTCCGCGGCGACGCCGTGGCGGGCCTGCTGATCCTCTTCATCAACCTCATCGGTGGCGTCGCCATCGGCATGCTCCAGCACGCGATGAGCTTCGGCGATGCCGGCAAGGTCTACGCCCTGCTGACCATCGGTGACGGCCTGGTGGC
Organism: Pseudomonas sp. B1-22; assembly: GCF_050474425.1. Classification (NCBI taxonomy): domain Bacteria; kingdom Pseudomonadati; phylum Pseudomonadota; class Gammaproteobacteria; order Pseudomonadales; family Pseudomonadaceae; genus Pseudomonas; species Pseudomonas sp. B1-22. Next base: position 231,992 of record NZ_JBCHVH010000002.1, on the reverse strand, counting down.
GCAGCTGCCGTCGCTGCTGCTGTCCACCGCCGCGGCGATCATGGTGACCCGCGTCTCCAGCGCCGAGGACATGGGCCAGCAGGTCAACCGGCAGATGTTCGCCTCGCCCAAGGCGCTGGCCATCTCCGCCGCGATCCTGATCGCCATGGGGCTGGTGCCGGGCATGCCGCACATTTCCTTCGTCGGCCTGGGCGGTCTGGCCGCTGGCGGCGCGTATCTGATCTGGCAGCGCCAGCGCCAGGCGGCGCAGCAGGCCGAGCAGGAAACCCAGCGCCAGCAGGAGCTGCTGCCGGCCCAGCGCGCCCAGGAAACCAAGGAGCTGGGCTGGGACGACGTGACCCCGGTGGACATGGTCGGCCTGGAAGTCGGCTACCGCCTGATCCCGCTGGTGGACCGCAACCAGGGCGGCCAGCTGCTGGCGCGGATCAAGGGCGTACGCAAGAAGCTGTCCCAGGACCTGGGCTTCCTGATGCCCTCGGTGCACATCCGCGACAACCTCGACCTGCTGCCCAACGCCTATCGTTTGACGCTGATGGGCGTGAGCGTGGCGGAAGCCGAGATCTACCCGGACCGCGAACTGGCGATCAACCCCGGCCAGGTGTTCGGCACCCTCAACGGCATCGCCGGCAAGGACCCGGCCTTCGGGCTGGAGGCGGTGTGGATCGAGCCGTCCCAGCGCGACCAGGCGCAGTCCCTGGGCTACACCGTGGTGGACGCCAGCACCGTGGTCGCCACCCACCTCAACCAGGTCCTGCACAAGCACGCCCACGAGCTGCTCGGCCACGAGGAAGTCCAGCAACTGATGCAACTGCTGGCCAAGACCTCGCCGAAACTGGCGGAAGAACTGGTGCCGGGGATGATTTCCCTGTCGACCCTGCTCAAGGTCCTGCAGGCGCTGCTGCAGGAGCAGGTTCCGGTGCGCGACATCCGCACCATTGCCGAGGCCATCGCCAACGTTGCCGCCAAGAGTCAAGATCCCGCCGCCATGGTCGCGGCGGTTCGCGTCGCGCTGTCCCGTGCAATCGTGCAAACCATTGTGGGACTAGAGCCGGAGCTGCCTGTGATCACCCTGGAGCCCAGGTTGGAACAGATATTGCTCAATAGTCTTCAGAAGGCCGGACAGGGCTCCGAAGACGGCATGTTGCTGGAGCCCGGAATGGCAGAGAAGCTGCAACGCTCGATGGTCGAGGCGGCGCAGCGCCAGGAAATGCTTGGCAAGCCGGCGATCCTGCTGGTGGCCGGCCCGGTCCGCGCGATGATGTCCCGGTTCGCGCGGATGGCGGTCCCCACCATGCACGTGCTGGCTTACCAGGAAATCCCGGATAACAAGCAAGTAACGATCGTTGCCACCGTTGGGCAGAATTGATTGAGGTCCCAGGCCATGCAGGTAAAACGCTTCTTCGCCGCTGATATGCGTCAGGCCATGAAACTGGTGCGTGACGAGCTAGGCCCGGATGCCGCGATCATCGGCAATCGCCGTGTCGCCGGTGGCGTCGAACTGACCGCGGCGCTGGATTACCAGGCCCCGGCGGCAGCCAGCAAGCCGAACCCGGCGCTGGAAGCCGAGCTGCGCAAGACCCAGGCGCGCATCGCCCAGGCCAAGGCCGAGCTGAGCGAGCCGACCCGCATGAGCGAGGCCGTGCGCAAGGACCGTCAAATGTACGACGCGCAGCCGCCGCGCCGCAGCGCCGCCGAGACCCTTGCCGAAGCCATGGCCGCACCGGTCGCCCCGGCGGCTGCCAACGTCGGCCAGCAGGCGCTTGAAGCCATGCGCTTCGAGCTCAACGGCCTGCGTGAACTGATCGAAGTGCAACTGGGCTCCATCGCCTGGAACCAGCTGCAGAGCCAGCGTCCGAAGCAGGCCAACCTGTGGCGTCGCCTGCAGCGCATGGGCCTGCCGGCGGACCTGTCGCGCAGCCTGCTGGAAAAGGTCGCCTCCATCGCCGAGCCGAAACAGGCCTGGCGCATGCTGCTGGCGCACCTGGCGCGCTCCATCAACACGCCGGAAACCGATCTGCTGGAAGAGGGCGGGGTGGTTGCGCTGGTCGGTCCGGCCGGCATGGGCAAGACCACCACCCTGGCCAAGCTCGCCGCCCGCTACGTACTGAAGTACGGCGCGCAGAGCATCGCCCTGGTGTCCATGGACAGCTTCCGCATCGGCGCCCAGGAGCAGATCAAGACCCTCGGCCGCATCCTCAACGTGCCGGTGACCCTGGTCGATCCCGGCCAGTCGCTGATCCAGGCCATGGCCCCGCTGGCGCGCAAACGCCTGGTGCTGATCGATACCGCCGGCCTGCCGGCCAACGATCCGGCGCTGCGCATGCAGCTCGAAGCCCTGGCCGCGCAGAGCCTGAACGTGAAGAACTACCTGGTGCTGGCCGCGACCAGCCAGAGCCAGGTGCTCAAGGCCGCCTGGCAGAACTATCGTTCCTGTGGACTGGCCGGATGCATCCTGACCAAACTGGACGAAGCCGGCAGCCTCGGCGAGGCGCTCGCTCTGGCAATTGGCCAGCGTCTCCCGGTAGCCTATCTGGCGGACGGTCCGAAGATTCCGGATGATCTGCAGATTGCGCGCAGCCACCAGCTGGTCAGCCGCGCGGTGAGCCTGCAGGCACCGGAAGAGCCGAGCGAGGAGGCCATGGCCGACATGTTCGCCGGCCTGTACCAGCAGCCGGTGCGTCGCGCCAGCTGAACGAATTGAACGGCCCCATGGTGGGGTGACGGGCGGCCAGGTGGGTCGCCCGGCAAGGCGGATGCTCTGGGAGACGATCCGCGAACGCCGGAAGCGGTAGAGCACCGCAGCCGGCAAGGCCGCAGCGCCAGGGGGCGCGGCGGCTGATTGACGAGACAAGGTATTGATATGGGCATGCATCCTGTACAGGTAATCGCAGTCACCGGTGGCAAGGGTGGTGTTGGCAAGACCAACGTGTCGGTGAACCTGTCGCTGGCGCTGGCCGACCTCGGCCGCCGCGTCATGCTGCTGGACGCCGACCTGGGCCTGGCCAACGTCGACGTGCTGCTGGGCCTGACGCCCAAGCGCACGCTGGCCGATGTGATCGAAGGCGAGTGCGACCTGCGCGACGTGATCCTCCAGGGGCCCGGCGGCGTGCGCATCGTCCCGGCGGCTTCCGGCACGCAGAGCATGGTGCACCTCACGCCGATGCAGCACGCCGGCCTGATCCAGGCCTTCAGTGACATCAGCGACAACATCGACGTACTGGTGGTGGACACCGCCGCCGGCATCGGCGACTCGGTGGTGAGCTTCGTTCGCGCCGCCCAGGAAGTGCTGCTGGTCGTTTGTGATGAACCTACTTCCATCACCGACGCCTACGCTTTGATCAAGCTGCTCAACCGCGACTACGGCATGACCCGCTTCCGTGTGCTGGCGAACATGGCCCACAGCCCCCAGGAGGGCCGCAACCTGTTCGCCAAGCTGACCAAGGTCACCGACCGCTTCCTCGATGTGGCGCTGCAGTACGTCGGCGCCATTCCGTACGATGAGTCGGTTCGCAAGGCGGTGCAGAAGCAGCGTTCGGTGTATGAGGCGTTCCCGCGCAGCAAGGCTTCCCTGGCCTTCCGCGCGATAGCGCAGAAAGTCGACAGCTGGCCGCTGCCGGCCAACCCGCGTGGGCACCTGGAGTTCTTCGTCGAGCGCCTGGTGCAGCATCCGACCACGGGTTCGGCCGTATGATGACGGCCTCCGGAGCGCGTATGTACAGCAAGGCGCAGGCGCAGAACTCCCAGGACCAACTGATCCAGCGGTACGCGCCGCTGGTCAAGCGTATCGCCTATCACCTGCTGGGCCGTCTGCCGGCCAGCGTGCAGGTGGAGGACCTGATGCAGGCCGGCATGATCGGCCTGCTGGAAGCGGCGAAGAAATACGACGCCGGCAAGGGCGCGAGCTTCGAGACCTATGCCGGCATCCGCATCCGTGGCGCCATGCTCGACGAAGTGCGCAAGGGCGACTGGGCCCCGCGTTCGGTGCACCGCAATTCCCGCATGGTCAGTGACGCCATCCGCGCCGTCGAGGCCAGAACCGGTCGTGACGCTAAAGATCAGGAAGTTGCTGCCGAACTCAATATGAGCCTCGAAGAGTATTACGGCATCCTGAGCGACACCCAGGGCAGCCGCCTGTACAGCTTCGACGATCTGCTGCAGGACGGCGAGCAGGGCAGCGGCCTGGCCGAAGACGCTTCGCACCAGGGCAGCGAGCCCTCCCACGGCCTGGAAGACGAACGCTTCCAGGCGGCGCTGGCCGATGCCATTACCAAGCTGCCCGAGCGCGAGCGGCTGGTGCTGGCCCTGTACTACGACGAGGAGCTCAACCTCAAGGAGATCGGCGAAGTGCTGGGCGTCAGCGAGTCCCGGGTCAGTCAGCTGCACAGCCAGTGCGCCGCGCGCCTGCGGGCGCGTCTGGCGGAGTGGCGCGCGCACTGAGGTTCGGGTAGTTTCGCGTCGGCTTTTTCGTAGGCTTCAGATTTAGATTTCAGAATTCTTTCGGGCGACGTCCCTTTGACGCCGCCCACACGGGATGAGCGCACGCCGCTCAATGAATTGACGGCACGCCCGCCAGGACGTGCCTGGTATCGATGGAGGTCGGTTTGGACAAGAATATGAAAATTCTCATCGTGGACGACTTCTCCACGATGAGGCGCATCATCAAGAACCTCCTGCGTGACCTGGGGTTCACCAACACCGCAGAGGCCGACGACGGCACCACTGCGCTGCCGATGCTGCACAGCGGCAACTTCGACTTCCTCGTCACCGACTGGAACATGCCCGGCATGACCGGCATCGACCTGTTGCGCGCTGTGCGTGCCGACGAGCGCCTGAAGCACCTGCCGGTGCTGATGGTCACCGCCGAGGCCAAGCGCGACCAGATCATCGAAGCGGCCCAGGCCGGGGTCAACGGCTATGTGGTCAAGCCTTTCACCGCTCAGGTGCTGAAAGAAAAGATCGAGAAGATTTTCGAGCGGGTCGGCAGCTGAGGCTGACAGAGAGGGCGTCATGGATCTCAACGAATCCGCGGGTGACTTCGAGTCGACCCTGAAAAAACACGCGCGCGAATTGGTCGACTGCCTCGAACGCGGCGAAGTCCAGACCGCCGTGCAGCTGATCTCCGAGCTCAACCAGGCGCGCGATCGCGGGCTTTACCAGGAAGTCGGCAAGCTCACCCGCGAGCTGCACAATGCCATCGTCAACTTCCAGATCGACCCCAACTCCCGCCACGCCGAGGAGATGTCGCAGATCGCCGACGCCACCGATCGTCTCTCCTACGTGGTGAAGATGACCGAGAAGGCGGCCAACCGCACCATGGACCTGGTGGAAGAGTGCACCCCGGTGGTCATGCACATCGAGACCCAGGCCAAGGAACTGCAGGAAGACTGGGCGCGCTTCATGCGCCGCGAGCTGGGCCCGGAGGCCTTCCGCGAGCTGGCCAAGCGCGTCGAGCAATTCCTCTACATCAGCGCCCAGGACAGCCGCAAGCTTTCCGCGCACCTCAACGACATTCTTCTGGCGCAGGACTTCCAGGACCTCACCGGTCAGGTGATCAAGCGCGTCACCAAGCTGGTCACCGAGGTCGAGTCGAACCTGGTCAAGCTGGTCTGGATGGCCGGCCAGGTGGACCGCTACGCGGGCATCGAGCATGACTACCAGGGCATGAGCGAGGCCGTCGAAAAAGAAAGATCGTCCAAGGGTGAAGGTCCGCAAATCGCTGCCGATACAAGAAAGGACGTCGTATCCGGTCAGGACGATGTCGACGACCTGTTGTCCAGCCTTGGTTTTTAAGCGTCCGCTGACGCTGTAGAGGGAGCACCGAATGAGCTTCGACGCCGATGACGAGATCCTCCAGGACTTTCTGGTGGAGGCCGGCGAGATCCTCGAGCAGCTGTCCGAGCAACTGGTCGAGCTGGAAAGCCGACCCGATGACATGGACCTGCTCAATGCGATTTTCCGTGGGTTCCACACCGTCAAGGGTGGCGCGGGCTTCCTCCAGCTGAACGCGTTGGTGGAGTGCTGCCACATCGCCGAGAACGTGTTCGACATCCTGCGCAAGGGCGAACGCCGTGTGGACGCCGAGCTCATGGACGTGGTCCTGCAGGCGCTGGATACCGTCAACGTGATGTTCCAGCAGGTGCGCGATGCCGAAGAGCCGACTCCGGCGACTCCCGAGCTGCTGGCCGCGCTGTCGCGCCTGGCCGAGCCGGGTGGCAGCGAGCCGGCCGAAGCACCGCAAGCCGTCGAGCCTGAGCCGGTTGCGGAAGCTCCCGCCGCCTACGGCGACATCACCGATGCCGAGTTCGAGCAACTGATGGATGCTCTCGAACCGACCGCCGACGCACCGGCTGCACCGATTGGCGCGGGTGGCGACGACATCACCGATGACGAATTCGAGGCGCTGCTCGACCAGCTGCACGGCAAGGGCCAGTTCGGTGGGGCCCAGTCGCCCGCCAGCGCCGCGCCTGCCGCGAGCGAAGCCGCGCCGGCCGCCAGCTCGGGTGACGACATCACCGACGACGAGTTCGAAGCGCTGCTCGACCAGCTGCATGGCAAGGGCCAGTTCACCGGTGCGAAGGATGAGCCGGTGGCCGCCGCCCCTGTGGAAAAAATCGAGAAAGCCGCCGAGGCACCCGCTGCCGGTGGCGACGACAACATCACCGACGACGAATTCGAGAAGCTGCTCGACGAGCTGCACGGCAAGGGCCAGTTCACCGGCGCGAAGGAAGAGCCGGTCGCCGCCGCCAAGCCCGTTGCCAAACCGGCCGCCGCGCCGCAGCCGGCCAAGGCTGCCGCGGCACCCGCTGCGGCCAAGGCGGTCGCCAAGCCCGCCGAGGCTCCGCGTGCCGCCGCCGCCGAGAAGCCGGCGAACGAGGCGGAAACCACGGTGCGCGTGGACACCGCGCGCCTCGACGAAATCATGAACATGGTTGGCGAACTGGTGCTGGTGCGTAACCGCCTGGTGCGCCTGGGCGCCAACAGCGGCGACGAGGCGATGGCCAAGGCCGTGTCGAACCTCGACGTGGTCACCGCCGACCTGCAGTCGGCGGTGATGAAGACCCGCATGCAGCCGATCAAGAAAGTCTTCGGCCGCTTCCCGCGGCAGGTCCGCGACCTGGCGCGCAACCTGAAGAAAGAGATCAACCTGGAGCTGATCGGCGAAGAGACCGACCTGGACAAGAACCTGGTCGAGGCCCTGGCCGACCCGCTGGTACACCTGGTGCGCAACGCGGTGGACCATGGCATCGAAGGTCCGGACGAGCGCGAAGCCGCCGGCAAGGCGCGTTCCGGCCGGGTGGTGCTGTCCGCCGAGCAGGAAGGCGACCACATCCTGCTGTCGATCTCCGACGACGGCAAGGGCATGGACCCGGATGTGCTGCGCGCCAAGGCGGTGGAGAAGGGCCTGCTGGACAAGGACGCCGCCGACCGCCTCTCCGAGTCCGAGTGCTACAACCTGATCTTCGCCCCGGGCTTCTCGACCAAGACCGAGATTTCCGACGTCTCCGGCCGCGGTGTCGGCATGGACGTGGTGAAGACCAAGATTTCCCAGCTCAACGGCATCATCAACATCTACTCGACCAAGGGCCAGGGTTCGAAGATCGTCATCAAGGTCCCGCTGACCCTGGCGATCATGCCGACCCTGATGGTGATGCTGGGCAACCAGGCCTTCGCCTTCCCGCTGGTGAACGTCAACGAGATCTTCCACCTCGACCTGTCGAACACCAATGTGGTCGATGGTCAGGAAGTGGTGATCGTCCGCGACAAGGCCCTGCCGCTGTTCTACCTCAAGCGCTGGCTGGTGCCGGGCGCCGAGTACGAAGAGCAGGGCGAGGGCCATGTGGTGATCCTCTCCGTGGGCACCCAGCGCATCGGCTTCGTGGTCGACCAGCTGGTGGGCCAGGAAGAGGTGGTCATCAAGCCGCTGGGCAAGATGCTGCAGGGCACGCCGGGCATGGCCGGGGCGACCATCACCGGTGACGGGCGCATCGCCCTGATCCTCGATGTGCCGAGCATGCTCAAGCGCTACGCGCGGCGTATCTGATTCTTGCGCGCACGGGGACGCCCGCGCGCGCGGCAAGGCTTTATTCAGGAGTGTCTATGGCTGTCAAAGTCCTGGTGGTGGACGATTCGGGATTCTTCCGCCGCCGTGTCTCGGAGATTCTCTCCGCCGATCCGCAGATCCAGGTGGTCGGCACGGCCACCAATGGCCGCGAGGCGATCGACCAGGTGCTGGCGCTCAAGCCCGACGTGGTCACCATGGACTACGAGATGCCGCTGATGGACGGCATCACTGCCGTGCGGACCATCATGCAGCGTTGTCCGACGCCGGTACTGATGTTCTCCTCGCTGACCCATGAGGGCGCGCGGGTGACCCTGGACGCGCTGGATGCCGGCGCCGTCGATTACCTGCCGAAGAATTTCGAGGACATCTCGCGCAACCCGGACAAGGTCCGCCAGCTGCTGTGCGAGAAGGTCCACACCATCGCCAGGAGCAACCGTCGCTTCGCCGCCTACGCCTCGTACTCCACCGGCGCGCCGGCTCCCGCGCCAGCCGCCGCCGGCGGTGTCCCGCGCCATGCGGTGCCGGCTTCCGCTGGCAGCCATGCGCCCGCAGCGCCGGCACCGGCGACCTCCGCGCCCCCAAAGCGTAAGCCCTACCGGCTGGTGGCCATCGGTACTTCCACCGGTGGGCCGGTGGCGCTGCAGCGGGTCCTGACCCAGCTGCCTGCCAATTTCCCCGCGCCGCTGGTGCTGATCCAGCACATGCCGGCGGCGTTCACCAAGGCGTTCGCCGAGCGCCTGGACAAGCTGTGCAAGATCACCGTCAAGGAAGCCGAGGACGGCGACCTGCTGCGTCCCGGCGTGGCCCTGCTGGCCCCCGGCGGCAAGCAGATGATGGTCGATGCCCGCGGCGCCGTGCGCATCCTGCCCGGCGATGAACGGCTGAACTATAAGCCCTGCGTCGACGTGACCTTCGGTTCCGCATCCAAGGCCTATGGCGACAAGGTGCTGGCGGTGGTCCTCACCGGCATGGGCGCCGACGGTCGCGAAGGCGCGCGCATGCTCAAGCAGGGCGGCAGCCAGGTGTGGGCGCAGGATGAAGCCAGCTGCGTGATCTACGGCATGCCCATGGCGATTGCCAAGGCGGGCCTGGCCGATGCGGTGTACAGCCTGGACGACATCGGCCGTCACCTCACCGAGGCCTGCGGCTGATGGATGTGCTCAGCATTGTCGGCCTGGTCCTCGCGCTGGTTGCCATCATCGGAGGCAACTTCCTCGAGGGCGGGCACGTCGGTGCGTTGGCCAACGGCCCGGCCGCGCTGATCGTGATGGGCGGCACCCTGGCCGCCGCGCTGCTGCAGACCCCGGTGGCCGTGCTCAAGCGCTCGCTGCAGATGCTGCGCTGGATCATCCTGCCGCCCCGGGTGGACCTGGTCGGCGGCATCGGCCATGTGGTCGGCTGGAGCATGACCGCGCGCAAGGAGGGCCTGCTGGGCCTGGAGACCGTCGCCGACGCCGAACAGGATCCATACGCGCGTAAAGGCCTGCAACTGCTGGTGGACGGCGCCGAGCCGGAAGCCATCCGCAGCATCCTCGAAGTCGACCTGTACAACCAGGAAACCCGCGACCTGGCGGCGGCCAAGGTATTCGAAGCCATGGGCGGCTACTCACCGACCATCGGCATCATCGGCGCGGTGATGGGCCTGATCCACGTGATGGGCAATCTCGCCGACCCGAGCCAGCTGGGCAGCGGCATCGCCGTGGCCTTCGTCGCCACCATCTATGGCGTGGGCCTGGCCAACCTGTTGCTGCTGCCGGTGGGCAACAAGCTGAAAAGCATCGTGCACCGCCAGTCCTGCTACCGCGAGATGCTGATGGAGGGCCTGCTGTCCATCGCCGAGGGCGAGAATCCGCGCTCCATCGAACTGAAGCTGCAAGGCTTCGTCGGCTGAGGGAGCACACACAGATGGCTCGCCGCAGACGTCACGAGGAACACGAGAATCACGAACGCTGGCTGGTGTCCTACGCGGACTTCATCACCCTGCTGTTCGCCTTCTTCGTGGTGATGTACTCGATCTCCTCGATCAACCAGGGCAAGTACAAGATCCTTTCGGAAACCCTGACCGGCGTGTTCAACCAGCCGGACCGCGCGGTCCGCCCGATCCCCATCGGCGAGGAGCGGCCACGCACCCAGCAGCCGGACCAGTCGCTGAACGAACCCATGGACGAGGGGCAGGCCGAGGGCAACCCGGATACCCTGCAGCAGATCGCCAGCAGCATGCGCGAGGCATTCGGCGAACTGATCAAGAGCGACCAGGTGAGCGTGCGCGGCAACGAGTTCTGGATCGAGATCACTCTCAATTCCAGCCTGCTGTTCCCCAGCGGCGATGCGATCCCCAACGACACCGCGTTCACCATCGTCGAGAAGGTCGCCAGGATTCTGGCGCCTTACCGCAACCCGGTGCATGTCGAAGGCTTTACCGACAACGTGCCGATCCACAACAGCCAGTACCCGACCAACTGGGAACTGTCGGCCGCCCGCGCCGCGAGCATCGTGCGCATGCTCGCCCAGGACGGCCTGGATGCAGGCCGGTTGGCGGCGGTGGGCTATGGTGAATTCCAGCCGGTGGCGGACAATGCGACGGCGGAAGGCCGCGCCCGCAACCGCCGGGTGGTGCTGGTGATTTCCCGCAACCTCGAAGTACGCCGCGCCGTCAGCGGCGTGGGCAGCGGCAAGGCGCAGCCGGACCCGGCGTTGCGACATGCTGGCACGCAACCTGCACCAGTGGTTGCCAGCGAGGCGCCCGGCAGTGGCGCCGTCAAATCTTCGACATCGGCGGCAGGGGAGTGAAAATCATGGCGACCCTGAACCGATCCTGTGCCAGCGGGGAGTCAGCACTATGAAAGTCTGGGCGGTAGCCAACCAGAAAGGTGGCGTCGGCAAGACCACATCCTCCATCGCGTTGGCGGGCCTGTTGGCCGACGCCGGCAAGCGCGTGCTGATCGTCGACCTCGACCCGCACGGCTCGATGACCAGTTACTTCGGCCACGATCCGGACACCCTGGAGCACAGCGTGTTCGACCTGTTCCTGCACCAGGGCAACGTGCCCGAGGGGCTGCCGGAGTCGCTGCTGCTGCCGACCAGCCACGAGAACGTGCGCCTGCTGCCGTCGAGCACCGCGCTGGCCACCCTGGAGCGCCAGTCGCCGGGGCAGAACGGCCTGGGCCTGGTGATCGCCAAGAGCCTGGCGCAGCTGTGGAACCAGTTCGACCACGCGATCATCGACAGCCCGCCGCTGCTCGGCGTGCTGATGGTCAACGCGATGGCGGCCAGCCAGCACCTGGTGATCCCCGTGCAGACCGAGTTCCTCGCCCTGAAGGGCCTGGAGCGCATGGTCAACACCCTGAAGATGGTCAACCGCTCGCGCAAGCAGGCGTTGCCCTTCACCATCGTGCCGACCCTGTTCGACCGCCGCACCCAGGCGTCGCTCGGCGCGCTGCGGGTGCTGCGCGACACCTATCCCGACACGCTCTGGCAGGCTTTCGTGCCGGTGGACACCAAGCTGCGCGACGCCAGCCGCCACGGCCTGGTGCCGTCGCGCAACGACGCCAACAGCCGGGGCGTGATCGCCTACCGCGCGCTGCTCAAGCATCTGCTGGGGCAGGTGCCGGCGGCGCAGCAGGTGGCCTGAGTATGGTCAGCAAGAATTTCCGACGAGAGTGTTCAAGTCTCGCCACCCGGCGGCCGATAGGCTGGAAAGTCCCTTTGCGCGGTCATCAACCATGAGTCGTTCCGCTACCGCCACGCGTCCCCAGCTTGCGCTGCAGTCCTACCTGGATGCGCTGCTGCAGGATGCTTTCGAAGAGTTCGCAGACGCACCCGCGCCTGCGCCCGCACCCGAAGCGCCGGCGCCGGTTGCCCTGGCCAGCGTCGAACCGGTGGAGGCGGTCGTCGTCGAGCCGCAGCCGAGCCTGGTGGAGCCGCAGCGCGACAGCGTCAGCCTGGATGAATTCGAGGCCGCGGTATTCGAGGAGCAGGTGCGCGATGCCCGCCTGAACCTTGTCCGCGAGCCCGTGGCACGGACAGTCGAGCCCGAGCCCATGGCGCCGGAGCCCGAGGTACCGCCGCAGAGCGCGCAGGTCATCGAGCTGCGCCAGCCCGGCAGCGCCGAATTGCCGGCCGCGCCCCTGGCGCTGCTGGACGACGGCCGCCCGCTGTGGGCCGCCGAGCCGTTCGAGTGCCTGCTGTTCGACGTCGCCGGGCTGACCCTGGCGGTGCCGCTGGTCTGCCTGGGCTCGATCTATCCGCTGGCGGGCCACGACCTGACTCCGTTGTTCGGCCAGCCGGACTGGTTCCTCGGTATCCTGCCGGGCCAGACCGGCAACCTGAAGGTGCTGGACACCGCGCGCTGGGTGATGCCCGAGCGCTACCGCGACGACTATCGCGAAGGCTTGCAGTACGTGATTTCCGTGCAGGGCTACGAGTGGGGGCTGGCGGTACACCAGGTCAGCCGCTCGATCCGCCTGGACCCGTCCGAGGTGAAGTGGCGCACTCAGCGCCAGCAGCGCCCGTGGCTGGCCGGCACGGTGATCGAACAGATGTGCGCGCTGCTGGACGTCTCGGCCCTGGCCGAGCTGATCGCCAGCGGCGCAACGCGGCGCCCTCAGCACTGAGTGCGCGCTGATCCATTTAACGAGAGCCACCATGCCGCCAGCGGCATGGTTCGACGAAGAGGCGAGGGGATATGAAGAAAACGTCAGCGCAGGGTGCCGAAGATCCGATTCTGCAGTGGGTCACCTTCCGCCTGGACAACGAGACCTACGGCATCAACGTGATGCAGGTCCAGGAAGTGCTGCGCTACACCGAGATCGCGCCGGTGCCCGGTGCCCCGAGCTACGTGCTGGGGATCATCAACCTGCGCGGCAACGTGGTCACCGTGATCGACACCCGCCAGCGCTTCGGTCTGGACCCGGCGCCGGTCTCGGACAACACCCGCATCGTCATCATCGAGGCGGACAAGCAGGTGGTGGGCATCCTGGTCGACAGCGTCGCCGAGGTGGTCTACCTGCGCCAGTCCGAAATCGAGACCGCGCCGAACGTCGGTAACGAGGAATCGGCCAAGTTCATCCAGGGCGTCTGCAACAAGAACGGCGAACTGCTGATCCTGGTCGAACTGGACAAGATGATGACCGAGGAAGAGTGGTCGGAGCTGGAGAGCATCTGAGGTGCAGTTGATCGCACTGGCGTTTCTGGCCGTGGCCTGTATCGGCCTTGCGGTGGCCTGTGTCTGGCTGGCCGGGCGTCAGCGCGTCCAGCAGGCGCAGGCGGCGGCGCAGGCCGCGCAGGTCGAGGCGCTCGAACAGCGCCTGAAAGAGCTGGGCAAGCGTATCGAGTCGTACCAGCTGATCAATGTCCGCATGGGCGAGGAGCTGCGCGACCTGGGCAAGCAGCTCGCGCCGCTGCCCGAGCGCGTGACGCGCATGGAGCAGCGCGACCCTGCCAGCCTGTCGTACAGCCAGGCGGCGCGCCTGGTCGGCATGGGCGCTTCGGCCGCCGACCTGACCCAGAGCTGCGGGCTGTCCCAGGCCGAGGCCGAACTGGTGGCGCGCCTGCACCAGGGCAAGGAGCGCGAGTAGCGGTACGACGTCCGCGAGCGCGCCTGCGACTCGCCCGGACATCCCGCTCGACAACGGCGCAAGGCCGGTGCAACGTGAGCGTCCTTTGTCCGCGCCGATACCGATGAATCCTGCATTCCGCCGTGTCCACGGCGACATGGTCAGTGCGGCCTGCGCTTGTCGTTGACTGTCCAGGGGATGGCACTGAGCCCCATGCACCGCCCGCACCTCGATTCGCGTCTTCCCGGCATCCTCTGCCTGCTGGTCACCGCCACGGGCTGGGCCATCAACTGGCCCGCCATGAAACTGCTGCTGCAGGTCTGGCCGCCGCTGTTCTCCCGGGGCCTGGCGGGGGTGATCGCCGCCGCCATACTGGTCGCCATCGCGGCGCTGCAGGGGCAACGGCTGATCCCTGAGCGCCAGGTGCTGCCCCGGCTCGCTGCCGCCGCCTTTACCAACGTCTTCGCCTGGATGGGCTTCTCCACGCTGGCCATGAAATGGATCAACGTCAGCGAAGGCGTGCTGCTGGTCTATTCGATGCCGATCTGGGTCACGCTGCTGGCCTGGCCGCTGCGCGGCCTGCGCCCTACGGCGAGCGGCTTTGCCGCGCTGCTGCTGGGGCTGGTCGGCGTCACGGTGCTGCTGAGTGCCCACGGTCTCTCCATCGCCCCGGGGCAGGCCCTTGGCGTCGGCTTCGCGCTGGCCGCCGCCGTGCTGTTCGCCCTGGGCACGGTGCTCAATGGCGGCCCCTTCCCGCTGGCGCCGATCGTCTCGACGGCCTGGCAGGTCGGGCTGGGTTGCCTGCCGATGCTGGTGTTCGGCATCGCCTTCGAGCACCCGCGGCTGGATGCCCTGGGCCCCTCGTCGCTCGCCTGCATGGTCTACATGACGCTGGTGCCCATGGGCGTCTGCTATCTGACCTGGTTCGCGGCCCTGCAGCGCCTGCCGGCGTCCGTCGCGGCAACCGGCATGTTGCTGGTGCCGCTGCTGGGCGTACTGTCCGCCGCCGTCATGCTGGGCGACGCCATTGGTACGCGGGAAATCCTCGCGATGGTCCTGACCTTGAGCGGCGTGGCCCTGGTATTGAAACGCCGCTGAGGATCGGCAGTCCGCTCGTTGTAGTCCATTTGCTACGTGCGTTTCGGACTTGTCTGATAAGAAAGCCTTCAGAACGCCGTTAGATTGGCCCCGTCGAAACTTCCGAGAGGGCCAACGATATGGCCGCCATTTCGCGACGGGCCATGGTGCTGTGTTCGCATCCGGGCCGCTTGCTGGACTACAGCGCACTGCTCAACCGCCTGGAGTTCTATCACCTGAGCCTGTGTCAGGACCTGGACGAGGTGCGCAAGGCGCTGTCCAGCCAGCAGCGCTACAGCCTGTTCATCCTTGACGATTTCGCGCCCGGTCCCGGCGAGCTGATGAGTCTGAAAACCCTCAGCCAGAGCAACGCCTTCCGCCAGTTCGTGCTGGCGGGGAACTACAGCGACCGGGAGAAGACCGGGTTGTACCAGTGGGCGTGGAAAAATCGCGTGCCGCTGCTGCAGGTGCTGGACAAGCCGCTGTCGCTGGCGCAACTGCGGGAGGTCGCCAATAGCCTGGTGGCCTACCACGGCGAGGACGAAAAGCCGATTCGCGCGTCGGTAAGCGAAATCCGCGACTATCAGGTATCCGGCGAGCCGCTGCGCTGTTCGGGGAGCTCCTGAGCGACGTCAATCGGTCGCTGTGCCGGGACCGTCGAGCAATAGCGGGGTTTCATCCGTGGGCGGGGCGCCGTTCAGCGGGCTCTTGCCCTTCAGGTACCAGGCGAAGGCAATGATCTCGGCGATAGTGCGATAGAGCGCCTCGGGAATCGCCTCGCCCAGCTCCAGTCGCGCCAGCAGGCGCACCAGGTCGGCGTTCTCGTAGATCGGCACTTCATGATGGCGGGCAATGGCGAGGATGGTTTCGGCCAGCTCGTCGTCACCCTTGGCAGTGAGGGTCGGTGCCGTCTGCCCGTCGTAGTTGAGGGCGATGACCTGGCGCGGGGCCTTCTTCGGCTTGCTCATGCGGTTTCATCCACCCAGCGCTGTTCCACGGCGGTGCGCTTGCCCTGGGGCGGCTTGCCCTGGCTGCAGGACAGCTCGCCAACGGTGAGCCCGGCGTCGTTCAGGCGCTGGCGCAGGGTACCCAGTTCGCGGTCGATCAGGTTGGCGGTGCTGGCCCGCTCGGCCCACAGCTGGCTGGCGATGCTGCCGTGGGCGAGGGTGGCCTGGACCTGCAGCGGGCCCAGGGGGGCGAGGTCGAAGGCCAGCTCCACGCGCCAGAGTGTGTCGCGCTGCTGTTCGCGTTCGCTGGCCTGCCGCTCTTCCTGCTGGATACGCACCTGCAGTGGGACCAGTTGCTGCTGTTGGCGCAGGGGGATTTCCATCTGCCAGGTGTTGAGCACGGTGCCGTCGGGCAGCACTTCGTTCTGCGACAGGCTGGACAGCTGGTGGGTCTGCAGGCGCGCCACGGCGGCGGCGGCGAGCTTGAGCAGGGATTCCAGGTCGCCGTCTTCTTCCAGTTGGTGCGCCAGGCGGCTGGGCAGCGGAAAGCCGATTGCCGGCGCGGTGCGTCCGCCAGTCTGGCCGAGCACGCCGAGGGCGTTGCGCACGAAGGCCGGCAGCGTTTGCGCCAGGTTGCTGGCGCCGGCCAGGGCATTGCCCGGCAGGTTGCCCAGCACCGAGGCGGCGGTGCCGTTCTGTGCCGGCAGCAACTGGGCGATCAGGCGCAGCAGATTGGCTTTGAGGTCCTGCGGCAGGCCTTCGGCGCCGCGCAGCAGCTGGGCTTCGAGGAACACGCCGCTCTGCTGGATGGCCTGGGCCACGCCCTTGGCGCTGCCGAGCTGGTGGACGTCGGGGAGAGCAGTGAGCAATTTATCCACAGCCTGGCGCAGCTCGGGGCTGAGCGCCTGGCCGCGCCCGGCGCCTTGCAGGGCGTGGAACAAGCCTTCCAGCGAGCCTTGCCGGGTCTGCTGGCTGGTCAGTTGCTGGCTGAGGTCGAGCTGGTCGAGGCGGCTGGTCAGCGGCAGGAACTGCAGGGCCTGCTGGTCCTGCACCCGCGCGCTGAGCAGGCTGCCCAGCGGCAGCGGATGCAGCGATTCGAGGCTGAGCTGGCGCCCCGCCAGTGGCGTGTTCAGCAGGCTGACCAGCACCTTGTAGATGACCTGCTCGGCCTTGCCCTGGGCGATCAGCTGGCTGGCTTCGACCTTGCCCTGCAGCAGGGTGCCCACCGGCAGCAGGTCGAGGTCCAGGCTTTCCAGAGGGGGCTGGCCGATCAGTGCCTGATTGGTCGTGGCCTGGTTCAGCAAGGTGGCGGCGAGGTTGGTCTGCGACAGCGCCGAGAGTTGCAGTGTGCTGCCCTGGGGCAGGGCCTGCGGGCTTTCTGCGCTGACCAGGGTCTGCTGCCCGCTGGCCAGCGTCAGGCGCAGCAGGAGCTGGAAGCTGACCTGGGTATCGCGTACCGCGACCACTTCGGCCTGGGCCTTTTCACCCGGCGGCAGCAGGTCGCCCAGGCTCTGCGCGAGCTTGAGGGTCAGCTCCGCAGCGCTCGCGGCGTTGCGTGAGGGGGGCGTGGGTGGGAGCGGGCGGGAGGCGCCAATTTCGCTCGGCATCGGGGACCTGGCTGGGCATGCGGGACGGGGTGACGCCCAGTGTATCGG
This sequence comes from Pseudomonas sp. B1-22, assembly GCF_050474425.1. NCBI lineage: Bacteria > Pseudomonadati > Pseudomonadota > Gammaproteobacteria > Pseudomonadales > Pseudomonadaceae > Pseudomonas > Pseudomonas sp. B1-22. Next base: position 214,696 of record NZ_JBCHVH010000002.1, on the reverse strand, counting down.
CGCGTGCAGCGGGCACTTTAGACCGTCCGGCGGCGCCGGGTGCGCTGTTTTGACGTTACACCCTGTCGAAAAACCTGACGTCGGGCGTAGGAACGCCTGTGTATAATGCGCCGCCCGAGGCCGCGCTTGGCGGCCCGGACGGTTTGGCCGCATTTTTGCACCACTGAATGTTTTCTGCCCGACGGTTGCCGATGCCCTTGACCCATCCACTTCTCGAAACCGTGGCGCTCGCCTGCGAGCGCGACTGGCGCATGCTGTTCGAGCGTCTCGATTTGCGACTGGGCGCTGGCGAGATGCTACAGATCGTCGGCCCCAACGGCAGCGGCAAGACCAGCCTGCTTCGTCTGCTCAGCGGCCTGATGCAGCCCACCGCGGGCGAGGTGCTGCTCAACGGCAAGCCGCTGGGCGAGCAGCGCGGCGAGCTGGCCCGGCTGCTGCTGTGGATCGGTCATGCCGCCGGTATCAAGGGCCTGCTGACCGCCGAGGAGAACCTCGCCTGGCTCTGCGCCCTGCACCAGCCGGCCAGCCACGAAGCCATCTGGCAGGCCCTGGCCGCCGTCGGCCTGCGTGGCTTCGAGGACGTTCCCTGCCACACCCTGTCCGCCGGCCAGCAGCGCCGCGTGGCCCTGGCGCGCCTGTACCTGGACGCGCCGCCGCTGTGGATCCTCGACGAACCCTTCACCGCCCTCGACAAGCAAGGCGTGGCGCAGCTGGAAGAGCACCTCGCCGGTCATTGCGAGCGCGGCGGTCTGGTCGTGCTGACCACCCACCACACCCTGGAGCGGATGCCCTCCGGCTACCGGGCGCTCGATCTCGGCCAGCACGCGCGGGAGGTTGCGTCGCGATGAGCAACGTCTTCACCCTGCTGCTGGCCCGCGAGACCCGCCTGTTGTTCCGCCGTCCGGCGGAGCTGGCTAATCCTTTGGTCTTCTTTGCCATCGTCATCGCGCTGTTCCCATTGGCGGTGGGCCCCGAATCGGAGATGCTCAAGAACCTCTCGCCGGGCCTGGTCTGGGTCGCGGCGCTGCTAGCGGTACTGCTGTCGCTGGACGGCCTGTTCCGCAGCGATTTCGAGGATGGTTCTCTGGAACAGTGGGTCCTTTCGCCGCACCCCCTGCCACTTCTGGTTCTGGCCAAGGTGCTGGCACACTGGCTGATTTCCGGGCTGGCGCTTGTGCTGCTGTCCCCGCTGTTCGCCCTCATGCTGGGCCTGCCGGCGCGCTGCCTGCCGGACCTGCTGCTGTCGCTGCTGCTGGGGACGCCGGTATTGAGCCTGCTGGGCGCGGTGGGTGCGGCGCTGACGGTTGGGTTGAAGCGCGGCGGTCTGCTGCTGGCGCTGCTGATCCTGCCGCTGTACATACCGGTGCTGATCCTCGGCAGCGGCGCGCTGCAAGCCTCCCTGCAGGGCCTCCCGACCGCCGGGCACCTGTTGTGGTTGGCCAGCCTGACGGCGTTAGCATTGACGCTGACGCCCTTTGCCATCGCCGCCGGGCTGAAAATCAGCGTCGGCGAGTGAACGAACGATCGCCGGCCTGGGAAGCAGGATCGGCGACAGACTAGAGCTTTGCATTACAGAGCCTGATGATGAACTGGACTTGGTTTCACAAGCTTGGGTCGCCCAAGTGGTTCTACGAGATCAGCGGACGCTGGCTGCCCTGGTTCGCCGTCGCCGCGATCCTGCTGATGAGCGTCGGCATCGTCTGGGGCCTGGCCTTCGCGCCGCCGGACTACCAGCAGGGCAACAGCTTCCGCATCATCTATATCCACGTTCCGGCGGCGTTCCTCGCCCAGTCCTGCTACGTCATGCTGGCGGTGGCCGGCGCCATCGGCCTGATCTGGAAGATGAAGATCGCCGACGTCGCCGTGCAGTGCGCCGCGCCCATCGGCGCCTGGATGACCTTCGTCGCGCTGGTCACCGGCGCCATCTGGGGCAAGCCGACCTGGGGCGCCTGGTGGGTGTGGGACGCGCGCCTGACCTCGATGCTGATCCTGCTGTTCCTGTATTTCGGCGTCATCGCCCTCGGCCAGGCGATCACCAACCGCGACAGCGCGGCCAAGGCCTGCGCGGTGCTGGCCATTGTCGGCGTGGTGAACATCCCGATCATCAAGTACTCGGTGGACTGGTGGAACACCCTGCACCAGCCGGCCACCTTCACCCTCACCGAGAAGCCGCCGATGCCGCCGGAGATGTGGATTCCGCTGCTGCTCATGGTCGCCGGCTTCTACTGTTTCTTCGCCGTGGTGCTCTTGATGCGCATGCGCCTGGAAGTGCTCAAGCGCGAAGCCCGTTCGAGCTGGGTCAAGGCTGAGGTGGAGCGCGCACTATGAGTTTCCAGTCCTTCGGTGATTTCCTCGCCATGGGTCAGCATGGCCCTTATGTGTGGTCGGCCTACGCCATCAGCCTGGTGGTGCTGGCGATCAACGTCGCTTCGCCGCTGCTGGCGCGCCGGCGGTACCTGCAAGAAGAGGCGCGTCGTCTGCGCCGGGAGGCCAACAAGTGAATCCGGTTCGCAAGAAGCGCCTGTACATCGTCCTCGCCATCGTCGCCGGCGTGGGCGTGGCCGTCACCCTCGCGCTGTCGGCCCTGCAACAGAACATCAACCTGTTCTACACCCCGACCCAGATCGCCAACGGCGAGGCGCCGCACGACACCCGCATCCGCGCCGGCGGCATGGTGGAGAAGGGCTCGCTCAAGCGTTCGGCGGATTCGCTGGACGTGGAATTCGTGGTCACCGACTTCGCCAAGGAAGTCACGGTGAAGTACCGCGGCATCCTCCCGGACCTGTTCCGCGAAGGGCAGGGCATCGTCGCCCTGGGCAAGATCGACGGGAACGGCGTGCTGACCGCCGACGAAGTGCTGGCCAAGCACGACGAGAAATACATGCCGCCGGAAGTCACCAAGGCGCTCAAGGACAGCGGCAAGCTGGAGCACTACGAAGCCAGCCAGGGCGCCAACGGCGCGGCACAGCAGGGGAGCAACTGACATGGTTCCCGAACTCGGCCACCTCTCGCTGATCCTGGCGCTGTGCATGGCGCTGGTGATGTCCTTCTTCCCGCTGATCGGCGCCTGGCGTGGCGACCGCCAGTGGATGAGCCTGGCGCGTCCGGCCGCCTGGGGGCAGTTCACCTTCCTGGTGTTTTCCTTCGGCTGCCTGACCTGGGCCTTCCTCCACGATGATTTCTCGGTGGCCTACGTCGCCAGCAACTCCAACAGCGCGCTGCCCTGGTACTACAAGTTCAGCGCCGTGTGGGGCGCCCACGAAGGCTCGCTGCTGCTCTGGGCGCTGATCCTCGGCGGCTGGACTTTCGCCGTGTCGGTGTTCTCCCGCCAGTTGCCGGAAGTGATGCTGGCCCGCGTGCTGGCGGTGATGGGCATGATCAGCACCGGCTTCCTGCTGTTCCTGATCATCACCTCCAACCCGTTCAGCCGCCTGCTGCCGCAGGTGCCGTCCGACGGCAACGACTTGAACCCGCTGCTGCAGGACCCCGGCCTGATCATTCACCCGCCGATGCTCTACATGGGCTATGTGGGCTTCTCGGTGGCCTTCGCCTTCGCCATCGCCGCGCTGCTCGGCGGCCGCCTCGACGCGGCCTGGGCGCGCTGGTCGCGCCCCTGGACCCTGGTGGCCTGGACCTTCCTCGGCGTCGGCATCGTGCTCGGCTCCTGGTGGGCCTACTACGAACTGGGCTGGGGCGGCTGGTGGTTCTGGGACCCGGTGGAAAACGCCTCCTTCATGCCCTGGCTGGTGGGCACCGCGCTGATCCACTCGCTGGCGGTGACCGAGAAGCGCGGCGTGTTCAAGAGCTGGACCGTGCTGCTGGCCATCGCGGCCTTCTCCCTGAGCCTGCTGGGCACCTTCCTGGTCCGCTCCGGCGTGCTGACCTCGGTGCATGCCTTCGCCTCCGACCCCGAACGTGGCGTGTTCATCCTGGCCTTCCTGCTGGTGGTGGTCGGCGGCTCGCTGACCCTGTTCGCCCTGCGCGCGCCGGTGGTCAAGAGCCAGGTCGGCTTCGCCCTGTGGTCCCGCGAGACGCTGCTGCTGCTCAATAACCTGGTGCTGGTGGTGACCGCCTCGATGATCCTGCTGGGCACCCTCTACCCGCTGGTGCTCGACGCCATCAGCGGCGCCAAGCTGTCGGTCGGCCCGCCGTACTTCAACGCGCTGTTCGTGCCGCTGATGTCGATCCTGATGCTGGCCCTGGCGGTCGGCGTGCTGGTGCGCTGGAAGGACACCCCGACCCGCTGGCTGCGCGGCATGCTCACCCCGGTGCTGATCGGCACCCTGGTGCTGGGCGTGCTCGGCAGCTTCCTCTACGGCGAGCTGCACTGGGAAGTGCTGGGCGTGTTCCTGCTGGCTGCGTGGGTGGTGCTGGCCGGCGTGCGCGACTTCTTCGACAAGGTCCGCCACAAGGGCGTGATCGCCGGGGCCGCGGGCCTGAACCGCAGCTACTGGGGCATGCAACTGGCGCACCTCGGCATCGCCGTCTGCGCCATCGGCGTGGTCCTCACCAGCCAGTTCAGCGCCCAGCGCGACCTGCGCATGGCCCCGGGCGAGTCGGTGGAGCTGGCCGGCTATCAGTTCCGTTTCGAGGGTACCCATCACTTCGAGGGGCCGAACTTCACCTCCGACAAGGGCACCATCCGGGTGATCCGCGACGGTTCCGAAGTCACCGTGCTGCACCCGGAGAAGCGCCTGTACAGCGTGCAGAATTCGATGATGACCGAGGCCGGCATCCACGGCAGCCTGACCCGCGACCTCTATGTCGCCCTGGGTGAGCCGCTGGACAATGGTGCCTGGGCGGTGCGGGTGCACATCAAGCCGTTCGTGCGCTTCATCTGGCTGGGCGGCCTGCTGATGGCCCTGGGCGGCGTGCTGGCGGCGCTCGACGGCCGCTACCGCCTGAAAGTGAAAACACGTGTACGCGAGGCCCTGGGCCTCGCCGGACAGGGAGCCTGAGTGTGAAGCGTGCGATCCTGCTGTTGCCCCTGGCGATCTTCCTGGTCGTCGCAGTATTCCTCTTCCGTGGCCTGTGGCTGGACCCCAGCGAGCTGCCCTCGGCGCTGATCGGCAAGCCGTTCCCGGCGTTCTCGCTGCCCAGCGTCACCGAGCCGGGCAAGACCTACACCGAGGCCGACCTCAAGGGCAAGCCGGCGCTGGTCAACGTCTGGGGCACCTGGTGCCCGACCTGCCGCTTCGAGCACCCGGTGCTCACCGACCTCGCCGCCAAGGGCGTGGTGATCTACGGCATCAACTACAAGGACGATGCCGTCGCCGCGCAGAAGTGGCTCAAGGAACTGCACAACCCCTACCTGCTGAACATCGCCGACGCTACCGGCACCCTGGGCGTGGACCTGGGCGTGTACGGCGCGCCGGAGACCTACATCATCGACAAGGACGGCATCATCCGGCACAAGCTGGTCGGCGCCGTCGACGAGAAGGTCTGGCGCGAACAGCTGGCGCCGATCTACCAGGGGCTGGTGGACGAGGCGCAGGGCAAATGAAGCGACTGCTTGCCGCCGCTGCGCTGGGCCTGACCCTCACCGGCATCGCCCATGCGGCCATCGACACCTACGAGTTCGCCAACGATGCCGAGCGCCAGCGCTTCCGCGACCTGACCACCGAACTGCGTTGCCCCAAGTGCCAGAACCAGGACATCGCCGACTCCAACGCGCCGATTGCCGCCGACCTGCGCAAGCAGATCTACGCCCAGCTGCAGCAGGGCAAGAGCAACCAGCAGATCGTCGACTACATGGTCGACCGCTACGGTGAGTTCGTGCGCTACAAGCCCGAGGTCAGCGAGCGCACCTGGCTGCTCTGGTTCGGCCCGGCGGCCTTCCTGCTGCTGGGCGTGGGCGTGATCGGCGTCATCGTCGCCCGTCGCCGCCGCCCGGCTGCCGCCACCTCCACCACGCTGTCCGCCGAGGAGCAGGCGCGTCTCGACCAATTGCTGGATAACCAAGACAAATGATCGACTTCTGGCTCGCCGCCGGCCTGCTGTTGCTGGTGGCCCTGGCATTCCTCCTCATCCCTCTGCTGCGCGGCCGTCGTGCCCAGGCCGAGGAAGACCGCACCGCCCTCAACGTCGCCCTGTACCAGGAGCGCCTGGCCGAGCTGACCGCCCAGCGTGATGCCGGTACCCTCGACGATGCCCAGCTCGAAGCCGGCCGTGCCGAGGCCGCCCGCGAGCTGCTGGCCGATACCGAAGGCACCGCCGAGTACCGCCGCTCCCGCCTCGGCCGCGCCGCGCCGCTGATCGTGGTGCTGGTGCTGCCGTTCCTCGCCCTCGGCCTGTACCTGCACTGGGGCTCCAGCGACAAGGTGGCCCTGGCCCGCGAATTCGCCACCGCGCCGCACTCGATGGAAGAAATGACCGCCCGCCTGGAGCGCGCGGTGAAAGCCCAGCCGGACTCCGCCGAAGGCTGGTACTTCCTTGGACGCACCTACATGACCCAGAACCGCGCCGCCGATGCCGTCAAGGCCTTCGAGCAGGCCGCGCGCCTTTCCGGCCGCCAGCCGGAAGTCCTCGGCCAGTGGGCCCAGGCGCTGTACTTCGCCGGCAACAAGGCGCTGACCCCTGAGGTGCGCGGCCTGGCCGACGAGGCGCTGAAGAAGGACCCGCAGGAAGTTACCACCCTCGGCCTGCTCGGCATCGCCGCCTTCGAGGATGAGAAATACGCCGACGCGGTCAACTACTGGGGCCGCCTGGTCGCCGTGCTGCCGCAGGACGACCCCTCTCGCGAGGCAATCGCCGGTGGCATCGAGCGCGCCCGCCAGCGCATGGTCGAGAAGGGCCAGACGCCGCCGGAAGCGCCGGTTGCGGCCGCTACCGCCGGGGTGACGCTAAAGGTTAAGGTCGACCTCTCCGCCGCCGTGAAGGGCCAGGTCAAGCCGGACGACAGCGTGTTCGTCTTCGCCCGCGCGGTGAGCGGCCCGCCGATGCCGCTGGCGGTGAAGCGCCTGAAGGTTTCCGATCTGCCCACTGAAGTGGCGCTCAGCGATGCCGATGCGATGATGCCGCAACTCAAGCTCTCGGCCTTCCCGCAGGTGCAGCTGGTGGCGCGGGTTTCCCGTGCTGGCAATGCGACGGCCGGGGAGTGGATCGGACGCACCGAAGCGTTGTCTACTGCCCAGGCTGGCGAGCAGGCAGTGACCATCGACAGCCCGGACCAGCGCTGAAACGGATAGGAGAGGGTAGGGTGATGAAGGTTAGATTGCTGGCGCTGAGCGCCTTGCTGGTACTGGGTGGCTGCGTGGTGCAGCCGCCGCAGCCGGAGGAGCCATCGGAGTATCCGTCGCGGCCGACCACCGCGCCGACGCAGCCGGGCACCACCAAGCCGCCGGTCAAGTCGTCGTCCTCGCCGATCACCCCGCAGCCGAGCAAGCAGCAGTCCACCTCCAGGCATCCGCCCCAGTTCGCCCCGCCGCCCGGTGGCAAGGGCCGCTGGGATGCCAGCCTGGGCGTCTACGTGATGCAGGGGCAGAAGGATACCTACTACCGCCAGCGCACCTACTACCACTGGGATAACGGCTGGTACTGGAGCGTCGCTCCCCAGGGGCCCTGGACCGAAACCGACAGCAGCGGCGTGCCGCCGGGGCTGACCCGCAAGTACAGCGCGCCGTAAGGTCTCCTGCACAATTTTGTCCGCGGACACCCTCATCGGAGTTGCGGACAGGCGCCGTTCTTACACGGCTCCTACGAAATCACCACCGCTCCGGCTAATGACTTCCAGAGAAACATCCGCACACTCCGGAGCGCCCCTTCAGGAGGCCGAGTGGAATCGGAGTTTCAGGGGTTGAGCGGCATGGATGCCGCGAGAGCGTCGTTGGGCCATGGATGGCCCGTCGACGCGTGCCCCTGAAACTTCGATGGAGCGAGGGAACCCCGGCGAAGCCGGGGCCGAATGATGGGGCAAGACCTTTTGGTTCCTTTTGTGTCGTTTGACAAAAGGGACTCGCCCGAGGGGGCGAAACAAAATCTCCCAGCACACACCGAAGCGGCGCTGAACACCCAAGCAAAAGCATCGCGGACAAAGTCCGCGAAATCCATCGCGGCGGAATGTGCGCCCACCGGAAAAACACCTCGGCATGACGCCAGAGCCCATAGGACCGGAGGCGACGCCCAGTCCTTGCTAGCGAACACTTGCTGATCGCGGACGGAGTCCGCTCCTATGTAGGCGGAATACGCCGGTATTCCCCTGTTGGAAGGGAGTCATCCGCGACGGATTTCGCGGACAAGGTCCGCTCCTACAGAAGGCGGTATCCGCATGATGTAGCGGTCGCCCGACCCTCAATCAAACGTCCCCATCTGCGCCCCCACCTCTATCAGTTCCACCCGGTTGCGCCCGCTGGCCTTGGCCCGGTACAGCGCCTTGTCCGCCGCCGCGTAAAGCCCTTCGTAGGTGCCCGGCACGCCCGCCTCCAGACAGGCGATGCCGAAGCTCGCGGTGAGATACAACAGGCCGCCCTTCATGGGCAGCGCGGTTTCCTCCAGCAGCTTGCGGACCTTCTCGGCAATGCTGCGCGCCTGCGCCTGGCCGGTGTCGGGCAACAGCAGCAGGAACTCCTCCCCACCCAGCCGCGCCACGCTGTCGCCGCTGCGGGTGTAATTGCGCAGCAGTTGGGCGGTATGGCGGATCACCTCGTCGCCCAGCGGGTGGCCATAGCGGTCGTTGATGAATTTGAAATGATCCAGGTCCACCATCAGCAGGCTGACCGGCGCCGGCTGCCGGGAAACCCGTGCCAGTTCCATGCTCACCAGCTGGTCGAACTGTCGCCGGTTGAACAGCCCGGTCAACGGATCATGCCCGGCGAGGTACTCCAGCTGGCGGTTCTTTTCCTCCAGCTCCAGCCGCTGCTGGCGGAGGAACTGACGCTGGCGCAGGTTGCGGATGTGGCCGTGCCAGAGGATCAGCGAGAGGATCAGGCCGATACCGCAGATGGTCAGCCCGCCCATCTGGTTGGACAGGCGCAGCTCCGGGTTCGCCTGGGTCAGCATCATCGTCACCTCGAAGAGACTGAGGGCGAGGATGTAGAGCGTGATCGCATGGCGCGGGCGCATCAGGATGATCAGGGCCGCGCCTACCGCCCCCATCAGGAAGGGGGTAATGCTGCTGGTGACCTGCTGGTCCGCGCCGGTGATGGCGATGCCGAAGCCGAGCAGGATGGCGCTGGCCAGCAGGCTCAGGAGTTTCATGAACCACAGCGGCGAATTGCGCTGGGGGCGCGAGGCGAACCAGGCAAGCAGGCCCAGGGCGCTGAACAGCAGGGCGACCGTGGCATGGATGCGGATGATGTCCAGGCGCCAGCCGTCGTGGTCCGGGCTGGAACCCTGCAGGTTGAGCCAGAACACCAGAATATGGATGAGATCGAAAACCACGGCGAAAGCCGCGGCGAAATACAGCCGCCGCAGGTTTTCCAGGGCGACCGGCTGCTCCATCGCGTCATTGACCGCGACGGAATGTTGCAGCTGTTGGAGCCATGTCCTGGACACGATTGCCGCCTCTCCCGAGCGCGTGCGGGCAGTTGGAGCATAGACAGCGGTGATGGCAGTGTCGTGGCAGGTTGGAAAGAAGTGTTCAGGTTGTGAGCGGCTGCCCACTGCGGCTACCTTCGAAACGTCGCTATAGCCGCAACTATCCGTCTCTGATAATTGTCGGATTCGCCTGCTGCGGGCATAGTCCGCCCCCCTGGATGCTGAAGGAATCGGTCATGAACAGAGTGCAACACCTGCCGGTGGAAGAGGGCCTGGATGCCGAGCGGGCCCTGCTGGACGATGCCTTTCGTGGCGAGCGGGACAGCGGGCTGCTGTTCTGGCGCCCGCTCCAGCAGGCGCTGGTGATGCCGCGCCGGCTCAGCCGGCTGGACGGTTTCAGCGCGGCGGAGCAGGTCTGCGCCGGGCTGGGCTGGCCCATCGCGTTGCGCGATACCGGCGGCGAGCCGGTGCCGCAATCGCCCGCCGTGCTCAATGTCGCCCTGGTCTACGCGATTCCGTCCACCGACAACGAACAGACACGCATCGAAACCGCCTACCAGCGCCTGTGCCAGCCACTCTGCGACTGGCTTGCCGCACTGGGCCTCGATCCGGGTCTGGGCGAGGTGGACGGCGCCTTCTGCGATGGCCGCTACAACGTCAACCTGTCCGGACGAAAGCTGGTCGGCACCGCCCAGCGCTGGCGCCGCCGGCCCAGCGACGGCCGTTACGTGGTGCTGGCCCATGGCGCGATCCTGATGGAAAACCAGCGTGAGCCGATGGTCGAGGTGGTGAATGCCTTCTACCAGCACTGTGGCCTCGACGCGCGCTGTCGCGCCGCCAGCCATGTGGCGCTGGATGAGCGTCACGCGCAGCCGTGGAGCCAGGTGGATGCGCTGGCCGGGCAGTTCCAGCGTCATCTGCTGGCCGAGGGCGTGGCTCTGGATGTCTGATTCGAAGGCAGCCTGATTTGAACGACATGGGTGGATTTTCGCTTCGCCCCAACCCTTCCAAGGAGTCTTGATACATGGAACATGGGACGAACTACCTGCAGTCGGCAGTGGTCTTCCTGCTCGCTGCGGTATTCATGGTGCCGCTGGCCAAGCGCATGCAGCTGGGGGCCGTGCTCGGCTACCTGCTCGCCGGCGTGTTCATCGGGCCCTCGCTGCTGGGGCTGATCGACAACCCGGAAAGCGTCGCCAGCCTGTCCGAGCTGGGCGTGGTGCTGCTGCTGTTCATCATCGGCCTGGAGCTCTCGCCCAAGCGCCTGTGGGTGATGCGCAAGCAGGTGTTCGGCGTGGGCCTGGCCCAGGTGCTGCTCACCGCGCTGGCGCTGGGCAGCCTCGGCGTGCTGGCCTTCGATCTGCCGGTGAACGCGGCGGTGGTGATCGGCGGTGGCCTGGCCCTGTCGTCCACCGCCTTCGGCCTGCAGATCCTCGCCGAGCGCAAGGAGCTGAACAGCGCTTATGGCCGCCTGGCCTTTGCCATCCTGCTGTTCCAGGACATCGCGGCGATCCCGTTGATCGCCATGATCCCACTGCTGGGCGCGCGCGCCGATTCGGCGGCGGCCGGCGGCGACCTGGCCCATGTCATGGAAGTGGTTGGCAGCATCGCCGTGGTGGTGATCGGCGGGCGCTTCCTGCTGCGTCCGGTGTTCCGCTCTGTGGCGCGTACCGGCCAGGCCGACCTGTCGACCGCCACCGCGCTGCTGGTGGTGGTGGGCACCGCCTGGCTGATGGAAGAGGCGGGCGTGTCCATGGGCCTGGGCGCCTTCCTCGCCGGCCTGCTGCTGGCCGACTCGGAATACCGCCACGAACTGGAAGCGCAGATCGAGCCGTTCAAGGGTCTGCTGCTGGGGCTGTTCTTCATCAGCGTCGGCATGAGCGCCGACCTCAGCCTGCTGCAGAGCGAGCCGCTGCGGGTAATCGGCCTGACCCTGCTGCTGGTGGGCATCAAGCTGCCGCTGTTGTTCCTCATCGGCCGTCTGGCCGGTGGTCTGGACAAGGTCTCGGCCATACGCCTGGGTGTGCTGCTGGGGGCCGGCGGCGAGTTCGCCTTCGTGGTGTTCAAGCTGGCGCGGGCCCAGGGCCTGATGGACGGCGACCTGCATGCGCTGCTGGTGCTGGGGATTACCCTGTCGATGGCGATGACACCGCTGCTGGTGCTGGCCCTGGCGCGCGGCATCAAGCCCAAGCCGGCGGTCCTGCGCGAGCCGCCGCCGGAATACCGCCAACTGCCCGATGACGCGCCGCGCGTGGTGATCGCCGGCATGGGCCGGATGGGCCAGGTAGTCGCCCGTATCATGCGCGCCCAGGGCGTACCCTTCGTGGCGCTGGACACCTCGGTGGACACCATCGAGCTGACCCGCAGCTACGGCAATATTCCGATCTTCTACGGTGATCCGCTGCGCCCGGAAATCCTCCGCGCCGCCCAGGTGGAAAAGGCCGAGTTCTTCGTGGTCGCCACCGACGATCCGCAGACCAACATCGAGACCGCGCGGCTGGTGCGCAAGCTCTACCCGCACATCAAGGTCATCGGCCGGGCGCGCAACCGCCAGCACGTCTACCACCTGCTCGACGCCGACGCGACGCCGGTGCGCGAGACCTTCCATTCCAGCCTGGAAATGAGCCGTTTGCTGCTCACCGGCCTGGGGCTGAGCGAGGAACAGGTGGCTGCGCGCATTCGCCGCTTCAAGCGTCACGACGAGGCGGTGCTGATGGCCCAGTACCGCGTCTACGATGACGAGAAGGCGGTAATCCAGACTGCCCGCGAGGCGCGCAAGGAACTGGAGACCCTGTTCGAGGCCGACCACCTGGAAGACCAGGGTATCGGCCATCACTGACGGCCCGGAAGCGCTGGGGAATTCTGCGACGCCCTGGCGCATCGCCGCTTTGCCGGCGGCGGGCGTTGTCCGTGTCAGGGCTGTGGTGCGGAAGGTTACGCAGGTCGACTCAGTCGGTTTGATGATGGATAGGGAGAAGCCAGGGAGCGGGCGCTGACTCAGGCCGCTTCCGCCAGCGCCGGCTTATGCTCCACCACCACGGCGCGCGGCTTGCGAACCACCGGCCGGCGGCGTTCGGGAATGCTGATCGGCTGGCCGGGCGAGCGCAAGGTCAATACGGCGATGACACTGAGCAGCACCACGGTGGCCAGGACCACGCTGGCCAGGACGACATAGAGCAGCAGCTCCACCAGGGAGCCAACCAGCAGCAGGAAGTCCAGTACGATTTGCATGATTCGATCCTCTTTCGGGCCGTGGGCGACTGTCGCGGGTGGTGGGTTCGCCCCTGCGGCCTGGAAGAGGGGCCGGCGAATCGGATTCCAGCGAGCTGATGGGGCGAAGATGCCGCGCGGGCCGGGCAAAGAGAACTGAAAGCGCCTGCTGTTCACTATCGACGCCATCGATAGCAGCGCAAAACGGCGTGCCAGAGCGGCTCCCCGCGTTGCACGGGGAGCCTTGGACCATGGTCGGATAGTCCTTTAGAAGCGCTCGCCCGGCTGCAGATAACGCCAGTGGCCGACCGGCAGCTTGGCCATGGCCACGCCTCCCAGGCGGATGCGGCGGATCGCTTCCACACGCAATCCGGCTTCCCGGCACAGCTTGCCGATCAGCCCCGGTCGCACCTGCTTGCCGGCAATGCGCAGACGGTTTTCGCTCTGCCAGCTGGCTTTCAGCGGCAGGCCCTGGGCCAACTGCTTCAGCCCGTGGGCGTCCAACTCGCCGCTGACCTCGATCACGTATTCGTGCTCGACCCGGGCGGCATCGTCCATCAGCTTGCGGATCACGCCGAAGTTCTGGGTGAACACCAGCAGGCCGCTGGCGCCGTCTTCCAGCGGGGTGGTCGGGCGCTGCTGGCGCAAATGCTTGCGCAGCAGGCGCTGCGTGGAGGGATCGTCGCTCCAGCGCTGTTCCTCCCGCAGCAACGCCACGGCGTCCTCGACGCTGTAGCCGGCGGGCTTGTGCAGCAGCAAGGTCATCGGCGGCAGGGGTTCGGGCAGGGCGCCGGGCAGCAGCTCGATGCGCTGGTCGTCGACCTTGAACTGCGGCTCCTCCACCGTCACGCCATCCACGGTCACCCAGCCGCCTTCGATATACAGCTCGGCTTCGCGGCGCGAACAGGGCAGCAGCTCGGCGAGGCGCTTGGACAGGCGGATGGGTTCGGACATGACGGGAGACCGGGACAGGAAAAGGGCCACCATTGTAACCGCAAGCCATCGGAATGATCCGAACTCCCGCCGGTCAGACCCTAATGACGGACGGGGAGCGAGGCGATGCAGATAACCCTGATCGACGGTCTGCACTGGGATGTGGACGAACTCGGCAGCGGTGGCCTGATTAACCGCCGCGGCGACAAGGTGCACCTGCGCCAGGGCGACATGGACGGCGCCTGCGGCCCCTATTGCCTGGTGATGGCAATGCTGGCGCGCAACCAGCTGGGGCGCCGCCAGGCCAAGGGGCTGGCGCCGGTGGATTCGCGCACACGCTACGGCCGCCTGATGCAGGCGCTGGAACGACGCGAACCACTGATTCGCGTTGGCACCACGGGCGACGACCTGCTGGAGCTGCTGCGGGTGATCAGCGACAAGGAGTTCCGCGTGGAACGCGGCAGCGGCCGGCGCATGGTCGAGCTGACCCGCCAGCACCTGGCGGCGAACATCCCGGTAGTGCTGGGTTTCCACGGCCGCAAGGACAGCGACATCCGCCATTGGGGATTGGCCGTGGGCATGAGCGAGGAGGCGTTCTTCCTCCTCGATCCGGCCCACGACCTGCAGCGCGGCCTGGCGTGGAATGCGGTGCTGACGGCCCGCGCCAACGGTTCGCGGTTCGGTTACCGCTATCTCAATCCCAAGGGCACCTGGGCGGTGACGCTCAAGGAAATGGTCGCGCTGCTCTGAGAGGGCTTCAGGGCGTCGGGGCGGCGGGCGGCTCGGGCTGCGTCTCGCGCTCACGTACCCAGGACATGAACAGCTCGTAGCCCAGGGCCAGGACCACCGGGCCGACGAACAGTCCGATGATGCCGTTGCTGAGCATGCCGCCCAATGCGCCGATGAGGATCACGGCCATCGGTACCTTGCTGCCGCGGCCGAACATCAGGGGCTTGAGCACGTTGTCGCTGAGGCCGCCGATGACGGTCCAGACGGTGAACAGGATACTCACCAGCAGCGAGTCGCCGGTCATGAACACATAGATGATCGCCGGCAGGGTGATCAGCACCACCGGCAGCTGGGTGATGCCCAGCAGCAGTACGCCCAGGGCCAGCAGGCCGGCGCCGGGGATGCCCATGACGATGAAGCCCAGGCCCAGGAACAGCGTCTGGATGAACGCCACGCCCACCACGCCCTGGGCCACCGCGCGGATGGTCGCGGTGCACAGCTCGGCCAGCCCCGGACCGCGTTCCAGGTTGGAGATGCGGATGGCGATGTCGCAGGCGGTGCGGCTGCCCAGCTTGCCGTAGGCCATGATCACGCCGGCGATGACGAAGGCGGCGAGGAACTGCATCAGCCCCATGCCGACGCCCGCCGCCTGGCCGGCGATCTTCTTCGCCACGCCCTGCAGGTGCGGGGCCAGTTGCTGCGCAACGCCCATGAAATCGGTGGCGACGCGATGCCAGAACGGATAGACGTACTGCCCGATCACCGGCCAGTTCTGCACCGAATCCGGTGGCAGCGGAACATGCAGGGTACGGTTCTGGATGGCCTGCACCAGGTCGCGCACGGACTCGGCCATGGACAGGCCGATCACCACCACCGGCACCAGCAGGATCACCAGGCCCAGCAGCACGATCACCGTCGCCGCGCTGTTCGGCCGGTCGCCCAGGGCGTGGCTGATCATCTGGTGCAGCGGATAGAGGGTGATGGCGAGGATCACCGACCAGAGCATCAGGTCGAGGAACGGGTGGAAAATGCGGAAGCAGAAGAGGGCCAGCAGCAGAATCAGGCCGGCGCGGATGAGCACATCCAGCAGGTTGCGGGACAGCAGCTTTTCCGGGGGCGTGGGTAGCATCGCGAACTCCTTGCGGCGGTGGCCGGGGCGGCCAGGTCCAAACTATTGGCGGACTCTGCCCGAGAGCAAGGCGCGGAGGCAATAAAAGATGTCGGGAATGATGCGGGAGCGTGCAGAGGAGGGAAACGGGCAGCCTGCCGGAGCCGGCAGGCTTGCCGAAAAGGGGGTTACTTCTTGCCGAGGCTGATGTGGCGGCTCGGTGCGCCGTAGTTCTGACCGGTCACGCCCTTGGCGATCTGCTGAATCTCGCCGCCGGACTTCAGGAAGGCGGCTACCTGGTCTGCCAGCGCTTCGCTGGTGGCGGTGGCGGCGGGGGCCTTGGGGGCGGCTTTCTGGCGGGTGGAGGGCTTGGTGGTCATATCTGCCATACCTGTCTGCGCAAATTGGCCGCCCATTGTACACGAAATGAGCACTCTTCGGGGCGGTTATGGCACGAATGGTTCCACACCGCGCCAGCCGTCGCCTGTGCGGGGTCGGCGGTGCTACGCTCGGAGGCCCTGACGCGAGCATCGAGTCGCCCAATGCGCCTGTTGTCGTCCCGCCAGCGCAACGCGTTGCGCCTGGCCCGTTCGTTCCTCGCTCCGTATCGTTGGCGTGCCCTGGGGGCGCTGGTCGCCCTGTTGTTCACCGCGGCTATCACCCTGTCGCTGGGGCAGGGCATCCGCATGCTGGTGGACCAGGGCTTCGTCACCCAGTCCGCCGCGCTGCTCAACCGCGCCATCGGGGTCTTCTTCGTGCTGGTGGCGGGGCTCGCGGTAGGCACCTTCGTGCGTTTCTACCTGGTTTCATGGATCGGCGAGCGCTTCGTCGCCGACATCCGCCGGCGCGTGTTCGACCATCTGATCGAATTGCATCCGGGCTTCTACGAGAACAACCGCGCCTCGGAGATCCAGTCGCGCCTGACCGCCGACACCACGCTGCTGCAGACGGTGATCGGCTCGTCGCTGTCGATGGCGCTGCGCAACACGCTGATGCTGATCGGCGGCGTGGCGCTGATGTTCATCACCAACGCCAAGCTGACCAGCATCGTGGTCGCCTCGCTGCCGCTGGTGATCGCGCCGATCCTGCTGTTCGGCCGCCGGGTGCGCAGCCTGTCGCGGCAGAGCCAGGACCGCGTCGCCGATGTTGGCAGCTACGTCGGCGAGACCCTCGGCCAGATCAAGACGGTGCAGGCCTACAACCACCAGGCGCAGGATCGTCAGCGCTTCGGCGAAACCGTCGAGCAGGCCTTCGATACCGCGCGGCGGCGCATCCTGCAGCGCTCCTGGCTGGTCAGCGTGGTGATCCTGCTGGTGCTGGGCGCAGTGGGGGTGATGCTCTGGGTCGGCGGCATGGACGTGATCGCCGGGCGGATCACCGCCGGCGAGCTGGCGGCCTTCGTGTTCTACAGCCTGCTCGTCGGCATGGCCTTCGGCACCCTGAGCGAGGTGATCGGTGAGCTGCAGCGCGCGGCCGGCGCGGCTGAGCGCATCGCCGAGCTGCTGCGGGCGCGCAGCGATATCCACACGCCAGCCAGTGGCGTGCTGAAGCTGCCGCAGCGGGTCGGCGGCAGCCTGTCGCTGGAAGGGGTGCGCTTCGCCTATCCGTCGCGCCCGGAACAGTGGGCCATCGATGGCATCGACCTGCGTGTCGAGGCCGGGGAAACCCTGGCGCTGGTCGGGCCGTCCGGCGCCGGCAAGTCCACGCTGTTCGACCTGCTGTTGCGCTTCTACGACCCGCAGCAGGGGCATATCCGCATCGACGGCCAAGCCATCGCCCAGCTCGACCCCGCCGACCTGCGGCGCAGCTTTGCCCTGGTGTCGCAGAACCCGGCGCTGTTCTTCGGCAGCGTGGAGGAGAACATCCGCTACGGCCGCCCCGATGCCAGCGACGCCGAAGTCGAAGCCGCCGCCCGCGCCGCCCATGCACACGAATTCATCCTGCGTCTGCCGCAGGGCTACCAGACGCACCTGGGCGAGAGCGGCCAGGGGCTTTCCGGCGGCCAGCGCCAGCGTCTGGCAATTGCCCGCGCGCTGCTGGTGGACGCGCCGATCCTGCTGCTGGACGAAGCCACCAGCGCGCTCGACGCGGAGAGCGAACACCTGATCCAGCAGGCGTTGCCGGGGCTGATGAGCGGCCGTACCACGCTGGTGATCGCGCACCGGCTGGCGACCGTGCTGAATGCTGATCGTATCGCCGTGATCGACCACGGCCGGCTGGTGGCGCTGGGGCGGCATGTTGAGTTGGTGAACAGCAGTCCACTGTATGCGCGCCTGGCCGAGCTACAGTTTGGGCAGGCACAGGATGTGTAGGGCCGGGAGACGTCTGGTCTTTGCTCGCGATTGGCACCGGAGCGGAATCTGTTCGCGAGCAAGCTCGCTCCTACAGGTATGGCACCGGCGCGCTTTTCGTAGGAGCGAGCTTGCTCGCGAACCGCACGGCACCGAACCCAATCGCGGATGGAGTCCGCTCCTACAGAAATCGACAGGCGCGGCGCGAGTTTCCTCTGTAGGAGCGGGCCATGCCCGCGATTCGCGCGCATGGCGCGCTCCTACAGGTTCAGATCTGGCTTAATCCGGTAACCGGCGGCAGCCATCAGACGCCAATGCGCGTAGAATGCCCGCCCCGTTCACGAGGTAAGCGTCATGGCAGTCATAGGTCGGTTCAATTCGTTGCAGGTGGCCAAGCACACCGATTTCGGTCTCTACCTGGATGGCGAGAGCCATGGCGAAATCCTGCTGCCCAAGCGTTACGTGCCGAAGAACGAACCCACCGAGGTGGGCGACTGGCTGAACGTGTTCATCTACTTGGACAGCGAAGATCGCCTGATCGCCACTACCCAGAAGCCCAAAGTGCAGGTCGGCGGCTTCGCCAGCCTCAAGGTGGTGGAGGTCAATCGCGTCGGCCTGTTCCTCGACTGGGGCCTGCCCAAGGACCTGCTGCTGCCGCACTCCGAAGAGAAGCGCCCGCTACAGGTCGGCGACTACTGCGTGGTCTACGTCTACCTCGACGAACGCACCCGCCGCATCACCGCCACCGCGCGCCTGGACCGCTACCTGGACAACACCCCGGCCAATTACAAGGTTGGGCAGCAGGTGGACCTGCTGGTGGTGGAGCGCACCGACCTCGGCTACAAGGCCATCATCGACGGCAAGCACTGGGGCCTGATTCACAAGAACGAAGTCTTCAAGTTCATGCGCAACGGCCTGCGCGAGACCGGCTACATCAAGGAAATGCGCGCCGACGGCAAGATCAGCCTGAGCCTGCAGCCGGCCGGCGCCGGCCTGTCCGATGCACTCAGCGAGCAGATTCTCAAGGCCCTGCGCGAAGCCGGCGGCCGGTTGGCGCTGAGCGACAAGAGCCCGCCGGAGCTGATCGCGCAGCAGTTCGGCGTCAGCAAGGGCAACTTCAAGAAGGCCATCGGCGGCCTCTACAAGCAGGGCCTGATCACCATCCTCGACGACGGTATCGAGCTGGTCTGAACGGCTCAGCCACGTCCGCGCACGATGGATTCGGCAACCGCGCAACGCGGTTGCACCGGCGCCAGCGACGCCATGCGCTGCAGGTCCACCGGCTTGCCGGGTTCGGCGCCCAGCTGGCGGCGCAGGTCGTCGAAGACCTGGTCGTGCTCCTTGCGAAAACGCACCACCGCTCCCTGGCACAGGCGCAGGCCGTGGCGGCGCAGCAGGCGGGAGGCGCTGCTGGCGAAGTTGAAGGCGATGTCGCCGGGCAGTTCGAAGTCATCAACGAACGGCTGGCCGTCGATCTCGCCGTCCAGCTGGAACTTCACTCGCGCATCGCGGCTGGCCGGGTTCTCCACCTGGTAGTCGAGGCGGATGAGATAGTGCTGGCGGTCGATGCCCGGGCTGGATCGAATGATGATCTGCGCAGGTCGGGGCATGGAGTCCTCCTGGCGAATGCTGGCGCCGCAGGCCGCGGCCTGCCTTGACGCCTGATTCCGTTGCTTTCGAGGACTCAGTTTCGAGCCTGGGCGCGCGGATCGGCCTGATATGCATCAAGGCGAGGCGAATCCAGCCGCACGACGCCTCTCCGCGGCGCCCGGGCGGCGCGGCAGGGGAGGCGCCTGCGCGTCACATCATGTGACGGAAGCGGTTCCAGGCGTGTTCGACGGACACCAGCCAGCTTGGCATGGCCGCGCCGAAGCCGGCGATCTCCAGACGCGGGTGATGGCGCACCACCATGTCCAGCACGGGCTCCTGCTCGGGCTTCACGTCGACGAAGAACACATGCTGGCCAGCATGCAGGCTGGGCTCGAAGCGGCGCACGTCGCCGCTGGGGCGTTGCAGGCCGACGAAGCTGCCTTCCCACAGGCTGAAGCCCATCAGCACTGCGGCGAGGAACAGCACCGGAATCCAGCCCGCGGCGGTTTGCGTCCAGCCGCTGAAATAGCCCACCACCAGTACCAGCACCGCCAGCATGGCGCCGATCAGCAGGCCGACCTTGCCCCAGTGCACCACGTCCTGTTTCATCATCGATGGCACCTGGTGCAGCCGATGATCCTTCAGCTCGGCATCCTGATCGCTCAGCACGTGCATTTGCTCCAGGCTGATGCCGCTTTGCGCCAGTTCCTGTTCGACCGTTTCCAGGTCGTCCAGGTTGTCGCTGATGTAGTAATGCCTGTTCATGACGAACCTCCGCCCCCAACCGGTCAAAACCCCTTGGGTTTGACAGGGATCTGCCGTGAATTCCGGCAGATCGCCGCCATTTGCTGAATTTCGTCAGAGTTGAGTCTAGCACCGGCGAGGTGGCCCCGTGGTGCGGGGGCCCAGTGGTCGCCTGGCTTGCACGATGCCCGCGCATGGCCGAGGATGCCGCTTTCCGGCCAGTCCAGGGGCGAGAGCGAGATGATCCGCGAGATTCTCAAGATGGGCGACGAACGCCTGCTGCGTGTGGCGCCGCCGGTGCCCGCGTCGATGTTCGGCAGCGTCGAATTGCAGACGCTGATCGACGACATGTTCGAGACCATGCACCACGTCGGCGGCGTCGGCCTGGCTGCGCCGCAGATCGGCGTGGACCTGCAGCTGGTGATCTTCGGCTTCGAGCGCAGCGAGCGCTACCCGGATGCCCCGGCGGTGCCGCCGACCATCCTGCTCAACCCGGTGATCACGCCGCTCGGCGAGGAGCTGGAGGAGGGCTGGGAAGGCTGCCTGTCGGTGCCGGGCCTGCGCGGCGCGGTGAATCGATACCGGTGCATCCGCTACCAGGGCGTCGACCCGCAGGGACAGACGATCGACCGCAGCGTCGAAGGCTTCCATGCACGCGTGGTGCAGCACGAGTGCGATCACCTGATCGGCCGGTTGTACCCGTCGCGGATCACCGATTTCAGCAAGTTCGGCTTTACCGAAGTGCTGTTCCCGGGGCTCGATCCGAAGGCGGATGACTGAGATAGGCGGGTGTCGTCCTGTCGGTGACTGCGCTTTTGTAGGAGCGGACTTTGTCCGCGATGTTCTGGCGCAGGGGCTGATCGCGGACGGAGTCCGCTCCTACGAGAGCGGGTTCGATGCGAGGGGCGTGCAACCGTTCATGGGGGCGCCTATTGGCGCTTTTCGCGGGCATGGCCCGCTCCTACAAGAACCTTCCGAGGCCCCTGTAGGAACGGGCCATGCCCGCGAATCGCTTGATGCCGGGGTTGCCCGCAAGCGCATGGGCTCACGGGACTGAATTCGATAAGCGGATAGCCTCTCCCAAGGCTATCCGCGTGACGAGGGGCGTGCCCTCACGACGATTGCTGCGGGGTGCCCAGCAGTGTCTTGCCGGATTTCTTCTGCCGCTTGGCCATACGCTTTTCATGTGCGGTTTTCAGCGGCTTCTTCTTGCTTTGCTTTTTCGCGTCGAGACCTTTCATGACCTGTCCTCCGACGGGACGCCCTCGATCCGAGGGCGGACAGCTACAGCATAGCCTTCGGACGGCATGCCGCCTCGCCGTTCAGCCGCTGGCGAGGCGCTCCAGCTCGCGGCGCACCATCGCCGCGTAGTGGGGCGGCGTCAGGCGGTACAGCTCGGTGGCCACCCAGGGCAGCCAGCGCGCACCCATGGCCTCGCGCTCGGCCAGCAGGCGCCGGGCTTCGGCCTCGGCGCGCTGGGCGTGTTCCTGGTGGTAGTCGGCGCGACTCATGGGGCGGGGGATCAGCTCTTGGCGCAATTCAGGGTCTGCGGGTCGATGGTGATGCTGGCCAGCGGCTTGCCGTCGCTGCCGGTGTATTCGTGGGTGACGCTCAGGTGGTGCTCGCGGAAGCGCTGCAGCAGGTCGGTCTGCTGGCAGGTGGTGCCTTCCAGTTGCGTCTTCAGTCCGTTCTCGAACTTGGCGCGGGCGCCCAGGTCCATCTGGTCCAGGCGCAGGCTGGAAATCGCGTAGCGGTAATACAGCATCTTCTTCGCCGGGTCGAGTTGCACGCTGTTGAGGGTGGTGACCTTGTCCACCTTGTGCGGCAGGTTGGTGCGGGTGACCTGGTCGAAGTAGGTCACCGAGACCTGTAGGAACTTGGCTTCGTCGGCGGCCTCGTCGGCCTGTACGGCGACGCTGGCCAGCAGCAGGAGGGGCAGGGCAAGGCGGGGGATCAGACGGATCGGCATGCGGTTTTCCTGTACGGCGGGAGGAGTGGGACGCGGAAGCGCCAGGAAGTTTATAGGCCATGGCGCGGTGTTCCGCCTGGCCAGTCGCGGCGGCTGTTCTTTCCGATTACTCTTGCACACCGCACGAGCCGGGCGTCGCTCCCGTCTCACCCTTCACGCCTATCCGGAGGCAGGCCCGCTGCCATGCTCGAACTGACTCAACTCGATCTCTCCACCGACTCCGCTGCGCAGCGCGTGGTCAAGGACGAAACCGTCACCGTCGAATTCGCCGTGGCGCCCGGTGAGCTGATGAGCCTGGAAGGCCCGAACCGCTATGCCCCCGGCGATGCGATCATCAGCAGCGCGACGGGCGAACGCTGGGTCGTCTCCCGCGAGCGTTTCGATCCGAAGTACCTGCCCGCCGACGCGGCGCTCACCCATGGCGAGCCCGGCGCCTATCGCAACCGGCCGACGGTGGTGCTCGCCCGGCGCATGGACGAGGCGTTCAGCCTCCTGCGCTCGACAGGCGGCGACCGCCTGACTGGCGCGGCTGGCGACTGGGTGATGCAGTACGCGCCCGGCGATTACGGCGTGGTGAAGGCGGCGCGATTCGCCAAGGTCTATCGCCTGGCCGACTGAGCCTTCCTTCGCACACCGTGCGCCCCTCCTGCTGGCACTGAACGGCGCCCAGCGGCTATGGTCTGTCCTGGCGGGCGCTCTGCGCCGCGCTTTCAAATGCAACTTTGCCCGCGCCGCGCAGGTCCACCCCTGCACCAACGGCCGGCGGGCCAGCCAGCAGAAGGACGGAGCGGGATGCGATTCATGGATATGCGGGGTCTGAGCCTGGGGCCCTGGAAACTGATCAGCCTGACGGTGAAGGATTTTCTCGACGACGAGATGCCTACCTATGCCGCCGCGCTGGCCTACCAGGGGCTGTTCTCGCTGTTTCCCTTCCTGCTGTTCCTCATTGCTCTGCTGGGCTTCCTGCACCTGCCGGAGTTCTTCGACTGGCTGCGCGGGCAGGCCGACTATGTGCTGCCGGCGCAGGCGCTGGAGCAGGTCAATCCGGTGATCGACCAGTTGCAGCAGCGCCAGGGCGGCCTGCTGTCGATCGGTATCATCATTGCGCTGTGGTCGTCCTCGGCGGCGGTGCGCTCGCTGATGACCGCGCTGAATGCGGCCTACGACGTGCGCGAGAGGCGGCCGGCGTGGAAGCGCGTGCCGCTGTCGGTGCTCTACACCTTCGGCATCGTCGGCATGCTCCTGGTCATCGCCGCGCTGATGATCCTCGGCCCGCAGGTCATGGGCTGGATCGCCGCGCGGGTGGGGCTGGAGGACTACGTGGTGCTGCTCTGGAGCGTGCTGCGCTGGCCGGTCATCGTGCTGCTGATGATGATGGCGGTAGCGGTGATCTACTACGT
Organism: Pseudomonas sp. B1-22; assembly: GCF_050474425.1. NCBI lineage: Bacteria > Pseudomonadati > Pseudomonadota > Gammaproteobacteria > Pseudomonadales > Pseudomonadaceae > Pseudomonas > Pseudomonas sp. B1-22. The sequence goes on along the minus strand of NZ_JBCHVH010000002.1, from coordinate 191,248 downwards.
CACGCCCAACGTGAAGCAGAGGTTCCGCTTCATCACCCCCGGCTCGGTGCTCGCGGTGGTGCTGTGGATTTCCGCGTCCCTGGGGTTCGGTTTCTACGTGAAGAACTTCGCCGACTACAACGCCATGTACGGCAGCGTCGGCGCCATCATCGTCCTGCTGCTGTACTTCTACATTTCCTCGGCGGTGCTGTTGCTGGGGGCGGAGCTCAATGCGGTGATCGATCTCCACTTGCCCCACGACAAGGGGGCAGGCGAGCGGACCGTCGAGCAGCCCGCTCCGGCGCCGGACGAGCGTTAGCGGCGGACCTGCTGGCTGGCGAGCGCGGGCGGCGGCGCCAGCAGGTTGTCGACGACCATCAGCGACTGCTCGAAGGAGGGATAGCCGCTGCGGGCCACGTCCAGTCCCGAGTAGGCGCGCCGGTAGCGCAGGGCCTTGCCCGGATTGGCCTGCGCCACCAGATAGGGCTCGGACCAGACCTTGTACAGCAGCGCCACGGCATAGGGCTGGCCGGCGTCGGCGGCGTGCTCCAGCAGCGGCAGCACTTCGCTCACCTGCGGGCCTTCCTTGATCTTCAGCAGCGCCTTGTAGAAGCTCACTTCGCCGCGTTCATCGAAGGGCTGGGCGCGATCGAGCAGGGCACCCGCCAGTTCGTAGTTGCCCGGGTCGCCGGAGGCGATCAGCATCTTCGCCTGCAGCATGTCGTTACGGTAGAGCAGGCGCTCGACATGACAGCGCTGGCTGCCCATGGACGCCTCGCAGGGCGCGGTGGTGGCGCTGGAGCAGCCGGCCAGCAGCAACGAAATGCCCAGCATGGCCGTCAGGTAAGGCGGTTGAGGCTTGCCCATGGAAGTCCCCCGGAAGCGAATGGCAGAAATCGACCGGTCTGTGTGCGCCGGTTCTGTCTATTGGCCATCAGCATAGCCGCTACGCTCTCGCACGGCTTCGAAACCGGGCAAGTGCGGCCGATGGTGGAGTAATTCGAAAAGTGGTGGGTAGCGGCGGGATGGGCAGAGTGGCCTGCCTCCCCTGCCGATTTGTTCATCCAATGAAGGGGCAGTGCAGATGCCGCTTGCCGGGCTCGAGGAATCCCCATGAGACGACTGCTGTTCGCTGCGCTGATTGCGCTGGTCGCGCCCCTGGTGCTGGCCGAGGACGGACACTGGCAAGCCACCTGGAGCGCCAGTCCGCAGCGCACCTGGGGCAGGGAAGTACCGCTGCCGGTGGGCGTGCCGGCGGTGATCGGCAACCATACGTTGCGCCAGGTGGTGAAGGTCAGCTTGGGCGGGCGCCGGCTGCGCATCGCCTTGTCCAACACCTACGGCAGCCAGCCGGTGGCCATTGGCGGCGCGGCGGTGGCGTTGGCCGCGCCGGGTGGTCGCCTGGGCGGTACCAGTCACCGCCTGACCTTTTCCGGCCAGCCCACGGCCTATATCGCTCCCGGCGCCCAATTGCTCAGTGACCCGCTGGATCTCGCCGTGCCGGCGCTAGGCGAGCTGACGGTATCGCTCTACCTGCCGCAGCCGACCGTCATCGAGAGCTTCCACTGGGACGGCAAGCAGCGCGTCTATGGCGAGCCCGGCGAGCAGGTCGACGCCGTACGCCTGCCGCCGGAGGGCAAGGTGGAAGCGCGGCTGTTCCTCGCCGATGTGCTGGTGGAGTCCGCCGAGCCGCGCCCGGTGGTGGCGGTGCTGGGTGACTCCATCACCGACGGCCGCGGCGCCAGCCTCGACGGCAACCAGCGCTGGCCGGACGTGCTGGCGCAGCGCCTGGCCACGCGCAAGGTGGGGGTGATCAACGCCGGTATCTCCGGCGCGCGGCTGCTCTCCGACGGCATGGGGCAGAGCGCCCTGGTGCGCTTCGAACGCGATGCGCTGGACAAGCCGGGGGTGAAGGCGGCCATCGTCCTGCTGGGCATCAACGATATCTCCTGGCCCGGCAGCACCTTCGCGCCGAACAACCCGCTGGTGCAGTTCGAGGACCTGGTGGCGGGCTACCGGCAGCTCATCGCCCAGGCCCATGTGCGGGGCGTGCGTATCATCGGAGCGACCCTGTTGCCGTTCGAACGGGCGTTGAGCGGATCGGTGGTGGAGAACTACCACGCGGCCAACAAGGAAGCATTGCGCCAGCAGGTGAACCGCTGGATACGCGAAAGCGGAGAGTTCGATGCGGTGATCGACCTGGATGCCCGCCTGCGCGATCCGGCACGGCCGTTGCGCCTGCTGCCGGCCTACGACAGCGGCGATCACCTGCACCCGGGGGATGCGGGGAATCGGGCGATGGCCGAAAGCGTGGACCTGGATGCGTTGCTGCAGGGCCTGTGAGGGGCTTTGGCAGGGCGTACTGCCGATTCTGGCCATCGACGCGGGGGAGGACTCGGGGTGGCTGCGATCAAGGCCACGCGGCGTGTCACGTCGACCGTCATACGCCCTGCGTGAGCGTTCGTGTCTGTGGTGTAACGGCCTCGCTGCCGGGCCGGGAGTGCCCTACGCCCCGAACACCGAGCCCATGCTGTCGTCGTCCATCCCGCGTTCCAGCTTGATCTTCAGCGCGAGGTCGGTGCGCGAGTCGGCGAACTTGAGCGCGTCGGAGACGCTGATGCGACCTTCCTCCAGCAGCTTGTAGAGGCTCTGGTCGAAGCTCTGCATGCCGCTTTCCAATGCGCGCTCCACCGCGCCCTTGAGCTCCGGCAGCTCGTCGCGCTGGATGATGCCGCGAATGTGCGGCGTGCCCAGCATCAGCTCCACCGCTACCGCGCGGCGCTGACGCGTGCCGGGTACCAGGCGCTGGCCGATCAGTGCCAGCAGGTTCTGCGACAGGTCGGCGAGCACCTGCGGGCGGGCTTCGTCGGGGAAGAAGCGGGTGATGCGCTCGATGGCATGGCGGCAACTGGTGCCGTGCAGGGTGGCCACGCACAGGTGGCCGGTTTCGGCGTAGTGCAGGGCGTTCTGCATGGTCGGCGCGTCGCGGATTTCGCCGAGCATGATCACGTCCGGGGCCTCGCGCAGCACGTTGCGCAGGGCATCGGCGTAGCTGTGGGTATCCAGGCCCACCTCGCGCTGGTCGATGATCGACTTCTGGTGCGAATGGAGGAATTCGATCGGGTCTTCGATGCAGACGATGTGCCCGGAGCGGTGGCGATTGCGGAAGTCCAGCATGCTCGCCAGGGTGGTGGACTTGCCCGAGCCGGCCGCACCGACCACCAGGATCAGTCCGCGATCCTGCATCGCCAGCTTGTCGAGGATCGGCGGCAGGCCGAGGGTCGCCACGTCCGGGATCACCTGCTTGATCAGCCGCACCACCATCGCCACCTCGCCGCGCTGGTAGTAGATGTTGGCGCGGAAGCGGCCCAGCTCCGCCACGCTGATGGCCAGGTTCATCTCCAGGTCGCGTTCGAACTCCGTCACCTGCTCGGGCGTCATCAATTGCCAGGCCAGGGTCTTCACTTCGCCGGTGGCCAGCACGCGCTCGCCCACCGGCCGGCTGTGCCCTTCAATCTTGAGGTGCGGCGGCGCGCCGACGCTGAAGAACATGTCGGAGCCGGCGTTCTGTGGCAGCTGGGCCAGGTAGCTGAAGACATCGGGCAGGGCGGTGGCGCTGGCAGTGCTCATGGGAACATCCTTCGTTCGGCGGTGGGCCCGGCAGTCAGGGCGCGTCTGTATTCAGACTAGCCGGGACGCAGGTTGTAGGACGCGAGCGTAGGAAAGGTACGAGGAGTCTGCGTTGACACACCGCACGGGATTGCGAGGCCCGACCTCAGCGCTAGGCCGTTTCCGCTTGCTGCTGGCTGACGCCCAGCGCCTCCCGTAGCTGGTCGGTATCCAGCGGCTTGTGCAGCAGGCGATAACCGTGGGCGGTCGCTTCGCGGAGGCGCTCCGGGGAGGTGTCGCCGGTGACGATCAGCGCCGGCACCTTGCGCGCCAGGTAGCTGCGGATACGCCGGATCACTTCCTCGCCGGTCTGCCCCTCGCCCAGCCGGTAGTCGGTGAGGATCAGATGGACGGGCGCCGGGCCGCGATGACTGGCTTCGATGTGCCGCTGGCAGGCCTGCAGCGCCGTGGTGCCCGGATAGACGCGATGCCCCCAGACCTCCAGCAGGTTGCAGAGGGCGTGCAGGACGTCGCGCTCATCGTCCACCACCATGATGCCCAGGCCTTTGGTGTCGGGCTCTTCGGGCAGGGGACAGGTGGCCGGGCTGGCAGCCGGGGCCTGCACCAGGGGCAGGCGGACCGCGAACAGCGAGCCGCGTCCGGGCTGCGATTGCAGGCGCAGAGGGTGGCCGAGCAGGCGGGCGGTATGGCGAACGATGGCCAGGCCCAGGCCGAGGCCCTGCTTGCGGTCGCGCTCGGCGTTGTGCAGCTGGACGAACTCCTCGAAGACCATCTCCTGCTGGCTGGGATGGATGCCGATGCCGCTGTCCAGTACCTGGATTTCCACTTCCTGGCCGTGGCGACGACAGCCCAGCAGTACGCCGCCGCTGTGGGTGTAGCGGAAGGCGTTGGCCAGCAGGTTGTCCAGCAGCCGCTTGAGCAGTACCGGGTCGCTGTCCACCCACAGCCGGCTGCCGCACACCCGCCAGCGCAGGCAGCGTTCAGCGGCGGTACCGGCGAACTCCAGTTGCAGGTCGGTGAACAGCCGCTGCAGGGCGATGGGCTCGCGAGCCAGCGGCACCACCCCGGCGTCGAGTCGGGAGATGTCCAGCAGGCCGTTGAGCAGGCTGCCCAGGTTGCCGAGCATGGCGCGCAGGCGCGTGGCGATGTCCCGCGCCTTGGGGGCGTCCACCGGGCCGCGCTCGGCCAGCGAGGCGAGCGCGCCGACGAACAGGCCCAGGGCGTGGATCGGCTGGCGCAGGTCATGGCTGGCGGCGGCGAGGAAGCGCGTCTTGGCATGGTCGGCGGCCTGGGCGCGGTCGCGCTGCTCCTTGAGGTCCTGCACCAGCTCCGAGTTCTCCAGGCGCAGGCGGACGGTTTCGCAGAGGCTGCGGTAGGTGACCCGGCTGTAATACAGGTTCACCCCGGCCAGGCAGGCGATGAAGAAGCTGTAGGTGGCGAACTGTTCGTCGCGGCGGCTCAGGCACAGCACCAGCAGTGGCAGCAGCATGGCGGCGAGCGAACCGACATAGGCGGGCGGATAGGCCGACAGCGACGGCACCGCGCCGCACACCAGCCCTGTCAGCACGATGCAGGTGAAGGCGAAGAGCTGCGGGTCGCTGTGGGCGAAGCCCACCCAGCCGAGCCAGCCCCACAGCAGGCTGCTGAGCCACGACAGCAGCGTGGCCGTCCAGGGCCAATGCCTGCCCGGCGTGCCCGCGGGGGCTTGCCGGAAGTACGCGCGTGCCAGGACAATCCGCCCCAGCGTGAGCACGTAGAGCGCGGCCAACCAGACCCCCATCGCCGTCGGCGACAGGGCGTTGCGGAAGATGTACAGCACCGGCAGCGGTATCACCAGGTTGGCGAAGAGCACGGCATAGGACTGGCGGAACAACAGATCGACCAGTTCGCGTTGCTGAGGGCTGCTGTGCATTTCGATGGCCTCAAGGAGACGAACGATGGAAGGGAAGCGCTTGCGGGTGCTGGTCGCCGATGACCATGGCATCGTGCGCGATGGACTGCGTCTGTTGCTCTCGACCCTGGAGGCGGTCGAGGTGGTCGGCGAGGCCGGTGACGGCATCCGTCTGCAGTCGCTGCTGGAGGAATGCCCGGCCGACCTGTTGCTGCTGGACCTGAACATGCCGGGGCTCAACCGCCTGCAGGTCATCCACGACCTGCGCCAGCGCCACCCGCGCCTGAAGATCCTGGTGCTCACCGCCAACACCGAGCTGGCCACCGTGCGCTCGGTACTCGACGCCGGCGTGCATGGCTACCTGAGCAAGGGCGAGGAAACCGGTGAACTGCTCGAGGCGATCGATGCCCTGCGTGGCGGACAGACGTACCTGGCGCGCAGCCTGCGCTTCATCCTCGACGGCCCCCACGTGCGCCCGCGCGACGAAGCCAACCTGCTGGCGGCGGTGCAACTGACCCGGCGTGAACGGCAGATTCTCACCCTTGCCGCCCAGGGCCGCAGTGCACGGGAAATCGCCGAGCACTTCAGCATCAGCCCGCTCACCGTGCGCAAGCATCGCGAGAACCTGATGCGCAAACTCGACCTGCACAGCCCCGCGGAACTGACGGCCTACGCCGTACGCCTGGGAGTCCCCAGCGCCTGAACCTTGCCTGTGCGTACCACGCGTGCGAGGGCGCATGCCGTCGATTCCTTCCAACCTGTTGGAGCACAGCCTAACGCCGCTCCAGCGCAGAAAAAATACGGCAACTGCCGTATGTGCCTGACCGGCCCACGTCCCTAACCTTCCCGCCACTGGCTCGCCGCTCCCTTGTGAGGCGCCAGACCATCATTCGTGATCAAGGGAAGGATCAGATCATGCTGCAGTCTGCCTACTGGGCCTCGTTCGCCTTGGCGACCCTGGCCTTCGCCTGCATGCCAGGCCCCGCCATCCTCTACATGACCTCGCAGACCCTCGCCCACGGCCGCCGCTCCGGCCTGCATGCGGCGCTGGGCATCCACCTGGGCTGCTACCTGCACATCCTTGCCGCCAGCGCCGGGCTCGCTGCGCTGCTGCACCATGCGCCCACCTTGTACCTGGGCCTGAAGCTGGCCGGCGCGGCCTACCTGATCTGGCTGGGCGGCTCGATGATCCTGGGCCAGCGCCGGCTGCTCGAAGGCGCTGAGGAAGTGGCCGAGGCGCATCCGCAGGTGCTGCGCGACAGCATCGTGGTGGAGATGCTCAACCCCAAGACTGCGCTGTTCTTCCTGACCTTCCTGCCGCAGTTCGTCGACCCGGCCGCCAGCCTGCCGGTGGGCCTGCAGTTCTTCATCCTCGGGGTGATCGTCAACCTGGTGTTCTCCAGCGCCGACGTGCTCGCCGTACTGTTCGCCTCACTGCTGCTCGGCGTGCTGGGAGAAGGGCGCGGCAAGCGCCTGATGCCGCGGGTGTGCGGCTCGATACTGGTGGGGCTGGGGGTAATGCTGGCAGCCCGTGGCGGGCCGGTGTGAAGGCAGGGCGCCGCGCCCATCGACGGGCACGGCGCAGGCGGAGCGGATCAGTCCTCGCGGCTGGTCACTTCTACCAGGTGGTAGCCGAACTGGGTCTTTACCGGACCCTGGACGACGTTCAGCGGCGCGCTGAACACGACCTGGTCGAACTCGCGAACCATCTGGCCCGGACGGAAGCTGCCCAGGTCACCGCCGCTGCGGCCGGACGGGCAGGTGGAGTTGTCGCGGGCCACCTGGGCGAAATCGGCGCCGCCTTCGATGGCAGCTTTGAGTTCATTGCACTTGGCTTCGCTGGAAACCAGGATGTGACGGGCGGATGCACGGGCCATGGAATAACTCCTGAACAGGCAGTAGGAAAGGGCGAAGCCTAGCTGATTCGCGGGCGGAACCCAATGCCGGGTGCCCGGTGGCGCGGCTGCGAGGTTCATCCGGCTAGCTCGGAGCAATAAGGCCCGGCTCTTGTAGGAGCGAGCTTGCTCGCGAACCGCCTGGCATCGGAGTGGTCGGGAGGTTCAATCGCGGACGCAGTCCGCTCCTACGGAGGCGTGTCCTGGCAAATTGTTGCGAGGCGAACCTGCTCTTGTAGGAGCGGACTCTGTCCGCGATCAGTCCAGCACCGGAACCGCCGGCAAGTCCGTTCGCGAGCAAGCTCGCTCCTACGAAAGGCGCTTCATGATGCCTGGGTACCAAACACCTCGCCCAGGTGCCGCTGGTAACGCTCCACATCGCCCTCGATATTCGGACGCTTCATCACATCCACGCAGAGGAAGGTCGGCAGCGGGCTCATGCCCAGGAACTGGTTGGCCTTGTGGAAGGGGAAGTACACCGCGTCCACACCCTTGCCTTCGAAGAAATCGGTCGGGTCGTCGAAGGCCTGCTGCGGCGCGTTCCAGGTGGCCGAGATCATGTATTGCTTGCCGTGCAGCAGGCCGCCGCTGCCGTACTTCTGCGAGGCATCGGAGCGGGTGCGGCCGTCGTTGGCGTAGAGGCTGCCGTGGCCGGCGGTGAAGACCTCGTCGATGTACTGCTTGACGGTCCAGGGCGCACCCATCCACCAGCCGGGCATCTGGTAGATCACCACGTCGGCCCAGAGCATCTTCTGCACTTCCTCGGCCACGTCGTAGCCGCCGTCCACGAAGGTTTCCTTCACGTCGCAGCCGGCGCGGTCGAGGTAAGCGATGGCGGCTTCGTGCAGGGTGGCGTTGTAGCGGCCGTCGGAATGGGCGAACTGCTTGCCGCCATTGATCAGCAGGATCTTTTTCATGGGAAGGACTCTCGAAGTGACGAATTCTGGATGGCGGCAGGATATCGACGCGTGCACGCGGGAAAAACCCGTTCCCCGACAAAGGATATGTGCGCAAGACTCACGAATACTGCTGATTGGTTTGCGTCAGGATAGGGGAATTCATCCGCCATCCCGAGGCCCACGCCCATGTACGCCTTCATCCTCCAGGCCCACACCCGTCCGGAAAAGTCAGAAGCCTTCGAGAACCTGTTCCGCACCTACCTCGCACCGAGCCGTGCCGAGGACGGCTGCGTCCAGTACCACATGCTGCGTGACGCCAGCGACCCGACCCTGTTCACCTTCTTCGAGGTCTGGCAGAGCCGCGAGCACCTGGCCGTGCACACCGCGTTGCCGCACATGCGCGAATTCCATGAGCAGCGCATGGACTACCTGCGCCGCGATTTCGATATCCAGGAAGTCGAGGTGATGGCGCCGTTGGCGGGCTGACCCGCTTCACGCCACCACCTTGTTGCGCCCCGCCGCCTTGGCCTCGTAGAGATTCGCGTCCGCCGCCGCGACCAGTGCTTCGATGCTGTCCGCCGGGGTATCCGAGGTGCTCGCCACGCCGATACTGATGGTCACCACGCCGCGATCGCCCTTGGCGTGGGGCAGGGCGGTTTCCTCCACGGCGCGGCGAATCGATTCGGCCACGCGTTCCGCGGCGGCGGTATCGCAGCCGGGCAGGATGACCACGAACTCCTCGCCGCCGTAGCGTGCCGCGCCGTCGCTCTCGCGGCGGCAGCCCTGGCGGACGAGGTGCGCCACGTTGATCAGCGCCAGGTCGCCGCGCGGGTGGCCGTAGTGGTCGTTGTAGGCCTTGAACTGGTCGATATCCAGCATCAGCACCGCCAGGTCGCCGTCACCGTCGCGGCGGCGTTGCCATTCGAGTCGAGCCTTGTCGTCGAACCAGCGGCGGTTGTGCAGGCCGGTCAGCGGGTCGGTGTCGGCCTCGGTGCGCAGGCGGTCTTCCTTGGCGTCTCGGCGACGCAGGTGGCGGGTCAGGCGGAAGGCGAAGAAGAGCGTTGCGGCGTTGATCGCCAGCAGCAGCCCGCTGGTGGTCCAGTTGCGGCCGGTCCAGGTCTGGAAGATATCCTCCCGGTACAACTCGACCGAGACCGTCACCGGATAGTCGCCGACACGCCGATAGCCTCGCCAGTAAGCCTCCGAACCATAGGGCTGCTGGCTGAAAGACTCCTTCTCGCCACTGGCGACGAAACTGCGGAACGTCCTGCTCTCATCCTCGCTGTCGCGCGCTGGCGCCGGCGGCCATTGGGCCAGGACCGTGCCGTCGAGCAGGCGGATCGAGACCACCTCGCGCTTTCCCAGGTCCAGTTCACGGACGAAGGTTTCCAGGTGCCGCAGTTCCTTGATCGCCGCGACCACGCCGAGGAAGTTGCCGTGCTTGTCCTGCACGGCACGGCTGAGCGCGATGCTGGGCAAGGTGCCGGGGTAGGGGGGCAGGAACGGATGACTCAGGAACAGGCGCGAAGGGTAGTCGCGCGCCCCCCGGAAATACTCGCGCCGGGACAGGTCCTTGTGTGCCTCGCCAAGGTGGTTGAGGTCCACCAGCAGGTGGCCCTTCGCATCGGTCACCACCAGCGTGCCCGCCTGCGCGGCCCCGGCGGCGTGCCCCTGCACCAGTTCCTGCAATACCTGCCGGGACAGTTCGGGGGTGGCCGGGCCGGCCATGACGTTGGCGAGCGTTTGCAGGGTTTGCCAATGCACATCCAGGTCGCGGTGGAGGTCCCGCTCCACCAGCATCAGGGTGTTCTTGCCGCTGGCGTGGGCATAGGCCAGCGCATCCTGCCTCATCTGCAGCATGTGCCAGCCGGCCAGCAGCGACGCCGCCACCGCCAGCAGGACGGTAATCAGGAAAACACGACGCGGGTAGAACACAGCAGCACCTCCCGCCTTGTTCGGACGCTGTTCGGAAAACGTTCGGTTTCTTTCATTGTCTGACAGGCTGAAAGCGGTGCAATCGAAGTAGAACCAACCCTTGTCGCAGATCAGGCCGCCGCGGGAAATAACTCATCGATCAGGCTGCAACCGGTTCTGACGCGGTGTCGGATCGCTCGCGAGCGCAGCCAAACGCCAAAGAATCACGCATCATGTACGCCATTTCGCCAAGGGGAATCCTGCATGGGTGCCACGTCCTACATCCCGCGTAGCCTGCTGTTGTCGCTGGGGCTGCTGTCCGCCACCTTCGCTGTCGCCGCCGAACAGGAACAACTGGTCGAAGCCATCAACGCCTATCGCGGCGAGGTGCAGTCCTGCGCCGGCAGCGCCTCGCAGGTTCTCCCGCCGCTGGCGGTGGAGCAGCGCCTGGCGATCCCCGCTGGCGTCGGCGACTGGAAGAGCGCGCTGAACCAGACCGGCTACCCGATGAGCAGCGTGCGCATGCTCAGCCTCACCGGCCCGCGTGACGTGAGTGCGGCGATGAAGGCCCTGCAGGAGAGCTTCTGCCAGGTGCTGCTCGACCCGCAGTTCGTCGACGTTGGCGTAAGCCGCGAGGGCGAAGACTGGCGCATTCTCCTTGGCCGTCCGCTGCTGCAAGGCAAGCTCGGTACCTGGGAGGCCGAAGGCCAGCAACTGCTGCAGGCCATCAATGCCGCCCGTGGCCAGGCGCGCCAGTGCGGCGGGCAGAACTTCGGCAACGCGCCCGCGCTGACCTGGAACGCCACCCTCGGCACTATCGCCGAAGGCCATAGCCGCGACATGGCCAACAACAACTACTTCGACCACAAGGGCCGCGACGGCAGCACCCCTGGCGACCGCGCCGAACTGGGCGGCTATACGTTCCAGCAGATCGGCGAGAACATCGCCGCCGGCCAGGGCAACGCGCGCAAGGTGGTGGACAGCTGGCTGTCCAGCCCCGGCCATTGCGCCAACCTGATGAACCCGCAATTCCGCGAACTGGGCGCGGCCTACGCCGCCGACCCGAAGAGCGACGCGGGCATCTACTGGACGGCGCTGTTCGGGGCGCAGTAAGCGTGTTTCGGCCGGCACCGATCCCCCTGTAGGAGCGAGCTTGCTCGCGAACCCGCCGAAAGGCGGTCGGCTTGCGCCGACCATCGCGGAGAAGCTCCGCTCCTACGAGAGCGTCTCTCCCGCAGGGAGTACAACGCTCCGCGTTATACGTCGATTGACCTTGGCTTCAAGGCACTCCAGATCGGACCACGGCACCAATGGCGGCCCACGCTGAATCGGCGTACGTACGGTGCCAACCCTCAGCGATGACCGGCGGCGCTCTCGCCGTCGGCATCGCCCTGGCGCTGCCCCTTCACCTTCGCCGCCAGAATCGCCGCCTCGACCGCCTTCAGCGTGCCCGCACCGGCCGGGAATTCCAGCACGCCGCTCTCGGCGAGGGTGGCGACGCGCTCGCCGTCATTCAGCGTGAACTCCAGAAACGCCAGATGCTCCGACCAGGAGCGATAGCGCCGCACCATGAACAGGCTGTGGCGGCTGCGCACCGAACTGATCGTCTCCAGGGCGATCTGCCGGTGGCTGTCCTGGCCGCAGAGCACCAGCTCACCCTTGTCGATGAACGCCGGTTCCGCCTTCGACACCCGCCGCCACTCCACCGCGAAGCGCCCGCCGAGCAGCAGCAGGCAGAGGGGCAGGGCGGAGAACAGGGCAACGACGCCACTGAACACCTTGATCAGCGTGAAGACGGCCATCGCCAGCAGGATTAGCAGGGTGACGGCGCGGTAGAAATGGACGTTGTCGAACTCGGTCTGTGGCAAGAACCGGACTTCCATGTACCTGTTTCCTCGGCGATTGCGAAACGTTTCCAGCCAGACGTTTTAGCAGACTGGGGCGGGCTTGCTACGCGAGGCCGGTCACGGCATGGGCTATGCGCAAAAGAAAAACCGGCGCCAGGGCGCCGGTTTTTTCTGTGTCGCTGCGGTAGTCCGAGGGGACTTCCCGCCCGAACCCGTCGCTTAGTGCGCCTGGTTCAGGGTCAGGCGCATATGACGGTTCACATCCTTGTACAGCAGGTAGCGGAAGCGACCGGGGCCACCGGAGTAGCAAGCCTGCGGGCAGAAGGCGCGCAGCCACATGAAGTCGCCGGCTTCCACCTCGACCCAGTCCTGGTTCAGGCGGTAGACCGCCTTGCCTTCCAGCACGTACAGGCCGTGTTCCATCACGTGGGTCTCGGCGAACGGAATCACGCCGCCCGGCTCGAAGTTCACGATGTTCACGTGCATGTCATGGCGCATGTCGCTCATGTCGACGAAGCGGGTGGTGCTCCAGCGGCCTTCGGTATCCGGCATCACCTTCGGCTCGATGTCCTGCTCGTTGGTGACGAAGGCTTCCGGCAGCGGTACGCCGTCGACCTTCTGGTAGTGCTTGCGGATCCAGTGGAAGCGGGTGTGCTGGCCGGAGGTGTTGCGCACCTTGTAGTCCGCGCCCGGCGGAATGAAGGCGTAGCCGCCCGGCTGCATGTTGTGGACCTGGCCCTGCAGGGTCAGGGTCAGCTCGCCTTCGACGATGAACAGCACCGCCTCGGCGTTGACGTCCTGCTCCGGCTTGTCGCTGCCGCCGTTGGGGGCCAGCTCGACGATGTACTGGGAGAAGGTCTCGGCAAAGCCGGACAGCGGGCGGGCGATGACCCACATGCGCATGTTGTCCCAGAAGGGCAGATGGCTGGTGACGATGTCACGCATCACGCCCTTGGGGATCACGGCATAGGCTTCGGTGAACATCGCGCGGTCGGTGAGCAGCTCGGTCTGTGCCGGGTGCCCGCCGTGCGGCGCGTAATAGCTGGTTTTGGCCATGGGGGATTTCCTCATTGTTGTCTTGCTGCCCGGCGCCTGGCGCCGGGTCGAACAATTCGTGCGGATCGGTGCGCCGCCAGGGCGTTGTCCGTCGCTGAGAGCCACGATATCCAGCGGCGGGTTCATGCACAAATTAAATGTTGGAATCCGCCGTATTCACTTTTCAAATGCGTGAGCGCGCCGCTCAGCCCTGCGTGTCCTGGGCCAGAACCCGCGACAGCACGCGGGCGAGTTCCTTCACCTTGGGGTCCGCCGCCGGGCGATGCAGCAGCGCCACCTCGAATACATCCACCGAGGGCAGGCCGGTGTTCTTCGGCAGCACCGCGTGTTCCGCCGTCACCGCCCGCTGCGGCAACAGGCCGATGCCCATGCCGTCGGCGATGGCCGACTGGATGCCGGAAAGACTCGAACTGGTAAAGCTGATGTGCCAGCGCCGGCCCACGGCTTCCAGGGCAGCGATCATCTCGTCGCGGTACACCCCGCGCGGTGGGAAGGTCACGATGGGCAGCGGGTCCAGCTCGATGCAGGGATTCTTCGCGCTATCCACCCAGCGCGTCTTCTCCGGCCAGCAGGCCACCGCCTCGCGGGCGTTCTGCCGCTGCTTGAGCAGCACCAGGTCCAGTTCGCCGCGGTCGTAGCTGGCGGAGATGTCACGGCTCAGGCCGCTGGTGACTTCCAGCTTCACCTGCGGGTAGCGCCGGTTGAAGGCCGCCAGTTGCTCGGTGGTGCGACCGGTGGCGAAGTCATCCGGCACGCCGATGCGCACCGTCAACGCCACCGTGGCGCCGGACAGCGCTTCGACCATCTCGTCGTTCAGCGCCAGCAGGCGCCGCGCGTAACCCAGCAGCGTCTCGCCGGCATCGGTGGGCAACACGTCGCGGTTGCCGCGCTCCAGCAGGCGATGCCCGGCCATTTCTTCAAGGCGGCGGATCTTCTGGCTGATGGTCGACTGGGTCGAGTGCAGGCGTGTGGCGGCCGTGGTGAAGCTGCCGCAATCGGCCACCGTGACGATGGCGCGAAGCAGATCGAGGTCGAACAGGCGGGTATTCGATTTTTCACTTTCGCTCATGGCGGAATCTATTTTCTGAATGTCGATTCCGCTTTTAGCAGCTCACCTGTGGGCCAGCAATCATCCCTTGCTAGTTGTCGGTGAACTTCGACCAGGGATCTCCCGACCCCGCACGCCGGTCGCCCTTGCGGCGGTCCGCCTCGAAACGGATGCTCTGCCGCCGGTCCGTGCCGCTGCGACGATCCTTCCCGTGGCGGGTATCGACCATGAATTTGGGCTTGGCAGGCGCTGCGGATGCGGCCGGCGGCGCCTCGTCCGGCTCCAGCGGGACCAGGCTGAGTTCGTCGAGGTTCAGCTTGCCTTCAGTGCTCATTGCGTCACTCCTGTGCATCGCACAGCAATGAGCGTAGATCAGGGCAACGGATTTGTAGGGGGCAGCTCGCTCGCAAACCCGCGCCATCCGTCGTACGCCGATCACTCAATCGTTTAACGCTCGCCTTGCACGATGGCTTTCACGAAGCGAGAGGGGAGTTGTACCTGGCGCGCATCCTTGCCCGCTCCAATGCGCAACGTCAGAACATCGCCCATTGACCACACCACTTGTACCTTCTTCAGCTCGCACTCAGGGGTAAGTGGCAAGTCGTTGGGGGCCGCCCCCTCGCAATAGCCCTTTTCCAGTATGACGCTCTGCGCTTCGTAGTTACCCAGGCCCAGGTTGCGTACGACGCGGTCTGGCATGCCGGTGAGCACGCCGCTGTAGAAGGCGATTGCCAGAGCGAAGAACAACGAAAAATGCAGGGCGTAGACGAAGCCTCCAAAGCATCCTGCGGCGCAGATCGCGGCGACGAGACAGGCGCCCAGGGGAATCAGGTAGAAGGCCAGAACTTTCAGGTCACCGTCCTCGATTCTGTTGAGGAATGGTGCGGTATCGGCGCTGACGGAGAACGCCACGCCTCCGGTGACCATGACAGGTATCCAGGAGCAGTAAGAAAAACGGAGGAATGTGATTCCCGGAAGTTTGAAGATCAGTTGTATGACGATGCCAAACAACATGGATACGAGCAGGGGCACGAGGATGAGTGCCCAGAGGTAGAGTGCAGGAGAATGCAGCAGGACGGATGTCAGAATGAGGGAGTTGAGAGAATATGGCCCTGCGAAGTACAACGCCAAAATGCCAAATGCCTTTCGAAGCCGTCGCTCTTCGTCTTGGTCTAGCCAGTTACCGATGGCAGAGCGAACCTCTGTTCGATTGATGAACCCGTGAAATATCAGCAGTCCTGGGGCCAGCAATCCAACCATTAGCAGTCCGATCAGGAAGAATCCGAGCACGCCTGCGCCGAGTAGCAGTGATGAAAATTGGAGCAGGTCGAAGCTTGGATAGAAGTGGTTGGCGTGGAAATACAGAAGGAAAAGAACAAACCCAGCTGCCGGTGGGGCGAATTTGGCGAGCTGCGACGAGTACCGCTTGAAAAATGCAGAGCTGACTATTGCGAACCGATCAATCAGGTCCTGCTCAGGCGCAGGCCGATCACTCCATCGTTCCATGATGCTTCCTTGCTGGGCTGCTAGCTTACTGCCGGCATGGTAGGGAGGTGCGTCAGCGCTGTCATCAGTCGGCGCACGACAAGGGGTGGGGCAACTTGTAGGAGCGAGCTTGCTCGCGAACCAGCGCCATCCGTCACTTGCGCGTAGGGCGTACAACCGTTCGCGGTTGTACGCCGATGCACCGCGCCTCATTACTCGTTTCGAAGCCAGGCTCGGAGTGCGCTTGGTGACATTTATGTGGCCAATGCACAGCACGCCCCCGGAGAGGCCGTCTAGACTCTGCACACTCAGAACTTACCCCCGTGGAATCACAAGGAGCGTCACCATGAAAGGTTCTTCCAAACTTCTGCCTCTGCTGGCTATTGCCGCTGCGCTGTCCGGCTGCATGAACGATCAACAGTTCATCGCTGCCAACCAGCAGGCCGCCCTCAACGCCACCGAGTCGCGGGCGAAGTTCGAGCTCAATTGCCAGCAGGTGAATTCCAGCGTGCTGTCGAGCAAGGTCACGGATACCCGCTTCGGCTACCAGCGCACCGAATACACAATCGGCGTGCGCGGTTGCGGCCGGCAGGCGACCTACCTGACCTATTGCCTCGATACCACCAACTGCAATGCGCTGAGCGACACCGCGCGGGTCGGCAACGAGTAAGCCAGGAGTGCGGCGGTGGCGGTTGTTGCCACCGCACGTTGCGCAATGAGGCGGGAGTTGAGCGTTCTGCCGAGGAATCAGTGCAGGCCCCTGGCTGGCAGGGGCCGGTGTTTCGTCAGGCGGCGGAAAGGACCCGGATCGGGCTCGGCTGGGGCTTCCTGAGGGTTTGCAGCAGCAGCGGGTCATCGTCGAGCCAGCCGAGTGCGGCCAGGTTCAGTCGCTCATCGAGCAGTGCGCAGATCGCCAGGGCGGCAGCGGCACGGTCTTCCCTGGCTTCGCGGATCGCATTCTCAATCTCTTTTCGCAGTTTCATCTCGTCATTCCTAAGCGCCGGGGTGGATGGCATGGCCCCTCGTCAGGCGTGGGGCAACTCACGGTGGGTGTCGCATAGGTACGTGGAACCGGGAGGACGACGCGTCTTGCCGCCGCCGCATCCGCTCGAACGAAACGTGGCGCCCGGCATCCTCGGCCGGCGCGTGGCGCGAGGGGAGGCCGGGTGTTCTCCACGCTTTCCAAGGTCGCTTTGGCAGATTAACGGTGTCTTAAGGGACCGGCGGGCCCGCCGACTTCGGAAAATACCTACCGGTATTGCACGTCGAGCGGCCGGACTGGACTGCTGGCGGATGAGCCGGCGACACGGTGGGAGCCGCCGGCCGCGCCCGGAGCAAGCCGGGTGGTCAGCCCTGTGCCGTTAGGCGCCCGGAGGTTTTCAGGAGGTTGATCTCGTTCTGCAGCAGCGGGTCGTCGTCGAACCAACCCTGCGCGGACAGCCCCAATCTGGATTCGAGCAGCAGACAGATGGCCAGCGCAGCATTGGCGCGGTCTTCGTTGGCTTCGCGAATCGCAGTCTCGATTTCCTTGCGTAGTTTCATCGTCTCGTACCTGTGGGCGTGGCCCCTGGTTGTGCGTGGGCGGCAAGGTTGCGCGCTCCCCGCAGGGATTCGGAACAGCGGTGGCAAGCCGGTCGCTGTCGCTGACGGCCCCTTTTATATTCCTATTTGGTCGCCGGAACTTTCCTATCCGGGTCCTCAATAACCTGAGTGGCGGTCTTGTGCGCAATGTCGCGGATAGGGCGTCCTACGCCAGGCTGCCGTCCGGCTATCTGGACATTTACCGGCTACCTGTAGGAGTGAGCTTGCTCGCGAACTGCACTCTGCCGTGTTGGGCTGTTCATGCGCCGCTTCGGCGTGTGTTGAGAGATTTTGTTTCGCCCCCTCGGGCGAGTTACTTCTTCCAAACGCCGAAGAAGTAACCAAGAAGGCTTGCCCCTACATCCGGGTCCCGCTTCGCGGGACTTCCCTCGCTCCATCGAAGTTTCAGGGGCGCGCGTCGACGGGCCATCCATGGCCCAACGACGCTCTCGCGGCATCCATGCCGCTCAACCCCTGAAACTCCGATTCCACTCGGCCTCCTGAAGGGGCGCTCGGAGTGCGCGGATGTTTCTCTGGAAGTCTTTAAATCCAGAGCCAGAGCCAGAGCCAGAGCCAGAGCTATGCGGCGCATATGCTCTCGTAGGAGCGGACTTTGTCCGCGAAATCTATCGCGGCGAAATTTGTGCTTCCAGGGAAGCGCAGATGCCAGTCGCTGCAGGACCGAGGGGACACCCAGTCCTTGCTCGCGAACCGTAGCTGATCGCGGACGGAGTCCGCTCCTACAAGAGCTGCATGCTTCCGTAGGAGCGGACTTCGTCCGCGATGCTCTTGTAGGGCGAATAACGCGCAGCGTTATCCGCCGTGATGGGTATCGCTTCGCTCCACGCCATCCTACGAAGAGCAATCCAGCATGAAGCAGCCAAAGTCCCAGGCGCGAGCAGAGTCCCGTCAGGAGGCCGAGTGGAGGTATTGCGCAGAGGGGCGAGCGGCATGGATGCCGCGAGAGGCGTAAAGGGCCAGGGACGGCCCTTGTACGCCGACCCTCGGAGCGATACCGGAAGGAGGGAAGTCTGAGCGAAGCGAAGACCCGAATGCCGGGACGAGCCCTTTTGGTTACTTTTCTGGCGTTTGAGAAAAGTGACTCGCCCGAGGGGGCGAAACAAAATCTCTCAGCACACACCGAAGCGACGCAGAAACACCCAACCCGAAGCAAACAAAATCGCGGGCCAGGCCCGCGATTCGTCCACCACACGGAACGATGGGTATCGCTCCGCTCCACACCATCCTACGAAGAACCCTCCGGCCCGGAACTCAACACCGGCCACTGCTGATAGGGCACCCAAACCACGCCCTGCCATTTCAACACCGACAAGGTCGTCGGCCCTTGCAGTATTTCCCGACGCGGCTCGCCAAAGCTGATGGGGTGCTGGTCGCGCAGGGTTGGGATGACGTGCAGCGAGAGCCACTGGCGGATGCTGCGGTTTTCCGGGTGGAAGTAGTGGATCAGCGTGGCGTACACCGCCGATTCGCCGAGCAGCAGTTCATCGATGTACTCGCCGCTGCCATCGAGCATCCAGGCGTGGCGGAACTGGTCCTCGTCCAGGTTGCGCTCCACGCGCTCGGCCAACAGCGGAAAGCCGATCAGCCGGCCCAGGTCGTGGGCGCAGAACCAGCACTGGTCTTCCAGCAGCACAGCGCGCAGCTGGCGCTTGTGGCGGGTGAAAACGGTGGGGATCAGGACCTCTTCAGACATGGCGCACCTCCGGGGTGGAGGGGGAAGAGGGCGGGTACAGCGAAGCGCCTTCGGGGCGAAGGCTGGGGGTGAAAGGCATATCCATTACCTCTGGTCGCTTCTTAGGGCGTAATTGGAGTCGGGAGCTAAGAAACCCACCAGAGACGGGCCGGACGTATTCCCCTTGCGGGTCTTGTATTAGCCCACTCCCGACAGCGCGAGTGACCTTTTCTGCGGACGTGGCTAGACCTACGGACGCAAAAAAGCCGCAAAAGCTATCGGGTGCGGTGGACCGCTCTGGTTCAGGCGTTTCTTAGGCGCCGGATACGAGGGTAGGGGGGGATTATGCGTACGTCAATATGGGGCGGAGAAAGGGCATCTCCGCCCCCAAATTACTATTGCTGCAATATTGAGAGTATGCCTCGCTTGATATCCAGCATGGCTGAGTTCCCTGTTCCTCTTGGCGGTGTAGGGTATGCTTTTATAAAGTCACTCATTATTTTTTCAAAATAGCCTTGACTGAGATCTTTAGAGTCTCTTGCGTTTTCAATAAGGCTATTTAAGGATTGAATTACTCCGCCATATCCAGATGTGCGATAAAAATAATCAGTAGGATACTGGTTTTCATCTTTCTCTAGTGCTGAATTTATTGCACTAAAGACGTTTGAGATTATTTTTCTTAATGCCCATTCTTCTTTGTTTTCATAAAACTTTCTGGTTTCACTATTGGTTGCTGTGAGCGATTTTATTAGCTGGTCGATGAAGGCGGATTGAGAAAGGGTCTCTGAGTCTTCTACTTTCTTTCCAAGGATCTTTATTTTTCTATAGAATGGTGATTGCTCGTCATCGTTTAGTGATTTTACGATTTCGTGACAGCTTTTCTCTATGCTTCTATTTGGATTTAATGAGAATAGATCATAAATCAGAGATTTCGATACTTGCTTTTGATTGCTGTTGATTGTTGTGAAGATTGTTGCTTCAGAATAGATGTCAATTTCAAAAACGAAAACAATAAGAAGCTCAATTAGTTCTAGCTTTTCTGGCGCTATTTGTTGAAGCTCTCTGAGTCCTAGTACGCGATGCTGGCCATCAAGTATGTGGCCGATTATATCTGCATTGGAATCAATTCTGAGTTCGTTGGGGGTAACAGAAACTGCCGAACTAGATGCGGAGACAATGATAGGGGTCGGAATTATTGCTTCGGGCTTTTGGAGGTATGACTCAATATCCCGGATTCTTTTCTTGTCCTCGTCCCGCTGGATTCCGAGCTCTGAACTGTCGCTTCTTCTTCTGACTTCAAGACGGTTAATTACATCAGCGGCATTGATTGTGCATGCGTAAAAGCTTCCGCCTGGCTGATTGTATTGAATATAGCTGTAAGTATTCATTATATAAACCCTTATAGCGTGAAGCCGTCAGAAGTGCTGGTTTTTTTGGCGGAGTCTTGAGTCAGTTTGTCGGTGCTATCATTAATTTCTTTTAGCACCGCCATGCCGGACTCATCCTCTTCAAGCTTCCAGAGGCTGACGGACGTCAGAATTGAAGCAGTATAAGCTAGCCAGTGCAGAGCTTCTTGGGCGCAAGAGACAAATGTTGGGCTTTGAATTAGCTTCAATGATATTACGGCGTCTAGTATTCCTAGTACTGCTGCAAATAGAAGAAGCTTTGACTTTCTGTGTTTGTTGGATATCTCTTTCTTTTTTCCATATTCGCGGACTAAGAAAAATGCCGAGCTTGCAAGCAGGGATGTCGCGAAGATTATGAAATTTCCTTGCTGTGCTTGTCTGTTCAGTTCGTTGAGTGCGTCTTTCCCATCCCACCAGGCGTTAAAGATGGAAAGCATTGCACCTAACTGGCCAAGCAAAACTGCAATGAAGAGAAACCAACCTAAGCTAACGAGATTCTTAGGCGAGAAAAAGTTTTTTAGTCGTTGGCACATGCCGTAGTCCATCATTATAGAAAAGCCCCGCACTAGGCGGGGCTTTTCGCTTTCTAATCACTGCCCCAAAATCCATTTCGGTCTACAGCGTTTTCTAATGGTCTTGACTTGCGGTCTTGCTACTACTTCCGTCAGTCCCAGCTCAGCGCGCCGCCGGTCTGGTACTCGATCACGCGGGTCTCGAAGAAGTTCTTTTCCTTCTTCAGGTCCATGATTTCGCTCATCCACGGGAACGGGTTGCTGGTGCCCGGGTATTCCTCTTTGAGGCCGATCTGGGTCAGGCGGCGGTTGGCGATGAACTTGAGGTAGTCCTCCATCATCGCCGCGTTCATGCCCAGTACGCCGCGCGGCATGGTGTCGCGAGCGTATTCGATCTCCAGCTGGGTGCCTTGGAGGATCATCTGCGTGGCCTCGTCCTTCATCTGGGCATCCCACAGGTGCGGGTTTTCGATCTTGATCTGGTTGATCACGTCGATGCCGAAGTTCAGGTGCATGGATTCGTCGCGCAGGATGTACTGGAACTGCTCGGCGGTGCCGGTCATCTTGTTGCGGCGGCCCATGGAGAGGATCTGGGTGAAGCCGCAGTAGAAGAAGATGCCTTCCAGCACGCAGTAGTAGGCGATCAGGTTGCGCAGGAACTGGCGGTCGGTCTCCGGGGTGCCGGTCTGGAACTTCGGATCGGAGATCGAGCGGGTGTACTTGAGGCCCCAGGACGCTTTCTTCGCGACGCTCGGGATCTCGTGGTACATGTTGAAGATTTCGCCCTCATCCATGCCCAGCGACTCGATGCAGTACTGGTAGGCGTGGGTGTGGATCGCTTCCTCGAAGGCCTGGCGCAGGATGTACTGGCGGCACTCGGGGTTGGTGATCAGGCGGTAGACGGCCAGCACCAGGTTGTTGGCGACCAGGGAGTCGGCGGTGGAGAAGAAGCCGAGGTTGCGCATGACGATGCGGCGCTCGTCTTCGGACAGGCCGTCCTTGCTCTTCCACAGGGCAATGTCGGCGTTCATGTTCACTTCCTGGGGCATCCAGTGGTTGGCGCAACCATCCAGATACTTCTGCCAGGCCCAGTCGTACTTGAAGGGTACGAGCTGGTTGAGGTCGGCGCGGGCGTTGATCATCTGCTTGTCGCCGACCTGTACGCGGGCAGCGGAGCCTTCCAGATCGTCCAGGCCTTCCTGGATGTCCAGGGCGTCGAGGGCCTGCTTGGCACGGGCGACGGCGTCGGAGTCGGCGGCGGAAACGGCGCGGGCTTCCTCGACGGAGCCGGCGGCTTCGGAGTCGAGTTTGTCAGCGTTCTGCGCGGCGGCCTGGGCGACTGCCGGGGCGGCCTTGGTTTCGGTGGCGTCTTCTTTGTCGAATTCGTCCCAGCTCAGCATGGGTCCTCTCCTGTTCTGGATGGCCGTTCTGTGGCGGCCTGATGTCTGGTGGCGTGTGGTGCACGCTAAGAGCTTGTGCTTCTTCCGCTCTACGAAAGTCCGTGACGGAGGAGGCTGTTGTTCTGTGAGGAAGGGGGCCTTTAAGAGCCCCTCACCCTAGCCCTCTCCCAGAGGGAGAGGGGACAGTCCGTGCGGTCTGCCGTTTCGGTGTCAGCGCCGCCGAGGCGGCGCGCTCACCTTATTGGCAGGCTTCGCAATCCGGATTGTCGATGCTGCAGGCCTTGGGTACAGGGGCCGGCTGCGGCGCGGCGGCCGGAGCGGCTTGCAGGCCTTCGTCGCTGCCCGCCGACACGGCGTTGAGCTTGCCGGTGTTGATGGTGGACTTCTCGGTGCTGGTAGCGGCCAGGGCACGGAGGTAGTAGGTGGTCTTCAGACCACGGAACCAGGCCATGCGGTAGGTCACGTCCAGCTTCTTGCCCGAGGCGCCGGCGATGTAGAGGTTCAGGGACTGGGCCTGATCGATCCACTTCTGGCGGCGGCTGGCGGCGTCGACGATCCACTTGGTCTCGACTTCGAAGGCGGTGGCGTACAAGTCCTTCAGGTCTTGCGGGATGCGCTCGATCTGCTGCACGGAGCCGTCGTAGTACTTCAGGTCGTTGACCATGACTGGGTCCCACAGGCCACGAGCCTTGAGGTCGTGAACCAGGTAGGGGTTGATCACGGTGAACTCGCCGGAGAGGTTCGACTTCACGTAGAGGTTCTGGTAGGTCGGCTCGATGGACTGCGATACGCCGGTGATGTTGGCGATGGTCGCGGTCGGCGCGATGGCCATGATGTTCGAGTTCCGAATACCTTTCTGTACGCGGGCACGGACCGGCGCCCAGTCCAGGGACTCGGTCAGGTCGACGTCGATGTACTTCTGGCCACGGGCTTCGATGAGGATCTGCTGGGAGTCCAGCGGCAGGATGCCCTTGGACCACAGGGAGCCGTTGAAGGTCTCGTAGGCGCCACGCTCGTCGGCCAGGTCACAGGAGGCCTGGATGGCGAAGTAGCTGACCGCTTCCATGGACTTGTCGGCGAACTCGATGGCCGCATCGGAGCCGTACGGGATGTGCTGCAGGTACAGCGCGTCCTGGAAGCCCATGATGCCGAGGCCTACCGGGCGGTGCTTGAGGTTCGAGTTGCGAGCCTGCGGGACCGAGTAGTAGTTGATGTCGATAACGTTATCGAGCATGCGCACGGCGGTCTTCACGGTCTTCTCGAGCTTGGCGGTGTCCAGCTTGCCGTCGACGATGTGGTTGACCAGGTTGATCGAGCCCAGGTTGCAGACGGCGATCTCGTCGGCATTGGTGTTCAGGGTGATCTCGGTGCACAGGTTCGAGCTGTGGACCACGCCCACGTGCTGCTGCGGGCTGCGCAGGTTGCACGGGTCCTTGAAGGTCAGCCACGGGTGGCCGGTCTCGAAGAGCATGGACAGCATCTTGCGCCACAGGTCCTTGGCCTGGACGACCTTGAACACCTTGATCTTGTTGTACTCGGTCAGGGCTTCGTAATACTCGTAGCGCTCTTCGAAGGCCTTGCCGGTCAGATCGTGCAGGTCCGGTACTTCGGACGGGGAGAACAGGGTCCACTTGCCGTCGTCGAAGACGCGCTTCATGAACAGGTCCGGAATCCAGTTCGCGGTGTTCATGTCGTGGGTGCGGCGACGGTCGTCACCGGTGTTCTTGCGCAGTTCGAGGAATTCCTCGATGTCCAGGTGCCAGGTTTCCAGGTAGGCGCAGACGGCGCCCTTGCGCTTGCCGCCCTGGTTTACGGCGACGGCGGTGTCGTTCACCACTTTCAGGAACGGAACCACGCCCTGGGACTTGCCGTTGGTGCCCTTGATGTAGGAGCCCAGCGCACGCACCGGAGTCCAGTCGTTGCCCAGGCCGCCTGCGAATTTGGACAGCATGGCGTTGTCGTGGATGGCGTTGTAGATGCCCGACAGGTCGTCCGGAACGGTGGTCAGGTAGCAGCTGGAGAGCTGCGGACGCAGGGTGCCGGCGTTGAACAGGGTCGGGGTCGACGACATGTAGTCGAACGAGGAGAGCAGGTTGTAGAACTCGATGGCGCGAGCTTCACGGTCCTTCTCTTCGATGGCCAGGCCCATGGCCACGCGCATGAAGAAGACCTGCGGCAGTTCGAAACGGATGCCGTCCTTGTGGATGAAGTAGCGGTCGTACAGGGTCTGCAGGCCGAGGTAGGTGAACTGCTGGTCGCGCTCGTGGTTCAGCGCGGCGCCCAGCTTGGCCAGGTCGAACTCTTTCAGCTTGCTGTCGATCAGCTCGAACTCGGCGCCTTTCTCGACGTAGGCGGCCAGGGCCTTGGTGTAGAGGTCGGCCATCTCGTGGTGAGTGGCGCTCTCGGCCACGCCCAGGAAGCCCAGGGCTTCTGCGCGCAGGGTGTCCATCAGCAGGCGGGCGGTGACGTAGGAGTAGTTCGGCTCGCGCTCGACCAGGGTACGGGCGGTCATCACCAGGGCGGTGTTGACGTCCTTCTCGGCGACGCCGTCGTACAGGTTCTTCAGGGTTTCGCGTTCGATCAGGTCGCCGTCGACTTCGGCCAGGCCTTCGCAGGCTTCGCGGATGATGGTCTGCAGGCGGCCCATGTCCAGCGGCTGGGTGCTGCCGTCGGCCTTGGTGATGCGGATGCTCGGGTGCGGCTGGGCGATGTCGCTGGCGGTGCCGGCGTTCTTGCGCTCGTTGGCACGGGCTTCGCGGTAGATCACGTAGTCGCGGGCGACTTTCTGCTCGCCGGCGCGCATCAGGGACAGTTCGACCTGATCCTGGATCTCTTCGATGTGGATGGTGCCACCGGAGGGCATGCGGCGCTTGAAGGTCGCGGTGACCTGTTCGGTCAGGCGGCGCACGGTCTCATGGATGCGCGACGAGGCGGCAGCGGTGCCGCCTTCCACGGCGAGGAACGCCTTGGTGATGGCTACGGTGATCTTGTCATCGGTGTAGGGAACTACGGTGCCGTTGCGCTTGATCACGCGCAGCTGGCCCGGCGCGGTGGCGGCCAGATCCTGGACGGATTCGGCGGCCTGCGGCGCGTTGGCCTGCGGGTTCTCGCGAGTGGTGTCGATTTGCATGGGTGGTTGTCTCCACGTTCTCGTAATTGGTGTGTTACTGGCACCTGGGGTGCCGGCCCGAAAAATAAAGAGCGAAAAGAGCAGTGGCCCGCGGCAGGACCGCGAGCTGAAAATTCTCTGAGCAGGGGGATTGAGACCCGAAGCGCCTCCCTGGCCCAAGTCGGGTGCCGGCTTTACGGGCCGGGACCACAATACCTAGTGGTGTTGAACGTATCGTTGCAACACCCGTACCGCGTTTCCATCGACATGAATCGCTCCTTGCGGGTCGCCCCGCCTGGTCCATCAGTACGGCTGGAATTACGTTGTGGGTGAACCGGAGGAGCCATGGAAAAGGCTCGCGACTTCGACTTTCTTCTTGTGTCCGGTTCACGGTGGCAACCCCAAGATGTAGGGGTATGCCGCAACGGGGATACAAGATAATGCGCTAGTGGGGGGTTTGCAAGGAGAGGGGCGTGGGAAAAGCTGTGGATAAAATGTGGGTGAAATGTGGGTGAAGCCGGGTAACTCGCGCCAGCCCGCGTGCTGAGGGCCTTTCACCGTTCGTCGTGCTTGATGACAGATTTTTCACTCAACGGGGTGGCGTCGCGAGGGGGTGAACACTACCACAATATGTAGTGTTTTTGCCGCAGCAGGACTTGACCTTTTCGGGCATTGTCTGCCTATGCCGTCGGCGTGCGACGGCGCGGGCAATCTGGCTACAATGCCGGCCGCTTTCGCGGGCTTTCTGCTTCAGTCATGGATAGGGCCCGCCGTGCATCAGGAGGCAAGGTGGAACAAGAAGCGCGCATTCTCATCGTCGAGGACGACCAGCGACTGGCCGAGCTGACCCAGGATTACCTGGAGAGCAATGGCCTGGCGGTTGCCATCGAGTCCAACGGCGCGGCGGCGGTGGAGCGGGTGCTGGCCGAGCGGCCGGACCTGGTGGTACTCGACCTGATGCTGCCCGGCGAGGATGGCCTGTCGATCTGCCGGCGCCTGCGCCCGGACTACGACGGCCCGATCCTGATGCTGACCGCGCGCACCGACGACATGGACCAGGTGCAGGGCCTGGAGATGGGCGCCGACGATTATGTGTGCAAGCCGGTGCGTCCGCGCCTGCTGCTGGCGCGCATCCGCGCCTTGCTGCGGCGCTCCGAGCCGGCCGAGGCCGCTCCGGTGGCCGGCGGCAAGCGCCTGACCTTCGGCAAGCTGGTGATCGACAACGCCATGCGCGAGGCCTGGCTGGACGAGCAGACCATCGAGCTGACCAGCGCCGAGTTCGACCTGCTCTGGCTGCTGGCGTCGAACGCCGGGCGCATTCTGTCCCGCGAGGAAATCTTCAACTCCCTGCGCGGCATCGAGTACGACGGCCAGGACCGCTCCATCGACGTGCGCATTTCGCGCATCCGCCCGAAGATCGGTGACGACCCGATGCACCCGCGCCTGATCAAGACGGTGCGCAGCAAGGGTTACCTGTTCGTCGGGGAGCTTTGAGGCATGGCCGGGTGAGTTTCGTGCTCGGGCTGGCCCTCACCCCAGCCCTCTCCCGGAGGGAGAGGGGGCTGTCTGTACCGGCTGCCAGTTGGGTTTCAGCCTGCAAGCTCTGGTGTAGTGGAAGCTTGGGGCGTGGGCCGGCTGGAGCGCTGAGCTTCGCGCATACTCCGAACAGTCCCCTCTCCCTTTGGGAGAGGGTTAGGGTGAGGGCGCTCTTCATCAGCACTGCCGTCCCCCGGAAATACCACCCATGAAATCCATCTTCCTGCGCATCTACGGCGGCATGCTGCTGACCCTGGTGCTGGTGGCCGCCCTCGGCGTGCTGACCTTGCACCTGGTCAACGAGGTGCGCGGCGAGCGTTACCGCGAGGACCTGGCGCGCGGCACCTTCCGCCTCATGGCCGACGAGCTGTTGCCGATGACCGAGGTGGACCGCAAGCGCTCGCTGATCCAGTGGAGCCGTCTGCTGGGCATTCCGCTGAAGCTGGTCAGCCTGGACGGGCTGGGCATGGAAGGGCGCAGCCGGGCGCGGCTGATGAACGATCAGGTGCTGGTGCAGGCCGAGGAGCCGCACCGGGTGCGCGCGCTCACCCAGGTCAGCGCCGCAGAGGGGTTGATCCTCACTGGCGAGGTGGAGCAGGTCAGCGAGCAGTTGGCGCGGGCCACCATCTACCTGCTGATGGACGAGCTCAAGCGTTACCCGGCCAGCGAGCAGCCTTACCATCTGGCGCGCATCGTCCGCGACAAGCGCTTCGGCTACGAGGTGCACCTGCTGAGCATCAAGGAAGTGGACCTCGACGACGACCAGAGCCGCCGCGTGGAGGAGGGCGACACGGTGATGGCGCTGGGCAAGGACGGCGACTCCATCCGCGTGCTGGCGGGCATCATCGATACGCCCTGGGTGCTGGAAATGGGCCCGATCTACCAGATGAACTCCTATCCGCCGCAGCTGCTGTCGATCATCGTGATCGTCGCCCTGAGCCTGATCGGCCTGACCCTGTACCTGCTGATCAGTGGCCTGGAGCAGCGCCTGCGCAGCCTGGAGTCCGCCGCCACGCGCATTGCCCGCGGCAGCCTGGATACCCGCGTGGAGGCGCGCGGCGCCGACTCGGTGGGGCGCCTGGCGGGGGCGTTCAACCACATGGCGGAGCAGTTGCAACTGTTGCTGGCGATGCAGCGCGAGCTGGTGCGCGCGGTGTCCCACGAGTTGCGTACGCCGGTGGCGCGCCTGCGCTTCGGCCTGGAAATGATCGAGTCGGCGGAGACCGATGCGTCGCGGCGCAAGTACATGGAGGGCATGGATGGCGATATCCAGGACCTCGACCAGCTGGTGGACGAGATGCTCACCTATGCGCGCCTGGAGCAGGGTTCGCCGGCGCTGACCTACCAGCGCCTGGAGCTGGCCGCCCTGGTGGAGCAGGTGGTGTCGGAAATCGCGCCGCTGCGGCGGGAGATCAGCGTGACCATCGAGCCGGGGCCTCTGGTGCCGTTCGACCAGGGCAGCTGGGTGGAGGCCGAGCCGCGCTATCTGCACCGCGCCCTGCAGAACCTGCTGACCAATGCCTTGCGCTATGCCGAGGGCCGCGTGCGGGTCAGCTTCCGGGTCAGCGTGGATCGCTGCCAGGTGGATGTCGAGGACGACGGCCCTGGCGTGCCGGAGGCGCAATGGCCGCGCCTGTTCCAGCCGTTCTTCCGGGCCGATGACAGCCGTGCGCGAGTCACGGGCGGGCATGGGCTGGGGCTGTCGATCGTGCGGCGGATCATCCATTGGCACGGCGGGCGGGCATTGATCGCGCGTAGCGAGAGCCTGGGCGGCGCCTGCTTCACGCTGGTCTGGCCGCGCCGCCAGGCGCCCAAGGTCGAGTGAGTTTTTGCAGCATTTGACCTTTAGGTCAGAAAATGCAGAATGCTGCCGATGCCGCCGTTTTGCCGGTGGCCATTCCGGTCTGCGCTGCCTTCTCCCTTTCGCGTGACTTATCCCATGAGGGGTATTGCAGCTTTACGGCTATCGTTATGTAATTTTGGTTATAGCGTTCCGTCCGGTCTCGTAGCCCTGATAACGACAACCCCCGCTGGAGCATCACGATGAAACACCGCTTGGCCCGTCTTTCCCTGCTGGTCGCTTCCTGTTTCGCCGTGCATTCGGCGCTGGCCGATGAGGTGCAGGTCGCCGTCGCCGCCAACTTCACCGCGCCGATCCAGGCGATCGCCAGGGACTTCGAGAAGGACACCGGGCACAAGCTGGTTGCCGCCTACGGCGCCACCGGGCAGTTCTACACCCAGATCAAGAACGGCGCGCCTTTCGAGGTGTTCCTCGCCGCCGACGACAGCACGCCGAAGAAGCTGGAAGCGGAGCAGGAGATCGTCCCCGGCTCGCGCTTCACCTACGCCATCGGCACCCTGGCGCTGTGGTCGCCAAAGGACGGCTACGTCGACGCCAAGGGCGAGGTGCTGAAGACGGACGCGTACCAGCACCTGTCCATCGCCAACCCGAAGGCCGCGCCCTACGGCCTGGCCGCCACCCAGGTGCTGGGCAAGCTGGGCTTGAAGGACAAGGTCGCCGGCAGGATCGTCGAAGGCCAGAACATCACCCAGGCCTTCCAGTTCGTCTCCACCGGCAACGCGGAACTGGGCTTCGTGGCGTTGTCGCAGATCTACAAGGATGGCAAGGTGACAGGCGGTTCCGCGTGGATCGTGCCGGCCAACCTGCATGACCCGATCCGCCAGGACGCGGTGATCCTCAACAAGGGCAAGGACAGTGCCGCCGCCAAGGCGCTGGTCGAGTACCTGAAGAGTCCGAAAGCCGCCGCGGTAATCAAGTCCTACGGCTACGAAATCTGACGTTTTCCCCATCGACGCAAGGAACAGGCGATGCCCCTCACGCAGGAGGATTTCCAGGCCATCCGGCTCACCCTCGAGCTGGCGGCCCTGAGTACGGCAATTCTCCTGCTGCTCGGCACGCCCATCGCCTGGTGGCTGGCGCGCACCCGCTCCTGGCTGAAAGGCCCGCTGGGAGCGGTGGTGGCGTTGCCGCTGGTGCTGCCGCCGACGGTGATCGGCTTCTACCTGCTGATCACCCTGGGGCCCAACGGCGCCATCGGGCAAATCACCGAGAGCCTGGGGCTGGGGCGATTGCCCTTTACCTTCGCCGGGCTGGTGGTGGGCTCGGTGTTCTATTCGCTGCCCTTCGTGGTGCAGCCGTTGCAGAACGCCTTCGAGGCGATCGGCGACAAACCGCTGGAGGCCGCCGCGACGTTGCGGGCGAGCCCTCTGGATACTTTCTTCTCCGTGGTCCTGCCGCTGGCGCGGCCGGGTTTTGTCACCGCCAGCATCCTCGGCTTTGCCCATACGGTGGGTGAGTTCGGCGTGGTGCTGATGATCGGCGGCAATATTCCGGGCAAGACCCGCGTGGTGTCGGTGCAGATCTTCGATCACGTCGAGGCCATGGAGTACGCCCAGGCGCACTGGCTGGCCGGTGGCATGGTGGTGTTCTCCTTCCTGGTCCTGCTGGCGCTCCATGCGAGCCGCCGCAGTCGTGCGGCCTGGGCGTGAGGTGGGGATGAACGACAGCGTCGGTGTGCGCGCCATCGAGGCGCGATTCCAGATCGCCTATTCGGGTTTCCGCCTGGAGGTGGACCTGCAATTGCCGGGGCGCGGCGTCACCGCGCTGTTCGGCCATTCCGGCTCGGGCAAGACCACCTGCCTGCGCTGCGTGGCGGGCCTTGAGCGCGCGCCGCTCGGCCGCCTGGTGGTAAACGGGGAGGTCTGGCAGGACAGCGCCACGGGCCTGTTCCTGCCGCCGCACCAGCGCGCGCTGGGCTACGTATTCCAGGACGCCAATCTCTTCGAGCACCTGTCGGTGCGGCGCAATCTCACCTATGGCATGAAGCGTGTACCGCGCGACCAGCATCGCGTGGCGCTGGAGCAGGCCACCGAGCTGCTGGGCATCGGCCATCTGCTGGAGCGCATGCCGGCGAATCTCTCCGGCGGCGAGCGGCAGCGCGTGGGCATGGCCCGCGCGCTGCTGACCAGCCCGCGCCTGCTGCTGATGGACGAGCCGCTGGCGGCGCTGGACCTGAAGCGCAAGGCGGAAATCCTGCCGTACCTGGAGCGCCTGCACGACGAGCTGGATATTCCGATCCTCTACGTCAGCCACTCGCCGGACGAAGTGGCGCGGCTGGCCGATCACCTGGTGCTGCTCGACCAGGGCAAGGCGATTGCCAGCGGGCCGGTGGTCCAGACCCTGGCGCGGACCGATCTGCCGATCTCGCATCTGGAAGATGCTGGTGTGGTGATCGACGGGCAGGTGCTGGGGCACGACGCCGAATACGGTTTGCTGAGCGTGGCGCTGCCGCATTGCGAGCAACGCATCCGCCTGGCCCACGCGCCGATGGAAAAGGGCAGGGCGCTACGCATCAAGGTGCAGGCGCGGGACGTCAGCCTGAGCCTGGAGCCGGCGGCGCACAGCAGCATCCTAAACGTGCTGCCGGCGACGGTGGTGGAGATGGTGCCGACGGACAATCCCGCGCACCTGCTGGTGAAGCTGGACGTGGCCGGCACGCCGCTGCTGGCGCGGATCACCCGCTACTCGCACGACCAGCTCGGCCTGCGTACCGGGCAGGCGGTGTGGGCGCAGATCAAGTCGGTGGCGTTGCTGGCCTGATCGCCTTCTGCAGGAGCGTGCTCCGCTCCGAAAGGAGAAGGTAGGGTGGAGATGGCCGCCCCAGCGCAGATATTTCCCTGTAGGAGCGGGCCATGCCCGCGATCGCGCGCATGGCGCGCTCCTACAGGTTGGCGCTATGCCAGACCGGTTAACTGCCGGCTGTCCTTGACCGAGGGGATGGCCACCAGACTGAGCAGGCGATCGTCGAACAGACTGAATTGCCCGGCGATCTCCTTGCCGTGGTGCCACTCCTCCGACAGGTCGGTGAGCAACCGCAGGCGGGCATGGCCGCCGGCCGACCACTGGATCAGTTCAGCGTGCTGGAAATAGAAGCGCTGGCGCACCAGTGGGAAGAGCGCCTTGAACAGGCTCTCCTTGAGCGAAAAGGTCAGGGTGACCTGCAGCGCCACTTGTTCGGGGTCGAGCCGCGCCAGTTCGTCCGGGGTGAGGAGTTCACCGGCCAGGCGTTGGGCGCGGGCGCTGTCGAGGCGGCTTTCCACGTCCAGGCCCAGTCCGCGCCAGGCGTTGGTACGGGCGACCACGGCCGCCGCCCAGCCGTCGCCGTGGGTGATCGAGCCACAGAAGCCGTGCGGCCAGACCGGCGCGCGCTCTTCATCGGTGCCGGGCACCACGGCGTCGCCACCGCTGGCCTGCAGAGCCGCGCGGGCGCAGAGGCGGCCGGCGAGGTATTCGGCCTGACGCTTGGCGACGGCGCGCTGGACGTTCGCCGGGGCCGGCACCTGGCTGGCCTGGAAATCATCCGGCAACAGGCGCTGGCGGTCGAAATGGGTGCTGCGCAGCTGGCAGCCGGCCAGGGGGGTGGGCAGCGGCCAGTCGGCGGAGAGCGGGGTGCAAAAGGCGGGGAGGGTGGTCATGGGGAGCATTCTGCCGCGCCGGAACGTGGCCCACCAGTCACGCGGCGATTACATTCCTTTGCAAACCTTCACCAAAGGCGTACGGATTCGTCCGACAAGCTTTGTCACACTTCCGACCGCGTTTCCCAATGGGGACGCAGGTGAGGTTGTTGTTGGGGCGCCGCCAATGCGGGTTCCGACCTTTACACTTGATTGAGTGCGGGAGCCCCAAGGGGCTCCCGTTTTTTTTGTGCCGCGTTTTTGTAGGCAGAAAGTGCATCAGGACTTCTCGTCGAAGATGCGCTTGAAGAACGCCTGCAGGTCCGCCCAGGACTTCTGGTCGGCGGTCTTGTCGTAGCCGACGTCGAGGCCGTGGCCCTTGTGCATGTCGGCGTCCGGGTTGGTGAAGCTGTGCTTGGCGCCGGGCTGCACGACGAGCTTGTAGTCGGCCTTGGCGTTGTCCATTTCGCTCTTGAAGGCGGTCACGCTCTCGGCCGTCACCAGGGTGTCGGCACCGCCATGCTCGACCAGTATCTTCGCCTTGACCGCACCCGGTTGTGCCGGGGTGTCGGTGGCCAGCACGCCGTGGAAGCTCGCCACGCCGGCCAGCGGCAGGCCGGCGCGGGCCATGTTCAGCACCACGCCGCCGCCGAAGCAGTAACCGATGGCGGCGATCTTGCTCGGGTCGGTCTGCGGCTGCTGCTTCAGCAGGTCGAGGCCGGCCTGGAAGCGCGCCTTGGCGGCGTCGGCGTTCTTCGTCGCCTCGGCCATGAAGGCCTTGGCGTCGTTGGGGTGCTCGGTGTGCTTGCCGCCGCCGTACATGTCGATGGCCAGCGCGCTGTAGCCCAGCGCGGCGAGGTCGCGGGCACGGCGTTTGGCGTAGTCGTTGAGCCCCCACCATTCGTGCACCACCAACACGCCGGGGCGAATGCCGGACTTGGCGTCGTCGTAGGCGAAGTAGCCGATCAT
The DNA here is from genome assembly GCF_050474425.1 of Pseudomonas sp. B1-22. Taxonomy (NCBI): domain Bacteria; kingdom Pseudomonadati; phylum Pseudomonadota; class Gammaproteobacteria; order Pseudomonadales; family Pseudomonadaceae; genus Pseudomonas; species Pseudomonas sp. B1-22. The sequence goes on along the minus strand of NZ_JBCHVH010000002.1, from coordinate 157,923 downwards.
CTTGGTGCCATCGGCGGACTGGTAGGGGATTTCCTGGGTCTTGATCGCGGCGCCGGCGCTGGCGGCGAACACGAACAGCAGCAGGGCGGTGAACAGGCGCATGAGGACTCTCCGAGGCGGTGGCCAAAGGCGACCCTGAGAAGATAGCCGCTTCTGCGACATGTGCCCGCCGAGGCGGGTCCAGCCCCTCAAGCACGCGGCTATGGGTGAAATGTAAGACGGCCTCGACTACCCTTGGCGCCATTCCCCGACCCCGGAAAGCGATTGGCCGATGCTGGACCTCAGTACCTGGAACCTGACCACCCCCCAGCGCGGCCCGGCCGCGACCGTTTCCACCGCTGTGCTCAATCGCGATTACCAGAGCCCCTACTTCCAGCGCAGCGTCAACGGCGTGGAATTCTGGGTGCCGGTCAATGGCGCGCACACCAGCGGCAGCGAGTACCCGCGGACCGAGCTGCGGGAAACTGCACGCAACGGCGCGCTGTCGTTCTGGCGCTACTCGAAGGCCGACAATAACCTGCTGGTGGCCACCCTGCGGGTCGACGCGGTGCCGTCCAGCCGGCGCATGGTGATCGGGCAGATCCACAGCAATGGCAGCGGCAGCGCCGAGGCGCTTCCGCTGGTGAAGCTGGTCTACCAGCAGCGCCTGAACCTGGGGCGCGTGCAGGCGCTGGTGCGCGAGCACCCCGACGACATCTCCACGCGCACCTACACCGTGTACGAAGGGCTCGCGCTCGGCGAGGCGTTCAGCTACCGGCTGGGTATCTCGCGCAGCGGCCTGCTGAGCGTCCAGGTCAAGGACGGCCTCGTGACCCAGCAACTGGACCCGCAGTGGGCCTTCCAGGGGCTGTACTTCAAGGCCGGGCTCTATCTGCAGGACAATCGCGGACCGGCGAGCGAGGGTGGCCGGGCCACCTTCAGCAACCTGACCGTTTACCACCAATGAGGATGTTTTCCATGGCGTTGCGCAATTCCCTGGCCCTTTCCCTGCTGCTGTCGGCGGCGCTGGCGCAGGCCGCGCCGGGCGACGACTTCGGCGCCTGCCTGGATCGCCTGCAGGGCAAGGCTCAGGCCGGCGGCGTCAGCGCTACCAGCTACGCGCGCTTCACCCAGGGCCTGCAGGCGGACATGAGTGTGCTGCCGCTGCTCGATGCGCAGCCGGAGTTCACCACGCCGATCTGGGACTACCTGTCCGGCCTTGTGGACGAGCAGCGCGTGGCCGACGGCAAGGCGATGATGACCGAGCACGCCGATCTGCTGCGCAAGGTCGCCGCGCGCTACCAGGTCGACCCGGCCGCCGTGGTCGCGGTGTGGGGCGTGGAGAGCGATTACGGGCGCATCACCGGCAAGCGGCCGCTGCTGGTGTCGTTGTCCACCCTGTCGTGCTACGGGCGCCGGCAGGCGTTCTTCCAGGGCGAGTTCATCGCCACCCTCAAGCTGCTGCAGGCGGGCGATATCCGCGACAGCGGCATCACCGGTTCGTGGGCCGGCGCCTTTGGCCAGACGCAATTCATGCCGTCGACCTACGCGCGCATCGCCGAGGATTTCGACGGCGACGGCCACCGCGACCTGGTGGGCAGTACCGCCGATGCGCTGGCGTCCACCGCCAACTACTTGCGCAAGGCGGGCTGGCGCGAGGGCCAGCCCTGGGGCTACGAGGTGAAGCTGCCGGCCGGCTTCGATGCTTCGCTGGCCGGGCGCACCAAGCGCCGGGCGATTTCCGACTGGACCGCGCGCGGCGTGCAGCGCATCGATGGCAAGCCGATTCCGAACCTGGATTCGAAGGCCGCCATCCTGCTACCGGCCGGGGCGAACGGGCCGGCCTTCCTGGTGCTGCGCAACTACGATGCGATCTACTCCTACAACGCGGCGGAGAGCTATGCGCTGGCGATTTCCCTGTTGTCCGACCGCCTGCGCGGCGAGCCGGGATTGCGCACGCCGTGGCCGACCGACGATCCGGGGCTGAGCCGGGTGCAGCGCAAGGAGCTGCAGGAGCTGCTGCTGCAGCGTGGCTATGACATCGGCAAGGCCGACGGCATGATCGGCGACGTGACGCGCCGGGCGATCCAGGAAGAGCAGCGCAAGCGCGGCATCACCCCGGCGGATGGGCGGGCGGGGCAGAAGATTCTCAAGGCATTGCAGGGCGGCTAATAAGCGCCGCTGTTGCGTAGGGCGTACAACCGTTCACGGTTGTACGCCGATTCTCCAATGTCATCGCCAGCGCTGGGGTTTGGCCTGGCCGATTCTTCCTGGTCGACCCCGCACGGCGGCACGACCAAGGCCAATCGGCGTATAACGCGGAGCGCTATAAGCCCTACGGTGATGCTTTCGTAGGAGCGGACTCTGTCCGCGATCAACTCCGCTCAGGAGCCCATCGCGGACGGAGTCCGCTCCTACGAGATCAAAAGCCCCTCACCCTAACCCTCTCCCAAAGGGAGAGGGGACCGTTCGGTGCAGGATGAAACCATGGTGTCAGCCGGTACGATCTGCCCCCTCTCCCTGAGGGAGAGGGCTGGGGTGAGGGGGAGGCGCAGGCAAGGATTAACCCGGTAGGCTCCTACGAGAGCGACTCTGAGCCTCCCGACAACCTCACTCCCACCCCTTTACTCCACTCATGTCCGGCAGGTGGTGGGCGATGCCCTTGTGGCAGTCGATGCAGGTGGCCCCGCCGGAAGCCAGTGCCGTGGAGTGCATCTGCCGGGCGCGCTGGCTCTGGCGGGTGAAGTCCATGGACTCGAAGTTGTGGCAGTTGCGGCACTCCAGCGAGTCGTTGGCCTTGAGCCGCGCCCATTCGTGCTCCGCCAGCTCGCGGCGGTGGTCGAGGAATTTCTCCCGCGTGTTGATGGTGCCGAAGATCTTGCCCCAGACCTCCTTGGAGGCCTGCATCTTGCGCGCGATCTTGTCGGTCCACTTGTGCGGCACGTGGCAGTCCGGGCAGGTGGCGCGCACGCCGGAGCGGTTGCTGTAATGGATGGTGTCCTTGAGTTCGACGAAGACGTTGTCGCGCATCTCGTGGCAGGAGGTGCAGAAGGCTTCGGTGTTGGTCGCCTCCAGCGCGGTGTTGAAGCCGCCCCAGAAGATGATCCCGGCGATGAACCCGACCAGCGTCAGGAAGCCCAGGCTGTAGTGCACGCTGGGTCGGCGCAGGACGGTCCAGTACCCCGTGAGCCAGGCGAACAATGCTTTCATGGCGCCTCCTCAGGGTTTGCCGTTCGCAGCGGCGTCGCGCTGGAGGATGGTGTCGATGTCTTCGAAGGTGTTGCCCACCAGCGGCTTGGCGTCCGTCTGCGGGACGTGGCACTGCACGCAGAAGTAGCGCCGTGGCGCGACGGCGGCCAGCGGCTGGCCGTCGCGGTCCATGTAGTGGGTGATGCTGATCATCGGCGCCTGGGTGCGCGCACTGTTGGAGCGGCTGTGGCAGGACAGGCACTTGTTGCTGTTGGTGTCGATGCGGTAGCCGGTGATGGTGTGCGGGATGGTCGGCGGTTGCTCGGGGTAGTTGCGCTCGCGGCGGATGTCCTTGTTCTCCTCGTTGGCCAGCGGCGGCGCGGGGCGGTCCTGGCTGATCGTGCCGCCGGGGCGGCGACCATCGGGCGCGGGAGCGTCCAGCGGGTAGTTCACCTCGGCGGCCAGTGCGGGCAGGCCGAGTAGCAGCAGGAAAAGAGCAGGCAGTATCGATTTCATCGCGCGTTCCTCAGGCCAGGCTGACCAGTTCGATGCGCACCGCGCATTTCTTGTAGTCGGTCTGCTTGGAGATCGGGTCGGTGGCATCCAGCGTGACCTTGTTGATCAGCTTGTTGGCATCGAAGAAGGGCACGAACACCAGCCCCTGCGGTGGCTTGTTGCGCCCGCGCGTTTCGATGCGCGCGCGGATTTCGCCGCGCCGGCTGATCACCTTCACCTCGCTGCCGCGCCGTATCTTCAGGTCGCGGGCGTCGTCGGGGTGCATGTACACCACGGCGTCGGGCACGGCCTTGTACAGCTCCGGCACGCGCTGGGTCATGGAGCCCGTGTGCCAGTGTTCGAGCACGCGGCCGGTGGCGAGCCAGAACGGGTATTCCTTGTCGGGCGCTTCCGCCGGCGGCTCGTAGGGCAGGGCGAAGATGATCGCCTTCTTGTCCGGGTAGCCGTAGAACTGCAGGCCGCTGCCCTTGGCCACGTAGGGGTCGTAGCCCTCGCGGTAGCGCCAGCGGGTTTCCTTGCCGTCCACCACCGGCCAGCGCAGGCCGCGTGCTTCGTGGTAGGCGTCGAAGGGCGCGAGGTCGTGGCCGTGGCCACGGCCGAAGCTGGCGTATTCCTCGAACAGGCCCTTCTGGATGTAGAAGCCGAAGGCCTTGGCCTCGTCGTTCTCGAAGCCCTTGGCGATCTGGTCGCTGCCAAAGGCGTCCACCTGGCCGTTCTTGAAGAGCACCTCATAGAGCGTCTTGCCCTTGAGCTCCGGCGCCTTGGCCAGCAGATCGGCAGGCCATACCTCGTCGGTGGTGAAGCGCTTGGAGAATTCCACCAGTTGCCAGAGGTCGGATTTCGCCTCGCCCGGCGCCTTCACCAACTGGTGCCAGAACTGCGTGCGGCGCTCGGCGTTGCCGTAGGCGCCTTCCTTTTCCACCCACATGGCGCTGGGCAGGATGAGGTCGGCGGCCTGGGCCGAGACGGTGGGGTAGACGTCGGAGACGATCACGAAGTTTTCCGGGTTGCGCCAGCCCGGCAGGACCTCCTGCATGATGTTCGGCCCGGCGTGCATGTTGTTGCTGACCTGGGTCCAGTACACGTTGAGCACGCCGTCCTTGAGCATCCGGCTCTGCTGCACGGCGTGGAAACCGATCTTTTCCTGGATGGTGCCGGCGGGCAGCTTCCAGATTTTCTCGGCCGTCTCGCGGTGTTTCGGGTTGGTCACCACCAGGTCGGCCGGCAGGCGGTGGGCGAAGGTGCCCACCTCGCGCGCGGTGCCGCAGGCCGAGGGCTGGCCGGTGAGGGAGAAGGGGCTGTTGCCCGGCTCGCTGATCTTCCCGGTGAGCAGGTGGATGTTGTAGATCAGGTTGTTCGCCCAGACCCCGCGGGTGTGCTGGTTGAAGCCCATGGTCCAGAACGACATCACCTTGCGTTTGGGGTCGGCATACATCTCGGCCAGGGCCTTGAGGCGCTCGGCCGGCACCCCGCTTTCCTTGGCGGTGCGTTCCAGGGTGTAGGGTTTGACGAAGGCGGCGAACTCGTCGAAGCCGATGTCGCTCCAGGTATTGGCCTTGTCCGCGTTCTTCGCCTGCTTCTCCAGCGGGTTGTCCGGCCGCAGGCCGTAGCCGATGTCCTCGGCGCCGTGGGCGAAGCGGGTGTGCTTGTCGACGAAGTCGCGGTTCACCGCGCCGCTTTCGATGATGTGGTTGGCGATGTAGTTGAGGATGTAGAGGTCGGTCTGCGGCTTGAACACCATGGGAATGTCGGCCAGCTCGAAGCTGCGGTGCTCGAAGGTGGACAGCACCGCGACCTTCACCTGCGGCGCGCTCAGCCGGCGGTCGGTGACCCGCGACCAGAGCACCGGGTGCATCTCGGCCATGTTCGAGCCCCAGAGCACGAAGGTGTCGGTGGCCTCGATGTCGTCGTAGCAGCCCATGGGTTCGTCCATGCCGAAGCTGCGCATGAAGCCCATCACCGCCGAGGCCATGCAGTGCCGGGCGTTGGGGTCGATGTTGTTGCTGCGCAGGCCGGCCTTGAACAGCTTGTTGGCGGCGTAGCCTTCCCACACCGTCCACTGCCCGGAGCCGAACATGCCCACCGAGCCCGGGCCCTTGGCCTTGATCGCGGCCTTGAACTTCTCGGCCATGATGTCGAAGGCGGCATCCCAGCTGATCGGCTGGAACTCGCCCTGCTTGTCGAACTTGCCGTCCTTCATGCGCAGCAGCGGGCGGGTCAGGCGGTCGCTGCCGTACATGATCTTCGACAGGAAGTAGCCCTTCACGCAGTTGATCCCGCGGTTGACCTCGGCCTTGATGTCGCCGTGGGTGGCGACCACCTTGCCGTCGCGGGTGGCGACCATCACGCTGCAGCCGGTGCCGCAGAAGCGGCAGGGCGCCTTGTTCCAGTCCAGGCGGGTCATGTCCGCCTCGGTGACCAGGTTGCTGGCGGAGCTCAGGATCGGCAGGCCGGCGGCGGCCGCGGCGATGGCGGCGGCGTTGGCCTTGGCGAACTGGCGGCGGGTCAGGTTCATCGGGCACCTCCGGCCTGGGCGGGAACGGGTTCGGATTCGATCTGCGGGTGTTCGGGCGACTCGACGATCTCGTGGTAGATCAGCACCGCGTTGAGCACGCCGGGCAGGTTCTGGATGGCATTTAGGTTGTCGAGGATGCTCTGTTCATGCTCGGCTTCGAGCACCACCACCAGCTTGCCCTGCGGGCTTTGCTGGTGGACTTCCAGGTGCGGCAGGCGCAGCAGATTGGACTTCACCGCGTCCAGCAGTTCGGGGCGCGTGTGCACGATCAGGCTGGCGATCTGGATGCTCTCGGGCATCGTGTTCTCAGGCATGGATGGCCTCACGGTTCAGGTGAATGGCATTGCCGGGGCAGGGCGCCAGGCAGGCGCCGCAGCCAGTGCAGAGTGCGGGGTCGAGGATGGGCAGGGACGGGCCGCCGAGTTGCGGCTGGAAGCGGATGGCGCGCGGTTCGCAGGCGTCGTCGCAGCTACGGCAATGGATACCGGCCTGGGCCAGGCAGTGTTCGTCGATCCGGGCGCGCCAGGGCAGGGCTTCGCGGTTCAGATCGAATACATCGGCTTCGCAGGCACGCGCGCAGTCGCCGCACAGGCTGCAGCCGGCGTGGCTGAAGTCCAGCTGCGGATAACCGCCGTCGCCTACGCGCAGCACCTGCTCCGGGCAGGCGTCGACGCAGGCGTTGCAGCGTGTGCAGCCGTCAAGGAAATCGCTGGCGGTCCACGGCGGGCGACGTACATCCGGCGCACCACCCAGGCGCCGCAGCAGGGCGCGGCGGGCGAGCACGACGGTGCTCCTACGATGGTGGGCCGGGTGGCCCCGCCACCAGCTGGAACATCCATACGATGAACCCGTAGCCACCGACGATGGCCACCGACAGCAAGGGGAACAGGCAGATCACGAGGAACAGGAACAGCCGGGTTTCCTTGCCTTTCTCCGCATCGGCTCCGGTCTTATCGGTCATGAGGGTCAGCCTCCCGCCAACAATTGGGAGTCAGACTAGACCCTGCTTTATGTGTGGGCAAAGTCGTACAGTCGCTATTCTTTTTTCCTATAGCGATTTTCGTTCAGCAGCGGTTCAGCAGCCGGACAGGTTGCGTTCAGTGGCCCGCCCTTAACCTGCTCCCCGTCAACCAATTACTGAAGCTCTGACGGGAGAGTCCCCATGAAAACCATGAAGAAGATCGCCCTCGCCGCCGCCATCCTCGGTGCCAGTGCCGCCGTCTCCACGGCCAATGCAGCCGACACCTTCGTCGGCATGACCTGGGGCGAAACCAGCAACAACATCCAGAAGTCCGCTGCGCTGAACCGCAACCTCGACAACCCGAAGTTCGACAGCGTGATCAACAACAGCGGCACCTGGGGCATTCGCGCCGGCCAGCAGATGGAGCAGGGCCGCTACTACGTCACCTATGAAAACGTCTCCGACACTGACAGCGGCCTGAAGCTGCGCCAGCAGAACCTGCTCGGCAGCTACGACGCCTTCCTGCCGATCAATGACAGCGGTACCAAGCTGTTCGGAGGTGGCACCGCCGGCCTGGTCAAGCTGGAGCAGGACTCCAAAGGCTACAGCCGCGACAGCGACGTCGGTTATGCCATCGGCGCCCAGGCCGGTATCCTTCAGGAGATCGGCAGGAATACCTCGGTCGAAGGTGGCTACCGTTACCTGCGCACTAACGCCAGTACCGAGATGAGCCCGCATGGCGGCGGCAAGGTCGGATCGCTGGACCTGCACAGCAGCTCGCAGGTTTACCTGGGCGCCAACTACAAGTTCTGACCGATACTGCAACCGGGCCATGCGGGCCCGGTTGTCCGATTCAGGGAGCACGCGCATGAAATTGCTGGTGGTGGAAGACGAGGCGCTGTTGCGCCATCACCTGTACACCCGGCTCGGCGAGCAGGGCCATGTGGTCGACGCCGTCGCCGATGCCGAAGAGGCGCTGTACCGCGCCAGCGAATACCACCATGACCTGGCGATGATCGACCTCGGGTTGCCGGGCATGAGCGGCCTGGACCTGATCCGCGAGTTCCGCAGCCAGGGCAAGACCTTTCCGATCCTCATCCTCACCGCGCGCGGCAACTGGCAGGACAAGGTCGAAGGCCTGGCCGCCGGCGCCGACGACTACGTGGTCAAACCCTTCCAGTTCGAGGAGCTGGAGGCGCGCCTGAATGCCTTGCTGCGCCGCTCCAGCGGCTTCTCGCAGTCGACCATCGAGGCCGGCCCGCTGGTGCTGGACACCCATCGCAAGCAGGCGCTGGTCAGTGGCGAGTCGCTGCAGCTGACCGCCTTCGAGTACCGCATCCTCGAATACCTCATGCGTCATCACCAGCAGGTGGTGGCCAAGGAGCGCCTGATCGAGCAGCTCTACCCGGATGACGACGAGCGCGATCCGAACGTGATCGAAGTGCTGGTCGGGCGCCTGCGTCGCAAGCTGGAGGCGGCTTCCGGCTTCAAGCCCATCGATACGGTGCGCGGCCAGGGCTACATCTTCACCGAGTTGTGCAAATGATCCGTTCGCTGCGCCTGCGTCTGATGATCGGCGCGGCGCTTCTCGCGATCCTGTTCATGGCCGCCCTGCTGCCGGCCTTGCAGCGGGCTTTCAGCATCGCCCTGGAAGACGCCATCCAGCAGCGCCTGGCGGCCGATGTGGCGACGCTGGTGTCGGCCGCGCGGATCGAAGGCGGGCAGTTGAGCATGCCAGACCACCTGCCGGTGGAGGACTTCAACCTCCCCGAATCCAGGCTGCTGGGCTACATCTTCGACCAGAAGGGCCAGCTGGTGTGGCGCTCCACCTCGGCGCAGGACGAGAGCATCGAGTACTCGCCCAAGTACGATGGCCTGGTCGACGAGTTCACCCGCATCCGAGATCGCTCCGGCCAGGAGTTCTTCGTCTATGACGTGGAGATCGACCTGGTGGGCGGCAAGCAGGCGGCCTACAGCATCGTCACCATGCAGCCGGAAAGCGACTTCCGCGAACTGGTGCGCGGCTTCCGCGAGCAGCTCTATGTATGGCTGGGCGGCGCACTGCTGGTGTTGTTGGGGATGCTCTGGCTGGGCCTGGGCTGGGGCTTTCGCTCGATGCGCGGCCTGCGCGCCGAACTCGACCAGATCGAGGCGGGCGAGCGCGAGCGCCTGAGCGACGAGCACCCGGACGAAATGCTGCGCCTGACCGGTTCGCTGAACCGCCTGCTCGACAGCGAGCGCGCCCAGCGCGAGCGCTACCGCAATTCCCTCGGCGACCTCGCCCACAGCCTGAAGACGCCGCTGGCGGTGCTGCAGGGCGTCAGCGAAAACCTCGCCGCGCAGCCGCAGAACCGCGAGCAGGTGCAGGTGCTGCAGACCCAGATCGAACGCATGAGTCAGCAGATCGGCTACCAGCTGCAGCGCGCCAGCCTGCGCAAGAGCGGCCTGATCCGCCACCAGGCGGCCCTCGAACCTCTGCTCGACACCCTCAGCGGTGCGCTGGACAAGGTCTACCGCGACAAGCGCGTGCTGCTCGAGCGCGATATCCCGCCAGACTTCGCCTTGCCGCTGGAGCGCGGCGCGCTGTTGGAAATGCTTGGCAACCTGCTGGAGAACGCCTACCGGCTGTGCCTGACGACGGTGAAGGTCAGCGCCCGCAGGCAGGGGCGCTTCGTCGAACTCATCGTCGAGGACGACGGCCCCGGCGTACCGGCCGGCCAGCGCGAACGCATCCTCAAGCGCGGCGAACGCCTGGACACCCAGCACCCGGGCCAGGGCATCGGCACGGCGGTGGTGAAGGACATCATCGACAGCTACGACGGCGAGCTGTCGCTGGAGGATTCCGCGCTGGGCGGGGCATGTTTCAGGGTTCGGTTGCCGGGGTAGGGGTTGGCGTAGGGCGTATAACCGTTCGCGGTTATACGCCGATACACCGCGCTTATCGTCGGTGCCACGGCCAAACCCGGAGCGCCTAGCAACCCTGGTGAGGCGGCGTATAACGTCGAACGTTATACGCCCTTGTTCCTGGGGCTGCTGAACACCGTATTTGCGCCGCCCCCTCACCCCAACCCTCTCCCGAGGGAGAGGGGGCAGTCCGAGCCGACTGACACGTCGATTTCATACTGCGCCGAACGGTTCCCTCTCCCGCTTGCGGGAGAGGGTTAGGGTGAGGGGCTCTTGTAGGAGCGGACTCCGTCCGCGATAGGCGTCGCAGCGGGGCTGATCGCGGACGGAGTCCGCTCCTACGAATGCGTCGTCCGGCATTGGCGGCGGCGTTGTCTGGGTAATTGGAGGGGTGGCGTATAACCGCGAACGGTCATACGCCCTGCGTCATTCCCCCTGCTGCGCCCGGTACGCCCCCGGCGTCAGCCCGGTCCACTTCTTGAACGCCCGGTGGAAGGCCGAAGGCTCGGAGAAACCGAGCTGGTCGGCGATGTCCTGGATCGACAGCTCGTCGCGGCCCAGGTAGTAGATCGCCAGGTCGCGGCGCAACTGGTCCTTGAGTTCCTGGAAGTTCGGCCCTTCCTCGCGCAGGTGGCGGCGCAGGGTTTGCGGGCTCATGTGCAGTTGCGCGGCGACCTGCTCCAGGTCCGGCCAGTTGCGGCAGTCGCGGCCGAGCAGGCGGCGGATCTGGCTGGTCAGGCTGTCGCCGCCGTCGGGACGGGCCAGCAGGTCGGCAGGAGAATCCTTGAGGAAGTGCTTGAGCGTGCGCTCGTCCTGCAGCAGCGGCATGTCCAGGTAGCGCGCGGGCAGCAGCAGGCTGGTGCTGCCGGCGGCGAAGCGGCGTGGGCAGGGGAACAGCAGGTCGTATTCGGCCTGGTGCTCCGGCGTGGGGTAGCTGAAGGTGGCTTCCTCCAGGCGGATGCGCTGGCCGATCAGCCAACTGGCCAGGCGGTGCCAGATCAGTAGCAGGCTTTCGGTGAGGAAGTGGTCGGGGTCGCGCAGGTGGCTTTCATCCAGGGTCAGGCGCGCCCAGTCGCCCTCGCGCACCAGGCGGATCGCCGGAGCCTCGGGGAACAGGGCGTAGAACAGCGAGCCGCGGCTCAGGGCCTTTTCCAGCGTACGGCAGTGGATGATGGCGTTGCACATCATGGCGAAGGTGCCGCGCTTGCTGGGGCTGTTGCCGAAGCCCATGTACTCGTCGTCCAGCGCCTCCCACAGGCGCTGCATCAGCCGCGTGAACTGGCCGGGATCGATGCGCGCGCGGGGTTCGTCGAGCACCGCGGGGGCGATGCCGGCGTCGCGCAGCAGGGCCGCGACATCCAGTCCCTGACGTTGCGCGCCCTGTACGGCGGCGCGGACGAAATGGCTGGCGATGGTGCGTTCTCGCATGGGATGTCCTTGTTGTTCCGTCCACGCGTCATTCGTGCGCGCGGTGTATCCGGCTGCGTTGGGACGTCGGTGCCGGGGTCTACAATCTACGGTACGAGGGGCCTGGCGGATACCCGCCAGAGGGCGGGAAATCCGCCAGCCAGGAGGCGGGTTTCCGCCATTTCTGGTCGCTCACGTGCCGTGCCTTTGCGTTCAAGTTGTTGAAAATAAAGGATTTAATGGATTTATAAAGGTCTGGCACAGCACTTGCCATAAGCGTTCAAGGCCTGCCCTCGGGCATGCCCTGAAAACAAATTCTCCCATTGCAGGGAGATAACGCGTTCGGTCTTGCGTTTCCTCACGGAAGCGCGCGCCCGTGAGGACATAGCTGCCATGACCAAGCAACCCTTCTACAAGAGCCTGTACGTGCAGGTGCTGATCGCCATCGCTATCGGTATCGCGCTCGGCCACTTCTACCCCGACACCGCCAAACTGATGAAGCCGCTGGGCGATGGCTTCGTCAAACTGATCAAGATGGCCATCGCGCCGATCATCTTCTGTACCGTGGTCACCGGCATCGCCGGCATGCAGAACATGAAGGCCGTGGGCAAGACGGGCGGCATGGCGCTGCTGTACTTCGAAATCGTTTCCACCATCGCGCTGCTCATAGGCCTGTTCGTCGTCAACGTCGTACAGCCGGGTGCCGGCATGCACGCCGACGTCGCCAGCCTCACTGCGGAAATGAGCAAGAACGCCACGCTGACGGCCTACGTGGCGTCCGGCGAGAAGCAGAGCACCATCGAGTTCTTCATGAACGTGATCCCGAACACCGTGGTCGGTGCCTTCGCCAACGGCGACATCCTGCAGGTGCTGTTCTTCTCGGTGCTGTTCGGTTACGCGCTGCACCGCCTGGGCGACTACGGCAAGCCGCTGTTCGAGTTCATCGAGCGCATCACCCACGTGATGTTCAACATCATCAACGTGATCATGAAGGTCGCCCCCATCGGTGCCTTCGGCGCCATGGCCTTCACCATCGGCGCCTACGGCCTGGGTTCGCTGGTGCAGCTCGGCCAACTGATGCTGTGCTTCTACATCACCTGCATCCTCTTCGTGCTGATCGTGCTCGGCGGCATCGCCCGTTATCACGGCTTCAGCATCCTGCGCTTCATCTCCTACATCCGTGAGGAACTGCTGATCGTGCTGGGCACTTCGTCCTCCGAGTCGGCGCTGCCGCGCATGATCGCCAAGATGGAGAAGCTGGGCGCCGACAAGAGCGTGGTTGGTCTGGTGATTCCCACCGGCTACTCGTTCAACCTGGACGGCACCTCGATCTACCTGACCATGGCCGCCGTGTTCATTGCCCAGGCTACTGACACGCCGATGGACATCAGCCATCAGATCACCCTGCTGGTGGTGCTGCTGATCGCCTCCAAGGGCGCTGCCGGCGTCACCGGTTCGGGCTTCATCGTACTGGCCGCGACCCTGTCCGCCGTGGGCCACCTGCCGGTTGCTGGCTTGGCGCTGATCCTGGGTATCGACCGCTTCATGTCCGAAGCCCGCGCCCTGACCAACCTGGTGGGCAACGGCGTGGCCACTATTGTGGTCGCCAAGTGGTGCAAGCAGCTCAACGAGAAGACCCTGCACGACGAACTGGCCGCCGGCCCGGGCAACTCGGCGGAAGTGCAGCCTTCCCACTGAGTTCGCTTGTGAAAGATTCGGCCCGGTGAACGTGAAGCATCGGAGCCTTTCCAGCCCGCTCTCTTGAGCGGGCTTTTTTATGGGTGGATGGTTGGGGGCGTTGCAGGAGCGAGCTTGCTCGCGAACGGATTTCCCGGATGCATCGGTGTTGGGTGGTTCGCTACAGGTTCTGGCGTCATGCCGAGGTGTTTTTCCGGTGGGCGCACATTCCGCCGCGATAGATTTCGCGAACAAGGGCTAGGCGCCCCCGTCTCTCCTACGGGGAATGCCGTGCCGTGCGGTTCGCGAGCAAGCTCGCTCCTACGAAGAGCCCATATCTCCGGCTTTGGGTTTTGCTCTGAAGACTTCCAGAGAAATCTCCGCGCGCGCCGGAGCGCCCCTTCAGGAGGCCGAGCGGAATCGTTGTGGAAGGGGTTGAGCGACATGGATGTCGCGAGAGCCGCGATGGGCCAGGGATGGCCCTTCGCGGCGGGCCCCTGGAGCAATGATGCAGGGAGGGAACCCCGGCGAAGCCGGGGCCGGATGATGGGGCAGAGACTTTTGCCTACTTTGCGTCGTTTGGCAAAGTAGGTCGCCCGAGGGGGCGAAACAAAATCTCTCACCCCACGCCGAAGCGGCGCAGAAATGCCTAAACCCAGAAACGGCGGATAACGCTTGAGGCGTTATGCGCCCTACGAAAAGAAAGAGCATCGCGGACGGAGTCCGCTCCTACGGGTGTGAGAGTGCGGGCTTACAAGGATCAGAGAATGATCTTGTCCTTGAGCTTCTCGGCAGCCTGCTGCAACGCCTCGATGACCCGCTCCTTGTCGTAGTTCTGCACGTTGTTGGTGTCCAGGTACATGGAGAACCCCGGCACTTCGTGCTCGATGAAGCTGGGGTTGGAGCCCAGGTCGCGGCGGAAGTCGACCACCTGGTAGATCTGCACCGGCTTGCTGAAGCCCTTCACCGTGATCTGGCCCTTGTCGCGGCACATCAGGATGTCCTTCACCAGCGAGTAGGTCTCGTGGCTGATGAGGATTTCGCCGGCTTCGGCGGCGTTTTCCAGGCGGCTGGCGAGGTTCACTTCGCGGCCGATGATGGTGTAGTCCATGCGCGTGTCGGCGCCGAAGTTACCCACGGTGCAGTAGCCGGTGTTCAGGCCCATGCGCACTTCCAGCGGCTTGGTGATGCCCTGGGCGCGCCACTGCTGGCGCATGACCTTCATGTGCTTGCGCATGGCCACCGCCATGGATACCGCGGCGGCGGCGTCCTTGCGTGCGCCCTGGGTGGAGGGGTCGCCGAAGAACACCATCACGCAGTCGCCGACGAACTTGTCGATGGTGCCGCCGTACTTGAGGGCGATCTTCGACATTTCGTTGAGGTAGTTGTTGAGCATGTCGGTGAGGGCTTCGGCTTCCAGTTCCTCGGACAGCTCGGTGAAGCCCTTGATGTCGGAGAAGAACACGGTGAGCTTCTTGCGCTGGGTTTCCAGGCGCACGCTCTTCTTGCCGCTGAAGATCGACTCCCACACCTGTGGCGACAGGTACTTGGCCAGGTTGCTGGCCAGCCGCGCGGCCTTCTCCTGTTCCCGGGTGATTTCCGCGCGGGCCACGGCCAGGCGCAGGCCCTGCTGGTGAACGAAGAAGGCGGTGATGCAGATGTACAGCGTGGAGAACAGCACGCTGACCAGCGCCACGAGGGTCGGGGTGGCGCCCTTGTAGGCCGGGGTGAGCAGCGCCGCGGTGAATACCGAGGCGCTGAGCATGACCAGCAGGCCAAGGCCCAGGGAACGCAGGCCGCCGATGATCAGCGAGGAGAAGGCCAGCACCAGTACCAGCATGAGGCTCGGCACTTCCGAGAAGCCCATCAGCGCGGTGGCGGAGCCGGCATGCAGGGCATCGATGAACATCAGCACCAGGCGTGTGCGCTGCGGGTGGTCGTGCTTGAAGCGCCGGCTCAGCTGCTGGGCGAGATGCGGGTAGAGCAGGGCATAGGGGACCATCCAGAGGATGTCGTAGCCGAAGTACTGGCTGAAGGTGCCGGCGGTGATGGTCGCTGCCGTCGCGACATAGGCCAGCACGCGGGAATGGTATTCGCGCAGGGGGGCGGCGGTGAGCGGCCCGGCGGGGCGCTCGGTGACGATAGGCTTCATGCGCAGGAAAAGTCCCTGGTTAGTGTCGGCGCAATCCACATTGACGCCTTCCGCGCGATTGCGGTTGTAGGAATCTTATTCCATGCGCTACCTGCTGGGCCAGCGGCGGCGCGCGACGGCGCGTCGCGGGCCTCCGGGCCGTCTAACTCAGGCCATGCTGCCGTCAGGCCGCTGGTAGATCGAGCGGCGCGGCTGGGCGAAGACCCGGCGCAACATCGGCTCGAAGAATTCCAGCGGCAGGGTTTCCGCCTCCGGATCGAAGGCGGCGGCATCGTAGCGGGCGCAGAACTCGATGGTCCGGGCGTACTGCGGGTGATCCTTGAACTGCTCGCGCAGGTGCCGGTCTAGGCCCAGGTGGTGGAAGAAGTAGTAACCCTGGAAGATCGCGTGTTTCTCCACCATCCACAGATTCTCCTCGCTGACGAAGGGCTTGAGGATGGCCGCGGCGATGTCGGCGTGGTTGAACGAGCCTAGGGTGTCGCCGATGTCGTGGAGCAGGGCGCAGACCACGTATTCCTCGTCGCGACCGTCGCGGTGGGCCAGGGTGGCGGTCTGCAGCGAGTGGGTCAGGCGGTCCACCGGGAAGCCGCCGAAGTCGCCGTCGAGCAGGCGCAGGTGGGTGAGGATGCGGTCGGGCAGCAGGGCGGCGTACTGGACGAAGTCCTTGGCGATGATCGCCCAGTCCTCGGCGCTGCCGTCTTCCATGTGGGTGAAGTGGGCGCGTGCGTTCATCGGGCTGTCCTCTTGTGATTGTTGGAGGGGGACCGCTCCAGTCTAGAAGCGCACGGCGTGGGCGGTAGTGTCCGTGCAGCGCCAGCGGGGTGTCCCGCCGGGCGCGAATGGCGCGGCATCAGTCGCGCCGATGGCGGCTGCTCCGGCCTGAAGAGATGCTCAGGGGTTCTCCGGGTCATGCCCCAGCGACTGCAGGAACAGCGAGAACAGCTCCGGCTGCGAGGAGATGTCGAGCTTGTTGTACAGGTGGCGGCGGTGGACCTTGATGGTCTCCGGGGAGATCGCCAGGCGCTCGGCCATGGCCTTGGAGGAGTAACCCCGCAGGATCAGCCGGGCGATTTCCAGCTCGCGCTCGGAGAGCACTCCGGCGCCGAAGTGGCTCAGGGCGTCGCGCACCTGCACCGCCACGCCATCGCTGGCGCCTGGCAGCAGGCGCTGGCTGCGCTGTTGCCAGTGCTGCTGCATTAGCGCCAGTACCCAGGGGCAGAGCATCGCCAGCAGGCCGGTCTGCTGGGCGTCGAACAGCCGGCGCATGCCCAGTGACAGCGACAGTGCGCCCTGGCCGGGCAGCTGCAGGATGAACTGCACCTCGTCTTCCAGCACGTTGTCGTGGAAGTAGCTCAGGAAGTACTCGCTCTGGCGGAACTGGTCGGGGGAGATTTCCTCCAGCCGGTACAACCCGCTGGGCACGCCCTCGCGGCAGGCCTGGTAGAACGGGTCGAGCTGGTACAGGCCGTCGAGGTAGATGGCCATCGCCGCCGGCCCGGCATTGGGCTCGGCGTCGTATTCCTCCAGCGCCACCGGCGTTGCATTGGCGGGGTAGTACATCGCCAGGGCGTTATCGAACGGCAGCCACTGGTGCAGCAGCAGGATCAGTTGCTTCCAGAAACGTGGCTGGCCGATCTGCTCGATGGCGCGGCCGAGGTTGGCGTGCATGCCGACCTCGCGGAACAGGTTGTGCATCCGTTGGCTCCCCGTGGATTCGGCCCACGGTTTCCTCCTTTTACCGGCCCGCCGTCAAGGGGCGTAACCCCAAATGGTGATTGGCCGCCACTCGCGCCATGCCCAGACTGCACACCACCCAGCGCCCCACACAGAGGGCGCGACAAGGTCTTCGTTCCTGCCTCAGCCACCAATAACAACACGAGGAAACAACGATATGAGCGCTTCCCCTGCGCCAGAAAGCGCGCTCAAGCCCAGCCTGGGCGTGCTCGATGTGGTCGCCATCACCGTTTCGGCGGTCACCCCCGCCAGCTCCGTCTTCGTCATCGCGCCCTTTGCCATCCAGCAGGCCGGCAGTGGCGCCTTCATGGCCTTCGTCATCGCCGGCTTCCTGGCCCTGATGTTCGCCTGGTGCTACGCCGAACTCGGCCGCGCCCACAGCTCCGCCGGTGGCGAGTATGTCTATGCCAAGCGCGTGTTCGGCGGCCTAGCCGGTTACGCCACCTTCCTTACCGTGCTGGTCTCGCTGCTGTTCATTCCGCCGGTCCTGGCTACCGGTGCGGCGACCTATCTCAACAGCGCCCTGGGCACGAACTTCGATACCCAGACGGTCGCGCTGGTGATAGTCGCCGCCAGCTACGTGCTGGGTATCCTCAATATCCGGGTGAACGCCTGGATCACCGGCGTCTTCCTGCTCTGCGAAGTGGCGGCGCTGCTGGTGATAGTCGTGCTCGGCTTCGGCCACGTCAGCCAGCCGATGAGCGTGCTGGTACAGCCGCAGCACATCGACGGCGGGGTACTGGCCGCCGCGCCCTGGGCGCTGGTGATCGGCGCTGTGGGCACTGCACTGTTCTCCTACAACGGCTTCGGCGGCGCCGTGCTGCTGGCCGAGGACATGAAGTGCGGCGGGCGCAACGTGCACCGCGCGGTGATCTGGTCGCTGGCGCTGGTGGTGGCGATCGAGATCGTCCCGCTGACCGCTCTGCTGCTGGGCGCGCCCTCGTTGCAGGACATGATCGCCAGCCCCGACCCGGTCGGCTACCTGCTTACCGCCCACGGCAACGAGACGCTGTCGCGGCTGGTCAGCGCCGGTATCTTCCTCTCGGTGTTCAACGCCATCGTCGCCATCGTCATCCAGGTCGGTCGGGTGATCTTCAGCAGCGGCCGCGACGAGCTGTGGACGCCGCTGATGAACCGCGCCTTCACCCGCATCCACCCGCGCTGGGAGTCGCCCTGGATCGCCACACTGTTCCTCGGCATCCCCTCGGCGGCGCTCAGCTTCAGCTCGAACCTGGAGGAGCTGACTTCCTTCACCGTGTTGCTGCTGGTCATGGTCTACCTGGTGGTGGCGCTCTGCGCGCTGTTCAGCCGCGTGCTGCGCCGCGACCGCGAACACCCCTACCGCATGCCGCTGTGGCCGCTGCCGGCGATGCTGGCGGTGATCGGTGCCGGCTACCTGTTGCTCAATCTGCTACTGGACGCCTCCTCGCGGGACGTCATGATTATTGTCGGAATACTGGCCGTGTCGGTGATTCTCTACAGCACCTACGGCAAGTTGAGCCCGGCCTTCCAGAAGTTATAAAACGAAGGAGACAGCATGCGCGCTCGTCAACTCGGCATCACCCTTGGCCTGGGCACGCCCGGCCCGTTCAACGCCATCACCGACGTTCCCGGCATCCGGGTCGGCCACAGCACCCTCATCGAGCAGCGCGACGGCCGTGCCGTGCGCACCGGGGTCACCATCGTCCAGCCGCGCGCTGGCGCAGCGCGGCAGCAGCCCTGTTTCGCCGGCTGCCACGTGCTCAACGGCAACGGCGATGCCACCGGCCTGGAGTGGATTCGCGAGGCGGGATTGCTGACCACGCCGATTGCCATCACCAACACCCACAGCGTCGGCGTGGTGCGCGACGCGCTGATCGCCGCCGAGCACGCCGAGCTGGCGGAGCCGGCCATCTACTGGTGCATGCCGGTGGTAATGGAGACTTTCGACGGCCTGCTCAACGACATCTGGGGCCAGCACGTTGGCGCCGAGCAGGTGCGGGAAGCGCTGGCCGCTGCCGAATCCGGCCCGGTGCGGGAAGGCCCGGTGGGCGGCGGTACGGGGATGATCTGCCATGAGTTCAAGGGTGGCATCGGCACCGCCTCGCGCCGGCTGCCGGCGGAGCAGGGCGGCTGGACGGTGGGCGCGCTGGTGCAGGCCAACCACGGCCAGCGTCGCGAGCTGCGGGTGGATGGCTATCCGGTGGGACGCCTGCTGGGCGAGATTCCGTCGCCTTTCGCGGATCGCGGCGAGCCGGGCATGGGCTCCATCGTGGTGATCCTCGCCACCGATGCGCCGCTGCTGCCGCACCAGTGCCAGCGCCTGGCGCAGCGTGCTTCGGTGGGTATCGCCCGCACGGGGGGCGGTACCGAGGACTCTAGCGGGGATATCTTCCTCGCCTTCGCCACCGGCAACCGCGACTTGCCGCCCGCGGACTACGGACGCAAGGGCCTGCCGTTCTCCACGCCGTTGGAAATGGTCAACAACGATCACATCTCGCCGCTGTTCGCGGCGGCGGCGGAGGCGGTGGAAGAGGCCATCGTCAATGTGCTGCTGGCTGGCAAGGACATGCGCACCGATGACGGCGTGCTGGTGCCGGCGTTGACCGGAGAACGCCTGCTGGCGGCATTGCGCGAGGTGGGCTGGAAGGGGGAGCGCTAACCGGGGGCGCTCGATGGGGGGATGTCCCCTGTAGGAGCGAGCTTGCTCGCGAACGGATTTCCCGGCGGCTCCGAAACTGGGCGGGTTCGCGAGCAAGCTCGCTCCTACGAAAAGCGGCTGGCGACGGCGTACCCCTGCAGGAGCGGGCCATGCCCGCGATCGCGCGCATGGCGCGCTCCTACAAAGGAATGCCGTGCCATGAAAAAAGCCGGAGCTGCCCAGCAGCTCCGGCTTCATCGTTTGTGTAGGAGCGGACTCTGTCCGCGATAGGTCGGCATCGCGCCGGAAACCATCGCGGACGGAGTCCGCTCCTACGCCGTACCTTGGAATCAGTTCGGGGTATAGATCTGATCGAACACGCCACCGTCGGCGAAGTGGGTCTTCTGTACGGTGCGCCAGTCGCCGAAGGTCTTCTCCACCGAGAAGAAGTCCACTTTCGGGAAGCGGTCGGAGAACTTGGCGAGGATTTCCGGGTTGCGCGGACGCAGGTAGTTGTTCGCCGCGATGGTCTGGCCTTCGTCGGACCACAGGTACTTCAGGTAGGCCTCGGCCTCGGCGCGGGTGCCTTTCTTGTCGACGACCTTGTCCACCACGGCCACCGGCGGCTCGGCTTCGGCAGAGACGCTCGGGTAGACCACTTCGAAGCCGCCACGGCCGAACTCGCGGGCGATCATCTCGGCTTCGTTCTCGAAGGTGACCAGTACGTCGCCGATCTGGTTCTGCATGAAGGTGGTGGTCGCTGCGCGGCCACCGGTGTCCAGCACCGGTACGTGCTTGAACAGCTGGCCGACGAATTCCTTGGCCTTGGTTTCATCCGCGCCGTGCTTCTGCGCGTAACCCCAGGCGGAGAGGTAGGTGTAGCGGCCGTTGCCGGAGGTCTTGGGGTTCGGCACCACCACCTGTACGCCATCCTTGAGCAGGTCCGGCCAGTCCTTCAGGCCCTTGGGGTTGCCCTTGCGCACGATGAACACGGTGGCAGAAGTGAAAGGTGCGCTGTTGTTGGGCAGGCGCGCGGCCCAGTCCTTGGGCACCAGGCCGCCGTTGTCGGCCAGGGCATTGATGTCGGTGGCCTGGTTCATGGTGATGACGTCGGCCGGCAGGCCGTCGATTACCGCGCGGGCCTGTTTGCTGGAGCCGCCGTGGGACATCTGAATGACGATGTTCTGGCCTTTCTCGGCCTGCCAGTGCTTCTGGAAGGCAGCGTTGTAGTCCTTGTAGAAGTCACGCATCACGTCGTAGGAGACGTTGAGCAGGGGCTGGGCGGCCTGGGCTGCGGAGGCCAGGGCGAGGCCGGCGGCGAGCAGCGAGGCGCTGAACAGTCGTTTCACAATCCGATCCTTTTGGCAGTGTTGAATCCCGTGGATTATGCCTTCGGGTTATATAGCCTTTAAATACTTAAAGGCTATTTACTTATTCATCCGTGCACGCGGGTAGCTGCGGGATCGAGCTGCGGCAGGAGGAAAGGAAGGGAAAGGGACGGCGGAGCCAGGCCGCCGTCCCGGCCGAGGTCAGGCGCGTTCGCCGGCCTCGGCGCTGTCACCGTCGTCTTCGGCCAGGCAGGCCGCGGCGGTGAACAGCACGTCGGTGGAGGAGTTCAGCGCGGTCTCGGCCGAATCCTGGAGGATGCCGATGATGAAGCCGACCGCCACCACCTGCATCGCCACTTCGCTGGAGATGCCGAACAGGCCGCAGGCCAGCGGGATCAGCAGCAGCGAGCCGCCGGCCACGCCGGAAGCGCCGCAGGCGCAGATCGAGGCGACCACGCTGAGCAGGATGGCAGTGGGCAGGTCCACGGCGATACCCAGGGTATGCACCGCCGCCAGGGTCAGCACGCTGATGGTGATGGCGGCGCCGGCCATGTTGATGGTGGCGCCCAGCGGGATGGACACCGAGTAGGTGTCCTCGTGCAGGCCCAGGCGCTCGCACAGCTGCAGGTTGACCGGGATGTTGGCCGCCGAGCTGCGGGTGAAGAAGGCGGTGATGCCGCTCTCGCGCAGGCAGGTGAAGACCAGCGGGTAGGGGTTGCGGCGAATCTTGCTGAAGACGATCAGCGGGTTCACCACCAGCGCCACGAACAGCATGCAGCCCAGCAATACGGCCAGCAGGTGCAGGTAGCCCAGCAGCGCGTCGAAGCCGGATTCGGCGAGCGTATTGGCCACCAGGCCGAAGATGCCCAGCGGGGCGAAGGCGATCACCACGCGGACGATCAGGGTCACACCGTTGGCGACGTCATCGAGCAGGTCGCGGGTGGTCTGCCGCGCGTGGCGCAGGGCGATGCCAAGGCCGATGGCCCAGGCCAGGATGGCGATGAAATCCGCCTCCAGCAGGGCTTTCACCGGGTTGGTGGTGACACTGAACAGCAGCGAGCGCAGGACTTCGCCGATGCCGCCGGGCGGCGTCAGCTCGCTGGTGGGCGCGTGCAGGACCAGGGTGGACGGGAAGGCGAAGCTGGCCATCACCGCGACCACGGCTGCCGAGAAGGTACCGATCAGGTACAGCAGCAGGATCGGCCGGATGTGCGTGCGCTGGCCCTGCTTGTGGTTGGCGATGGAGGACATCACCAGTACCAGCACGAGTACCGGGGCGACGGCCTTCAGGGCCGAGATGAAGAGTTTGCCGAGCAGGCCGACGGCCAGCGCGCCTTGCGGCCAGAGCAGGGCAAGGGCGATGCCGCAGAGCATGCCGATGAAGATCCGCAGGACCAGGCTGGTGCCCTTGAGTCGCTGCAGGAGGGTGGGAGTTGGAAGCGTCATGACATCGTTCGCTGCGTTAATGAGGGAACGCACCGGCGGACCGGATGCGCGAGGGCGCGGATTATGCCGTCTGATGCCGGGAAATGCGCGGTTACCTGTCGATTGAACGGTCAGGTTCCGCTTCGGCGGGCATCCGGTGGCAGTCTGGACGGGCGCGCGTGGGCCGGCATTGATCCATGCCGGTCGCGACGGAATTAGCGGCAGGGCTCAGCCGAGATCGGCGAAGGCTTCCGGATCGAGATCGATGGCGGCGACCCGCTGCACGGCGCCGCGCATGGTCACCTGGAAGTCGTGCCCGACATGGATGTTCAGCAGGCCACCGGCCAGGTGCAGGTCGATGCGCTCTTCGCACATCCCCAGCCGGCGTGCCACGGCGGCGGCCGCGCAACTGCTGGTGCCGGAGGAGAGGGTGTAGCCGGCGCCGCGCTCCCAGATTTCCACGCGCAGGGCATTGCAGCCCAGCCACTCCACGAACTGCACGTTGGTGCGCCGCGGGAACAGCGGGTGGCGCTCCAGCAGCGGGCCGAGCCGGCAGGCCAGTTCGCGGCTGGTCCGCTCGACGAACACCACGCAATGCGGGTTGCCCATGGAGACGGCATTGATCTTCAACGATTCGCCATCGATTTCCAGCGGGTAGCCCAGGGCCTCCGGCGCGTCGATGAGCACCGGGATGGCCGCGCAGGCGAACTCGGCGCGGCCCATGGCGACCTCGACGCTGTGGCCTTCGTCGAACACCTGGCTGGTGACGGTGCCGCCGGCGGTGACGATGTCGAACGGCTGCCCGGCGACCAGCCCGCTGTCCCACAGGTAGCGGGAGAAGATGCGCAGGCCGTTGCCGCTCTTCTCCGCCTCGGAACCGTCCGGGTTGAGGATGCGCAGGCCGAAGGCGCTGTCCGTGTGCTGCGCCAGGAGGATGCCGTCGGAGCCGATGCCGTAGTGACGGTCACAGACGCAGCCGATCTGCGCCGGCGTCAGCGCGAACGGCTCGGGGCCGGCATGGACCAGATAGTCGTTACCCAGGGCCTGGTATTTCACGAAGTGCATGCTGCGATCCGTCGCTGATGAAGGTACCGACTGACTATAGACGCGGTCAGGCCTTTTCCGCGTGCAGGTTGCGCAGCAGCACCGACAGCAGGCGCTGGCCCAGGATCACTAGCCAGCAGGCGAAGATGAAGGGCGCGGTGAAGGCCGGCAGGCCGACCAGCGCGAAGCAGGGTTGCAGCAGCACGGCGAGCAGGATGCCACAGAGCGGCGCCAGCGCAGTGCGGTAGCGCAGCGACAGGGCGATGCCGGCCAGCGCGCCGTTCAGGCCGAGCAGGCCGGCCTGTGCCGAGGCGGCCGGCAGACTGAACAACGGGGCGATGGCCAGCGCGCCGGCGGCTCCGGCCAGGGCCCAGAAGGCGGCGCGGCGGTCGGCCAGCAGCAGGCCGAGGGCGATGGTCAGGCCGGCCAGCGGCTCGCCGAGGAAGATCACTTCGCCGAAGCCAAGTGCCGTCGAGTCCAGCGACGGATTGGCGACGCCACAGGAGAGGCAGACCAGATCGCTCGCTGGTGCGAAGCCGAGCGCCTTGCCAAGCGCCACGCAGACCCAGCCCAGCAGCACGAAAGCCGCGGTGTAGGCCGGCAGGCCGAAGCGCCGGCGCGACTGGCGCAGCAGCACGGCCTGCACCGCGACGCTGGTGAGGATGGCCGCAACGGTCAGCATGACCAGCCCCAGCGACCACTGGAACTGGAAGGGCAGCAGCAGGCCGATGAGGATCGGGTTGTAGTCGTGCAGGCCGGCGTCGATGTCCGCCTGCGGCTCGCGCACGAAGCGTGCGGTGAGTGGGCCGAGCAGGGCGCCTAGGAGGGCGCCGGGCAGCAGTTGCGGCGCGGACCAGACGATGGTCAGCAGCAGGATCAGGCCGAAGCGGGCATCGGCCTGCAGGTAGATCTGGCCGAAGCCGATCAGCCGGTTGGAGAGGAACTTTGTCAGGGGCATTTGCGGTCTGGGCAGTTGAAAGTGGCTCCGCAGCGCCTCGTTGGGTGTGGGGCGTCGAGGCCCCATCGGCGGGCGCTGCGTGAGAACCTGTGACGCCGCCATACGGAGCCGCGCCACGGGGTTGGAAAAAGAAAAGAGGCTGTCGGCGGGATCACCGCCAACAACCTCGAAATTCCATGGCCAGCATGGGAGTTGCTCGTGAGGGGCCATGGACCGACAAGCATTCGGTCAAGGTCAAACCCGGACGGACGGGGACGCGGCCCCGTATTCCCGGCCCCGTCCGTCCGGGAGTGACTCGGTGCGGAGGCACGCGCGCGGGCGTGGCTCCTGAACTCGATTGCCTTCTCCCCGGCCCGCTCCCTTCAGGGCAAGGGCGGGGAGAGGGACTTGGTCTTAGCCTTCCAGCGCCGGCGCCACCGTCTCGATGCGCAGCATGTTGGTGCTGCCCGGCTGGCCGAAGGGCACGCCAGCGGTGATCACCACGGTGTCGCCACGGCGCGCCATGCGCTGGGCCAGGGCGATGTCCAGGGCGGTGGAGCAGATCTCGTCGACATGGGCGAGCTGCGCATTGACCACCGAATGGACGCCCCAGGCCACGGTCAGGCGGCGGGCGGATTTCAGTTGCGGCGTCAGGCTCAGGATCGGTGCCTTGGGACGCTCGCGGGAAGCCCGCAGGGTCGAAGCGCCGGACTCGGTGTAGTTCACCAGCACCGCCACCGGCAGGATGCGGCTGATCCGGCGGATCGCGCAGCTGATGGCATCGGAGACGGTGGCGTCCGGTTCCGGGCGGTTGAGTTCGAGCTGGCCCTGGTAGTCCGGCTCGGCCTCCACCTGGCGGATGATCTTCGCCATCATTTCCACCGCTTCACGCGGGTACTGGCCCGAAGCGCTCTCGGCACTGAGCATCACGCAGTCGGCGCCTTCGCTCACGGCGTTGGCCACGTCGGTCACCTCGGCGCGGGTCGGCGCCGGGGAGAAACGCATGGATTCGAGCATCTGGGTCGCCACCACCACCGGGCGGCCGAGCTGACGGCAGACCTGGATGATGCGCTTCTGGATGCCCGGCACGCTCTCGGCCGGCATTTCCACGCCCAGGTCGCCACGGGCGACCATGATGGCGTCGGCCAGGCGGGCGATGGCTTCGATGGACTGCACCGCCGAAGGCTTCTCGATCTTGGCCATGAGGAAGGCCTTGTCGCCGATCAGCGCGCGGGCTTCCTCGATGTCTTCCGGACGCTGCACGAAGGACAGCGCGACCCAGTCCACGCCCAGTTCCAGACCGAAGTCCAGGTCACGGCGGTCCTTGGCGGTCAGCGGGCTGAGCTTGAGCACGGCTTCGGGCACGTTGACGCCCTTGCGGTCGGACAGCTCGCCGCTGTTCATCACGCGGGTCTCGATGGCGTCGGCGTGGGCGTTGACCACCTGCAGGCGGATCTTGCCGTCGTCCAGCAGCAGGCTCATGCCCGGCTCCAGCGCCTGGATGATTTCCGGGTGGGGCAGGTTGACGCGTTTTTCGTCGCCCGGCACGTCGCTGAGGTCCAGGGTGAAGCTCTGGCCCTTCTCAAGCTGCACCGCGCCGTTGGCGAAGCGGCCGACGCGCAGTTTCGGGCCTTGCAGGTCCATGAGGATGCCGATGGGGTAGTCCAGCTCGGCTTCCACTTCACGGACCCAGGCAAAGCGCTGGGCGTGGTCGCTGTATTCGCCGTGGCTGAAGTTCAGGCGGAACAGGTTGGCGCCTGCCTCGACCAGCGCACGGATGTCGTCACGGCTTTTGATTGCCGGGCCCAGGGTGGCGAGAATTTTTACTTTCTTGTCGGGGGTCATTTTTCGCTCTCAAGGACCAGGATGGCGCGGAAATCGTTGACGTTGGTACGGGTCGGCTTGGTGATCACCAGGTCGCCCAGTTCGGCGAAGAAGCCGTAGCCGTTGTTGTTATCGAGCTCGTGCAGCGGGTTTAGGCCGGCCTTGAGGGCGCGGTTGTAGCTGCACGGCGTCATCAGGGCACCGGCGTTGTTTTCCATACCGTCGATGCCGTCGGTGTCCCCCGCCAGGGCCCAGATGTTCGGTTCACCCTTGAGGTCGGCGGTGAGGCTGAGGAGAAACTCGGCGTTGCGTCCGCCACGGCCGGTGCCGCGTACGGTGACGGTGGTCTCGCCACCGGAGAGGATCAGGCAGGGTGCCTTGAGCGGCTGGCCGTGCTTGCGGACCTGCCGGGCGATACCGGCGTGGACCTTGGCCACCTCGCGGGATTCGCCTTCCAGGTCACCCAGGATCAGCGTCGGGATGCCGGCGGCTTCCGCCTTGGCAGCGACCGCGTCGAGGGCGTGCTGGGGGGTGGCGATCAGTTTGAAGTGGCTACGCGACAGGCACTCGTCACCGGGTTTGACGGTTTCCGAGCGCGGGTCTTCCAGCCAGGCGCGAACGTTCGTCGGGACTTCGATGCCGTAGCGCTTGAGGATGGCCAGGGCGTCGGCGGAGGTGGTCGGGTCGCCCACGGTGGGGCCGGAGGCAATGACCGTGGCCTCGTCGCCGGGCACGTCGGAAATCGCGTAGGTGTACACGCTGGCCGGCCAGCAGGCGCGGGCCAGGCGGCCGCCCTTGATGGCGGAGAGGTGCTTGCGCACGCAGTTCATTTCGCTGATGGCGGCGCCGGATTTGAGCAGTGCCTTGTTCACGCTGCGCTTGTCGTCGAGGCTGATGCCTTCGGCCGGCAGGGCGAGCAGGGCGGAGCCGCCACCGGAGAGCAGGAAGATCACCCGGTCGTTCTCGGTCAGCCCGCTGATCAGCTCCAGCACGCGGCGCGCGACGCGCTCGCCGGCGTCGTCCGGCACCGGGTGCGAGGCTTCCACCACTTCGATGCTGCGGCAGTCGGCGCCGTAGCCGTAGGGCGCCACGACCAGGCCCTGGACCTGGCCGTTCCAGTGCTTCTCGGCGACTTCAGCCATGGCACCGGCGGCCTTGCCGGCGCCGATGACGATGGTGCGGCCGCCCTTGTCGGTGGGCAGGTGCTGCGCCAGTACCTGGGCCGGGTGCGCGGCGGCAATGGCGGTGTCGAACAACTCGCGCAGGAAGGTGCGTGGGTCCAGGCTCATGACAGGCTCCGGTGATTCTTGTTGTGGTGTTCCATGGCTCAGGCTTCTGTCTCAAGAAGACTCAGCGATGGAATCGAACGCCCCGGCCGGCGAGGCCGTGATTCCCTACGGCCGGGTGTTCGAGTCGCTTTGCAGCGTGACGGGCGAGGTCACTCCCATAACTTCGCACGTCACTTTGCTCTGTCTGGCGGATAACGCCGTTGGCGTTATGCGCCCTACGCCTTGCTCTTCGTAGGATGGGTGGAGCTTGCGATACCCATCACCAGGCGGTGCAGGGATCGATGGGTATCGCTGCGCTCCACGCCATCCTACGAAGGGGCTTCTCAGTCCTTGCGGATCGAGAAGTTGGCCATGTGCTCCAGGCCCTTGATCAGGCCGGAGTGGTCCCAGTTGCTGCCGCCGATGGCCGCGCAGGTGCTGAACACTTGCTGGGCGTTGGCGGTGTTGGGCAGGTTCAGGCCCAGTTCGCGAGCGCCGGCCAGGGCCAGGTTCAGGTCCTTCTGGTGCAGGCTGATGCGGAAGCCCGGATCGAAGGTGCCCTTGACCATGCGATCGCCGTGCACTTCGAGGATGCGCGAGGAGGCGAAGCCGCCCATCAGCGCTTCACGTACCTTGGCCGGGTCGGCGCCGTTCTTGGCGGCGAACAGCAGGGCTTCGGCGACGGCCTGGATGTTCAGGGCGACGATGATCTGGTTGGCGACCTTGGCGGTCTGGCCGTCGCCATTGCCGCCGACGCGGGTGATGTTCTTGCCCATGGCCTGGAACAGCGGCAGGGCGCGTTCGAAGGTGTTCGGGCAGCCGCCGACCATGATGCTCAGAGTCGCGGCCTTGGCACCGACTTCACCGCCGGAAACCGGGGCGTCCAGGTACTGCGCGCCGGTGGCCTTGATCTTCTCGGCGAAGGTCTTGGTGGCGGTGGGGGAGATCGAGCTCATGTCGATCACGACCTTGTTCGGGCCCACGCCTTCGGCGATGCCGTCCTTGCGGAACAGTACGTCCTCGACCTGCGGGGTGTCCGGCACCATGACGATGATGAACTCGGCTTCCTGGGCAACTTCCTTGGGAGTGGCCAGGGCGATGGCGCCGGCTTCTACCAGGGCAGCCGGGGCTGCGTCGTGGTGGGTGGAGACGAAGAGCTGGTGGCCGGCTTTCTGCAGGTTCTGCGCCATGGGCAGGCCCATGATACCGGTGCCGATGAATCCGATTTTGGCCATGAGGTGTTCTCCTGGTTTTCTTGTTGGTTTATCGGGCCCCGCGCTGGCGGGAACCCGGCAAAAAGCATCAGATGACGTTGTGGCTCTTCAGCCAGCCCAGACCGGCTTCGGTGGTGGTCTTGGGCTTGTATTCGCAACCGATCCAGCCGCGGTAGCCGATGCGGTCCAGGTGCTCGAACAGGAAGCGGTAGTTGATCTCGCCGGTACCCGGTTCGTTGCGGCCGGGGTTGTCGGCCAGCTGGATGTGGTTGATGGCCGGGAGGTTCTTCTCCATGGTCCGGGCCAGGTCACCTTCCATGATCTGCATGTGGTAGATGTCGTACTGCAGGAACAGGTTGGCGCTGCCGACCTTCTCGCGAAGTTCCAGGGCCTGCTGGGTGTTCTTCAGGTAGAAGCCGGGAATGTCGATCGTGTTGATCATTTCCATGACCAGCTTGATGCCCGCGGCTTCGAGCTTGTCCGCCGCGTACTCCAGGTTGTTCAGGAAGGTGTTCTCGATGGTGGCGCAGTCGTAGCCCTGCGGACGGATGCCGGCCAGGCAGTTGACCTGCTTGTTGCCCAGTACCTTGGCGTAGGCGATGGCCTTGTCCACGCCGGCGCGGAATTCCTCGACGCGATCCGGATGGCAGGCGATGCCGCGCTCGCCCTTGGCCCAGTCGCCGGCGGGCAGGTTGAACAGCACTTGTTCCAGCTTGTTGGCGTCCAGGCGGGCCTTGATCACCTCGGCCTCGACGTCATAGGGGAAGAGGTACTCGACACCGCTGAAGCCGGCCTTGGCGGCGGCATCGAAACGGTCGAGGAAGTCCACTTCGGTGAACAGCATGGACAGGTTGGCGCAGAAACGGGGCATTGTGTGACTCCTTGATGGCGTGTTGCTCGAACAGCCCCCTCTCGGTGAGGAGAGGGTCAGGGGAGAGGCCTTGCGGCGCCTCTCCCGCAGATGGATCAATCCAACAGAGAGATGGCGGTCGGGGCGTCGGCACCCTTGAGCGCCAGTTCCTCGAACTCGTTCACCGCATTGATCTCGGTACCCATGGAGATGTTGGTGACACGCTCCAGGATGACCTCGACCACGACCGGTACGCGGTGCTTCTGCATCAGCTCGCGAGCCTGGACGAAGGCGGCGCCGATCTGCTCCGGGTCGAAGACGCGGATGGCCTTGCAGCCCAGGCCTTCGACCACGGCAACGTGGTCAACGCCGTAGCCGTTGAGTTCCGGTGCGTTGACGTTGTCGAACGCCAGCTGCACGCAGTAGTCGATCTCGAAGCCGCGCTGCGCCTGACGGATCAGACCCAGGTAGGAGTTGTTCACCAGCACGTGGATGTACGGCAGGTTGAACTGCGCACCGGCCGCCAGTTCTTCGATCATGAACTGGAAGTCGTAGTCGCCCGACAGCGCGACGACCTGACGGCTCGGGTCGGCCTTGACCACGCCCAGGGCAGCGGGAATGGTCCAGCCCAGCGGGCCGGCCTGGCCGCAGTTGATCCAGTGGCGCGGCTTGTACACGTGCAGGAACTGGGCGCCGGCGATCTGCGACAGACCGATGGTGCTGACGTAGCAGGTGTCCTTGCCGAAGAACTCGTTCATCTCTTCGTAGACGCGCTGCGGCTTGACCGGCACGTTGTCGAAGTGGGTCTTGCGCTGCATGGTGCGCTTGCGCTCGCGGCAGGATTCCACCCAGGCGCTGCGGTCCTTGAGCTTGCCGGCGGCTTTCCACTCGCGGGCTACTTCCAGGAACACTTCCAGGGCGGAACCGGCGTCGGAAACGATGCCCAGGTCCGGGGTGAAGACGCGGCCGATCTGGGTCGGTTCGATGTCCACGTGGACGAACTTGCGGCCCGCGGTATAGACGTCGACCGAACCGGTGTGGCGGTTGGCCCAGCGGTTGCCGATACCGAACACCATGTCCGATTCCAGGACGGTGGCGTTGCCGTAGCGGTGCGAGGTCTGCAGACCGCACATGCCGGCCATCAGCGGGTGGTCGTCGGGGATGGTGCCCCAGCCCATCAGGGTCGGGACCACCGGTACGCCGGTCAGCTCGGCGAACTCGACCAGCTTGTCGGAGGCGTCGGCGTTGATGATGCCGCCGCCGGCGCAGATCAGCGGACGCTCGGCGTCGTTGAGCAGGGCCAGGGCTTTCTCGGCCTGGGCGCGGGAGGCTTTCGGCTTCTGTACCGGCAGCGGCTCGTAGGCGTCGATGTCGAATTCGATTTCGGCCATCTGCACGTCGAACGGCAGGTCGATCAGCACGGGGCCCGGACGGCCGCTGCGCATTTCAAAGAAGGCCTTCTGGAAGGCGTAGGGCACCTGGCCCGGCTCCAGAACGGTGGTAGCCCACTTGGTCACCGGCTTGACGATGCTGGTGATGTCCACGGCCTGGAAGTCTTCCTTGTGCATGCGCGCACGGGGAGCCTGGCCGGTGATGCAGAGGATCGGGATGGAGTCGGCGGAGGCCGAGTACAGGCCGGTGACCATGTCGGTGCCGGCAGGGCCGGAGGTGCCGATGCACACGCCGATGTTGCCGGCGGTGGTGCGGGTGTAACCCTCGGCCATGTGCGACGCGCCTTCTACGTGGCGAGCCAGGACGTGATCGATGCCGCCGAGTTTCTTCATGGCCGCATACATGGGGTTGATGGCAGCGCCCGGCACGCCGAAGGCGGTATCGACACCTTCGCGACGCATTACCAGTACGGCAGCCTCGATTGCTCTCATTCTGGCCATATTTTGTTCCTCGGTTCTTATACTGATTGTGTACAAAAGTTGAGGCGATTCTATGCAGGCTTCGGTGATAAGGTCAAGGCAGGTTGTATACGCGGTACTGGGCGGTCATTTTTTGTAAAATCCAATACAGATCAGTGGTTTGGGCTTAAAGCTGATCCATTGGTCAAACTGTCGTTTGAAAAAATGTATACAAAAATAGGTGCTCATTGTCCTTTTGTGTTGCTTTGGCTGGGGCGTTCGGCTACTAGATTGCGTACAGATTTCTGATGCGGATGTGTGCAGGCGAATCGCCAGTGCTGTCCGTGCCCCTGACTTACCCAACCTTGAAGAGGAAAACCTCATGAGCACCATCAGTCTGGAAACCGCGCTGGACATCACCCGCCAGGCCTTGGCCGTCAGTCGCGAGCTGTCCACCGCGCCGCTGACCATCGCCGTACTGGATGCTGGCGGGCACCTGGTGACCCTGCAGCGCGAAGACGGCGCGAGCATGCTTCGCCCGCAGATCGCCATCGGCAAGGCGTGGGGCGCGGTGGCGCTGGGCAAGTCGTCGCGCTTGCTGGCGGCGGACGCACAGCAGCGCCCGTCCTTCATCGCGGCGGTGAACACTCTGGCGCAGGGCAATGTGGTGCCCGCACCGGGCGGCGTGCTGATCCGCAACTCGGCCAATGAAGTGATCGGCGCCATCGGTATCAGCGGCGACGCCTCGGACATCGACGAGCAGTGCGCGATCCGTGGCGTGCAGGCGCTGGGCCTGGTGGCCGACGCGGGCTGATCGAAAAGAGGGAAGGGCGCGCAAGTCATTGCGCGCCTGGTTTTACCTGTAGGAGCGGGCCATGCCCGCGATCGCGCGCATGGCGCGCTCCTGCAATTGAGCTTTCAGCTCAGATCGACAACGGCCGCAGACGTCCCTGGGGCTTGGGCTCGGCGCCATTGTCCGGCGCGGTGCCGCGCAGCACCAGGCGGGTGATGGTGTCGGTGGCGGCCTCGAAGTCGGCCTCGCTGAGGCTGGTCTTGCCGGTGACCATGGAGATCTGCCAGTCGAAATCGGCGTAGGTCTGGGTTGCCGCCCAGATGGTGAACAGCAGGTGATGCGGGTCCACCGGGGCCAGCAGGCCACGGTCGATCCAGCTCTGCAGGCAGGCGATGTTGCGCTGGGCCTGGGCGTTCAGTTCGTCCAGGTACTCCTTGGGCAGGTGCGGTGCGCCGTGCATCAGTTCGCTGGCGAACACCTTGGAGGCGTGCGGCAGTTCCTGGGAAATTCGCACCTTGGAGCGGATATAGGCCTTGAGCGCCTCGCCGGGCTCGTCGTCCTCGCGGAACGGCGCGGAGGCTTGCAGCAGGGGCTCGACGACACTTTCCAGAACGCAGCGGTAGAGATTTTCCTTGGTCTGGAAGTAGTAGTAGACGTTGGGCTTGGGCAGGCCGGCGCGAGCGGCGATGTCGCTGGTCTTGGTCGCCGCGAATCCCTTTTCGGCAAATTCCTCACTGGCTGCGCGCAGGATGAGGCGCCGGTTACGCTCGCGAATGCTGGTCATGATGCTGGTCTTCTTGTGCTGCTGTTGTTGCCCAACGTAGCCGGGCATGGTAGCACTCGCCTCACAGCCCCCTCAAGGCAACGGCTTGCAGGCGATTTCCTGACTTGTGGGTCGAATTCGTGTATACATCGGCCAGCAACTCATGTATTCCTAGCGGACTTTCGTCTGGCCAGCCTGCCAACCGGAACCCTGACTGCCCATGCCTGACTCCCAACTGGTCGACCCCTTCGGTCGACGCATCACCTACCTGCGCCTGTCGGTCACCGATCGTTGCGACTTCCGTTGCACCTATTGCATGAGTGAAGACATGCAGTTCCTGCCGCGCGACCAGGTCCTGAGTCTGGAAGAGCTGGAGGCAGTGGCGGACGCCTTCATCGGCCTGGGCGTGCGCCGTATCCGCATCACCGGCGGCGAACCGCTGGTGCGCAAGGGGCTGGCCGGCCTGCTGGCGAAGCTGGGCGCGCGTCCGGAACTGGACGACCTGGCCATCACCACCAACGGCTCGCAACTGCGCGAGCGTGCCGCCGAGTTGCGTGCCGCGGGCGTGCGCCGCCTGAATGTCAGCCTCGACTCCCTGCGCCGCGAACGCTTCGCCGCCTTCACCCGCGCGGACAAGCTGGAGCAGGTGCTCGACGGCATCGATGCCGCGCGCGAGGCGGGTTTCGAGCGGATCAAGCTGAACACCGTGGTACAGAAGGGGCGCAATGACGATGAAGTCTGCGACCTGGTCGAGTTCGCCCTGAGCAAGGGCATCGACATCAGCTTCATCGAGGAGATGCCCCTGGGCAGCGTCAGCAGCCACGAACGCAAGCTCACCCTGTGCAGCAGCGACGAGGTGCGCGCGCACCTGGCCGAGCGCTGGCAGCTGCTGCCGACGCCCGAGCGCAGTGGCGGGCCTTCGCGCTATTACCGCATCGATGGCTACGACAGCCGCATCGGCTTCATCTCCCCTCACAGCAACAACTTCTGTGGCGACTGCAACCGCGTGCGGGTGACCGCCGAAGGCAAGCTGGTGCTGTGCCTGGGCCATGAAGGCGCGCTGGACCTGCGCCGCCTGTTGCGCGAGCACCCCGGCGATGTGGCGCGCCTGCGCGCTGCGCTGATGGAGGCGCTGCGCCTGAAGCCCGAGCGCCACCACTTCGAAGCCGACCAGCAGGTGCAGGTGCTGCGGTTCATGAGCATGACTGGCGGCTGAGTCCGCCACGGCGGGCTGCCCGGCCCGCCCGACAGAACAACAACAATGTCACCAGGAGGGTACTTTGAAGCTCAAGGCTTTCTGCTGGGCGCTCGCCAGCATCTTTTCCACCGGGGCCGTGGCGCAGACCTATGTGGTCGGCGTCGAGAACCTGCCGTTCGCACCGCACTACGTGACGGACGAGCAGGGGCGCTACCAGGGATTCTCCCGCGACCTGCTTGACCTCTTCGCCACCTCCAGTGGCATCACCCTGGAATACCGCCCGATGCCCGTGGACGCGCTGCTGCCGGCGCTGCTCAAGGGCGAGGTCGATCTCAAGTACCCGGACAATCCCAATTGGGCGCCGGAGCAGAAGGCCGGCAAATCGCTGCGGTACAGCCAGCCGGTGGCCCAGTACGTCGACGGTGTGCTGGTGGCGCCGGATCGAGTCGGGCAGGGCGTTGGCGCGCTGAAGCGCCTCGCGCTGGTGGAAGGATGGACTCCGCGCGGTTACGAGCAGCAGGTGCAGTCCGGGCAGGTCAGCATCGCGCCCAGCGCCGACCTGCGCCAGATGATCCACACCGCGCTGAAGAAGCAGGCAGATGGCGCCTACTTCAACGTGGTGGTCGCCACCTACTACCTGGACAACATCCGTGCGCGCCCCGGTGCGTTGGTCTTCGATCCGTCGCTGCCGCACACGCGCAGCACCTTCCAGCTCTCCACGGTGAAGCACGGCGAGCTGATCGATCGCTTCGATCGCTTCCTCGTCGAGCACGCCAAGGAAGTCGCCGCACTCAAGGCCAAATATGGCGTCGAGGCGAATCTGGACTCCGAGCATCTGGGTGTCGAGCAGTGGAAGGTGGACTTCCTCGAACGGCAGAAAGCAAAACAGAAGGCGCCGGCCTCGCCCTGAGCCGTCATCTTCCCTAGAATCGCCGCTGCCGTTCGCGCGCCAGCCGTAGGGAGGATGAAGTGCGCCGCGCTTTGTTCATCTGCAGCCGCAATCGCCTGCGCAGCCTCGCCGCTGAAACCGTCTTTGCCAACGGACCGGAGGGGGGGCGCCTGCCTCAACACAGGATCGGTCCCTTCCTGCAGCGGGAGGAGGCATGAGCGAGATTCGCATTCCGCTGCGCGAGGGCATGCTGATCTGTCCCGGTTTCCGTATCCAGGCGCAGCCCGAACCTTCCCTGGCAATCGACGGCGACCTGCTCTGGGCGCTGGAGCAGCCACTGTGGTGCGGCCTGGCTGTGGAACTTGAAGAGCGCGACGGCGCCTGGTGGGTCACACCGCTGCCGCTGGAGCGGCAGGCCGGCTTCGATCCGCAGCGCGTGATCGGCTGGCGCGACGAGCCGGTGCGCGTCGAGCAACCCGAAGGCATCGAGGATGCCGAGGGCGCGATCCACTGGTGGCGCGGCGGCGTTGCCGATGTGCGCGGGCGTATCAGTCATCATCCCTGGGGGCGGCTGCTGCGTGTGGAAGGCGGAGGCTTCGGGGCGGAGCATATTCTCTTTCCCCGCGATCACGCTTGCGTCTACCTGGGGCATCTAAACGCCGACTGGCGCACATTACGCTTCGAACTCTTTTCCTGACCTAGCATCTTAATAGTTAGCGGCCCAGCGGTTGGCGCCGACATGGCGAGAGCGTTGCGGCTTGCCGGCTTTTGCGCCGGGCAGCAGCACCTCGTGCCTTACGTGCAAGTAGTCAGAGATGAGGAAACCCAGAATGACCATAACAAAGCGGGTGAAGAGCCTGGCAGCCATGCTGGTGCTGGCGCAGTTGGGCGTGGTGGCGGAGGTGCCACTGGCGCAGGCGAGCATGGTCGCCACCGGTGAGGTGCTGCAGGCTCAGCAACAACAGGTCGACCGTGAACAATTGCTGAAGATGCTCGATGACCAGGGCGTGCAGAAAAAACTGCAGTCCATGGGCGTTGAGCGCAGCAAGGTCGAGCAACGCATCAAAAGCCTCTCCAATGAGGAGTTGGCGCAATTCAACCAGCAGCTGGACCAGGCCCCCGCCGGCGGCATCATCGGCATCATCCTGCTGTTCCTGCTGATCTTCGTTATCACTGACATGCTCTGCATTACCCACATCTTCACCTTCGTCAGGTGCCAGCGTTGAGTCGCTGGGCCATGGCTGCCGCGTTGGCGGTGGCCGTGGCGCTGGGTGGCTGCGCGCAGGCACCGAAATTGCCGTCCTCCGTCGAGACGCTCCCCGAGCTGGTGGAATTGCGCGACGTGCAGTTCTTCCCGCAGCAGGAGTTCCAGTGCGGCCCCGCCGCACTGGCGACCATGCTCAACCAGCGCGGTGTGCGGGTTACGCCGCGGCAGCTGAAGGATCGTGTGTTCCTCCCGGAGCGCCAGGGCAGCTTGCAGGTGGAGCTGGTCGCGGCGGCGCGGGAGAAGGGCATGCTGGTGTATCCGCTGCGGCCGCGTCTTGAAGATGTGCTGAGCGAAGTGGCGGCGGGCAATCCGGTGCTGATCCTGCAGAACCAGGGCCTGGACTGGTTGCCGGTGTGGCATTTCGCAGTGGTGGTCGGTTTCGACCGGCAGCGCCACGAACTGATCCTGCGTTCGGGGATCACCGAACGGATGGTGATCGACTTCACCGCCTTCGATGTCACCTGGGCTCGCAGCAAGCGTTGGGCGGTGCTGACCTTGCCGGCGGATCGCCTGCCGGCCACGGCGCAGCCCACTGCCTGGCTGCGCGCTGCGCATGATCTGGAGGAGACCGGCCAGCCGGCCCTGGCAGAGCAGGCGTATCGCAAGGCCACGCAAGCCTGGCCGCAGGATGCGCTGGGCTGGTTCGCCCTGGCCAATGCGCAGTACGCGGGTGGTCACCTGGCCGAGGCGGAGTCGGCCTTGCGGCAGAGCGTGGGCGCACGCCCCGATTTCGCCGCGGGCTGGTACAACCTGGGCAACGTGATGGGCGAGCGCGGCTGTCCGCAGCAGGCGCGGGAGGCGGGTAGCTGTGCGGCCCGTCTGGCGCCGGCGGATTCGCGTTTTTCGGTGGCGCCTGCTGGGACGGCAAATCCCTCGGCGCGCTGCGAGTCGCTTCCGGCGTGTCCGGGGAGCTGATTCGTTCTCCCGAAAAAGAAAACGGCGCCGTAAGGCGCCGTTTTTCTTTAAGCGGAGCGTCAGACGCCCAGCTTGTCGCGCATGGTGTAGTACCAGGCACCGATCGCGGAGAACGGAACCTGGAACATGCGGCCGCCCGGGAAGGGATAGTGCGGCAGGGTGGCGAAGGCGTCGAAACGCTCGGCCTGGCCACGCAGGACCTCGGCCAGCACCTTGCCCGCCAGGTGGGTGTAGGTGACGCCGTGGCCGGAGCAGCCCTGGGAGTAGTAGATGTTGTCGCCGATACGGCCAACCTGCGGCAGACGCGACAGGGTCAGCAGGAAGTTGCCGGTCCAGGCGAAGTCGATCTTCACGTTCTTCAGCTGCGGGAACACTTTCAGCATCTTCGGACGGATGATCGCCTCGATGTTCGACGGATCGCGCGCACCGTAGACCACGCCACCGCCGAAGATCAGGCGGTTGTCGCTGGTGAGGCGGTAGTAGTCGAGCAGGTAGTTGCAGTCCTCGACGCAGTAGTCCTGGGGCAGCAGGGACTTGGCCAGGTCGGCGCTCAGCGGCTCGGTGGTGATCACCTGGGTGCCGCAGGGCATGGACTTGGAAGCCAGTTCCGGTACCAGGCCGCCGAGGTAGGCGTTGCCGGCAACCACCACGAACTTGGCCTTCACGCGGCCTTTCGGGGTGTGCACGACCGGGTTGGCGCCACGGTCGATCTTCACGGCAGGGGACTGCTCGTGAATCACGCCGCCCAAGGATTCCACGGCCGCGGCTTCGCCCAGGGCGAGGTTCAGCGGGTGGATGTGGCCGCCGCTCATGTCGAGCATGCCGCCAACGTAGCTGTCGGTGCCCACGACTTCACGGATGCGCTTGGCGTCCATCAGTTCCAGCTGGGTGTGGCCGAAGCGCTCCCACAGCTTCTTCTGGGACTCCAGGTGGCCCATCTGCTTGGCGCTGAGGGCCGCGAACACGCCGCCGTCCTTCAGGTCGCACTGGATGTTGTACTTGGCGATGCGTTCGCGAATGATGCGGCCGCCTTCGAAGGCCATCTGGCCCAGCAGTTGAGCCTGCTTGGCGCCGACGCTGCGTTCGATGACGTCGATGTCGCGGCTGTAGCTGTTGACGATCTGGCCGCCGTTACGGCCCGATGCGCCGAAGCCGACCTTGGCGGCCTCCAGTACGGTGACCTTGAAGCCGTTTTCCAGCAGGAACAGCGCGGTGGACAGGCCGGTGTAGCCTGCACCGAT
The DNA here is from genome assembly GCF_050474425.1 of Pseudomonas sp. B1-22. Taxonomy (NCBI): domain Bacteria; kingdom Pseudomonadati; phylum Pseudomonadota; class Gammaproteobacteria; order Pseudomonadales; family Pseudomonadaceae; genus Pseudomonas; species Pseudomonas sp. B1-22. The sequence goes on along the minus strand of NZ_JBCHVH010000002.1, from coordinate 119,463 downwards.
TACGCAGACATCGGTTTCCACCTCGCCCTGCAGTTCAGGACGGGCCGGGACCGGGTTGGCCGAGGCTGCGTAATAGGAAGAGGGATAGGGAGTGTGCGGCATAATGCACCTGTGTTTGTTATTTTTTACGAGATGTGCGGATGCTACCTGAGTCGAATCGGGCCGGCTAGTGCCCGTGCAAAATAATTTACGGACGGTCGAACATAAAAAAATTCACTTTTTCAGTAAGTTAGCGAAAAAAGTGCTTGACGCTCCAAAACGATCGCGTAGAATGCGCCCCACACGACAGGCACATAGCTCAGTTGGTTAGAGCACCACCTTGACATGGTGGGGGTCGTTGGTTCGAGTCCAATTGTGCCTACCAAATCGAAGCCGTCTACGACGGTACTTAAAGGGCGATCCGAAAGGGTCGCCCTTTTTGTTTTGGGCAAATTTTGGGAATACTTTGGGAAAACGCCCACCGGCCTACAGCTTCAGGTCGGCTCCCACCCTCTGGTATAGCACCTCGGTCTTCCCGTGCCCGGCCTGGTAGTGCTCAGTCATCTTCACGTCGGCGTGGCCCATCAGCGCCTGGATGTACTCCTGCGGATAGTCCTGCTGTTCATATAGCCAGGAGCCGAGCGCGCGGAGCTCATGGAAGGTCGGCCGTTCCGCCTTCGGAATCGAGTCATAGGCCTTCGAGTCGTCCCTGGCCTTGCTGAAGGCCTTCGTCAGGTAGCCCTCGGTCACCGCGTTCCAATGCCGCTTTGCATCCAGTTGCTCGCGCTTCCGCGCGCGGGGCTGGTAGTGAATAAGGAAGGGGCACACCACGGGCGAAGCCAGACACTCTCTCACCACGCTTCGCAGTGCCTCGCCCATCACGATCTCCAGGTGAACGGGGGTGTCGTAGTTCTGCGTCTTCCCCGGCGACACCCTGATCGTGTTCTTCTCCAGGTCGACCGCCGCCTTCTCCCACTGCACGATGTCCTCCCGCCGCTGCAGGCTGACCAGCGCCAGGCGAATTGCCCGGCGCAGCCAGTCCGGCGTCCCCTCGAACGCCAGGATGGCCTCGACCCCTTCCTTTGTATGCCGCTGGCGCTTCTTCTCCTCTTCCTGCTTTACCAGGGTCAGCTCGGCGCAGTTGCGCTCGGCCAGGCCCTTGGCCACCGCGAACGCGAATATCTGCACCCACAGGCCCCGGTGCTTCGTGTAGGCGTTGTTGCTGAACTGGTCGAGGTAGCCGGCGACCTCCAGCACGTCGAGCTGTCCGAACATGCGCGCGCCAAGATCGGTCCGGTACTTCGCCAGCTTGAAGCGGATCTCCTCGAGAGTCCGGGGTGAATACGCCCTGGTCGTCAGCCACTCCTCCTCAAATCGATCGAGCACGCTGGTGACGGTCGGCGCCTGCTCGCCCGTCAATAGAGAAAGCAGCCTCCCATCGTCGGCCATCAGCGGTGCCAGCTTCGCGTTCGCGGCCTTGGCCAGCCTGATCGCGTCGGCCAGCGGCTTGTTGATGCTGGTCTTCTTGCCTGTGATCGGGTTGCGGTACTGCCAGTATTTCCCGTTCGGGTACAGGTTTTCCGGCAGCCCGCGGTTCTTGCTGTCGCGCTTACGCGGCGGTGCCATCAGCAGAGCTCCATCATCTTGGCCAGCAGCGGGTCATCCGAACCGGTGAGGGCTGCCTGCAGGTCCACGAAGTACATCCCTCCTTTAATCTCGCCCACCACTTCCCCTTCCTCAATCCATCTTTTTAACTGCTGCAGGCTCGGCTTCCCGCCGGCGTACCGCATCTTTCTATATTCGCCGGCCTCCATCAGGCGCGGCATGTTCACGGTTAGCTGTGAAATCACCTTGGCCATGGTCAATCCTCGCGCCGGCTGGCGCCGGCGTGTTCAGTGTTGGTGTGTAGTCATGCCTTCGCGGCGCGCCACGTTTTCTATTCGTTCGATTTCGTGGCGCGCATACTTTCCAGCTGCGCCACGTCGGGGTGCCGGTAGTTGAGCAGCCATGGCGGAGTCTTGATGAAGCGGTTCGCGCGCTTGATCTGGATGTGGGCGCTGATGTCCGGCTGATTCGGCCAAGCCTCGTTCCACTCATCCAGCAGGGCCGCCATCCGGCCCTGCCAGTCGTCCGGCATGGCATGCATCATCACTCGCGGCAGCACGGCGTAGGCCGAGTGAGTGAGCCCAAACCAGAGCCAAAGCCGGTCGTAGCCGCTGGCACCTGGATTTTCCTGGGCTTCGGCGTGTTGGCTGCGCACCTGCCCATCCAGCCGCTGCCAATCGTCCAGCAGTTCCAGCAAGTCGCGGCGGGGGATGAATACTGTATCGCGCTTGAATTCCGGAGCTGGGTTGCTCAAGTTCTCGCGAAGCCGACGCAGCGTGTCAGCAAAGGCCATTACTCACCTCCCTGCGCTGACAGCGCTTCAAGGCGCCGCTGGCGCTTCGCGCGGACGATCTCCGCCGTCTGGCGCCCTTCGATTTCGATTGCGCCAGCAGCAACCGCAAGAGAGCGCTTGCTCAGGCAGATGTCGAAATGGCTCTTGTCGGCGCCGGGGTACTGATGCCAGCGCCTGGCCACGCCGATCTTGTCGGCCATGGCCAGCAGCTCTTCCTCGGTGTCCGCCACCATGTGGCACATGATCAGGCGCCCATACGGCGCCCGCATGTCGTCTACGTAGACGGGCATCACTCACCTCCCTGTGCCGGCGCGGCGGCACGGTCAAAGCGCTCCAGCGCGGCCACGCCCAAGGCAAGGCCTCGTTCCAGATCCCGCCGCTCGTCCGTCGGCTTGAAACCGCTGATCCACGGCCAGAGCCTGGCGGCGTAGGTGCGATCGAACGCTTCGCGCGGGAACGCATGCAGGAGGTAAGCGACAGCAGCCTGAGCCAGCTCGCTCGGCTTGTGCTGGTCGTCGTGCTCCAGCGTCCAGCCTTCGGCCTCGATCTGCCGGAGGCGCTCGGCCTGCACGTCGAGCCAGGCCTGTGGCACCTGCCCAGCCTGCACGATATCCTTCGGCGGCATCGCCGCATCGCAGTCCGGGCACATGCCAGAGCCTTCGATGAAGCCCGCGCCATAGCTGTCCTTGGCATATACGGAGCCACAGCGGTGCGGGCACTCCACCGGCGGCTCGGGCGGCAAGGGCTCACCCCATCCCTGCACCGGAATTTCAAAACGGTTACCGGCCACGTCAACACTGGCCTGCAGTGCTGGCGCCGGGGAGGGTTGCGCCAGGGCGGCGCGGGCTGCCATCAACTGCGGGTAGAGGTGGCGCCATGCCTGGAAGGCGAAGGTGCGCTCGTAGTCGCCACCGCCAGAACGGCAGTACTGGCCGTGCTCTTCCCACCAGGTCATGAACTCGGCTTCGAACACCGCATCAGGGACATGCTCGCCATCTGCTTTGTTCCAATTGCACTGGGCAGCAGTGTGCCCTCCCGCACCGCAGAGGGTGCAGGCTTGTTGTTCGGTCATGGTTCAGCCCTCTACGGGGTATTGGATGGTGCCGGTGGCGCCCTGGCGGTTATCGATTGCAGCCTGGATCAGCTGGCGACCCAGCGCGTGGGCCTGCTCGGGATCGAGTTCGGCGCCGAGTCGGGGCAGGCCGTCGATCAACAGGTATGGCTTCCCGTCGCGGCCCTGGCGGTGCTCGACGGTCAGTTGGATGTCTTGCATGGTGCTGGCTCCTGAAGGGCAGGCCTGCAGCGCAGGCAGTCGCATTTGTCGGAGGTGCGGCCGGTGCCGCGGCAGAAGGTGGGGCGGGTCATGCTGCTGCCTTCCTGCGCGGCGCACCTCGGTACTCCGGCTCCACCTGGTGCTTGGCTGGTCGAATCACCGACGCCGTGAGACGGCTCCAGGTGGCCGCGTTGTTCGGCAGGCAGATGCCGAACTCCTTGGTGTCGTACTCGACGCGAGTGACCAGCCGCTCGACCAGGGCAAGCGGGACGGCGATGTCGGAGTTGCCGCTGTTGTAGTAGCCAAGGTGCTCGAGCACTCGCTGCTCTTCGTAGCGGCCGGCTCGCTCCAGAGTCCAGCAGTACCCGCGATCATCGGGGCGCCACAGGGTGATCGCCTTGTGCCGGCGCTTCGTGTGCTTGACGCTGATCACGATGAACTCGGTCATGCTGCGCTCCTCGCAAGGGCGCCCTGCCATTTCAGTCGGCGCTCCTCTTCCTTCCGCTTCTGTTCGGCGGCGTGTCGCTCGATTGCCCTGATCAGGGCCGGTGTACTGCGAGGGAGCTTCGGCGGCGTGCCTCCCTTCCACTGTGGCCAGCTGTCCTTCACTTCATCGAAGCCGTCCCAATCGAGGTGGGAGTCTTTGATCTCCTCCAGCGTCTGCATCTCGGCGGCAGCCCATGCGACGGCGCTGTAGTAGTCATCCCCGTCAAATCCGCCATTCCCCCAGGTCACCCAGTAGGTGCCCTTGAGGGTGTAGATATCGCCCATGGGTAGGTGGTCTTTCCGATCCTTGCGCCAATACTCGAGCTCACGGTGGCTCAGCTTCTTGCTGGCGCCGCGCGTGCGGTACTCGGAGTCCTCTCGGCCGTAGCCCTGTACATCCAGGCTGTGGCGATCGAATAACCCCAGAAGAACAACGCGCTTGCTCAGCTTCTTCAGGATGCGGGGATTCATGCTGCACTCCTTGCCGGTTCGGTGATCTGGCTGGCGGTACGCACCTGCATGCCCAGCTCGGTGGCGACGTGGTACTCCAGGCGGGCGCCCTTGGACTTATCCCAGCCCGGCAGCAGGGCGATTGCTTCGCAGGTGATCAGCTTCTGCAGGTCCAGGCGCAGGTAGTCGGCCCACTCGAAGCCGTCGATCACGCCGTGGTCGGCCGGGTTCTCGACGTGGTAGCCGAGCTGGCGCAGGCGTGTGGCCTCGGCGTGGAAGGCCGGGTAGTTGAACTCCGGCAGGCCGGTCATGGGGCCGGCGAGGTAGATGCGCTTCATGCCGGAACTCCAGGCGCTGCGGGCAGCGGCATCCAGTGCGTCACCTCGTCGCCTTCGACGGCGATCAGTGGCGAGTACCAGCCGTCGTACTCGGAGTGCTCCTTCACGTCGTGCCAGCCGGTGGAGATCAGGCAGCCGTTCTCGTCGGCATCAGGGTGTCCCTCGGTGTAGAGGGCAAACTGATTCAGGTATCGAGCGGAGAAGACGTAGGACTGGCCGTTGTGCGCCCGGCGGACGCAGACAATCACCTCCTGCTCATCGCCTTCCTTCACTTCAGGCAGGCGCTCGCTGGCGCTGATCCAGACAGGGCCGTCCTGCCGGCCCCGGGCACGGCCCATTGCGTAGGCCTCATCCTGGAGGGCGATCAGGCGATCGCTGATGTTTTCGGCCAGGCGACTGTGCAGAGCTTCGATTGCCGTCTGGTCGGCGGGATGGTTGTTTGCGGGCATGACGAATCCTTGCGCTTGCTGGCGCGGAAAAGAGTTTCTGGAAAAGGGCAATTTGTTGCGTTGGCTCGAAATGACACAGGGACTGGCGCCGTATGCGCTTCCTTTGAGATAGCCAAAGGCCTAGCGTCTCCACGGTTATTGAGGAGAGCCTCATGGATGAAAGAGAAAGACAGGAGGACGTCGTTCCGACTTGCCCGCGATGTGGTGGACACGACTTCGTTTCAGCGGAGGTCCGTCGCGATCCGGTTACCTTCGAGATAGTCCACCAGTTGCTCTGCGTGAATAAGGAATGCCAGGCGGTGCTTGGCGTGATGACGCTGGACTCGCTCCGCAGGCATGAGCCGTAGTGGCGCAATGGCATGGAGTGGGGTAGGTTCGGATGGCCCGGCATGGGGCCGGATCAAGGAGTTTTGAAAATGGAAAGCGATAACGATTTCTACAAGCGGAAGCTGGGCGTCCCGGCACAAAACAAGCTTGTCGAAACCGACTCTAAGCGGGAGCAACGTAAGGGGCAGGACGCCGACATCTACTGGTTCGATGAGATCGACCCAGAAGGCAACGTGGTTAAGCAGCACGTTTTACGAGACAGCATGTCGGTCTATCCGCCGCACACTCGTACCATCACCATAGAGTGATGATTGGCGGGGCTATGGCGAGCCCCGCGCTTCCATATACGCGGCTATGAACTGCGTTGCCGCTTCAACATTGATGGCGTTTCCATAGGCGCGCAGGCGTCCCACTCGGGCGGTAGCCCCATGAGCCAGCGGGGATGTTCCGGGCTCAACTGGCCTCCACCGTCCATCCCGGCAGAAGAGCCAGTCAGCATCTGCCCACATGCCGTTAACCGGGCCGGCTGCGGGTGCTCCCGCAGTAGCGAGACAATCTCGCTCAGTCCAATGGCACCCGGTCGTGGTGTGACATTCCCCTGCTTGACGCCATCGGTTGCCACGGGTGTTGGCCAGCCCGCCAAGTACGCCTGTCGTGGGAGCTGGTCGAGCCTCTCCGCTCCATCCCTGGTCGCCACCATGCCCGGGGTGTCCTTGTAATCGCGCGTCGTGGGTGTGACCCAGCCCGCCAAGCAGCACGCGGCCGCCAGATCCGGGCCGTGGCTGCGCATCGCTTCCACCAGCCCCCCCTCGAATGTCCTTACGCCCTTTTCTGCTAGCGCTGCCGTTGGCGTGGGCCACCCAGTATGTGCGGTCTCGGATGTGCGGCGCACCGATGCCCGCAGACGGGAACGCGACAGCCCCGAAGGCATACGCCATTCTTTCCAGGTCAGCTTGTACAAGGTCGAGCCAAGGCTCTGCGTCCTTGCTTGCAACCTGCTCACCAAGGACTTCTCCAGGGCGGCGCTGGCCGATGAGCCAACCGAAGTGGGGCCAGAGGTGGCGAGGGTCATCAAACCCAGATCCAGTGCCTGCCGAGGAGTAAGGTTGGCACGGACAGGAACCGGTCCAAACAGGTCGATCATCTGGCCAGCTGGCGCGGCGAAGGGCGAGAGACCAGCCACCGAGGCCGGCGAAGAAATGACATTGGGTGTAAGGGCGGAGGTCATCGGGGTGCACGTCCTCTATGGATCGTTCGTCGACATCGCCCGGCGCAATGTGGCCGGCGGCGATCAGGTTTCGCAGCCACTGAGCCGCGTAGGCATCGTGCTCGTTGTAGTAGGCGGCCATGGTCACGCCGCGCTACGGTTCGGCTGCGCACCGTAGGGCTCCCAGCCCATCTTCGGCGCCTTGGTCTTCTTGTCGATCAGCGGCTCTCCCTTCTCGTTGGTGAGGGTGACGCGGGCCTTGATGTGCATGTCTCGGCAATCGAGAGTCCGGCGCGCCAGGGCGATGAAGTCGTTGGCGAACTGCGGGCTATCAAACATGGGGCTGAGCTGCTTTGTCTTCACGCCCTCCATGATCTCGTCTGCGCGCTTCTCGACCGCTTCCACCCATTCGGCCATCGACATAGGGACGCTCACCTTGCGGCCGCGCTGGTCGGTGACAGTTCGGCTCGTCGAGGTCTTCTTCTTGGCGTCCGCCAGAGCGACGTCGCGGGTCATCCCGAATACGGCAAAGGTGCTCACAAGGCCTCCTCGATCACCTTGGTGATCTCGTCCATGCGTTTGTTGATGAAGGCCTGCAGATCGCGCAGCCTTGCCAGTTCTTGGTTCACGCGCCGCTTGGTTGCGTGGCGCTCATCCTCCAGATCGCTCACCTCGGACTCGGCCTGGCGGAGCTGGCCCTGCAGGTCTTCGATTTCCGAGTCGAAGTCGGTCTGCCCGGCGGCGATGCGTCGGGCAAGCTCTGCGGCTGCTTCCGGGCATACGCCGGCGTAGCCTTCCAGCTCCTGGTCGGAGCAGGCTCGAACGGGGAGTGTCATGGCTTTCTCCAGGTAGAGCGCCGCCGCGCCGCGAGTGCAGCGGATGGCATGGTGATGGGTTACGCCGCCCCCTGTTGATCCCAGGCGCCTACGGCGTCAAACACGCGCGCGGCCTGGTCTTCGTCGAGCGAGACGGCGGAGGGATGTGGCGTCAACGGTGGAATGGATTTGCGGCCAGCATTGGGCTATTGCTGATATCCAGGTTCGCGGCAAGCGAGGGCACTGACATGCACCTGATCACGGACAGGCCTGGCCCGATCAACTACGTTCACCCGAACGGCACGCAGGCGATCATTGTGTTTGAGTGGGGCGCAGTAGCGGACTCAGTGCCAGAGGAGGTGCTAATTAAGGTTTCTGGCCAGATCGTTTGCGCTGATAGCGGGCCGTGGAAAAACTTTGCCGAGGCGCGCCACCAAGCCATCGCGATGGCGACACGCTGGTGTGAGCGTCATCCCATCTGAGGAAAGCGATATGCCCCAGGATCGAGCTACCGAAGAACTGCGAGTGACCCTTACCGAGTTGGCCTTCCGGAACGAGACGTCTGCTGTCGTGCTGGAGCAGGCCGTATTGGAACTGCCTTCGGGTCTGTCTGCTGGCGTCCAGCAGGTTGTCGAACTGTTGCGGGCTGATGCCGCGAAGTTGCGCACGCTGGCGGAGCGCACTCAGGCTGGCGGGATTGCGGTGCTGCAGTGAACAGTGCGGAGAAGCAACTGCTCATGGCTCTTCGCACCACGTCCTTCAACAACGCTGGTACAGCTGATCGACTTAGCCTTCTCGCCAGAAGGTTTCCGGCGCTGACCCGCGAGCTTCGCGAGATGGCAGGCCAACTGGAGCAGGACGCCGACACCCTGGAAGTCTTCGTGAAGGAGATTCACGAGGGCCGCATTGTGCGATCTCCCTGAATCCGCGAGTGCAGCGGATGGCGTGGTGAAGGGTTATCGCTGGCGCAGGCCCTGGCGCTCGGCCTGCTGAATGCGAACACGCAGGTAGTGCACGCTGATGCCGACGCCGCTGGCGATGTGTCGCCAGAGGTATCCGCTCATGTGCAGTTCGTAGGCGAGGGCAAGCTCGGCGTTGCCGAGTCGGCCGTGGGGATCGCGGCTCATGCTTCGCTCCGGTCGAGGCGTTCGGCCTCGCGCTGGCCTTGCTCTCGAAGCTGACGCGCCACGTTTTCGGATGGTTGGAATTCGTGGCGCGGAACAGCGAGGAGGGCGGCGGAGCCTTCCGGGCCCAGGTCGTGGGCATTCATGATCAGGAGCTGCACCGCCTCGGATATCTCCTCGATGCCGTGCCAGCGCATGAGGTTGTCGAGCATGGCTCGCGTGCCGGGCCTGACCCGGTGGCGCAGTTCCACTTCCTGCAGGCGCTGGCGCTTCTCCGCGGTGGCCTTGCTGCGCTCTTTCTGGGACTTGGCCATCAGCCTTCCGCCCCTATGTCGTCCCGCTTGCGGATGGTCAGCAGCTCAGCGCGGCTCAGTGCCTGCTGATAGTCGCGGCGGAAGCTGGCGACCTTGCCGGTGGCGGTATCGATGATGTGGAAGAAGCCGCGACCGGTCGGGCGCACCTGGTAGGCCGGCTTCTCCACCACCACGGTGCGGCGCTCTTCGAAGGCGGCGCGGGCGGCGGCGGACTGGGTGAGCAGCTGGGCCAGCTGCGGTCGGGTGATCAGCTGTTGCATGGTGCGGTCCTCTGGTGTGGCTTCCTTTCGGCAGCACTCGAGCGCGCGGCTGCGCGCCGATGGGCGCCGCGGTGAGTGCTGTCGAAAGGGAGTCAGGGAAGTAGGGCGTTGGCGCTACACTGAGGGATGGATGAAGCGCGGGAGGCGAACATGGAATGTCGAGGCGACGCGAGGAAGCGGGGGCTGTCTCGGTCCATATTTGCGAGCATCAAGGTCGGCGTGTTGTTCGCTTTGATTGGCCCGTTCATAGGCAGCTGCCTGTTTGTTTGGAGCGTCGTGTTCGCTAGCGAACTTGTTCCTGGAGGCCGCGTTAACCTATCCGTTACGGGACTTCTTATAGGTCCGTTGGTCGCTGCTCCAATGGCTTACTACATTGGTGGACCATCGACGTTCGTGACCGGGCTTCTGTACTCGATTTGCCTTCGATGGTATTACCAGGACGATCCGCCGCCTCTGGCATATCGATTCTTGATAGGGGCTCTGTTAGGGCTTATCGCAACTGTTGGTGTCTTGGCGCTGCGTATGACCCCGTCAGTGAGCATCGCTGTGATTGGATCGCTCGCTGGCGGAGTTACCGCCGTATTGTTGCGGGGCCTTTCAGCTGAATAGTGCTTAGTGAAAGGCCCGCCCCGGCAGGCCTTTCTTGCTCACAACGGTACCGCCGTATGTGAGCGTTTCGCGGCTCGCCCAGCATGTGGCTGGGCTACCAAGGGCTGTCGGTTACATGGCTGCATCCTCCCTCAGTGTTAAAGTTCCCGGTCGAGTGGGGTGAAGGTGAACAGCTGCTGAGAGCAGGGTTGTATTGATTACTGCCAGTTGAACCTGCGGCTTAGGCTTGCTACAAAGCCCGCCCTATCTCGCTACATGGAACGTAGAGTTATGCTGAACAAGTCTTGGGTATTGATCGCCGCTTTTGTTGCCCTGGTTGGATGCAAGGCAGATGCTGAAGAAGGGGATAAGTACACCGTCTCAGACGAGCACTGCACTCCCGACTACTGGAAGACCCTGCCGGACGACAAGGCCCGTGAGAGCCTGGTAGAGAAGTGCATGACTCGCGGTTCTTATAAGCAGTCCGAGCCGAAGACCTGGTAAGCGGCGCGGTTTGCCTTTGGCCTACCTGATCGGGAAGGCCACCTCTCACTCCAGACCATCCATTCTCCAAGGCGCTCCAGCGCTGCTCATCCCAAAGCGCCCTCTGGGGAAGGCGCTTCAGTGATGCTTTACGTCGGCGCCACGACTGGCGGCGCCGACCATCACACCTGCATGCCCGGGTCATTCACGCGGTTCGGCTTTCGCCTCGCCCCACCCTGCAGCTCCTCAGTTCGCTTACGGATGGGTGCGCCGGTCGCCGGTAGCGGCAGGTGCTGTCTTCGGTGCGTTGTTAAAGAGCGGGCGGCTCGGTGGCCTGGCGCCGGTGTGCTGGCGCAGTGCAAATATGTACCAATGGTTCATATTCGGCAAGAACCGAAAGTACATATTTTCTGAGCATTCTGCTAAGTTATTGATTAATTGAGGTTTTATTTTTTACGAACCAGCGGTTCTTGAAGGTGACGCAGCGTCGAAGTACTGTATATGCGTACAGTAAAAGCAAGGAGCTATGGCAATGACGAAGCAAGCGGTCTCGGCATCCAAGGGAAGCGGCATCCACGCGCTGGATCGTCTACGGCTAAGGGTGGCGGCGATGGTTGGTAGCCCGAAGGCACAGGCAGACCGCCGGGCGACGATCTGGCGGCTGGACAGCGATACGGATCAGGCGTGGAACCAGGTGCTGGAGGAGTTGGCGGAGACTGACGGCCTGGAGATGACCAGGAACGAGGACGGTACGGTGCTGCTGCAATGGCAGCCAGGCGAGGAGGAGGGCGAGGGCGCCCAGGGAGAAGGTGAGGAGCTACCGGCCGACTTCAAGGTGCAGTACCTGCACGATCAGCCGGCACCTTTCTAAAACCGTTTGTGGCTTCGCTCTGGCTCATGCATCGTCATACCACCTCACCAGCGGGAGACGCTTATGGCAGGGCCAGACATCTACCGAGAAAACGGCTACAAGATCATGCAGAACGAAAAGGGCTGGGTGGTCTTCAGTGATGAGGGTGTTCGAGCGGGCCCATTCCCCAGCCTGGCCGAGGCGCGACAGGCCGCGCGGAACATGGAGCCCGAGAGGTAGCCAGAAACAAAAAGCCCCGCATTGCGGGGCTTTTAGCTATTTCGAGCGTTTTCCGGCAGCAGCCGGAGGGGATTCGGCAGAGCGAGCTTCTAGCTTCTCGTTAATCTGCTTGAGGAGGGCCTGAGTTTCGGATGCCTGTTTTGCGAGGTTATCTTGAGCTTGCTGAAGGGCCTGAGCTTGCTGCGTGATTCCAGCCTGAACGGTCGCAACGTCCCTGCCGGCGCCGAAGCTACTAATGGCATTCGAAACCAGCATCTGATTGTCGCTCTTGATTCCGAAGTAGATCGTGAAACCTGCCCCGACGACAGCAAGAACAACAGCAAGAACTCCGCCCCAGATATTGCCCTTTAGATTTTTGAGCCCGGCTAGCTCTTGGTTCACAGCCTTGAGGTCGCCAGATACGCTACCAAGGTCACCGCGAAAATTGCCAATCTGCTGGCCAATATCGCCTCGAAGCTGTCCCATCTCGCCGCGGAGCTCGCCCATCTCGCGCCGAACATCAGCAGAGTCCTGTCGAATTGCCGCAAGTGTCTCACGGACTGTGTTCTCAATAGACGCAAGCCTTGCGTCGACCTTGGCAGTCGTCGCCTCAAGCTTGGCATTGAGTTCTTCGCGTGTGATTTCAGTCATGGGGGCATTATGGGGCCGAGGTTCTTCTTTTTCAAAAGTGGCCAACAGCTCTTCGAGGCTTATTTCTCCTTTTTCAACTGCATCTTTACGGGGCTTTGGCGTCAGATACTTGCCAAATTGAGCCTTTATCGCCTCTTCGCTGATTTGAGAGCCGTTGCCTTGCTCAATCGTTGCCATCGGCATCGACCTCTACAAAGCAATCGCGGTAAAGGCCTAGGGCGTGAAGCCGCATAAAGCCACAATTTTGACACATCAGATGGATGACGGGCATGCCGCTCATATAAAGCTCCCCATCAATGTCCCCATGCGGGAGAGACAAGCCGACAATTTTGGGGGCGCCAGGATAGGTCCATTTATTGGTTCCGCACATCGGGCAGGTGTCACGCACGGACTTTTCGTTCAAAGCTGCTTGGAACTTCTTAAGGTCAAGCTTGGGAACTTTGGGCTTCTCAGTTTCAACTGTCATTTTTCTGACTCGTGAATACAAAATTGCGGCGACGGGGAATCCGCTGCTCAGCGTCCTAAACCAATTGCGAGTTCCAGACCAGCAGGACCCGGGCATGGATATAGGTCTCATCCATCCGGATGACCCGATCCTTGTGCTTCTTGTTGTCCGAGATCATGTCGAAGTGATCGGCATCCTGTACCTGCAGGCGCTTGATGTAGAGGTGCCCCTGCCAGGTGAAGATGAACACCCCGTCGCCGTTGAACGCTTGGACGCTGATGTCCACGATCATCGGGTCGGCATGCTTGATGGTGGGCTCCATCGAGTGGCCCCAGCCGTACACCATCTTCAGGTGGTTCGGATCGTCGTAGGTGACGCCGAGCTTGCGCAGCTGCTCCTGGCTGACCTTCACGTCGCGGAGCATTTCCATGTAGTCGGCCGGTACCTGGCCGTTGCCCATGGCGCCGCGGATGTCGTAGTGAGCGATGCTGATTTCGTCGCCGACCGGGCCGGGACGCGCGAAGTCGGCGACGATCACGTTGCCGCCATGCGTTGCAGACTCCTCAGCCTCCACGGCCTCGACGATGTTGCGCCGAGCATCGGCGGTGAGTCCTTTGCCGTGCTTCTCCAACATCTTGAACACGATGTCTGCCGCGGACGACTTCGTGGCCTGCGGTGTGGATAGCGGCGCTTCTGCGCCATCCCGCATCTCGCCCTCTCCATATTCAAGCCACTCGACGCGAACACCAAATGCATTGGCCATCGCCTGCATGTTGGAGCGGCCCGGCATGCTCTCCATGTTCAGCCACTTGCTCGCCGCTTTCGGCGTGACTTTGGCGATATCTGCGAGGCGAGCGCCAAGCCCCCAGTCAGGAATGCCTGCTGTGGCCGAGGCTTGCTTGAGGCGGGCGACGAAGGCCTGCCGAATATTCGATGACTGAACCATAGGTTCACTATCCCATGCGCTTGCGTGTACTTTCAGTTCCGATCTAATATGTACTTATGGTTCATAATTTGCGGAGGGCTCATGAGCCAGCTGAAGCAAGCAATTGATGACGCCGGCGGAGTCCCTGCCGTGGCTGCAGCGTGCGAGGTAAGCCCACGCGCCATCTATAAGTGGGTCGCGTCTGGCTGCCTGCCCCGTACCGAGTACACCGGCGAGACTCGATATGCCGAGCAGATTGCGCGTCTTGCCGCTGAGCGCGGTGAAGGCGTTGATCCGGCAGCTCTCCGCGCGAGCTCGACCCCAAAGACGAAAGCCATGGAGGGCTGCCAGTGAGCTCCATCCTTTCGCGAGATGCGGCGCCCGAAGAGCGACTCCGAGTACTTGAGGAGCGTTTGCTGGCGCAGGTCCAGAGCCTGCTCACCTTGGCGAAAGACCTGATGCAACTGCGCGAGGACATGGCAGCAGGCGAGGGCGGCCCAACCGATCACGACGACACCAGTTCGAGCTGAGCCTCGAACCCCGGCATCACCGGCCCTGACCACTCGGTGCTGATGATGTCGACCCTGGCCAGGTCTACCTGGCGCTGCAGGTGTTCCTGCACTGATGCACGGACCACTTCCGGCATCGAGGCAAGGACTGCATTGAGTTGAGCCTGAAGGGCGAGCAGTTGGCCCTGTAGGTGATGGATAGATGGCTGGCGCACGGGCGATTCCCTCCGCTGGCCTCCAACAAGAAGGCCTCTTTGATGGGGGCAGGTTAGGACCAGGAGCGCAACGTGAAAACGTCCAATTCCAGACAAGAACTCTCCCGCGACCAGGTGCTGGTGGCCTACGCCGCCGACCAGATCGCGCGCACCAACCTGAGCCAGGACGACTTCGCCCAGGCGCTGAGCCGCTCCCTCTATTCGATGTGCCCCGCCAAGGCGAAGGCCGAGCGCGTGCCTGACTTCGAGTCGGACGAGCTGAAGACCGACGTGGGCGAGTTCATCAAGGCGACTGGCCGCTGGCTGAAGCGCGTTCAGCGCCTGCTGGCGAGCGAGCAGGAGCTGCCGAGCTGGATGGAGGAGGGGTGGGTAGCAGCCCTGGAGCCTCAGTGGCGGGAGCGCTGCGTGAATGAACTTGCTGCGCGCTATGGCCTGGTCGGCGCCCGCGCATCGGCCGTTGAAGCCTGCCCGGTTGGCGCCTTCGCACAACTGGTGACCCGCCTTGGCCAGGCCGTCGAGCTGGGGAGCGAGGTTCTCGCAGACGGGAAGATCGATGCGACCGACCTGCCGCACCTTCCGGAGTTCATTGCCCGCCTGCTGGCGGTAGAGGGCGTTGCGTGCGGTCTGCGCCGCAAGGCCGAGAGCGAGTTGGCGGTCCACGCAGGCGCTCAGGCGCTGTCACTGGTCCGCTGAAAAAACAAACCCCGGCAGGAGTGGGGACTCGGCGCCGGGGTTCAGATCATCAGGAGGCAGTATGCACACCACCACTGGAACTGACAACGCCGCGCCACGAAATCGAGTAACGAAAAACGTGGCGCGCCCGATTACCATGAGCAGCCGCGAACTCGCGGAGCTGACTGGTAAGCGCCACCCTGACGTGAAGCGGGACATCCAGGTCATGCTCGATGCCCTGGAAGAAGATGTGAGCAGTTTTGCTCACATCTACCGCGACAGCATGAATCGGGAGCAGACCGAGTACTTGCTGGATCGCGACCACACCGACTGCCTCCTGACAGGCTATAGCGCGCCACTGCGGATGAAGGTGATCCGGCGCTGGCGAGAGCTCGAGGAGCAAGCTGCTGCGATGGCGGCATTCAAAGGGCCAGATCCGGCCTGGCTGGAAGCTCGCAGGATCGGCAAGGCGATGTTCAAGGGCCTGCACGACTACATATCGACGCTGGACGGTAGCGACAACCAGAAGCGCTGGGCGCATGAGAACGCCACCAATCGCATCTACAAGGCTCTGACTGGCGGTGTTGTTGGAAGCGCGAAGAGCCTCCGCAAGCTCTACGGCATCGAGAGCGGCACGCCCCGCGACAAGATGAGCCACCACGCCCTGGCCCAGATCAGCCTTGCTGAGCGGCGCATCTTCGAGGAATGCCAGAGTCGCGGGCTTGAGACGGTTCCGCAGTTCAATGCCGTGGTCGACGGCATCTGCGAGCGCTTACTGCACGGCATGGGGGCACTCTTGCTTGAGGACCGGCCCGCGATTGTCGGCCAGATCCCCGCGCCGGTTCAGTTGGTGCGCCGCACCGTGGTGACCGAAGAGTTCGCTACCCGGGGGGCAATCTGATGGCCGGCGACTGGATCAAGATGCGCACCGCGCTGGCAGATGACCCTGCGGTGATTGCGATGGCGGATCGCCTCGGCCTGGACGAGTTTTCCGTGGTCGGCCGTCTCCATCACCTGTGGAGCTGGGCCGACAGTCAGTCACGCGATGGTCACGCTGTTGGCGTGACAGTTCGGTGGCTCAATCGGTACGTGCAGTGCGATGGCTTCGCCGAAGCGCTCACTCAGGTCGGATGGCTGGTCATCGATGGCGAGGGCATCCGCTTCCCCAACTTCGACCGTCACAACGGTGAAAGCGCCAAGGCACGCGGGCTGGCGAAGAATCGTCAGGAAAAGCGGCGCGCAAAAGTCACGGAAGAAGCGGGGCAAGCGTCACGCAACGAGCGTGACAACAGCGTGACCAGAGAAGAGAAGAGTAAAGAGCAAACAAACACTGACGCGGGCGACACTGGTGCGGAAGCCAGCCAGGGCGGCGCCCAGCCGATGACGCTCGACTGGGAGCCTGACCAGAAGACCCTCAAGGCCTATGCCTTCAGCGCCGGCCTGAGCCTGGCTCTGTTCGACGAGAGGGTGATCGGAGCCTTCCGCGTCCACCACCACAGCCGCGGCACCGCTGACCTTCCTGCCGGTTGGGTTGGTCAGCTTGTCGGCTGGGTGCGCCGTGACGTGGCCAGGGATGCTGGCAAGGCGCCTCACCTGCGCGCCGTGCGGTCCGGCGAACCGGTCGATTTTGACTCCACCGGCTGGCTGGCGGGGGCTCCGCAATGAACCGCGCCGGTCAAGTAGCTGCCCAGGTCATGGCCCGACCCGCACCTGCTGCGGAGCTTGTCGTGCAGTCGCTCGACGACGGCGCCCGCCGGGCTGTCGAGGCGCTGGTCAACCAACTGTTCCGCGAAATCCGCACGGCCCGCCCGGGCTGGCGTCAGGCATGGCCGACCACCGAGGTGCTCGAAGCCTCGAAGGCCACGTGGGTGAAGACCTTCGTCGAGGCTGGAGTCACCGACTGGGATAGCCAGATTGCCTATGGCCTGCAGGGCCTGCGCGCGGAGCCGAGCGATTGGGTTCCGTCGCCGGGCAAGTTCGTCACCTGGTGCCAGCCAACCCCTGAAGCGCTGGGGCTGCCCTCGCTGGAAGCGGCCTACGCCGAAGCGCTGAGCAAGAGCCATCCGGCCATGGCTGGCGCGGCGCGCTGGTCTTGCCCTGAGGTGTACCACGCTGCTGCCCGTGCCGGCTTCAACACCCTGCAGGTACTCAGCCGGTCCGATGGCCTGGCGCTGCTCGAAGAGCAGTACCGGAAGATCCGCCGAGATAGGGCCAGGTGCGTGCAGCTGCCGCCGGTACCTGTCGCCGCCATTCCCGCCCAGCCGCACCGCACTCCGGAGGTCGGTAAGGCCGCCCTGGCCGAACTGCGCGCCAAGATGAAAGGAGCACGACATGCCTGAAGTGATGAAGTTGGGCGAGAAGCTCGACGCCGCCGGCAAGGCCATCCCCAACTGCTGGGAGACCGATGAAGGCTACACGATCAGCTTGACCGGCCGTCCCGCGCCCCTGCGCTATGCCGTCACGCGCCCCGGAGACCGCGCACCCTTCTCCTACGTGCCCGACGAGGTCGACATGCGGGCCGTGATTCGCGCCGACATCGAGGCCAGTGAGGTGTTGGTATGACGCCCGCCAAGCAAGAGGCCCTGATGCAGGGGCAGACCGGGATCGCCAGGAAGGTCTTCGAGTGCGTGCCGATCGCCGAGGCCTGGAGTTCGTTCCAGGTGATGGCCGCGCTGCGCAACCTCACCGGCAGTACCCCAGACACCCGGATCGTTTCCGGATGCCTCACGTCGCTGGCGGATGCCGGCCTGATCAAAAAGACCGGCCGCGACGCATACCAACGCCACCCGGTCGAGCAGAAGCAGAAGCCCAAGGAGCAGAAGATGACCGACCCGGCGACCAAGCCTGTGCCGCAAGTTGAGCAAAAACCGGTGGACGTTCCGCTGGAGCTGCTGGGGGAACTGGCCGGCGAGGTCGTTGCCATGGCTGAGAGCATGAAGCGGCTGGCGAAGCGAATCGAGGACTACGCCCTGGTGTTGGAGCAGGGCCGCGAGGCGACCGCCAAGTCCCTGGAAGGCTATCGCCAGCTCAAGGCGGTACTGAAGGGCCTACAGGAGGAAGCCGAGTGATGAAGCCCGTTAAGATCAAGCCGCTTAGCGCTGTCCCGCGCACCTTGCGCCGGCCTCGCATCGACTGGGAAGGCCAGCAGCAAGCCCAGCTGTTCGGCATCCTGAAGATCAAACACCCGGAGTTCTACCGGCTGGCATACCACGTTCCGAACGGTGGTCACCGTCACAAGGCCACCGCCGGGAAGATGCGCGCTCAGGGCGTGAAGGCCGGCGCCAGCGACATCGCGGTCACGCTGGCGCGCGGCGGATGGTTCGGTCTGTACATCGAGTTCAAGGCTGCGCCGCCGAACGACTCTGCCGTGTCTCCCGAGCAGAATGCCTTCATCCTCCGCGTCGAGCAGCAGGGCTACTACGCCACTGTCTGCCGCGGCGTCGAGGAAGCCCTGAAGGTCATCGAGTGGTATCTGGCCTTGCCGCCGACCCAGGTGGTGCGCCCATGACGACCATCGCTTCCATCGCCTTCACCAATGCCGAGATCCGCCGCCAGGCCGCCGGCACTTCCCGCGACCTGAAGGATCCACGCCATCAGGGGCTGCGCCTGCGCTTCGGTACCCAGCGCGAGCGCGGCAGCTGGTACCTGATCGTCCGCCGGGTGTGGCACAAGATCGGCACCTTCCCCGAGATGAGCGCCAAGGACGTACTGGCCGCGCTGCCAGAGCACCGGCAACGCCTGTCCAAGAACCCCGAGGCCGTGATCGGTCAGGCCGGCTGGACCCGTGTCGAGCAGGTGCTGACCTGGCACCGCGACCGCGTGATGCGTGACCGGGCGCTGTCGGAGAAGCGCAAGACTCAGGTGCGCTCGGCCATCGACTGCCACCTGCTGCCGCGCCTGGGATCGCTGCTGATCACCCAGCTGAGCCGGGCGCAGATCGACGAGCGCCTGATGTGGCCGCTGCAGCAGGAGTTCAGCCTGGGCTATGTCCGCCTGATCCTGCGGGTGCTGATGATGGCCTTCGCCAACGCCCTGCGCCTGCACATGCTCGACAGCAACCCGATGGCGGCCATCAAGTTCGGCGACTTCGTCCAGGCGAAGATCAAGCCCAAGGCGGCGCACCTGCATGGCATGCACGCCGAGCCGCTAATGGCCGCGCTGGCGGAGCGCTTCGAGGAGGAGCCCGCCGAGGGCATGCTGGCCCTGATGATGCTCGCCCATGGCAGCCGCATCGGTGAGACCCGCCAGGCCCGGTGGCGCGACATCAGCCTGGCCGAGCGCGTCTGGTTGATCCCGGCGGCCAATACCAAGACCCGAGTGCAGCATGAGCTTCCGCTGACCGACCAGGTGTGCGCGCTGCTACAGCGCTATCGGGAGCAGCAGGTGGAGGCCGGCGGGGAGCAGGCCTACCTGTTCCCCGGCACCGGAAGCAAGCCCATGGGGGAGAAGCAGGCCAGCGCAGTGTTCGCCAAGCTGGGCGGCGGCGAGTGGACCAGCCACGACCTGCGCAAGCTGGCGCGCACCACCTGGGCGGACCTGGGCGTGGACTACCTGATCGGCGAGCTGCTGCTGAACCACTCGATGGGCTACTCGGCGAAGACCTACATCCACACCACCGCCGAGGACCTGAAGCGGAGCGCCCTGGAGAAGTGGCACGGCTGGTTAGACGCCCGTGGCTTCGACCGGATTCACCGTCAGATATGTGCAGGATCGGCGGTTATCGAAAACGGCGCAGGCGCCAGCAGCGGCGCTGCCTCCAAGGCTTCGCTGGAATTTTCACAGGAGAGGCTGAACGTAGCCGGCGGGGAGGGCGCGGAGTGATCCAGACGCAACGTCGGCCAGATATGACGGCCCGTATCAAGCCCCTGCCCGAGTGCACTGGATGCACCGGGTCGGGCCTGGAGCAGGGCCTGTTCGGGAAGGTGGTCTGTGGCACTTGCCATGGCGCCGGTATGACCACCGCAACGGGTGAACCGTTACCGATCGAGGAGGCGCTGCTGCAACTGCGCCTGCGACTGAACAAGGGCCAGGCCGCTCTACCTCCAGTAGGAGCGAGCGAACCGCCCGTCTATGTCGAGAACCGCCACGGGGCGGGCGGCACCACTTACGCTGGGGATTGAGGGGGAAGGACATGATCTATTCGGGAACACTGAGCGCCGTTGTGGCCGTCCTGGCTGCCGAGTGCATCGACAACACCGCCAAGCAGGCGTGGCAGCGCCTCTACTCGGCCACTGACGTAGTCGCTAAGGGCTCGGGTATCACGCCGCATGAGCGCATGCAGGCTGACTGCTGGGTGCACGCCCGGCTTCACTCCGAACTGAAGCCGCGCCACTGGAACGTGCTGATGGCGCGGTACAGCACGCACGGCGCGCGGAAGGTCGCGGCCATCAGCGCCCTGGCTCCGCTGATCGCATCGCATGCCCCGGCTCTGTTCGTCTACAAGGCATTGACCGCATGGGCCATCCCGCAGCTCAAGGGCAAGCAGGTGGAGCGCAAGGTGCACGACAGTGGCGTGGTGAGCCGTAGCGCGAGGGCAGATGCCGAGCGCCAGGCGCTGTTCGCCTATGCGATGTCGACCAAGCGCGGCAAGGAGTATGTCCCGCCTGAGCGCGATCAGTTCGTGGTGTCGGCGCCCGCGGTCGTGGTCCTGCCTGCCGACTTCTACGACATGAACACCTGGGACCCGACGGCAGCCACCGAGCGCACTCGGCGCCGGTGGCGCAAGGGTGTGCACGACGTGCTTGATGGGATGGTGGCTGACGCCTTGGTCGCCGCCGAGGAGATCCTGAAGCGGGAGGGAGTGCTTCTTCGCGCTGCAGCTTGACTCCCGTGTCCGCGTGTCCGAAGATATTCCCATCCTGCCGTCATTGCGCGTTGCGATGATGTCTGACAAAAACCCGGCCACCGCGCCGGGTTTTTTGTTGCCCACGATTTTAGGTGCGCGCTCCTGCGCCTTCGCCCGCAGCACGCGCGGGCCTTTCTATTCACGCAGTGCCAGGGCTGGCCAAGCCTGGGGACACCCTTATGAGGACGAACACCATGACCGAGCCAGCCTCGACTGTTCTTGGCGGCATCGGGATCTACAAGCTGGGCGCGTTCGGAGGCTTCGCCTTCCTCGCCGCCATCCTGGTGATGGTCATGACCCTGCCCAAGACCCCGCGCGAGTTTGTGGTGGCGATGGTCAGCACCGTCGTCTCCAGCGTCTGCGGTGGTGCGTTCCTGGTTCGATGGCTGGACATTGGCCATTGGGTGCAGGACGACTTCGGCATGATCGCCATCTGCGGCCTGATCTTCGTCTGCGGCCTGCCGGCCTGGGTCGTTGTCCGCGCCTGGTTCGCCTGGAGCGAGGCGCGCAAGGGTGCGGCCCTGCCCGATATGGTGAAGGAGTTCCGCGAGGGCACCGGCCTGTGATCGTCGTCAGCGCTGACGGGCTGCAGGATCAGCTCGACGCGCTGACGGAACTTGAGCGCGACATGATCCCCTACGCGGTATCGACCGCCCTGACCAAGACGGCACAGGGTCTGATGGGGCGACTGCAGGACGAGATGCGCTCGGTGTTCGAGAAGCCCACGCCGTACACCCTCAATGCCTTGCGCCTGATGCCTGCGACCAAGGACAAGCTGAGCGCACGGGTTTGGTTCAAGAACGAGGCGGACGGGGCGCAGCCTGCATCGGTCTGGCTCGCGCCAGAGGTCCATGGTGGCCCTCGTCGGAACAAGCCGGCCGAGCTGCAGCTGAGAGACAAGGGCATCCTTCCTGCTGGCATGTACGTAGTGCCTGGCGATGGCGCTGAGCTGGACGCATACGGAAACATCAAGCGTGGCCAGATCATCAAGGCCATGTCGGGCGTGAAGGGCTTCAGCAAATCCGGCTACCAGGCCAACGCCACTGACAGCAAGCGCAGCGTGAGGAAGGCCAACGCCAAGAGCTACTTCGTCATGCGCCGCGGCAGCGAGCCAATTGGTATTGCCCAGCGCACAGGCTGGGGCAAGGGCAGCAGGGCAGAGGTGAAGATGATCCTGGCCTTCGTGGCCAAGCCTAGCTATGGCGAGCGCCTGAGCTTCTTCCAGATCGCAGAGCAATACACGAATGAGCATCTACCGCGCGAGTTCGATAACGCGATGGAGACCGTTCGTCGGCGCTTCGCCGCCCGATCACGTAGGGGTTGACAGGCGGCGCGACAGCCACCCCTGCCTTGGGTCCTCCCTGGGTGGGGGTGGGTAGAGGGTAATTCGAGCCCCGCGCGCGAACTACATATGACTTTTTTTCGGAGGTTGGTTGTTGTTTTGTCATGGCCGAAAAAGAAACAACCAAACAGCGCGGATGGTTGAACAAATCCGAGATGGCCGCGAGCCTCGGGATTTCGCCGCAAGCCTTTGAAAAATGGGGCGTTCAGCCAATCGAAAAGATCGGGCGCGAGACGTTCTATACC
This sequence comes from Pseudomonas sp. B1-22, assembly GCF_050474425.1. Classification (NCBI taxonomy): domain Bacteria; kingdom Pseudomonadati; phylum Pseudomonadota; class Gammaproteobacteria; order Pseudomonadales; family Pseudomonadaceae; genus Pseudomonas; species Pseudomonas sp. B1-22. The sequence continues at coordinate 97,054 of NZ_JBCHVH010000002.1, read as the reverse complement.
GTCGCGAATGTGGTCGAAAACCGCATCCAACACGCCGCCCGGAAACAACAACCTGAGGGGGACCTTCCGGAAGGTGTGGACCCCTACGTCGAAGCGAAGCTGCTCCAAGCGCGCCTCGATCTCACCCGTGCCCAGACCTATGCCCAGGAACAGAAGAACCAGGTAAACGACAAGCTCCTGGTCCCTGTCCCGTTCGCCACGTTCGCGCTGGCGAAGGTCGCCGCCAAGATCGGCTCGAAGCTGGAAACGGTCGGCAAGACCGTGAGCCGTCGTCACCCCGACATTGACCCCTTAATCCTGGAGGCATTCGAGCGGGAGATCGCATTGGCGCGAAATCTCTCCGCCGATTTCGGCGACGACATCCCGGGAATCCTCGATGAGTACCTTGCAACCCTGGATCAATGATCTGCGTGGAGCGATCAAACTAGGCCTGCAGGGTATGTACAAAGAGCCGCCGATGACGGCGGTGGAGTGGGCCGACAAGCACTTCTACATGTCGGCCGAGTCCTCGTACAACGAGGGAAGCTGGAAAACCGCACCCTTCCAGGTCGCCATCCTGAACTCGATGGGCAACGACCTGATTCGGGTGGTCAACTTCGTGAAGTCGGCGCGAATCGGCTACACGAAGCTGCTGATGGCGAACATCGGCTACAAGATCCAGCACAAGCGCCGCAACGTCATGATGTGGTCGCCGACCGATTCGGACGCCGAGGACATCAGCAAGAGCCACGTCATGGGCATGATCCGTGACGTCCCGGTCGTGCTGGAGCTGGCGCCCTGGCACGGCAAGAAGCACAGCCACAACACCCTCGATAACAAGATCTTCTCCAACCGACGCAACCTCTGGATTCGCGGCGGTAAGTCGGCGAGCAACTATCGCGAGAAGTCGGCCGACGAGGTTATCTACGACGAGCTGTCGAAGTTCGACGCGAACATCGAGGGCGAGGGCTCGCCGACCTTCATCGGTGACAAGCGTCTGGACGGCGCGGTCTACCCGAAATCCATCCGCGGCTCGACGCCTAAAACGGCCGGAAGCTGCCAGATCAGCCTTGCCGCCGAGGAGTCGCCGCGGGCAATGCGGTTCCACATCGCCTGCCCGCATTGCCGCCAAGAGCAAACCCTGAAGTGGGGCGGCAAGGACTGTGAGTTCGGCCTGAAGTGGACCGCAAACGAACTCGGCGAGGCGGTCGACGCCTGGTATGCCTGTGAGCACTGCAGCGCCTGTTTCTCCCATCGGGACATGGTGGTCGCCTCCGAGCAGGGCCGCTGGATTTGCGAAAAGACCGGCATCTGGACCCGCGACGGCATGGATTGGTGCGGGCCTGACGACCAGCCGATCCGCACGCCGCGCTCGGTCAGTTTCTACTGCTGGTCGATCTACAGCACCTGGACCACCTGGCACTCGCTGGTAGATGAGTGGCTGAAGGTCAAGGGGGATCGGGAGAAGCTGATCGCCTTTATCAACACGACGCGAGGCGAGGTGTGGGAAGAGGATCAGGGCGAGCGCGTCGAGTGGGAAACCCTGTACTCGCGCCGCGAACTCTATCCGGCCGTGCCGCCTCAGACATTGGTGTTGATGGGCGGCATCGACACCCAGGATGACCGATACGAGGGACGCGTCTGGGCTTTCGGGCTTGGCGAGGAAGCCTGGCTGGTGCACCGCTTTGTCTTGACTGGAGACCCGGCCAGCGAGGAGTTGCGCCGCAAGGTGGGTCTGGAGATTCACCGGCAGTTCACCCGCGCCGACGGTATTCCGATGCGCGTTGAGCGCTGGTGCTGGGACGCCGGCGGCCACTACGCCGACGAGGTGGAGGCCGAGAGCCTGAAGCACGGCGTGCACTGGGTGATCCCGACCTTCGGTGCCAGCACCTACGGAAAGCCCATCGCCAACTTCCCGAAGCGCCGCAAGCGCCGGGTCTACAAGACCGAGCTGGGCACCGACAACGCGAAGGAGCTGATCTACAGCCGCCTGCGTATTCCGGTTCCGATCCCTTGGCAGCCCACTCCGGGCTGCGTGCATTTCCCGCTGAACGACAGCATCTGCGACGAAGATGAGTTGAAGCAGATCACCGCCGAGAAGAAGAAGGCGGCGATGGTGAAGGGCGTCCGCGTGCTGCGCTGGGATGCCGGCGGCCGGCGCAACGAGGCGCTGGACTGCTTCGTGTACGCCCTCGCAGCTCTGCGCATCAGCCAGCAGCGCTTCGGTCTCGACCTGGATCAGCTGGAGTTGGTCCGCGTCGAGCCAGTCCCGGCGCCGGTAGCTGAGCGTCAGCCATCAAACGAAAACCCTGCCGCCGCCTCTGGCGGGTGGCTCAACACTGGAAGCGGACCATGGCTCTGACTGCACAGCAGATGCTCGAAAAGTACCTGGAGGCCGAAGCCGAGGTGCTGGAAGGGCGGACGGTGATCTTCAACGGGCGCACTCACACCATGGAGGACATCGAGAAGATCCGTGCCGGCCGCCGCGAGTGGGAGCGCCGTGTTGCGAGTGAAAACGGACGGCGCGGGCCGGCCTTGGCGGAGTTCAGCTGATGAACCTGATCGATAAGCTGCTGGCGCCCTTGGCGCCCAGGTTTGTGGCTCAGCGTCTGGCGGCCCGCGAAATGATCCTTGCCTACGAGGCAGCCAAGCCGGGCAGGACCCACAAGGCGAAGCGGCAACCGCTGGGCGCCGACACCTCGCTCCAGAAGTCGGCTGTCTCGCTGCGCGAGCAGTGCCGCAAGCTGGACGAAGACCACGATCTGGTCACCGGCCTGTTTGACCGATTGGAAGAACGCGTGGTGGGCGGCGCTGGGATTGGCGTCGAGCCGCTTCCGCTCAAGCTCGATGGCTCGCTTCATGCTGACTTCGCGATGGAACTGCGCAGCGCCTGGGCGGAGTGGTCGCTGAGCCCGGAGGCTTCCGGCGAATTGTCGCGGCCGCAGATGGAGCGCCTGGTGTGCCGCACCTGGTTGCGCGACGGTGAGGCTCTGGCGCAGAAGTTGATGGGCGCGGTTCCGAACTACTCCTTCGCCACAGCCACGCCGTTTGCCCTGGAACTGCTCGAGCCGGACTACCTACCATTTAGCTACAGCGACCTGTCCAAGGGGATCGCGCAGGGCATCGAGCGTGATGCCTGGCGCCGCAAACGGGCCTATCACCTGCTGAGGGATCACCCGGGCAACCTGCAGACGCTGGGCGGCAGCATGGCGGTCAAGCGGGTGGATGCGGAACGCATCATCCACATCGCCTATCGCAAGCGGATCGGGCAGAACCGAGGCGTGCCGATGCTGCACTCGGTGCTTGTTCGCCTGGCCGACCTCAAGGACTACGAGGAGAGCGAGCGTGTTGCGGCGCGCATCAGCGCGGCGCTGGCCATGTACATCAGGAAGGGCAACCCCGACAGCTACGCGGCCCAGCCCGGGAAGGAGCGCACCGGCCGAACGATCCCCATCGCTCCGGGCATGGTTTTCGACGACCTGGAACCTGGCGAAGACGTCGGGATGATCGAGAGCAACCGGCCGAACCCGTTCCTAGAGAGCTTCCGCAACGGCCAGCTGCGAATGATCGGCGCCGGCACCCGCAGCACCTACTCCTCGGTGGCGCGAGCCTACGACGGCACCTACTCCGCGCAGCGTCAGGAACTGGTCGAGGGATGGCTGGGTTACGACCTGCTGCAGCACGAATTCATCGACTACTGGTGCCGCCCTGTCTATCGGACCTGGCTGGAGATGTACCTGCTGGCCAGGAAGGGGCCTCTGCCTGGCGACCTAGATCCGCGCACCGTCTACGGTGCCGTATACCAGGGGCCGGTGATGCCCTGGATCGACCCGATGAAAGAGGCCAACGCCTGGGAGGCCCTGGTGAAGGCTGGCTTCTCCGACGAGGCCGAGGTAGCGCGAGCGCGCGGCCGTGATCCACGCGAGCTGAAAAAGTCGCGTGAGGCAGAAATCAAGGCGAACCGAAAAGCTGGCCTGGTCTTCAGCTCTGACGCTTATCACCAATACGTCAAGGATGGCATGAATCCCGTCGAGGCAGTCCAGAAGGTCTATCTGGGTGTCGGGAAGATGATCACCGCCGACGAGGCTCGCCAGCTGGTCAATGAGTTCGGAGCCGGCCTGGCATTGCCAGGGCCGGATTTCCCCAACGAGAGCAACAACGGAGGCGCCAATGGGCAGCCATCAACCCCTGATCCACAAAAGCCTGATGCTGCCGGCGGCAATGTCGGCGGCGCTGACTGAAGACAGCGCGCCGAAGGAGTCGTGGTACAGCATCAAAGCCGCCGCCCGCGGCGTTGCCGAAGTGCTGCTGTACGACGAGATCGGCATGTGGGGTATCACTGCGCAGCAGTTCGCTCGAGATCTGCTGGCCTTGGGCGAGCTGTCCAAGATCAAGCTGCGCATCCATTCCCCGGGCGGCGATGTCTTCGAGGGAACCGCGATTTACAACCTGCTGCTCAACCATAAGGCCGTCGTCGAGGTGTACATCGATGGCCTGGCGGCCTCGATGGCCTCGGTCATTGCCATGGCCGGCGACACGATCTACATGCCCGAGAACGCCATGATGATGGTGCACAAGCCCTGGGGCATCCAAGGCGGTGACGCGGACCAGATGCGCCGCTATGCCGACCTGCTCGACAAAGTTGAGGACACCCTGGTCTCGGCCTACGTGGTCAAGACCGGGAAGTCTCCCGACGACATCAAGGCGCTCCTCAAGGAGGAGACCTGGATGAATGGCCGAGAGGCCGTCGCTGCCGGCTTCGCCGATCAGCTCACTGAGCCGCTGCAGGCGGCCGCTCACCTTTCCTCCAAACGCATGCAGGAGTTCGCCCACATGCCCGAAGCTATGAAAACTCTGCTGGCCCCGCGCGCCTCTGGCCCCGCACCGGCACCCGCCGCTCCCGCTGCCCCGGCTGCTCCTGCCGCTCCGGTGGCTGCAGCTCCCGCGGCGCCGGTCGCCGCCGCCCCGACCGAAGCCGATATCCGCGCTCGCGTCGTCGCCGAGGAAGTCGCCCGTCGCGCCGCAATCACCGCAGCCTTCGGCGGCTTCGCTGCCGGCCATGCCGAGCTGCTCGCCTCCTGCCTGGGCGACATGAACGTCACCGTCGACCAGGCGCGCGAGAAACTGCTGGCCGCCATCGGCGCCCCCACCCAGCCCGCCAATGCCCCGGGCGCCGGCGCGCACGTCCATGCCGGCAACGGCAACCTGGTGGGTGATTCGGTGCGTGCCTGCGTGCTGGCCCGCGTTGGCCGTGGCGAGCGTCAGGCCGACAACTTCTACAACGGCATGAACCTGCGCGAGCTGGCGCGTGCCTCCCTGGTGGATCGCGGTATCGGCGTAGCCTCGCTGCACCCGATGCAGATGGTCGGCTTGGCCTTCACTCACACCTCCAGCGACTTCGGCCAAATCCTGCTCGACGTCGCCAACGCGTCGGTGCTGGCGGGCTGGGAAGAGTCCGGCGAGACCTTCCAGCAATGGACCAAGTCCGGCATCCTGACTGACTTCAAGCCGGCGCGCCGTGTCGGTCTGGGCGAATTCGCTTCTCTGCCCAAGGTGCGCGAGGGCGCCGAGTACACCTACGCAACCCTCGGCGCCCATGGCGAGCAGATCATTCTGGCCACCTACGGCAAGCTGTTCAGCATCACCCGTCAGGCGATCATCAACGATGACCTGCAGATGCTGAAGGACATCCCGTACAAGCTGGGCATGGCAGCACGCGCCACCATCGGCGACCTGGTCTACGCGGTGCTGACCGGCAACCCGAAAATGGCCGACGGCAAGGCTCTGTTCCACGCCGATCACGACAACCTGCTGACTGGCGCCGGCTCGGCTCTGTCCATCGAGAGCATGAGCACCGCGAAGAAGCAGATGGCCCTGCAGAAGACCCAGACCGAGGAGGGCAAGGCGCGAACCTTGAACATCCGTCCGGCGTACGTGCTCACCCCGGTGGCGCTGGAGGACAAGGCCAAGCAGCTGATCCGCTCCGCCTCCGTGCCGGGCGCTGACGTCAACTCCGGCGTCGACAACCCGATCCGCAACTTCGCTGAAGTGATCAGCGAACCGCGCCTGGACGATGCGTCTGCGTCCGCTTGGTACCTGGCAGCCAAGCAAGGTTCGGACACCATCGAGGTGGCCTACCTGGATGGAGTCGACACCCCGTACCTGGAGCAGCAGGAAGGCTTCACCGTCGACGGCGTGGCCAGCAAGGTACGCATCGACGCCGGCGTGGCCCCGCTGGACTTCCGCGGCCTGCAGAAAGCCAACGGCGCCTGATCGCAGTCGCCTCCCCAAGCCCCGCACCTGCGGGGCTTTTTCATTTAAGCCATCTGGAGACCCAACATGGCCAAGAATTTCGTACAGGACGGCGACGTCCTGACCCTGATCGCTCCCGCCGGCGGCGTCACCTCCGGTGTTCCGGCAGAAGTCGGCGACCTGGTGGTGGTCCCGCTGGAAACCGCCGCCGCCGGCGATGAGTTTTCCGCCAAGGTTGGCGGCATCTGGAGTCTGCCCGCCGCCGCCGGCCTGGCCCAAGGCGTGAAGTGCAGCGTCCTCGACGGTGAGCTGGTCGCCGCCGCCACCGCTTCTTCGGTGCCCTTCGGCTATATCACAGAGCCGACCGCCGATGGTTTCGCCTCGGCTCTGCTCGTCCAGCAATGAGTGCCGGCCGGTTCGCCAGCGCGATCGGCCGACTTCACCAGGTAGCCCACCGGCGTCTCTCCGATTCGGTGGGCGACTTTCATCCGCAGGTCGGTGCGCCGGTAGAAGGGCTGAACCTGCAGGTGAATCGAGATCTGGTGTACGAGGGGCCGGACGGGCGCTTTGTTGCTGACCAGGTTGGTATCACCTGGCTGGTCAGCGATCTCACAACGGCGGTCCGGGGCGACACCTTCGTCATCGGCAGCGAGCGCTTCCTGGTCGACAAGATCATTTCCGCCGACGGCCACGCCATCACAGCAGCGACCACCCCGCTATGAAACCGAACCTCCTGACTGAGGGCCGGAAGGCCCTAATTCGCCAGCTTGAAACCATCACCTCGGCCGGCGGCTATCGAACCGATGCCGGCATCAAGGTCTTGTCCGGCTGGTTCTCCGACCTGATCACGCCGGACACGCAGGGCTTTCCCTTGATCGTCGTGCAGAAGCATCGCCATCTGGAGCCGACACCTGGTCCGGCGGCAATGAAGATGCACCCTGGCTTCTCAGTCATCGGCGCCGTCGATGTCGGTTTCGATGGCTACGAAGATGCCCTCGAAGACCTGGAAGAGGACCTGATCCGCTGCCTGATGCCGGATCTCCACCAACTGCCGAAGTGGCTGCCGCGCGGAATCACCGGCTGCACCTACGGCGCGCCGCAGAGCTTCCCGCCAGGGAGCGGCCTGAAGTGCGCCACCGTGATCATCCCCATCTACCTGAAAACCATCATCGAGAAGGGCTAGCCGCCCTCTGCGGCGCCCGCGCCGCGCTCACTCATGCAACCCCATCCATCAGGAGAAGCTCCGCCGATGAGCGCTGATAAAACCGTGCAACTGGTCGAGATCGAACTCGCCGGCGAGCACACCCACCAGGGCCGCGACTACAAGGCCGGTGACAAGATCAAGGTAACCCCGCGCCAGAAGGCCTTCCTCGAAGAGGTCAAAAAGGTCAATGGCGCCGCCACTCCCTCGAAGGAGGCCTAAACGATGGCAATCCATAAAGAAACGGTCGTCATCGGCGGCCACCTGAAAGCGCGCGTCGCCGGCTCTGGCGTGCCGTTCCAGAAGGTCGGTCTGGTCTCCACGATCCAGCACGCCACCGAAACCAACAGCCTGACCCTGGCCGACACCACCACCCCGCAGGGTGGCGAGTACGACAGCCTGGACCGTGTGACCGGCGTGTCGCTCTCCATCAACTTCCGCGAAATCTTCACCTGGGTGCTGGCCGCCCTGGTCTGGGGTAGCGCTTCTGATGTCGCCGCCACTACCGTGACCGGTGAGATGCACGTTGCCGAGGTTGACGGAACGATCGCCCTCGCAAATATGCCGCTGACCATCTCCGGCGTGAGCAACGAGGCGGGCACCACCGACTACGACGAGTTCGACGACTGGGTCATGACTGGCTCGGGCATCGAGGTCGTCTCCGGCGGCGCGCTGGAAACCGCCATCAAGGCCGCTGCCCCCGGCACCCCGTTCAAGGTCAGCGTCGACTACAGCTCCGCCGCGGTGGATGTGATCGAGGCCCTGACCAACAGCGGCAAGGTGTTCGAGTTCCTCTTCGAGGGCGAGAACGCCGCCGGCACCCAGAAGCGCGTCGAGGCTCGCTTCTTCCAGTGCCGCCTCAACCTGGCGACCCAGATGGACTGGATCAACACCGAGGACTTCGGCGGCTTCCAGGCCACTGCCAAGGTGTTGCGCGACTCCACCAAGGTCGGCGCCGGTACGTCGAAGTACTTCCGCATCAAGAAGGAAAAGGCCGCCGCGTGATGGCTGCCGACATTGGCGGCTACCCGCCGTAGCCGCCCTGAACCTGCCACACGCAACCGTCCACGATGTAGATGTACGAAGTGGAGTCCCGCCAGTAGTAAACAAGCTGCTCAGGTCGTCCGCCGTTGATGGCGCTTGGCGATCCCCATGCGGAGATCGCGGCGGCGCGCGGCATACCTGGCTCGACGGACTTCGACACTACCAAGGACCGGAGTGCAGTGCTGCTGTAGCTGCGGCAGTACCCGGGGTCGCTCGACCCAGAGCCGCCCGATGAGCGCGGCTTCTGAGCCCATCGCTGCTGATCCTCGATCTGCTTCTTGCTGGCGATCGGGTCGGTGATGTTCTGCGGCGTGACGTCGATCTTCTGCGCGGGCGCCTCCATAGCCCCTGCACATGGCCGGTCCGAGAACGAGAGCTTCCCGTCGGGACCTGGGCAACGATAGACATCCGCGAGCGCGATGCCTGGCATGAGAAGCAGCAGGATGGCGAGTTTGCGCATATTGAGTCCATTCAGCTGGCGCGTGTCCGCACACGCGAGAAAGTTCTCAACGGTGATGCATTTCCTGAATTTGTTCAATAAGGCCTGCCTCGGCGAGGCGGGATGGGGGAGTCATGTCTGAAGTTGCAGGCCGCCGGCTGATCCGAATCGGAGATGTCGATGTTGTCGTCAAGGAAATCACGGTGGCTGATGCGCGAGCGCTCCTCGCTCGCGAGGGCGGTGAAATAGATTTTGTCCGCGACAGCCTGTTCACGGACGTCAGTTTGCGAGACCTCGAGATGTTCACGAATCTCACGGAGGAGCAGATGGATGGGATGCTCCCAAGCCAGCTACGTGCGGCAGCTGACGCGGTGATAGAGATGAACCGCCATTTTTTCGATCTTCTGGGCCGGCTGAGCAAAGCCATGGCGAGGCCCTCAGTCAGCTCGAACTGACGATTTGCGCCTTGGTCAGGCTTGGCCATGTTGGCGTCCTCCACTACCCGTGGCGCCTATTCCTGAGCGCCCTTAAGGGCTGAGACCATGACTGATATTGAAGTACGCCTCGGCGCGGACGTGGACGGCGCTACCCGTAACGTCGGGTCATTCCGGAGTGAATGGCAGAAACTCGTCAAGGAGGTCGAGAAGCCGCTACGCCAGGTCAACTCTTTCCGTGCCCTGGAGGATGAACTGGATAAGGGACAGCGTGCCACTGCGCGGGCACGCGACCGTCTGCGCGAGCTTGGGGATGAACTCGCCCGCACCGCCGCGCCCAGCAAGGAACTCCAGGCCAGTTATCGAGCTGCCACCGTCGAGCTTCAGAAGATGGAGCGTTTGGAAGTTCAGCAGCGCGTCCGTCTCTCCGCCATGCGTGCCGAGTTGCAGGGCGCCGGAATCGACACGCGCAATCTCGCCGCTGAACAGCGCCGTCTTCGGGTCGAGTTGGATCAGAGGGTATCCTCTGGCGGAGCTGATGCTGCTCTAGGTCAGGCGCAGGGAAATCTTGGCATCAGTCGACTCCGTCAACTCCAGGCGCAGCTTCAGACTCTTCCGGCTGACTACGACCGGCTTGCGAAGGCTGGTTTCCGCTCGGCTCAGGAGCAGGCCGCTGCTCAGGCGCAGCTGCAGCGCCAACTGGGGGCAACCCGCGCGGCCATCAAGGAGCTTTCGAGCGTCGATCAAGGCGGAGGTGCCCTGGGGTTTATCGGAAAGATCGGAGCTGCCGCCGTCGCCGGCTACACCCTGACCTCGCTGGTTGGGCAGTACGTTCGATCGGCTGACGGCCTGCGGAAGATGAATGGCCAGCTGAGCCTGGCCACCGAGGGGCAGCAGGAATTTAACGTTGCCCAGCGCGCTCTCGGCCAGCAGGCAGACGATTACCAGGCTTCGCTCAAAGGACTATATGACCTCTACTCGAAGCTAGCCCCTGCACTGCGCGATGCGAACAAGGGGCAGGTGGAAACGCTTGGCGTCACCGAGGCCGTGACGGCATCGATGAAGATTAGCGGTGCGACCGCCCAAGAGAGTGATGATGCGATTCGGCAGTTTGCCCAAGCCCTTGGCGCTGGCGCACTCCGTGGTGACGAGTTCAACTCCGTTGCCGAGCAGTCACCGCGACTGATGCGCGCATTGGCTGAAGGTCTGGGTGTTTCTCGAAGCGCGCTGAAGGGCATGGCTGACGCTGGTCAGCTGACCACCACTGTGGTGGTAAATGGCCTGCTCAAGGCGCTGCCTAAGCTCCGCGAAGAAGCCGCCAAGATGCCGAAAACCCTCGACGGCAGCCTCACTGGCTTGAAGAACCAGGCGAACGAAGCAGTAGGGGCGTTCGACAATCTCACCAACTTCACTGCGCGCCTGACCGAGCAAGTATCTGGGCTTGGCTCGCCACTCAAGAAAGCCTCGGACTACCTAAAGGCCTTCAACCAGAAGGGATTCAAGGGTGTTGGCGAGTTGTTTGACGCCAACTCCCTGGCCGACCAGGCGAAGTTCGCTCAGGACCGGGTTGCCGCAGTGCAGAAGGCCCTGGAGGAGCTGCGCAAATCCGGCAGTGTGAGTGCTGCCAGCCGGGTCTCTCTTGGAACGGGTGATCGAGCCGAACTTGAGGCTCAGCTGGCGATGTATCGAGCACAGTTGGCCAAGGTCCAAAGCGCCCAGGCGGAGTCCGTCCGGCAACAGGAGGGGTCTACCAAGGCGCTTGAGCGGACCTATGACGAGCGCTCTCTTGCGCTCGCAGAGAGCTTCGACGCTCAAGCTGCCGATACGCAGGCGGCCGCGGCGACCACCAAGGCGGCAGACGAAAAGGCTGTTTCCGATCGAGAGGCCTACAACCTTCAGCTGGAGCTGCTCGATCGCGAGCAAAGTGACTCCAGGGCCCGCCGGCTGGCGAAGGAGGAATTGGCCGCCCAAGAGGAGAACGGTGTCCATCTCGACGAAATCGACCTGCTGAAGAAGTACGTCGCTGAAACCGGAAGCACCTGGGACGACTACCTGAAGCGACAGCAGGAGAGGCAGCGTCTGGACCTTGCCGCCGAGAAGTCGTGGCAGGACAAGAAGAAAGCGGCCAGGGCGCAGGCTACGGTTGACCTGCAGGCTCAGTTGGCGCGGCAGACTGATGCGCTCAAGCAGGCGCAGCAGAACGCGGAGCAGATCAACTCCCAGACCACGGATGTTCTGCAGCCATTCAAGGATGCCCTTAAGCGCCCCACGGTGGCGGCTCCTGGTGCTGACTATGGCACCGCGAGTGCCTACAAGGCGAATGCCAGCCAGGCACTGCAGAAGGGGAACACGGCCGCCGCACTGAGGGAGGCTCAGAAGGCGCTCGATGTCATCCAGCAGATTGAGGAGGCCGGCGGCAACAGCTACGGCCTGCAGGGGTTCAAGCAGCAGTTGCTGGATATCGCCACCGGTGCGCAGGAGTTGGAGAAGGTGCGCGCCGCGGATGCGGTGAATCGTATTCAGCAGAGCATTGCCGATCTGCAGAAGCAGCTGGATGCCGTGAAGATTGTGGATGTTGGCTTCCAGTTGAGCGAAGACACCGTTGCGCAGCTCACTCAGCGCATCAAGGAACTGGCCGCCAGCTTGTCGCAGGCAATGATCATTCAACCGGTCATCGTCGGTCCGAGCGGGACTCCCGTTCTGGCTCCAACTGGCGCCGCGCCTGGAACGATTTCCACCGATCCGGCACAGCCTGCGTTCGATGTTGGCGGCTATACCGGCCCAGGCGGCAAGTACGAGCCAGCCGGTGTGGTTCACCGCGGCGAGCACGTACAGCCGCAGGAGGTGGTTCGTGAGCCTGGCGCTCTCGGCTTCCTCGAGCGCGTCCGCCTGTACGGCTTCCGGAACACGATGGAGGCGCTGCGCGGGAAGCTGCGTCAGGGCTGGCGCGGCTACGACACGGGCGGCCTGGTCTCGCCGAGGCCAATCCCCAGCATCCCCGCGCTGGCTCCGGCGCTGACCGCTGGCGCTGGTGGCGGGGACAGCTTGGGCACTGTAGTCCTGCAGCTGGACGGGAAGTCGTACAGCATGCAGGCCTCCAGCGACCAGTTCACCGCGCTGCATCGCGAGTCCCTGAAGAAGGGCCACCGACGAACCTCGAAACCCAACTAGCCCCGCTCTGCGGGGCTTTCTCTTTTCTGGAGCTGCTGAATGTCTCTACCCATGGTGATGCTGGGCGGGGTGCCTCTCTTGCTGGCCGCGGGCAGCGTGTCGCAGTCGATCACGCCGCTTGGCGGGCCGGAGATCATTCGCCTGAGCGGTGGCGTCGGTGTGCCAATGACCCACTGGCAGCGCTCGGCGATCTCACTCAGCGCTTCGGGCTGGATGCCGCCTGGGTTGGACGGACTCGACTACACACAGCCCCTGGAGCTGCGCTGTACCAAGCACCTGTCGATAGTCAGCACCTCTACCTCATTCGTCATCACCGGCACACCGCGCCCGGATTTCGCGCCCTGGGCGCTGGCGCTCGTCGGCAAGGAATGGGTTGAGACACCCGTGGTGCTGACCGGCAGCGATGCCGAGGTCACGCCAGTGCCCGGGGCGAGCGCCTACCAGGTGTGCTGGATGCCGGTCTTCATCGTCTCGGCGAAGCGCCCCCAGGGCGACATGGACCCCAGCAGCAACGCCCATGGCTGGCAAATCAACTGCGAGGAGCTGTAGATGCTGAACGGACTGCCGCTCAACAGCGCCGCGCTGAATGCTTTGTGGCAGTTGTCCATCACTCCGCCCGAGCCGGTTGCGGCGCCGACATCGCTCGTCTGGGCATGCCGGGTGCGCCTTGGCGTGGAGAACGTCAGCGCGCAGCTCACCGGCAAGGTACGAATCGAGCGCGAGGAGGGCGCCGCGGCCATCGCGGAGCTGTCCCTGTACCTGCCGGAGGCCGGCGTCGACGTGGTTGGCTGGACGGGGCGCCCGCTGGAGATCTACTTCCAGCACCTGGTCGATGGCGTCTGGGTGGAAGAACGGCGCTTTTCTGGCTGGCTGGAGCAACCGACCTACGACCCGCGCAATCGTATCGTTGCCTGCGAAGCCACCGACCGCCTGCAGGACCTGGTGGAGGCGATGGAGATCGACGCCATCGACCTGCTCGCCGGCGGGGTCTGGTCGGAGGATGTCTTCGAGGCGCTCGATGGCCGCAGCCGCTGGGACTATGCGATGGAGCGCATGGGGACGTTGCCGGCCAGCCTCGACCGCTCTGTGGCTGGCGCCCTGCGCGTCACGCCGTGGGCGAGAAAAGCCCCGATCAAGGTGTTTGGTCCGGGCACAACGATCGACCAATCCCTTTCGGTGGAGATCGCCAAGCTGTCCGATCGGGTGAACCGTGTCGAGCTGTCGATCGACTACCGCTACAGCCGGCTCCGGCAGCGCAGCTACAGCTACAGCTGGCAGCACCCGGACATTGAGGGATGGAGTGAGTCACAGGGCTTCTGCCTGTGGCGGCACAACACGACCGAGCTGCCGACCATCGACATGATCACCGATGCGCTCAGTTCGGCCGGGCTGCACTCGATGGGCGGGAGCTTCCTCACCGTTCCGCTGAGCGGCGTCTACTGCGACCCGCCTCAGGGGTGGACCAACCAGTTCGACAATCTGGTGCTGGCATTTGGGGTTGCGGGGGGCGTGCGCTGGGTTCAGCCGATCACCGAGAAATACGTGCTGACCGTGGAGGCTCCGCCCAGCATCGCCCAGGCTGGCGAGGTCATTCGCCGTGATGGTACGGCGGTGGAGAGTGAGCTGGATCGCGCGGACAACTGGGAGTCGGAAGACTTCTCGACGACCGAGCCGGATGCAGTGATCGACGAACTGGGTGACGCGGTGATCAACCTGCGCGAGCCCGAGCGCCTATCTCTGGCCATCCGCTGCCAGCTCGCGACGTCTGCGGCGTCGATCCTTTCGGCGCATCGGGGTACGCGGGTTGGCTTCCAGGTGCCGACATCGATGGCGCTGGGTATTGACCTCGTCCACACCGTCCGCCTGGAGGATCGCTGCACTGCCGAGGGCAAGACGTGGTCGATCATCGACGAACTCGATATCGACAACCAGACGGCAATCTCCACGCTCACCCTGGCAATCAGCCGCGGCGGTGGTGAGGCCGCTGACCCTTTGTTACCTCCCGCGCCGCCAGCGACCAATCCCGGTGGTCCGGTGCCGGCGCCGCCGTTCTTCTCGACGCAGCTTCGCGGCCGAGGGCTGATGACCTACGACGACGAGCGCGAGGGCTTCGCCGGGAACTATGACGAGGTCGACGCAGGGACGCCCGTGGATCCATTCCCCAGGCGCCTGCAGATGACGGCCCCGGACATCCCGGCAGAGCAGCGCGACGAGTACACCGCCGAAAAGACCGCCACCTACCGCGTGGCAATCCCTGACGACCCACTGGTGCTATGACCATGGCCGACATTCGTACTGACCTGAACAGCCTGCAGGTGGCTGAGCGAAAGCAGCGCGCCCTTCGAACGATCGAACCCCGAGGGGCACGGGCGGCAATTCGCGGCCGCTCCAGCTACTCCGCGCCATCCGCCGGAGGTGGCGGTATCGCCAGCCCGCTTATCGAGGTGAGCACCGAGTACTGGCCGGGCGGCTGGCGAAGCACTGATGGCCTCTTCGTCCTGCCGGCGCCGAAGCGGAAGGTGTTCACGGATGCCAATGGAGACGAGGCCGTGTTCATGTTCTCCGATCCAGGTGCTGCATGAGTGGGCCGCATTGGGGGTGCCCCTGGCACGGCCTGGTGCGCGCTGGGGTGCTGACGCTCCCGAATGGCCAAACCAAGGCCTACCCGGAACTGCCGCCCAGCGAACGGCGCACCGGCGACACCTTCCTGGTGCAGGTGCCGGGCGTGCCGGAGGTTGTTCGCACTCCAGCAGAGCAGGCAGCTGATACGGCGGCCGGCCGGCAGTGGTGGAACAAGGCGATCATCTCCAGCCAGCAGTTCCTGCTGTACGGGAAGTCGATTGACGGCTGGGTCTACTGCGATCCTGCCGGCGCTCGCTGGCGGGTGGATGGCCTGACCTTCGAACCTGTGACCGGCAACGCTGGCTCCTGGCCGGTCAAGCTGGTGCGCTTCGGCGAGTTCCAGGGGGCGGAAGAGAGCTACAGCCACACGGTTGCCCTGTCCGACCTTGGTCAGGCGACCCCGCCCCTCAACAGCGTGTCGCAGACCACGATGCAGGTGCGCGACATCTCGCCGGATGGTTCTCGCGCCCTGCTGGCCATCGTCGCCCAGCGTGGCATTTCGGGCGAGTGGCCCCTGTGGCCGGACGGCTCTAGCAGTCGCTGGATGCCGGCGCTGGGCTGGCTTGAGCTGACCATCAGCGGGCTTGGCTCCGAGGCGGTGCTCAGCCTTAGTGTGCTGCATACGCGCGCGCAGACCATCGGCACCTATAACGCTGACCTGGGCGAGCCGTCGGCACCGGTGTGGTACTGGCTTGAGACGACACGGACGGTCGTTTCGGAAGGGCCTCCGCTTATCACCGAGAACACGCCGTCTGTGCATACCACCAGCACAGGTGAGGGCCAAACTGGTTGGACCTCGCTACTGAAGGCAGGGCCTGGCAGCACGTCGGTGTACGAAGAGCGTACCGGCGCAATTTTGGCGGTGTGGTACGCCCCCGATGGCACCTACCAGCGCCTCACCTATGACGTGCGAATGGACCTGAACAAGTTCGCGTCGCCTGTCGAATGGGTCTGCACCGGCAAAGACCGTTTCGAAGACAGCGTCCTCGTGAGCGAGTACGTACTGGAGGGCAGCCAGAGCTTCGGGTGGAGCCGCTCGACGAAGGCGGTCATCCGCGTTGATGGCGTGGAGGTCGACTCCTTCCAACTGAGTGCCGAGCAGGTGGTAGGCACAAACTTCGAGCGGCGGGCCGGGTGGTCGCAAGTAGTGGACGGCGTGAGCACACCGATTGCTCCTCCGCCGGCCTGGGCGGCGGTCGCTGCGGAGTCTTCCACTGCAGAGCTGCAGGATTCGAGGTTCGTCCTGTTGGATCGCGTCGAGTTCGGCAATGGCAGCAACTACCACGCTGTGTGTCCCTACGAACTGAGTAACCACGCGTGGGCTCTCCTGGTCTGCGCCGCCGAAGGCGATGGTTGGCGGTGGACTTGGCGCCCCCTTGTTGGGCCTGCCGCTGTCACCGATGGCCAGACCACCACGCTCACCTACAGCAACGGCCGACGCCTGTACGGCAGCTGGTGTCCAGTTACCCACCAAATTGTCCGGGACACGGTGCCCGTGTTCTGGATTTGAACCAAGAGGCCTATGCCCAATGCGATACGTGAATAACTGGATTACTCGCCTGACCGGCGAGCTGGCCCAGGGGGCGGGTGTGCTGCCGGTCCCCCCGGCCATGCTGGAGCGCCTGGACCTATCCGACGGCGAGGAGTACACCCTCACCCTGGTCAGCACGCTCGACCCGGAGCAGCAGGTCGTTGAGATTGTGACCATTGCCGCCGACGGCGCGGGCCACGTCCTCACCCGTGCATGCGAGGGCACTTCCGACCAGACCTGGCCGGCTGGCTCATACGTCTACGCCAGCGTAACGGCAGGTATGCTGGAACAGCTCAACGGTGGTTCGGTGGGCGTTACCAGTTTCAACGACCGCCTCGGCGCGGTGGTGCTGACCGAAGATGACGTAAGCGGTGCGTTGACGTATATCCCGGTCAATCCGGACAGCCTTTCTCCGGTTGCTATCAGCGGCAGCTATGCCGATCTTGCCGACAAGCCCTTCATCCCGGCCACGCCGGGCGATGTCGGCGCCGCTACCGCTGCCCAGGGTGCCAAGGCTGACAGTGCCGTACAGCCGGCCGCGTTGACTGCAGGTCTCGCCACCAAGGTCGACAAGGTCGCCGGCTATGGCCTGAGCCAGGAGAACTACACCAGCGCCGAGAAGACCAAGCTAGCCGGCCTGGAGTCGAGCCACTTCAAGGGCCTCTACGCCTCCCTGGCGGCGCTCCAGGCCGCTCACCCGACTGGGGCCGGTGGTGATTATGCTGATGTCGACGCAGGTGCTGGCGTCGACGTGGTGCGCTACCTGTGGGACGTAAGCGATACCCAATGGGTAGCGCAGACCTCCGGCGGCGGCAGCATGACCCCGGCGCAGGTCAAGACTGCCTACGAGTCCAACGCGGACACCAATGCCTATACCGATGCCGATAAAACGAAGCTGGCCGGTGTAGCGCCTGGCGCCACTGTGAACCTGAGCACCACCGGCCTGGCTGAAGGCAGCAACCTCTATTTCACTGGCGCACGCGTGCTGGCCACTTTGCTGTCGGGGCTGAGCCTCGCTACGGGTGGAGCTATCGTCAATACCGATTCGGTGTTGGCGGCCTTCGGGAAAATTCAACGCCAGCTCAACGACCACTTCGGCGCGGGTGGTACTGCCCACGCCAGCGTGGTGGCCGGTGGTGCGGCGGGGTTCATGACCGGTTCCGACAAGACCAAGCTCGATGGGGTGGCGGCCGGCGCCACGGCGAACACCAGTACCACCAGTCTTTCGGAAGGTACGAACCTCTACTTTACCGAAGCGCGAGTGCGCGCCTCCTTGCTGACCGGTCTGAGCGTGGCGACCAACGCTGCGATCGCGGTGACGGACAGCGTGCTGAGCGCCCTAGGCAAGCTGCAGGCGCAGCTCACCGCGCATTTCGGTTCCGGTGGCACGGCGCACGCGGCCGCCACCACTGGTACGGCCGGCTTCATGAGTGCGGCCGATAAGACCAAGCTCGATGGCCTGAATACAACTGCTGCACCAGCCATTAGCTCCGGCACCCTGGCACTTGCCGCCGTCACGGCAGATACCGTCCAGGTAAGTCTGAATCAGAACATCACCGCAATCACGCTGCCTGCTGGTGCTGCTGGGGTGCGCAAGGACTTGCTGATCCGCTTTACCCAGGATGCCACTGGTGGCCGCACCGTAGCTGGCTGGACGGGCGTGACCTGGGAGGGCGGAAGTGCGCCGGCTATTGCTTCAGCGGCGAATGCCTCGACCATGATCGTGCTGTCGAACCTGGACAACGGCGGGTGGTATGGATTCGTTGACCAAGGCTATCGGCCGGACAACATCCTCGGAACGGTCTCTCAAGCCGCTGGAGTTCCGGCCGGCGCGATCATCGAGCGCGGCAGCAATGCTAATGGTGAATATGTCCGCTTTGCGGATGGGACCCAGGTCTGTTTCGCATCGAAATCCGACGCATCGGCAGCCATATCGAATGCCTATCTCGGTGGTTTCAGATCGGCCGGGCTCAGCTGGACCTTCCCAGCAGCATTTGTTTCGGCGCCTTTCCCATCAGCCTCGCCGGGCGATATCAACTCTGGCTTCGGCGCTTCGGCGGTTGGGCCAAGCACTACAAGTACAACCTATATCTACACGGCGGCTACTTCTCAGGCGGCAGCTACGCGCACTGTCTATCTGATTGCTATAGGAAGGTGGTTCTGATGCGAATTTCCTTATCGCCAGTCCGCGCGGACGCGCAACTGGCCGTCGAGCTCCACGGCGATGTCCTGACGGTGAACGGGCAAGAGTTCGATTTCACGCCCCTGCCGGATGGCGCCACGCTACCGCAAGAGGCTATCGGCTCCGATTGGTTCGTCAGTCCCGTTGAGCGTATCGACGGCGAATTGCGCTTGACGTTGCTCCTGCCGCATGGCCCGAACCCTCCGAGCGCCGTGGCGTTTCCCGAACCCATCACCATCACCGCTGATGGTCCCGTGGAGCTGCCGCAATGATCGACTGGAACCAAGTACAAACGGCTGAATCCAAAACCGATGAAGCCGTGGCCGCCGCGCAGCAGCACCTCACCGCTTTCGTGCAAAGGATCATGGACGCCGAGGCTGGCACGCGCGGCTATGACTCCATCCTGAGCCTCTGCACCTACGCCACCAGCTCCATCCCAAGATTCGCGGCCGAGGGCCAGGCAGGCGTCTCCTGGCGCGATCAGTGCTGGGCGCTGGGCTATCAGCTGGTCGCTGAAGTGAAGGCTGGGGCGCGCTTGATCCCCACCGAGGCCGAGATGCTGGCAATGCTCCCGCGTATGGAGTGGCCTGAGGTAGCTGCGCCATGATGCCGCCGCTCATGCTCCGCGCAGGCGGTGCCCAGATTCCTCCGCCTCCCATCCTGTACTGGAACCCTGCCGACAGTAGTGCCAGCTTCACGCTGGAGAACGCCAACCTAGACGCGTTTAACCGTAACGCTAGCGGGACGACAGCCAATGCCGTAGCCAGGGCATTGCCTCCAAAGAGTGCAGGTAAGTGGTACTTCGAGTTTGAGGTATTTCAGCAAGGCTCTCTAGTCGGAGAGGATATTGGGGTCGGCGTTGAGTCGGCTTCTTTGACCTTGTCTCACTACGTCGGTGAGCTATCCAAATCAGCCGGCTATTGGCGGAATGGGTCTAGGTACGTCAACGGCACCCTGACTAACGGCGGCTCCATATACTCGTTCGCACCTGGAGATGTCATCGGCATTGCGTTCGATGCCAGCACGGGCGGCCTATGGTTCCGTAAGAATGGCACATGGGTAGGGGCCGATCCGACTTCATCGGCGATTGCCACTGTGGCGGCCGGCGCACCTTACGTTGTGGCGTGCACTCTGTACCGTCCTGGCTGGGGCTGCCGCATCCGCAACACCCTTACATATTCTTTGCCTGCCGGCTTTTCGCGCTGGGCGTGATGCCAAATATTGCGCGTAGGTAGTGCCAAATCCGCAGCGCCGTTACTCCAAGCCCGCCACCTGGCGGGCTTTTTCATGCCTGGAGAAAACCATGGACCTTCGTACCGTGCGCCGCTCGATCATCGAGCCGGCGCTGTTGCTGCTGCCCGCGAAAATGGAAAGCCCGCAGGCGGTCGTCATGCTGCTGGTCATCGGGCTGCAGGAGTCGCAGTTCACCTATCGCCGCCAGATGGGTAACGGTCCGGCGAGGTCGTTCTGGCAGGCAGAGCAGGGCGGCGGCATGGTCACCGGCCTGCTGCGCTACCGCATCGACAACGTCCGCGAGTTGGCCACCGGCCTGTGCGCCGTGCGCGGAGTTGTGCCGGCCGCGCCCGAAGTGTGGAACGCCATCGAGCATGACGACGTCCTCGCCGCCGGCTTGGCGCGCCTCCTGCTGTATACCGATCCGGCACGCCTGCCTGCCCTCGGCGACGAGGCGGGAGCCTGGGATCTGTACCTGCGCACCTGGCGCCCCGGCGCTCACAGTCGTGGCTCGGAGGAGCAGCGCGCCGCCCTGCGCAAGAAGTGGGCAGCGAACTACGCCGCTGCGCTGGAGGCTATCCAGTGACCGGCCAGTGGAAGTTCATCGCCATGGCGCTGGCGGTCCTGCTGCTGGTCGCCGCCGGGGCCGCTCTGGGCGCCTGGCGCGCCGCCGGCCACTACCGCCCGCAGCTCGACGCGGCCAATGACGCCAAGGGCCAGTGCGTAGCCGCCCGCGACAACCTGGAAGAGTTGACCAGGGAGCAGGGCGTCAAGCTCGGCGAGCTGGTCAACCTGGCAGGGCAGCGGCAAGCGAAGGCTGCCCAGGCGGTCGCCGACGCCCAGCAGCAGGCCGGCCAGCACTATGCCGCCGCCCAGCGGCTGCAGCAGGAGCACGCAGACGGCGACCCGGCGGCGGTGGCCGAGGCGCTGATCGACAAGGAGTTGGGGCTATGAAGTGGCTGCTGGTGGGATTGGTCGCGCTGGCGGGATGCGCCGGTCAGGTCGAGCCTGAGCCGCGCACGGTGCGCGTGGAAGTGCCGGTGGCGGTCCCGTGCCGGGCTCCGGAGGTGCAGGAACCGGCCTGGGCGACCGCGGTGCTGCAGAAGGGTGACAGCCTGCAGACGAAGGTGCGGGCGCTGCTGGCCGAGCTGGAGCAGCGGAAGGGGTACGAGGTGCAGCTGCGCACCGCAGTGCAGGCGTGCCAGTAGCTTCAAGCCTGCAGGGGATCGATTAGCTCTGCGCCCTGGTTCCTGGTGTTCCCCACATCGGTTGACACTCGATATGCCTCGAAGTCCTGCCGTGCTAGGGCGATCGCGTTGTAAACCTGATCCAGCGATGTCTCCGGCGACAGCCAGGTCGCGCACTGCTCTGGCGACAGGATGACCGGCATCCGGTGGTGGATGGCCGCGGCCGGGCCTGCGGCATCATGGGTCAGCAGCGCGCAGGACAGCACGTCCTGACCAGTCGGGCCATCCCAGGTTGACCAGAGCCCAGCTATGGCCAGCACTCCATCGTCAGCAGCATGGTGGTAGTAGGGCTGGTTCACGGTGCGGCCAGCCTTGTTCTTCACCGGCTCCTTCTCGTTCCACTCGTACCAGCCTGCCGCCGGCATCAGGCAGCGCCGGTGTCTGATCGCATCTCGCCACATCGGCTTCGTTGCCGCTTCCTCGCTTCGTGCGTTGAAGCTCTTCTGCGGCGGCTTCGCCTGCTTCCACCAGAACGGGATCAGCCCCCAGCGGGCAGGGACCACTTCCTGTTCTCCCTCCTCGTTCAGGAGCACCATCGGCACCTGCTGGCTGGGTGCGACGTTGTAGATGCGCCTGATCCACTGGCCAGAGTTTCGGGCGCCGATATGCCAGTACCGCTCCATCGCGGCCTCTTCTGGCGTCACGTATCTCCCGCACATTCCCAGATCCTCAAACCGTAACCCGAATGAAGCCTAGTCCGGCGCACTGGGTACATTCGTCCAAGGTAGCGAAATTGGCCCGGCAGGCAGGGCAGACCCTGAAGGGGGATACTCGAGCTCGCTGCAGAAGATGCCGCGCCCTGGCAAGGTCGCCGTTCTCGCGCGCATCTGCAGCGGCATGGAGAGCCAGCAGGAATCCGTCCGGGTCGGTGATCGCCTCGACGTACAGGCCGCCTTTCAGGTATCGGCCGGTCTCGACCAGGGCGAATCGACGGCCGTTCTCCATGATTAGCTCCAGCCCCTGCAGCGCGCCGGCGAGGAAGGTGAAACCTGTCCCGCTGAATGCCCGAAGGTGGCCATCGTCCCCGCGCCGGATCAGCAGCGGCCATTCCGCACCAGTGAAAAGCAGCATGCCTCTGGATGCAGTGCCGACCTTGCGCCATGAGGAGTCGAAGACGTCGTAGGTGGATGCCTGGTGAAACAGATCCACGGCCAGCTCCTCGTTCATCGCTGGCCGGCCCCCGGCGGCGGCATCAGCGCGCAATAGTTGTCACGCAGCACGCCATGCGGGGGAGCGAAGTAAATGGGGACGCCAGCCCTGCCGGCGGCATACAGCGTCGCGCGTGTGTGCGATCCGCCAGGGAACGCCACCACTCCGTCGGGCTGGTGCTGAAACATTTCCGCGACGCTGCTGCAGGCGATGACTTCAGCGCGGACGTACCTTGCCCAGGCTCGCGCAAACTGTGCAACGCCGAGCGAGCTGGTCAGGATGATCGTCCGAACGTCTCGTAATTCATGGATGTGATCGAGAACGATCCGGACATGGTTTCGGTTCTCGTAGCGGTCGGAGCCACAGACGATGATGCGAACCGGCATGGATGGATACCGAAAATACTGTATGGATATACAGATTACTTGAGGCGGTTGAGGGGAGGGAAGAGGGTGCCCAGGACGGGCAAGATGGCCGTCTAAAACTAACTGATGTTTCGCCGAGATTCGCGGCCTCCAGCGGGTCTATCTCGCGTTTTCGTTTTAGACAGGTTCGGACTAGGACGCAGGCGTTTAACGGCCCGGAGCAATGCTTTTCCGCTACTGCTGCATCATCGGTGGATAGCCATTCCGGGCGCCCCGCTGCGGGGCGTTCAACATGCCGAACAGCCCCGTAAGGCCCGACTACTGTAGGAATATCCAACGCTAAGTTATTGATTCTTATAGGGTGGTTTGAGTGTTTTTGGGGTGGCGTTTTTCGCCAGAAAACGCTGTAGAATCAAAAGCATACGCGGTTCTCGGCGTCACCTTGACATGGTGGGGGTCGTTGGTTCGAGTCCAATTGTGCCTACCAAACATAGCTGCTCCGGCGGTTACGAAAAGGGCGATCCGAAAGGGTCGCCCTTTTTGTTTGCCCGCAGAAAAGTCGGCGTGCCTGTTATGGTGTCCTTTGGGGTGCGGTAGGAGGTGAGGATGAGCGGTCTACGATCCTGGTTGTTGTTCGGTGCGCTGCTGGCGTCCGCGCCGGCGCTGGCGGATATGCAAGTGGTCTGGCCGGAGGGCTGGAGTGTCTCGCGTTCGCCGAAGGAGGCGGTGGCGGATGCTCCGCTGATTCGCCAGCGCGGCGTGCGTCTGGCGGAGGATGGCTCCCAGGAGTTGGTCATGGAGGTTACGCGCAGCCGTTTGGGTGCCGATACCTCTATTAATGTGGAGAACGTCATCGGCGAGATGCGCAAGACGCTGCAGAAGGACTTCCTCCGACAGGGCTTCCAGGCTGCGTGCAGCAAGCCGCAGGCGGTGAAGCTGGGTGGGCTGGAAGGATTGGAAGTGCGCTGCGGTATCAGCCGGAACGGTACCGAAGTGCTGAGGCAGACCTTGCAGGTGGCCTTGGGCGACGGTGCGGCCTACTCGCTGACCTATGCGGCGCCGGCGGAGCGCTATGCGGCGCTTGCAGGAGAGATCGAGTCGGTGAAGGCCGGGATCAGCCTGCGCTGAGGATTGTGCAGGTGCTTGTCTTATATAGAAGGCAGAAAGCAAAAAGCCCCGCTTTGGCGGGGCTTTTCATTTTCAGGCTCAGGCGGCGAGGGTGGCCTGTACGCGCTCGATCACCGCTTGCAGTGGCGCTTCGGCCTGGTACTGCTGCGGATAGAGGCGCTCGGTGTGCTTGGCGATGCCGTGCTCGTTCACCAGCGTGAAGCTGAAGCCGTGCTTGCGCTTGGCCTGGATAACGCAGTTCAGAGGGGCGAAGGCCACCGAAAGGGTGTGAATCGCCTCCTGGATATGTGGGGAGGTTTTCATTGTCTTGTCTTTCCAAATAGGTAACGGTCCTATGACCGTTGAATTCTTAAAAAGCTCCGGGTGCCATCTGAGAATGCAGAAAACGTATGACCGGAATATGGCAGCGAATGGAAACTTGAGGGTCGGTTCGCGTCAGTCTGCGGTGTTGGGTGAAAGCAGTTGAACTGACGTAGGCGCAATCGCTCGGGCAAACTTTCCTGGCGCGGCTGACGTGCTCTGGAATCGATGCGGAGGAGGCGCTGGCCGTGGCCCTGTAGTGCCCAGCTTCAACCCTGGATCAAGGTAGGGGAGTGCTGGGAGGGGCGACCTTGGGTTTGGTACTCGCGTTCGAGATTATATGGATTTCTGTTGGCAATGGCCAGCTAATGCTGTGCCGTTGGTCAGAATTATTGCGAGTGAGTAAAGAAAAAGCCGCAGGGCGGGAGCGCACTGCGGCTTTTTTCGTCTTACTTCTGCAGCCAGGATTCGACGGTTTCAGCGCCGAACTGTTGCTTCCAGGCTTTCAGGGTCTTGTGATTGCCGCCCTTGGTCTCGATGACTTCGCCGGAATTGGGGTTTTTGTAGACTTTCAGCTGGCGGCTGCGGCGATGCTGGATCGGCGCCGGTTCGCTGGTGGTCTGCGGGTCGAGAATGTTGATGACATTCCGCAGGTTCATGCCGTACTGGTCCATCAGGGCTTGCAGTTGGTCCTTGAACTCCAGCTCCTTTTTCAGGCTGCTGTCATTCTTCAGTTTTTCCAGCAGGGCGAGTTGTTCTTTAAGCTGGCGTTCGGCTTCGCGGAATTCCGCAAGTTTGGACATCATATGCTCCCGTCGGCAGGGGTGAATTGTGGGGGCGATTCTCTGTTCTAGTCGTTATCGCCGTCAACTATGGATATGAATTGTTGCGATTCGGGCAATACGTCTTAAATCCTTCGGGCTGTTATCCGGGGCGCAGATTAGTTGTTTCTTGAGGGATAATGCTTGGATTAAAGGGGTGGCGCCGGCCAAGTCCCTCTGAATACTGTGTGCTTTATTGTGGTGCGTTGAGTGCGAGTGCTGGATGAATAACGAGATTGTGCGGTATCGGGTCAATGATTATGAGCTCGCGTGCCAGGTGGTGGGGCAGGGGGCTCCGCTTGTGCTGGTTCACGGATCGCTCTGCGATTACCGCTATTGGCAGGGGCAATTTGCCGCGTTATCGGCTCGCTATCGGGTGGTGGCGCCCAGTCTGCGGCATTATTTCCCAGAGCAATGGAATGGCGAGGGCGCGGGTTTCACCACCGAGCAGCATGTGAGCGATCTGCTTGCGCTGTTGGATCAGTTGCCCGGCCCTGCGCATCTGCTCGGGCATTCGCGCGGCGGTAATCTCTGTCTGCGCGTGGCGTTGGCGGCGCCGCACAAGTTGCGTTCCCTGACGCTGGCCGATCCGGGCGGAGACTTTACCGAGGACGTATTTCGTATGGCGGGCCTGGTCTCGCCAATATCTCCGGTAGAGCGCAATCAGTTTCGCCAGCAGGCGCTGGACATGATTCGCGCGGGGCAAATTGGCGAAGGGCTGCAGCTCTTCGTCGATACGGTGAGTGGTGTGGGTGTGTGGGGGCGTTCTTCACAGCAATTCCGTGAAATGGCTACAGCCAATGCCATGACTCTGGTAGGGCAGGTGGCGGATCATCCGCAGCCGATTTCCAATGCTCAACTTGATCAGTTGCAATTACCGGTTCTATTGATCGGCGGGGCGAAGAGTCCGGAGCCTTTCCCGCGCATTATCCAGGCGCTGCAATCGGCGCTGATCGATGTCCGTACTGCGATGATTCCCGGTGCCTCCCATGGCATGAACGTGATTCGTCCGGCGTCCTTCAATCGCACCGTGCTGGAATTTGTCGACCAATATTGAGCGATGTCAGGGCTGCCGCTCGTCAGTCATCGAAAGTTGCAGTAACATCGCACGCCCTGCCCGCTATCGATTGCGGGCGGGTTTTATCCGATTTTCTTCCAGTGATCTCCGTCCGCGCGCGAATGCGCAGGGTGCCGACAAGGCGCCTGCCACTGTGAGGCAGGCCTGCCCGGCGGACGACGCTTACTGGCACATCCCAACCCATGTGGCCTTTCGTAGGGGTCACCACTAGGAGAGGAGGCGCCATGCCCATCATTACTCTTCCCGACGGTAGTCAGCGTTCCTTCGATCATCCGGTCAGCGTGACCGAGGTGGCGCAATCCATTGGTGCGGGCCTGGCGAAAGCTACCCTGGCCGGCAAGGTCAACGGCCGCCTGGTCGATGCCTGCGACATCATCGACAGTGACGCGACCCTGCAGATCATTACCCCGAAGGACGAGGACGGGCTGGAAATCATCCGCCACTCCTGCGCTCACCTGGTGGGCCATGCGGTCAAGCAACTGTACCCGACCGCCAGGATGGTCATCGGCCCGGTGATCGACGAAGGCTTCTATTACGACATCGCCTTCGAGCGCCCCTTCACGCCGGAAGACATGGCTGCCATCGAAAAGCGCATGGCCGAGCTGATCGACAAGGACTACGACGTCATCAAGAAGATGACCCTGCGTGCCGAAGTCATCGAGACCTTCAAGGCTCGTGGTGAGGAGTACAAGCTGCGCCTCATCGACGACATGCCGGACGAGAAGGCCATGGGCCTGTACTTCCACGAGGAGTACGTGGACATGTGTCGCGGCCCGCATGTGCCGAACACTCGCTTCCTGAAGGCCTTCAAGCTGACCAAGATTTCCGGCGCCTACTGGCGTGGCGACTCGAAGAACGAGCAGCTGCAGCGCGTCTACGGCACTGCCTGGGCGGACAAGAAACAGCTGGCGGCCTACATCCAGCGCATCGAGGAAGCCGAGAAGCGCGATCACCGCCGCATCGGCAAGCAGCTCGATCTCTTCCACCTCCAGGAAGAAGCGCCGGGCATGGTCTTCTGGCACCCCAACGGCTGGACCGTCTACCAGGTACTCGAGCAGTACATGCGCAAGGTGCAGCGCGACCACGGCTACGTGGAAGTCCGCACCCCGCAGGTCGTCGATCGCATCCTCTGGGAGCGCTCCGGCCACTGGACCAACTACGCCGAGAACATGTTCACCACGGCGTCGGAAAGCCGCGACTTCGCGGTCAAGCCGATGAACTGCCCGTGCCACGTGCAGATCTTCAACCAGGGTCTGAAGTCCTACCGCGATCTGCCGCTGCGCCTTGCCGAGTTCGGCGCCTGCCACCGCAACGAGCCGTCCGGCGCGCTGCACGGCATCATGCGCGTGCGTGGCTTCACCCAGGACGACGCCCACATCTTCTGCACCGAAGAACAGGTGAAGAAGGAAGCTGCAGACTTCATCAAGCTGACCCTGCAGGTCTATTCGGACTTCGGCTTCACTGACGTCTCCATGAAGCTGTCCACTCGTCCGGCCAAGCGCGTCGGTTCCGAAGAGCTATGGGATCGCGCCGAAAGTGCGCTGGCCGACGCCCTGAACGAATCCGGCCTGGAGTGGGAATACCAGCCGGGCGAGGGTGCCTTCTACGGTCCGAAGATCGAGTTCACCCTGAAGGATTGCCTTGGCCGTAACTGGCAGTGCGGCACCCTGCAGTACGACCCGAACCTGCCGGAGCGTCTGGATGCCAGCTATATCGCCGAAGATAACAGTCGTACCCGTCCGGTCATGCTGCACCGCGCGATCCTCGGCTCCTTCGAGCGCTTCATCGGCATGCTGATCGAGCATTACGCCGGCCTCTTCCCGGCCTGGCTCGCGCCGACCCAGGCCGTGGTGATGAATATCACTGACAAGCAGGCCGAATGGGCTGAAGAAGTGGTGCGTCAGCTCGAGCAAAGCGGATTCCGTGCCAAGTCTGACTTGAGAAACGAGAAAATTGGCTTTAAAATCCGCGAGCATACTTTGCTCAAGGTTCCCTATCTGTTGGTTATCGGTGATAGGGAAGTTGAATCGCAGGCCGTCGCCGTACGTACGCGCGAAGGGGCAGACCTCGGCTCGATGCCGATCGCCCAGTTCGCTGAGCTGCTGGCTCAGGCGGTTTCCCGGCGTGGTCGCCAAGACTCGGAGTAATCATTATTAAGCGTGAAATGAGACAGGATAAGCGGGCTCTCCCGAAACCGCCGATCAACGAGAACATCACCGCCCGTGAGGTTCGTCTGATTGGTGCTGACGGTCAGCAGATTGGCGTGGTCTCCCTCGACGAGGCCCTCCGTCAAGCCGACGAGGCCAAGCTGGACCTGGTGGAAATTTCTGCTGATGCGGTGCCCCCTGTCTGCCGCATCATGGACTACGGCAAGCACCTCTTCGAGAAGAAGAAGCAGGCCGCTGCTGCGAAGAAGAACCAGCACCAGCAACAGATCAAAGAAATCAAGTTTCGTCCAGGGACGGAAGAAGGGGATTACCAGGTAAAACTACGCAACCTGGTACGTTTCCTTAATGAAGGGGACAAGGCCAAGGTATCGCTTCGATTCCGTGGTCGTGAGATGGCCCACCAGGAGCTGGGCATGGAGCTGTTGAAGCGGGTCGAAACCGACCTCGCCGAATTCGGCACCGTGGAACAGCATCCCAAGCTGGAAGGACGCCAGCTGATGATGGTCATCGCTCCCAAGAAGCGTAAATAACCTCCCGGGCACTGGCAGGCCTGATGGTTATCAGTTGTTAACGAATGCGGAGTACTAAACATGCCAAAGATGAAAACCAAGAGTGGCGCCAAGAAGCGCTTCAAAGTGACTGCTGGTGGCATCAAGCACAAGCACGCTTTCAAGAGCCACATCCTGACCAAAATGACCACCAAGCGTAAGCGTCAGCTGCGCGGCACCTCGCTGCTCGCTGCTTCCGACGTTCGCCGTGTAGAACGCTCCCTGCGTCTGCGTTGATTTCTGGTAGAGGATAGATAAATGGCTCGTGTTAAGCGTGGCGTGATTGCCCGTCGTCGTCACAAGAAGATTCTGAAGCTCGCAAAAGGCTACTACGGCGCGCGTTCGCGCGTGTTCCGCGTTGCCAAGCAGGCGGTAATCAAGGCTGGCCAATACGCCTACCGTGACCGTCGTCAGCGCAAGCGTCAGTTCCGCGCCCTGTGGATCGCCCGTATCAACGCTGGTGCTCGTCAGAACGGTCTGTCCTACAGCCGTCTGATCGCTGGCCTGAAGAAGGCGGCCATCGAGATCGACCGTAAGGTCCTGGCCGATCTGGCTGTGAACGAAAAAGCGGCGTTTACCGCGATTGTCGAGAAAGCGAAAGCCAGCCTGGCTTAAGCCCCACGACAGTTACCGGATCTCGGTCCGGACGTAACGTCACCGATAGGGGAAGAGCCTTACCGCTCTTCCCCTATTTTGTATCTGGAGTTGGTACATGGAAAACCTGGACGCGCTGGTTTCGCAGGCCCTGGATGCCGTGCGAAACACCGAAGACGTCAACGCCCTGGAGCAGATCCGGGTTCACTACCTCGGCAAGAAAGGCGAGCTGACCCAGGTCATGAAGACCCTGGGCGACCTGCCGGCCGAAGAGCGCCCCAAGGTCGGCGCGCTGATCAACGTCGCCAAGGAAAAGGTTCAGGATGTGCTGAACGCCCGCAAGGCCGAGCTGGAGGGCGCCGCCCTCGCCGCCAAGCTGGCTGCCGAGCGCATCGACGTGACCCTGCCGGGCCGTGGCCAGTCCTCCGGCGGCCTGCATCCGGTCACTCGCACCAAGGAACGCATCGAGCAGTGCTTCACCCGCATCGGCTATGAAGTGGCCGAGGGTCCGGAAGTCGAAGACGACTACCACAACTTCGAAGCGCTCAACATTCCGGGCCACCACCCGGCGCGTGCCATGCACGACACCTTCTACTTCAATGCGAACATGCTGCTGCGCACCCATACCTCGCCGGTACAGGTCCGCACCATGGAAAACCAGAAGCCACCGATTCGCATTGTCTGCCCGGGCCGCGTGTACCGCTGCGACTCCGACCTGACCCACTCGCCCATGTTCCACCAGGTCGAAGGTCTGCTGGTCGATGAAGACGTCAGCTTCGCCGACCTCAAGGGCACCATCGAGGAATTCCTCCGCGCCTTCTTCGAGAAGGAATTCTCCGTCCGCTTCCGTCCGTCCTTCTTCCCCTTCACCGAGCCTTCGGCGGAAGTCGACATCCAGTGCGTGCTCTGCAGCGGCAAGGGTTGCCGCGTCTGCAAACAGACCGGCTGGCTGGAAGTCATGGGTTGCGGCATGGTCCACCCCGACGTGCTGCGCATGTCCGGTATCGATCCCGAGAAATACCAGGGCTTCGCCTTCGGCATGGGTATCGAGCGCCTGGCCATGCTGCGCTATGGCGTGAACGACTTGCGCCTGTTCTTCGACAACGATCTGCGGTTCCTCGGCCAGTTCCGCTAGCCCGCACGACCGTCAACGCATTTAGGAGAGCAGGATGAAATTCAGTGAACAGTGGCTGCGGAGCTGGGTAAATCCGCAGGTATCCCGTGACGAGCTGGTGGCTCGTCTGTCCATGGCGGGCCTCGAGGTCGACGCCGTGATCCCGGTTGCCGGCCAGTTCAGCGGCGTGGTCGTGGGCGAAGTGCTGTCGACCGAGCAGCACCCGGACGCCGACAAGCTCCGCGTCTGCCAGGTCAGCAACGGTTCGGAGACCTTCCAGGTCGTCTGCGGCGCGCCCAACGTGCGCCCGGGCCTGAAGATCCCCTTCGCCATGATCGGCGCCGAACTGCCGGGCGACTTCAAGATCAAGAAGGCCAAGCTGCGCGGCGTTGAATCCAACGGCATGCTCTGCTCGGCCAAAGAGCTGGAAATCAGCGAAGAGAACGCCGGCCTGATGGAGCTCGCCGCGGATGCGCCGGTGGGCGCCAACATCCGCGACTACCTCGAACTGGACGACGCCTCCATCGAGATCGGCCTGACCCCGAACCGTGGCGACTGCCTATCCCTGACTGGCCTCGCTCGTGAAGTCGGCGCGCTGTACAGCGCCGAGGTCAAGCCGGTGGTGGTCAATGCCGTCGCCCCGCAGATCGACGAAGTGCGCACTGTGGAGCTGCTGGCGCCCAAGGCTTGCCCGCGCTACCTCGGTCGCGTCGTCCGTAACGTCGACCTGAGCAAGCCGACTCCCCTGTGGATGGTCGAGCGCCTGCGCCGTTCCGACATCCGCAGCATCGACGCCGCCGTCGACATCACCAACTATGTGATGATCGAACTGGGCCAGCCGATGCACGCCTTCGACCTCGATGAGATCAAGGGCGGTGTGCGCGTGCGCATGGCGGAGGAGGGCGAGAAGCTCGTCCTGCTCGACGGCCAGGAAGTCACCCTGCGTGCCGACACCCTGGTCATCGCCGACCACGAGCGCGCCCTGGCCATCGCCGGCGTGATGGGTGGCGAGCACAGCGGCGTCAGCGCCAAGACCCGCGGCCTGTTCCTCGAAAGCGCCTTCTTCGACAACATCGCCGTTGCCGGCAAGGCTCGTTCCTACGGTCTGCACACCGATGCCTCGCACCGCTTCGAGCGCGGCGTGGACTCGCAGCTGGCCCGTCGCGCCATGGAGCGCGCCACCGAACTGCTGCTGCAGATCGTCGGCGGCGAAGCTGGTCCGATCGTGGAAGCCGTCAGCGAATCCGACCTGCCGAAGGTCGCGCCGGTCACCCTGCGCGCCGAGCGCGTCACCCAGATGCTGGGCATGACGCTGGAAAACGCCGAGATCGAGCGTCTGCTCAGCGCCCTGGAATTCGACGTCCAGAAAGCCGGTGCCGATGCCTGGACCGTGGGCGTGCCGAGCCATCGCTTCGACGTCTCCATCGAAGTCGACCTGATCGAAGAGCTGGGCCGCCTATACGGCTATAACCGTCTGCCAGTTCGCTACCCGCAGGCCCGCCTGGCGCCGAACACCAAGTCCGAATCCCAGGCCGAACTGCCGGCGCTGCGCCGCCTGCTGGTCGCCCGCGACTACCAGGAAGCCATTACCTACAGCTTCATCGATCCCA
This sequence comes from Pseudomonas sp. B1-22, assembly GCF_050474425.1. Lineage (NCBI taxonomy): Bacteria > Pseudomonadati > Pseudomonadota > Gammaproteobacteria > Pseudomonadales > Pseudomonadaceae > Pseudomonas > Pseudomonas sp. B1-22. The sequence goes on along the minus strand of NZ_JBCHVH010000002.1, from coordinate 64,844 downwards.
AGCTGTTCCAGCTGTTCCACCCCGGTGTCGAGCCGCTGATGCTGGCCAACCCGATCTCCGCCGACATGGCCGCCATGCGCGCCTCGCTCTGGCCGGGTCTGGTGAAGTCCCTGCAGCACAACCTCAACCGCCAGCAGACCCGCGTGCGCCTGTTCGAAAGCGGCCTGCGTTTCGTTGGCCAGCTGGAAGGGCTGGTGCAGGAAAACATGCTGGCCGGCGTCGTCTGCGGTGCCCGTCAGCCGGAAGGCTGGGCCAACGGCCGCGAGAGCGTCGACTTCTTCGATGTGAAAGCCGACGTCGAAGCGCTGCTGGGTAACGCCGGCGCCATCGAAGCCTTCACCTTCTCCCCGGCGGAGCACCCGGCGCTGCACCCGGGCCAGACCGCCAAGATCGAGCGCGACGGCGTGCTGGTCGGCTACCTGGGCGCCCTGCACCCGGAACTGGCCAAGGCGCTGGACCTGGATCGCCCGGTCTATGTCTTCGAGTTGGTACTGGCCGAAGTGGCCAAGGGTCGCCTGCCGAAATTCAGCGAACTGTCGCGCTTCCCCGAAGTGCGCCGTGACCTGGCCCTGATCGTCGATCTGGATACCCCGGCCGAATTCGTCCTGGCAAATATCCGTGAAACGGCGGGGGAATGGCTGACGGACCTCAGGCTTTTTGACGTCTACCACGGTAAAGGCATTGATCCGCTTAGAAAAAGCTTGGCCGTTGGCTTGACCTGGCAGCATCCATCACGCACTCTTAATGATGACGAGGTGAACGCGACTACGCAGAATATCGTCGCCTCGCTGGAACAAAGGTTCAACGCCACGTTAAGGAAGTAGCGTATGGGGGCTCTGACGAAAGCTGAAATTGCTGAACGTCTGTACGAAGAGCTGGGCCTGAATAAGCGGGAAGCCAAGGAACTGGTGGAGCTCTTCTTCGAAGAGATCCGCCAGGCGCTGGAGCATAACGAACAGGTGAAGTTGTCGGGTTTCGGCAACTTCGACCTGCGCGACAAGCGCCAGCGTCCCGGACGCAACCCGAAGACGGGAGAGGAAATCCCGATCACAGCCCGGCGCGTCGTCACCTTTCGTCCAGGGCAGAAACTGAAGGCCAGGGTTGAGGCTTATGCTGGAACCAAGTCATAACGACGAGCTGCCCCCCATTCCGGGCAAGCGCTACTTCACCATCGGTGAGGTGAGCGATCTTTGCGCGGTGAAGCCGCACGTGCTGCGGTACTGGGAACAGGAGTTCCCGCAACTCAACCCGGTCAAGCGACGAGGCAACCGGCGCTACTACCAGCGCCAGGATGTGCTCATGATTCGCCAGATCCGCGCGCTGCTCTACGACCAGGGCTTTACCATCGGTGGCGCCCGCCAGCGCCTCACCGGCGACGAAGCACGCGAGGACGCCACCCAGTACAAGCAACTGATCCGGCAGATGATCGCTGAATTGGAAGATGTTCTGCATGTGCTGCGCAAGTAACTGAAAAAAATGAAAAAAGCACTTCTCCAAAGCAAATGCTTGGGGTATAGTGCGATCCGCTTCCGAGGGAACTTGGAAGCAACGTCGGGGCGTAGCGCAGCCTGGTAGCGCACTTGCATGGGGTGCAAGGGGTCGAGTGTTCGAATCACTCCGTCCCGACCATATTTTTCAGCGACTTAGGCCAGTTCGGAAACGACTGGCCTTTTTCGTTTCAGGGACTTTTGCGGGACTCTTCATCCTGCCTTCCTCCTCAGTATCGTCAGCACCGGCCCTCGCGAGTCGGTAGCCGATATCTTGTTGGCTTCATCGATCAGTTTTCCCAACTCTGCGGCCGAGTAGTGACTGGTGATGCTGCCGTTCTTGTGCCCCAGCAGAGCTCTCCGGTCCTCTTCCGTTACCCCGGCCGCCCGAAGCCGGCGGCCGAAAGTGTGCTTCAGGTCGTGGATACGGATCGAAGCGAATCCGGGTGGAGCAGGGCGCAGAAACTTCTCCTGGAATTTCTTTGCCGCCCGTACCCTGGCTTTCTTCCAGGCCGAGTCGTTCATCCGGTGTACTGGCATCGCCTTGCCGTTCTGGTCGGGCATCCCATAAGGGAACACCCAAACTGGGTCCAGGCCACGCTGCCCCTCGATGACGGATTTCGCCACGTTGTTCAGCGCTACCAAACGCTCGTCGCCGTTCTTAACTCCCGAACTCTCATGTCTGCCACCGAAATCCGCAGGTATGAGGAAGACGCTAGTCTTGAGCTCTGGAACCTGTATTTCCCAATCCCAGCGCAATTTCACGACTTCCTGTTCGCGCGAGCCGCTGTTCACCTTGTAAAGCGCCATGCGGCGCAAATGATCAGGCAGTTCGGCGAAGAGAATCGATTGCTCTTCCCAGGACAGCGGATAGGGCGACCGGCTGGTTTTCTTTTCCTCCAGCTTGGTGATCATCGGTACCACGTCGAGCCAGGGACGCTTCTGCTCATCACGCCATTTCCTGGCGCAGAGATTCAGGATGCGTATGACGCGTTCCAGGGCGATGTTCACTGTTCGGTAAGAAACCCCGTGTTTCACCTTGCCGTCGCTGGTCTTGCTGGGTTTCAGGCGATCCTTGATGTACGGGGCCAGCGTTTCATCATCGATGTGAGTGACAGGGGTGTCCCCGATATACGGATCCAACTGCTCCAGATAGATAGCAGTAAGTCCGATCGAGGGTTGGTCCTTGTACTCAACCAGATAACGGGTGGCTGCTTCCCTCCAGGTTCTGATCCTGCGTACACCGTAGATCTTCTGCTCGCGCAGCTTTTCTAGCTTGTGTATCAGGTATTGCTCCGCCTCCTTCCTGTCGCTTGATCCAGTGCTTTCTTGAATTCGCTGACCTCTGAAGACCTTGTCGATGTGCCAGATCCCGTTCCTTTGGTAGAGGCCGCTAATGGTTTTTTGCGCCATGGTTTTTCTCCTTGGCGCTCGCTGCGGGAATGATCATGTCCCTTGGCACCTTCCTTTTCAATGCTGGCCTGGTCGATGTAGGCGTCGGCCCAGGCGTCCAGTTCCTCTCGATCGAAGCCGATGCCCTGCACCCCTATACGGAATTCCCGGACGTAGGGGCGAACAGTCTTGTTGAACTCGGTGCGGCACATGCCGAGGTAGGCGGGTGCCGCATTGGCCCGAAGTATTCGGGGCATGCAAGAGATCAAGCGGGCAGGGCGTTGCTCGGTTGTTGCGGGCATGGCTGTCCTTCTCCTCGTTGCCCTGTTCCTCATGCAAATGCTGGCTGCTGCCTATTGGGTAAACAACGCGGTGGAGAGCGCCGGGGAGGGTTTGGTACAACAGGGACACTTGGATAATTGGTGCCATGGCGGGTTCGGGCCGACTCACCATCGGTTGGCTTGGCGGACCTGGCCATATTGGGGCTTAAGGATCGGTGTATGTTTTCTGCAGAGGTGTTCGAACAACCAAATTCAAGCCCTGGCGGGCCGGTCACTCGTGAGGAGTTGTACGCAGAGGTTTGGCAACGCCCAATGACCAAGATTGCTGAGCATCACGGCGTCTCCTCCAGTTTTATGGCGCGTGTGTGCACGCGTATGAACGTTCCGCGCCCACCGCGTGGACACTGGGCAAAACTGGAGAATGGAAAGCCGAGCCCTCAGCCGCCATTACCCGAGGCAGGCCCGGGAGATCTGCAGGTTTGGCGCCGGGGCGATGTCTTGGGGCCCATATCTCGGCCGCTTCCGAAGGCGCCGAGCCCACGTGTAGTTCATCCTGAGCAACTAAGAGTCTCGCGCACCAAGCAGCACCCAACAGTTGTCGGAGCGTACGAAATCTTTGAACAGGGACGGGTGATCGATCAGGGGTTTCTCAAACCAGGAAAGCAGCGCCTGGTTGATATCGTAGTAACCAAGCAGCAGCTCGAAACGGCCCTGAAAATTGCGAATCAGCTCTTTCTCAAACTCGAAGCCGCCGGTCATCGCGTCATGTTTGCCCCAAGTGATCGAGTGTATTCCCGGGCTCCGATAGATGAGCATGAGCATCCACCCAGGAAGCCGCGGCATCGCTATCCTGCGCTGTGGTCACCCTCCAAGCCCACGGTGATGTTCGTGGGAACGGTGGCCATCGGACTGACCCTGTTCGAAATGACCGAGGAGCTCGAAGCTCGCTATGTCGACCGTGAGTACATTCCGGTTTCCAAGATTCCAGCGCAGCAGCAGCGGCGACTGCATCCGACTCTCAACTGGACCACGCGCATGGATTTCGCCACTGGGCGCCTGTGCCTAAGGGCTTTTTGCCCCTATCCCAATGCAGATTGGAGCCACAGTTGGAAGGAGAGTAAGGGGAACCGGTTGCATAGCCAGTTGGATGACATCGTCCAGCAACTCACAAATGCGGCCCCTGTGATTGCTCGCTTGGTGGAGGAGGGCGAGGAGCGGGAACGAATTCGGCGCCAGGAATGGCAGGAGGAACTGCGACGGCTTGAGGAGAAGCAGGAACTCAGGCGACAGGTCGAGGCCCGGCAGAATGCGCGCTCAGACTTGCTTGTAGCGATTCAGCAGTGGGATGAAATCAAGCGGATACAGGCTTTCTTTCGTGATGCGGAAGCGTCTGCGTGCGAGTTGGCTGGAGAGCCTCAGCGCGTGGCAATGGAAAAGCTCGCACAGGCACGTGAACTCATCGGCGATTTGGATGCGCTGAAGGCGTTGATGAAGTGGAAGGGGCCAGAAGAGCGCTAAGATTTATGTCTATTTTTTATTCCAAGTTAATTTCTGCTAATAATTAGAATAGTTGGAATATCAGTATCGCTTGTAAGGAGAACTTGGAGAGGGTGGCTGGGATAAGTATACAACTACAGTCTTTAGGATAAGCCTCCATAGAGAGGCTTACCCATTAAAGCGATGCTTCGATTATTCGTACTCTACATATTCTGGATTCCAGCGTTGCATGCAGAATTTAACGATTTTCTTCTCGCGACTACTGATAGAAGAGATTCCCCATTCACCTTTTACTAGGAAGCTATCAAGTTCGTTCTGGGTTTTGTAAGGTGCTCTTTGGAAGTAGGTAGAATTTTTGACTTCTATTCCATTATTACCCTTGGAGGAATTTGCCGAAGATGGGTCGAAGGTTAGGTTGCCCAGTCGATGAATATGGTATTCAAGGAAGTCGTCATCCAGTTCTGGGATTATCGAATATTTTTTGACAATGCCGATTTCTTCTGGATTTTGCGAGGCAATATGCTCAATTGTTAGGGTGGTCTTTCTGGTTGAGTTTCTGAACTCCTTCTCCGACATGTCTGCACAAATCGGCTGTTCTGTCTTTCGGAGGTGGTTCTCATATTTCCAGAGAAGGTAACTCATGTCCTTTGAGTACATGTATGCGTAGAAATTTGTTGATTCAAGGTGGTCCTTGAATATCCGGTTTGAACTGTGTGATTTGATAAGTGAGGTTATTTTGTCGTAAAGCGGTGAGAATTTTCCAGTGAAGTCTCTGGCGGCAGTAAATAAGGTTGCCTGCCCTGTGTTGGAGCGGGTCTGTTGAATGGAAAATACTCTGAAGCTGTAGATTTCTAGAAGCTTGCAGAGGACCTCGAATTGTTTCTTTTTTTCTGTGTTGTCGAGTTTGTAGGCTTTTAGAAGTAGAGGGTAAAAATTTCCGAGCCTTTCTAGGCATACAAGATCTCGGAATGGCTCGAGATCAGACTGCATCATCTGCCTGAAGCTTCTAAAGCTCTCTTTAAGTTCTTTGCTGAACCGATCTATGAATTTTAGTGCCTCGTCCCGCTTTCCTTTGTTAATTAGCGGATTAATTATTTTTCGGATGAAGTTGACGGGTTGTTGGTATTCTGCCTTGTCGGTCCACTTCTCAAATGCTACGCAGTGATACTGTAGGGCTGAATCTTCGGAGAACTTATCGTCGATTTGTTCGAGTTCTCTATAGATGTCCGTGAAACGCTCCTGGATAGACGATAGATGGACGTCTACATTCTCTCCGGTAGCAAGATATGTTTTATACATGAGAAAGCTTTTAATCTTCTCCAGATTTGTAAGGCCTTTGCCTCGGTCGTTGGTGGTTTCGAAGATTAATGTGGCTTCGGCTGTGTCTTTAACTGAGTAGGTAAGGACCTTCGTGTTGGAGTCTAGTTTTGATTTCAGTTCGAGAAGTTCGTCTGTCGTTTTTTGTTTGAGCGCTTTCTCAAAGTATTGCTTTGCATTGTAGAGGCGGCGTTGTGATGGCGTCTGAATGAAGTCCAGGCCGTTTCCGTCCCCGATAATGTAGCTTTGGAAGAAGTCGTTGTCGGGAGAGATTGCTTGTAGCTTGGTGCGATTACGGCTTATTACATATGTTTCAGTCACCAAGTCTAGGCCCTTATCAACAAATTCGTCATCAGGGAGCCTGACTGCGAGTTCGCTTAGTAGTGACTTCATAAATATTATGATGGTTGTTATTCGTTGTTGGCCATCGACTACATCGATTATGTCGTAGCCTTGGTGCTTGTCGCCTCTTTCTTGGAATAAAATGGTTCCGAGAAAGTAGTCGCGTTCAAGGGATTGGTTTTCAATGTCTTCGAGGAAGTCTGGGAGTTGTCGAGACTCATCCCAGGCATACGCCCTTTGATAGTCGGGTATTTTGAATATCTTCCTTCCGTCGAAAAGTTCCTTTAGCTTTTTCTGTCCATTTTCCATCTCTAGTTCCTTGAGGACTATGTTGTGGGCAAGCAGTAACGGTAAAGTTAGGACTCCTAATCCTTCAAAAGCATCGATGATGCTCCATGCCGAATCAGTCGCTTTTCAAGCGTTTGTCAGGGGCTGCTTTTGGTAAAGAAGATTGCTCATGCGGAGCATTATGTTGGGCGACTGGTTTTCTGAGTTTGGATACTGACCAAGCAAAGCACACAATGCCGAAGCCAAAGAGCAGATAGGCATCGGGGATTCTCTTTAGTATCGACCCGATTATACCAAGCACGACGAAGCCTAGCGCGGGGGCCGGGTGTCTTATTAGGCAGTAGAGGAAAACTAGTGCGACGGCAAACAGTAGTACCTGAACAGCTTTGGTCAACGCAGCAATTACAAGAAGCGCGGCAATGCCCGTTATTAGAGACCCACGTGAATATCTCGAAGAGCGACGTCTTCTTGACATGGTTTTTATCCTGGAAATGGAAGTTCTGAGATAGTGGGCATCAATCACCGGCCTGCAAACATCTGTTCCGTCGGCATCGCAAATCCTAATCGATGATAGCGAAAGGCCTGCAGGACTGCAGCAAGCAGTTGATTGAGTGCGGGAAAGCCCAACGTCGCTGATGTCCGCTTTAACCCCGGTCACGCGGTATCGCCATTCCGAACTCAACTCTGGCCTCCCCTTGGCCAGCGCATAGCTCAACGCTGCACTCCCTCTCTGAACTCTTCCCCATTCTGCCTTTGCCGCCCGCAATGCACTCGATCGGTGGGCGTAGGTATGTCGCAGAATCTTGGCGTTCTTCGTCGCCCACGATCGCCTCCATCCGTTCCGACCCCTCCACGTAGTAGTACGCCTTCACACCGCGATAGGCGTCCCGATCTGTCTGCAGGAAGCGATGCTGGTCGCCTTCGGCGCGGGTGTTCGTGTACTCACCCAGCGGCAAGAAGGACGGTATCCAGTTCATTCCGGTGAGCGAGGTGGCGGCCAAGGATGAGTTCGGTTCGATCAAGAACATCAGCCGCGACGACATGCTCGCGGCGCTGCGCATTCCGCCGCAGCTGATGGGGGTGTGCCGGTGAACGCGGGTAAGCGAATGGGCATTACTCCTGAACAACCTGGGCCTTGAACGGTTTGGGGTAAGAGCTTCGTTGGCGCATGGAGATCCCGGCGATAAGGGCTATCGCGTCCGCTTAAAAATACGCGGACACCATCGCCCTTAATGCTGGAGTGCGGAAGGTGACTTGGCTGGACGCTTACGAACGCGGGTGGCTTTGGACCGATCAAGGACGCGGCGGAGGTGTGGACGGCGAACGAACTGGAGTCGGTTCAGGCGCGGCTCCAGCAGGTGAATGAGTGGGTGGGGGAGGAGGTGGTGAGGTTTGGGGGACCAGCCCCAGGATGAGACGGTCCCTCCTCAATTTTTTGCCAACTACCTAATCGGGAGTTCCCACTTGGGGTCAAGGTCCTCTTGCTTAGAGCTGAAATGCTCCACAGCAGCTTTTACCCCTACGATTGCCCCGTAGCCTGCGACTGCCGCGGCGACAGGGATGGCTGCGGCAACGGTAATGCCTGCTGCCATGCCTCCACCGACCAAAGCGCCAAGCGCGGCAAGACCAGACGTAACACCCGCTGCGGACAGACCCGCTACGCCCAGGCTGCTGACAACTGCAGTTACCGAGCCTAAGCCGAGAACACCACCACCAACTGCGCCGATGCCTTCGGAGATCTTCTCCTTCTCCGCATCGGAAAGCTTTGCGTAGCGCTCATAGCCGAGGGCAAGCAGGATGCCCCCTTGCTTGATCATTTCATCCGTAGGGTAGGATTTTGCGGTGGTTAAACGCTCCATCGTTTTGTTGGAGCAACCAATAGCCTTTGCAATCTTATCCAGGGAGACATTCTGGGATTTAGCGGCCTGATAAATCGTCGCTCCAAAATTGGCGCGGCTGAGCTCTTCCATGGCAAACCTTTATGTCGAGGGGGGAGGGAACAGGTCGGAATATAGCTGCATGTCATTGTGCTATCAATGCATGCAGGGCGCTTCTAGGCCGGCCTAAGCCGGCCGATTCATCCACAAACCTGAACTGTGTATAGGGGATTGGTGGTGGGCAGAGCGGGAGGTATCCCCCCGCTACTGGCACCGCGCCCAATCAGCAAAGGCAGCGGCAGGGTGGCATCGAGCAGGTATCGCAAGGCGAGCCTCGGTGCTGATCGCCGCACCATTCGCAGGAGTACCAGTTCAGTTTGCCTTTGCTTACCACACGGCCTTTGATAGCAAGAATTTTCATTTCAAGCTCCTGTCAGGATTTCGTCTTTCAGTGGTGCATGGATGTTCAGGCTTTCGATGCTGATCGTGTTGTTGAGCACAGTGAAGCCGACAACTCTTTGCTGTTTAACAGCATTCAGGTGTGGGAAGTCCTTGAATCTGTCCCTGCTGACGATGTAGGTCAGAGTGTCAAATTGAGCTGCGTTGAGGATGGTCTCATCGGCAGCAACCTTGCTTTTCATTACGTGCACCTCTGCACCAGGGAAAAGAGCTTGGAGCTGGGCAGCGGTAGTCTTTAGCTTGGTGCGAATGCCGGGGTCAAAGATCAAGGTAACCCTGAACTTCTTGAGCATCAGTGGAACCACGGCTAAAAGGCCTCGCAGCCCAATGAACTCACCATCCTGGGTGTTGCAGAGGTTGTTCCCATCGAGAACGAGAGCCTTGATTTCGGCGGACGCCCTGGAAACGGCAAGCTCAATGGCTCTTTTGAGCTTTTCGATATTGGCTTCTACGCCACGCAGTTCACCCTTTGATTGGCTGATCACCACTCCCGGCTTTCCGTTACCCAAAGCAGTCTCGCACTTTCTGTGAATTTCCATTCGCTCGTAGCTGTTGGCAGCTCTTGCCAGAGCGCTTTCGAAGCCCTCAGCGGTGCGAATGACAGACAGCAGATTGCTGCGTCTAGCTTCGAGTTCACGAAGACTGCTTACTTGCGCGCCGATGAGGTCGTTGATTTCAGCTTCCTTGGCCCTTAATGGCCCGAGTTGCTCCTCTAAGACGTTTAATTCGATCCCGTTGGTATTCAGCCTGGCCTGCAGTAAGAGGATGTCCGTGCTCAGGTGTTGGCTGATGTTGAAATCCAGGACAGAAGCACTTTCGGTGAGGTTGTGAATCCGGCCCTTCCTTGCATCTACCTTGCTGGATATGCGGCTTAGCTTGGTGGCGCATGCTGCAAGAACCTGCTTCGCGACGGCCCGCTGGGAGGAAAACCAGTATCGAGGATCGAAGCCGGCCTGAGCCTGAGTTTTAGCGGCTTCGTGGTCTGCTTTTGCCTGGTCAAGATCCTTGAGATCGATCAGTAAGCCGATCTCCTCAGTTTGCAGGTTGCTTTGAGTCTCCCGCAGGAGCTGACGTTGTTCCTCCAGGTCAAACTCTTCAAAAGCCTTCAACTGCTCATCGAGCTTCAGTTGGTCAGCTTGAAGGTTACGGATTCGTGAGCTGAGTTCCGAGACCTGAAATGCATAAGGGTTGTACGACATGGCGACATCCTCGTTATCTGTCGTCTTTGAGCCAAGATTGCTGGCGCTGCAGGTAGCGGGAAACTAATGACTGCTGGCCTTGGCTTGTTTCATGGCGGCGGCATGCATGTGCTTTCCGTACCACTGGAATGCAATGGTGGTGGCGATCCCAGCGGCAAAGGCAATTCCGTTTGCTGCGAGGTACTGGAGAGGCGATAAGTTGATGCCAAACATGGGTGTGTCTCCTTAGGACTCACAGATTGCGTTCAGCAATTTGGGCTTCTCAGCCTGAGGTTGCCCGCACTCACTGCAGAATTTTGCTGCAACAGGGAGCTGGGCACCGCATTTGATGCAGGGGTTCTGCAGGGTTTTGCGTCGCATGTAGGCGATCTGGATGACACACGGAACCGTTACGCGATAGGCCGGGCTAGAGAGGTCGTATGCAGTCCAGATAGCAGCAAGGGCCCACCCAATAGGGCCGGCCAGCGCTGCGGCGGTGTTGGGTGCGAAAGCAGCTGCGCCGTAGGCCAGGCCTCGCCCGATCACGGAGCTTGCAGTGGCATTCGCGATGTATGCGGACATTTGCAAAATGCCAGTCGATGAAACCAGGGCAAGAAGGCCTGCAATTGCCGCGGGGCCGGAGCCTGGGATGTAGGTTTGGCCGACTGAGTCAAAGAAGGTTGCGCGCTCGGCCTCGGTCATTTTTTCGAGGGACTTTTCCATGACCTTGGAAATTATGGCGGCTTCAATCGTAAGGCAGTCGTGCTGGGCGTTATGAGGGGCTTTGACCCGCTTGGCGACATCGCTCGCGATTTCCTTGTAGGAAATGCCATCCCCGCCGCGGAGGAAGTTCGCCAGGGAGTTGCCGCCAAAGCGGCGGAGCTCCTCGACAATGAGAGCGCGGCATTCTGGATCAACCTTATCGCTGTTCTTGGCAGAGGTCAGTTTGGAACACACCTCGGACGAAAGAGAGATGCGCCCGTTGCCACTGTCGGTGATGAGGTCGATAAGGATGCCCAGATCGTCAGCCTCGGCATTGGTCAGCAAGTCAGCTAGGTCGTTGTCTTTGATGAGTTGCATGATCAGTTCCCAGTGGGTTCTACAGGGTTGTAAGGCGTGATTGTGTTGACGTAGGAGGCTGCAAATGCGGCTAGCAGTACCTTGGTAGTCCGATCACTCACGTTGTTGTCGATCAGGGCATTGAACACACTGCAGTTACGCTGGCGCCATTCATTGCGGGCGACCAATCGAGCAAGTTCGGATTTGTTCTCAACTCCGCCGAAAGGGGGGCGGTCAGGATGGATGCCGCATTTGGAGAGGATTTTTTCAAGGAGGTTGGCAGGAGCGTATCCGTCAATGCCCACCAACTCTTCAGCGGCGGCGAGTGGGTCACGTATACCGTTGATTGCCAGGATGATCGTGCTCCACTCAGCGGTCCCCATGAGCAGGAAAGGAACTGGAAGGTCGAGAGCCTTTGCCAAGTTGCTCAGGGTGCGGAGATCCGGATTAGGTGCAGAGCCTGGGGTTGGGCTTTTCAGCGCCCTTATGGTGCTTCGAGCAATGTTCGATCTTCGGTGAATCTCGGTCGTGCGCAGAGGACTTGTCTTGCCATCCAGCCGAACGGGGCCGGCGACTTTCAAGATGGCATTCAGGTTTTGAGTCAGCTGGTGGGCGACAGTCTGCGTTGAGTTGAACTGGGGGGCATCTTGCATTGTTGCGCTCCGTTGAATCACTGAGCGCAGGTTACAAGGACGGAGTTGAATAGAGAATGCAAAAGTGGAGTGTATAAGCTCCGCTTTTTTTATTTATGGAGCGTATGCGATCCATATTTTAAGTTTTATTGTCATTGCGATCGTGCGGATGGGGCACGCTGTGCTTTGCACGAGAGTCTGAGGATAGGGCGCAATAACACTTCTTGGCCGGTTTCTACCGATTTTCTCCGGCTGCTAGGGATTGGAAGCGGCCGCGCTATGTCATGTCGGACGGCTGGATTTAGCTGTTGGCGTGCGTCGTCCTCCGTCCGCCACGCCTCCGCGCTAGAGAGGATGATTTTTCTGCGTTTCTTCGGTGGCCCGGAAAGCAGACTGGCTGCTGGACGCACGTTGGTGATGCGAATTGGCCCTGCCTTTCTGCTGCTGCCGGTCTACCTGGAGCGGTCGCATGGCCCAATGGAAAGGGGGGCGTTCGCGTGGAGAGGTGCTTTTGTTAGGAGGGTCGCTGGGGGCATAGGGCGCGGACGGTACAACTCGACTTCAGGTTCACGTTTTTGGTACGGAGTGAGGTGCAGGTTTATCTCGCTCATAGCCAACAAAAAAGCCGCCTCAGAGCGGCGGCTTTCGGTGAAGCGACGATCACTTCAGGCTGTTTCCTGGCTTTCCCTGATGCTTTTCGCTTCTTCGAGTACCTTACGCTGGCTTTCGATGGCGCGCGCAGAAGCTGCACCATAAGCAGCGCGCTTCGCAGCATCAGAATTGCTTCTAAAAAAGCTCGACAGGGGGCTTGGGCTGCCTGCAAAAGCTCTTTTCATCGGTTAGGCCTCGGTTAAAATTCGATCAAGCTCGACGGCAGAGTATCCAAAGGTGACGAGAGCGTCAATTTTGCCGGGATCGACGTTCAGTTCGACAGCTTGGTTGCTGCCGTCTGTGTCTTTGACGATGAGGTCAACCTTCAGCTGCAGGCGAAAACTGCGTTTCAACTCCTTGACAACCTCCTTTGCTGCGAAAAGCTGCCTGATGAACTCGGCCTTCGGGATATTCCTTCCTTCAGTCAGTTCTCGAGCTTTCACGAACTCCCAGGCGAGCAAAGGATCTTGATAGACATACACGACAGTGATGTCCCTGTTGCGTCTCAAGGAGCGCTCAACATTTCGGCGAGCTACCTGCGCGTTGGCGAGCGTGCCATCCAGTAGAAATGATTGGCGCTGCTCAAGTACCAGATCGTGCAATCGCTCGACGATGCTGTTCACTGCGCGCTGAAAAAGCCTCGAGTTGCTGCCGGTGTAATCGGGGAAGTATATCCGCAGGTCGTCTGGATCAATTCGAAGGGCCTTTGCGCCGAAGTCTTCGAATCCCGCGATTAGCGCCTTGGACACCTCTGTCTTGCCAGCACCAGGGGAGCCTGCCATAAAAACCGAGACAGGTGTGTCCTCTCCCGGATACATCTTGACGTCCGCTAGCTCCCTGGCAATCCGCGTTCTGTTGGCTTTCGCGAATGCAATTGCTCTCTGTTCAATCTCTGATTCATCTTGCGTCATGGAACCGTTGCTATGGCGGCGGTATTGGTGGAGAAGCCTAACAGCGAAGAACAGGCATGTCCTCAGCCTGTGACGGCTCTCCTGAACACCCGATCCCTTGCCATGAACGCCTCGAGCATGTGCGGGATAAGCGTCAGGGCATCGACCTCTTCGCCATAGGCTTGCGAGTGCAGCGCCGCGTAGCGCTCCAGGTCGGCCTTCAGGCCAGCCGGGCAGGTGAAGGTCAGCTTCAGGTTCTCGGTTTTCGGCAAGGGGCCGAGGCGCAGCTTGTTCGTGCTCATTGCGGGTTCCTCTGCTGGATGAACAAGGGTTGGTAGGGGCGCAGCACCAGATCGCGGTTGACGATCACGCGCAGGGGCAGGCCGGGACGCTGGGTCAGCGTGGGCTGGATATCGAGATTGCGGCGGGTGACCTCCTGGCCCACCTGGTTCACCGTGTCCTGCAGGCTGTCGCGGCCGGCAATGATGATCCGGTCACCATCGGTTCGGTTCTCCGGTGCCGCCAGCTCGGCGCCGATGCCCAGCAAACTGGTCATGGCCGCGCCGGCGACGATCCGGTCCCAGTGCCAGTCGACGCCATCCTCCAGGCCGGAATAGCCAGCGGTGTCGCTGCCCACCAGATTGTCGAGCTGGAAGGACGAGGTGTCCGGCAGGATCACCCGCTGCCACACCACTTCCACGCGACTCTGCCCATAGCTCACCTGGCTGTTGTAGCGGCCGAGCAGGCGCGAGCCTTGGGGAATCAGCACATGCTGACCGGTGGCGCTGTCATAGACCGGCTCGGTCACCGTGGCGATGACATCGCCTGGCAGGTCCGACTTGATTCCGGTCACCAAGGCCGCCGCCATGACGGTGCCGGCCACCACCTGATAGGGTGAGTCGGGCATTTGCAGAAATCCGGAATTACGGATCTGTGCATTTGCGGATTTACTGAGAAACGCCTCGTTCTGCTGCTGCGGGCTTTGTGTCGCTGCGGTGTCGCTGGGTATTGCAGCGGTCGATGCAGGAGTGGCTGCCATGGGATCGAATCCCGCATGCCCTGCCAGGCTCGGACTTGGGCCTTCAGCACTCGGCTTCCTTCCACTGCCAGAGCGGAAAAACACCGAGGACAGCGCCGCTTCCTCGGCCTCCTTGAGCCTGGCAAGGCGCTCAGCCTCGGCTGGGGCGGGCCCGGCATGGCGGTAGTCGTAACCCTGTGCCTGCTCGGCCCTGAGGATGGGGCCACCCAGGTCGCCGGGCAGCGGCGGTCCCAGTTGTGGCACCTCAGGCGCCGCGGGAGGGGGCAACTGCGCGTAGTCCGCCGGTAGTTGCTCCAGCCCCTCGGAGCGGGTCACGCGGTCGACGTTGTACAGCTCACTTTGCTCCGTGCCCTGACGACGCTGCTGGGGCTGCAACGACCACAGCATGGCGCCGAGGACGGCGCTGGCCAGTCCTCCGGCGAGCACGGCCAGCATGCGTGGATTGAGGCGGGTGACAGGGCGAGGCCGCGCGCGCAACTCGAGAGATTCCGGTGCGACCTTAGGCGGCAGCGGCGCTGCGCCCTGGATATCGTCCGTGGTACTCATGATTAGGGCCTCCGTGCCACGCCATCGGTACGCTCGATCCGCACCACGTCGCCCTTGTCCGCGCCCAAGCGCAGTTCGGCCGCGCCGAACAGCCGATCCACGATGTAGTAGGGCGAGCGGAAGCGGTAGTTCACCAGTTGTCCGTCGCCTTCCGGACCGATCACGAACAGCGGCGGCAACTCGCCCTGGGCGATGCCGGCCGGGAACTGGATATACACCTTTTTGCCGTCGTCGAAGGCGCGCAGGGGTTTCCAGGGCGGGTTGCTGCCACTGACGGCATAACGAAAACGCAGCTGCTCCAAGGTGAGGCCGGCATCGACCGGTACCGCCGCCTTCGCGGCCGTAGCACGGCGTTGCAGGGCAAGCATGCGGTCCTTGGGGTAGTCCCAGGACACCGAGGCCATCCAGGCGTGCTCGGTGGCGGTCAGTTCGATCAAGTAGGTGCGCCGCGTGGTGGTGATGACCAGGTTGGTCTTGAGGTCGACCCGCGTTGGCTTGACCAGCACGCTGACCCGCAGCTCCTCACCACTGCCGCTGGAGGTGTCACCGACGATCCAGCGCACCGTGTCGCCCGCCGCCACGGTGACCAGTTCCTCGCCCGCCTGCAGGTTGATCGCCGTTACCCGGCCCGGGCTGGTGTACACCTGATACAGGGCACCGTCGGAGTATGGCCAGACCTGGATGGCGTTGATGTAGCCCTCCCGGGTGGGGGCGACCCGGGCGTCGCGGTTGGCGCGCGAGACGCGTACGCGCTCATCGATTGGCTCCTCGACCGGCTTGCCAGCTTGGGCGTTCGGCAGCGGCTTGAGCTGCGCCGGCAGGGCCAGCGGCTTCGGCATTTCCACCATCTCGATGGGCATGGGGGGCTCCGGCAGGCGCTGCGCCTCCACCGGTTCGTCCAGGGCAATCACCGGTGGCGCGTCCTGACTGGCGCAGCCGGCCAACATGGCCAGGAGCAAAGGGCAGGCGGAGAATTGCAGGGAGGGTTTCATGGCTTTTGGGTTCCTTCCGTAGTGTCCAGTTCACGGCTCCACGACAGGCCGTTGACGTAGATGCCCAGCGGGTTGCGGCGCAGCTTCTCTTCGGTGTGCGGCGGCTGCAGCACCACCGAGACCACCGCCGTCCAACGCTCCAGCCCGGCGGCCGCGCCGTTGACGTAGCGGCGCTCGTTCCAGCGCACCTGGAACGAGCTGTCACTGGCGCGCACCACGCTGGTTACCTCCACCGTCACCGACTCCTTGCCGACCCGCGTGAAGGGATCGTTGGCGCGGGCGTAATCGTTGAGCGTGGCGGCGCCGCGGTCGGTGGTGGAGTGGTAGGCCTCCAGCCAGTTCTGCCGCACCACCACCGGGTCGATGGACAAGGCACGCACCTGCACGATGAAGCGCGCCAGGTGATGGGCGATCTGTGCATCCTGGGGGTGGTAGGGGCTGGCGGCTTCGCCCACCGCGCGGACCTGGCCGGCGTTGTCGACCTCGACCACATAGGGCGTGACCAGCGACTGCGCCGAGCGCCAGACCAGGCCGCCGGCCATCAGCAGGGCTAGGCTCAGGCAACCGAACGACATCAGCCGCCAGTTGCGCGCCTGAGCCAGGCTGCTGCCCATGCGCCGGTCCCAGACCTGCGCCGCGGCTTGGTAGGGCGTGGCCGGTTGCGGGGTGTCGCTGTAGCGCACCCGGGGACGTTTGAATCGCATCCTCGTTCTCCTTCACAAATTCGACGGGTCGCGCACCTGCGGCCCGGGGGATGAGCCGCCACCATCGCCACCGCGCAGGGTGTGCGCGACGGTGGTGGCCGCATGGGTGAGCTGCTGCTTGCGTTGCAGGCGTCTAGCCCAATCGGGTTGCTTGGCGGGAGATGTCGCTGGTCCGGCCGTAGTTTCCGTACCGCCAACCGCCGCGCCTGCGCTCCCAGCTCCCGGTGCCATGCCAGCGGCCGCCGGCTTGGCAGCGCCCATGGCCAGGCGCGCCGCGCCGGGCGCCATGCGGGCGCCGGCCAACACGGCGCCGCCGACTCCCGTGGCCACAGCGGCTGCGCCGGCAGCCATGCCCGCAACACCGAGGGCCGTACCGGCAGCTGCACCGGCCCCCAGTTGCGGGGCGCCGGAGACCAAGCCGGTGGCGATGCCCGGGCCGAAGATGCCCAGTCCTAGCAATGCCAGCGCGGCAAGCATGACCACCAGGGCATGGTCGATGGAGGGCTCGTCCGGCACGGCCTGGAACTCGGCAAATAGCCCGGTGCCGATACCGACGATCACTGCCAGCACGAGCACCTTGATGCCGGAAGCGACCACGTTGCCCAGCACTTTCTCGGCGAGGAAGGCGGTCTTGTTCCACAGGGCAAAGGGCACCAGGACGAAGCCGGCGAGGGTGGTCAGCTTGAATTCGATCAGGGTGACGAACAGCTGAATGGCCAGGAAGAAGAAACTGATCACCACCACCAGCCAGGCAACGAACAGCACCAGAATGCTGTGGAGGTTGCTGAAGACTTCGGGGAACCCGCTCATGCGGCTGATGTGTTCCAGCAAGGGGCTCCCCGCAACAATGCCGATGGAGGCCAGCCGTCCTGGCTGCAGGAACTCGCCCTGGCTCAGCGCGGAACCCGAGGCCAGCAACCCCAGCCCGGCGAAGGAGCGGAAGACGATCTCGGCCAGCGTATTGAAGTTGCCGATGATGAAGGCGAAGGCGCCGACGTAGAGAGTCTTCTTGACCAGCCTGGCGGTGACGTCCTCACCGCCCATGGCCCAGAGCAGCCCGGCAAGGGTCATGTCGATGGCCACTAGGGTCAGGGTGAGAAAGGCCACCTCGCCACCGAGCAAGCCGAAGCCCGAGTCGATGTAGAGCGAGAACACCGCGAGGAAACGATCGATCACGCCAACGTCGTTCATCGCATGTCCTCGTCGAAGCTCGGCGGAATGGCGGGCAGGCTCTCGGGGGTGAGGAATTCGCCGGGGCGAGCGCCACTCGAGTAAAAGCGTTCTTGCAGGGATAGCTCTGACCGGGTCCCCTTACCGTCATCGTCCTGGCCACAGGCAGCCAGCGCGAGCAATAGGGGCAGCACCACGAAAGCTTTCATCGCAGTGCCCTCACTGCCGGTAGAACTGCACGGGGTAGGGCGTGTAGGGCGTGCCACTGCCCATGAAGCGTCGCCGCAACTCACGGGCCTCCTCGGCTGCCGCCGTCTGGCGCGCAAGCTCCAGGGCGACGGCGCGGTTCTGGGTGATCTGCAGCTGCTGGGCCTGGATCGACTGCTTGGCCTGCAGGGCCAGCAGCTGGTTGGTGGCCTGGGCCGCCTGCAGCGCGCCGCCGGCCAACTGGCTCTGCTGCACCAGGTCGGCCAGCACGCTCTCGTCCTGGGCCAGGTTCTGTGTCACCTGGGCTTGCACGCGCAGGGCGGTGTGCAGACCGTCCAGCCCTTGCTGCGAGCGCTCGCGAGATTCTTGCGCCATACGTTCGCCGCTGACACTGCCCGTGTATTCAGCCGGATACAGGCGGGCAAACTCCTGGTCCAGGCGCTGGACGTTGTATGCCAGCCCCCGGGCCTCGGCCAGCAAACGCTCGGTGGTGGCGAGGTTCATGCGCAGCCGATTGACCACGTTGTAGTCCAAGGGGGCCAGGTGTCGGGCCTGGTTCAGCAACATCTGGGTTTCGTTCTGCAGTTGGCTGACCTGGTTGTTCACCACCTCCAGGGTGCGCACCGCGGTCAGGGTGTTCTGCGCCAGGTTGGTAGGGTCGATCACGGTGAGGGCGCTGGCCGGCTGGAATGCCAGCAGGCCCCCCGCCAGCAGGGTGGCGAATGGAGAAAGAAAGGTGCGGGAACTCATGGCAAGCACTCCTTGCTGTGCGAGGGGTAAGAGGCAATCAGGTCGGCGGCCCAGTCCAGGCCACGGTGGCGTAGCCAGGTGGCGGCGAACTCCGCTGTCCCGGACTCCTGCAGGATCCGGCTGAGCTCGCGTTGCTCGGCGGGGCTGGCGGAGGCGGCAAAGGCCAGCGCCACCGGTCCCAGGTCGAGGTCGAACAGCCGGTTGCCGAGGCGTGACTGATAGTAGTAATCGCGCTTGGGGGTGGCCTGGGCGATGATCTCGATCTGTCGGTCGTTCAACCCGAAGCCCTGGTAGATGCCGCGGATTTGCGGTTCGCTGGCCTGTGGGTTGGGCAGGAAGAGGCGGCTTGCGCAGCTCTCGATGATCGCTGCGGCAATGCTGGAATCCTTGATGTCGGCTAACGACTGAGTGGCGAAGATCACCGAGACGTTCTTCTTGCGCAGCGTCTTGAGCCACTGGCGGATGCGTGCGGCGAACAGCGGGTCGTCGAGAAACAGCCAGGCCTCGTCGAGGATCAGCAGGGTGGGGGCGCCGTCGAAGCGTTCCTCGAAGCGGGCGAACAGGTAGCTCAGCACGGCCGCTACCGCTGCCTTGCTGTGCATCAGCTCTTCCATCTCGAAGCACTGCACGTCGGCCGTGCCCAGGCGGTCCCGATCGGCGTCCAGCAATTGGCCATGAGCGCCGCCCAGCACATAGGGTTGCAGCGCTTGGCGCAGGGCATTGTCCTGCAGCAGCACGGACAGCCCAGTCAGTGTGCGCTGTGCCTCGGGAGCGCCGGCCAGGCTGTCCAGCGCGGTCCACAGCGCGGCCTTCTGCTCCGGGCCGACCGCGACCCCCTCCTGCAGCAGGCGCGCCTCCAGCCATTCGGCGGCCCAGGCGCGGTAACCGGCCTGGTCGATGCGCGCCAAGGGTTGGAAGGCCAGGTCGCAATCACCGCCCAGGTCGTAATGCTCGCCGCCCAGGCCCAACACCGTCGCGCGCAGCGAACGCCCCATGTCGAAAAGGAACAGGCGCGAACCTCGATAACGACGGAACTGCAAGGCCAGGGTCGCCAGCAGCACCGACTTGCCCATCCCGGTGGGGCCGGCCACCAGGGTGTGGCCAACGTCGCCGACGTGGGTGACCAGGCGGAACGGTGTTGCCCCGTCGGTGCGGGTGACCATCAGCGGCGGGCCATCCAGATGCTCGTTGCGCGCGGGGCCTGCCCAGACCGCCGACACCGGCATCAGGTGGGCCAGGTTGAGGGTGGAGATCAGCGGCTGCCGCACATTGGCGTAGGCGTTGCCGGGGATGGACGACAGCCAGGCCTCCACCGCGTTGAGGCTCTCGGCAATGGCGATGAAGCCGCGTCCCTGGATCACCCGCTCGACCAGGCGCAGTTTCTCCTCGGCGACCAAGGCGTCGTGGTCACTCACCGTCACGGTGGCCGTCACATAGCCGAAGGCGACCTGGTCGGCGCCCAGTTCCTGCAAGGCGGCATCGGCGTCGCTGGCCTTGTTCGCCGCATCGCTGTCGAGCAATGGGCTTTCCTGCTGGAAGATGGCTTCGCGCAGCAGTGCCAGGACCCCCTTGCGCTTGGCGAACCACTGCCGACGCAGGCGTACCAGTTCCTTCTCGGCCTCGTCCTTGTGCAAGCAGATGAAGCGGGTCGACCAGCGATAGGCGATGCCCAGGCGGTTGAGGTCATCCAGTAGGCCGGGCCAGGTCGAGGTGGGAAAGCCGCGCACCGAGAGCACGCGCAAGTGCTGCTCGCCCAACCGCGGCGCCAGGCCGGTGGTCAGCGGGCTGTCGGCCAGCAGGGCATCGAGATGAAAGGGCACGTCGGGCACGGCCACCCGCTGGCGGTGCGTCGATACCGTGGTGTGCAGGTAGGTGAGCGTTTGGCTGTCGTCGAGCCAGGCGAGCTCCGGCATCACCCCGTCCAGCAGGTCGAAGAAGCGATCGCTCTCGGCGATGAAGGCGGCCAGCCGTTCGCGCCAGTCGATGCCGCGCTGCGTCCGGTGCTCGTAGAGCAGGCCGGCCGCGTGCGAGCGCGACTCCTCCGGCGGCAGGTAGAGCAGCGTCAGGTGGTAGGCACTCTCGAAGTGGCTGCTCTGCGCCGCGAAGGCGGCACGGCGCTCCTCGTCGACCAACCAGGACAGTGGCTCGGGAAAGCTGCCGTCGGGGTAGTCGGCGGTGACCACGCGTTCGGCCTCGATGAACAGCGCCCAGCCTGAGCCCAAGCGGCGCAAGGCGTTGTTCATGCGTGCCGACGTGGCCACCAGTTCGCCCTGGGTGGCGCTATCTAGGTCCGGCCCCCGAAAGCGCAAGGTGCGCTGGAACGAACCGTCCTTGTTCAGCACTACACCCGGGGCAACGAAACCAGCCCAGGGCAGCCAGTCGGCGAGCTGGGCGGGGCGACGCTGGTATTCGGTGAGGTTCAGCATGGCGACGCTCCTCACACGTCCAGCAGCGGGCGTTGCTTGATATGCCGGGCGAAGACCTGCAGGAACTGCGGATCCAGGCGGGCGCCCCACACCGCCAGTGTGTGGCCGACCAGCCAGAGCACCAGGCCCGGGATCCACAACTGCAGGCCCAAACCGACCACCGCCGCCAGGGTGCCATTGAGGATGGCCACGTTGCGCGGCGCGCCGCCGAGCAGGATTGGGTCGGCCAGCGAACGGTGCAGTGGCACCTCGAAGCCGGGGATGAAATCGTGCTCACCGTTCATGCGACCACCGCCCCGCCAGCGAAGCTGAAGAAGCTGAGGAAGAACGACGACGCAGCAAAGGCGATGGACAGGCCGAAGACGATCTGGATCAGTTTGCGGAAGCCACCGCTGGTGTCGCCGAAGGCCAGCGTCAGGCCAGTGGTGATGATGATGATCACCGCGACGATGCGCGCCACCGGGCCCTGCACCGATTCGAGGATCGATTGCAGCGGCCCTTCCCAGGGCATGCCGGAGCCGGCGGCAAGCGCTGGCAGAGACGCACCCAGGCAGATGGCACTCAACATCAATGTGCTGGCGATGTGCCGACGATAAACAGCGGAAGCATGAAGGAGAGTCATGGTTGATTTCCTGAGACGGAAGACGAGGAAAGGAAGGTGTCGATGGAGGCGAGCTGATAGCCGCGGTCGTCGTGGCCGATGACGCGAGCGATCTGCTGGACATGGCGAGCCTGGCCACGCCCGGCGAGGAACACCACCAGGTTGACCGCCTCGGCGATCAGCGCCCGTGGCGCGGCCAGGGCGACCTCCAGGATCAGTTGCTCCAGGCGCAGGAGGGCGCCTTGGGCGGAGCCGGCATGGAGGGTGGCAATGCCGCCCGGGTGACCGGTACCCCAGGCCTTGACCAGGTCCAGCGCCTCGCCGCCCCGTACCTCGCCAACCACCACCCGATCGGGGCGCAGGCGGAGGGTGGCGCGCACCAGGTCAGCCATGGACACCACACCAGGCTTGGTACGCAGGGCAACGTGATCGAGGGCAGGGCACTGCAACTCGACCGTGTCCTCGAGCACCAGCACGCGGTCACCCGTGTCGGCCACTTCGGCAAGCAGGGCGTTGGCCAGGGTGGTCTTGCCGGTGCTGGTGCCGCCGGCCACCAGGATGTTCTGCCGCTCACGTACCGCGACGCGCAGATACTCGGCCTGAGCAGCGCTGAGGATGCCTTCAGCCACGAACTGTTTGAGGGGAATGACGCCGGCGGCTCGCTTGCGCAGTGCAAAGGTCGGCCCGGCGGCCACCGGTGGCAGTACGCCCTCGAATCGCTCGCCGGACTCCGGCAATTCAGCGCTGAGCAGAGGCTTGCCGCGGTGTACTTCGGCACCAATATGTGCGGCAATCAGGCGGATAATCCGCTCGCCGTCGGCGGCGGGCAGCGTGCCCAGGCGGGATCGGCCGCCGGTGAGACGGTCAAGCCAGAGAGTTCCGTCCGGATTGAGCATGACCTCCACCACATCCGGATCATCAAGGGCGGTGGCGATTAGCGGCCCCATCGCTGTGCGCAGCATGCGCGTGCGGCGATCCAGCGACACTGCACCCGCGCCTGACACTGAGGAAGCAAGGGTGTTCATGGGCTATCTCCCATGGCCGAACCCTCTGGGATTTCCATACACTGGGCGTCTGGCTGGATCTCTTCGTGCACGTCATTGACCAGGCTGCGCCCGCGCTGCAGGTGGCGGCCGAGTTGCTCGATGAACTGGGCAAAGCGCAGCTTGCCCTGCGCGCGCGCTGCTTCCTGGTGCGCCTCGGGCACCGGCGTGCTGACCGTCAGGTAGTAGCGCACGTAGAGGGCGACGGTCTCGATCAGGATGTTCTGGTCGCGCTCCAGCCGCTCGAACTGGCGTGACAACCGGTCCAGGCGTTTGGCGATGGCTGCCTCTCGCTGGTCGCCGGAATCCGGCGACAGCCACGAAGCCAGTGCCGCGGCGATGATCGATGACTTTGACACCCCTTTCTTGATCGCCAGCTCGTTCAGGCGCTTGGCGTGCTCGGGTTGGATGAACAGGTTCAGGCGGGCTCGGCTCATAGGGCAATTCCATCGTCAGGGTCGAGGGTGGCCAGTCGCGCTGCGCGTTGCAGGCGCGGATCAGGCTGGTTTGGGAAGGGGGCAGGGGTGTCGTCCTCGTCGAGGAGCAGCAGGTCGCTGGACAGTTCGTCGAAGTCAGGCAACTGGGCGATTTCCGCCAGCTCGGGCTGGCGCCGAGGCCCACCGTCCTCGAGGGATTTGCCGTCGGCCAATCCAGTCGGCGGAACACCAAGGGCCGTGGGCACGGCCAGATCGCTCCAATCGTCCGCCCGTGCGGCGGGCGCGTCGGCATAACGCCCAGGTTGCAGTTGCGGTGCGGGCAGTATCCGGCGCCGGAAGTTGGTGTCGGCGAAATAGCGCAGCTTTTTCGCCCGGATCGGTGCATGGCCGGAGAGCATCACCACCGACTCGTCGGTGGGCAGTTGCATCACCTCGCCCGGCGTCAGCAGTGGTCGGGCCGTCTCCTGGCGCGACACCATCAGGTGCCCCAGCCAGGGCGCCAGGCGATGGCCGGCATAGTTGCGTTGCGCGCGCAGCTCGGTGGCGGTGCCCAAGGTCTCGGAGATGCGCTTGGCAGTGCGCTCGTCGTTGGTGGCGAAGGTTACCCGCACATGGCAGTTGTCGAGGATCGAGTGATTCTGGCCGTAGGCCTTGTCGATCTGATTGAGCGACTGCGAGATCAGGAAGGTGCGCAGCCCGTAGCCAGCCATGAACGCCAGGGCCGATTCGAAGAAATCCAGCCGCCCCAACGCAGGAAACTCGTCGAGCATCAGCAGCAACTTGTGCCGACGCTCGATGCCGTCGGCGCCATCGAGCGACTCGGTCAGACGCCGGCCGATCTGGTTGAGGATCAGGCGGATCAGGGGCTTGGTGCGGCTGATATCCGAGGGTGGTACGACCAGGTACAGCGATACCGGATGTTCGGCCGAAATGAGGTCGGCGATACGCCAGTCGCAGCGCGAAGTCACCTCGGCCACCGTGGGATCCCGGTACAGGCCCAGGAAGGACATGGCCGTGGACAGCACCCCGGAACGCTCGTTCTCGCTCTTGTTGAGCACCTCGCGAGCGGCCGAGGCCACTACCGGATGGGGCGAGTCGCCCAGATGGGGCGTGCTCATCATCCGGTGCAGGGTCAGCTCGAGCGTGCAAGCCGGGTCCGAGAGGAAGTTGGCGACGCCGCGCAGGGTCTTGTCCTGGCCGGCATACAGCACGTGCAGGATGGCGCCGACCAGCAGCGCATGGCTGGTCTTCTCCCAGTGATTGCGCCGCTCCAGTGCACCCTCCGGGTCGACCAGGATATCGGCGATGTTCTGTACATCGCGCACCTCGTGGGTGCCGCGGCGCACCTCCAGCAGCGGGTTGTAGGCTGCGGAGGCCGAGTCGGTGGGGTTGAACAGTAGGCAGTGAGAGAAGCGCGAGCGCCAGCCGGCGGTCAGGCTCCAGTTCTCTCCCTTTATGTCATGGATGACTGCCGAGGCCGGCCAAGAGAGTAGGGTGGGCACCACCAGACCGACGCCCTTGCCCGAACGCGTGGGGGCGAAGGCCAGCACGTGCTCGGGGCCTTCGTGGCGCAGGTACTGCTCCTCGAACAGGCCGAGGAACACACCGGCCGACCGGGTCAGACCGGCCTGGCGCACCTCATCCGCATCGGCCCAGCGTGCCGAGCCGTAGGTGGTGACCTGCCGAGCCTGGCGTGCGCGCCAGATGGCCATGCCGATGGCCACCACCAACGCCAGCAGGCTGCTGCACGCAGCGATGCTGCCACCGACGTTGAAGACCTCCGGCGCGTAGGCATCAAAAAAGAACCACCATTCAAATAGACGCCATGGGTGATAAATCGGCGTGCCCAGCCATTCGAACCAGGGTGCCCCCAGACGTGACTGGTATCCTAGTGCTGCAGCCGTCCACTGCGTGGCGCCCCACACTCCCGAAAGGGTAATGGCCAGCACCACCAGTACCTGACCGTACAGCACCGTCGTCGCTTGCATCCCTGAACCCAACCTCTCCGGTACAACACTCGGCACGCAGATGTGCCGCGGGTGAGAGACTCGGTAGTAACGGGGAAGGGGTCAAAGACCGTTTCGGAGATGATCCAGAGCGGGTAGGAAATAGTTCTGGCTCAGGAACTGAGGAGGAGGAAGCAACGGATCAGGGCGTAGTGCGGGGGATGTTCGGCATGACAGGCAACTTAGGTCAACGCGGAGATCGACCCAATGCGGTCGGTGGAGAAGTTTTGGAGCTGGGGACGATTCAACGGACGCACTCGGCGGAAGGTTTCTGTAGCCAGACTTGCCAGATTGCACAGGCCTTTCACATTCGAGCACTCTCATCACTCTGACGCGCCATCTCACCACGCGACCTGCCCCACCACATACCTGCACCGACTTTTCGTACAGAACCTTGCAGAGCAGCCCTCCAGCCCGCTTTGGAGGGCTGAGCTAGGCTAGATTGCGCGAGCTGAGAACTCGTCCATCCAGGCTATTACCTTACCAATGTCCTCAGCGATTTCGTCGGGCACCGGAAGCATCGACGCGAGTTCGTCCGGCTGGGAATGCTCGAACCTGGAGTACTTAGTCATCATCTCGTCGATCAATGCGCAGTCCTCAAGCTTGATCTTCGCCAGCGACCTGATCTGCCTCGTCTGGACAGAGCGTCGAAAACGTTCCATCAAACCATCTAGCATCACCCTTTCGATCGAACGCTCGACGAGAATTCGGAAATCGCCGCAAAGAGATTTCACCGCCGAATCGTAGTCTGTTGCATTACCCTGGTCGGCGAGCTTTCGAATCTGTGGCAGTTTCTGATCACGCAGCACAGCGAAGCCGCTTTTCGGTTTCTTGTGGCGAACGTCCAGCTCGTCCACGCTTCCAGTTGAAGCTCCTAGGCGGCGGAGCGTGAGAACTGAAATGCTTGTGGTTGTTGCGCCAGCTGCGGCTATCCTTTTCTCGGCTTCGACTGCATCTTCGAGTAACGCGATGAGGGAAAGCCGGTGGGTGAAAACGATGACCTGACGAGTTTTCGCCAGAGCGAGCAGACGCTCGACGACGCGTTCCTCGAATTCCTGATCCAACGACGACACGGGGTCGTCAAAAATGAACGGAGTAGGAAGACCGGATCCACTTATATCAGCAAGAAACGCAGCCAGAGCAACGACGCGGCTCTCCCCTTCGCTCAGCACTGCCTTTGCGTCGGCGGCTATGGTTGCGCCTTTGATAGACAGCTTGAAGCTGATCTTACCCTTCCCTTCCTTGACAGGTACTGGCTCGACCTTGAGACGGCCACCGCCAAGCGCCTTCAACTCTGCTAGGAATCTCTCCTGGTACCCCGCAGCTAGTTCGTCATTGGCGATCTCGTTCTTCTTCAGTGTTATGGAATTGGTCCTCGTGAGAGCTTCTGCCTTCTCGATAGCGCGCACAGAACCCAGACGGGTGATTTCAGCCGTCGCCGCTTCCTTCTGAACCGAAAGCCAATGACGGGCTTTCAATTCCTTCAGGGTGCGCTCCAGTTCTTGTTTTTTGCCTTCCTTTCGCAGATCAGCAAGCGCCAAGGATTCCTTCTCTAGGGAGACCGTTTTCCGGGAAAAAGCTGCATCGATACCAGAGAGATCAACGACAGGAAGCTCCTCTAAGCTGACCGCGCTCGGTAGAGCTTTAAGCAAGGCCTCAACCATCTCGTATGCTGTGGATGAGTTCTCCGCGCTGACCTTCAGAAATTCCATGTTGTGGTCCCATACCTTCCGCTCGAAATGCTTCGGCAGCAGGCCCACCGCATCGTTGTAGGCTCTCTCTGCGGTACTCGCCGCCGCTTCCAGCCCGCCTTTCACGAATGTTTCGAACGTGGTCAAGCGCTCGCGAGCCTCATCGTCCAGCGGTTGGTGGCAAAGAACACAGAGATCGCCTTCACTGACAGCAGGGAAGGGTTTGTCTGGATATGCTGTCTCTTCCGAGTACTTTCGCGCCTGCTCCCAAAGGAGCCGCCATGACGCATTTCCAATTCCTTCGAGAGCAGATTCTGCAAATACCTTTCCAGCGTCCTCGGACGCCGCTTTCCGTTTCATCATGGCGTCGCCACGCAAGCTGATAATGTGCGCGACTTTCTCCGACGACAGTGCTGTTCGAATCGGATCGAACGACGATTTAAACAGTTCAAGTGTTCGCTGGTCGGCCTTCAGCTGCTGTTCCCGTTGCGTGGGATCGATCTGCTTCAAGGCAGCTTCTGTGGTGTGTCTTGCCTCTTCGTCGCCTGAGCTCCACGCCGCCGCCTCGTCAAGCGCGATGGCCGTAGTATTGGCCTTGAGGTTGGTAGCAAAAGCGGCTGCAGCAGTGCCCGTGTGTTCGAGCGGCACTGCGGGAAAATTCTTCGGCAGTGCTGCCTTTCGTGCGGCGAGTTCCTTCGCTACCGCGTCAGCCACAGTGAGGAGCGCAGAAAGGAAACGCATCCGACGCGGTTCGTACGAGGCTTCGCTGTTTGATCCAACGTAGGCATCAGCAGCGTCAGAGTCGAAAACATGAACGGTGCGGAGAGAAGGAACGGCCCCGGTGCTTTCCGACCAGGGAAAATTCTTCGTACCTTCTACCGTTGTCACCGATATTTCGCAGGACGGGGCGGCGGCGCCTCCAGTGAACACGTTCGGAAGAATTTCGGCTTTGTTCTTCGCGCCACAAGCCTGTTTGAGCAGCTTGGCGTATCCCGACTTTCCAGTGCCGTTCATCCCGAATACAGACACCAAATTACCTTCGCCGAAATCTAGGCAGGCGTTGTTTTGGATGGCGTTAACGCCAATCACCTTGTCTAGCTTTCGGATCCGAAACGATGTTTGTGTCACCGCTTCGGGAAATAAGTCCGCCGGGGGCTTTTCGAAGGCAGCCTTCAGCCCACCTGCTTCGGCCTGGCAGAGATCGGCAAGCTCTTTAAGCTTCTCTGCGTCTGGAAGCTTTCTAGTGGCCGCCAGCATCGCCGCTGCAGTTTGTAGCCACTTCGGACGTTCCGACAGCCACTGCCCAAATCCGTCATTAGCAATTACGCCAGATGCCGCTTTTTCCATGTCGATCCCCTATGACCAAACGACGCCTGCAGTATATGCAGACGGTAGGTGCATTTCGCCACTACATTGCGTTTCGGGAAATGATGAAATGGCTTGGCAAGCGGAGAGCCGCGTCCTCGGGCTCGTCTCGGGGAGCTTTGGTCGTCCTTTACCTGATGCGTGCACTTACATTCTTCTCAGAGCCTCAGTCGGTCTGAATAGGGGTGGCCCCCGTTTGTGGCTGGCGCCGGAGGATGAATCTAAAACCCTTTGACAGGATAAGGAGTGTAGGGCGTGCCCTGGCCCATAAAGCGTTTTCGCTCCGCCTCGGTCACGGCATGGCATTGAGCGTTACCCAGCTTGTCCCAGTCGTCTCTGCACTGACGTTGCAACTCCTTCAGCCTCTCAGGCTTTTCAGCAAGCGCTTCGGCAGACTCGAATGGCATTGGCTTTTCGCATCCGCTCAACAGCAGTGCAATCAGTAGCAACGACATCTTGTTCATCAAGCGATCTCCTTTCGGTAGGTTTGGTTGGATAGCAATGCCTGCCCGTCTGCCGGGCTCAGTCGCTCGATGAACCTGGCCAGTGGCTCGGCCGGTTCGCCCTCACGTCGCACCAGATAGGTGGTCAACATCGTTGGGCAGCCAGCCAAGGGCCGGGCGACGACATCCGGATTGTTGAGTTCGGTAATGCGCGCCAGGCTGGAGAAACCCAACCCGTATCCCGCAGCTACTAGCGCCATCATGAGATCCAGAGTGGGTACGCGTTCGGCGATGGTCAGTCGTGTATCCACGGTGCCCAACACCTGCTGCAACTGTTGCCAGAAACCTTCACAGACCTGGGGGTCGCAGAGCACCAAGGGATAGCGGACCACTTCGTCGAGCGGCACGTGGCGATAGGTCAGCAGTGGATGGCGGGCGGGTACCGCCACTACCAGAGGGTCGAACCAGATCGGTTCGGCCACCATCGCCTCGCCGACCTGTGGGGATTGAGCCAAGCCGATGTCGAACAGGTCATTGTTAAGCCCTCTGACCTGTTCGGTGAAGGTGACTTCCGAAAGACAGATTTCGACTTCCGGTTCTTCTTCTCGACATTGGGCGAGGAGGGCAGCCAGGCGTGACTGCGGGATACCATCGGATAGCGCCACGCGAATGCGCCCGCGGTATCCAGCCGCGGCGCTCTTGACGCTGGCCTTGGCTTGGTCGACGACCGCGAGCACGCGGCGGGCTTCTTCCAGCATCACCTTACCGGCCCAGGTCAGGCGCGTGCGTCGCGTCGTGCGCTCGAACAACTGGACACCCAGGCGGTACTCCAGTTCCTTGATGATCCTAGAGAGGGGCGATTGTTCGATGTGCAGACGCGCGGCCGCACGCGCAAAGTGCAGTTCCTCTGCCACGGCGATGAAACAGCGAAGGTGGCGCAGTTCCACGGCTCTTCCTTTCTTGGGGGATTCAGTTGTAGGGCTCGGCCTGCACGTCGCAGGTCCAGTTCCGCGAGCGACGCAAGTTGACGATCTGCAGCAGGGCGCCCAAGGCAGCCACGCCGCCCGCGCAGGCGGCCAGGGTCCAGGTGGGCATCTGCAACAGCAGCACGAAGCCACCCGCCGCGGCGCCAATGGCGCTGCCCAGGTAGAGCGCCGACTCGTTCAGCGCGATGGCCAGGTTGCCGTCACCCTGGGTCTGGCGCGCCAGGATCAGTTCATTGTTCTGCGGTACCTGCAACGCCCAGCCGACGGCGCCCCACAGGGCGATGGGCAGCATCACCAGCCAGGTGCCGAGGGCAGCGGACAGCGGCAGCACGAACAGCGAAACGGCGAGGATCAGCATGATGGCGAAGGTCAGGACCGGCCCCTTGATGCGGTCCACCAGCGGGCCGACCAGGAAGCTGCCCAGCACCCCGCCGATGCCCCAGACCCAGAGGTAGGGGGTGACCGAGCGCACCGCGCCATAGGCCGGATCAGCCAGCAGCGGGGCGATGAAGGTGTACATGCCGAGGCTGGCGATGGCGGCGAGCAGGGAGACCAGCAGGATGACCAGCACATGGCCGTCGCCGAGGATGGCCAGCTTCTGGCCCAGTGTGGTGGCGGTGGCCGCCGGCAGTGCCGGGAGCTTCAGCAGCAGGCCGAAGAAGGCCACTAGGCCGAGCAGGGTGACCAGCCACAGGGCCGCCTGCCAACCCATCTGCTCGGCGACCAGCAGGCTGAGCGGCACGCCCAGCACCACGCCGCTGGCCATGCCACCCATGATGATCGCGATGGCCTTGCCGCGGCGCTCCGGGGTGGACACGGCGGCCGAGGCGCCGATGCCCATGGCCAGGTAGACCCCGGCGCCGATGCCGGCAACGGCGCGCCAGATCATCAGTGTGGTGAAGTCCTTGGCCAGCGCACTGGCGGCGTTAGCGATGACGAACAGACCCAAGGCCAGCAGCAGCCCAGTGCGCTGGCGATGTGCCGGGGTCAGGGCGACGAAGAGCGGCGAGCCCAGGCCGTAGGCCAGGGTGAAGGCGGTCACCAGTTGGGCGGCCACCGCGACGGATACCGCGAACGAGGCCTCGATCATCGGGATCAGCCCGGCGGTGACATAGGAGGCCATGCCGAGGGCGAAGGCCCCCAGCGCTATGAGGTAGACGGGGGATTGGTTGGATGTGTGCATGCTAAGGCTCGCTTGCGCTCCAGCGGAGCGCGTTCAGGGGACGACAGAAGGATGCGGCCCCGCACCGGGGCCACATCCGGTTGGGGACTAGAGTTCGAGGCTGACGTCGTACTCGTTCAGCCAGGTGTTGAGACCGACCGCCAGCTCCATGCCCATGCGCTCGTACATGGGTGAAACGCTGCCGATTGGCTTGGCCAGGGTTTGCTGGATACGGCCGCTGTCGAGCAGTGGCGTTACCGGCGCGTTGCGATCCGCCTGGATGGCACTCAGGGCGTCACGCAGCGCTTGCTCGTAGGCCGGGTCCTGGGTCGAGGGGTAGGGGCTCTTGACCCGCTCACTGATCGACGCCGGCAGTAGGTCGCGGGTCGCCGCGCGCAGGATGCTTTTCTCCCGTCCGTCGAACGCCTTCATCGCCCAGGGGATGTTGAAGGCGTACTCCACCAGGCGGTGGTCGCAGAACGGCACCCGCACCTCGAGGCCGGCGGCCATGCTCATGCGGTCCTTGCGATCCAGCAGGGTCTGCACGAAGCGCGTCAGGTTGACGTAGCTCATCTGCCGCATGCGCCGGTCCTGCGCGCTTTCGCCCGGCAGCACCGGCGCCTCGGCGATGGCCTGGGCGTAGCTGTCGCGCAGGAAGCTGTGCATGTCCAACTGGGCCAACAGACCCGGGTCGAACAGGGTCTTGCCGTCGAAGTACTTGCCGGTGACCGAGGCCAGCCAGGGGAAGGTGTCGGCCTGGATCGCCTCCGGGTCGTGGAACCAGCGGTAGCCACCGAACACCTCGTCCGCGCTCTCCCCGGAAAGTGCCACCGTCGACTGCTTGCGCACCTCCTGGAACAGGCGGTAGAGCGACGGCCACATGTCGCCCCAGAATGCCGGCGGCAAGTCGAGGGCGCGCACGATCTGCGCGCGCAGCGCCGGGTCGGCCAGCTCACGACTGTCGAGGACGATTTCTTGATGGCTGGAGCGGATCTTCTCCACCAGGTCGCGGACGAAGGGTGCATCCGGCGTGCCGCGAACGGCATCACCGGTGAACCCAGCACCGTGATCGACGAAGTCGACGGAGAAGGAGCGGATGTTCTCCTTGCCAGCGGCCAGCAGCTTCTTAGACGCTAGGGCGGTGATGATCGAGGAATCGAGTCCACCGGAGAGCAGGCTGCACAGCGGCACGTCCGCAACGATCTGGCGGTCGACGATGTCCTCCAGCAGATCACGGGTATGGCGGATGGTCTCGTCCAGCGAGTGACTATGCTCGCGGGCCTCCAGCTTCCAGTGGTGACGGCGACCCAGGCCCTGTCGGTTAATCCGTACGATCTCGCCCGGCATCACCTCGCGCATGCCGGCGAACACGGCATGTCCTGGCGTCTTCACCATTTCCAAGATCTCGCGCAAGCCATCGGCGTGCACCTTGCGTGGTACCAGGGGATTGGCCAGCAGCGCCTTGGGCTCCGAGCCAAAAATCACCCCGTCCGCAGTGGGGAAGTAGTAGAGCGGCTTGACGCCCATGCGGTCGCGGATCAGCAGCAGCTCCTGCGAGCGCAGGTCCCAGATTGCGAAGGCGTACATGCCGTTGAGCCGCTCGACGAAGGCCTCGCCCCATTCCACATACGCGCGCAGTACCACCTCGGTGTCGCTGCGGGTCTCGAACTGGTGCCCGCGCCGCTGCAGTTCGGTACGCAGCTCGCGGAAGTTGTAGACCTCGCCGCTGTAGGTAATGGCGGCGACCTCACGCAGGCCACCGTGCATGGCCGTCATCGGTTGGCGACCGCCTTCCAGGTCGATGATCGACAACCGGCGATGGCCCAGACCGACCGGCCCGTCGATCCACAACCCACCTGCGTCCGGCCCACGCAGGGCCATGGTGTCGGTCATGCGCTGCAGGGTGTCGCGTTGTGCTTCCATGTTCCGGCTGTAGGACAGCCATCCAGCGATTCCACACATAATCTTCTCCTTGTGAATGGGTTATCCGAGGCTTTCCAGATCGCTGTCCTCGGCCAGCAGCAAGCGTGTCTCTCCATGGACGTAGCGCGCCGGTGGTGGGGTTTGGGCGTGGGTGTCGAGCTCGTTGAGCAGGCGCTGCAGGGACATGGCCGTATCGAGACCAGCGAAGGCTTGGCGCGGCGGTTCCTTGAGCGCTACTGCGCGTACCACCTGCAGGCACAGCCGCGAAAGCTTGTGCAGGGTTTCCAGTCCAGGTATGTCGGGAGTGGTAGTGAACGAGTGCAGCAGTTCCTCGGCACCGTTGGCTCCGCGCGTCCAGATGCGTAACTGGTCGTGATCCCAACAGGGCGTATCGAACACCAGGCGTGCATGGATCAGTCGGGCGTCGCGGTCAACGAAGCTGTAGTCCACCGTGCGCTGGCGGACGATGTTGACGAAGCAGCTGTAGCCAGTGACCGGTGCATCACCCAGGCTGGCGGTGAGCTGCACGGTGTCGAGGACCTCTTCTCCGGAGATTGAGAAGTCCGAGCGCACGCCGAGTACGCCATGCAGCCTGAGTGCTCCCGGACGCGGGCATATCCAGCCGATCAGGTCCAGAGCGTGGATCACCTCGCTGGTCACACCGCAGGTGGGGCGATAGTCGTTGATGCGATCCTTGCCCCAGTGAAAGTGGGCGCGCACCAGTTGCCAGTCGTGCCGCTCGACCCAGTCACGCAATTGCCGGGTGGCGTCCGAGTAGCGTTCCACCAGGTCCAGGGCGAAGCCACTGACGTGCTCCAGCGCGGCAGAGAGCTCGGTCAGATCATCCCGCGGGGTGACCAGGGGCTTCTCGCAGATCACGAAACCCCGGTAGCCGGCCAACTGCTTGAGCACCGGCGCATGGCTGTGGTCGTTGACGCTGACCACGACGATGTCCGGCGCGAACTCCTCGAGCGCTCGGCAGACGCTGTCGAAGTAGGGCAGTTCGGTAGGCTTCTGCCTGCGTCCGACATAGGCCAGCATTAGCGGCATACCGGTGCTGGTGGCGATGTGCTCGAAGGCGCGACGGTAACGATTGCCGGCGTAGCCCAGGCCGATGATCAGGATCTTCATGCCGAGGCCTCCTGACGGAACATCAGGCGCTCGTCGCTGGCGGCGAAGCCCAGGGCCTGGTACAGCGTCCCGGCGGCGTCCGTGCTTTGAAGGACCACGGACCTGACGCCGCGGTTGGCGAACCAGCGCAGCAGATGCTGCATCAACTGCCGGGCAATACCCCGATGGCGCCACTGTGGCTCCACCACCACCGACTGCACCCAGCCAGACAAGCCGTTGAGGCAGCCGGGGGACGGGGCACGCTGGTCGATGATGGCGGTCGCGCAGCCCAGCACCTGGCCGGACTCCTTGTGCTCGGCGGCGACGATCTGCACGCAGTCGCTCTCGCCCAGGCGGCTGCCCAGCCAACTGCGGTAGGCCGCCCGCCACTGCGCGGCATCCTCCGGGTTTTTGCTGGAGTAGCTGGCCGAGGTGCCGTCCAGCAGGTGGGCGCGCAGTTCGATCAGACTTGCCAGGTCGGCCAGCGTTGCCGGGCGCACGGTGAGGAAGGACTGATCCATCTCAGGCCACCTCCGCGCTGAATGCCTGGGAGGCGAGCGGAATCGAGAAATGCTCGAAGGTCTCGCGCAGCGATACGGCTAGGTGTTCGATCTGCGCGTCGCTATGGTTCGGGGTGGCGTTGACCCGGAAGCGTTCGGTACCCACCGGCACCGACGGGTAGTTGATCGGTTGCAGGTACACACCGTGGGTGTGCAGCAGGCGTTCGGCCGCGGCCTTGCAGCGTTTTGCCTCGCCCACCAGTACCGGCAGCACGTGGGTCTGGGAACAGGGCATCACGGGCACGTCATGGTGCTTGAGGCGCTCGCGCAGCTTCGCCGTCTGCGCATGTAAACGGTCACGCTCAGCGCTGTTGGCCTTGAGGTGCTCGACGCTGGCCAGGCAGCCGGCGGTGACTGCTGGGGGCAGGGACGTGGTGAAAATGAAACCGGTGGCAAAGGAGCGTACCGCGTCGACGATCACCTGGCTCGAGGCGATGTAGCCGCCGATCACGCCGATGGCCTTGGCCATGGTGCCCTGGATGATGTCCACCTGGTCGGCCAGCCCGAGTTCGGCGGCAATGCCTGCGCCGCGTGGGCCATACATGCCCACGGCATGCACCTCGTCGAGGTAGGTGAGGGCGTTGTAGCGCTTGGCAACCTCGACGATCTTGGCGATCGGGGCGATGTCGCCGTCCATCGAGTAGACTGACTCGAACACTACGATCTTCGGCTGCCCCAGCGGGTAGCCAGCGAGGATCTGCTCTAGATGCTCGACATCGTTGTGACGAAAGATCTGCCGCGCGTTCGGCGTCGAACGGATGCCGTTGACGATGGAGGCATGGTTCAGTTCATCGCTGATCACGACGCAGTCGGGGAGGCGCCGCAGCAGGCACTGGATGGTCGCATCGTTGGAGCCGAAGCCAGTGGGGAACACCAGCGCGGCTTCCTTGCCGTGCCAGTCGGCCAAGCTAGCCTCCAGACGGGCATACACTTCGTGCGAGCCGCCGATGTTGCGTGAGCCGCCGGAGCCGGCGCCGTAAGTCTCCAGTGCCTCGTGCATCCGCTCCCGGACGACCGGGTGCTGCGACATCCCGAGGTAGTCGTTGCTGCACCAGACGACCACAGGTTCCTGGTCGCGGCCTTCCAGTTTGGCCAGTGGGTACTGACCGCAGATGCGGCTGAGAGTGGTGAAGGTGCGGTACTGGTTGGAGGACTTCAATGTCTCCAGTTGTTCACGAAGAAGTGCTTGGTACATCCCTTTATCTCCTTAGCAAGTTGATGACACGTCGATGTGTGCTTCCTCATCAAGCAAGAGCCCTGGCGCGCGCGTTTGCGGCAAGGGCGGGGTATTCTTGTCGGGATTTATAGGGGTTACAATTTGACTGTTTATACTGTTACAGGAGGTAATTGGATGAGCGCGCCCCGAACACTGGAACGTACCCGGGTAGAGTTGGCCGAATTCCTGCGTAGTCGCCGCGAGCGCATCTCGCCGGAAGAGGTGGGGCTACCCGCCGGCAGCCGAAGGCGCACGCCCGGGTTGCGCCGCGAGGAGGTGGCCGCGTTGGCGGGAGTGGGTTTGTCCTGGTACACCTGGCTCGAACAAGGGCGGGACATCAGCGTGTCCTCCAGCTTCCTCGACAACCTTTCCCGGGCCCTCAAGCTGGATGCCACCGAGCGTCGTCATCTGTTCCTGCTGGCTCACCAGCGTTTGCCGGCGGAGCCGGGGCGGACCTGGTGCGTGGTGCCGCCGCTGATCCATCGGCTGATGGCGGATATCCCGACGCGCCCGGCCTATGTGCTCAATTTGCGCTGGGACGTGCTGGCCTGGAATCCCGCGGCGGACCGGGTTTTCGGTTTCTCCGCGCTACCGGCTGACCGCCGCAACCTGCTGTGGATGCTGTTCACCAGCCCGGCCATGCAGGCGCTGTTCAACCCGTGGGAAGAGCAGGCGCTGCAGATCCTCTCCAGTTTCCGTCGCGACTTCGTGCGAGCTACCCAGGATCCAGAAATCGCTGCACTGGTTAAGGACCTGGCAAAGGTTTCGCCCGACTTCCGGGACTGGTGGCAACAGCAGGACATCCATGGCCCGTGCCAGGGCATTCGCAACCTGTGCATCGAGCCGATTGGCCAGATGGTGTTCGAGCACACTACGCTGACCATCGACGAGGATCGTCACCTCCGGCTGGTCTACTACGCGGCCAAGGAGGGGCGGCGGGAGAGCCGAGCCTTCGAGCAGTGGCTGCAGCAAGAGCCAGCGCAGGTGTAGGTGTGGGGTGGTCAGCCAATCGCCGGTCCGCGCTGGCGTCCCAGATGCCAGGACACGCTGTTTCCCTGGACCACGGCTGAGAGGCTCTGTCCAAGCCTAGGCTCGATCACTGGCTTCCAGGGCACCAGGCTGAAGCCCATACCATCATCGAGCAAGGCGAAGCGCCCGCTGGCCAGCTGCACGCTGCGCTGGTAGACCCCGCTGACCCGTTCGCCATCAACTGAGGGGCGGTAGTGCAGTCCGGTCTGCGCTGCGATCTCGCGCGCCGTCGCCGATAGCTCTCGTTCACGCAAAGTAGACAGCAGGTTTCGCGCGAGTACGACACGCTGCCCCTGGCGTTCGGCCAGACCCTGTTCCATCAGGAAGTCCGCACGCTGCTTGAGCGCCTCGCGCACCTCCAGGCCGAAGCCCTTATCCGCCAGCCCTCGATTGCCTGCGATCAACTGCTGATCCAGCCAAGTCGCACCGATGGCACGGACCTGGCGTTCCACCGACAACGGCGTGCGCAGTTCGACAGCGACATCACCAAGCCGACGGGTATCATGCTGCTGGCCTCGTTCCGGTAGGTCAGTGGGCACACGCCAGATGCCCTCGGCTAACCGCTCCACGATACCGGCCCGACGAAGGGTTTCCAGGCGCCGCACATGGCGTTCAACCAGAGCATCGGGATCGTGTCCTTCCGGAGCCTGTGACCTGGTCTGCGCCAGATGATGGCCGGTGCGATACAGGCCATTTACAGCCTGCGAGGCAATGGTGCGATCGACGGCTCGAGGCTCGTTCATGGATCGCGTCTCCACCAAGGCGCCGATTGAGTAATCGGCCAGCTCCGTCCGGGCCGGCAGGGCCAGGTAGTGAGCTTTGCCATCGAGTCCATCCACCACCAGGTAGCCGCGGTCGTGCAATTCATCCGCCAGCCCTTTGGCTACTACCCGGCCGACCACAGCAGGGCCATCGCCACCTGGCTCGAAGACCGCCAGGTCCCGGTGCGTGCGACCCATGGCGCGTTGCAGCGTGCGCACGATGTCGTCGCGCTCGCCCATGGCGCGCAAGGTCGCCTCCGTATCGTCGCGCATGATCCATTGCCCGGGCCGATCTTCACGGGCCAGGCCTAGCCGTTGAAGGTGCTGCAGGCGACCGATCAACAACTGCCGGCGCGGATGGTGGGCAAGGGCCTCCAGATGTAGTACACCGGCCTGTCGCTCGTGCAGCAGAGTGCGATCCAGGCTGGTCCAGCGTTCCTGTTGCACCTCGCGCTGCAGGCTGCGCTGGATCTCCAGTTCAGTGCGCGGGCCGAGCCACTCGGTGGCCAGTTCTGCAGCGCGATTACGCATGCCTTCGGCGATGTAGTCGCGGGCAATGATCAGGTCCTTGCCGGTGTCGTCCTTGCCGCGCAGAACGATGTGGGTGTGCGGGTTGTCCGTGTTCCAATGATCGACTGCCACCCAGTCGAGAGAGGTACCCAGATCAGCCTCCATCCGGCTCATCAGGTGTCGGGTGTAAGTCCGCAGGTCATCGAGCTGCTCGGCATCCTCGGGCGAGACGATGAAGCGGAACTGGTGTCGGTCTTCCCGGCCGCGCGCCTCGAAGGCTTCCACGTCGGCCTGGTTGGTCAGCGGCCCGTAGGCTTTACCGGGATCGCCCTCGCGGCTCACGCCGTCGCGTTCGATATAGCGCAGGTGGCTGATGGTCGATCGCTTGCCGGCCTGGCGCAGGTTTACCAGGCGAGTCTTGATCGTGACCCGGCGGGCGTTGGGCGACTGTTGTTGCCTACTGAAACGCGCGGCGGCATGGCCTCGACCGAGGCGGGCGCCGGGCTGCTGGCCTGCCTTCCCCGCCTTGCCGCTGCCAGCCTTGTTGGCCTGACGAAGTACCTGGTTGATGAAGGCCTGTCCGCGTTGCTTCGGTTTCCCGGGTTGCGGACGGAAGCGTTGCTCGTTGTCCTGATTGCGTTCCTTGCTCATCCTGAGGAATCTCCAAACCGATCGTAGTGGAGCGTGGTAGGCACGCGCCTGAGCCAGTGTTTTCGCGCCGAACACGTCAGGCCGGCACCTGATCGCACCTGCGCTGTGCCACATCCAACCCCCATGCAGACTGCTTTCGGGCGCCACGAAGTGCTGCGCCCTTTTATCTTGCCCTCCGCTTTTCCCCTGCCTTGGCGCTCCGGGTGTGAGTAATCAGGTGGGACAGGCCTGGCCTTGGCATAGGCCTGAACGGGCAGGCGAGGGCATAGCAGCCTGCACGTTGCCGGTGGTCGCTCGCGCAATCCAATCACGCGAAGTCGGCAGGACAGTTGGCGCGAAATCGACAGGCTCATCGGCGCGACTCCAACCACAACGGCTGCGCCCGACCGATCACCGCGTTGGTGCCGACTGGGCCGAAGTAGCGGCTGTCGAACGACTCCGGGTTGCTGGTGCTGAGCAGGAAGAGTTCTTCGCCAACCAGATGTCGGCAGGCCTGCCAGGCTGGCAGTGCACGACCGTGTCGATCTCGATGCAAGCGCCTGGCGACAATCAGGCCGTCAACCAGCACCTGGTCACCCTGCACGCAGACGTGTTGTGGCGAAATGGCGGCCACTGTCTTCAGCAGCGGGACATGCGCCGGCAGATAGCCACGCTGTGCCGCCAGCGTTGCCGTGTGTGCAGGTAGTTGGACGAGCACCAGGTCGCCAGCCGCCAGTGAACCGGCCGACGTGATGTGGTACCAGCCAGTGGGCACACTGTCGGAGGCGTTGTAGACCACTCGTGGTGACGACGCGCCGAGTACCATCCAACACAGCGCGGTCAGTCCGCCGGCAGCCAGCGCTAGCGTCCATCGGACCCCACGAGTAGCTGCTGTCATCGCCGCGGTCTTCGAGCGAACGGTCACATGCGAGCGGGCAGACGACACCCTAGCACTCGTGCGACAGGGCGCGACCTGGTGCAGGGCGTTCCCCAGGCCCTCGATGGCGACCATCTCTTCGACACCCGCCCGCAATCGGTTGCCGCCATCCGCCTCCGCTGGCGACATGCTGCGATCTGGATCGTAGTTGCAGTCCGTCATGGTGTGACCTCCGGGAACTGTCGCTCCAGTAGTTCGCGCAACATCTCTGCCACCGTGACGCCCTGGCTGAATGCAGCCAGCTTGATGCGCGTGCGCAGTGCCGGCGTGATGTCCAGCGTCAGCCGTGCCGTGTAGCGCTCCACCTTTGCGGTGTCGATGGAGGCGCTCTGGCGTATCCAGGCCTCGGCCTGCGGGTCGGCCATTGGACGTGATCCGATGCCGATGCGCTTGCTGCTCATGGCGACCACCTCAAAAGCTCGTCCACCAGGCTGCTGACCTCGCGTGCGGCGGCGCTATCCGGTGCCAGCTCACGTGCCAGTCGGCCAGCTGCGACGCTCTCAGCGAAGACGATGCGCTGGCGCACCTCGACCTGCAGGGCGGGCAGTGGTTGGTCGGCCAGGGCGCCGCGGGCTTCCCGACCGATCACCGTGGTACTGATGCGCCGGTTGATGGCGAATGCTGCGCGCAAGGTCGGCCGGAACACCTGCGCTTCGCGGATCAGGCTGACCATCTCCGCGCTGGCCCACAGGTCATAGGGGCTGGGCTGCACCGGAATCAACACGCGATCGGCGGCTAGCAACGCCGAGCGGGCGAGGGCAGCGATGCGCGGAGGACCGTCGATGATCACATGGTCGGCGCGTCGCGCCAGCTCCGGCGCTTCCTGGTGCAGGGTTTCCCGTGCCAGGCCAACGGCACTGAACAGCCTAGGCAAGCCCTGCTGGCTGCGTCGCTGTGTCCAGTCCAGCGCCGAGCCCTGTGGGTCGGCATCGAGCAGGATCACGTTCTGCCCTCGCAGGGCCAGTTCACCGGCGATATGGGTGGCCAGGGTGGTCTTGCCGACCCCGCCTTTCTGGTTGAGCAGGGCGACGATCATGGCCGGATCTCCCTAGCCAAACAGCCCAGATCAAAACCTGCCCACAAATGGGCGCTGGCCCAATAACAAGTTAGAGCCTTTAAGTTAGTAAAGTTAAGGGAGGCTGGAAGCTGCGCCAGACGTGGCCTGCAGGGGCATCCGTACTCCTGATAGCACGAGAGGTGTACTCCCGATAGCACGAGCCGGGTTGCGCCTGATAGCACGAGAGAATTCACAGCTTGCCCGCAAGTTATCCCCGTGCCGTCTACGGCACGGGGCGAAAGGCCAACAGCTCGGTCGAGGGCGGCATGTGCACGACGTCCAGTTGGTACCCCGGCAGCGATTGTCGAGCGACCAGCGCGCGCAGGTCGAAGGCGAAGTCCGAGTAGCGCGCGATGCTCCCTGACTTGCGGTGCAGGTGCCGAAAGTCGAACTGCCAGCCATCCTCCTGCCTCCCGCCATGCTTGCGTACCAGGCGGTACAACCAGCGCTCGATGCCGCCGGTGAGTCGGAAGTAGGCTGGGTCGATGGTCAGCACCAGGGCTTGGTCGAGCACCCCGCTGTAGAACCAGTCCGGCAGGATCAACTCGATACCCAGCGGGCGGCCATCCGCGGCGGCCAGTTCCTTCCACTCGTTGATCCAGGAGAAGCGGTGCAGGCGCCGCCCGGTTACCTCGCGGATCGAGGTGGCCACGCTGGTCGACTGCAGCCGATCCAGAGCTGCCTTCAGTCGCTGGTAATCGCGCAGCGAAGTACCACGTCCGATGAAGCGCAGAATCTCGTATGGCGTCGTCCGCATGAGACGCGACGTGGGGATATCCGCATCGCGTGCCTCGACGATCTGACTGGCTGCCCAGATCAGAATGTCGGCATCCCAGATCGTGGCAATGCCGTGCTCCAGAGTGCCCTCCACACGCACCGTCACGCCGCCGGAGCGAAAGTCGATGGGCACCGTGCGCCGCGACTTGGCCAGCGAGAAGAACGGATGTGCCATCAGATCCTGGGCATCGCGCGGCGCCATGTCGCCCGGTAGTGCCCGGAACAGATCCAGCTGCTCGCTTTCCTTCGGCTGGGCAGATTGGTAGCGACTCATGGGCGAGGGCTTCACTGGTCATGTCGGGTGGCTCCCTGGTGGCGGTCGACGTACTCGGGATCGAAGGTGGTCTCGAAACTACGTGCATCGGCCCAGGCCTGGAGATCAGTCAGCGCATACATCACCCGGCGACCAAACTTGTGAAAGCGCGGCCCGCCGCCGATCACCCGCTGCTTCTCCAGCGTGCGTGGCGAAAGGCGCAGGAAGGTCGCCGCTTCGTCGTTGGTGAGATAGCGAGGGGCAGGGGAGGCCTGGGGCATCTGAGCTGCGCTATCGCACGCAGCTGGACTCATGGCGCGTGCCGAAGGGCCAGCTTTGCGATGCACTGCGGAGTCGAGGTCGATGAGGCGAGGAGTACGGGAGAGGTCGGGTGAGTGCGGCATGATGTGTCCTCCATTGACGTGGGAGGAGCACCGTGCGGGAGCTGGCGTGCTGGATCATGTCGGGGTGGGTCTGGGTAAAGTCGAAGGCGAGCGGGGCATGGATTGATGCGCAAAGAGTCAGGGTGCTGACCGAGCACGCCCGGGTAGGAAGGCGAGAACTTTCCGGCAGGCAATTACGCAAGTTCCCACGCACACAGTGCTGCTGGATTACGGAGCTGCGGCTTCATGCAGAACCTGAAAAACGCATCGGTGCATTTCTGTGCTTCCGTAGAAGCGTAAATCCGCTTCCCCACAAATCCGCAGTTCCGTAGAAGCGGATTGGCTCATTTGTGCAGATACGCAAGTCCGTAACAGTCTGAATGTCCGGCTGAGATTTGGCTCACCTGCTTCCGGCTGATTGGGTGCGTGCAGCACCCAATCAGCCTCCAAGGTGGGGCGCGCGGGTGTCCGAAAGGACAGGGGCGCAAAAAACAAGGGCACTGGGTCAATCCCGGTGCCCGCAGCTCACACTACTTGTTCCAGAACACATGCACTTGCTCGAAACCGGTCTCCAGGGCGAACAGGTCGCCTCCGATCTCCATGTCGCGGGCCATGGCCCGGTAGTCGATGTAGTGGGCCAGGTGCTGGGGAACGCTGGTGGTCTCCTCGGTCAGTTCCTGGGCATAGTCGGTCAGCGAGGCATAGCAGCCGCAGTAGTCCTCCTCGGCGGCCTTGCGCGCTTGCTCCAGGTCGTTGAAATGGGCGAGCAGGGCGCCGCCAAAGTCGGGGTACTCCTCGATGAAGCATGCGATCTCATGGGCGACTTGCAGCCCCTCGTATTCGCCGAGGCGGTAGCCGTCGAAGCCCTCGAAGTCGTGGATGGCATACTCCTCCGCACCCTTTACCGGCGAGGCGGCCAGCATCGCGTCGACCGTTGCCTGGATGTCGTCCATGTCCAGGGTCGCATCGATCCAAACACCATGCAGGTAACCGGCGTTGTAGGCGGCCAGGTCGGTAACGTAGATCCTGATTTCTTCGCTCATGGCTTTCGCTCCTTCGTCTTCAGGGTTCTGCGCTTGCGTTGCGCATGAACCTCTGCCGACTAGGGCGACTAAGGCCGTCGTGAAAAAATCAGGAAAAATCGCGGAGGCTCCACCCAGCGCAGCGGCCGGGTGGAAACCGTCTATTTTTCTTGAATTTGAGGGGGCAAGAACCCCTGCTCTGGAAGAAGAAAAGGTCAACACCCGGTGGTGACCGGCCACATTCATTCGTCGCAGCTGGCTATCCGGCTCAATGGCAAGCATGCTGCTCAAGGGATGGCGGAGTGTACCTACTACTCTCGCCATTGGGCATACTCGGTTGGCCTGAGGATGGCGAGGAATGGCCTGTGTCCTCCACAACAATCACAAATCCTGGAAAGGGATAGACAGCAGAAGGAGCAGGGATGGGCGTATTCACTCCCGCTGGAGAAACACGTGTCGCGGTCCTGGTCGATTGCGACAATGTATCTCCCGAGATTCTGGAACACGCACTGCGTGTTGTGGCCCAGTTTGGGCGTGTGGTAATCCGCAGGGGATATGGAAACCACGGAACGCTGGCCAACAAGTGGCAGGAAGCGCTGGTGCGCTTGGCCTTCACGCCATGTCTCCAGTACCAGTACGCAGCGGGCAAGAACACGTCGGATATCGCGCTGGCGCTCGATGCCCTGGAAGCGCTCTTCGACCATCGGGTCGACACTTTCTGCCTGGTCACCAGCGACTCGGACTTTGCCTACCTCTGCCGCAAGCTTCGTGAGCGGGGCGCCACCGTCTGCATTGTCGGTGAGTCCAAGACACCGGCCGCACTTCGCAATGCCAGCGACCAGTTCTTCGAGTGGAGTCGAGACGAACACGCCGAAGAGCCCGCAGAGCAG
The DNA here is from genome assembly GCF_050474425.1 of Pseudomonas sp. B1-22. NCBI lineage: Bacteria > Pseudomonadati > Pseudomonadota > Gammaproteobacteria > Pseudomonadales > Pseudomonadaceae > Pseudomonas > Pseudomonas sp. B1-22. The sequence goes on along the minus strand of NZ_JBCHVH010000002.1, from coordinate 20,868 downwards.
ACCGAGAAACCTGCCGCCAAGCCGGACTCCAGTCTGAAAACCGAACCCGCCAAGCCTGACGCTGCAAAGCCCGCGGTCAAACGCAGACCGAGGTTCGTTGTAGATGCAGTATCCTTGCTCGCCGCCAGAACCAGCGAGGGCAAGGTCACCCTGAGCGCCCTCGGGCAATACCTGAAACGAACTGATCCCGCATTCTCGCCCAGTGCATACGGCCACTCGGGCCTGCTTGACATGATCAAGACCTACGACCTGCTGCAGCTCGTCCAGGAAAACGGTGGCCACTGGAGCGTGAGCCTGGCCGCACGCGAAGAAGCCGTGCCCGAAGCGATCAACTGATCCCATCTTGCAAAAAAGGGGGCCAGGCCCCCTTGGCTCAGATGAGCCCGTGCTCCGCGAAGGAAACTGACCGGGTTCCTGCGATGATGATGTGATCCAGCGTACGCACGTCCACCAACGCCAATGCTTCCTTGATGCGCAGGGTGATCGACTTGTCCGCTTCGCTGGGCTCTGGATTACCGCTGGGGTGGTTGTGAGCGATGATCGCCGCGGCTGCATTCAGGCGCAGTGCCTCCTTGACGACCTCACGTGGATAGACCGCTGTGCTGTCGATGGTGCCCTGGAAAAGCTCGACGTACTGGATCAGTCGATGCTTGGCGTCCAGGAACAGCACTGAGAACACCTCGCGCTCGTAGCCGGCCAGTTTCGCGCGAAGATAGTCCTTGACCACATCTGGGGAAGTGAAGCTGGCCCCACGCTGCAGCTTGCAATCGATGGCCTGGCGCGCGGCCTCAAGGATCTGATCGGCAGATGCCGGCAGATAGCACCCTTGGTCGTCACGCACGAGCAGGGTAGCGGCGATAGCGTGGACAGGTTGCGACATGGTCGTTCTCCGGTTGCTCGGGCGGAATTGCCCGATCCCGGACCAGCACGGCGCAGCGCAGCAGTCAGGGGGCGAAAGCCGGCCCGGCCGCAAGCGTGCGCCGCACGCGCAGCCCTTGACGGCGAGAACGCCGTGATAGGGTGAAGGGAAACAGCAAGACCGGCCTCCGGACTTTCATGTGGCACGGACGGCAAGCGAAGCGCGCAGGCCCATGGGGCCGGAGAGGAAATGCGTGTATCTCAAGAATGCCCATCGCTAGGCAGAAAGCTCGAGCCGGCTGAACCGGCTCGAGCTTCTAGCCTAAAGCGTCAAAGGCAGATCCCTGATCCGTTGCTCATTGCACTGCAGCGAACTCAGCCGCTGCTGAATGCGGCTCAAGAAACCGACCTCGAAAGCACGCCTTTCCATTGCACAGGGGAGAAGATCACGCTCGGCGATCATGATCGCCCAAAGCCAGCCGCTTCGCGCGTTGTCGAGCCAGGTTTGGGCCAGTCCCACGCCTTGATTGAATGCCTGCCGGCAGTCCGCGGCCCAGATGATTTCCATGCCTGGATGACCGTCGTGTGGCGGAAGGCAAGTCATGACGCCTTCGTTCACCTTGCACCTCCTCGCGCTTCGGAAAGCGCACGACGGAACAGCACGACAATCTCGTCGAGCAGATCCTGGGCCGAGTAGGTCGCAACTCGTAGGCGCAAGTTGTCCGGCTGGATTCCATCCGGCCCGGCCATTTGATCCAGCAGATTGCCGAGCATGGTTGCGCGCAATTCGGCCGCAGCCTCGACGGGGAGGGGAGAGCGTTCGGATTCATGCAGCGGACTCGGCCGCCGGGGAAATGGGATAACGCAGGTTTCGAACTCAGCCATGGCGCACCTCCGGAATAGAGGTGAACAAGACCGGAAGCCCAAGGCGGAGCTCTTGGGTAAAAGGTGGGTAGCGCATTCCTTATGCTCCTCGGACAGTTGGAGGAGCCACCAGTGCCGTTTCGACTCGGTAATGGTGGCGAACCGTACGGGGGTCGAAATACCGGCGTCCGAGGGAACCGGCCAGGCAAAAGCCTGCCCCGCACGGTCCACCATAGAAATGCAGCAGCTTGGTGAGCTAACACCAGCTACGCATCTATGAACGCTACCGCGCCCTCAGACAATTCGGGTTTCGACTCCCGGTCATGGGATTGACCATGACGGGCGCACTCTAGCCTGCGGGTCTCAGGATGGCAACCAGGTGTGGCGTAGCTGGATTGGACGGTGTAGTAGGGGGACATCACTTGAATTACTTGGGCTCCCACGACAGGTAACGCCTGATGCAAGTGATCAGCCCGAACAGCTTGCTCGCTGATTGCGGAGCCCTTGTGGCCATTGGTCATTCACCCATCGGAGCGGGGAAGTGGCGGGTAGTAAGGCGGTGTCAAGAGGGAGACAGGCGTCGAGTTTTTACGTATGCTGTATTTATATACAGTATTGACCGAATTGACATGAGCATAGCTGCTGCTTGTGGCTGAAAGAAATTTACAAAACGATGATAGGGGATAGAATGGTGATGGAAAGTCACACATTTGACCCAGAGGGGGAGTCAATGAGCCATTTCGAGAGCGGTATTGCGGTGCATCCGATTGAGGGGGCTCTGGGTGCTAATGCATCGGAAGACGTTGCTGGAAGTGATCGTGCGCTCTTGGGCAGGCTGCTCGAAATCTACGACCAGAAGCATCTTGCTGAGGTCCTGAATGGAATTGACGGCCACTGGTGCCGTGAAACCATCAATCGCTGGGTTAAGGGTAAAGCGTCACCGAAGTTGTCCCATGTCGAATACACCCGCCTAGAAGCTCTGCTTCCGAAGCGAAAGGTGTTTGATCCATCGTTCACCTTTATCGATTTGTTCGCGGGGATTGGTGGGATCCGAAAGGGATTTGAGGCGATTGGTGGGGAGTGCCTGTTCACGTCCGAATGGGACAAGAATGCAGTGCGCACCTACAAGGCGAATCATTACTGTGATCCCGCCCGCCATTGTTTCAACCTCGATATCCGAGATGTCACGCTTTCCGATAAGCCTGATGTGAGTGAAGAGGAAGCGTATCGAAACATTGACCGCGAGATTCCTGATCATGATGTGCTTCTGGCTGGGTTCCCCTGTCAGCCGTTCTCACTTGCAGGGGTATCCAAGAAGAACTCGCTAGGACGGAAGCACGGCTTCGAGTGTGAGACTCAGGGAACGCTGTTCTTTGACGTAGCGCGGATTTTGGCAGCCAAGCGACCAGCTGCGTTCCTTCTGGAAAATGTGAAAAACCTGAAAAGCCATGACAAGGGGCGTACTTTTCGGGTCATTTGCGAAACCCTGGACGAGCTCGGTTATGAGGTTGCCGATGTTGATGCGCCAAAGGGATCTGACCCCAAGGTCATTGATGCTCGGCACTTTGTACCTCAGCATCGTGAGCGAATTGTTCTGGTTGGCTTCCGGCGAGATCTCAATGTTCACCAAGGTTTCACCCTGAGCAGTATCAACAAGTATTTTCCAAAGCAGCGCCCCACCTTTGGTGAGTTGCTCGAGGCAAACGTAGACGACAAGTACATCCTGAGTCCCAAACTCTGGGAGTACCTTTACAAATACGCACAAAAGCATCGTGAGAAGGGGAACGGCTTTGGCTTCGGACTGACTGGGCCGCAGGATGTGGCAAGAACGCTATCGGCGCGGTACCACAAGGACGGTTCTGAAATCCTCGTCGATCGTGGATTTGTCGAGTCGGAGGATTTCTACGGTGCAAAAAACCAGAAGAATCGACCGCGGAGATTGACGCCCACTGAGTGTGCGCGGCTCATGGGCTTTGACAAGCCCAACGAGAGCAACTTTGTTATCCCGGTTTCTGATACTCAGGCTTACCGTCAGTTTGGAAACTCGGTTGCCGTTCCAGTTTTCGAAGCGGTGGCCCGCTTGATGGAAGACCGCATTCTGGCTGCAAAAAAGAAGCTCGCAAACGTTGAGCTGCCTCAGCTGGAAATGGCTCTTGCTTAAATCAGGCGCTTGAAGGCTTTCACGGCATCCAGGTAAGCGGCCGAGCATGGCAATGCCAGAGTTGACCCTGATGGGTACTACTTGAGGAATAGCTTTTGGTTGATATTGTCGAGCCGGTGGTGCGCTCTCGGATGATGTCAACCATTCGCGGAAAGCATACCCAGCCGGAGCTTGCGATAAGGCGATACCTGCATTCATGTGGGTATCGCTTTAGGCTGCATCGGGCGGATCTGCCCGGCCGGCCTGATTTGGTGCTGACCAAATATCGACTGGTCATTTTTGTGCATGGATGTTTTTGGCACCGGCACTCGGGATGCTTCTACGCCACGTCACCGGCGACCAGAAAGGAATTCTGGCAAGCAAAGCTCAATGGCAATGCAGAGCGGGACCAACGGCACATCAGTGAATTGGCAGAGCTCGGATGGAGAACTCTCGTCATTTGGGAGTGTGGACTTAAACATTCCCTCAGCGAAATTCACGAACTTCCTCCACTGATCGATTCCGAAATCGAAAGATTGGAGTGGCCCGTTGCTCCCCCTCGAATTCGAGGTGAGCATGGCCGGGAGCTGAGCGGCGGCTAGAAATCGGGGAGTGCTATGGGTGGGCTCCGAGGCTGAAGAATCGATTGAGACTCTTGCAGCCCCACATTCGCGCCAACACCGAACTTACGAGTCGTTGAATTGCACCTTAAGCCCCTTGTCGATCCAGATCGTGCGCCGTTTCCCAAGCTCTGTTCTGAAAAAATCCCGGAAGGTGATCACGTTCTCATGGCGTTCATACTCCGTGTATTTGGAGTCCTTGAGCTGCTCAGGTACAACCAGGTAGATACCATTCTCTCTCATCTCTTCGACGGAGTCCCCCGCGATGCCGTCGTCGACGGTGCCAAGGTATAAGTCGGACGCTTTGTTCTCGCTTAGTACCTGCTTCCATCGTTCGCGCAAAAGCGTCTTGAGGCTCAGGATGAATGCATCATCGCGTTCCCGCTCGGGATCCCTGTAGAGTTTCAGTGATGGCAGGATGAAGTCTGGCCGCTGGTTGCCGACAAAGCGTTGTTCCTGAAAAGGAATCCCTCCATCGGCGAGCATTCGTTGCACGTGCTGCTCGAATGAGTATCCGGCCCTGCTTTTCGAACGCTGGCCGGCACTGACCATTACCTCTTTGTAGATTTCATCGTATTTGGTGACTAGCTCCGTGACGACAGTTGTCAGGTCTGGAGGAGTCTTGCCTCCCGACAGCATGTGAAGCAGTTTCGCGGAGTAGTGGCGTGCCGAATGCTGGCGGAACAGGTGATACTCGATGTCCCTGCTAATCCGCATGAGGGCATTGCCGGGGCACTCCAGCTTAAACGGGTTCAGATCAGCCGCCCCGGTCTCTCTAAGGAACTCAGTCTGTGCCTGTGCGGCCAGTTCAGCAGTTTTTGGAAATGCGCAAGCTGCCCACAGGCTTTCCATGCGCCCCTCAGTCAGAGCCTGGAGCAACTCCTCGATAAATCCAGTGGGAGCCACCTCCGGAACGATGGCATGCGCTGTATCGAAGAGGCTGTACTCGAATGCTGAGTCCAGCTCGAAAATGGTCTCGACATATGCCGAGCCCTCTTCGTCTGCGGAATCAAGTACCACGCAGTAATACGTCACTCCGGTCGAGTCTTCATGCCGACCTGCGAGGAACCATGAGGCAGGACCGATGCCAGCAAATTCAGCCTTTGGCACGCCTGTCAGGTGGCACTCCTTGCCCTTGTTTGAATAGTTTACCAGCCGTGATTGCTTGACTTCTCCCGTGCGAACCCAGCACGTCTGGATACGGCACTCGTAAATGTGCGCGGCACTTGAGGTGGCATTCGACAGGGACGGAAAAAATGAGCCTTCTCTCAGTTCCAGGGGAATGTACGGACCATTTTGGTGGCCGAACTCAGGGCCGTCAGCCCATTTTCGGTCATTGTTTGATAGCTTCTTGATGGCTATCTTTGAGCACTTCTGGAGAATCTGCTCGATTAAGCTGATCGTTGATTCCGTAGCTGCAATAGGCATGCTTCACCTCTCCTTGGGGGGCTGATTCTACCAAGGCTTGCTCATTGAACGACATCGTGGCCGGGGTAAAGCACCTTAAGGTCACGGTGGGAGTAAACGGGCGCGGTTCAGGGCAGGTCCTCGGTCAGTTTCCTAGGTTGGTGTGATATGTGGGGTGGATTCGAGCTGCACGCCAGTGATTGTGGTTGCAGGGCTCTCATGTTTTCCTGGGGGGAGAGCCCAAGATCGCGAAACCTGCGAGACTGCATGGCGATGGGGCCTCGCTGATGTGACCGGTTGGAGTTACCGCTGCTGTTTAGGATGCTTGAGAACGTTAGGATCGCTTGGATGCAGTATTTTGAAGTGCACGCGTTACATGACTCAGTCCCTACTTGGGTGGCTACCGTGCTTGGTTTGGGGTACCGGTGGCGCCTAAGTTCCACCAGTGTTCGCCGGATTGGCCTATTGTCGATGCCGTGTGAGTCTGAGGCTGCAGGTCTCATTGCGCTGGGCGCGTTGCGGAGCGATCTTGAGCGCACGACTGCAAACCACTTGGATACGCACTTCGATGTTCTGTTGCAGGCCTGTCTTGAGCGCGCGGCAGCTCAAACGCGTCGCGCGGCCTTTCCCGAAGAGCTCTCGTGGGACGTGCGCAACGCAGTTGACGATACCCGCTGGCGTTTTGTTGCCTACGATGGCCAACGAGATGCAATTGTTCTCGAGAGCGCCACACATCGGCCGGTTGTTAAACGCAAAGGCAAAAGCATCCCTAACCCAAATGGCGCCTGCAGCAGATATATCATGCGGGATAACGCAATCAGATGGCAGTTGCGTGATTCTCCCTTGCCGCAGTTGCCTCCGGAGGGGAAGGCGCTGGAGCCATCCGCGTATAGCAATCTGCCAGGTTGCTTTGGCCATATCCTGGAAGAAAACCTGCTCCGATCCTATGACGGTCTGGTGCTGGTCGGGCAGGGTGCTGCGCGTGACTCCACCTACATGCAGAAGTTCTATTCGACGGGCTTCGTCTCAGCTGAGCGCCAGCTTCCGTTGGGCGATCTGCTGACTCTGCATCACGGCGAGCGGAATTACATACGGCGTCTGCGCTTCCTCAGTGAGCGCGCACATCACGGTGCAAGCGTACAGGCAGCTTGGTTGGTCGTGGCCGATGGTATATCGGCGCTGCTCCTTGCGGAGAAACTGTTTCCCACCTGCGACATCATAGGGGTCTGCAATCGTGATGCCTCCATCGAGGCCGTCCTCCAGCTAAAGGACTGGCTGAACGATACCGTTCGCTACTACACCGACGCAGAAACAAGCCACTACCGGTCGGGCGAAATGCCAGCCGGCATGCTGCTGCGTGTCCTGCAACGGAGGACATGAACATGCCTGTCTCAACTACCGCACGCTTGCAGTTCCTGCATAACAATCCTCCGGTCCAGGAGCTCTACATTGGCGAGTCTCCGCTCTTTTCTGCGATTCGCCAGCATATGCGGTCGCTGTATTCCTTTCTGTATCGGCCGGAGGATGATGTGCACCAGAACGAACCTGCACTGATGCTCCGTTTCGAGATGCAGAAGTGGTTAACGTCGCCTTTGATGCCTGATATCGGTCTGTTCCACCGCTGCGGTCTTGCTGATGACGGGCGCACCCGCCGGCAGTGGGGAGCGCAGGCCGCGCAAACCGTTGAGCTGCTGAGAGACCTTATTACCCGTTACGCTGAGGAAGGCTCCGTGCTCAATACGGAGTTCGTTCGGCTATTCGTCGACCTTGCCGGCGAATACGCAGAAGATCGAATTGGGATTTGGTGCCATCACAAGGAGCGCGACCTCTATCGCGACCTGCTCGAGGGGCTGGCCGAACTTGATGACGGGGCATTCGTTAGCACGTTGGCAGAGTACCGCAAGAGTCCTCCGGTCGATGCACTGATCCGATTTGGACCATTGCGTACGAGCGGTTTCGGCAGTGTGCCAGAGGCACTGATCACGTCACCGTCATACCGCAGGCTGATCCGCTTGGTCTGGAAGGGGCTGGAAGATGAGGATGGCTTTGCCGACGATCCGGTGCTACCTGCGCACAATTACCTGGCGACCCTGACCTCGGTCCGCAACATAATCACCGGAAATCAGGGAGCGGTGACAGCGCCTCGTGAGAGCGAGCCAGTGGATGATCTTGCGTATCTTGACCAGAAGGCGCCCGCCGGCAAAACCCGGCATCGCTGTGTGCTGGTGGAGTTTCCTGCCGAGTACGGCGTGCTGCTGCGCCCCGGTTCCCGCTTGCTGGTGTTCACGCCCGATTGCGCTGATGCTGAGGCCGTTGGCTACCGGCACATCGGTGACGTTGAGGCCGGTGATTACCTACTGATCCATGATGCTGATGCGGACCTAGGTGATGTAAGCGTGGATGCCACCAAGGCGCCGCTGGCTGCCCTGTGGAAAACGGCGCTGGCCGATGTCTGGAGACGACACCCGGGTGTGTGTGCTCAGAAAATGCAGCAAGCCGGCATCGGTCTGCTGGATCTGTCCCGTGCGGTCCAGAAGTGGACAGCAATGAATGGCACGGTAATTCGCGCTCCCTTGCGCAAGAAGCATTTTGAGGCACTGCTGACAAAGGTGCTTGATCCGGAGCTAATTCCTTCGATGGTGGTGAATGGCAGGACAATTCCAGGCTGGCGCCGGGCCTGGACGGAAGTCGAGTCCACACGGGTAACCGCGATACAGCACGGGGCTGTGGAGAATGCCATCGTCAATGAGCAACTGGTTGCAGAGCTGCGCAAGGAATTGCCCGCCATTCGCGACATGATTTCACTGGATGATGTTCATCGTCACCTGCTTCAGCCGGTCAGCGGACTCACTGGCAGCGTGGCATTCAAGCCCGTGATCAGCCTGTCGTCGGATTTTGCAGCACCGGCAGAGCTGCTTGGAAAGCCGCTGAAGATGCCTATCGCTGAGCAGTTCCGCGCAGACTTGGGAGGCGATCATCTGTGCGCATGATTCCCGGATTTATCGATGAGTCCGCCCCGCCCGGGGAGGTGGCTCTGTACCGGAAACTTGAAAGCGCCCAGTGCGACTGGACTGTCATCCATTCGTTGGACCTGGCCCCGAGCAACCATAACAGGCGCACCGAGCTCGACTTTGTGATCCTTATTCCCGATGTTGGCATTCTCTGCGTAGAGGTCAAGTCGCATCGCGAGATCGGCTTCGACGGCGACCGCTGGTACCCGGAGAGCATCACCAAATCGCCATTCCGTCAGGCGCAGGATGCGCGTTTTACCCTGCGGCGCCGGCTGGTGGACCGGTTAGCGGCCTTTTCCCAGGTGCCGGTGGTTCACTGCTGCATATTCCCTCGGGCGGACTTTGCTGTGCCGCCCAACCTGTCGGTCCAGCCTTACGAGGTGATGGACCGCGGCCGGTTCGAGGCCTGTACCACGGGTGATGCACTGAGTGATGCGCTGAAAGCCATGGCCCTTCGGATCATTGATGTGGATTCGACGATCACTCCCCTGAAGGCACCGCTGTCTGGGCAGCAAGTAGAGGACTTCGTAGGTTTCTGTTTCCCCATTCGCACACGCCGACCGGAAAAGAACGCCGAAATCCGCTATCGCGAGGAGGAACTCGAGAAACTCCTGCGCGAGCAGCAGCGCCCATTGCTTCGTTTGACGGAGTACAACCCCCGGGTGCTTGTGGAAGGTGGAGCCGGCACCGGCAAGTCTCTGATTGGTCTGGAGGTTGCCCGACGCAAAGCCGCCCAAGGGCTTCGTGTGGCGTATCTATGTTTCAATCGGTTGATTGGCCAATGGGCCGCCAACCAGCTTGAGACCGATCGAAATCCACTGCTGGTTGGCGGCTCCGCCCTCAGCGTACTGATGTCTTTGACCGGGGTGAGTGTGCCTGATAATCCCGACGATGATTTCTGGTCCGACCTACCGTTGCAGATCCAGGATCGTCTCACGGACCCCTCGTGTACAAATGATGCCCGGTTCGACTACCTCGTCATCGACGAGGCGCAGGACATACTTGGGCGTCCGGACCTGCTGGACTGTATTCGTCTGTTGCTGGACGGCAACCTGGACGGAGGCCGATACCTGATGCTGGGCGACTTCCGCAATCAGGTCCTGACTGGCGCTACGGAGCTCGAGGTCCCCCTTGCCGCCTTGCGGGGCTATTCCGCCCGCTGGGTACTTACGGAAAACTGCCGGAACTACAAGGCCATTGGTCAAATCGCGATGAAGCTTTCTAAGGCCGACCGGAGTACCTACTCCGGGTATCTGCGTCAGGGCGGCGGCCTGCATGCATGGAATCTTGGTCTGTACAAGGACGCAGCGGATCAGGCCCGCCAGATCATTACGTGCATGGATTCGGCCCTGGCCAGCGGGTTTTGTGAAGAGGACATTACTGTTCTCTCCTTCGGAGCCGAACAGCAATCGGTGCTTCCCCTGCTTCGCGAGATGTGCCGCCGTCCCTTCGTCATTGCCGGGAGGACAGGTGCCAAGGGCATCCGCTGGTCCACTGTTTCCGCCTACAAGGGCCTTGAGAACAAGGTCATCATAATCACCGACGTGACTCCTTCCGACAGTGGGTTCGATCGCAGCCGCTTCTACACGGGAATTACACGGGCCCAGGAGCGACTCCATCTTTTTTGTCACGCGTCAGGTGCTTCACAGCTGACCGCATGGGTCACAAGCGCAGGGAAAGAATATGAATAACGAAAGATCTGCCGAGATTGAATTTCTGCGCGGCGAGCTGGTGGGCCCTGCGCGCCCTTTGGGTGCGGATCGCACCAACACCACAGTGACCGTTGATGCACAGGGCTGCTTCCGGATCGCCGAGGAGGCCGACGGTACCCTGTACTACCAATGCGATGGCAGCGCTGTTCTGCAGGAAATCGTTCACTATCGTGGCGAAACACCCATGCAGCGTTATGGCGCGGGTCTTTTGCACCCGCGCAACGATGTGCGTGGGGCGGTGATTGACGAATCAGTGAATGGGGGGGCATTCGGCGATCAGACGACCGACGATGAACCGGACGACGGCGCATCGGTTGAAACTGTACAGGCTGTGGTCTCCGATCCGGAAGGGCCTGCGTCCTCTGCGGTGTTCGCTAGCGGCGACGCGGAGTCTCAAGGCGGTGGCGCCGAGGCGGATGACGACGATTTCGCGGTCAGCAGCGACGATATGTACCAGCCGTCGGTCATGGGCATCACCTTCTGCCTCGAGGAGGGGGACGGCGAATTTGTGGTGTCGCTACCCCCCATGAAGAAGTTTTTCTGGCAGTTGCCAGAAGCGGCCGCATTTCCAGTCAACGGACGGTACGAGCCCTGTATCAAGGTCACTTCTAAGGAGGGTAGCGAACACCGGACTGAGGCGTGGCGGCGTGTGCCGGCGACTACTGAGGATACGTGCGAACGGTTTCTGCTGGCCAGCCTGAAGCCAGGTAAAACCGAGTCCAGGAACTTGGCACTGGCGGGGGGGCTGGGCCTGCAGATCCAGGTGTTTCCGCGGCGCATGCATGGCAAGTGGATCATCACCTGCGTGCTGCGGAACCAGCTGGATGCGAGCATCATGAAGAGCAAGGCGGAACGGGTCCGAGGCGTGCTCTTCCAAGCCTGCTTTGAGGTGCGCGTGCAGGGTGGTGCGGCCTTTAGTCGTTACCCTGAAGGCGTCAGGCCGTTCGGGCAGTTCGATGATGACGAGCAGACGCTCGCCCTGCTGTACCGTGACGAGGCCACTTGGGCGATCGGGCATGGCTGTGCGGCGGGATGGGATAGTGTGGAAGGTGCGACGCCGGAAGCGGTCTTCGCCGATGTGATGCCGGCCGTGGAACTACCGAGTATGACGCCCGACATCAGGGATGGGGACGGCAAACCGGTCACCCTGTCAATGCGCGAGCTGGCAGGGCTGCCGTCCTTTGCCTCGGGCGGCGCGGGCTGGGAGGCACTCGACCGCCTCGCTGGAGAGTATGCCGCGTGGATCGAGGCACGCGAGGCTGACAGCTCGGGGCTAGAGCACCATTTACGTGAGGTGGCCACGCGTCATCTTGATGGCTGCAGGAAGTGCCTGACACGCATCCGCGAGGGTATTGCCATTCTGCAGCAAGATGAAATCGCGCTGGAGGCGTTCCGTCTGGCTAACAAGGGAATGATGCTCCAACAGATAGCCTCCAAGCAGATCGTGCGCCGCCCCCTGGTCCGTCTCGATGGCAACGTGGTGGCAGCCAAACTCGCGGAAGGTCAGCCTCGCACTCCATGGGAGGTCTGGGCCGCCGATTCAGAGAAAGTGGGTATCGGCAACTGGCGTGCCTTCCAGGCAGCCTTTGTGCTGATGAGTATCGCAGGGCTAGTTGACGGGCGTAGTGACGACCGAGAGGTCGTCGACCTGATCTGGTTTCCTACAGGTGGGGGCAAGACCGAGGCATACCTCGCGGTTGCGGCCTTTTACATGTTCCACCAGAGACTGATTGCGCACCCCGACGACGAACTTCGCCGCGACGGCACCAACGTCTTCATGCGCTATACCCTGCGCATGTTGACCACCCAGCAATTCCAGCGTGCTGCCAGCCTGATCTGCGCGATGGAGCAAATTCGCATACGACGCAAGAAAGAGCAGTCCCATCCTCAGTTAGGAGAGGCCCGATTCTCGCTGGGGTTGTGGGTAGGAGCTGATGGCTCTCCGAACAAGTTTGAAGCAGCCGTTGCGGCTATTCGCAAGTACGAGCGGAGCGACGTATCTGGGAATCCGTTGGTACTTACTGAGTGTCCTTGGTGCCGAAGCACAATTGGCCGACTGGAGAAGGATTCCGACGGCGGCCGTGCCAAAAGCAAAGGCAGCAATCTGGCTGGACTGCCAATTTCCGGCAGGCGTCCTTACCTGAAGTGTTCCGATACCTGCTGTGAATATGGTGACGCGCGTGACAGCCTTCCTGTCGAGGTGATCGACGAGGCCATCTATGACGAGCCGCCGTCCATGTTCATCGGTACAGCAGACAAGTTCGCCATGATGGCCTGGAAGCCGGAAACTGGGGCACTTTTTGGCTTCCATCACGATAGTGAAGGAAATGTCACCCGTGTTAGGCAGCCACCAGGGCTGATCATCCAGGACGAGTTCCATCTGATTTCCGGGCCGCTGGGCACGATCTACGGTCTGTATGAGGGCGTGATCGAGCGGTTTTGTACCGCAGAGGTAGGCCGGCACCTGATTCGGCCCAAGATCATCGCATCGACGGCCACCATTCGTGGCGCAACTGATCAGGTGCGCACCGTCTACGCCCGCGAGAATCTGCAGTTGTTCCCCAGTCCGGGATTGGAAATGGGGGACTCGTTTTTCGGACGCTACGCTAGAGACCGCGACGGCCGGCTTGCAGAGGGGCGCCTGTACCTTGGCATTCATGTCGGCGGTTACCGGTCATTCCTGACGGCACAGGTTCGCACATTCTCGGCAGCGTTGTTCAGGGCCTGGATGTTCGAGGATGACAAGAAGGATGCATGGTGGACCTTGCTGGCGTTTTACAACAGCCTTCGCGAGCTGGGGGGGGCCCAGACTCTGTTCCAGTCTGACATTGCCGCGCGCATGAAGGATTACTCGCTCCGCTATGGGCTCAAGGGCAGCAAGCAACGCTACCTCAATACAGTCGAGGAACTGACCAGCCGCCAAAGTCAGGCACAGCTGGTTGAGCTGATGGACCGGCTGGCTCTGGACTGGAATGACAAGAAGTCCATTGATGCCTGCCTTGCATCAAACATCATCGAGGTGGGGGTTGATATCGATCGGCTGGCATTGATGGCCGTTGTCGGCCAGCCCAAGTCGACCGCGCAATACATCCAGGTTACGGGGCGCGTCGGCAGGCGCTGGGATAGCCGACCGGGCCTGATTCTGAGCATGTTCAATCCAAGCAAGAGTCGTGACCGATCACATTTCGAGCAGTTCCACAGCTATCACCGCCGGTTGTATGAGCGTGTAGAGCCCACGTCGGCCACACCATTTTCGGTCGAAGCAGTGGAGCGTGCCTTGACCGGCGTCCTTTTGGTTTGGGCCAGGCAGTGCCATAACGCTAAATCACCCGGCGAGGCATTTGGTGACTATGTCGGCTATCTGGAGGAGGCGTTTGAACTGCTGCTTGAGCGCTGCGAAATCATCATGGAAAAGCAGCCAGCGGAGTCGGATCGCGTGCGCGATGCCATGTATAAGGTATACAGCGACCTCCGCACGAAATGGCAGGCCAACCCGCAGGAGTGGTGGGCATACCCGCAGAAAAGGGACGGTGAATACCTGATGCTGTGGTCCGGCGTGTTCGCGACCCGCGAACAGAAACAAAAGGGTGCTCGGGTTCTCAGCAGCATGCGCAATGTCGATGGCACTGCCCGCGCGGCGATCAGCGACAACTATTTTGTGGAGGAGCACACAGAGCATGGCCAGTGAGATTCGGCTGGGGCAACTGATTGCACCCTTTGGTCCGGGAAGTATCTACACCGACAAGAATGGTGTTCCCAACATCGTCTGCGGCCTTGACTTCTGGCACAAGCAGAGGGATGAGCGTGGCTACTGGAAAGCAGATGGGGCAGCCATGCGCAAGCATGCGATTTACGAGCCCCGACTTTCCGCGCTGCTCCGGGTTCATCAATTCCGCCAGCCGCCGGAGTATTGTTTTGACGAACAGAACCCCGGTCTCTCCAGACTGGAGGTTCAGACACACCGCTTCCCCACTTGGTATGTCGACAGTTTCAGCGGAAAAATGCGCCGGGTTAGTCTTGGTACGCTGAAACTGGCCCCTCTGGAAAAGGGCGAGAAACAGGCGCGGTGGCGTCCGGTCCGGTTCATTAGTGTCTGCAGCCGCGGGCATATCTCGGACTTTCCTTGGAAGGAGTGGTGCGGATGCGTGTGTCCGGGGGACAGTGGCCTGGTCCTGAATGATTCGGGCGGTCCAGACCTGCGCTCCGTGAAGGTCTCCTGCACGACTTGCCGGAAATGGAAAACGCTGGCCGGGTCCATGGGCATGGACCGTGATCAGGAAAGTGGCACGATCAAAGGTTCCGGGCTCCGTTCCGCGGGCATCCTCCGCTGCAGCGGGGAGCGTCCCTGGCTAGGACGGGGGGCTCAGTCGTGCGATGAACCTCCCGTAGCCGTGCTGATTAACCAGTCGAACATCTATTTCGGCATGACTCTATCCTCGATCTACCTGCCGGACATGACCAGCGAACAGACCGTCGCCGAAATAAAGAAAATACTGCGGCGGGACGAAATGGATCTGAGCATCATCAAGTTCCTCCTCGAGATGGGGGAGCGGCCGGACGTTCTAGGCAGGCTTCGCGACATCCTGAGACCCCATTACTCCACCCTTCCCGATGACGAGTCGATTATGAAGGCCATCGACTCCCTCAGCCAGGGTACCTCGGTGGCCAGCGGGGGGGATCAGCCCGTTATGGAGGAGTCGGAAACGCTGATGTTCCGGCGGGCCGAGTACAACGTTCTGCGCAATGAAGTGGGGCCTGGTGTCGACGATGAGCTTAGAGTCATCCCCAGCCAGGTTCCGGAGGAATTGAAACGCTGGTTTGGGCGGGTCAATCTGGTCGAGCGCTTGCGCGAGACGCGCGTATTCTGTGGATTTGAACGTCTTATTCGGGCGAGGGATCCGCTCAAAGCCATGCCGTCATCGGCCATGAATCAGCTTTTCCTGCATCCGCCAGAGCCCGCGCACCAGTGGTTGCCCGCCATCAAGAACTACGGCGAGGGAATTTTTGTCGAGCTGAGCGAGGATGCCGTGCGTCGATGGCTAGATGATAACGCAGGTTGGCTGGGGGCGCGGCTCGACCAAGCGTTTGTAAGCCGCATGGGTAACGAGTTGAATCTCCTTCCTCCCCTCCAGGCTAAAGACTGGACGCCGCAATGGGCCGCCCGCTACCTTCTGGTTCACAGTCTGGCGCACATCATGATCAATCAGATGGTGTTCGAGTGCGGTTACTCGTCTGCTGCGCTGAAGGAGCGCATCTTCGTGTCGAGCGATCCGGAGGCACCAATGGCAGCCTTCCTCATATATACAGCTGCTGGGGACTCGGAGGGGAGTCTGGGTGGACTGGTCCGCATCGGCCGGCCTGAGATGTTCGAGCCAATGGTGCGCAGGGCGCTTTCGCGGGCTTCTTGGTGTTCCGCCGACCCCGTGTGCTCGGAGGATTTGGGTGGTACAGGGGCGCGGCGAGTGAACAAGGCAGCCTGTCATGCATGCGTTCTGCTACCGGAAACAGCCTGCGAGACAGTCAACAGTGGATTGGATCGAGCTATGGTTGTCGGGACCCCCCAAGCGCCGCAGTATGGGTTCTTGTCCGATCTAATTACAGCGCACTCTATCTGACCAGTGCTCGTAGGAATAATCTGCCGAGGGAAGGCCAGGCAAGGCGGAAAGCGGCGAGGAAGCAGAGTTTTCTGGTCGTAGAGACTATCCCGAGTCGCTTTTCAACGCAGCATGACCGAACTCAGGTGTTTTCAATGCAGCGCCCCATGCGGATTCATGAGGTGCTGATTCTGGGTGGAAGATTCCAGTCCTACCTGATTTTTACACGCAGTGAAAAAAGATTGGGAAGATCTTCCTCACTGAGTAATCTCCATGGGTAGCCGTGATTCCTTACCCCATTCCCCTTTTCCGACATCATGAACTCAAAGACGATTCGGCGTTCGCCTACAAGCTCTTTGAAATTCTGGATCAAGGGTCTTTCGCAATACACAAGTTCCGTGTAATGGAAGCTTTGTTCTGTTCCTTTGCCAAGTACTTTTGCCTTGATGAAAACAGCCCTAGAGTGCTTCTCCAGAAGTCGCTGCTCGAGCGTTTTATGAGACCAGTACCCTAGGAGCGACGTATTCTTTAATAGATTAATTTCGGTTGGACAGTCCGTATCAAGCCAGAGGCCAAGGTTATTGATTTTTGTTGTGACTTGCGAATAACAGCGATAAAAGCCATTTTGGTCAGGCTGGCCAATATTCTTTATGAGTTGAGAGTTGGATGATTTGGTATGCCAGGCAGGTGCCTGCTGGAAAAGATTGATTTTGCTACCCTTTCCGGTGCCCTTATCATGTTTGCACTTGATTTCTATTCCCTTGAAGTCGGCCGTCTTGTCGTTATTCTCCTCAACTCCAGCCATGAACTCAAAGGTGTAGCCGATGCCGGTGTCTCCCGCTCTTAGGGTATTTATATAGCCTTGAGAGCTTATTCGATCGAAATGTGATAGTAGCTCTTTGAGCACATCGTCAGTGCTGAATGAGGTAGAGCTGGAGTCAAGTAGAATGAATGATTCATTTTTTGTGGGGACATCGCCGAAAAGAACTTTGCACAAGGCCGGGAAGCAGGTATCGACATTTTCAATGACCGCGTCAACGTAGTACCCCGTCGAGCCGTCCGTATGTTCGGCCCTCATGAATACGGCCATTCTTGCGCCATTCTTGCGGTTTAGCGCACCATTGAGGCGAGTTATCCTGCGCTCAGGGTAGCGCTGGTAATATTTATAGGAAAGTTTCGTTTCCTTCCCATTTACGCAATCAAATGCAGAGAAGAACGTTGCTGTGTTCTGGTCTGGATTATCGATTTTAAGCTCTGGAAAGAACTCGTAAATTTCTGTTGGTATGACAACGCCGTGTCTCCCAGAGTCATCATTGTGGCTGAGGATTTTTGCAAATATATGTGCAGTTACTAAGGTCTTTCCGAGCCCATTTGCTAGGCTCTGGCTGTAGGCGCGAGGTGATTCAAGGGATCTTGATAGCATGGTTGGTCGTGTATTTCTGTTTTTCTAAAGTTGATTTCTGGTTGGTAAGGGTCTTTGAAGGCATCAAAAGCTTCACAAAGTTGCCGGATTTTCTCTGGCTGATGACGAAACTTTCTGGGGAGTAAGAAAACAAAAATTACTGGGCGTCGACCTGGGGGCGCTATTTGGAAGCTAAAAGATGTTTTCAAGCCCGCAGGCACGTCTGTACGTACCAGTGAATAACGATACATTTCAACTTGGCTGGGCATTTACCCCGACTGGCTGTTCTTAGAACGCGGTGGTATAGGCGAACTCCGGCGTGCCCCAGGCTGGCAGTGCCTTGGCTGAGTCCTTGGTGGGCAGGCTGATGACTTGGCCGTCGGTTGTCTTGGCTTGCAGCGTTTTCGCTTTTCGCAGATCGTCCCAAACGAAGAGGAGGTCGTTGGCGCCCACTCGCGAGGCGGTGTCGTAAGGCGTCTGTACTTCCACGGCATCGACCAGCAGGTCAAATCCCTGTCGCTGTAGCTGCCGTATTCCGCACCATTCAAGGTCAGAGTCATGCTAACCGGGTGGTCTTCGCTGCAGGCGATATAAAGGGAGTTTCCGGCGTTGTCCGAGACGTTGTATTCGGATGTACCCTGACCCCAGCCGCTGGACCATTGGCCGATCTCGCCGTAGCCCATGGCGGCAATCGGCAGGGAGAAGAGGGCAAGAAGGCAGCTGATTTTCTTCATGATCTTCCTTGATGTTTCACAACGGGAGGAGCTGGTGGTCCGGGCAGCTCAGCGTTTGTTGCGATCGCTCCTACTGCTGCCCGTATACCATTCAGAGCAGGTCGCGACGGCTCAGGTCGCCTTGGCGGTAGATGTCTTGCCAGGTGCAGGAGTTGAATTCGTCGAGGAAGGTTTCCAGCTGTCCCAGCGTGCCCATTCCGGCGAGGTTCCAGTCGTCGTACATTAGTTCTTCGCGGATTCTGAGCATCGCCATCACGGATGGCCTGTAGCCTGTTTCCTTCAGGAGTTTGCCCATATAGGCGTTGATTTTCTGGGGGGCGGCACATTGCTGAAGTTGATCGACTGCGATTGCGCAGCCCAGGATTTCTTTGAAGTCGCCTTCGTCAGTGCAGCCGGTCAATGCCAAAACGCGAATCCCAGAATACAAGTCCTGTTGTTCAGATCATCCTCGTGTCCATGAGAAGGTGCGAATGATATCACGATGATCTCAAAAACTGCCTGCTTGTTCGGATCATGCTGGGCCGGATATGCGCTTCGAGCAACCTAGGCGCAGTTCGCCGTCCGTTGCTTGCTGAATGTCGAAGCGTCTCGAACACATTGCGTGCGGCCCAAGCATCAATGGCTAGGACGCGGACTTTGCTGGCCGAGGATCAAAGTCAGAGGTCTCGCAACCCGAAGCCGCCAATCTGCTCAGGGACTTTTGCGGGAATTCGTTGAAAACCGTCAGGTAGCGTAGGACATCGGTTGCAGCGAGCGCCCTAGATGATGCTAGAAAAATCAGTGAGTTACGATTTCGACCACTGGCATGGGGTGCAAGGGGTAGAGTGTTCGAATCACTCCGTCCCGACCAAATTTGAAAAGGCCGGTTCAGCAATGAGCCGGCCTTTTTGCATTTCTCTTTCCGCAAAGATTACCTAGATCGATCGCCAGCTCGGCGCGTCTCTCAGTGCCCAGTCATCCTGTGTTGCCAGGAAAGTCGGTAGGTCCCGTCGCGCTATCCAGATTTCGCCTTGCCACTTGATCACGCCGATGCGTTGGTCGGCCCAGGTCATGAAGGCGCGGTGGGGATTGGTGTCGGGGATGTGCTGTGTGTCGTGGAGGGTGGGGAGGACTTCGTCGCTGAGCCATTTGGCTATGTTGCGGTGTTCGGGGTGCCAGAAGCGGTAGAGGGCTTTGTAGGCGCCGGATTCGCTGATGACTTCCACTTCCTCGCGGAAGCCGCTGTGGTATTCCAAGACGACGGCGCGTTTCTGTTCCGGGTCCATGCGGTTGGGCAGGCGGTAGGGGCGGCGGGCGTTGATCAGGCGGGCGAAGTCGTGGGCGACGAACCAGGGTTGGCGTTCGATCAGGACGGCGCGCAGTTGGTAGGTGTAGCGTTGGAAAACGACAGGCTTGTAAGCGTCTTGCATGGTGAAGCTCCACCTACGAGGTTGAGGAGCCGCCACGCGTCGTCGTCAAGCGAAGGGTGGCGGACCGCGCAGGGTTGACGAACCGGGAGATGGAACCGGCAGACCCGAGGATCTCCCTGCGCGATCCGCCATAGAGCCAGTAGTGAATACTACTGGCATGAAAGGGCCTACAGGAAACCATCGCTGTTTCCTGCACGCGTTTTCAGCGCTTTCGCGTCATCTCAGTTCCGGTCGTCAAACCAGGCCACGGGATTGACCGTGACGCTCGGAGAATGGCGGACGGCTTTCCGAGGCGGCAACCTGCAACGCTCGTAGGAATCCAGGGCGCGTGCGTGGAGGTGCGAGGTCCTGGTGAGTCTTCTCTATATAGAAGAAGCAGCGGAGTGGAGGAGGTGGGACGCTTGAGCTTGGGCCTGGCTACCGTCGGTGCTACTGGCGGTGCGCGGTTGCCGGAGGGGATTGCTTCTATAGTAGGAGAGGGAGGGGAGATACCCTTTGTCATCTTTCTGCAAAAAGCCGTTGACGGGCATTTTTAACTCCCTATAATGCGCACCACTCCCAGCGACGAAGCGCTGAAAGAGCTTGAAAATCAAGCACTTACAGTGAATCGAAGTTGAGAATGGTGATCAGGCAGGTGATTCACTTGCCGCTCTTCATTGGCTGCTCCGGCGGTGAGCTGAAGAGAAGGTCATCGAGGTGCTTGACAGTGGGTTTGATCGCTGTAGAATGCGCCTCCCGCTGATGAGAAGGTTTCCTTCGCTGATGCGCAAGCGGTTGAGTAGAAAAGAGATTTTCGAAAATAACGCTTGACGGAAAAAGAGGTTAGCGTAGAATGCGCGCCTCGGTTGAGGCGAAAGCCTCAGCCAAACGCTCTTTAACAAGTCGAATCAAGCAATTCGTGTGGGTGCTTGTGATGTAAGACTGATGATCGACTGATTATCAGCAACGCAAGTAACACTCGTGAACTCGAGAGTTTTAGCTCATTAAGTTGAGCATGCGATTGCTGAGCCAAGTTTAGGGTTTTCTCAAAACCCAAGCAGTATTGAACTGAAGAGTTTGATCATGGCTCAGATTGAACGCTGGCGGCAGGCCTAACACATGCAAGTCGAGCGGATGA